>NZ_JBICSN010000003.1:0-577466 GCF_043197115.1 Micromonospora sp. NPDC049275
GAGATCGTCGACACCGACCGCTCCAACCTGCCCGCGATCGACCGCAACGACTCACCCGCAGCCCGACCCAACCCGATCTGTTCCCGCTCCAGCGGGCTCAACCTCGACGCCATAACCACCCCAACGAAGAAAACGGAAGGGTGTTGCAACCACCGGTTGAGCCCGCCCAGCTAACGGAAACTGTCCAAGATTGCGAGAAATCCGCTGGCGGCCAGGGGGTTGTAGTGCCCGGCAGAGCCGCGAAAGGGTCGTTATCGGGCGCGCAGGTCGTCGCCGGCGCCAGCGCTCTCGCTGCGGCCACCGCGCCCAGCGCGCCGCGTCCGCGCCCAGCGCGCCGCGTCCGCGCCCAGCGGGGCGCGTCCGTGCGTCGCGCCCAGCGCGTCGCGTTCGTGCGCCGCGTTCGTGCGTTGCGCAACTGCCCGCGCCCGGCGTCGGCGGATCGGCCGGCGGTCAGACCTTTCGGACCTCGATCACCCGGGTGTTCGGGGCTGCCTCGCCGAGGGCGGCGCGCAGGGTGACTCGCTCCGGGTCGACGAGGAACGACTCGTAGCCGGTCCGGTCGTCGAAGGTGATCACGTGTACCTCGGCTTGCCCGTCGGTGCCGCGCAGCCGTCGTTCCAGACGGCCGCCGTGGCGGCCCAGCAGGGCCAGCACGGTGTCCTCGTAGCGCTGCCCGGCGGCCTCGGCCCCGGCCGGATAGTCGACGACGGCGACAAGAGTCAGCATGGCGGCCACGCTATCCATCGACGCCGACGGCCGCGGCGCTGGCTTCCCAGAGCCGGGCCGCGAGCCGCGGGTCGGCGGCCTTGCGGTACGGCCGACGCGGCCGGCGGTTGTAGTAGTACGCCCCGCCGATGAGCCGGGCCGGATCCTGGTTGGCCAGCCAGACCAGCGTCTCGGCGGCTCTCTCCGGGCTGCGGAACGGCAGCACCCGCATGCCGAAGGCGACAAGCCTGCTGTCGTTGGCGAACCGCGTCCGCACCACTCCCGGGTGAAAGCTGTACGCGGGGATGCCCGGCCAGCGGCGGGCCGCCTCGGCGGTGAACAGGATGTTCGCCTGTTTGCTGCTGCCGTACGCGCCCATCGGGCGGTAACCGCGCAGCGGCTTGTTGAGGTCGTCCGGGTCGAGTGCTCCGAAGCGGTGCGCGCCCGAGGCGGTCACCACGATCCGGCCCACCCGGTCGGCGAGCAGGTTGGTCAGCAGGAATGGGGCCAGGTGGTTGGCCTGGATCGACAGTTCGAAGCCGTCGACGGTGGTGAGCGGTTGGAGCGCGATGGCCCCCGCGTTGTTGGCCAGCACGTCGATCCGGTCGTACGCGTCGCGTAGCCGCTCGGCGAGCCGACGTACGTCGTCGAGGACCGCGAAGTCGGCCCGGAACAGCTCGGGACGTGTGCCGGAGGTCTCCCGTACCCGTTCCGCCGCGGCCTGGAGGCGGGCCGGGTCCCGTCCGACCAGCACCACCTGGTCACCACGGCACGCGAAGTTCACCGCGGCGGCCAGCCCGATGCCGGAGCTGGCCCCGGTCACCACCACGAGTCGACGCTCAGTGAGATCTTCCACAGGTCCATTCACCCCGGTCATGGCGCGAGGTTACCGTGACGTCACCACACCCTTTGGGATCGTTAAGTTTTCCTCGGAGTCAGGTGGCGTCGGCGTGCCCGCCGGCCGCTGGAAGGAGCACATCCATGGCCGCAGTCGGTCGTCCCCGGCGGTCCTGCCTCGCCGTGCCGGGTTCCAGCGTCAAGATGCTCGGCAAGGCGCAGGGCCTCCCCGCCGACCAGGTCTTCCTCGATCTGGAGGACGCCGTCGCCCCGCTGGCCAAGCCGGACGCGCGCAAGAACATCGTGGCCGCCCTCAACGACGGTGACTGGGCGGGCAAGACCCGGGTGGTCCGGGTCAACGACCTGACGACCCCGTGGACCTACCGGGACGTCATCGAGGTGGTCGAGGGCGCCGGGGCGAACCTCGACTGCATCATGCTGCCGAAGGTGCAGACCGCCGCCCAGGTGCAGTGGCTGGACCTGACGCTCACCCAGATCGAGAAGACGCTGGGTCTCGAGGTCGGCCGGATCGGCGTCGAGGCCCAGATCGAGAACGCCGCCGGTCTGGTCAACGTGGACGCGATCGCGGCCGCCTCGCCCCGGGTGGAGACCATCATCTTCGGCCCGGCCGACTTCATGGCGTCGATCAACATGAGGTCGCTGGTGGTCGGCGGCCTGATCCCGGACTACCCGGGCGACCCGTACCACTACATCCTGATGCGGATCCTGATGGCGGCCCGGATGCACGACAAGCAGGCGATCGACGGCCCGTTCCTGCAGATCCGGGATGTGGACGCGTTCCGCGAGGTGGCGAAGCGTTCGGCGGCGCTGGGCTTCGACGGCAAGTGGGTGCTGCATCCGGGCCAGATCGACGCCGCCAACGAGGTCTACCAGCCGGCCCAGGCCGACTACGACCACGCCGAGCTGATCCTCGACGCGTACGAGCACTACACCTCGGAGGCCGGCGGCAAGCTCGGCGCGGTGATGCTCGGCGACGAAATGATCGATGAAGCGTCCCGCAAGATGGCGTTGGTGATCGCCGCCAAGGGCCGCGCCGCCGGGATGAGCCGTACCTCGTCGTTCACCCCGCCGGCCCAGTGACCGGCCACGCCGGGACGGCCGCCGCCGGCCGTCGACCCGGCACACCAGCCGGCGGTACGCGGACCCGCCTGCCGGGTCAGCTGCCGCTGTCGTTGCCTGTCGTGACCGCGAAGACGAACGCGGCGACGTAGAACGCGATCCCCAGCACCATCAGCGCGGTGACGATCCAGCCGACGATGATGCCGGCCTTCGCCATTCCCTCGCCGCCCTCGCCGCTGGCCCGGATCTGCTTCTGCGCCACGTGACCGAGGATCGCCCCGATCGGCCCGGTGATGCCGCAGGTGGTCAGGCCGGCCAGCGCCAGCACGAGCGCCGCGATCGCGAGCCCGTTGGTCTTCGGCGGCGGCGGGTAGCCGTAACCGAGCTGCGGCGGGTAGCCGGGCGGCGCGTACGCCCCCGGCGGGAACTGCCCACCCGCGTACGGGTCGGCCGGCGCGTACGGGTTTCCGGGGCCGGGCTGGGTCGGTACCGGATGGCCGGCCACCAGGGTCGGGTCCGGCGGCGCGCTCGACGGCTGAGCCGACCAGGTGGGGTCGGTCCAGCCGCCGGGGGGTGGGGGATTGGTCATGCGAACTCTCCGTCGGCTCGGGTGCGCCGTCAGAGTAGCCAGGGGTGGCCAAACCCGATGCCCCCGCTCCCGGGTGCCGCGTTGCCCGGGCCGTTCGTAACGGGCAGGATCCCTGGCATGGCAATAGACGCGCGCGCCGCGGACCGTTCCGGCAGCCGACCCCGACGGGACGTGAGCCGCCCGGGTGTGGGCCGCCGCGGTCGAGCGGCCACAGCGGCCGGCGCGACCGGCCCCGACGACGAGCCGGTCGCACTCACCGACCCGGTGACCATGCGGCTCGACGGTCGGGTCGCCCTGGTGACCGGGGCCGGCAGCGCGGACGGCATCGGGTACGCGACCGCCCGGCGGCTCGCCGACCTGGGGGCGCGTGTGGCAATCGTCAGCACCACCCGGCGCATCCATGAGCGGGCGGGTGAGCTGGGGGTGACCGGGTTCGTCGCGGACCTGACCGACGAGTCCGAGGTCGGCGCGCTGGCCGACGCGGTCGCCGAGCAGTTGGGCGACGTCGAGGTGCTTGTCAACAACGCCGGTCTGGCGAGCCGGGCCAGCCAGGGGGTGCTGCGTCCCGTCGCTCAGCTGACCTACGACGAGTGGCGTGGCGAGATCGACCGCAACCTGTCCACCGCGTTCCTGTGCAGTCGCGCGTTCATCGGCGGCATGGCCGAGCGGGGCTGGGGGCGGATCGTCAACCTCGCGGCCACCGCCGGGCCGGTCAACGCCCTGCCCACCGAGGCCGCGTACGCCGCCGCCAAGGCCGGGGTCGTCGGGCTGACCCGCGCGCTGGCCATGGAGATGATCGCCGACGGGGTGACAGTGAACGCGGTGGCGCCCGGCACCATCTACACGGCGGCGTCCACGATGGCCGAGATCAAGCAGGGTCTGGGCACGCCTGTCGGTCGACCGGGCACTCCGGACGAGGTCGCGGCGGCCATCAGTTTCCTCTGCTCGCCGGCCGCCTCGTACATCACCGGTCAGATGCTTGTGGTGGACGGCGGCAACAGCGTCCGGGAGGCGCGCTTCCGCTGATCGGCCGGGCGGGTCAGTAGCCGCCGCTGTCGCCGTTGTTGCTGAAAATGACGAGCGCCAGCCAGCCGCAGCAGGCCAGCAGGGTCAGCGCGGTGAAGGCGTACCCGAGGATCAGCCCCCAGGTGGCGAGCTGGTCGCCGTCCTCGCCGCTGGTGCGGATCTGTCGCTTGGCCAGGTGGCCGAGGACGGCGCCGGCCGGGGGAAACACGAAGGCGAACACCAGCGACAGGATCGCCAGCACGTTGGTGCCCCGGCCGGGACCGGACGGCGGCGGGCCGTACTGGCCGTAGGGGCCCTGCGGTGGGTACGGCGGCTGCTGCCCCCAGTGCGCCGGCTGATGCGGCCTCTGCTGCTCGTACGGCGACGGCTCGTCCGCAGGGGGCCCGTACGGGGAGCGTTCCGGCGGCCCGAACGACGACTGGTCCGGCGGCGGCGGGTACGGCGACTGCCCGGCCGGCGGTGGCGCGTACGGCGACTGGTCTCGGGGTGGCTCGTAGGGTGACGGTGGCGGCTCGTCACCCGGGGGGCCCGACGGTGGCGGGTGGCTCACTGCTGTCCTCCTCCTGCCGGTGCCGGAAAAGTCCTTCTTGCCGGACGCTACCCGCAGCGGTGAACCTTTTCACAGCTGTTGTGGGGACTGGTCACCTTGGCCGTGGCGGCCGGGAGGCCGATACTGACCGAGCGTTCAGTTACCCATGAGTAGTGCGCGGATCTCCGGAGGCTGAGATGGCCCGACTCGCCCAGACGCCCGGCCTGACCGATGTGCAGCTGTCGATCCTGGAGACCGTCCGGGAGTTCGCCGACAAGGAGATCATCCCGCACGCCCAGCGGCTGGAGCACGCCGACGAGTACCCCACCGACATCCTCGACGGGATGCGCGAGATGGGGCTGTTCGGCCTCACCATCGACGAGGAGTACGGCGGGCTCGGCGAGTCGCTCCTCACGTACGCCCTCGTCGTGGAGCAGCTGTCCCGAGGCTGGATGTCGATCTCCGGCATCGTCAACACCCACTTCATCGTGGCGTACCTGATCTCCCAGCACGGCTCCGCCGAGCAGAAGGCCCGGCTGCTGCCGAAGATGGCCACCGGCGAGGTGCGCGGAGCGTTCTCCATGTCCGAGCCGGAGACCGGCTCCGACGTCTCGGCGATCAAGTCCCGGGCCGTCCGTGACGGCGACAGCTACGTGCTCAACGGGCAGAAGATGTGGCTGACCAACGGGGCGTACTCCTCGGTGGTGGCCACCCTGGTCAAGACCGACACCGGCGCCGAGTCGGTGTACGGCAACATGAGCACCTTCCTGCTGGAGAAGGAGCCGGGCTTCGGCGAGACCGCGCCCGGCCTCACCATCCCCGGCAAGATCGAAAAGATGGGCTACAAGGGCGTCGAGACCACCGAGATGGTGCTCGACGGGGTGACCGTGCCCGACTCGGCCATCCTCGGCGGCGCCGACAGGGTGGGCCGCGGCTTCTACCAGATGATGGACGGCATCGAGGTGGGCCGCGTCAACGTGGCCGCCCGCGCCTGCGGCATCTCCATCCGCGCCTTCGAGCTGGCCGTCACGTACGCCCAGCAGCGCAAGACCTTCGGGCAGCCCCTCGCCAAGCACCAGGCGATCGCCTTCAAGCTCGCCGAGATGGGCACGAAGATCGAGGCCGCGCACGCCCTCATGGTCAACGCCGCCCGCCTCAAGGACGCCGGCCAGCGCAACGATGTCGAGGCGGGGATGGCCAAGCTGCTCGCCTCCGAGTACTGCGCCGAGGTCGTCCAGGAGGCGTTCCGCATCCACGGCGGCTACGGCTACTCCAAGGAGTACGAGATCGAGCGGCTGATGCGCGAGGCCCCGTTCCTGCTCATCGGGGAGGGCACCTCGGAGATCCAGAAGACAATCATCTCTCGCGGCCTGCTCAAGGAGTACAAGCTCTGACCTTCACCTCCCGCGGACCGGTGGTCAGGACAGTCGGGTCAGGCCGGCGGCGGCGCGCTCGACGATGAGGCAGCGGTCCTCGACATAATCCATCCCGGCCGCCTCGGCGATCCGTCGCGCCTCGGCCGAGACGATGCCCAGTTGCAGCCAGACGGCCGGGGCGCCGATCGCCGCCGCGTCCCGGACCACCTGCACGGCGTCGGCCGCCGGCCGGAACACGTCCACCAGATCCACCGGATGCGGGATGTCGGCAAGTGTCGGGTACGCCCGCTCGCCGAAGAGTTCGTCGACAGTCGGGTTGACCGGGATGATCCGCCAGCCGTACTGCTGCATCTGCAACGGCACACCGTGCGCGGCCTTGCGCGGGTCGCGCGACGCGCCCACGACGGCGATGACTGCGGAGTCGGCGAGGATCTGCTGAGCGGTACGCACCCGCCGACTGTAACGCCGCCGTTCGCTCAGAGCAGGGTCAGCTGCTCGGCGGCCGGCGGTGGGGGCGGCTCGGGCAGTCGACGGTTGTCACCCAGCTCGCCCCGGTGCAGGCCGTGCCGGCGGGCGGCGATCCGCACCCGCGCGGTCAGCTCCCGCTGGTACGCCTGCGGCGCGTACGCACCGGCCCGGTAGAGCTCGCGGTAACGGGGCACGAGGTGCGGATGGTCCCGAGCGAGCCACTGCGCGTACCACTCCCGCGCGCCGGGGCGCAGGTGCAGCGCCAGTGGAGTCACGCTTGTCGCCCCGGCGGCCGCGATCGCCGAGACGGTGGCGTCGATCGACTCGTCGCCGTCGCTCAGACCGGGCAGGATCGGTGCCATCAGCACCCCGACCTCGAACCCGGCGTCGGCGAGTCGGCGGACCGCGTCCAGGCGGCGGCTCGGATGCGGCGTGCCCGGCTCGACGCCACGCCAGAGCTGCTCGTCGACGAAGCCCACCGAGTAGGAGATGCCGACCCTGGTCACCTCGGCGGCCTGACGCAGCAGCGGCAGGTCCCGCAGGATCAGCGTGCCCTTGGTCAGGATCGAGAACGGGTTGGCGAAGTCGCGCAGCGCCGCGATGATCTGCGGCATCAGCCGGTAACGCCCCTCGGCTCGCTGGTAGCAGTCCACGTTGGTGCCCATCGCCACGTGCGCGCCGCGCCAGCGCGGCGCGGCCAACTCCCGCCGCACCAGCTCACCCGCGTTGACCTTGACGATCACCTGCCGGTCGAAATCCGCGCCGGCATCGAGATCGAGGTAGGTGTGCGTGTTACGGGCAAAGCAGTTGTGGCTCACCACTCCGTTGGCGATGAAGTCGCCGGTGCCGGTGGTGATGTCCCACAGGGGTAGCTCCAGCCCGAGCGATTGGATGCCCACCACCTTGAGTGCGCTCTGATTCTTCAGTGCGGCGCCCTCGATCGACCGCTTGCGGGTGATGGCCGGGTCGGTCAGGTGAAAGAACCGGAGCCGGGCTGCCAGGCCGCCGGTCACCCTGACGGTCCGCACACGGTTAGGTAGGCCGGGATCTTCTTGTACGCAGGCGAACCCGAAGTGCCGTAGCGCTGCCGTCGTCTGGTCGAGGATGGCGTCGTCGCTGTTGCTGATGCGCAGGATGCCTTTGCTGCAACTGCCCTCCGCGTCGAAGATGCCGGCCAGGAAGCCGAGTCGCCACTCGTCGCTGGGGCTGACCGGCCATTGGATCAGTTCGGTGATCCTCTCAATGTCCCGCCCTTTGGAGGTGCGGATGGCAGACACGGCTCGGCGACTGGCGCTCGCCGGAGAGAAGGAGAAGCGCGTGGTTTCGATGCCTTCCTGGGCAAGATATCGCTCACTCCGACTCAATGCCTCGTCGTCGATCAGCGCCAGACGAAACCGGTGCACGACCCCATAGGCGTACGAGAAGGTGCCCAGATGCGCGTCCCCGCGGATCATGCCGCAGAGGTAACCCCGCCGGTAGTCGGGTGACTCCTTGGGCCCGGTCGCGAACCCGCCCGTACCGATCAGGCGGTTGTTGGTGGTCAGGTAGGGGCGTTGGCCAACGCCCTGCATGGCCCCGGTGACGTACTTCCAGCCACGATCCGAAAGGAACCGGTGGTCCCCACTGGTGACGAGCGTGGTGCCGTCCGCAAGTGCGACTCGGTACGCAGGCTTCACGGTGGACCACTTGTCGAGCACCGTGGTGACGACGTAGCGCCGGTAGGCGCCGCGTCGTTCCGTTCCGTAGATCCGGTCGCCCGGCTCCAATTCGCTGATCGGTTTGGTGCGACCGTCAGCCATCAGGATCGGGGTGTCTGCACCCAGGCAGTACACACATGCATGGGAGCAGCCGCGATACGGGTTGATGGTCCACTCGAACGGGACGCGGGACTGGCCGGGCACCCGGTTGAGGATGGACTTGGCCTGCACCTCGTAGAAGGTCATCCCGGCGAACTCGGGGGTGTCGAAGGTGCGTACGACGGCGCCGGGCAGCGCCAGCGGCAGGGGTGGCGTCGCTGGCGCTGCCCGCTCGGGGTCTCCCTCAGCCGGGGGAGCGGTGAGGTTGTCCCAGCGCATGACCATTATTCGAACACGTGTACGAGGTGAGCGCAAGTGACGCGCCGGACACCGGAGCGCGGTGGGCGGTCGGGCGGGGGAGGATGGACACCATGGAGAGGTCGACCTTCGTCTACGACGGGGACTGCGCGTTCTGCACGAGCTGCGCGGAGTTCATCGAGCGCCGCATTCCCACCGCCGCGCGGGTGGTGCCCTGGCAGTTCGCCGATCTGGACGCGCTCGGCCTGACGACCGCGCAGTGCGAGGAGGCCGTCCAGTGGGTCGGCGCGGACGGCTCGCGCGCCGCCGGGCCGGACGCCATCGCGAAGCTGCTCGGGGCGAGTGGTCCGCTCTGGCGGGTCGCCGGGGCGGGGCTGCGGTTTCCGCCGGCGCGCGCTCTGGCCTGGCCCGTTTACCGCTGGGTGGCGCGCAACCGACACCGCCTTCCCGGTGGAACGGCGGCGTGCTCCCTGCCGCAGGAGGCCCGGGAGCGGCTCTACGGCCCGGCCGGCCGCCCGAGCGCCGGGGCCTGATCGTCGAGCTGTGCCCGGCCCGCGCCGGCACCTGCCCGATCCTGATCAGGCGGCGGCGCCGCGGTGTCGACGTCCGCCGAGGTTGCTCCTGAGGTGTCACGGCCGGCGAGCCGGCGGGCCCAGACCAGCGGGCGGACCCGCTCCAGCGGCAGGAAGCTCGTCATCGCGGCGAGGTGCGGCGCGAACGAGATCGTGATGGTCGCGATTGTCACCACGTGGAACGAGTAGAAGAAGCCGACCATGGCCAGTCGCCAGCGAGCCGGCAGCAGGAACACCACGGGGCTGAACAGTTCGAAGGCCACGATGCCGAACTGGGCCACGATCAGCAGGTACGGCACCTGGGCGATCAGGTCCGCCAGGTCGGTGCCGCGTCGGATGATGGCACGCGCCAGCACCGAGCCGGTCAGCCAGTCCGGGCCGCCGAAGCGCAGCTTGGCCCAGGCCGCCAGGAAGTACGTGCAGATCACCGCGATCTGGGTGACCCGCAGTGCCCAGCCACCGGCCTCGGTGCGGGTGGTGTCGCCGTGGCGTGCCCGGCCGGCGGTGGGCAGCACGGCCAGTGCGACGAGCAGCCCGAACCGGTCGTGGTCGACCTTTCCGTAGCTCATCGCGATGATCATCCACTCGAGATAGAGCGCGCAGACCGTCCAGCCGAGCAGCCGGGGCGCCCGGCCGGTCGCGGCGAGCAGGGCGAGCAGCAGCAGCGCCCAGAAGATCACCGCCACGGCCGTCGGGGTCGGCGTCGGCAGTGGGAGCAGCCGGCCGATCAGCAGAGGCTGGTACAGCTCGCCGGGCACGCTGGCCCTGGTGCGTACCCAGGGGGTGAAGACCACCAGGTCGGCGGCGACGAAGAGGTAGATCAGGGTGCGGAAGGCGGCGATCCGCCCACGCGGCACCGGCTCGGTCAGCCAACCGATCATCGGGCCACCTGCCAGCGGACCACTGTCTCGTCGGTGTGCTTTCCGGTGGGTCGGCCGGCGCGAATGCCGTGCCAGCGGATGACGATGCGGACCTCGACAAGCGCCGGGGCGTCCGGGTGGCGTTCGGCGTACGCGTCGGCGACCTCGGTGAGCAGCGTCGGGTCGGCGGCGTACCGGGTCTGCTGGCCCTCGATCTCGGCGCGGCGGATGCCTGTGGCGTTCTGGTCGAGGTCGACCACGGCACCGGTGCTGTTCACCCCCTCCACGCGCGTGTCCGGGGCGGGTGCGTTCGGCGGGTTGGAGGTGGCGTACATCCGGAACGGGCCGAACGGGAAGTCGTCGTCGCTGCCCCAGAAGGTGCCGAGCAGCAGCAGGACGAGGCCGAGTGCGGTCGCGCCGAGTCGGGTCGTACGCCCGCGGGTGGTCAGGGTCTCCATCGGGTGGTGACGATACGGGATGTACCGGCCGCGCCGGGTCCCACCGACGGCCAGTTCCGCCTGCCCAGGTCGGTGATCACGCGCGGGGGTCCCGGGTACGACGAAGGGCCGGACCCGAACCGGGCCCGGCCCTCGCGCGCCGTCGCTGGGACGGCTCAGTGGTTGTGCTCGGCCAGCTGCTTGCGGACGTCGTCCATGTCCAGCGCCTCGACCTGCTCGATCAGGTTCTCCAGCGCGGACTCGGGAAGCGCGCCCGGCTGGGCGAAGACGATGACGCCGTCGCGGATCGCCATGATCGTCGGGATCGACCGGATGTCGAACTTCGCGCCCAGCTCCTGCTGGGCCTCGGTGTCGACCTTGCCGAAGACGATGTTCTGGTGCTTCTCCGAGGAGCGCTCGTAGACCGGGGCGAACCGCTTGCACGGACCACACCAGTCGGCCCAGAAATCGACCAGGACGATGCCGTCGTTGCCGGTCACCTCGTCGAAGTTCGCCGAGGTCAGCTCAACGGTTGCCATTGCACTCTCCGATCACCGCGGTTTGTCTGCGTCCCGTAGAACCAGGGCTGACCGTATCGAATTCCCGGGTCGTCCAGCGCGAAACGTGCGCCGGGCTGCCCGAGGCCCTCGGTGGTCATCGAACTGTGTCAGTTCACAACGTCCTGCGGATCGCAAGTGCATGACGCACTTGCGTGACCTGCGGTGATGGGAGCGGTTCCAGGGAGATCCACCCAGTTGAGCGCTACGAATCGGTAACTTGAGCCCTGACGAGGCGGTATCCGGCCTGCGGAGATCGCTGATCAACCCACTCATCGTCACGGAGAGTATTGTTACAAAAAGATAAATGTGAGCTCGATCTCTGTTGAACCGGCGCCGCCGTAGGGCAGAATTCCTCACATCAGAGCGTGGGCGGCGGGTGCCGGGGAGGGCCCCGCCGCTCATTGCGTCTCCCCTCGGGTGAGTGACCGGTGTGACATTTCCGCCGGGGCCGCGCCCCGACCGTCGCCTTAACCATCGGTAAGGCATGCTGTGCCGAACTTCATCGCCGCCCGTCGAAGGGACCAGGATGCAGTTCGGCCGCTACTACGAGGAGTTCGAGGTCGGCGCGGTCTACCGGCACTGGCCGGGCAAGACCGTCACCGAGTACGACGACCACCTCTTCTGCCTGCTCACCATGAACCACCACCCGCTGCACCTGGACGCGCACTACGCCGCGACGGCCAGCCAGTTCAAGCGCAACGTCGTGGTCGGCAACTACATCTACTCCCTGCTGCTCGGCATGTCGGTGCCCGACGTCAGCGGCAAGGCCATCGCCAACCTGGAGGTCGAGTCGCTGCGGCACGTGGCGCCCACCTTCCACGGCGACACGATCTACGGCGAGACGACGGTGCTGGACAAGCGCGAGTCCGGCTCCAAGCCCGACCGGGGCGTGGTCTCGGTGGAAACCCGCGGCTACAACCAGGAGGGCACCATGGTCTGCGTCTTCCGCCGCAAGGTCATGGTCCCCAAACAGGAGTACGCGGCAGGCGCCGTCGCCGAGGGAGTGGACCCGGAGCGGCCCAGCTTCCCCGACCCTCGCTGAGGCTCCCCGGTCCGCGCTGACGGTCCCGACGCGCGCCGAGGTGGCCCGGTCCGCGCTGAGCGACCCGACCTCGCTGACCAGGCACCGCCGCCCGCCACAGGGCTTCCCCTTCCCCGCAGCAGGTTCTGCGGGGGGAGGGGGTCGGTCACCCTTTCGGGGCTTATGCTGGCGCCGGAGGTTCCGATGAGCCACTCCGTCGCTGGAGAGCCGCCCTCTGCCGGCCGCCGCGCCGCACCGTTGACCACCGCCGTCTACTCCGCCGCCGAGTGGGACCTGCTCACCAGCCTGCCCGCTCGGGTGCTCGTGGCCGCCTCCGCGCCCGGTGCCGGCCGCCCGGAACGGGGTGTGCTGGCGGGCCTGGCCGGCCTGGACGCGGTGGCCGCCGGCCGGGGGTTCGACAGCGATCTGGTCCGTGCCGTCGTCGCCGCGATCTACGCCCGCCACGACGGTGCCCCGGCACCCGCCGAGCGGCTCACCGACCTGGTGGACCTCCTCGTCGCGTGCCGGGCGGCGGTTCGGGTCCTGCATCAGCGCGCCGACCCCGCCGACTCGGCCGCGTACCGCCAGTGGGTGCAGTCGGTCGCGGCCCGCGTCTGCCGGGCGGTGCCCGGCCCCGGCGGACGCCCGGCCAGCCCCGCCGACCGGCGTTTCCTGGACCGGCTTGGTGACGCGCTCGGCCTGGGCTGAGGTCGGCGGGCCGCCGCAGCGGACGCCGCGACGGTCCGTACCCTCTGATGACCGTGACCGACGAGCAGCTTGAGGTGGGTGTGGGCCCCTGGCCGGGGGACCCGCCCGAGGACCCGCGCTACGACCCGCAGTTGCTCGCCGAGGGGGACCGGCGCAACGTGGTCGACCGCTACCGCTACTGGCGGCACGAGGCGATCGTCGCCGACCTGGACCGGCACCGGCACGGCTTCCACGTCGCCATCGAGAACTGGCAGCACGACTTCAACATCGGCACGGTGGTACGCAACGCCAACGCCTTCAACGCCGCCGAGGTGCACATCGTCGGACGGCGACGGTGGAACCGGCGCGGCGCGATGGTGACCGACCGCTACCAGCACGTCCGTCACCACGAGACGATCGAGGAGTTCGTCGACTGGGCGGCGGGGCGGCGGCTGCCCGTGCTCGGCATCGACAACCTGCCCGGCTCCCGCCCGCTGGAGACCGGCACCCTGCCGAGGGACTGCGTGCTGCTCTTCGGCCAGGAGGGGCCCGGCCTCTCCGAGCCCGCCCGCGCCGCCTGCACTCAGCTCTATTCGATCGCCCAGTACGGCTCGACCCGGTCCATCAACGCGGGTGTGGCCAGCGGCATCGCCATGCACGCGTGGATCCGTACCCACGCCGGCCCGCCGCCGGACTGACCCTCGCCCCATCGGCCGAATCGGACTTTCCGGCTTGACGTGTCGGCGTTGCGGGGTGACGGTGGAGTTGTGAGTGTCGCGGTGAGTTGTCCGAGATGCGGGGGCCCGGTACGGGCGCCGGATCTGATGCACGCCGAGTCGAGGTGCCTGCGCTGCGGTCCGGTGCCGCCGTTGCACGTGCCCGAACACATCGGAGCGGAGATCATCGCGAGCGTGGTGGAGCGGATCACCGCGGCCGAGGGTCCACCGGGGACGCCGCTGTGGTGCCCCTGGCCGCTACCGCCCGGTTGGACCCTCACCGGCGTGGCGTACGCCGGTGACGAGCGCACGGGGGTGCGGGCGACGGCAGTGGCCTGCGCGGGGCCGGCGCCGCTCGACGACGGGCCGGCGGATCTGGTCTTCGTGGCCGAGGAGCCGGGCGTCGGTCTGGGCACCCGACTCGCCGGTCTGGCCGGCCCCGACCCCGGACCGGAACTCGTCGACGCGCTGACCGACCCCGGTCCGGGGCACCCCGAGCACGTGGGGCAGGCCAGAATCCGGGTCGGCGGGCACCCGACTCCACTGTGGTTGGTTAATTCTCCGACGGATCGAAGCGCGTACGCCGGCGAGGCTCGGGGAATGTGGCTACATGCGATAGCCTGGCCGGCGAGCGCGGGTCATCTCCTCGCGGAAGAGGTCGTGTTGCACGACCTGACCGAGTGGACTCCGCCCGAGCTCGTGTACGGCGCACCGTCCCCGTACCTGTCCGGGAGGGCTTGACAACCTTCCGGTTTGACGGAGAACGGACGCAGATCTTCACTGTACGACACCACACTGATACTCTGGGTGCCGCTGCGGTAATGGGACCCGGCGCCGCGCGAGAGGATGGCCCGCCATGGTCAAGAAGGTCCTCACCTGGGCCGGAATCGCATTCTTGATCTTCTTCGTCGCCTATCGGCCAAACTCTGCGGCTGATGTGTTCAAGTCTCTGGGCGGCGGGATCATGGACATCGCCCAGGGGTTCGGCGACTTCTTCACAAGCCTCGTCGCCTAACCGGCGATGGGCAGCCCCTCCGGTCCACCCTTCGACCCGGACGATCCTGACCGGGAACGTCGCGAGCGCGACACCGAGCCGATCCCGCGGATCGGGCCGGATGACGGCCCGGGCTACGGAGCCGGCCCCGGCCTGTCCGACGGGCCGTCCCTTTCGGACGACGTCGGCTACGGCGACGGGCCCGGCTATGCCGGCGAAGGGCGGTCCGGCCGGGGCTGGATCCGTGATCCCGAGGCCGCCTACCAGCCACCGCAGATCTCCGAGGACGAGCTGGCCGGGCTTCGCGCCGACGCGACGGGGGCGACTCCCCGGCGGGTGCTTCCGCTGGAGGACGAGCCCAGCTCGCTTGTCGCCCGCTACCTCTTCCCCACCGAGCGCTACCGGGGCGAGTGGAAGCGGCACTGGATCCACCTCACCAACCCGCTCCTGATCGGCGTCGCGGCGACGTTCGTGCTCGGCTACCTGTCCGGCTTCCTCGCCGGTAACAACGTGGGGGCGCTGACGACCATCGCGGTGCTGCTCTGGTTCGCCGTCATGGGCTGGGTGGCCTGGAAGGTCGCCGACTGGTGGTATGACCGGTTCATCCTGACCAACAAACGGGTCATGGTGGTCAACGGCATCGTCACCCGCAAGGTGGCCATGATGCCGCTGGTCCGGGTCACCGACATGAAGTACGAGCAGACCCCGACCGGCCGCGCGCTCAACTACGGCACCTTCGTCCTGGAGTCCGCCGGCCAGGAGCAGGCGCTGCGCGAGGTCAAGAATCTGCCCAACCCGAACGAGCTCTACCTGCGAGTCGTGGAAGAGATGTACGAGCCGCAGGCGGTCGAGGCACGGTTGGGCAAGGAGGCCGACGAGGCCAAGGCCGACGACGGGGCGTGAAAGTTTTCGTCCGAACATCGGAGCAAGTGCACACCTTTCGTCATGGACCGGAACGCCTCTGACGTGGCACTCTGCCAGGACGGTATGGGTGCGGAGGTGTGCGGTGGCGAGCAGGGACCCGTTGGAGGAGGAGTTTCGCGAGTTCGTCGCGGCTCGCTCCGCCGCCCTGCTCCGAACCGCCTATCTCCTCGCCGGCGACTGGGCGACGGCCGAGGATCTGCTCCAGACGGCGCTGACCAAGACCTACCTCGCCTGGAAGCGGCTCGGTGGGATCGAGGCGGTCGAGCCGTACGCCAGGCGTGTGATGGTCAACACTTCGACGAGTTGGTGGCGTCGGCGCTGGCACGGTGAGCGCCCCACCGAGGTGCTACCCGAACGACCCGGCGTCGACGAGATCGAGCAGCAGCTCGACCGCGACCTGCTGTGGCGGCACCTCAGGGAGCTGCCCAGCAGGCAGCGGGCGGTGCTCGTCCTGCGCTATTACGAGGACATGTCGGAAGCGCAGACGGCCGCGCTGCTGGACATCTCGCCGGGGACGGTGAAGAGCCAGGCCTTCCGGGCGCTGGCCACGCTGCGTCGACGAATGGGCACCGCCACCCCGGACCTGGTCGACGCCCCCGGCGCGAATCGGGGCACCGACACCGCCCTCTCGGGTCGGGCCCGTGACGCCGCCTCCTCGGGTCGGCCCCGTGACGCCGCTCTCTCCGGCCGGGGTCGCGACGCTGCCGGAGTCGGCCGGGGCGCCGACGCTGCCCGACCCGGCTCTGCCGGGAGGGTTCCGGGGGGTCGTTCCGCGGCGACGCCGCGTCCGGCGGCCGCTCGGGCCGAGCCGGGAGCGGTCGCACCCGGCCCATCCGCGCCCCGTCCGATCGCACCTGCGGTCGAGCTGCCTACCGCTCCGGCGGCCGTGCCCGTCGGCACCGGCGCCGGAGACCAGCAGTGAGCGCATTCCCGCGGCAGCCCGACAACCTGCCGGACGGTCCGGAGCGTCCTAACCAGGTGCGACGTGACCAGCTGGAAGGTGCGGTGCGGGAGACTCTCTCGCACCAGGTTGCCGTCCCCCGTCCACTGACCGCCGACCCGGCCGGTCAGGCCATCCGCCGGGCCAACCGGATCCGGCGCCGGCGGGCCGGTGTCGCTGTCGCGCTCGGAATGGTCACCACCGTGCTGATCGGCGTCGGCATGACGCAGCTCTCCGACGAGACCGGCCGGGAGGGCTCGCCCACCGTCGTGATCGGTGATCCGGACCTGTCGGTCCGGCCGCTCCTCTCCGCCACCGTTGCCCCACCCCCGCCGTCGCCCGGAACGCCTGCCGGCCTGCTCCTCGACGGCACCCTGATCAACCCCGACGGCAAGCGGTTGGCGCTGCCCAGCGTCGGCCCCGCCGAACGCGCCCACAGCCTGCCCAGCGGCGCCGGTCTGCTGGTGGTCGGTGCTCGGACCACCGCCGGCCGTTCTCTCTGGGTGGCGCAGGACGACGGCGTGGTGCAGGTGCTGCTGGCCGGTGCGGGTCAGATCGTGCTCGCGCCCGACGCCAGCCAGGTCGCCTGGCGGGACGGCAAGGACCTCCTCGTGGCGGGAGTGGTCGGTACCCAGCTCATCGGCACGGTGCGTACTCCGGTCCCGGACGGCGCGGAACCCGTCCGATTCGTCGGGAACAGCGTGCTGATCCGGCTCGACCGGAACGGGCCGGCCCACGCCCTGTGGCGGCCCGGCGCGGGGGAGCTGGTCCCGGTGTTCGAGCGGGGCACCCTGAACGTCTACGGTGCGCTGCCCGACGGGCGGCTGATCGGTCAGGTGTCCGCGAGCGGGTCCGCCGGGACCTGCCTGGCGGCACTCGACCCGAAGCGGGCTCTGAAACCGGTACGCACCGCCTGCGGCACACAGTTGAGCCTGGACGGCGCGGGCGGCGTGTCCGACGACGGGCGATGGCTCCTGGTGAACGGAAAGGTCGGCGCGAGCGACCGCGCTCTCCTGGTCGACCTGCAGCGGCTCGGGACGACGCTGAACGCCGTGCCGGCCGGCCCGACGCTGAGTGGCGCTGTCGCCTGGACGACCGGAACGGACGTCTCCTACGTCGACAGCTCAGGCAAGCTGGTTCAGGTCGACATCGAACGTGTGCGTGCCGGGCAACCGGCCGAGCCGGTGCCCGTCGCCGGCCTTCAGCCCGGTGACCGGCCGGTCCTGGTCACCGGCCCCTGAGGCCCGCAGCTCTTCCAGGGGTCGTCCCTGCGACTGGCCGGCACCTACACGAGCCAGCTTCGGATCTGCTCGGTAGCGTCGGGAGGTGACCTCGCGTACCGGCCCCGCGCCGCGGATCGACCTGCACGCTCACTCGACCGCCAGCGACGGCACGCTGAGCCCGGCCGAACTGGTCCGCGCCGGCGCCGATGCGGGTCTGGACGTGCTGGCCATCACCGACCACGACACCACCGCCGGTTGGGCGCCGGCCGTGCGGGCGCTGCCGCCCGGTCTGCGCCTGGTCCGGGGCGCCGAGCTGTCCTGCCACTGGTCCGGCCCGCAGCCGGCGGTGCCACTGCACCTGCTGGCGTACCTGTTCGACCCGGACCACCCGGAGCTGGTCGCCGAGCTGGCCCGGGTGCGGGCCGCCCGCGAGGAGCGCGGCGAGCGGATCGTGGCGCTGCTGCGCGCCGACGGCATCGACGTGAGCTGGCCGGACATCCTCTCCGGGGCAGGCGGCGGCACGGTGGGTCGCCCGCACATCGCGCAGGCGCTGATCCGTGCCGGACTGGTCGCCGACACCCGTGAGGCGTTCGGCCCGGACTGGCTGGGTGAGCGGTACCGGCTGCCGAAGGAGGACATCGACGTCTTCCGCGCGGTCCGGCTGGTCCGGGCTGCCGGGGGCGTACCGGTCTTCGCCCATCCGCGCGCCACTCGACGCGGCCGGGTGGTGCCCGACGAGCTGATCGCCGAGCTGGCCGCCGCCGGGCTGGCCGGCCTGGAGGCCGACCACGAGGACCACAGCCCGACCGAGCAGGCGCACGTACGCGCGCTCGCCGCCGAGCTGGGCCTGCTGGTCACCGGCTCCTCGGACTTCCACGGAACCCACAAGAGCGTCCGGCTCGGCGCGTTCACCACAGGCGTCGAGGCATACGAGCGGATCGTCGCCGCCGGGGTGACCGAGGTCGCTTCGGGCTGATCCGCGTATTTCGCCCACCGGGGCGCGACTAGGTTGATCACGTGGATCTGAAGCTGTTCGGCGAGGTTTTCGTGACCCTGCTGGTGATCACCGACCCGCCGGGCATGATGCCGATCTTCCTGGCGCTGACCGGGCCGCTACCCGCCCGGGACCGCAACCGAGCGGCCTGGCAGGCCGTCGCGCTGGCCCTCGGCGTAATCGTGATCTTCGCGGTGGCCGGGCAGACCCTGCTCGACTACCTGCACGTGGACCTGCCCGCGTTGCAGGCCGCCGGTGGGCTGCTGCTCGTCCTCGTCGCACTGGAACTGCTGACCGGCAAGGCCGACGATCCCAGCCAGCAGGTCACCTCGAACATCGCGCTGGTGCCGCTGGGCACCCCGTTGCTGGCCGGCCCGGGTGCCATCGTGGCGACCATGCTCTTCGTCCAGCAGGCCGACGGGCTGGGCGACTTCACCGCCATCGCCGTGGCCATCCTCGCCGTCATGGTCGCGGTCTGGATCGTGCTGCGCTTCTCCGGCGGCATCGTGAAGATCCTCCGCCCCGGCGGCATCGAGGTGTTGACCCGGATCGCCGGCCTGCTTCTGGCCGCGATCGCCGTCCAGCTCATCGCCGACGCGGTGGCGGCCTTCGTCACGCAGTACGTGAACATGGCCTGACCGGCACACCGGAAATGTCGGCGGGGGATGGCAGGATCGCAGGCGTGCGACGAGCCTCTTCAGCCGGACGATCCGCCGCGGGCGGTCGGGCCCCTCAGCAGCGCCCCGGTGCCGCCGAGCAGCTCGGCTTCGAGGGAATGCCGGAACGGTTGTTCGTCTGCACCCCGAGCAAGCTCGGCGCGTACGCGGACTGTCCGCGCCGCTACCGCTACTCCTACGTCGACCGACCGGCACCGCCGAAGGGCCCGCCGTGGGCGCACAACTCGCTCGGCGCCAGCGTGCACACCGCCCTGAAGAACTGGTATGCGCTGCCCGCCGACCGCCGCCGCCCCGAGGCGCTGGCCACCCTGCTCAAGGGCACCTGGGTCCGTGAGGGCTACCGCGACGACGAGCAGGAGCGGGCCGCCTATCGGCGAGCGCTGGGCTGGCTGGAGGCGTACGTCGAGACGTTGGAGCCGGAGGCCGACCCGCTCGGTGTCGAGCGTGTGGTGGCGGTCAAGACCGCCGTGCTGGCCTTCAACGGCCGCGCCGACCGCATCGACTCGCGGCCCGGGCCGGAGGGCCCGGAGCTGGTCATCGTCGACTACAAGACGGGCCGCACCGGACTGGACACCGACGACGCCCGGGGCTCGCAGGCGCTGGCGCTCTACGCGTACGCGGCCGAGCGGGTGTTCCGCCGACCGTGCCGCCGGGTGGAGCTGCACCACCTGCCGACCGGCACGGTCGCCGGCCATGACCACACAGTCGAGTCGCTGGCCCGCCAGTTGACCCGAGCCGAGGACACGGCCCGCGACATCATGGCCGCCGAGCGGGCGGTCGCCGACGGCGGCGACGCCGACGAGGCGTTCCCCGTGTCGCCCGGCCCGCGCTGCGGTTGGTGCGACTACCGGCGGCACTGCCCGACCGGGGCACAGACACCTGGCAAGGAGCCGTGGGCGGCCGTGGACCGGTCCGTCGAGGGCTGACGCGGCCCGCCCGCACAGGTCCTCGCGGCGGGTCTGGCCGCACCGGTCCTCGCGGCGGGCCTGCCCGCACCTGCCCCGGGCGCCGGCCCGCATCTGATCCCGGTCGGGCGGGATCGGTCAGCCGGCCAGTGGGGTCGCGGCGTGCCGTTCGGCCCGCTCCTTGGCCGCCTGCAGCAGCGGCCCCTCGAAGTAGCGGCGCGGCACCGCCCCGAGCGCCAGGCGCAGGGCACGCAGGGTGAGGTCAGCCGACAACTCGGTGGTGGGCAGCCCCAACCCGCCGTACATCCGCCGGGCCCACGGGGGCAGCAGCGCGAGCGCGGTGCCGGCGATCCCCAGGTACGCCCAGCGCGGCGGGCCGAGGGTGAGGCCCAGCCGGGCCGGCAGGCTGAGCTTCCATGGCAGCGGTGGAGCGGTGAGGAAGAGCGCCGTCTCGGCGGCCTCCCGGGTCATCCGCAGCTCCGGCCGTACGGCACGGTAGTACGCCTCCACCTCGGCAGCGGTGCCCGGCACCGTGGCCGGGTCCAGCCCGACGAGGGCGGCCGAACGGCGCTGCTCGGTGTAGTAGCCGTCCACCTCGTCGTCGCTGAGCGGCAGACCCGCCCGCCGGGCCGTGCTGAGGAACGATTCCACCTCGGTGACGTGCACCCAGCGCAGTAGGGCCGGATCGTCGATCCGGAACTCCTCGCCAGTGCCGGGATCGGTGGCGCGCAGCCGCGCGTGCAGGCGACGCAGTCGCGCCCCCGCCTGCTCCGCCTCGGCCGTCGTGCCGTAGACGGTGGTAGCCACGTAGGTGGCGGTTCGGACCAGTCGTCCCCACGCGTCGGTGCGGTAGTTGCTGTTCTGCGCGACCCCGGCCATGGCTCGGGGATGCAACGCCTGGAGGTAGAGCGAGCGCAGGCCGGCGACGATCAGGATCGGCTCCTCGTGCACCTTCCACGTGACCGAACCCGGACCGAAGAGGCCGAGGTCATCGGAGTCCACCGACCAAGCGTGCCACGGCGCGCTGGTCGGCGCCGGTGTGGACCGGTTCAGCTGTCGGCGGCGCGGCGCGACTGGCAGCTCGGGCAGAGACCCCAGAAGGTCACCTCTGCCTCGTCCACCTCGAAGCCCTGCGCGACGCCCGGCTCCAGGCAAGGAGCATTGCCTATCGCGCAGTCGACGTCGGCGATCTCGCCGCAGCCCCGGCAGACCACGTGGTGGTGGTTGTCCCCGGCGCGCGCCTCGTAGCGGGCGGGACTGCCGGCCGGCTCGATCCGACGGGACAACCCGGCTCGGCTCAACGCTCCCAGCACGTCGTAGACCGCCTGGGTGGAGACCGAGTCGAGGCGTTCCCGGACCCGCCGGGTGACCTCGTCGACCTCCAGATGACCACCCTCGGCGAGCACGTCGAGCACCGCGAGGCGGGGCCGGGTGACGCGTAGGCCCCTCGACCGCAACAGCTCCTCGCCAAGTGACATGCGCCAATGACAGCACGTACGACCAGCAGCGACAACCGTCGTCCGCCCCGGGTGGCAACGGACACAGCCCGCAGGACCGGCGCGCGGGGTAGCGCCGTGCTGAACCTGATCGCCGCCGGGCGCGTGTCTTTCGGGCGAGAGCTCGGGGATGATCGGCGGTCCGTACGCTGCGGTCCCCGCACCGTGATCCACCTGGAGGTGTCGATGTTCGAGGAGATCCTGGGCCTACCGGTGCACGTCCTCGTGGTCCACGCGGTGGTCGTCTTCGTCCCGCTGCTGGCGGTGCTGGCGATCGGATACGTGGGGTTGCCGCGCTGGCGGCACCGACTGGACTGGGCGCTGGGCATCCTCGCCGTCGTCGCCCCGGTGACCGCGTTCGTGGCCGTCCAATCCGGTGAGGCCTTCACCGACGCCCTGGTCGCCCGCGGCTACCAGGGCCAGATTCTCGATCAGATCTTCGAGCACTCCCGCTACGGCGACATCCTGTTCCGGATCGTCGTGCCCCTGGGGATCGTTGCCGTCGCGCTGCTCGTGGCGACCAGCGGGCACCCTCGGGTGCCGCGGCTGCCCGCGCTGGTGACGCCTGTGCTCGCGGTGGCGGTCGTCGCGCTGGCCCTCGCCGCCCTGATCTACGTCTACCTGACCGGTCACTCCGGCGCAGAGGCCGTCTGGGGCACCACCCTCTGACCGGCGGACACCCGTCGACGCCGCTCGTTGGGTGCCGCTCGTTGGGTGCCGGTCGTTGGGCGCTGCGCGTTGGGCGCCGCTCGTTCAGCGCCGCTCAGAAGGTGAGGCGCTCAGAAGATGATGCGCGAGCAGAGCAGACAGACCAGAGCCACCAGCACCACGGCGGCTGCGGCGCCGAAGCCGTAGGTGACCCGCTGGGACCGCTGCTCGGCGGCATCCAGCCCGGCCACGTCCTGTGGTGGAAGCTGTCGGGGAGGAGCCGGCTCCAGGTGCACCGGGGGACGCCAGCCGGCCGGGGGCGGGACGCTCGGGGGCGGGCCCACATAGCCGCTCGTGGGTGCGGTGGCGGGTGCGGGTTCGTCCGCCGTGGCGCCGTCGCCGGTCCCGGGCCGGCGCCAGTAGTCGTCGTCCGGGGAGCTGCCGCCGCTGGGGGTCGTCACGCCGTCCGACGCTACCAATGAAGCCGGCGGTCCGGTCGCTTCTGAGCCGTGTGCCAACGGTCGGCGAGCGGCCCGCCGCTGTGGCCTGCGCTAGTCTTGCCGCTCGTGAGCACCGAGGACCCCGGCACGCAGGGCGCGCGCGGCGATGATGACCGCACCGTCGACCTGAGCGACGACTTCGTGGTGCTGCCCGAGCAGACCTCGGACGACACCGACCACGGCTGGGGCGAGCCGAGCAGCAGCAACGACGACTGGCTCCTCGCCCAACGCCCCCCACACTGGGACTGACCCCGACACCGCACCCCCGGAGCGGACCACCGTCGGCACGGCAGGTCGGACTGACGGCCCGACCGCGTCTTCTGGGCGGGTCACCGTCGGCGGCTGGGCTGGGGCTCGGTCCGCGTCTCCGGGATGGATCATCGACGGCGACGGCGACGGCGACGGCGACGGCGGCGGCGGCAGCGACGGCAGCGACAGCGACAGCGACGGCAGCGACGGCAGCGACAGCGACAGCGACGGCGAAAGCGACTGCGACGGCAGCAGCGACGGCGGCAGCAGCGACGGCGAAAGCGACTGCGACGGCGTCGGCGGCAGCGACGGTGGCAGCGGCAGCGTCGGCGGCAGTTGGGACGGGGCCCGGTCCGTGTCTTCGGGGTGGATCACCGACGGCGTCGGAGGCCGGAGGGACGCCCCGAGCGCGCCGCTGGTGGCCGGGCAGCCGGTCGGAGTGTGCGTGCCCGTCGGGGCGTGCAGGATCGCGGCGGCCAGGCAGAGCAGCGCGGCGATCAGGCCGGCCCGCAGCAGGCTGCGGCCACCGGGCAGGACCGGCCGGCGCAGCGGGCGTAACGCTTGTGCGGAATCCAGCTTGCGGGTGATCATCTGCCGCCTCCGTCCCGGATGCCGTCGTGGTGACACCCGTAGAGCGGCACGGTAGGCCGGCAACAGCGCGCAGTGTGGATCATTCGTCGCCGCCTGTGGACAACCGGCCGGCCTGTGGATAACGCCCACCGGCCGGCCGGACCTGCTACAGGAGAGCGGGCTCGCCGCGGCAATCGAGGAGGCCCCGCTTCTCGATCAACTCGGCTTTCTGGAAACCGGGCGATCAACATGGCGCGGTTAGGCCGACTTCCTGGAACCCGAGTGGATCAAGGCCGGGCAGCGCAGGGCAGCGCCGCAAGGCCGGGCAGCGCAGGGCAGCGCCGCAAGGCCGGGCAGCGCCGGGCAGCGCCGCAAGGCCGGGCAGCGCCGGGCAGCGCCGCAAGGCCGGGCAGCGCCGGGCAGCGCCGCAAGGCCAGGCTGACAGCGCCGCCCGGGCGGGCGGCGCTGTTGCTGCGGACCGGGAAGGCTGTGGTCAGGACGCGGAGCTGGCCGCCGGCGCCTTGCCGCCGCCCGATCCACCGGACGACGATCCACCGGACGACGACCCGGACGAGGACGACCCGGACGACGACCCACCGGACGACGAGGACGAAGACGACGAGGACGAAGACGACGACCCGGAATCCCCACCCGAGGACGAGGACGACGAGGACGACTCGGACTTGGCCGGCTTGCCACCGGCGGTCGTCTCAGAACCGGACGCGCGGGAGTCGGTGCGGTAGAAGCCCGAGCCCTTGAAGACGATGCCGACCGAGTTGAAGACCTTGCGCAGCCGCCCCTCACACGCCGGGCACTCGGTCAGCGGCTCGTCCGAGAAGGACTGCACCGCCTCGAGCTGGTGACCGCACGCGGTGCAGGCGTACTGGTACGTAGGCACGTTCTCCTCCGGTATCTGGGCTCGGCCAGTTGGCACTCGACGTATTCGAGTGCCAATGGTGCGTCATTCGCCCCGGGTTCGTCCAGCGGACGTGTGGGGCGCGACACCGTGCGCCGTACCCGGGCCGTTGTCAAGCGTACGCATCCCGTCGGCGGGGGTGACGACCGCGCGGACCGGACGGTCGTGCGGTTCCGCCGGCAGCGCCTCGACCAGCTCGCCGTCGTGCAACGGCACCACGGTCAGGGTCACGCCGGGCACCCGCGCCAGCGCCCGGTCGTACGAGCCGCCGCCGCGGCCCAGCCGTCGTCCGCGAAGGTCCACGGCGAGCGCCGGCACGACCACCAGCTCCGCCCCGGTGACCGCGGCCACGCCGAGGCGGGGGCCGATCGGCTCCCGGATGCCCCGGCCGGCCGCCGCCAGAGCGTCCGGTCCGGAGTACGCCGCCCAGTCCAGGTCCAGATCGGGGCGGAGCACCGGCAGCAGCAACTCGGCGTCGGGCGGCAGCGCCGACCGCAGCACCTCCGGCAGGTCGGCACCGCCCGGCTCGGAGCCGACCGGGACGTACGCCGTCATCAGGCGCGGGCGCAGCCGGCGTACCAGGGCGACCAGCTCGGCCTGGACGCGCCCGGCGGCCTCGGCCCGCGCCGTGGGGGGCAGGGCCCGGCGGCGGGCGAGTAGGTCGACGCGGGTGTTCCGCTTCGTCACTCGTATCACTTCCGCTTCATCAGAAAATTCCGGCACGCAACACTCCTGACGCAACGCCACTCCCACGGTTGCTCTGTGTCAGCATCGCAAGCAACGGAGGCGGAACTTCCGGGGGGACCGAGTGACGCTACGCGGGCGGTTGACTGCAGCCTTCCTCGTGGTGGTGCTCGGCCCGGTCCTGCTCGGGGCGTTCTTCGTCGCGTCCACCGTCACGGCCGTCGACCGCAGCCGGTCCACCGAGCGCCTCGCGGTGGCAGCGTCCACGGTGCGTACCTCGGTCGACGCGCTCTGCCAGCAGCTGCGCGCCGCCGCCGACGCGGTCGCCCTCACCGGTGACCCGGCCGTCGCCGCCGGCCAGCTCGTCGGCCGTGGGCTGGCCGCGGCGGTGCTGGTCACCGACGTGAACGGGCGCGTGACGTACGCCTCGCCCGACGCTCCGCCGACCCCCTGGCGGGACTGCTCCGAGCCGGCCACCGCTTCGTCGGGCCCGGTCCGGGCGCTGGCCGCCCGGGTCGACCGCCGCGACCCGACCGGCGCTCCCATGGGCACGGTGGCCGCGGCGCACCTGGTCGACCCGGCCTTCGTGGCCCGGCTGGCGGCGGTGACCGGGGTCGCGGTCACCCTGCTCGACGACGGCGCGAGCGCCGCCCGGTTCACCCACACCACCGAGTCCCGCGAGGTACGCGACGCGGTGCTGGCCGCCGCCGGCGGCACCAGCGACGAGCGGGTCACCGAGACCCCCAAGGGCCGGTACGTGCGGCGGATCGGACCGTCGGCGGGCCAGCCGCTGCCGCTGGTGTTGTCGGTGCCGAGCGAGCGGCCGCCCATGCTGCACGTCACGCTGGCCGGCGTGGTCGTACTGGCCGGGCTGCTCGCCGTGTTCACCGCCTGGCGTCTGGCGCGGGTGACCACCCGGCCCCTGGCGGAGCTGGCCGGTGCGGTCGACCGGGTGGCGCACGGCGACCTGACCGCCCGGGTGCCGGTGCGCAGCCACGACGAGCTGGGTCGGCTGGCCGCCGCCTTCAACCGGATGACCCGCGAGACGGGGTCGTACGTCGCGGCGCTGACCAGCAGCCGCGACCAGCTCCGCGGGCACCTCGCGGTGCTCGGCGACACCCTGGCCAGCACCCACGACCTGCAACGCATCCTGCGGGTGATCCTGCACAGCGCCATCGCCGCCACCGGGGCGCGGGCCGGCGCGGTGTTGCTGGTGGAGGCCGGTGGGGTGCTCGTCGCGCAGTGCGGCGAGGGGTTGGACGGGCGCTGGCCGGCGGGGGACCCGGACGGGTCGCAGGGCCTACGGGTGCCCGTGGGCGTCGGCGTCGTCGGCGCGGTGGCCGCGACCGGCGAGCCGCAGCGAGGCCGGATGGAACCGAGCGACGTCCCGACCGGCGAGCCGCGCTGCCGCACCTACGTCGCGGTTCCCTTCGCCACCCCGGGCAGCGCGACCACCCCGGGCGGCGCGACCAGCCTCGGCGGCGCGACCACGACCGTCCCGGGCGGTGAGAGGAGTCTCGACGAGTCCGGCGCTCCGGCGGCGGCGCTCGGCGTGCTGGCCCTCTACGACCGGGTGGGCGCGGACGAGTTCGACGACGACGACCTGGACACCCTGCGCACCTTCGCCGGGCACGCGGCGGTGGCGGTGGAGAACGTCCGGGTGCACGAGGAGGCGCAGCGGCTCTCCCTCACCGATCCTCTCACCGGGCTGTGGAACTACCGCTACCTGCGCGAGTCGATCCGGCGCGAGGTGGAGCGGGCCAGCCGGTTCGGGCGGATGCTCAGCGTCCTCGCCCTCGACCTGGACCGCTTCAAGGACGTCAACGACACCTACGGACACGCGGCGGGGGACACCGTGCTGGCCGAGTTCGCCCGGCGGGTACGCGGCGAGATCCGCGAGGTCGACCTGGCCTTCCGGCAGGGCGGTGAGGAGTTCGTGCTGCTCCTACCGGAGACCGATGCCCGGGGAGCGGCGATAGTCGCCGAGCGGCTGGGCGCGGCGGTGCGCGAGACACCCATCGCCGTCGAGGCGTACGCGGGGCCGATCGTGGTCACCGTGTCGGTGGGCATCGCCGTCTACCCGGACCACGGGAGCACCGGACGGGAGGTGCTGGAAGCCGCCGACGACGCCCTCTACGCGGCCAAGGCGGCCGGCCGGGACACCTACCGCGTGGCGGAGGCCCGCCCCGACGTGCCGACGCGGGAGATACCGGTGCCCGCCGGCGCCGTCAGCCCACCCGACGGGCTGCCGCGTGCCGGCCGACCCGTGCAGGTCCCGCGGGAGCCGGGCGGCCACGCCCGGTCGGAGTCGGCTGCGGGCGTACCGGAATCGAACCGGTCGGGGCCCGCGCACGCCCGGCCGGATCCGGCCGACGAGCCGGCGGCCACCGCCGCGGACGCCGCGCGGGCCGGCCCCGACGGCGCCCGGCCGGGGCCGGGCGGCGGCGCGTCTTCTGGGCCACACCCGCCGCGGCAGAGCCGTGGCCGATAGTCTCGCGGCATGTCGGAGCACTCAGCGAACCCCTCATCGACGGTCGCCGCAACCGGCCGTCCCCCGGCGGTCAAGGCCGTCATCCCGGCCGCCGGACTGGCCACCCGCTTCCTGCCGGCCACCAAGGCGGTCCCGAAGGAACTGTTGCCGGTGGTGGACCGGCCGGTGTTGCAGTACATCGTCGAGGAGGCCACCCAGGCCGGCATCGGCGACGTGTTGCTGATCACCGGTCGGGGTAAGACGTCGATGGTGGACCACTTCGATCGACGCCCCGACCTGGAGACCAGGCTGGAGGAGAAGGGCGACGCCGAGCGGTTGGCCGCCGTGCGCCGGCCCAGTGAGCTGGCCGAGATCTACACCGTCCGGCAGCCGGAGCAGCTCGGGCTGGGCCACGCCATCGGCTACGCCGAGTCGCACGTCGGCGACCAGCCCTTCGCGGTGCTGCTCGGCGACGAGTTCGTCAAGCCGTCCGAGCCGCTGCTGCCGGCGATGCTGGAGCTGCAGGCCCGCACCGGCGGTGTGGTGCTCGCCTTCTTCGAGGTCGACCCGTCCGAGACCAAGCGGTACGGAATCGCCTCCGTCGAACCCGCCGAGGCGGAGCTGACCGACATCGGTGAGGTCGTCAGGGTGACCGGGATGGTGGAGAAGCCGCAGCCCGAGGACGCCCCGAGCAACCTCGCGGTGCTCGGCCGGTACGTGCTGCCGGGCAAGATCTTCGACGCGATCCGGCGGACCAAGCCGGGCAGTGGCGGCGAGATCCAGCTGACCGACGCGATGGAGCTGCTGCGCACCGAGGGCACTCCGGTGCACGCGATCGTCTACCGCGGCACCCGTTACGACACCGGCATGCCGCTGGGCTACCTCCAGACGGTGGTGCAGATCGCCGCCGAGCGCGAGGACCTGGGCAGCGAGTTCCGCGCCTGGCTGGCCGACTTCGTCAAGGCCGACGCGGCAGGCGGATCTGGTACATGACCGCGACGGCCGACGCCGAGGCGGCCGCGAACGAGTTGACGCCGCTCGCCGACTACCTGGGCAGCGTGCTGCGCAGGTTACGAGCGCTGCCGCCACTCGACCTCGACCTCACCCAGGCGCACGGCAACGTCCTCGCCGAGGACGTCGTCGCGCCGCACTCCTTCCCGGCCTTCGACCAGGCGGCCGTGGACGGGTACGCGGCCCGCTGGGAGGACATTTCCGGAGGGGGTCGGGGCCCGAGCTACGTCCCGGCCCCCTCCGGCACGCCCGGCGGGCGGACCATCCGGCTCAACGTGGTCGGCGACCTCGGCGCGGCGAGCTGGCGGCCGGTGCGCCTCACCCCGGGCTCGTGCTTCTCGGTGGCCGCCGGGGCGCCGCTGCCGGTCGCCGCGGACGTCGTGGTCCCGGTGGAGTGGACCGACCAGGGCATGGCCGCCGTCGAGATCTTCCGCACCCCCAAACGGGGGTACGGGGTACGCCGCGCCGGCGAGGAGCTGCCGGCCGGCACCCTGCTCGCCCGCGCCGGCACGTACGTGTCCCCGGCGCTTGTCGCGGTCTTCGCCGCCACCGGTATCGGGCACGTGGTGGTCCGGCCCAGCCCTCGCGTGGTCATCGTGGCCACCGGCGACGAGTTGGTCGACGTGGGCCGGGGCAGCCAGCCCGGCCAGGTGGTGGACGCGAACTCGCACGCGTTGACCGCCGCCGCGGCGGAGGTGGGCGCACTGGCGTACCGGGTCGGAATCTGTGACGACGACCCGGAAGGGTTGCGCGGGCTGCTGGAGGACCAGACCCTGCGCGCCGACCTGATCATCACCACCGGGGGGACCGGCACCGGTCCCGGTGACATGGTGCGCCGGATCCTGTCCCGCCGTGAGGGCGGCCGGGCCGGGCCGGTCACCTTCACCGACGTGGCGCTCTATCCCGGCACCGCGCTCGGGTTCGGCACGGTCGGCGCCGAGGAGGTCCCGGTGGTCTGCCTGCCCGGCGACCCGGGCGCGGCGCTGATCGGCTTCGAGGTGCTGGCCCGACCGGCAATCCAACTGCTCGCCGGCGCCGAGCCGGTGTTCCGGCCCAGCGTCCGGGCGCACCTGCTGGAGACCGTGTCGTCCCCCGGCGGGCTGCGTGAGTTCCGGCCCGCGCACGTCGCGGAGCGGCGCGGCGGCGGTTACACAGTGCAGCCGCTGCGCGGTGGCCCGTTCACCCTCTCCGGCCTCGCCGAGGCGAACGGGCTGCTGGTGCTCGGTGAGCGCGTCACCACCGCTGCCGCCGGCTCCACCGTGGACGTCCTGCTGCTCGACCGGCGCCGGTGAGTGGGCCCGTCTGCTCTCCCGCGGTACGCGTGGTGGGTCCACTTGCGCAGGAACCGGTCCCGCGCGGGAGACTGTGCGGGTGAGCCTCTTCGGACCCGAGCGGGCCCCCGGCTGGCCGGTGGTGCTGGTGGACGGCCCGGTGCTGCTGCGGCCGTACCGGCGCTCCGACGCGGCGGCGTGGTCGGAGGTGCGGCGGGCCAACCGGGCCTGGCTGGCACCGTGGGAGTCGTCGCTGCCGGGCAGTTGGGACGAGCTGAACTCGCCTGCCGCGTTCCGCTGGGTACACCGTGACCAGCGGCGTTCGGCCCGCGAGGGCGAGGGGATGCCGTTCGCGGTCTGCCTGCGGGAGGCCGACCGGGACCGGTTGGTCGGGCACCTGAACGTCGGCAGCATCGTGCGCCGCGCTTTCTGCTCCGGCTACGTGGGCTACTGGGTCGACGCCCGGGTCGCCGGGCAGGGCGTGATCCCGACGGCGCTCGCGCTCGCCGTGGACCACGCGTTCGGCCCTGGTGGACTGCACCGGGTGGAGGTCAACATCCGGCCGGAGAACCGACCGTCGCGGCGGGTGGTGGAGAAACTGGGCTTCCGCGAGGAGTCGTACCACGTGCGCTACATGCACATCGACGGCGCCTGGCGGGACCACATCGGATACGCGATGACGAGCGAAGAGGTCGCCGCCGAGGGCGGTCTGCTGGCCCGCTGGCACCGGGTACGCGCCGCCGCGCGGTAGCGGCGTCCCACGCACGGGATCGGCGCGGCGCGGTGGCATCACGGTCGGTGCGCCGTAACCTCAAGTAACTGCAAGCTGCGGCAAGCGCTCACCGTCCGGACGATCTACGTGCTCAGGCACGATCGGTGGAAGATCCTGCGGTCGGGGAGCGTTTGCTCCGAATTCGGTGACGGGAGGGGTGAGGGTGCCGACCTCGGTGCTCCTCGCCGTCCTCGCCGCCGCCGGCCTGCTCGCCCTGGCCCCGGCGCTGGTTCGCCGGTACGACGCCACCGAGCGGCTGGTGGCGGAGCGGGCGCAGTCGACGGCGCGGGTGCTCCACCGCCGTCGACGGCGCCGCACTGTGCCAGGACGGCAGCCCGTCCACCCGCCGCGTTCCCTCGTAGTCACCCTGAGTGAAGATGCGACTACAGGGAAGTTGGCCGCTCCGGTCTCCGCGCCCCCGGCGAACCGCCGCTCCGGCCGCCTGCGCGCCGTACCGCCGGCCCCGAAGCGATCCCGCCGTCGTCCGCCGCGCAGGCAGCACACCCCGGCCGTGTACCGGCGACGCCGGGTGCTTGCCGCGCTGCTGCTGCTCAACGTCGTCGAACTGATCGGCGTGCTGTTCGTCAGCCCCGGCTTCTGGATCGGCTTCTCGGTAACCTTCCTGCTGCTCGCCCTGTACGTCGTACACCTGCGCGGGCGTGCCCTCGCCGGCCGCCGCCGGCGCCGCGCCCGGGCCCGGGAGGCGGCGTGGCTGGCCGCCCGCCAGGCCGAGGTCCGTCGGGAACAGGCCCGTCGCGCTGCGGCCCGCCGGGAGGCGCAGCGCCGCCTGGCGGCCCAACGCGAGGGGGTACGCCGAGCGGCCATGGGCCTCGACCGCCCCGGAGATCTGCCGGCGGCGGTCAACGGCGGCTCGGTCTCGTACCGTCGCTCCGGAGGGCTGCGCGGCCGCCCCTACGAGGCCGGCCGGGGCGCCTGACCCGTCGGCCCGCCGTGCTCGTCGGCCGGGCTTGATCGTCGGCCGGCGTGTTCGACGGCCCGGCGTGTTCGACGGCCCGGCTTGATCGACGGCCCGGCTTGATCGACTCGGCTTCCTGGAAATGGCGGTGTCGGGGCGTCCGGGATGCCCCGGTTTCCTGGAAGTCGAGTCGATCTTCGTGCTGGTGCCGGCGGCGTACCGGGGGCGGATTCGCGGTGGAGGCCAGCGACCTGTTAGCCTTGCTGCCGGCCCGCCCGGTGTAAGCCGGGTGGGACCGAAGCCGGTTCGCCGGTGGGGGGCTGTGGCGCAGACTGGTAGCGCACCTCGTTCGCATCGAGGGGGTCAGGGGTTCAAATCCCCTCAGCTCCACCCCAGGTCAAAGGCCGTTTCCGCGAGTCGGAGACGGCCTTTCCGATCTTGAAGGCAAGCGCGGCGACGCGGATGTGCACCGGCCCTAGGCGAACCGCTCGGTCGTTACGGCGATCAGCCCGTGCTGCCGCAGCAGGTTCGTCAGATCGGTAAGCGTCGGGCGCACCGCCTCGGCGGTGCCGGTTCTCAGCAGGACCGTCACGTCGAGGCCCCAGCCGAGGGTGTGGCCGACTCGTCGCAGGTTCCAGGTGAACTGGTCGCCGTCTCGGTCCCGGTGGCCACCGGCGGCGGATCCGGCCGTGCCGTCGTCAGTCGTCCGCCAGGTCGTTCGGAGGGCCGCGACCTGATCCGCGCGGAGGTCCTTGGCGAAGAGGACGCGGTAGACGCGTCGTTCGTGGAAGCCCTCCGGAGGCTGCGTGGGACCGAGCCGCAGTGGCGGGGCGGTCGCGATCGGTTGATGATCACGGAAGTACGTCCGCAGGACCGCCTCTGAGGGCAGCTCCCCACCCCCGAGGCGGCGGTAGGCGCTCGCCGCGTCGACCCGTGCGGTGGGAACGACCCGGGCGAGTACGTCCGGGTCGGTCCGCAGGCCGCGACTCAGCGAGGCGGCACTGCACCAACCGGCGCCCGGCGTCCAGCCCGCGCTGTGCAGGCCCGTCGTGGTGAAGTCGGCGTGCCGGGTGAACTCCTCGACGAGGATGCCTTCCACCGCAGGACTACCAGGCGCGGGCAGGACCAGGTGGTAATCCAGCGAAGGCTCGGAGGGCGGCCGGTCGGTGCTCACCAGCCCCATCCTCCGGCCACCGTATGCCCCGGGCAAGAGGGGGCGCCCCGGCCAACGCCAGGCCGACGTGGGCGGCACCAGCCCGGTCAAGGTGCGAGGAGACCTGGGCGTCGTGGTGGCCGGCCCGACAGCACGTCACGGCTTCCAGGAGCCGGCGGTCGCGAACTCGTGCTGGTACTCCAGGACGCCCGAGGTGTCGTGCACGTCGAACACGACGCTGCCGGTCCGCTTGGTGCCCACGGTCAGGTCGTTGGCGGCCGGCATCGGTTTGCCGCAGCCGGACAGGATTCCGGCTATCGCATTGGTCTCGGTGCCGTCGGCGGCGACCCACTGGAAGTAGAACGGGTTCGCCGAGCCGGTGCCCTTGGTGACCGTCACCGTCACGTCGGCGATCACGTACATGCCCTCGTCGGGTTTGAGGCCGTACGACGTGCAGGGCTTGGTGGCGGTGCTGAACTTCGTCACAGTGATCTCGACCGTGCCGCCGTTGTCGTCGATGACGAGGGTTTCCCCGGCGGACATGTTCCGGGTGTCGCTGTCGGCGGACGCGCGGGGCGACGGCGCGGCGGTGGCCGGCGGCTGCCCGACACCACGGGTCACCGCCGGAGTGGGCAGCGCCTCGGGCACCTCGTCCGCGACGTGGTTCGTGCCGATGACCACCGCCACGATGCCGCCCGCGCAGCAGAGCAGGGTGAGCACGGCCGCGGTCACCGCGATGGCCACCACTGTCCTGTTGGAGTTCTTCGTCGGCACGGGCGGCGGCGTCTTGAACGGGTAGCCCGGGCCGCCGGGTGGCGGATAGGCGCCAGCGGCGACCTGCGGGTACGCGCCACCGGCCTGCGGGTACGCGCCGCCCGAGAACGGCGGCTGCGGCGGGTTCGCCGCTGCCGACCACGGGTTGGGTGGCACCGGCGCCTGCGGAACCGTCGGGTCGGCGGCGGACTGCTGCGGCTGCGGTGGCGCTGGGAACGGCTGCGTCGGCGGCTCCGGGCTCGGCTGCTGAGGGTCCTGCGGCTCGGCGGGGGGCTGGGGGTGGGGGTGGGTCACCGTACTCCTTGACGCCTCGTACGTGTGGTCAGGAACCCGCCGACGCTACCGTGCGTCGCCGAACGGCCGGTCGCCGCGCCGGCTCGTGTCCCACTGCCCGTGCGGTGGCCGCGCACCGCCCAGCATGGACGGTGCGGGGGTCAGCGCAGGGTGAGGACGGCGGCGGTGCGGACCAGGCCGTCGGAGACCACGAACCGGCCGGTGATCGTGCTCGGGGGATCGGTGACCTCGGCCGCGTCCACCCGCTCCGGTGCGATCCGGGCCGCGAACGTGCCGGCGTCCGGGTCCAGCGTGAGGTGGGCGTCGTGGAAGTCCAGCCAGCTCCCCACGACCGGGTGCCAGACCTTGTAGACGGTCTCCTTGGCGCTGAACAGCACGACGGGCCAGAAGATGCCGGAGGGTAACCGCGCGCAGCTCTCCTCCTCCTCGGGCAGCATTACGAGTCGGCGTACCCCCGCGTTGATCTCGCGGTGCCGTTCGGCGTCCATGCCTACCGATCGCAGGTCGGTGGTGCGTGCCGCGGCGGCGGCGCAGTAGTCGGTGGTGTGGGTGATGGCGCCGACCACCCCGGCGGGCCAGATGGGCGCGCGGTCGGCGGCGGCCGGCACGGCCACCGCCGGCAGGCCGAGGTCGGCCATCGCCCGACGGGCGCAGACCCGGCCGGCGGTGAAGTCCCGGCGACGGGTTTGCACCGCCCGTTCGCCGAGACACGCCTGTTCGGCGGCGAGGAGTTCGCCGGTCCAGTCGTGGGTCCCGGCGACGGCCACGGCGACCGTCGGCGGCAGGAGGTCACGCACGTCCGCCGCCTACCGTCGGGTAGTGCGGAGGCATTCGCCCGACAGTCAGATTTCCGACTCCCACGACGGGAGAAGGTACCGCAAAGATGTAACACCGGAGGCACGTGTCGCGCTCTCCAGGATGGCTCCGGGGGGACCACCATCGATAGCTGGCCAGTCCCGTGGACATCTGGAGAGGACCTGCGATGAGCGATGGCGCCGAACGGCCGAGGGGTCGGGCCGACGACCACGCACCGACGACCCCGGGCTGGAGCTGCGGCTCCTGCGGCGACGAGTGGCCGTGCGCGACGAAACGCACCCGGCTGCTGGCGGAGTACGGGGGTGACCGGGCGATGCTCAGCGTCTACCTGGGCTCGTGTCTCGCCGCCGCTGCCGAGGACCTGCGAGCGGCCCCGGTGATGTCGCTCCAGGACCGGTTCATCGGCTGGCTGCCCCGCGGCGCGCGACGCCGCTGAGCCCACCGTGGCCCCGCCCGACGTGGGCGGGGCCACCGGGTGCCGGACGGGCTCAGGCCCGGCGGGGCCGCCGGGTCAGCGCGAAGCCGACCACCCCGGCCACCGCGGCGAGCACGCCGCCGATGCCGGTCCAGATCCACCGCGAGCCGAGATCCGGCAGCCAGTCCGCCGGCGAGTCGCCCTCGTCGTCGGCCTCCGGGTCGGGCGTCGGTACGGCGTTGAGCACCGTCCCCGCCTTGGTGTTCGGCACCAGTGGCGCGGCCAGCGCGCCGTCGTCGGCCGAGGTGCCCCGGTCCGCGAGGACGCCGACCAGCAGGTCCACGTCGACGGGCGCGCCCAGATCCGGCTCGGGCAGGTCGGTGACGGAGAGCCGGACGACGTACGTGCCGGGCAGCGGGTCGGCAGACCACGGCTCCGCCCAGGGGCGTACCTCGCGCAGTGTGCAGCCCAGTGCCACGGTCGACGCCTTGCCGTCCACCGTCGGGGTCTGCGCCCCGGCGGTGCACGCCTGCCGTCGTCGCAGCCCGTCGAAAACGTCGACGGTCCAGGTGGAGGCGCCGCTGCGTGCCTTCGGGAAGCTGACGGTGGCGCTGATCTCGTGCACCTGGCCGGCGGTCGCCGGGAACGACCAGTAGAGGTGGTCGCCGATCGAGGCGTCCACCCGCACCGGTTGGCCGGCCGTGATCGGGGTGGCGGTGAGGAACGAGGTGCCGGCCCGGGTCACCGGCGTGGCGCCCGGAGACGGGGTGGGGGCGGCCACGGCAGCCCCGGGCAGCAGCGCGGCCCCACCGGCGGCGAGCAGCGCCGCCAGCGACCGGAACAGTGCGGTACGCATCAGTTCTCCCTCCAGGTGGCGACCCACCAGCGGGTGAGCAGGCCGGCGATCAGGCCGGTGAGCAGGCCGGCCACGGTGAGCAGGGCGAGCAGCACCCAGCCCCGGCCGAGGTCGGGCCCGTCCGGGGTCCCGGCGGCGGCGACCACGTCGATGGTCAGCTCCACAGGCATGCCGGGCGTCGCCGCGGTGCCCGGGCGTGCGGCGAACGAGTTGCTCACCACCAGGCAGACGGTGGTGGGCTCGACGACGGGCGTCGAGGTCTCGGCTGTCGCGTTCTCGTCGTCGGCGGTGTTCTCGTCGTCGGCGGTGGCCGACCAGCGCAGACCGGCGGAGAGCACGTCGGCCCGACCGCTGCCGGCGTCCGCGCCACGGACCAGTTCCCGGCCGTCCGCGGCGGTGGCCCGCAGCAGCACCCCGTAGTCCCGGTTCACCGGCCGGTCCAGCGCCATGCTCACCGACGCGCGCAGCTCCTGCCCGGGGCGGACGGGCACGCGGTAGTAGCGGTGCTCGGAGAACGCCTCCCGGTCGGCGTACACGCCGGGGGCGAGCAGGGGCGCGGAGTCGCAGGCGTTCGCGCCGCCGACGACGGTCGGGGCCCGGGTGTGGGTGTCACCGGCCCGCTCGACGAGCTGTTTGATCCGGCCGGTCAGCTCGTCGGCGCTCTGCGCGGCGGTGTAGGTGCCTCCGGTGGCCCCGGCGATGCAGAGCAGTTGGCGACGTACCTTCTCGTCGGGCGCGAGACCGAGCGTGTCGACGACCAGGCTGGTGCCCTGCGCGGCGAGCTCCCGGGCCACCTGGCACGGATCCGGGGGCGCGCAGGTGTCCTCCCCGTCGGTGATCAGCACGATCCGCCGGGTGGTGGCGCCGGTGCCCAGGTCCTGCGCGGCGGAGCGGAGCGCGAGCCCGACCGGCGTGAACCCGGTCGGTCGGAGCGTCGCGACCGCCGCCTTGGCCCGTGTGCGGTCGACCGGCCCGACCGGCACGATCTGCTGGGTGTCCTGGCAGCCGACCTTCTTGTCCTTGCCCTTGTAGGTCGCGCCGAGCACCCGGATGCCGAGCTGGGTCTCCTCCGGCAGCGCGTCCACCACGTCGTTGAACGCCTGCTGGGCCACCGAGATCCGGCTGCGCCCGTCGATGTCGGCGGCCCGCATCGAACCGCTGACGTCGAGCACCAGCTCGACCCGTGGCGGCTCGGCCGCCTGCTCCTCGTCGGCCGCCGCCGGGGCCGGCCCGGTCAGCGCGGTGGTCGCCAGCAGTCCGAGGAGGACGGCCGCCGATCGTCTGAAGTTGATCACGGCCGGCAGTGTAGTGAAATCCACTTTGGATGATCATTGGGGTGGTTGGTCGTCCCGGGATGGCCAGGGACGCGCGGAGCCGGCCGGGTCAGGCGGGGGCGTCGAGCAGTGCTACCAGCCGCTTCGGCGCGATCTCCCGATACGCGTCCCGGCACAACTCGTCGATCTCGGCCCAGTCGACGTCGCCGTCGAGCCGTACGCCGAGCCACCCCCGGCCACCGACGTAGGGCGGGCGGAAGAAGCGGGCCGGGTCGGCGGCGGTCAGCTCCGCCTGGGCGCCGGTCGGCGCGGCGCACCACAGGTGGGCGAAGTCGTTCTGGTGGTGCCCGTCGGCGTGCAGGGTCACGAACACGCTCTTGTCCCGGACGAACCAGGTCGGTGACCCGTGGCTGGGGCGCTCGGTCACCTCGGGCAGCGCGAGGCAGATCGCCCGGACCCGTTTCAGCAGCTCCACGGCACCCCGCCTCCCGTCACGATCGCGACGCGACCACAGCGAGCCTAGTGCGTCGGGGCGCGTGGCCGGCAGTCCTCTCGGCGGCCCTTCGTGGTGTTGAGCCGGCCAATTCGGGGCGCTGGGTCCACGCCAGGTCACCCTCGGTCAACTGCCTGATGGCAAGTATCGGCCCGGCCGATATCCGTCGGAAATCTGACCCAAGTTGACCCGTTGTGCCGGTGGTGCGCGGTGGTTAAGCTCTTCATGCGCGCCCCAATCGCCCGCTTCCCCCGTGGCAGGCGATCGGGGCGCGCGTCTTTGTGTAAGAGGTCGGGCCCGCACGCGAGACGCGTGCGGGCCCGATTTCCGTCGCGCTGTGCGGCGCGTCGCCTGCCGGTGCTTATATCCAGCGACCGTCGAGCCACATTCGGGACAACCAGTCCGAGTACGGGATCAGCCGGCCCACGAAGATCGGATAGAAGTACGCGAAGCACAGTGCCACCAGCAGCACGTACGCCCCGGCCGCCACGCTGCCCACCAGCCGGCGCTCGTAGCCCGCGTCGCCGGGCACCAGGGCCGCCGTCTCACCCACGTCACCCCCGGCCGGGGCGATCAGCGCGCCGAGCACGTACACCACGGCCAGCACCAGGAACGGCAGGGCCGGCGCGACGTAGAACGAGAACATCGTCCGACCGTCGAGGGCGAACCAGAACCAGGGCAGCAGCCCGGCGGCCACGGTGAGCAGGATCGCGCCGGCCCGCCAGTCCCGCCGGGCCAGGCCCAGCCACACCAGCGCCACCAGGGCGGGCAGGAACGACCACCAGAGCAGCGGGGTGCCGAGCAGCAGGATCTCCGACGCGCAGGTCGGTGCGCCGCAGGCGCCGTCGCCGGACCAGTGGAACGCCACCGGCCGCCCGAGCAGCAGCCACTGCCACGGCCAGGACTGGTACTTGTGTGGATCGTCGAGCTGGGCGTGGAAACCGTACGCCGCGCGGTGGTACTCGAAGAGGTTGATCAGCGGGCCGATCACCGGGGTGTCGCTGAGGGAGCCGGTCGGGTAGGCCGCCGACGACGCCAGCCGGTAGTAGCCGTCGTCGCTGAGCAACCACCCGGACCAGGTGGCGAGGTAGGTGCCGACCATCAGCACGCCGGCCAGCACCACCCAGGGCACCTCGTCGAGGAGGGTGTCCCGCCAGGGCCTGCGGACGCCCGCCGAGCGGCGGACCCCGACCTCCCAGAGGACCACGAACAGGGCGAACACCGGCACGAAGTAGAGCGCGCTCCACTTGACCGCGCAGGCGCAGCCGATCAGCACTCCCGCGGCGAGGCGCCACCACGGCCACGTGCGCCAGCCGGTCGGCGGTCGGCCCGCGCGCCCCGGCAGGCTCGGGTCGAGCCCGTCGTCCAGAGCGCGCGCCCAGCGTCGACGTCGGGAGTCCCGGTCGAGCACCAGCGCGCCGAAGGCGGCCAGCACGAAGAACAGCAGGAAGATGTCGAGCAGCGCCGCGCGCGACAGCACCAGGTGGAAGCCGTCCAGGGCGAGCAGCAGCCCGGCCGCGCAGCCGAGCACCGTCGAGCGGAACAGCCGCCGGCCGATGCGGACCAGCAGCAGAACCGACAGCGTGCCGATCACGGCCGCCGAGAACCGCCAGCCGAACTCCGGCGCGGTGGTGAACAGGTGCCCGCCGACGGAGACCTTCGACTCCGCGTCCTGATAGCCGAAGGCCCACTCGCCCACGCCGATCAGCCACTTGCCCAGCGGGGGGTGCACCACGTACGACGGGACGTTGTCCTTGTAGTTCCACTCGACGCCCCGGCTGATCAGCCCGTACGCGTCCTTGGCGTAGTACGTCTCGTCGAAGATCTTGCCCTTGGGGCTGGACAGGCCCACGAAGCGCAGGATCGCCGCGATCGCCACCACCACGCCGGTGGCGAGCCACGAGAACGGGTCCATCCGGGCGTCGACGGTGGCGAACCGGCGGCGGACACCTGCGGACACCCCCCCGCCGTCGGCACGTGGTGCCGCCGGGTCCTGGCCAGGGCTGGGCTCGCCGGTCACCTCGACCGTGTCAGCCGGGTCGGCGCTCGGGCTCTGCGCTGTCGACGCACTCGTCACCCGGCGATCGTAGGCTGCCAGGGTGTCGTGTGGCGCCCGTCGTCCCTGATACCGGTATTCGCTGTCGATGAAGGAGACGATTTCGTGGGTGAAATGTCCGAAGCTGGGCGCCTGATCCTGCTCGGTGCCCCGCTCGGCAACCCCGCCGACGCCTCGGCCCGGTTCCGGGAAGTGCTGGCCAGCGCCGACGTGGTGGCCGCCGAGGACACCCGCCGCCTCACCCGCCTGGCCCGCGACCTCGACATCACCGTCGGAGGCCGGATCGTCTCCTACTTCGAGGGCAACGAGGAACGGCGTACACCCGAACTGGTCGAGGTCATCCTCGGCGGGTACGCGGTGGCGCTGGTGACCGACGGCGGCATGCCGAGCGTCTCCGACCCGGGCTACCGGCTGGTCCGGGCCGCGCTGGACGTCGGGGCGCCGGTCACCGTCGCGCCCGGTCCCAGCGCGGTGACCACCGCCCTCGCCGTCTCCGGCCTGCCCTGCGACCGGTTCTGCTTCGAGGGGTTCCTGCCCCGCAGCGGAAGTGCCCGCCGGTCCCGGCTGCGCGCTCTCGCCGCAGAGGAGCGCACCCTCGTCTTCTTCGAGGCGCCGCACCGGATCGGCGCGGCGCTCGCCGACCTGGCCGAGACGTTCGGGGCGGACCGGCCGGCCGCGCTCTGCCGGGAACTCACCAAGACCTACGAGGAGGTGCTGCGCCGCCCCCTCGGCGAGCTGGCCCGGTGGGCCGCCGAGGGCGATCCGCGCGGGGAGATCACCCTGGTGGTGGCCGGCTCACCGGCGACCGCCCCGGAACGCCCCGACGACGACGCCCTGCGCGCGGCCGTCGCCGAGCGGGAGGCCGCCGGCAGGTCCCGCCGGGACGCCATCACCGACGTCGCCACCGAATACTCGCTGCGCCGCCGCGAGGTCTACACGATCGTGCACAGCTGACAGCCGCCGCAGTCACCAGGCGGCGGCGAGGAAGCCGAGGGTGATCAGCGCCGGTCCGGCGAGCGCCGCGGCCACCGCCCAGCGGCGGTGTCGCCGGCCGGGCAGACGTGCCGACCCGGTCCACCGGACGATGCCGGCGGTGCAGCCGAGCACCGCCAGCAGGCCGGGCAGCCAGCGCAGGTGCCGGCCGGCGCCGGTGTCGGCGTACGCGGTTCCGCCGTCCGGGCCGGTCATCCGTGCGTGCAGCGCCGTGCCCGGGGCGTCGCCCCCGGTGGGTACGCCGCTGACGCGTACCCCGTGGGCCAGGAACCGCCCGTCGTCGGCAGTGAAGATGCCCCGGCACCGCTGGGTGAGACCGCCGCCGGTGCAGTGGTCGATCACCACGGTGCCGTCGCGCGCGTGCCCGACCGCGAGCCAGAACGGGCCGGCGCTGACCCAGGCGAAGAAGGCCGCGACCAGGCTCAGCAGCACCAACGCGGTCAGCCCGGGCAGCGGGTCCGGCAGCGCTGTCGTCCGCGACGCCGCCCGGCGGTCCCGCGCCGGGGCGCGACGCTTGGGGGCGACGTCCACCTGGACGGGGGTGCCGTCCCAGTGCACCTCCTCGATCGGCGCCCAGAACGCGGCCGCGTCGTCCGGTGGCCGGTCCCCGTCGACCCGGTGGGCATCCTGCAGACGGCTCTGCTGGCGTACCGGCACCCGGCGTGGCACCGCGTCCACCGGCGCCCCGGTGGTCGGCTCCACCTCGACGGGGGCCGGCGCGTTCGGCGTGGGCCGGGCCGGGGTCGCGGTGACCTCCGGTGCCCCGTCCCTTCGCGGCACGGCCGCCCGCCCGGACGGCGTGGGCCGCTGGTGGGCCGGCCGATCGGGTGCGGCGGCGGGGACCAGTCGGGGGTGCGGCGCGACCCCGGCACCCCGGGGCGCGCCGGACGCCGGGCCTGACTCGTCGCCGCCCGTCGGCCCGGTGGAACGCTCGTCGTGGTCCCGGGCCGCTCCTCTGCCAGTCACGACGTTCATTGCACACCGGTAGCGCGGGCTGATCGGGCAGGTGAACCGCGTGTCGACGACAAATCGGACCAATGGGCGGGGTGGTCGGTCCGGTCCGGCGGCCCGGCACCCCCCATTGGTTCGCGGATGCCCCGGGCGGGTCACTAGGCTTGCTGCTCATGAGTCACGTTCTCGCGGCAGTGGCCTGGCCGTACGCCAACGGCCCCCGCCACATCGGCCACGTCTCCGGTTTCGGCGTACCCTCCGACGTCTTCGCCCGGTACATGCGGATGGCCGGCCACGACGTGCTCATGGTCTCCGGCACCGACGAGCACGGCACCCCGATCCAGGTGCAGGCCGACGCCGACGGGGTGACCCCGCGCGAACTGGCCGACAGGTACAACAGGGTGATCGTCGAGGACCTGCACGGCCTCGGGCTCTCCTACGACCTGTTCACCCGCACCACCACCCGCAACCACTACGCGGTGGTGCAGGAGTTGTTCGAGGGGATGTACCGCAACGGCTACATCGTGCCGAAGACCACCATGGGCGCTATCTCGCCGTCCACCGGGCGCACCCTGCCCGACAGGTACATCGAGGGCACCTGCCCGATCTGCGGGTACGACAGCGCGCGCGGCGACCAGTGCGACAACTGCGGCAACCAGCTCGACCCGATCGACCTGATCGACCCGAAGTCGCGGATCAACGGGGAAACCCCGAAGTTCGTCGAGACCGAGCACTTCTTCCTGGACCTGCCCGCCCTGGCCGACGTGCTCCGCCAGTGGCTGGACACCCGGGAGGGGTGGCGGCCCAACGTGCTGCGGTTCTCCCGCAACCTGCTCGACGACCTCCAGCCCCGGGCGATCACGCGGGACCTGGAGTGGGGCGTGCCGATCCCGCTGGACGGCTGGCGGGACCGCCCCGACAAGCGGATCTACGTCTGGTTCGACGCGGTGATCGGCTACCTGTCCGCCTCCATCGAGTGGGCCCGCCGCTCCGGCGACCCCGAGGCGTGGCGCAGGTGGTGGTCCGCCGACGGGGAGGGCAAGGACGCCCGGTCGTACTACTTCATGGGCAAGGACAACATCGTCTTCCACTCGGTGATCTGGCCGGCGCTGCTCTCCGGATACTCCGGCGAGGGCTCCCGCGACGGCGAGCCGGGCGAGCTGGGCCAGCTCAACCTGCCCACCGAGGTGGTCTCCAGCGAATACCTGACCATGGAGGGGCGCAAGTTCTCCTCGTCCCGCAAGGTGGTCATCTACGTCCGCGACTTCCTGGAGCGCTACGACGCCGACGCGCTGCGCTACTTCATCGCCGCCGCCGGCCCGGAGAGCAACGACACCGACTTCACCTGGGCCGAGTTCCTGCGCCGCAACAACGACGAGCTGGTCGCCGGCTGGGGAAACCTGGTCAACAGGTGCGTCTCGATGGCCGCGAAGAACTTCGGGTCGATCCCGTCGATCGACCCGGCCGGGCTCACCGAAGCCGACGAGGCGCTGCTGGCGGTGGCCCGCGCGGGGTTCGACACGGTCGGCGACCTGATCGGCCGGCACCGGCAGAAGCAGGCCATCGGTGAGGCCATGAAGGTGGTCGCCGAGGCCAACAAGTACCTGTCCGAGCAGGCGCCGTGGAAGCTCAAGGACGAGGCCGACAAGCCCCGCATGGGCACCATCCTGCACGTCGCCCTCCAGGTGATCAGCGACGCCAACACGCTGCTCACCCCGTTCCTGCCGCACTCCGCGCAGCAGGTGCACGAACTGCTCGGCCGCACCGGCGTGCACGCGCCGATGCCTGTCATCGAGCAGGTCGACGACCTGGACGGCGGGCCGTCCTACCCGGTGCTGACCGGGGACTACACGGTGGGCGCGCGCTGGGAGTCGGTGCCGCTGGAGGCCGGCACGCCGCTGGCCGCGCCGAAGCCGGTGTTCCGCAAGCTCGACCCGTCGATCGTCGACGAGGAGCTGGCCCGACTGGCCGACTGAGCGTACGACGTCCCCGGCGGCAGGGCAGCCGGCCGCCGGGGGGCGTCACAACGCGTACCGGGTGTCCATGACCTGGTCGTTGCTCACCTCGGTGCCCGGCGCCCACGTCTCGTAGACACCCCGGTCGTGGCACTGCGCGCCGGTGGTGATCACCGCGTCCGGGTCCGGGTGGCGCAGCCGCAACCTCAGCCAGCCGGCCTCCTCCCGCAGCACCAGGCACGACACGCCCCGCCACTGCGCGAACCGGACCCGGCGGGCCACCGCGTCCACCGGATAGCGGGCCGCCCGGGTCTTCGCCAGCACCCGGAACCCGCCGGGCAGGTCGGCCACGGCCTCGTACTCCGTGTCGCCGTAGAGGCCCACAAGTTGGGTGGAGCGCGGGGCGTCGCCGGTCGGCACGTACTCCTGGTCGGGGGAGAGGCCCGGCACCGCGGCGAGCAGATGCCGCCACTGCGGCCCCACCATCCGCAGCCACGCGCGCTGCTCGGCCTGGTAGCTGTAGAGCACCACCTCCACCCCCTCGGCGGTGTAGGCGAGCAGGGTCGCGTTCGCCGGCATCGGCAGGTCGGCGAAGTCCCGGGTGATGAACTCCGGGACGAGTTGACCGTTGCTCGGCACGAAACCGGTGCCCAGCACCGGAGGGCCCAGCCGGTCCCGGGACGACAGCGCCGTCAGACCCCGGTGCGCCTCGCCCACCGGCACGTCGTAGTCGCCCGGGTCGGCGGCCCGCCAACGCAGCGCGTACGCCACGTCCGAGCCGTCCCGCCCGACGTCGCCGTCGGTGCGCAGCACCGTGGTCGCCGACGGCGTACGCAGGTGCGCCACGTCGTGCTCCCGGTAGCAGAAGCCGTGCGGCAGCCAGCCCCGCACGTACCCGGCGAGCTGCCGGGCGGAGAGGACCTTCACCATCCGGGTGCCGCGCCGGACCACCGCCGAGGCGCGCACCGCGGCCAACACCGGGTCACCCGCCGCGGACGGCTGCTGGCTGAGCTGGTGTACGTGCGACCAGCCGCGCTCCCGGTGCGCCGGCATCATCAGCGGTGTCTCCGGCTCCTCCGCCGGCTCGGCGGCACCGTGCACCACGCTCACCTCGGTGACGTGCACGAACCGACGCCACGGCAGGGCGCTGCCCGGGCGCGGCGCCCGCTCGAAGCCGGCCACCTCCTCGGCGCTGAACAGCTCGTACGCGGCGCCCCGGGCGATCTCCTCGGCCGGGTACACGCCGCCGCCGAACGCCACGCGAAGCCCGGTCCGTTCACTGGCGGGACTGCTGAGCTCGCTCACCGGGCGACGGTAGAGTCGCGCGGCGTAGTCGAGGTGAACGCCGGGTGGCGGGCGGATGGACGGCCCCGGTGTGTGATGCTGTCGCTGATGAGCGAGCCGACTGAAACCCGCCGCGAGCGTGCCGCCCGGCGGGCCGGAGAGTTCCCGCCCGCCCCCGAGCCGCTGCCCCGGCCGGTGCTGGACAGCCACACCCACCTGGACATCACCGTCAGCGAGGCCGGCGTACCCGGTGGCGGGCCGTCCGACGACCCGATCGCCACGGCGATCACGGTGGCCACCAGGGTCGGCGTGGACCGGCTGGTCCAGGTGGGCGTGGACGTGGCCTCCTCGCGGTGGGGCGCGGACATCGCCGACCGCTATCCCGCCGTGCTGGCCACCGTGGCGCTGCACCCCAACGAGGCGCCCCGGCTGGCCGACCTCGACGAGGCACTGCGGGAGATCGAGTCCCTCGCCGCCCGCGACCGGGTCCGGGGGATCGGCGAGACCGGCATGGACTTCTTCCGGACCGGCGACGAGGGGCGGGCCGCACAGGAGGCGAGTTTCCGGGCGCACATCGCCATCGCCAAGCGGTACGGCAAGGCGCTTGTCATCCACGACCGGGACGCGCACGCCGACGTGCTGCGGATCCTCGACGACGAGGGCGCACCGGACACGGTGGTGCTGCACTGCTTCTCCGGCGACGCCGAGTTCGCCCGCGAGTGCGTGCGCCGGGGCTACCTGCTCAGCTTCGCCGGCACCGTCACCTTCGGCAGCGCCACCGCCCTGCGCGAGGCCGCCGCGCTCACCCCGCTGGGCCAGATCCTGGTGGAGACCGACGCCCCCTACCTCACGCCGACGCCGCACCGTGGCCGGCCGAACGCCTCGTACCTGATCCCGCTGACCGTCCGCGCGCTCGCCGCGACCACCGGCAGCGACCTGGACGAGTTGTGCGCGGCCATCTCCGCCGCCGGCGACCGGGCTTTCGGGCCATGGTGAGCCCGGGCCGGCGGCCGGTCCCGGCCACGTCGCTACGCTGCCAGGCATGACCGGTCTCCTCGGCCCGGCGGAGATCCGGGAGCTGGCCGCCCGGCTGGGCGTCGCGCCCACCAAGAAGCTCGGCCAAAACTTCGTGCACGACCCGAACACCGTGCGCCGGATCATCACCGCCGCCGGGCTGACCCCCGACGACGTGGCCCTGGAGGTCGGCCCCGGGCTCGGCTCACTCACCCTCGGACTGCTGCCGGTCGCCGGCCACGTGCACGCCGTGGAGATCGACCCGACCCTGGCCGGCGCGCTCCCGGAGACCGTCGCCCGGCACGCCGGGGCGGACGCCGGCCGGCTCACCGTGCACCGCGCCGACGCGCTGCGCGTCCGCGCCGCCGAACTGGGCGAGCCCGCACCGACCGCCCTTGTCGCGAACCTGCCGTACAACGTCGCCGTACCTGTGGTGCTGCACCTCCTCGCCGAGCTGCCCAGCCTGCGACACGGCCTGGTGATGGTGCAGAAGGAGGTCGCCGACCGGCTCGTCGCCGGTCCCGGCTCCAAGGTGTACGGCATTCCGTCGGTCAAGCTCGCCTGGTACGCCCACGCCCGGGGCGCCGGCAAGGTGCCGCCGAACGTGTTCTGGCCGGTGCCGAACGTCGACTCCGGTCTGGTCGCCTTCACCTGCCACGAACCGCCCCGCGCCGACGTACCCCGGGAAAGGGTCTTCGCCGTGGTGGACGCGGCGTTCGCGCAGCGCCGCAAGACCCTGCGCGCCGCGCTGGCCGGCTGGGCCGGCGGCCCGGACCGGGCGGCCGCCGCGCTGATTGCCGCGGGCGTCGACCCCGGCGCCCGTGGTGAGTCGCTGACCGTCGAGCAGTTCGCCGCCATCGCCGCGTCGGCCCCGGCCGGTACGCGTACCGCGAAGTAGGCTGACGCCGTGCCCGCCGAGGAGGTGTACGAGTGACCGCGCAGCCGATGGAGCCCGCCGCCCACGGGATGTGGGGCCCGGATCCCGTCCGGCAGCGACTGGCCAACCACACCATCGAGGACGTGCTGGCCCTGCCCGACGACGCCCCCCGCGTCGAGCTACGTGACGGAGTCCTCGTCGTGGTCCCTTCCCCCACCTATGACCACCAGAACATCAGCAGCTTGCTCTGGATGTGGCTGCGACAGCACGCGCCGCTGGATCTGTCGCCCGCTACCGCCGTCGGAGTGGCGCTCAACCACCGCAACACCCTTGAACCGGACGTGGTGCTACTACGCCGGCCTCTTGTCGGTACAAGCCACTACTTCGACGCTGAGCAGGTCATGCTGGCCGTCGAGGTCGTCTCGCCCGGCACCCGACGGCGGGACCGGTTGGAGAAGCCGGCGGACTACGCCGATGCCGGGATTCCGCACTACTGGCGGATCGAGCAGAATCCGGTGCACGTGTACGCGTACGACCTGGTCGACGGCCGGTACGAGCTGGCCGCCGACTCTGCCGAGGAGCTGATCGTGGCCAAGCCGTTCGACATCCGCCTGCGCGTACGGGACATCACCCCGTGACCGAGGCCTGGCGACCGGACGACGAGGACGAGCGACGCGGGGCCCTCGGGCCGGTGAAGGTCCGGGTGCCCGCCAAGGTCAACCTGCACCTCGGGGTGGGCCCGCTGCGCCGCGACGGCTACCACGAGCTGAACACCGTCTACCACGCCATCTCGATCTACGACGAGCTGACCGCCCGGCGGGGCGACACGCTGGCGTTGACCATGGAGGGCGAGGGCACCGGCGAACTGGCGCTTGACGACTCCAACCTGGTGATCCGCGCCGCACACGCGCTGGCTGGTTACGCGGGGGTGCTGCCGCACGCCCGCCTGCACCTGCGCAAGCAGATCCCGCTGGCCGGTGGGCTGGCCGGCGGCAGCGCCGACGCGGCCGCCGCGCTGGTGGCCTGTGACGCGCTGTGGGGCACCGGGTTGTCCCGCGACGAGCTGGCCGGGATCGCCGCCGACCTGGGCTCCGACGTGCCGTTCCTGATCTACGGCGGCACCGCGCTGGGCACCGGCCGGGGCGAGGCGGTCAGCCCCGTGCTGGCCCGAGCCACCTCCTGGCACTGGGTCGTGGCGATCGCCGACGGCGGCCTGTCCACCCCCGCCGCGTACCGCGAACTGGACCGGCTGCGCGACTCCGGTGCCGCCGGCACCCCGCTGGGCAGCACCGACGCGCTGCTGGGCGCGCTGCGTCAACGTGACCCCCGCGTCCTCGCCCGTACGCTCGGCAACGATCTTCAGGACGCCGCGCTGGCGATGCGGCCCGCGCTTGCCGACACCCTGAAGGCCGGCGAGGCCGCCGGCGCGCTCACCGGCATCGTCTCCGGCTCCGGGCCGACCTGCGTCTTCCTCGCCGCCGACGCGGCCGACGCCGAGCGGATCGCCGCCGAGCTGACCAACGCCGGGGTGTGCCGGGAGGCCCGGGTCGCGCACGGCCCGGTCGCCGGCGCCCGCGTCGGCTGACGACTCGTTTCCACCGGCCCGCGGGCGCGCGGCGCGGGCGTCCGGAGTGTCCGCGTACCCTTGACGCAGGCGTCCCGAGGTGCCCGCCGGCACCCGGACGCCTTGATCTTGAAGGGTGGAACGTGGCCAACATCGTCAATCTGGACCGGGTGTCCAAGGGGTACGGCGCCGCCGGGCGGCTGCTCACGGACGTCTCGCTCGGCCTGGACGACGCCGACCGGATCGGTGTGGTCGGCCTCAACGGCGCCGGCAAGTCCACCCTGCTGCGCCTGCTCACCAAGCAGGAGGAGCCCGACGACGGCCGGGTCACCCACCGCCGCGACCTGCGCGTGCTCTGGCTACCGCAGCAGCTCACCCTCGCCCCGGACGCCACGGTCCGGGACGTCGTGCTCGGCACCGCCTGGCTCGGTGAGGGCATGGGCGCCGAGCACGAGTGGGCCGGCGACGCCGGTGTGCGCAACATCCTCGACGGCCTCGGCATGCCGCACCTCGGCCTCGACCAGCCGGTCGGCCCGATGTCCGGTGGCGAACGGCGGCGGGTGGCACTCGCCGCGCTGCTCGTCCGCGACTCGGACCTGCTGATCCTCGACGAGCCCACCAACCACCTCGACGTCGGCGGTGTCGACTGGCTGGCCCGGCACCTGGTCGGCCGCAAGGGCGCCCTCGTCGTGGTCACCCACGACAGGTGGTTCCTGGACGCGGTCTGCACCACCACCTGGGAGGTCGCCGACCAGACCGTCCGCGCGTACGAGGGCGGCTTCGCCGCCTGGACCCTCGCCCGCGCCGAGCGCGAACGCGTCGCCGCCGCCACCGAGGCCCGCCGGCAGAACCTGCTCCGCAAGGAGATCGCCTGGCTGCGGCGCGGCCCGCCCGCCCGCACCTCCAAGCCTCAGTTCCGCATCGACGCCGCGAACGCGCTGATCGCCGACGTGCCGCCGGCGCGCGACACCATGTCCCTGCAGCGGATGGCGGTTTCGCGCCTGGGCAAGCAGGTGTACGAGCTGGAGAACGTCGAGCTGCACGCCGGCCCGAAGGAGATCCTGCGCGACGCCACCTGGCTGGTCGGCCCCGGCGACCGGATCGCCATCCTCGGCGCCAACGGCGCCGGCAAGACCACCCTGCTGCGGATGCTCGCGGGCATCACCCGTCCGGACGGCGGCCGCCTCGGCACCGGTTCCACGGTGCGACCGGCGTTCCTCTCCCAGGAGCTGGCCGAGCTGCCCGGGCACCTGCGGGTGCTGGAGGCCGTGGAGGAGGTCGCCCGCCGGGTCCAGCTCGGCGACCGGGAGGTTTCCGCGTCGCAGCTCGCCGAGGTCTTCGGGTTCGACGACCGCCGGCTCTGGACCCCGGTCAGCGACCTGTCCGGAGGCGAGCGTCGCCGGTTGCAGATGCTGCGGCTGCTCGCCGGCGAGCCTAACGTGCTGCTCTTCGACGAGCCCACCAACGACCTGGACACCGACACCCTCGCCTCGCTTGAGGACCTGCTCGATTCGTGGCCCGGCACGATCATCGTGGCCAGCCACGACCGCTACCTCATCGAACGCGTCACCGACACGGCGTACGGGATGTTCGGCGACGGTCGGCTCGTGCACCTGCCCGGTGGCGTCGACGAGTACCTCGCGCGGACCGCCGAGCGAGCCGGCACTCCCCGGGCGGGTGTCACCTCGACCTCTGCGCCCGCTTCTCCGTCGGGAGGCGGCATGTCCGCCGCCGAGGTGCGCCAGGCGCGCAAGGAGCTGACCCGGCTGGAACGGCAGCTCGGCAAGCTCGACCAGCGCGAGGTCACCCTGCTCGACCAGCTCGCCGCCGACGCCACCGACTACGCCCGCGTCGCCGAGCTGGACACCCAGCTCAAGGACCTGCGCGCCGAGCGGGAACGGATCGAGGAGACCTGGATGACCCTCGCCGAGGACCTGCCCGAGAGCTGAGCGGGCCGGGCACGCCGGCGCGGGGGCCGTGTGCGGCGTCACACCGACACATGCGGGACAATCGTCGGCGACACCTCACCCTTGGAGACCCAGACATGGCCCACACCCCCATCAACCACCCCGCGCGGCCGATCTACCGGGCGATCGGCGGGCTGACCGGTCTGTACCTGGTGGTCTTCGGCGTGCTCGGCATCATCGCGGGCGCCGGCGACGAGATCCTCGCCCAGGACGACACCCGCGTCCTCGGTCAGGGCACCAACCTCGGCTTCTCGCTGCTCTGCGTGCTGCTCGGGCTCGTCGTGCTGGTCGGCACCGCGCTCGGCCGCAACATCGACGTGGCGATCAACCAGTGGCTGGCGTACGCCCTGATGGTGGTCGGCCTGGCCGGTCTGGCCTTCATCCGGACCGACGCCAACTTCTTCAACTTCAGCATCTTCACCGTGATCGTCGTGATGACTGCCGCCCTGGTGCTGCTCATGGCGGGCATGTACGGCAAGGTCGGCACGGAGGATGAGGCTGAGGCGTTCCAGAAGGCTCGTCTGGTTCTCTGAGTCTCTTGCGGTTTGGGGTTTTCGCCGGAGCCCGAGCTGCTCCGGGCGGTCAGGCTTGATCCCTGCGCAGCTCGGGCTCCGGCGAAAACCTGACCTGGTCCAGCCTTTGGCGGACCCTTTCGGCTTTGGGGTTCTTCGGACAGTTGGCTCTGGCCTGGGCGACAATCCTCCTGAAACGGTCTAACTCAGGTGGATGGGGTCAGGGGTATGCCGCACTTTCCGGTGAACCATCCGGCACGGCCGCTCTACCGGGTCCTCTCCGGCCTGATCGGCGTCTACATCCTGGTCTTCGGCGTCTGGGGTGTCGCCGAGACGATCGGCGACCCGCTCTTCGACCGGGGCAGCCACTGGGCTCTGGGGCTCCGCACCAACCTGGCCTTCTCACTCGCCTCGGTGGTCTTCGGAGCCGTCCTGATCTTCGGAGCGTCCCGGCGCAGCAACCTCGGCCACTACATGAACCTCACCGCCGGGGTGGTGTTCCTGGTGACCAGCATCCTCATGATGTCCGTGCTGCAGACCGACGCGAACTTTCTCAACTTCTCGATGTCGACGGTGATCGTGTCGATGCTGTTCGGCCTGATCCTGCTCGGCACCGGCCTCTACGACAAGGTCGGCCCGTCGGAGCACGCCGAGGCGGAGCTGGAACGCCGCAAACACCCGGTGGCCGACGCGCACCGCGGCTGACCGAGGTCAGCGGCGTCGTGCGGTGATCAAGGTGGGCTTCGCCTCCAGGTGCGACAACCCGTTCCACGCCATGTTGACCAGGTGCGCCGCCACCGTCTCCTTGCGCGGCTTGCGCACCTCCAACCACCAGCGGCCGGTCAACGCGACCATGCCCACCAACGCCTGCGAGTAGAGCTCGGCCAGCTTCGGGTCGTACCCGCGGCTCTTGAACTCCGCGCCCAGGATGTGCTCGACCTGGTGGGCCACGTCGTTCATCACGCTGCTGAAGGTGGCCGTCCCGGACAACAGCGGCGACTCGCGGACCAGCACCCGGAACCCGCTGGTCTCCTCCTCGATGTAGCCCAGCAGGGCCATCGCCGCCTGCTCCAGCAACTCGCGCGGATGCCCCGCCGTCAGCGCCGTGGTGATCCGGTCCAGCAGGGCCCGGACCTCCCGGTCGACCACTACCGCGTACAACCCTTCCTTGCCGCCGAAGTGCTCGTACACCACCGGCTTGGAGACCTTGGCGCGGGCCGCCACCTCCTCGATGGAGGTGGCGTCGAAACCGCGCTCGGCGAACAGTTGCCGGCCGGTCGCGATCAACTGCTCCCGGCGCTGGGCCGCCGACATGCGTACCCGGGAGGTGGGCTTGGGTTTCGCCGCCGCAGCCGGCACTGGGCGCCGGCCGGCATCGTCGCTGGCCTCGGGCATGTCGCCGCCTCGCTGGCGCTCGGTCACGCCCTGCCGTGGGATGGTGCCTCCGCTGTGCCCGTTCACGTTGTCGCCTCACTGGCGGGTGGCCTGACCACCCTGCCGCGCCGTCCGACCGTACCCGGATCGGGCCCGGCCCCCCGTCCGCCGAGCCGCCCGGTCCCCCCGCTGCGTTCGGTCATCGGGCCATCCTGCCAGGCGACACCCGGCGGCACTGCCCGGTTTATCGGGATGCGACAGGCTTCACGAGCTTGGCCGCGAGACGCTCGGGCTTCGGCCAGCGCACCTGCGACGCGGCGCCCGTCTTCTCGAACAACCAGATCACCCGGGCGGAGATGTCCACCTGACCACGCAGCACACCGTGTCGGGCGCTGGTCGGGTCGGCGTGGTGCAGGTTGTGCCAGCTCTCACCGAACGACAGGATGGCAAGCGGCCAGAAGTTCGACGCCCGGTCGCCCTGGCGCATCGCGAACGGGCGCTCGCCGTACACGTGGCAGACCGAATTGATCGCCCAGGTGACGTGGTGCAGGAGGCCGATCCGGACCAGTCCGGCCCAGAAGAACGCGGTGAGCGCGCCCTGCCAGGACCAGGTCACCAGGCCCCCGATCAGCGCCGGGCCGAGCAGCGAGACGGCCACCAGCACGGGGAACAGTCGGTCGACCCGGCTGATGTCGCGGTCGGCGATCAGATCCGGTGCGAACCGCTCCCGGTTGGACAGTTCGCGACGGAACAGCCAGCCCACGTGTGCGTGGAACAGGCCCCGCGTCAGTGCCCAGAAGCTGGTGCCGAAACGCCACGGCGAGTGGGGGTCACCCTCCAGGTCGGAGAACGCGTGGTGCCGGCGGTGGTCGGCCACCCACTGGATGATCTCGCCCTGCACCGCCAGGGAGCCCGCGACCGCAAGCGTCACCCGCAGCCACCGCTTGGCCTTGAACGAGCCGTGCGTGAAGTAGCGGTGAAAGCCCACAGTGATGCCGAGCCCGGAGACCACGTACCAGACCAGACCGATGATCACGTCGCTCCAGCCCAGCCAGCCGCCCCAGGCCATCGGCACGGCGACCAGCAGAGCGACGAAGGGGATCACGACGAAGGCCCACAGGGCGGCCAGGATCCCGGAGGACTGGCTGCCGTCGGTGAGCGGTTTCGGGCCGGGGCCAGCGGTGGGGGGTTCGAGCATGGTGGTGGACATGGCACCTCGCAGAGGGGGGAAACGATCACGAACCTACGCCTACGTCACCGTAACTTACGGCCGAGTAGAGCGCACGGGGAAGTTTCGAAAAGCTGTCGTACGCAGGTACTAAATCCCTGGTCAGGGCCGATCTTCCGGTCGCTGAGGCGTGCCGGGTCCACACCGCGGAATGGGTCCGGGTCCCTCGAATCCAGGGCTCGTCGCGACCTCCCGCGAAGGGCTCGACCGCCGCCTCGGTCGTGGGCGGCGAGGGAGGATCGCGAGGATCATGAAGGGCGTGAGTGCTGGCGTCGCCCCGGTCGGGCGTTAAGGTGTAGCGGCAGGATGTTCGTCGGGGAGCGACGGCGTCCTGACGTTGCGATCGGCCGTGGTGTAATTGGCAACACCCGGGTCTTTGGTACCCGTATTTCAGGTTCGAACCCTGGCGGCCGAGCTGCCCCCTAAAGTCCGTTTTGGGTTTCACTGGGGGTAACAGGGAGCGGTGCCGGACCCCGTGGTTAGCATGGCCGCGAGAGTGTCCGCCGTCCCGACGGGAGCCATGTCGTGCCCCAGCCCCACCTTCGTACCGTCGTCGTACTCGCCGCCGGTGAGGGCAAGCGGATGAAGTCGACACTGCCCAAGGTGTTGCACCCCCTGCTCGGCCGTACCCTGCTCGGTCACGTGCTGAGCGCCGCCGCGCCGCTGAGCGCCGACCGCACCGTCGTCGTGGTGGGGCACGGCGCCGACCAGGTCCGGGCGCACCTGGCCGAGATCGCCCCCGACGCCACGCCCGTGCTCCAGGCCGAGCAGCTCGGCACCGGGCACGCCGTCCGGATCGCGCTGGACGCCGTGCCGGAGGGCGCCGGCACGGTCGTGGTGATCAACGGAGACGTGCCGTTGCTGCGCCCGGAGACGGTGGGCGCGCTGGTGACCGCGCACGAGGAGGCCGCCGCGGCGGCCACCGTGCTGGCCGCCGAGGTGCCGGACCCGACCGGGCTCGGGCGGATCGTCCGGGACGCCGACGGCCGGCTGGAGCAGATCGTCGAGGAGCGCGACGCCGACGCCACGCAGCGCGCGATCCGGGAGATCAACGCCGGCATCTACGCGTTCGACGCGGTGCGGCTGCGCGACGCGCTGGGCAAGCTCTCCACCGACAACGACCAGGGCGAGGAGTACCTGACCGACGTGTTCGGCCTGCTCCGTTCCGCGGGCGAGCCGGTCGCGGTGCACGTGGCCGTCGACCACGTCGAGACGCTGGGCTGCAACGACCGCGTGGAGTTGGCGTCGCTGCGTCGGCTGCTGCGCGACCGGGTCAACGAGGCGTGGATGCGTACCGGGGTGAGCCTGCTCGACCCGGCGACCACCTGGATCGACGTGACAGTGGCGCTCGACCGCGACGCGGTGGTCGACCAGAACACCCAGCTGCGCGGCGCCACGGTGGTCGGCGCGGGTGCGCTTGTCGGGCCGGACGTCACGCTTGTCGACACGATCGTCGGTCCGGCCGCGTCGGTGGTGCGCAGCCACGCGGTCGGCGCCGAGGTGGGCGCGGGCGCCAGCGTGGGGCCGTACGCGTACCTGCGGCCCGCGGCACGGCTCGCCGACAAGGCGAAGGTCGGCACGTTCGTCGAGGTCAAGAACTCCGAGATCGGCGCCGGCTCCAAGGTGCCGCACCTCACGTACGTGGGTGACGCGACGATCGGCGAGCAGACCAACATCGGCGCCGCGTCGGTCTTCGTCAACTACGACGGGGTCAACAAGCACCGCACGGTGATCGGCAGTCACGCCCGGACGGGGGCGGACAACATGTTCGTCGCGCCGGTCGAGGTGGGTGACGGCGCGTACACGGCGGCCGGTTCGGTGATCGTGGACGACGTGCCGGCGGGCGCGATGGGTGTCGCCCGGGCGCGGCAGCGCAACATCGAGGGCTGGGTGGTGAAGCGGCGGGCCGGTACGGCGGCGGCCGAGGCCGCGCAGCGTGCCGGCGACGCGAAGGGTGCGTCGGAGGTGGCCGGCACCGCAAGTGACAGTGAGGCAATGCACGGGCGGGCCGAGACGGTGGGCGGTGCGTCCGGCGCGGGAGATACTGCAACCGAATAGTCCCCGACCCACCACCACCGGGCCGGGTACCGCCGACAAACGGGAGCAGACGGGCCCATGGGCAGCATCGTCGCCGAAAACCGCAAGAGCCTGATGCTCTTCTCCGGACGGGGTTTCCCGGAGTTGGCCAAGGAGATCGGCGAGGTGCTCGGCGTGGCACCGACGCCGGCCGACGCGTACGAGTTCGCCAACGGCGAGATCTTCGTACGGTTCAAGGACTCGGTGCGTGGTTCGGACGCCTTCGTGGTGCAGTCCGTGACGCACGGGGTGAACACCTGGGTCATGGAGACCCTGATCATGGTGGACGCGTTGAAGCGGGGGTCGGCGAAGCGGATCACCGTCGTGCTGCCGTTCTACCCGTACGCGCGGCAGGACAAGAAGCACCGGGGTCGGGAGCCGATCTCGGCCCGGCTGGTGGCGGATCTGCTGAAGACCGCCGGTGCGAACCGGATCCTCACTGTCGACCTGCACACCGCGCAGATCCAGGGCTTCTTCGACGGGCCGGTGGACCACCTCTTCGCGATGGACATCCTGGCGGAGTACGTGGAGCACCGGTACGCCGGCCGGCCGATGACAGTGGTGGCGCCGGATTCGGGCCGGGTGCGGGTGGCCGAGCGGTGGACCGACAGGTTGGGTGGCTGCCCGCTGGCGTTCATCCACAAGACCCGCGACCCGATGAAGCCGAACCAGGTGGTGGCGAACCGGGTTGTCGGTGAGGTGGAGGGTCGCGTCTGCCTGATCGTCGACGACATGATCGACACCGGTGGCACGATCGCCAAGGCGGCGGACATCCTCAAGGAGTCGGGCGCGGCGGAGATCGTGGTGGCGTCCACCCACGCGCTCCTGTCGGACCCGGCGACCGAGCGGTTGAAGAACAGCCCGATCAGCGAGGTCGTGGTGACCAACACGCTGCCGTTGCCGCCGGAGAAGCAGCTGGACAAGCTGACCGTGTTGTCGATCGCGCCGCTTCTGGCGCGGGCGATCCGGGAGGTCTTCGACGACGGTTCGGTGACCACCCTGTTCGGTGGCCTGAGCTGAGGGCGCGGCCCATTTCGTCATTCGACGCGCCGATGGGCGCAGAGCTGGCAGTCTGGTGGGAAACGGGGCTGGCGCGCTGGTGGGAACGCCATCGGCGCGCCGGTCTGGAGCCGTGACCGGGGACTGCCGACAAACCGGGAAACAGCTCGGGTAGACTGGTGCGGTTGCCACGGCGAGGGTGCCCGGCGGGCCGCTGAAGAGCGCCGCACGGAGGCACCGTCATCGACGCGGTGCTCCGGGCAGTCGTTCATGACGCATGAGCCCCAGCGAGCCCCTCGCCCCAGCACCGCAAGACGACAAGCCGCCGTAGCGAAAGCATCAGGAGTTTCCCCGTGTCCGAGGTAAAGATCAGCGCCGAGCCCCGCACCGAGTTCGGCAAGGGTGGTGCCCGTCGTACCCGCCGGGCCGGCAAGGTGCCCGCCGTGCTGTACGGCCACGGCGAGAAGCCCAAGCACATCGCGCTGCCGTCGCGGGAGTTCGCCGCCGCGATCCGCAAGGGTGGTGCCAACCAGCTGTTCGCGATCGACATCACCGACGGCACCCAGGTGCTGGCGCTGCCGAAGGCGATCCAGCGTGACCCGATCCGGGACACCTTCGAGCACGTGGACCTCATCCTGGTGCGCCGGGGCGAGCAGGTCACCGTCGAGGTGCCGGTCCACCTGACCGGTGAGGCCGCGCGGGACACCCTGATCGTGCACGACCACGACACCCTCTCGGTGACCGCCGACGCCACCAAGGTGCCGGACCACCTCGAGGCGTCGATCGAGGGCCTGGAGGCGGGCTCCTCGGTGACCGCCGGCGACGTCGAGCTGCCGAGCGGTGTCGAGCTGGCCGTCGACCCGACGCTGCCGGTCGCCGCGGTGACCGCCGCGCCGACCGCCGAGCAGCTTGAGGCGACGCTGCCCGAGGTCGAGGAGGCCACCGAGGAGGCCGAGGCCGAGACCGGCGAGGTCACCGAGGGCTCCGAGGGCGCGGACACCACCGAGGGTGGCGAGAGCGCCGAGGCGCGTACCGAGGCCTGATCGGTTCGTATTCGTGCGGCAGGCGTCCCCGAGTTTCGGGGGCGCCTGCCGGCGTATCGGGAGTCGGTCGAATCGACGGCGGGAAGGGACGGGTCGTGACGGACGAGGCGGGGCCGTGGCTGGTGGTCGGCCTGGGCAACCCCGGTCGGGAGTACGCCGGCAACCGGCACAACGTCGGGTTCATGGTGGCTGATCTGCTGGCGGGGCGGGTGGGCGCACGGTTCGGTAGGCACAAGCGGGCGGTGGCCGAGGTCGCGGAGGGGCGGCTGGGGTTCGGCGGCCCGAAGCTGGTGCTGGTCAAGCCACTGACGTACATGAACCTGTCCGGTGGGCCGGTCGCGGCGCTGTCGCAGTTCTACAAGGTGCCGCCGGCGCAGGTGGTCGCGGTGCACGACGAGTTGGACATCGGCTTCGGTCAGGTGCGGGTCAAGTGTGGCGGCGGCGAGGGCGGGCACAACGGCCTGCGTTCGATGTCCAAGTCGTTGGGCACCAAGGACTACGTTCGGGTGCGGTTCGGTGTGGGTCGCCCACCGGGTCGGCAGGACCCGGCGGATTACGTGCTGTCGGATTTCAGCGCGGCGGAGCGCAAAGAGCTGGATTTCCTGGTGGACCGGGCTGCCGATGTGGTGGAGTCGGTGATCGTCAAGGGCGTGGAGCCGACCCAGAACCTCTACCACGGCAGCTAGGGCCTGGCGGGGCGTACCGGATCGGAAACGGTTGGCCGGTAGTCTGCGCCTTTCGGCGTGCCGTGACCGGCGACGCGGGTCGCGGCCGATCGGTGCGTGCGGGCACGGGCCGCGGCGAGGCGACGGGAGCGGGCAGATGGGCAGTCCTCCGATGATCGACGGGGCGTTCGCCAGATGGTTGGCCTCCCGGGCCGGTCAGGCGCTGCTCGACCTTCGTACGGAGTTGGGTTTCGCGGACACGGGGGCGCTGAAGTCGGCCGGGGACAAGGTGTCGCACGACCTGATCCGTACGGAGTTGGCGCGGTGGCGGCCGGGGGACGCGGTGCTCTCCGAGGAGGACGAGGGCTCCCGGTTGGCCTGGGCGGCCGAGGTGAACGCCGGCGCGGTGTCCCGGTTGACGGCGGACCGCGTGTGGATCATCGATCCGTTGGACGGCACCCGGGAGTTCTCCGAGGAGGGCCGCTCGGACTGGGCGGTGCACATCGCGCTCTGGGCGCGGAGCGCGCCGAGTCCGCACGGGCTGGTCGCGGGAGCGGTGGGGCTGCCGGCGCAGCACCGGGTGCTGGGCACCGACTATCCGCCGGCGTACCCGCCGATGACTGTGGAGGCGGCGACGGCCGGTGAGCGGAAGATCCGTCTGGCGGCCAGCCGGAGTCGCCCGCCGGTGTTCCTCACCGACCTGGCCGAGGATGTCGGCGCGCACCTGGTGCCGATGGGTTCGGCCGGTGCGAAGATCGCCGCGGTGGTGACCGGCGAGGTGGATGCGTACATCCATGCGGGTGGGCAGTACGAGTGGGACTCGGCGGCCCCGGTCGCTGTGGCGACGGCCACCGGACTACACGCTTCCCGGATCGACGGTTCTGCGCTTCGATACAACGAGGCGGATCCGCGCCTGCCGGACCTGCTGGTCTGTCGCAAGGATCTCGCCAACCGGTTGCTTGCAGCGCTGCAGAGGCATTCCGGGTAGCCTGAGCACGCTTCTTGACATGTCCGACCGGAAAGGTCTGGAAATCGGATGAGCGAGCGAGTGTCATGACCTCCCCCGCGGCCTACCGGGTCTCCCACCTGGACGCCCTCGAAGCCGAGAGCATCTTCGTGATGCGCGAGGTTGTCGCCGAGATGGAACGCCCGGTGCTGCTCTTCTCCGGCGGCAAGGACTCGATCGTCATGCTGCGGTTGGCGCAGAAGGCGTTCGCTCCGGCCAACATCCCCTTTCCGGTGATGCACGTCGACACCGGTCACAACTTCCCCGAGGTGCTCGAATACCGCGACCAGCGGGTTGCCGAGCTGGGGTTGCAGCTGGTGGTGGCGAGCGTGCCGGAGGCCCTGGCCAAAGGGCTGGTTCGCGAGTCCGGTGACGGGATGCGCAACCGGATCCAGACGCCGGTGCTGCTGGACGCGGTGGAGAAGCACCGCTTCGACGCGCTGTTCGGTGGCGCCCGCCGCGACGAGGAGAAGGCGCGGGCCAAGGAGCGGGTGTTCAGCTTCCGCGACGAGTTCGGCCAGTGGGATCCGAAGAACCAGCGCCCGGAGCTGTGGTCGCTCTACAACGGCCGGCACCACCCGGGTGAGTCGATCCGGGTCTTCCCGCTGTCCAACTGGACCGAGCTGGACGTGTGGCACTACATCGCCCGCGAGCGCATTCCACTGCCGTCGATCTACTACGCGCACGAGCGCGAGGTGATCGAGCGCGACGGGATGGTCTACGCGGTCAACGAGTTCTTCCGTCCCCGCGCGGGTGAGGAACGGTTCAAGGCGCAGGTGCGCTACCGCACCGTCGGCGACGCCTCCTGCACCGCGGCGGTCCGCTCGGACGCGGACACCGTGGAGAAGGTCATCGAGGAGGTGGCGGCCACGCGGATCACCGAGCGGGGCGCGACCCGTGGTGACGACCGGGTCAGCGAGGCCGCCATGGAGGACCGCAAGCGTGAGGGGTACTTCTGATGACCACCGAGATCGTGGCCTCGGCCGCCGCCGGCACCGAGGCCACCGGTGAGGCGCGGCCCATGGACCTGCTGCGGTTCGCCACCGCCGGCAGCGTTGACGACGGCAAGTCGACCCTGATCGGTCGGCTGCTCTACGACACCAAGTCGCTCTTCACCGACCAGTTGGCGGCGGTGGAGGCGGTCAGCGCGGCCCGTGGCGACGAGTACACCAACCTGGCGCTGCTCACCGACGGTCTGCGCGCCGAGCGGGAGCAGGGCATCACCATCGACGTGGCGTACCGGTACTTCGCCACGCCCCGGCGCAAGTTCATCATCGCGGACACTCCCGGGCACATCCAGTACACCCGCAACATGGTCACCGGCGCCTCCACGGCCGACCTGGCGCTGATCCTGGTGGACGCGCGCAAGGGCCTGGTGGAGCAGTCCCGCCGGCACGCGTTCCTCTGCTCGCTGCTGCGGGTGCCGCACCTCGTCCTGTGTGTCAACAAGATGGACCTGGTCGACTGGTCGCAGGAGGTCTACGAGCGGATCGCCGACGAGTTCACCGCGTTCGCCGCGAAGCTCGACGTTCCGGACCTGACCGTGGTGCCGATCTCCGCGCTGCGCGGCGACAACATCGTGTCCCGCTCGGAGAACATGCCGTGGTACGAGGGTCCGTCGCTGCTGCACCACCTGGAGCGGGTGCACATTGCCAGCGACCGCAACCTGGTCGACGTCCGGTTCCCGGTGCAGTACGTGATCCGCCCCCAGTCCACGACTGTCACCGACTACCGCGGCTACGCCGGTCAGGTCGCCTCCGGCGTGCTCAAGCCGGGCGACGAGGTGATGGTGCTGCCGTCCGGCTTCACCAGCCGGATCGCCGCCGTGGAGACCGCCGACGGGCCGGTCGCGGAGGCGTTCCCGCCGATGTCGGTGACGGTACGGCTGGCCGACGAGATCGACATTTCTCGGGGTGACCTGATCTGCCGGCCGAACAACGCGCCCGCTGTCGCGCAGGACATCGAGGCGATGGTCTGCTGGATGGACGAGACCCAGCCGCTGCGGGTCGGCGCCCGGTACGCCATCAAGCACACCACCCGGTCGGCTCGGGCGATCGTGCGCGGCCTGCACTACCGGCTGGACATCAACTCGCTGCACCGCGACGAGTCGGCCGACGAGCTGCGGCTCAACGAGATCGGCCGGGTACGTCTGCGCACCACGGTGCCGCTGCTCGCGGACGAGTACCGGCGCAACCGCACGACAGGCGGCTTCGTCATCATCGACGAGACTACCAACCGCACGGTGGGCGCTGCCATGATCGTCGAAACCGCCTGACCGCGCGCCGCCCCGAGCCGTCCGGCCGGGACCGGCAGCGCGCCGGTCCTCGGCTCGAACGCGCTTCCTGCGGATAACTTCGAATTCAAAGCAGGTACGATCGCGGGATGAGTGAGGCGGCACCACGCCTGAGCGCGGAGCAACTTGGCGCGTACTTTGCTCTGGTGGAGGTCGGCAGCCTTCTTCAGTACGCGGTGGACGAGCACCTGCGCGTCGACGGTGACCTCAGCTATGTGCAGTTCCAACTCCTCGCCCGGCTTGTCGACGCGCCTGGGGGCAGGCTGCGGATGACCGACCTGGCCGACGGTGTCGTGTACAGCCGCAGCGGGCTGACCTACCAGGCAGGCTTGCTGGAGAAGCGTGGCCTGATCACCCGTTCGCCGTCGCCGGACGACGAGCGCAGCGTCATGGTGGCGGTCACCGACGTCGGTCGCGACCTGATCGCCCAGGTGCTCCCCGGGCATGTCGACCGCGTCCGGGACCTGTTGTTCGAACCCCTGACCGGCGACGACGTCGCCGCCCTCAACTCAGTCCTGGGCCGGGTCCGCGACCACATGCGCGCCGCTCCGCCCCGCTCCGCCAGGCCTCGCGGCAGGCGTAACCAGACCGACTGAGGCGTGAGCCGAGTCTGAGGCTCCGGTCCATGGTCTGTCACCCCGTTGACGACGGGGGCAGTTCCGCCGAACGGCGGCAACCCTGACTGAGACGGCTGTCACCCCCTGCGTCACCCTTGCTTCGAATTCGAAGCGTGCTAGCGTTCGCATGTGCTTCGAAATCGAAGCACAACGGATTTCAGAAGGGCGAGGCTCGTCATGAAGGCAGTGCGTTTCCACGAGTACGGCACCCCCGAGGTCCTGCGCTACGAAGACGTGGAGCAGCCGGCCCCCGGCGTCGGCGAGGTCCGGATCCGGGTGGCGGCGACGTCGTTCAACCCGGTCGAGGGCAACATCCGCGCCGGTGTCATGCAGGGCTCCATTCCGATCCGGCTGCCGCACACCCCCGGCATCGACATCGCGGGCACTGTCGACGCGCTCGGCCAGGACGTCACCGGCTTCGACATCGGTGACCGGGTGATCGGCGCCCTGCCGCTGACCAGCACCGGCGCGGCCGCCGAGTACGTGATCGCCCCGGCCCCGATCCTGGCGGCAGCCCCCACGAGCGTCCCGCTTGTGGACGTCGCCGGACTACCGGTGGTCGGGCTCACCGCGTGGCAGGCGCTGTTCGACCACGCGAAGCTGACCACCGGTCAGCGGGTGCTGATCAACGGCGCGGGTGGCGTCGTCGGCGGCTACGCGGTGCAGCTGGCCAAGAACGCCGGCGCGTACGTGATCGCCACGACCGGCCCGCGCAGCTCCGAGCAGGCCCGGACGGCCGGCGCCGACGAGATCCACGGCCCCGGGATCCCGGAGCTGTCCGAGCCGGTAGACGTCGTGCTCAACTTCGCCCCGATCGCCCCGGAGCAGATGGCCGCCCTGGCCTCCGTGATCCGGGACGGCGGCGTGCTTGTCAACACCACAGTGTGGATGCCCGCCGCGTCCGACGAGGCCCGCGGCGTACGGGGCATCAATCTCTTCTTCCGTCCCGACGGCGAACAGCTCGCCGGGCTGGTGGCCCTGCTTGACGCCGGCAAGCTGCGCCTCGGCGCGACCCGGCGGGTGCCGCTTGCCGAACTGGCGCAGGTGCACGTCGAGGTTGCCACCGCCCCGATCAACGGCAAGGTCGTCCTCGTCGCCTCCAGCACCACCCTCGACTAGACGAGCAAGTCCGGTGTGGCTGCCCGCCGTGTCGATGTGCTGTTGAGCGGTATGCCCACCGGCCGCGCCACCGCTCCAGGCAGGGTCAGGAACTACTCGTCTGGAGGAAGACCCCCGGCCGAGAGGTCAGCGGTGATCAAGAGGTTCGCGTCAGTCCGGGCCCGGATTCTGACGCGAACCTCTTGATCACCGCGGGAGGGTGGGGTTAGGAGAGGCGGGTTGCGCCGGGGGCTGGGAGGACCGGAACCGTGGTGGGGGCGGTGAAGCCTCGTTCGGCGTACGCGGCCGTGACGGCTGCCGCCACCGCCTCGACGCGATCGGTCTCGACCAGGGCCAGGACGCAGCCGCCGAACCCACCGCCGGTCATCCGGGCACCCAGCGCGCCGGCCGACAGCGCCGCCTCGACGGCCGTATCGATCTCCGGCACGGTGATCTCGAAGTCGTCGCGCATGGAGACGTGCGAGGCGGTGAGCAGCGGGCCGATGTCCCGGACCCGGCCGGCGCGCAGCAGCGCCACCGTGTCCAGCACACGCTGGTCCTCGGTGACCACGTGCCGGACCCGTCGTCGGGTCTCCTCGTCGTCGAGACGGGCCAACGCGCTGTCGAGCTGGTCGACTGTGACGTCGCGCAGCGCGGCCACACCGAGCGCCTTGGCGCCCGCCTCGCAGGATCGGCGGCGGGCGGCGTACTCCCCGTCGGCGTGCCGGTGCGGTGCGCGGCTGTCGATGACCAGCACGGCCAGCCCGGCCGCGTCCAGGTCGAACGGGATCTGCTCGACGGACTCGTCGCGACAGTCGAGGAAGAGGGCGTACCCGGCGCGGCAGCGGATCACCGCGGACTGGTCCATGATGCCGGTCGGCGCACCCACGTAGACGTTCTCCGCCCGCTGCGCCAGCCGCGGCTGGCGCTCGGGGGTCAGGTCCAGCCCACCGAGGTCGAGCAGGGCGGCGAGCACTGCCGACTCCAGCGCCGCCGACGACGAGAGCCCGGAGCCCAGCGGCACGTCGGAGGCGATCGCCAGCCGGGCGCCGGGCACCGCGTGGCCGGCTTCGCGCAGCGCCCAGACCACCCCGGCCACGTACGCGCCCCAGCCGGTCACCCGGCCGGGTTCGGCCACGTCGTCCGCGCCGAAGGTGATCGTCTCGTCGGAGAGCTCGGACCAGACCGTCCAGCGCTCGTCGTCCTGCCGGTCGGCGGCGACGACGGTACGCATCGGCAGCGCGAACGGCAGCACGAACCCGTCGTTGTAGTCGGTGTGTTCACCGATCAGGTTGACCCGACCGGGTGCGGCCCAGCTGCCGGTGGCCTGACCGCCGTACTGGTCGGTGAAGCCGGCGGCGGCCCGCTCGGCGACGTCACCGCTCGGCGCGCTCATGATGTCTCCCTTGTTCGCGACTGCGGGGCTCGCGAGCCCGGCTCACTCCTCGCGCTCACGCCTGCTCCAGGACGTGCGTGCGGTAGAACGCCCAGGCGTCGCCGACCATGTCGTGCAGGGTGGGCTTCTGCGGCACCCAACCCAACTCGTCGCGGGCCAGCGCGGAGGAGGCGACCAGCTCGGCGGGGTCGCCCTCGCGGCGCGGCGCCACCTCGACGGGCAGCTGGTGCCCGGTGACCTCGCGGACCACGTCGACCACCTGTCGGTTGGTGAAGCCGTTGCCGTTGCCGAGGTTGTAGATGCGGTGCTGGCCCCCGGTGGCGGCGTCCAGCGCCAGCAGGTGGGCGCGGGCCAGGTCGGCGACGTGGATGTAGTCGCGCACGCAGGTGCCGTCCACAGTGGGGTAGTCGTCGCCGAAGAGTTGGAGCTTCTCCCGCCGGCCGGCGGCGACCTCCAGGGCGATCGGGATGAGGTGCGTCTCCGGGTCGTGCCGCTCACCGAGCGCGACGTCCTCGGCGAGGTGCGCGCCGGCGACGTTGAAGTAGCGCAGTGAGACGGCGGCCAGCCCGTGCGCGATGGCCTCGGAGGTGAGCGCCAGGTCGACGGCGAGCTTGGTGGCGCCGTACGTGTTGGTGGGTGCCTTGACCGCGGTCTCCGTGATCGGCAACTCGGTGGGGTTGCCATAGACGGCGGCGGTGGAGGAGAAGACCATCCGGGGCACCCCGGCGGCGCGCACGGCGTTGATCAGGGCGAGCGAACCGACCGTGTTGGTCTGCCAGTACAGCTCCGGCTTCACCATCGACTCGCCGGCGGCGATGAGGGCGGCGAAGTGCAGCACCCCGTCGAAGCCGGCGTCGGGGGTGAGCACCTGGGCGGCGTCGTGGATGGACGCCTCGACGTGGGTCGCGTCCGGAGCGAGCGCCTCGCGGTGACCGGTGCGCAGGTCGTCCAGGACGACCACCTGGTGGCCCGCGTCGAGCAGCATCCGGGTCACCACGCTGCCGATGAACCCGGCGCCTCCGGTGACGAGCAGTTTCACGTCGTTGCCTCCTGCCTGGCCCGCCGGGACGTGGCCCTTGGTGATCACCCTACGGCGGCGGATGGGACCGGAGCCGATCACGCCGCCAACCCATTCCATCATAATCTCTCATGTTTAAACAGAGCCGCACATCCCCTCGACTCCGCGCGATTCCCGGTACGGCGGGCGCCCGGTGTCTACCATCTCTGTCATGCGGGAAGCGGCCCGTTCCGGGCTCCGGCGACGCGTGCGGGGGAGGCCCCGCCGCGATCCCGGCCCGCTCGCCCGAGCCGTCGCCCGGGTGCTGGTCCGTACCGCCGACGGCGCCAGCCGCCTCGTCACCGACCTGCTCGGGGCCGGTCCGGCGGCCGGCCGAGAACGCATCTCCGAGGCCGAGCTACGGGATCTGGTCGCGGTGAACACCGTGCTCGATCCGGACGAGCGGCGGATCATCGACGAGGTGTTGGTGGCCGGGGCGAGTCTCGTGCGCGAGGTGATGATGCCCCGGACCGAGGTGGTCTTCCTGCCGGCCCGGCTGACCATCGCGGAGGCCGCCCGGCTGGTGCGGGCCGAGACGCACAGCCGCTACCCGGTGACCGACGGCACCCACGACGACGTGGTCGGGTTCGTGCACCTGCGGGACGTGCTGCTGCGTCCGGACTCCGACCCGTGTGGCACCGTCGGCGAGCTGACCCGCGAGGTGAAGCAGGTGCCCGGCAGCAAACGGGTCCTGGCCGCGCTTACCGAGATGCGCAGGGAGGGCCACCACCTGGCGGTGGTGATCGACGAGTACGGCGGGACCGCCGGGATCGTCACCCTGGAGGATCTGATCGAGGAACTCGTCGGGGAGATCCACGACGGGTACGACGCGCCCCCCGACCCGGCGCACGCCGGCCTGCCCGCGGTGGTCGACGGTCGCCTCAACCTCGCCGACTTCGCCGAGCGGACCGGCGTGACGCTGCCCGTCGGGCCGTACGAGACGGTCGGGGGGTACGTGATGGCCGTGCTGGGCCGGCTGCCACTGCCCGGGGACGAGGTGCCGGTACCCGCCGAACCGCCCGACGACGGCGGCCCCGATCCGGCGGACCCGGCGGACGGTTGGCTGCTTCGCGTGCTGGCCCTGGACGGCCGTCGGGTCGCCCGGCTCGCCGTGTCGGCGCTCCGCGTGCCGGAGCAGCGGCGCGCGGGCGTGCCACGCGAGGTCAGCGCCCCGACACCGGCCGGCGGTGGCCGACGCGCCGGCCCGTCATGACGGCCCGGCCCCCTTGCTGACAGAATTATCGCCATGCCCGACGTTTCCGAGCGACCCCGCGTCTTCTCCGGCATCCAGCCGACGGCCGACTCGTTCCACCTCGGCAACTACCTGGGAGCCGTGCGGCACTGGGTGGCCCTGCAGGACACCCACGACGCGTTCTACTGCGTGGTGGACCTGCACGCCATCACCGCGGGTCACGATCCGGCGCTGCTGCGCCAGCGGACCAGGGTCGCGGCCGCCCAGCTCTACGCGGTCGGTCTCGACCCGGAGCGCAGCACCCTCTTCGTCCAGTCGCAGGTGCCCGAGCATCCGCAGCTGGCCTGGGTGCTCGGCTGCATCACCGGCTTCGGCGAGGCGAGCCGGATGACCCAGTTCAAGGACAAGTCGCAGAAGCAGGGCAACGAGCGGGCCAGCGTCGGACTCTTCACCTACCCGGTCCTGCAGGCCGCCGACATCCTGCTCTACCAGGCCAACGCGGTGCCGGTCGGCGAGGACCAGCGCCAACACCTGGAGCTCTCCCGCGACCTGGCCCAGCGGTTCAACTCGCTGTTCGGCGCGACGTTCACGGTGCCCGCGCCGCACATCGTCAAGGACACCGCGAAGATCACCGACCTGCAGGATCCGACGGCCAAGATGTCCAAGTCGTCGTCCTCGCCCGCCGGCATCATCGACCTACTGGACGATCCCGCCCGGTCGGCGAAGAAGATCCGCTCCGCGGTGACCGACACCGGCCGGGAGATCGTCTTCGACGCCGAGACCAAGCCGGGCGTGTCCAACCTGCTGACCATCTACTCGGCGCTCAGCGGGCGGGGCATCGACGACCTGGTGGCGGCGTTCGCCGGCCGCGGCTACGGCGACCTGAAGAAGGAGTTGGCCGAGGTGGTGACGGAGTTCGTCCGCCCGATCCAGGAGCGCACGCGCACCTACCTCGACGACCCGGCCCAGCTGGACAAGCTGCTCGCCGCCGGCGCGGAGAAGGCCCGGTCGGTGGCCGGCGCGACCCTGCGGTCCGCGTACGAGCGGGTCGGCTTCTTCCCGCCGGTGCGCGGCGAATAGCGCTGCGGGACAGGTGGGCGGGTCGGTGGCCGACGTGGCGGCGCGCAGCGTGGATCGCAGTGACGGGGTGCCGCCGTCCGGCGACACCGTCCAGATCGGCATCGCGGTGGACATCCCGGAGCCGTGGGGGGCCCAGCTCACCCGGCGACGGGTCGAGGCGGGCGATCCGCTCGCGGTGCCGGCGCACGTGACGCTGCTCGGCCCGACCGAGATCCCGACCGCCGTCCTGCCGGGCGTCGAGCGGCACCTCGCCGCCGTGGCCGCCGCGCATCTGCCGTTCACGCTGCACCTGCGGGGCACCGGCACGTTCCGGCCGGTGACGCAGGTGGTGTTCGTCGCGGTGGCCGCCGGGATCAGCGAATGCGAACTGCTTGCCGCCGCCATCGCGGCCGCGCCGGGCCTGCACCGCCAGACCCGCTTCCCGTACCATCCGCACGTCACCGTGGCGCAGGACGTCGCTCCGGAGGCGTTGGACAGGGTGTACGAGGATCTGGCCGACTTCTCCGCGATGTTCGAGGTCGACGGGTTCACCCTCTTCTCGCACAGCGGGCAGACCCGGTGGCAACCCCGCCGGGACTTCCGCCTCGGCGACTGACGGTCGGCGACCCGCCGGGCGGCGAGCACTCCTGCACCGGTTGCCACGGTGGCGGTGAAAGATCGGCGAGGATGATCGCGTGAACGTGATCGGCCGGATCGAGGCGGGTATCGACCGCTGGGTGAGTGCCGCGCGCCGCCGGTCGAACCTGTTCGACCACGTCTGGCGTGCCGGGGCGCTCTACGCCGAGGTGTTGGCCGGACGGCTCGCCGCCGCGATCGCCTACTACGGCTTCTTCGCCGTCTTCGCGCTGGCTCTGGTCGCGTACTCCATCTTCGGCGCGATCCTGGAGGACAACGACGAGGTCTCCGCGGCGGCGGCCGGGTTCCTGAAGGAGAACCTGCCGTTCCTGGACGCGCAGCAGATCGCCAACTCCAGCGGCACGGTCGGCGTGGTCGGCCTGGTCATCCTGGTCTTCACCGGGATCGGCTGGGTGGAGGCGATCCGCTCCTCTCAGCGGCTCATGTACGCGCTCAACCAGCAGCCCGGCAACCTCGTGGTTCGGCGACTTGTCGACCTGGGCGTGATGATCGGCGTCTTCGTGCTGCTCGGCCTGTCGGTGGCGGCGGTGGACGCGTTGGAGTCGCTGCTGCGCTTCCTGCTGCGCAGCACCGGGTCGGTAGGCCTGACCACTGTCAGCGCGGTGCTCAGCGTGCTTGTCAACGCGGTGCTCGCCACCGCGCTGCTGCTCGCGGTGCCCCGGCTGCGGATGAGCCGGTCCCGACTGCGCCCGGTGGTGCTGCTGGTGGCGGTCGGCATCACGTTGCTCAACACGGTCGGGCGCTACTACGTGGTGCGTACCGAGCGCAATCCGGCGTACACGGTGGTGGCCGGCGCGGTCGGTCTGCTGCTCTACCTCTACCTGCTGAACCAACTGGTGCTGTTCGGGGCGGCGCTGCTCGCGACCAGTACGAGCGGGCGTGTGGTGGATCTGGCGGAGGGCGCCCCGCCGGTCGATGTCGACGAGGACACCGATCCCGGCGCGCCGGGCGGTGCGGGCTGATGGCTGAGGTGCCGGACGTGCTGATAACTGTCGATGCGGACTCGCCGGTGCCCCCGTACGAGCAGGTGCGGTTGCAGCTCGCCGAGTTGATCGGCGACGGCCGGTTGCCGGTGGGCAGCCGCCTGCCCACCGTCCGCCAGCTCGCCGCCGACCTGCGGCTGGCCGCGAACACCGTGGCGCGGGCGTACCGGGAGCTGGAAGGGGCGGGGCTGCTGGAAACCCGGGGGCGCAACGGCACGTTCGTGGCGCCTGGTCGCGACGACGCCGTCGACCGTCTGCACCGGGCGGCGGCGGGCTACGCGGCCGAGGCGGCTCGGCTCGGCGTCCCGCCGGCCACCGCGCTCGCCCTGGTCCGGGCCGCTCTGGACGCCGCCCGACCCGGCTGACCGGTTCCTGATCGACCGCCGGACGGGCGGTAACTGAACAGAACGGCACCGATGTTCGCGTTCGCGGACCATGATGAGCCGGTGGGCGCACTCATGACACTGGACCTGCCGGCCGACTCGCCGATGCTCGGCCTGCCGTGGATCATCACCTTCGGGCCGTTGGGCGACCTCGACGAGTGGGAGCCGGTGGTCTGCGGGCCGTACGAGCGACCGCACGCGTTGGCGTTGGCCGAGGCGGTGGTGGCCGAGGAGCAGTTGATGGCAGTGGTCGAGCCGCTGCTGCCGGCGCTGTCGGCGGACGAGATCCGCAGCGAGATCGCCGCCGCGCAGGTGGCCGCCGAGGACGAGGCCCGTCAGGTCGAGGGGGCCGACCTGTACGGCGACTTCGAGGACGTGATCGACGAGGAGTTGGACGCCGCGGCGGACGAGGCGGGCCACGGCGAACCCGTCGAGCCGCCGAACGAGGCAGAGGTCCGCGAAGGCTTCACCCGGATCGCGGCCCTGCTCACCGCGAAGTGACACGTACACGAACACCGGCGCCGCGCGGAGCGGACTCCGCGTGACGCCGGTGCACCTCACCCCCCACCACAAGGGGCCGGTAGCCCAGTCGCCCGCTGGCGCGGGGCACGGCGGACGACCAGGTCGAGAACGGCTTACCCGCTCAGCGCCGTTCCAACCAGGCGGCCGCGTCGACGGGCAGCAGATGGCCGGCCCCCTGCCGGGTGAGCGTCGCGCTGGCGACGATCGGCTCGCCGTACCCGTCGATCTCCACCGGCGCTCCGCTGAGGTTGACCACGCAGGTCAGCACGGTTGCGCCGGCGGTACGGGAGAAGGCCAGCACGCCCGGTCCACTCTCCAGCCAGCTGACCGGGCCGGCGCCGAGAGCCAACGCCGGGTGTTCGTGACGGATGCGCAGGGCGGCTCGGTACAGCTCCAGCGTCGAGCCGGGAGTGCCGGCCTGCGCGGCGACCGACAGGGCACGCCAGGTCGCCGGGGCGGGTAGCCAGCTCAGCTCGCTGCTGGCCGGCCCGAAGCCGTACGGCGCCAGCTCACCGCTCCACGGGATGGGCACCCGGCAGCCGTCGCGGCTCTCGCCGGTCCGTAGGAACGCCGGGTCCTGGCGCAGCTCGTCGGGGAGGTCGAGGACCTCGGGCAGTCCCAACTCCTCGCCCTGGTAGAGGTAGGCGCAGCCGGGAAGGGCGAGCATGAGCAGGCTGGCGGCGCGGGCGCGGCGCAGCCCTTCCGGGCCGTCGCCGTAACGGGTGACGTGTCGCTGCTTGTCGTGGTTGGACAGCACCCAGGTGGTGGGCGCGCCGACCACGGTCGCCTCGGCCAGCGCGGTGTCGATCACCTTGCGGAACGAGTCGGCGCACCAGGTGGCGTCGAGGAAGTCGAAGCTGAACGCCTGGTGCAGCTCGTCCGGGCCGATGTAGCGGGCGAGGCGCTGCGGGGTCTCGGCCCACGCCTCGGCGACCGCCATCCGAGCACCCGGGTAGCTGTCCAGGATGGGCCGCCACGCGCGGTAGATCTCGTGTACCTCGTCCTGGTCGAAGTAGGGCAGGCGGGCCTTGCCGAGCAGGTCGACCTGGCGCTGCCCGGTCGTCATCGTGCTGAAGCCGACGTCCGGCAGCCCTTCGGCCTTGATCATGCCGTGGGCCACGTCGACGCGGAAGCCGTCCACGCCCCGGTCCAGCCAGAACCGCAGGACGTCTTCGAACTCCGTGCGGACCTGCGGGTTGCGCCAGTTGAGGTCCGGCTGGGCCGGGTCGAACAGGTGCAGGTACCACTGGCCGTCGGGGATCCGGGTCCAGGCCGGGCCGCCGAAGATGCTCTCCCAGTCGTTGGGGGGCAGCTCGCCGTGCGCGCCCCGGCCGTCGGCGAAGAGGTAGCGGGAGCGTTCGGGCGATCCGGGACCGGCGGTGAGGGCGTCGGTGAACCAGCGGTGCGCGCTGGAGGTGTGGTTGGGGACCAGGTCGACGATGATCCGCAGGCCGAGGGCATGCGCGTCGGTGATCATCGCGTCGAAGTCGGTGAGGGTGCCGAACAGGGGGTCGACGTCGCGGTAGTCGGCGACGTCGTATCCGCCGTCGACCATCGGGGAGGTGTAGAACGGGGTCAGCCAGAGCGCGTCCACGCCGAGGTCCCGCAGGTACGGCAGACGCTCCCGGATGCCGGCGAGATCCCCGATGCCGTCACCGTCGCTGTCGGCGAAGCTGCGCACGTAGACCTGGTAGACGACCGCCGAGCGCCACCAGTCGTCGTCGGTGCGGGGCGGGGTGGTGGCGCTGACGGTCATCGGTGGTGTTTCCCCGTCTGTCTCGTGCTCGGGCGCGGCTGTCTGAGCAATATGCCGCCCACCCCTGCAAGAGTCAAGCAGATCTTGCGTAAGGAAACCGCACGGCGGCGGGGGCCACCGCGGTGGAACCCCGCGCGACCAGCTCGGGGCGGAACAGGTACTCCGAGTGCGGGGCGCCATGCCCGTTGATCTCGTCCACCAGGGCCCGGACCGCGGCCACCGCCATCGCGGTGACCGGCTGCCGCACGGTGGTCAGCGGCGGGTCGGTGAAGGCCATGAGCGGTGAGTCGTCGTAGCCGACCACGGAGACGTCGCCGGGAACGGTCAGACCGCGGTGCCGGGCCGCCCGCACCGCGCCGAGCGCCATCAGGTCGGAGCCGCAGACCAGGCCGGTGACGCCCCGGTCGAGCAGCCGACCGGCCGCCGCCTCGCCACCCTCCACACCGAACAGCGTCAGCTCGGCCAGCGGGCCGAGGTCGGCCTCGGCGACGCCGGCGAGTCGGGTCATCGCCGCCCGCCAGCCGGCCACCTTTCGCTGCACCGGCACGAACCGGTCCGGACCGGTGATCAGGCCGATCCGTCGGTGCCCGAGCGCGACGAGGTGAGCCACGGCCAGGTCGGCGGCCTCCCGGTCGTCGCAGGAGACGAAGGGGGCGCCGATGCCGGGGACGTACCCGTTGATCATCACGACCGGCAACGGTCGGGCGATGAGCGCCCGGTAGCGGTCGTGGTTGGCGGCGGTGTCGGCGTGCAGGCCGGAGACGAAGACGATCCCGGAGACCTGCCTGTCGAGCAGCATCTCCACGTATTCGTCCTCGGTCACGCCCCCGGCGGTCTGGGTGCAGAGCACCGGGGTGAACCCGCTCTGCGCCAGCGTCGACTCGATGACCTGCGCGAACGCGGGGAAGATCGGGTTGTCCAACTCGGGCACCACCAGGCCGACCAGGCCGGCGCTGCGCTTTCGCAGCCGGGCCGGCCGCTCGTAGCCGAGGACGTCGAGGGCGGTGAGGACGGCCTGTCGGGTCTCCGGGGCCACGCCGGGGCGGTCGTTGAGCACCCGCGACACCGTGGCCTCGCTGACTTCGGCCTGCTGGGCGATGTCGGACAGTCGAGCGCGCATGGCGGCACTTTAGCCCACCGGCAAGTTCTTGCGGGGCGCTCTGCAAGCCCTTCCATTATCTGCAACGTCTTGCTAACGTCCCCGCAACATACGCGAGCAGCGCGCAGTATCGCTGCGTCGATTGGCAAAAAATTTCAGCTTTCCCACTGGCGGACCGTCCTTCCCCCGGCGGATCCGCCATGACGACAGGAGTACCGATGCGCATCCGTACCGCGGGTGTGGTCGCCGTCTTCGCCCTGGCGCTCGCCGCCTCCGGCTGTGGTGGCGACAGCGACGAGCCGGCCGCGAAGGAGTCCCCCAAGGCCGCCGGCGGCAAGCTGGTGATCTGGGCGGACGACAAGCGCACCGCCGCCCTCAAGCCGTTCGCCGAGAAGTTCGGCCAGGAGAACGGCGTCACCGTCGAGGTCCAGGCCGTCAGCAAGGAGCTGCAGACCAACTTCGTCACCGCCTCGCAGCAGGGCAGTGGCCCCGACGTGGTGGTCGGCGCGCACGACTGGATCGGCAACCTGGTGCAGAACGGGGCCATCGACCCCGTGCAGCTCGCCGCCGAGCAGAAGAACGCGTTCAACGCGACGGCCATCAAGGCTGTCACCTTCAACGGCCAGCTCTACGGGGTGCCGTACGCGCAGGAGAACCTGGCGCTGATCCGCAACACCGAGCTGGCCCCCGAAGCGCCGAAGACCATTGAGGACCTGGTCGCCACGGGTAAGCAGCTCAAGGCGTCGAAGAAGGTCACCGAGACGCTCTGCCTCCAGGTCGGCCAGAACGGCGACGCGTACCACATCTATCCGCTCTACACCTCGGCCGGCGGTTACCTCTTCGGCGCCGGGGCCAACGGTGACTACGACCCGAAGGACCTGGGCGTGGGCAAGCCCGCGTCGATCGAGGCGTTCAAGAAGATCGGCGCGCTGGGCGAGAAGGGCGAGGGCGTGCTCAAGCGCTCCATCGCGGACACCAACTCGATCGCCACCTTCACCGGCAAGAAGTGCGCGTACCTGGTCTCCGGGCCGTGGGCGGTCGCCGACGTCAAGAAGGCCAACATCACGTACGACATCTCCGCGATCCCCGGCTTCGCCGGCGGCAAGGAGGCCCAGCCGTTCGTGGGTGTGCAGGCGTTCTACGTAGCCGCCAAGGGCAAGAACAAGGCGCTTGCCCAGGAGTTCGTCGCCAACTACACGACCACCCCGGACCTGGCCGTCGCGCTCTACAACGCCGAGCCCCGGCCGCCGGCGCTTACCGCCGCGCTCGACCAGGTCAAGGGCAGCGACCCGGACCTGGCCAAGTTCCAGGAGGCCGGCAAGAACGGCCAGGTGCTCCCGGCGATCCCGGCGATGGCCGCCATCTGGGACCCGTTCGGCAAGGCCGAGGCCGCCGTCATCGGCGGGGCCGACCCGACCAGCACCATCACCGCCGCCGGTAAGACCATCTCCGGCCAGATCAAGTAATGAGTACGCCGCTGTCCGGCCCGGGATCTGCCACGCAGGCCCCGGGCCGGGGGCCCGTCGGCTCCCGCTCCCCGCGTTCGCGTGACCACGCGCCGATCACCCTGACCGGCCTCGCCGGCAAGGTGCTCCTGCTCGGCCTGACCGCCGGCATCGCCCTCTGGGCGGCATTCCCGCTCGTCGACGGGGAGATGTGGGCCGGCCTGGCCCTGCTGGCGGCGACCACCGCCGGGCTGTTCTACCTCTACCTCACCCGGCGGCACATCCCGGCCAAGTACCTGGTCCCGGGAACCCTGTTCCTCATCGCCTTCCAGGTCTTCCCGGTGCTCTACACGGCGAGCACCGCCTTCACCAACTTCGGTGACGGGCACCGGGGCGGCAAGGACGAGGCGATCGTCGCGATCCAGACCTCGTCGGTCACCCAGGTGCCCGGCTCCGCCCAGTACGCCCTGTCGATCGCCACCAAGGGCGACCCGGCCACCGCCCCACTGGTCTTCCTCATCACCGACCCCACCAGCGGGGCGGTCTCCGCCGGTGACGCGGGCGGGCTGCGCCAACTCGACGCCGACGACGTCACGGTCAGCGCGGGCGGCAAGGTTACCGCCGCCGACGGCTACACCGTGCTGAACGTCGGCCAGGCCAGCGCCCGCAGCAAGGAGATCACCGACCTGGTCGTCCCGACCGCCGGTGGCGCGCTGCGGTCCAGCGGCCTGTCCCGGGCGTACGAGGGCAGGGCGGTGCGGGCATACGACGCCGACTGCGACTGCGTCCGGGACACCGCCACCGGGCAGACCTGGACCGCCGACGGAGAGGTGGGCGCCTTCGTCGCCGCCGACGGCGAGCGGCTGGCCCAGGGCTGGAAGGTGAACGTCGGGCTGCGCAACTTCACCCGCGTGCTCACCGACCAGAACATCTCCGGCCCGTTCCTGAGCACCCTGATCTGGAACTTCGCATTCGCCATCGGCTCCACCGGCGGCACGTTCCTGCTCGGCATGCTCATCGCGCTCGTGCTGCACTCGCCCCGGATGCGCGGCGCCAACCTCTACCGGGTGCTGCTGGTCCTGCCGTACGCCATGCCGTCGTTCGCGATGCTGCTGGCCTGGCGGGACATGTTCAACGCCGACTTCGGGCTGATCAACAACCTGTTCGGCTGGGACGTGGACTGGTTCGGCCAGCCGTGGACGGCCCGCTTCGCGGTCATCCTCGTCCAGCTGTGGCTCGGCTACCCGTACATGTTCCTGGTGGCCACCGGCGCGTTGCAGGCCATCCCGCGCGAGCTGACCGAGGCCACCTCTGTCGACGGGGCCTCGCCCTGGCAGTCCTTCCGCGCGGTCACCCTGCCGCTGCTGCTGATCGCGCTGTCCCCGCTGCTGATCTCGTCGTTCGCGTTCAACTTCAACAACTTCAACGCGATCTACCTGACCACCGAGGGTGCGCCCTTCCCGGCCGACAACCCGACCAACGGCGCCACCGACCTGCTCATCACGTACACCTACCGGCTGGCCTTCGGCGGGCAGGGCGCGCAGCTCGGCTTCGCCGCAGCGATCTCGCTGTTCATCTTCGCCATCGTCGCCGTCGTCTCGGCGGTCAGCTTCCGGCGGACCCGCAAGCAGGAGGAGGTGTACTCGTGACCACCCTCACCGCGCGTACCGGCGACACGGCCGGCCGACCTGCCCCGAACCGGACCACCGGTGGTCGACGGCGCAACCGCTGGTTCGCCCAGGTCGGCTGGCGGCACCTGGTCGCCGTGCTCGCCGTGCTGTTCAGCCTCTTCCCGATCGTGTTCGTGGTGTCCGCCGCGCTCAACCCGCTGGGCACGCTCTCCACAAGCGAGCTGGTGCCCACCGACGGGGTGTCGCTCGGCAACGTCACCGGACTGTTCGAGCGGACCGCCTTCGAACGGTGGTTCCTCAACTCGCTGTTGATCGCCGGGGTGGCCTCGTTCGCGTCGGTGTTCCTCTCGGCGCTGGCCGCGTACGCCTTCTCCCGGATGCGCTTCCGGGGGCGGCGGGTGGGCCTGCTGTCGCTGCTGCTGATCCAGATGTTCCCGCAGTTCCTGGCGATCGTGGCGATCTACCTGATCTTCGGAACGATCACCGACCTGTGGCCGTCGATAGGCTTCAACACCCCGTGGGGGTTGCTGCTGCTCTACCTGGGTGGCGCGCTCGGCGTGAACACCTGGCTGATGAAGGGCTTCTTCGACACCCTGCCCCGGGAGCTGGACGAGTCGGCGACCGTGGACGGGGCGTCGCACGCCCAGGTCTTCTTCCGGATCATGCTGCCGCTGGTGGCGCCGATCCTGGCGGTGGCCGGGCTGCTGGCGTTCATCGGCACCATCAACGAGTTCCTGATGGCCAACGTGTTCCTCACCAGCAGCGACTCGAAGACCCTCGCGGTCGGCATGTACGGCCTGTTGCAGGGCAACGAGCGCAACAACAACTTCGGCATCTTCGCGGCCGGCACCCTGCTCACCGCGATCCCGACCGTGCTGGTCTTCCAGCTCCTGCAGCGCTACATCGTCTCCGGCCTGACCGCCGGAGCGGTCAAGGGATGACCAGCGGGTGCGACGCGCCGACCCGTCGACCCCCTACTACGAACTGTCGTTGATGGGGGAGGATGGGCGGCGTGGAAGCACTGCGACTCATCCTCCTCTATGTCCATCTGATCGGCTTCGCCCTGCTGCTCGGCGGCTCGATCGCTCAGTACGTCAGCGGCAGGCTGCGGATCAATTCCGCCATGCTCTGGGGCGCCGTGATCCAGTTGCTGACCGGGCTCGGCCTCTCCGCCCCGCTGCGCGGTGGCGGTGACGACGAGCCGAACCCGGCGAAACTTGTGACGAAGTTGGTGATCGCGCTGCTGATCTTCGTCATGGTCTTCTTCTCCCGGAAGCGGGACGTGGTCAACCGCGGCCACTTCCTCGCGATCGTCGGCCTGACCCTGGTCAACGCGGCGGTGGCGGTCTTTTGGCGGTAGCGTCCGAGGAGGGGGTCGACCCCCGGAAACCGGACGTTGGCGACGCCTGGGCGCTCGGTTAGCAGCACGAAGAGTGATGTGCCCCACGCAAGGGTTACACCCGGGTAACAGGCGCTCAACAGTCGTGCACGATTGTCGGCCGGTGGGTGGGCGCGGGCGTACGCTCCCGTCCGTAACGTGGGACAGCCGGCGGCACACCCGCAGGTCGGCTGATGGGCTGCCACCGCACAAGGCGCGGTGTGCAATGGGAAGGAGACGTCTTGCGCTCGGTGCGTGGGATGCGGATCGCTTCGATCTTCGCGGTGGGTGGGCTCGTGCTGAGCGCCGCCGCCGCTTGTGGCGAGGCCCCCGATGATGACAAGAACGCCGGCAGCGGCGCCAAGAAATACAGCGCCTGCATGGTGACCGACGTTGGCGGCATCGACGACAAGTCGTTCAACGCCTCGGCCTGGAAGGGCCTGCAGGAGGCCAAGGCCGCCAACGACAATATCGACATCAAGTACGTGGCGTCGAAGGCCGAGGCGGACTACGAGCCGAACCTGACGCAGTTCGTCAACCAGAAGTGCGACTTCATCCTTGCCGTCGGTGGCCTGATGTCCACCGCGACCTCGAAGATCGCCAAGGCCAACCCGAACCAGCAGTTCGGCATCGTCGACTCCAACCCGGGTGACGCCAACGTCTACCCGATGCAGTTCGACACCGCCCAGGCCGCGTTCCAGGCCGGCTACCTGGCCGCCGGGATGACCAAGAGCGGCAAGGTGGGCACGTACGGCGCGATTCCGATCCCGCCGGTGACCATCTTCATGGACGGGTTCGTCGACGGCGTCGCGTACTTCAACAAGACCAAGAACAAGAACGTCCAGGCGCTCGGCTGGAACAAGGAGACCCAGAAGGGCTCCTTCACCAACGACTTCGCCAAGCAGGACGAGGGCAAGAAGGTCTCCGACACGCTGGTCGCCCAGGGTGCGGACATCGTCATGCCGGTCGCCGGCGGCTCCGGCCTCGGCACCACCGCCGCGGCCAAGGCCTCCGGTGGCAAGTACAGCACCATCTGGGTGGACGTCGACGGCTGCGAGAGCACGCCGGACTGCGCCGCGATCCTGACCACCGTGGTCAAGAACATCCCGGACGCCGTCAAGGAGGCCGTGCTCAAGGCCGCCGGTGGCGAGAAGCTCCAGGCCAAGCCCGGCTTCGTCGGCACCCTGGCCAACAACGGCGTCTCCATCGCCCCGTACCACGACTTCGACAGCAAGGTTCCGGCCGAGCTGAAGACCGAGGTCGACAAGATCAAGGCGGACATCGCCGCCGGCACCATCACCGTCACCTCGAAGGCCCAGCCGACCAAGTGACAACCGGCCGGCTCCTCCGGTGAGATCATCGCAGGGGCGGCGGGGGACAGGTACGACCGATCCGGCCGCTCCGGCTCGCGGGTGACCCACCCGTGGGGCCGGAGCGGCCGATCGCGCGCCACGGTGACCGGCCCGGTCCGGCCCGGTCGACCGGCAGCTACGCTGCACCATCGCTCGCACTCCAGGAGGTTGCGCTGAGACTCGAACTGCGCGGCATCACCAAGCGGTTCGGTGATCTGGTCGCCAACGACCACATCGACCTGACGGTGGAGCCTGGAGAGATTCACGCCCTGCTCGGCGAGAACGGCGCGGGCAAGTCGACACTGATGAACGTGCTCTACGGGCTCTACCAGCCCGACGAGGGCGAGATCCTGGTCGACGGCACGCCGCTGAAGCTGAAGGGCCCGTCCGATGCCATCGGGGCCGGGATCGGCATGGTGCACCAGCACTTCATGCTGGTGCCGGTCTTCACCGTGGCCGAGAACATCATGCTCGGCGCCGAGCAGGTCCGGGGCGGGATCGCCGGCTTCCTGGACCGGCGGCGGGCCCGGCGCGAGGTCACCGAGGTGTCCGAGCGCTACAACCTGCGTGTCGACCCGGACGCGGTGATCGAGGACCTTCCGGTAGGCATCCAGCAGCGTGTCGAGATCGTCAAGGCCCTCACCCGCGACGTCGACCTGCTCATCCTGGACGAGCCGACCGCGGTGCTCACCCCGCAGGAGACCGAGGAACTGCTGACGGTCATGCGGTCGCTGAAGGCCGCCGGCAAGTCGATCGTGTTCATCACCCACAAGCTCGGCGAGGTCAAGGCGATCGCCGACCGGATCACCGTCATCCGGCGCGGAAAGACCGTCGGCACGGCCTCGCCGGAGGCCAGCCGGGACGAGCTGGCCGCCCTGATGGTCGGCCGCAACGTCCGGCTCGACGTGGACAAGGCGCCGGCCACCCCGGGCGAGCCGGTGCTGGAGGTCGCGGGACTGGTCGTCGACGACGACCGGCAGATCCGCGCCGTCGACGGGCTGGACCTGACCGTGCGCGCGGGCGAGGTGCTCGGCGTGGCGGGTGTGCAGGGCAACGGTCAGACGGAACTGATCGAGGCGATCATGGGCCTGCGCCCGGTGCTCGCCGGCACGGTCAGCCTGAGCGGCGACCGGATCGACGGCTGGACGACGAAGAAGGTGCTCCGCGCCGGCGTCGGCTACGTCCCCGAGGACCGCAGCGTGGACGGCCTCGTCAAGGAGTTCAGCGTCGCCGAGAACCTGGTGCTGGACATCTACGACCGGGCGCCGTTCGGAGCCGGGCTCGCCCTCAAGCCGGACGCGATCGCGGCGTCGGCCAGGGAGCGGATCGAGCAGTTCGACGTCCGCACCTCCTCGGCCGACGCGGCCGTGGGCACCCTGTCCGGCGGCAACCAGCAGAAGGTGATCGTGGCTCGGGAGCTGTCCCGGCCGCTGAAGCTCTTCATCGCCGCCCAGCCGACCCGCGGTGTGGACGTCGGGTCGATCGAGTTCATCCACAGCCAGATCATTCACGAGCGGGACATCGGCACCGCCGTCATGGTGGTCTCCAGCGAACTCGACGAGGTGGTCGGGCTGGCCGACCGGATCGCGGTGATGTACCGCGGACGGATCATCGGCATCGTCGGCCCGGACACCCCGCGCGAGGAGATCGGTCTGCTGATGGCCGGCATCGACCCGGACACGGCCGCCGGGGCCGACGCGACCCCCGCCGCCGACGAGCCCGGCGCGGAGGCCGGAGCCGGCGCGACCCCCGCTGCCGGCGAACCCGGCGTGGACGACGGGAGCCGGGCGAGCGACGCAGGCTCCGCGAGCGAGGACGAGGCATGAGCGACAGCAATCCGCAGTCGGGTTCCCCGGACAAGGAGCCGGCAAGCGAGGCGCAGGCGGCGCAGAACGCGCTCGGCAACACCGAGCGGGCCGGCACGACCACCGTGCCGAAGGCCCCCGAGTCGCAGCCGAAGCCTTCCCTGGGCCGGCTCTTCCTGGACAATCTCTGGGCGGCCAATACGTTCACGGTGACCCTGCTGTCGCTGGTGCTTGCGGTCGTCGTCGGCGCGGTACTGATGATCATTTCTGATCCGGACGTACTGCACACCTACTCGTACATCACCGCCCGACCGTCGGACGCCTTCACCGCCAGCTGGACGCTTGTGAGCGAGGCGTACGCCAACCTGTTCAAGGGCTCGGTCTTCGACCCGCAGGCCTTCAGCGGCTGGGTGAACGGGGCCAACGGCTGGCAGGCGGTGCTCGCGCCCATCTCCGAGACGCTGACGTACACCGCGCCGCTCGCCTTCACTGGCCTGGCGGTGGCACTGGCCTTCCGCGGCGGCCTGTTCAACATCGGCGCCCAGGGTCAGGCCACCGTCGGCGTGATCCTGGCCGCGCTCGCCGGCTTCCTGCTCCCGCTGCCCCCCGGCCTGCACCTGCTGGTCGCGGTGCTGGCCGGCGCGTTGGGCGGGGCGGTCTGGGGCTTCATCCCGGGCATCCTCAAGGCGCGTACCGGCGCCCACGAGGTGATCATCACGATCATGCTCAACTACATCGCCACGTACTTCCTCACGTGGTTGATCGTGCAGAAGGGGGTGCAGGACCCGGGCCGCCCCGACGCGATCAGCAAGTCGGTGGACTCCTCTGCAGAACTGCCCCGCCTGCTCGGCGACAACCTGCGGGTGCACGCCGGCATCCTGCTCGCGGTGTTGGCCACGTGGGCGGTTGCCTGGCTGCTGAACCGGTCCACGCTTGGCTTCGAGCTGCGCGCGGTCGGGGCCAACCCGGACGCTGCCCGCACGGCAGGCATCAGCGTCACCCGGACGTTCGTCCTGATCATGGTGTTCTCCGGGATCCTGTCCGGCCTCGGCGGCTCGAACATGGTTCTCGGCTCCACCGCCAGCGCGCTCACTCCGCTGGTGGTCGCGCAGATCGGCTTCGACGGCATCCTGGTGGCGCTGGTCGGCAGGTTGAAGCCGTGGGGCGTACTGCTGGCGGCGCTGCTCTTCGGCGCTCTCCAGGCTGGCGGCAACCGGATGCAGTCGTATTCGGGCATCTCGCTGGAGCTGGTCACCGTGCTCCAAGCGCTGATCGTCATCTTCATCGCCGCGCCCGCCCTGGTGAAGGCGATCTTCCAGCTCCGGGCGGCGCGTGCCGCCCGGTTGCAGACGAGCCTGGCGAAGGGCTGGTAACGCATGTCCACCATGGCTGTCCCCGACGTCGCGGTCGCCGCCGTCGACGAGGGGTTCTGGACCCGTGGCCGCAAGGTCGGGCTCGTACTGCTGGTGCTCGGTCTGCTGTCGGCGGTGCTCTTCGGCGCGCTCGCCACGGACCAGCAGGCCCGGTTCACGCTGAGCGAGAACGCCGCCGGTGCCGCGCTGGAGATCAACGGCACGATCGGCGCGATCCTGTTCGGCATCATCGCGGTCGCCGCCGGCGCGGCGCTACTGGCCGGGGTGCCGAAGCGCTGGTTCCTTCCCGTGCTCGGCGTCGGGCTGGTCGGCTTCGTGCTGTCCTTCCTCTGCTGGCAGGTCTCCGCGGCGCCGACGGGCCAGAACTTCATGCCGCTGGTCAACATCGTGCGGGGCACGTTCATCCTGGCGCTGCCGCTCATCTTCGGCGCGCTCGCGGGGGTGCTCTGCGAGCGTTCCGGCGTGGTCAACGTGGCCATCGAGGGGCAGCTGCTGATGGGCGCTTTCAGCGGCGCGCTGTTCGGGAGCCTCTCGGGCAACGTCTGGGTGGGCCTCGTCGCGGCGGCCCTCGGCGGCGCTTTCATCTCGCTGCTGCTGGCGATCTTCTCGATCCGCTACCTGGTCGACCAGACGGTCATGGGAATCGTGCTGAACCTGCTCGCGGTCGGCGTCACCGGCTTCCTCTACGAGCGGCTGATGCAGACCGACGCGGAGAAGTACAACAGCGCTCCGCGGTTCAGCAACTGGGAGATTCCGCTACTCAAGGACATCCCGGTGCTGGGGCCGGCACTGTTCCGCAGCAACATCTTCCTCTACCTGGGCCTGCTGCTGGTGCTGGTGATCCACATCGGGCTCTTCCGCACCCGGTGGGGTCTGCGCACCAGGTCGGTCGGCGAACACCCGATCGCCGCCGACACGCTCGGCGTCAAGGTGCTGCGGGTGCGTTACCGCAACGTCCTGCTGGCGGGCGTGGTCGCGGGCATCGGCGGCGCGTCCTACACCCTGGCGCTCTACTCGTTCACCAAGAACATGATCGGCGGCAAGGGCTTCATCGCGCTGGCCGCGCTGATCTTCGGCCGGTGGAACCCGACCGGAGCGCTGCTCGCCGCGCTCTTCTTCGGCTTCGCCGACCAGCTCGCCACCTACCTGGGCGCGATCAACAGCTCGATCCCCAGTCAGTTCCTGGCCATGCTGCCCTACCTGGCGACGATCCTCGCGGTCGCCGGCCTGGTCGGCCGGGTCCGCGCACCGGCCGCCGACGGCAAGCCGTACATCAAGGGCTGACCCCGCAGCCATGCCCGGCGGGACTCACCGCCGGGCATGGCGCGGCAGGTCGCCGTCCGCGCCCAACCAAGACCCTCGCCGGGGTACGGCTGAAGGCCTGCACAGCGGCCGCTCCGGTCGTCCGGCGCGGAGGACGAGTACGAAGAAGGCCCTTCAGCATTTCGCTGAAGGGCCCCTGCACTCTGGCTCGTCAGCCGAGCGGGCCGATCTGCCTGGCCAGGTTGACGAACGATCGCCACGTCTGCGGGTTGAAGCTGAGGGTGCCACCGTCACGGTCCTTCGTGTCCCGCACCAGTACGACGCCGGGCAGGTTGTCGGCGACCTCCACGCATGACCCGCCGTTGGATCCGGAGCGAGTCGAGGTGTGCCACCGGGCACCGGTCATGTCCATGTCTGCGCCACTTCCTTGATCAATTCGAGTGACTGCCTACGGGAGAGAGCTTCACCTCTGATCGTCTCCCACGTTCCGTGGAGGGTAGCAAGGTCATCGGCGCCGTTGACTATCTGTGCTCGCGCCTGATGGTCGAGATGGGCGATCACCGAACCGTCGGCCTGGGTGGCCAGGATGAATCCGCCCTGCAAGCCAGGGTAGAGGCCGGCATCCTCCGTCACCACGAGTATTTGCACGTGGGGCAGCTCGCCCATCTTCGCCAGGTGGGCCAGTTGTTCGGGCATGACATCGGGCCGACCAACTACTGGCCTTCGCAGTACCATTACGTCGATCACTGCGACGAACTGGACCAGGCGCTCGCTGGCGATGATCGCTTGGCGTCCGAGGCGAGAAGCGACACGCTGCTCGATCTGGTCGGTGCTGAGTAGGTTGTGTGCCAACGTCGCTCGTGCGTACGCCTCGGTCTGGAGCAGGCCGGGTACCCAGGCCGGCTCGTACCACCGCAGCAGAGTGGCCTCTTGCTCCCACTCGATCCACTCGCGCAGCCACTCGGGATCGACCTTGGACAGCTCCCTGAGCATGCGTGTGAAGCGGCCACCCTTGCGGTCCTGGCAGAGTGGATCATGCGCACGATCCACGGCCAGGGCGTATTCACTCGTGGGTGGCCGCCCGCCAGTCTCGACGGAGCTGACGTGGGATGCCGAGTAGCCGATTGTCCTGCCGAAGTCTTCCTGGCTCAGCGCGAGCTGAGTGCGCAGTAGACGCAGCTCCGACACCACGTAGTCGATCACGCTGCTCATGGCCCCTCATTCCTGCTCAATACCGTCGTCGCACTACCCGGCTGCTCTCACTGAGCGTGTCCGACCAACTCGATCAGCGTGAGCACGTATCGAAGGTAGTCCGGTCGTAACCAGACTGTGAAGGCGCGGTAGTGCGGCCGCTGGATTGCTTTGGGTAACCGATCGCCGGCTACTCGCCGACCACCAAGAACCTGAACCCCAGTCAGGAGATGAAGCGATGGGCCTCAGCGCTCAGGCACCGCCCCCCCTCGCTGGCCCCAAGCCCGACCGTCCGAGGGAGTACGGCGAGCGGCCCTCGCACACTCCGCTGCGCCCGATGTGGTTCTGCCGAGCGGACGGCCAGCGCTGGCCCTGCGCCGAGGCCCGGCTGCGACTCAAGGCCGAGTTCGACGACAACATGCAGGGCCTGACCATTTACCTGGCGGGCATGTATTACGAGGCGAGTCGCGACCTCTACCACCTGAACCCCCACGAGGGTCCCAGCCCGCGCGAGTTGTTCGACCGCTTCGTGGCCTGGGGCCCATATCGCAGGCCAATCGTCGATGATCGGTGAAGCCCTTCCCTTCCAGCCTCGATCACGTGATGAAAAATAGGTCCCCGGGGCTGCTCCTGACCTACTTCTCATCACGTGATCACCGTGCACCCTTCCGGGCCCTTGGCAACCGGGGCCGGGGAGACGGCCCTGCTCGCTTCTGACCTGGGCTACTTCGGCAGAATGGCGGCATGACCGACATTGACTGGGCGCGCTTGCGGGCCGCCGCCACCGAGGCGATGCGGAACGCGTACGCGCCGTACTCGACGTTCCCGGTCGGCGCGGCCGCGCTTGTCGACGACGGACGCGTGGTGGTCGGCTGCAACGTGGAGAACGCCGCCTACGGGGTGACGCTCTGCGCCGAGTGCGGAGTGGTGTCCAGCCTGCACGCCACCGGTGGCGGTCGCCTCGTCGCGCTCTCCTGCGTCGACGCCACAGGTGAGCCGCTGATGCCGTGCGGCCGGTGCCGGCAGTTGCTCTGGGAGAACGGCGGCCCGGAGTGCCTGATCGAGACGAAGACCCGCCCGCTGCGCATGGCGGAGCTGCTGCCACACGCCTTCGGTGTGGAGGACCTGGAGGCGGTGACCGGCGAGACGCCGTTGCCTGTGGTCCCGGAGCGGCTGGCCGCGTGGCGTGGCCGGGGCACGGTCTTCGTGCATCCGGACATGTCGGCGGGGCAGCAGGTCTGGACGGCGTACTGGGAGCGGTCGGCCGGGGACGACGCGGGCGCCGAGACCGGTGTGCTGGAGGAGGCCCCGAGCTGGAACGACCCGGCCGAGGCGATCACCTGGGGCCTGGCCCGCACACCGCGTGTGGTGGTGGTCGACGCGACCGGCACGATCTTCTGGGCTGGCGAGGGGGAGCCGCCATTGGAGATCCCGGTTCGTTGGGGTTGAGGTTGGGGGCGGGGGCCGACCGTGCCCGGCTCCGGGCGGTCAGGCTTGATCCCTCCGCCGGGCACGGTCGGCCCCATCCCGCGGCGCGTGCGGTCCGTGGGTCGGGATCTGCAATCGACTAGGAAGATCTTTAATGAGCGGGTTTGCTGCTGTTGACGTTATTCGGGTCAAGCGGGACGGGGGTGTGCTGTCCGACGCGCAGATCGACTGGGTGATGGACGCGTACACCCGGGGGGTCGTCGCCGACGAGCAGATGTCGGCGCTGGCCATGGCGATCCTGCTCAACGGCATGACCGGGCCGGAGATCGCCCGGTGGACCGCCGCGATGATCGCCAGCGGGGAGCGGCTGGACCTCTCGGCGGTACGCCGCCCGACCGTCGACAAGCACTCCACCGGCGGTGTCGGCGACAAGATCACCCTGCCGCTCACGCCGCTGGTGGCCGCGTGCGGCGCCGCCGTTCCGCAGCTCAGCGGGCGCGGTCTCGGGCACACCGGCGGCACGCTGGACAAGCTGGAGTCCATCCCGGGTTGGCGGGCCGCGCTGCGCAACGACGAGTTCATCGCCCAGCTCGGTGACGTCGGCGCGGTGATCTGCGCGGCAGGCGCCGGCCTCGCCCCCGCCGACCGCAAGCTGTACGCGTTGCGCGACGTGACAGGCACCGTGGAGGCGATCCCGCTGATCGCAAGCTCGATCATGAGCAAGAAGATCGCCGAGGGCACCGGCGCGCTGGTCCTCGACGTCAAGGTCGGCTCGGGCGCGTTCATGAAGTCCGTCGACCAGGCCCGCGAGCTGGCCCGCACGATGGTCGAGCTGGGCGGCGCGCACGGCGTGCGGACGGTCGCCCTGCTCACCGACATGTCCACCCCGCTCGGCCTGGCCATCGGCAACGCGGTCGAGGTGAGCGAGTCGGTCGAGGTGCTGGCCGGGGGCGGGCCGGCCGACGTGGTGGAGCTGACGCTCGCCCTGGCCCGGGAGATGCTCGACGCCGCCGGCCTGCCGGACGCCGACCCCGAGGCGGCCCTGCGCGACGGCCGGGCGATGGACTCCTGGCGGGCGATGATCCGCGCGCAGGGCGGCGACACGGACGCGCAGATGCCCACCGCGCCGGAGGTGGAGGTGGTCCGCGCCGAGCAGGACGGGTACGTCGCGGCCGTCGACGCGTACGCCATGGGGGTTGCCGCCTGGCGGCTCGGCGCGGGTCGGGCCCGCAAGGAGGACCCGGTGAGCGCGCCGGCCGGGGTGGTGTTGCACAAGCGGCCGGGCGATCCGGTGCGGGCCGGTGACGCCCTCTACGAGCTGCGCGCCGAGGACCCGTCGCGGATTCCGGCTGCCCTGGCGGAGGCAAGTCGCGCGGTGCACATTGCACCGACCGCGCCAACCGCGACGCCGCTGGTCATCGAGCGGATCGGCTGACCGGGGCGGGGGTCGGGGCGGCGTGGTGCTCATCACCTTGGAGCGCTATTCTCGCAGGCCAAGGGGGAACCGCCGGCCTTGAGCCGTCGCGAGCAGACAGGAAGTTGCCCCGTGACCGTACCTGCCCCCGACCCGCGCGAGGTGCGCGAGGCGAGCCTGGACGAGCTGTCCCGGCTCGGGCTTCCGCTGCCACCGGCCCAGTTCCCGCTCGTGTGGGAGCCGGGTGACGCGATCGAGCTGCGCCCCCGGGCGGAGATCGAGGCGCGGATCGCCGTGCTGCACCTCATCCTGGCCCGGTGCTTCGGGATGCCCCCGCAGGCGGCGATGAGCTGGCTGCTCGGCTCGCACCTGGTCGAGATGGTCACCCCGCCGGAGTGGCAGTTCGTGATGGGCGGCAAGGGCGACCACCGGTCGTTCGTGCTGCACCACGACGCGCTCTTCGCGCTGGCCTGGGTGCTGGGGCTGAGCAAACAGCTCGATCCCACCCTGGCGGTGGACGAGCGGCTGGTCGAGCGGCTGCCGCACATCGCCGAGGGGGAGACCTTTCCGCGCTGGCAGTCCCGGATCCTCGCCGCGCCGCAGCACCCGGCCGACGCGGCGGCCCTGCTCGATCTGCACTACTGCCTGGACTGGGCCTACCTGGAGACCGAGCGCGGCGGCCGGCGGGCGCCGGGCCTGGTCGACGCGAACGCGATCGGGCAGCGGCGGTGGGCGCTGGAGTGGGCGGTGATCCTGCGCGGGCCGTACCACGACGAGCCGCCGGGCTGGGAAGAGGTCGACCTGTCCACCTGAGCCTCAGCGCGGTCGGTAGGCGTCCAGCTGGACCGCCACGCGCACCCGGATCGGCTCGGGCAGCGCGGCCAGCCGTTCGGCGAGGGCGCTCGGGTCGGTGTGCCAGGCACTCGGGCCCATCCCGACCAGCGTGGCGACCTCCGGCCGGGTCAGGGCCAGCTCCGCGCGGTGCACGGTCGAGCCGACAGGCGTGAAGTGCCCGCCGAAGCTGGCGGCCACCCGGTCGGCCTTGTCCGGGTCCACCCGCAGCAGGTCGAGGGCGTCCACCAGTTCGGTGAGATGGTCGGCGGCGGGCGTCACCACGAGCAGCGTGCCCGCCGGGTCGAGCACCCGGTGGAACTCCGCGCCGTTGCGCGGGGCGAAGACGTTCAGCAGCACTGCGGTCGAGGCGTCCGCGAGGGGCAGTCGCTGCCAGGTGTCGGCGAGCGCGGCGGCGGCCCGAGGATGGGCGCGGGCCGCGCGGCGCAGCGCCGGCTTGGACACGTCCAGGGCCAGACCCACGGCGTCCGGCAGTGCCGCCAGCACCGCGCCGAGGTAGCGGCCGGTGCCGGCGCCGGCATCCACCACCAGGGGGTACGCGTCAAAGCCCGCCACCGCCTGCGCCGCGGCCTCGGCCAGTGCGTCCGAGATGACGTCGTAGTGCCCGGCGGCGAGGAAGTCCGCCCGGGCGGCCACCATCTCGGCGGTGTCACCGACGTGCGGGGCTCGACCGGTGAGCAGGTTGACGTAGCCCTGGCGGGCGACGTCGAAGCTGTGCCGGCGCGGGCAGCGCAGCGCCCTCGTGTCGGTGGCCTGCCCCAGTGGGTCACCGCAGACCGGGCAGCGCAGCCGGTCGAGGATGCGGGCATCCACGTCAGGCCTCCGCTGCGGGCTGCGGCCGGGACGCCCGGAGGCCCGGATCGGCGAGGTGCTCGACCACCCGGTGGGTGAGCGCGCCGAGGGCGTCGACCTCTGACGGAGTGAGCAGGTCGATCAGGTGCCGTCGGACGGCGGCCACGTGACCGGGGGCGGCGGACTCGATGGCCCGCCGGCCCGCCGGGGTGAGCACGACGATCGAGCCGCGGGCATCGTCGGCGCACTCCTCGCGGGTCACCAGGCCGCGCTGCTGCATCCGGCTCAGGTGGTGGGAGAGGCGGCTACGTGACCACAGCATCCTGTCCGCCAGCTCGCTGAGGCGCAGACGCCCCCGGGGTGTCTCGGACAGGTCGGACAGCACGTCGTAGTCCGGCTCGGAGAGGCCGGCGTCCTGGGTCAGCTCCCGGGCCAGCTCCAGGTCGAGCAGTCGACGCATCCGGCGGTAGCCGCGCCAGGCGCGCTCCTCCCGTTCGTCCAACCACCGGGCCGCGTCCATACGTCGAGTCTAGTGCTTTCGTTGACATGTCATCGATCTGCCTCTAGTTTCGATGACATGTCAACAATCCTCCCGGACGATCCGGACAGCCGCCGCCTCGCGGGTGCCGCCGTGAGTGACCGACTGTGGGAGCTGTTCGGTAAGCGGGGGCGCGGGGTGCTCGTCACCCTGCGTCGGGACGGGCGGCCCCAGCTGTCCAACCTCGACTACCTGGCCGAGCCGGGGCTGATCCGCTGCTCCACAACCGGTGACCGGGCGAAGGTGCGCAACCTGCGCCGAGATCCCCGGGCCAGCTTTCACGTGACCACGCCCGACGGCGGCGCGTACGCGGTCGTGGAGGGAACCGTGACGCTCACCGACCCGGCCGTGGCCACCACCGACGACACGGTCGAGGAACTCGTCGAGGTCTACCGCCGGATTCGCGGTGACCACCCGGACTGGGCGGACTACCGCGCCGCCATGGTTGCCGACGGGCGGCTCGTGATCCGCCTCGACGTGCACAGGGTGTACGGCTGGCGGCCGTGACTCCCGGCCGGTCCCGTACCGGTCGGCCCAGGCCGCTGACTAGGGTCTGAGCATGGTCGCAACTATCCGGTACGAGGACATCGTCAAGGTCCCGAAGGCGCTGCTGCACGACCACCTCGACGGCGGGCTGCGGCCGGCGACGATCGTCGAGCTGGCCGCCGAGGTGGGCCACGAACTGCCCACCACCGACCCGGAGGCGCTCGGACGCTGGTTCGTCGAAGCCGCCGACTCCGGGTCGCTGGAGCGGTACCTGGAGACGTTCGCGCACACCGTGGCGGTCATGCAGACTCCGCCGGCGCTGCGCCGGGTGGCGCGCGAGTGCGCGCTGGACCTGGCCGCCGACGGAGTGGTCTACGCCGAGGTGCGTTTCGCTCCCGAGCAGCACCTGGAACGGGACCTGAGCCTCGACGAGGTGGTCGAGGCCGTGCTGGCCGGGTTCGCCGAGGGCACCGCCCAGGCAGTCGAGGCCGGCCTGACCATCCGGGTGGGCACCCTGCTCACCGCCATGCGGCACGCGGCGCGCTCGCAGGAGATCGCCGAGCTGGCCGTGCGGCACCGCGACGCCGGGGTGGTCGGCTTCGACATCGCAGGCGCGGAGGCGGGCTTCCCGCCCACCCGTCACCTGGACGCCTTCGAATACCTCCAGCGGGAGAACTTCCACTTCACCATCCACGCCGGTGAGGCGTTCGGTCTGCCGTCGATCTGGCAGGCGATCCAGTGGTGTGGCGCGGACCGGCTCGGCCACGGCGTACGCATCGTTGACGACATCGCCCCCGACGGCGCGCTCGGCCGACTGGCCGCGTACGTGCGGGACAAGCGGATCCCGCTGGAGCTGTGCCCCTCGTCGAACGTGCAGACCGGCGCGGTGGCCTCGATCGCCGACCATCCGATCGGGCTCCTGCGCGACCTGCGGTTCCGGGCCACCGTCAACACCGACAACCGGCTGATGAGCGGCACCTCCATGTCCCGGGAGATGTCGCTGCTGGTGGAGACGTTCGGCTACGGCTGGCGCGAGTTGCAGTGGTTCACCATCAACGCGATGAAGAGCGCCTTCATCCCGTTCGACGAGCGACTGCGGATCATCGACGAGGTGATCAAGCCGGCGTACGCGAAGTTGCTGGCCTGAGGTCAGCCGTGCGGGTGGCCGGCGAGCAGGCCGGCCACCCGGCGCAGCACCTCGCGGGCTCGGGCGGCCTCGGCGCCCAGCCCGGTCTGCCGGCGCAGCACCGCCGGCTCCGCCCGCAGCAGGGCCACGCCACGCCGGACCAGCACCCGGGGGGCCTTGCGCTGCTCGGCCAGGTCGCGGGCCAGCCGGCGCAGGAAGGTCGCCCCGCGCGGGCGGCGCAGCGCGTACGCCCCCGCGAGCAGGCCACGGCTGCGGCACTCCTCGACGATCTCGGCGGCGAAAATCCCTTCGGCCACGAAAAGTGGCGATCCGTCGACATCAAATGGCCGGGTGGCCACCCGTCGATCCGCGCCGATCGCATAAACCGGCACATCGGCACGGCCCTCGCGGGCAAGTCGAGCAATCGTTTCGACGGCGGTCAGAGCGTCCCAGGACAGCGGCGACTCCCAATCGACCTGGCCGTTTCGTCGCGGCAACGTAGGGTCATCGCCGTCTTTGTAGAAGTCGTCCAAACACAGCACCGGCAAGCCGGTTTGCTGCGCTATGTACGACTTTCCGGAGCCTGAGGGGCCGGCGAGCAGGACAACGCGGTGGGGATGTTCCATTACCTTCAGTTACTCCGGCCAGACGGACTGCTATCAAATCGCATCAACATCTCATCACACTCCGAGCCGGTGACAACCTGGGCTTTCTTCTTGTCGACCGGCGTGATGGAATCTCGGGGGTCCGACCCGCCGGGTCGGTCGCTGGGCGTTGCCCGGGGCAACGCGTTCAAGCTGTAATCGCGAGGGCGGTGACGTGAGCAAACGGCCAAAGACGGCGGGCTCCTTCCTGTCGCGGCTGCGCCGGCCGGCCAGCCGGCTCCGGGACATGCCGATCTGGTCCAAGCTCGGTCTCATCATGATCGTGCCGACCATCGCCACGGTCGTCGTGGGCACCAGTGGTCTCGTCGACCACCTGGAGACGCTCAACAATGCCAACCGAGCCGGCGACCTGGCCAACCTGTCGAGCTACTCGGGCGACCTGGTCGACACGCTGCAGGACGAGCGGACCACCGCCGTACTGCTGCTGCAGGCGACCGGGACGCAGCCGAAGGCGCAGTACCAGGAGGCCTACAACCGGGTGAACTCCCGGGTGGACCAGGAGACGGGCCCCTACCGGCAGCAGCGCAGCGACGTCGAGGACCTGCCGGGCAGCCTCGAGACCCTGCTCGACAGCATCGACCAGAACCTGCAGGAGCTGCCGGGCGTCCGCAGTCAGGTGTTCAACGGCAAGCTCAAGCTCGCCGAGGCCATCCAGGCGTACGAGGGTCTCATCAACGACCTGCTCGCCATCCGTGACTCGGCCACCCAGCTCGCCGGCAACAACGACCTGAGCGACCGGATGCGCGCCGCCGCGGCGGTCGCCCGCGAGAAGGAGTTCCTCGCCGTCCGTCGAGTCGTCGTCCACCGCGCGCTCGGCGTGCAGGGCGGCAAGCGGCTGACCCCGGCGCTGCGCACCGACTACATCGCCAGCGGCACCGGCCAGCAGCAGGCGCTGCAGAGCTTCAAGGCCGTCGCCAGCCCGGACGAGGCGAAGTTCCACGACCAGACGGTCGCCGGCGGTGACCGCCGCGAGGCGCAGAACTACACCGGCTGGATCGACGGCAACACCACCGGCGACATGCGTAACGCCCCGTTCGGCCCCGACCAGTGGGACGCGGCCATGACGGCCAACGCCAAGCTGATCCGCGCCGTGGAGACGAAGCTCGACGGCGACGTGGTCGCCGAGGCCGACAACCTACGCTCGGACGTCCAGCGCCAGGTTTTCCTGGAGACCGGCCTGCTGCTCAGCATGCTGCTGCTGGCCATCCTCTTCGCGTACCTGGTCGCCCGCTCGATGGCCCGCTCCCTGCGTGAACTGCGCCAGGGTGCCCTCTCCATCGCCCAGTACGGGCTGCCGCAGGCGGTCGCCCGACTCCGTGACCCGCAGGTCGTCGGGCAGCTCTCGCCCGTGCAGTTGGCCAACCAGATCGCCGAGCCGTTGCCGGTCCGCAGCAAGGACGAGTTCGGCCAGGTGACCGAGGCGTTCAACGCCGTCCACCTGGAAGCCGTCCGGACGGCCGCCGAGCAGGCTGCCCTGCGTGCCTCCGTCGCGACCATGTTCGTCAACCTGGCCCGCCGTTCGCAGATCCTGGTCGACCGCCTCATCGGGCACCTCGACCGGTTGGAGCGCGGCGAGGAGGACCCGGACCGGCTGGCCGAGCTGTTCCAGCTCGACCACCTGGCCACCCGGATGCGCCGCAACGACGAGAACCTGCTCGTCCTCGCGGGCGCCGACTCCACCCGCGTGCAGCGCGAGCCGGCCGCGCTCATCGACGTGCTGCGCGCCGCGCAGTCCGAGGTCGAGCACTACACCCGCATCGAGTTCGGGGTCATCGACAGGGACATCGAGGTCGCCGCGCACGCGGTCAACGACCTGGTGCACCTCGTCGCCGAGCTGTTCGACAACGCCACCGCGTTCTCCCCTCCGGACTCGCAGGTCATGGTCGAGGCCCGCCGGGTCGGTGACCGCGCCTCGCTCTACGTGGAGGACCGCGGCATCGGCATCAGCCGCGAGCAGCTGCACGAGCTGAACGACAAGCTCGCGACGCCGCCGCAGGTGGACGTGGCCGTCTCCCGGATGATGGGCCTGGTCGTGGTCGCCCGCCTGGCGTCGCGGCACGGCGTCCGTGTCGAGCTGCGCCCCGGCGCGGACCGCGGCACGGTCGCCGACGTGACCCTGCCCACCTCGGTGCTGGTGCCCCGGGCGCTCTCCGGCCGGGTGCAGCAGCCGCCGGCCCTGCCCGCGGCCAGCCCGCAGCACGGTGGTCCCGCGCCGGTTCTCGGCGCGCTGCCCGCGCTGGGCAACGGCCCCCGCCCCGGCGAGTCCGGCAACCAGGTCACCCTGGGCGGCCGGCCGTTCGACCCGGCGTCGCGCAACGGCGCCGGCACGCCGGCCAACACCGGTGCGTACCGTTCGATGCCCGCCTGGTCGGACCTGACCGGCGCGAGCGCCAGCAACGGAGTCAACGGCGGCGACGGGTTCACGCCTCGAACGGCAAACGGCCAGTCCATCGACCCGCTGCCGCAGCGCCGGGCCGGCGACGAGCCGACGACCACCGGCCAGCAGCCGACCATCCCCCGGCAGTTGCCCAGCAGCCCGGAGGCGCACCCGTATTCCGCGCCGCCGGTCTCGGCGCAGCCGTACTCCGGTGCGCCGGTCTCCGCCTCGCCGGCGTCCGGCCAGCCGTACTCCGGCCAGCCGTACTCCGGCCAGCCGTACTCGGGTGCACCGTACGGCGGTCCGCCGGTGTCCGCCGCTCCGGCGTCCGGTCAGCCGTACGGCGGTCCGCCGGTGTCCGCGTCGCCGGTCTCGGCCTCCCCGGCGTCCGGTCAGCCGTACTCGGCGCCGCCGGCGTCCGGTCAGCCGTACTCGGCGCCGCCGGCGTCCGGCCAGTCGTTCAGCGGCTTCACGCCCCGGTCCGCCCCGCCCGCCCCGGCGCCCAGCGCCCCGGCACCGCCGGCCTGGCCGCCGGTGCCCGGCGGCGAGCGGGACACGCAGACCCCGCCGGTGCCCGAGCGGCTCGCCGCCGCCCTGGACATGACGACGGAGCTGCCCCGGATACCGCGCCCCGGCGACCAGCCGAGCACCGCGGCCCAGCCGCCGGCGCCCCAGGCTCCGCAGGCCCGAGCCCCGCAGGCCCAGGCCCCGCAGGCCCGAGCCCCGCAGGCCCAGGCGTCGCCGCCGCCGGCGCAGACCCGCCCGGCACCGCAGCAGCCGCAGGCCCAGAACCGCCAGCGGTACGCGGACGAGACCATGGAGCTGCCGATCTTCCGGGAGCTCGAGTCCGCCTGGTTCCGTACCCGCCGTCCGGGTTCGGACGAGGCCGCAGCCGCCGACAAGCCGGCGGCGAACGGCGGTGGGGGTGACGCGACGCAGCAGTTCGCGACGGTCGAGGCCACCGGTCGGGCAGTCCACAAGACATCACCCGGGACGACAGGTAACACGCCGATGGCAGACACTCCGACGGCCGGAGGAGCGCCGCGGGACAACGGGTCGACAGCGAACGGGGGCACAACCCCTGGCCTCGCCGAGAGCCTGCCGAACCGCCGGCCCCAATCGCAGACCAACGGCTGGCAGACCGCCGCCGACGACGGCTGGCGTGCCGCCTCCGCAGCGGCCACCGCCGTGCCGGTGAACGAGACCACCACGACCGGTCTGCCGAAGCGCAAGCCGATGGCGCAGCTGGTGCCGGGGGCGGTGGAGAAGCCCGCCACCTCGGTCCAGCGGCGGTCCCCGGAGGCGGTCCGTGGCCTGCTCTCCGCCTACCACCGGGGCGTGCAGCGAGGGCGTAGCACCTCGGACAACCCGACCAGCCCGGAGGCGACTCCGGGAGGGCAGCAATCCTCGCAGTCTGGCTCAGGCTCAGCGGCCGGGAGCGGGCAGAAGGAGCAAGAAGGATGACAACTACGCAGGATCTTGGTTGGCTGCTGGCCAACTTCGCCGACCGGGTGCCCGGTGTCGCACATGCGGTCGCCGTCTCGGCGGACGGCCTGCTCCTCGCGTCGTCACGGGATCTGCCGCGGGACCGGGCCGACCAGCTCGCCGCGATCGCGTCCGGTCTGGTCAGCCTGACCCAGGGGGCAGCCCGCTGCTTCGAGGGAGGCGCGGTGCTTCAGACCGTCGTGGAGATGGACAATGGCTTCCTGTTCCTGATGTCCATCTCGGACGGTTCGTCCTTCGCCGTGCTGGCGGCCCGCAGCTCCGACGTCGGGCAGGTTGGTTACGAGATGGCGCTCCTGGTCGACCGGGTGGGCGACGCCCTGACCCCGCAGCCGCGTGCGGCCGCGGGCATGCTGGGCTGACGCCTCGCCGATCGTGCGGTCGGCGCAACTGAAACGACAAGAACGACGAGTTCCACCGGTGGGAGCCGGTACGGGGTGCGAAGGAGGTGAGCGGCGACATGGCCGATCGTGACGAACCGACCGGAGCGTTGGTCCGTCCATACGCCGTGACCCGTGGTCGAACCCGTCCCCGGCTCGACATCGCCTTGGAGGCGCTCGTCGAGACGACGGTGCGCGGTCGGGCCGCTGCCAATGGCAACGGCGGCGGCCGCGAACACCAGTACATCGCCGCACTGTGTGACGGACGCGTGCAATCGCTCGCCGAGATCGCGGCGCGGATGCAGCTACCGCTCGGTGTGGCCCGGGTGCTCATCGCCGACATGGCGACGGACGGCCTGGTCGCGGTCCACGAGCCGACCATCCTGGACGACTCCGACGACGCGGTGGGCACTGAACTGCTGGAGAGGGTGCTGAGTGGACTTCGCAGGCTCTGACATGTCGCACCGCCCACCGAACCCGAGTGGGCGCGTGACGTCGGCGAAGATCGTTATCGCCGGTGGATTCGGCGTCGGTAAGACGACGCTGGTCGGCTCGGTCTCGGAGATCACGCCGCTGACCACCGAGGCCATCATGACCTCCGCTGGCGTGGGCGTCTACGACACCCGGCAGGTGCCGGGCAAGACGACGACCACGGTGGCCATGGACTTCGGCCGGATCTCGATCGACCGTGACCTGATCCTGTACCTGTTCGGTACGCCGGGTCAGACCCGATTCTGGTTCATGTGGGACGAACTGGTGCGGGGCGCGATCGGCGCGGTCGTGCTGGTGGACACCCGCCGGCTGGCCGACTGCTTCGCGGCGATCGACTTCTTCGAGCACCGGCGGCTGCCGTACCTGGTGGCCATCAACTGCTTCGACGGAATGCAGTACCACGACCCGCAGGACGTCCGGGACGCCTTGGCGATCTCGAGCGACGTGCCGGTGGTGGCCTGCGACGCCCGTAACCGGGAGTCGACGAAGCACGTGCTGATCTCGCTTGTCGAGTACGTGCTCACCATGCGCCGTACGCGCGCCGTCGCCCCGGCCTGATCGGGACGCTCTCGCGCCCGGTGGTGGCTCTGGCCGCCACCGGGCGCTGAATGCTGTCCGACACACGCCCTGGAGATCTTGGAAGGAATCGGCCCCTCCGAGGGCGGGTTCCTTCCAGGAACTCTTGCGTTGGTGCCGGACCGGTGGCCGGTACACGCGCCGTGCCCGTTCTGCTGGCTCCTGAACGCACGTCCGCCCCCAGCCGGTGTACGGCTGAGGGCGGAAGGAACGCGTACGTGAGAGCGACGCTCAGGACTGGTAGCCGGCGGAGCGGTACTCGTACTCCCGGTCGTCGTCGCGGTCCCCGTGGTCGCGGCTGAAGTCCCAGCCACCGGCGGCCTCCCGACCCGGCCGGCCGCCCACCGCGAACCCGCCGATCTCCTGCCCGCGACGCCAGCCGCGGAAGTAGCCGGTGGTGTTCTCCGCGAGGCTCGCCGCGTCACGCACTATGCGCAACGGGCGCTCCTCGCGCAGCGGGGAACCAGGAACCAGGTTGGCCTGGGGGACGCGCTTCGGCAGCCCGGCGTTGGTCTCGGCGCCCACCGCGGGACGGGCTGCCTGCTCGGCTGCCTGCCACCCGGTGTCGGCAGTGGTCGACCAGTCCAGGTCGGACTCTTCCTCGGTGTGCCCGACGAACCACGCCGACTTGGCCTGCGCGAAGATCAGCAGATCACCGTCGCCCTCGTCGGCCACCGGCGGCGGCCGGTGCTCCATCGGCGGCGGACGGTGCTCCATCGGCGGCGGACGGTGCTCCATCGGGGGTGGACGGTGCTCGACCGGAGGAGGCGGTCGGTGCTCGGCGGTCCGCTCGACGCGGGGCGCCTGACGGTTGTTGCGAGCGGCCTGCTCCCGGTCGACGAGTCGCAGCGGCGGCGTGTCCAGGCGGGGATCGCCAGCGGGCGGGTTGAGGCCTTCCCGCAGTGCCCGGTCCGCCAGCGGCGGCGGCTCGACCAGCCGCAGCATGGGCGGCTCCTGGGGCAGGTCGTCGGCCAGCCAGGGCGGCGTGACCCGACCGTCGGCCCGGCCCGGATCCGTCGGGGCGTCGACGCGGCCGCCGCCGTACGGGTAGGCGACCGGGTTGTTCGGCGAGCTGTCGGCCGGGTCCTCCGGGTTGTTGACCAGGGGCCAGTTCGCCCGGGAGCCCGGGGGCGCCGACTCCTGGCCCGGCCGGGGAGTGGGCACCGGGATGCTGAGGTCGGTGGCGCTGAACCCGCCGGTGGGCGGCTCCTCGACCGACCGCTGCACGTGGCTCTGCCGCTCGCCGTTGGTCTTCGGGCGGGGCGGAATGACCGTACGCTGCCGTTCGGCCCGCGCGTGGTTGATCGCGGCCGTGGTCAGGGTCGGCCGGAACGGCTCGCCCGCCTCGGCCGGCGGCACGGCGCCGCGCTGCGCCGGCGCGATGGGGGTGATCCCCGGAGGCGGGGGCGGCGGCGACGAGACCGGTCGGTTGGTCGGGCCGTCGATCCGGCTCGGGGTCGGTTCGGCACGCCCGGGCGGTGCGGACACCGGCGGGCCGGCGACCGCTGCCGGTGCGATCGGCGCGGGCGCGACCGGCGGTGGGGTGACCGGAGCGGGGGCGACCGGTGGCGGCCCGAGCGGACGCGGCGAGGCCAGCGGGGCGCTGCCCGGTGCCGGCTCGGGCCGGCTGCGTCGGCCGGTGACGGGCGTGGGCTCGGCGGTGACCGGGGTCGGTCGGAGCGACCGCAGGCCGGCGCTGGTGCCGGCGAGGCCGGTCAGGTCGCTCACCGATTCGCCACGACGGGCGGCGGCCCGGCGGCCGGGAGCCGGGGCGGGGTTGCTGACCCGCGCGCCGAGCGCGCTGACCAGGGCCTCGCAGCCGGCGTCGCAGGCCCGGACGGAGGCGACGGCCTGCCGGACGGTCTCGGCCACGGCGGAGGTGAGCGCCCGGTTGACGGCGGCGCGGCGCGGCGTCTCCGAGATGGCGACCCGCAGCGCGGTGACCGCCTCGTTGATCTCTGCGGCGTCGGCGACCCCGTCCGCCGCGAGATGCGCGGCGATGGCGTCCGCGGCGACGGACACCTCGCGACCACGGGCGATGGTGCCGCCGAGCATGCCCGGCTCCGGCAGCGCGTCCAGCACGGCCAGCGACACCGGCCCCGCCGGGTCCGGATAGGCACGAAGCGCCGCCGGGTAGAGCTCCCGCAGCACCTCGCGCAGCGCCACCGCGGCGGAGTGCCGGCCGCTGGCCAGGGCGGCGTGTGCGGCGAGCACCTGCTTGTAGCCGGCGAGGTCCCGGGGAGCCGGCAGCGTGACGGCGGAGAGCGCACCGGCCTGCAACGCGCGGGCCAGACCGACGGCCCGGCGCTCGGCCGGGGGCGACTGCATCTCCTCCAGCGAGTCGTCGTCGGCGAACCGCTCGGCGAAGTCGTCCACGGAGTCGTCGTCGGCGATCGCCAGAGGCCGACCCGCCGCGCTCAGCAGCGAGGTGACCGTGTGGTCGTCGCTGTCGGCGGCGATGGCCGCACCGCTCGGCCCGCCTGAGCGTTCCACGAGCAGCGCGACGAGCTGGGCGTAGCCAGCCGCGTCGTCGCCGATCTCGCAGACATGCAGCAGACGGCCTGCGTCGTCGACCACAGCGGACGTCAGCGTCGAACCGGCCGAGGCCGGTCGGTCAGCCGGATCCGCCGAGGCCAGACCGCAGTACACGCGCACGAGCGCCACGGCGTCGTCCTCCTCCCGGGACAGGTCTTCCTACTGCCAGCAACTGATGCTCCCCGGTACGGGTCAGTCGCGCCAGTCCACCACCGCAGAGATCTTGCCGACAATGGTGCGCCAACCCAAACTCGCGGTCTGTGCCCCGATCTTCTTCAGCCGACGCCGGCCCATGAAAGCGCCGATCCCACCGTTGGCGGTGGCCCGCAGCGCCTCGTCCAGGTCGTCGAGGCTGGAGCCGGCGGAGAGCATGTCCAGAACCGCAGGCAGGCGCAACGCGTACGAGAGGTCGCGGGCGGCCTCGCCGGCCTCGATCAGCAGGGTCGAATCCCAGCTGTCGTGACCGCCGCGCAGGTTCTCCACGACGAGGTCGAGTTCGTAGGTGTCCTCGTCGAGCGGCGCGATGTCGGCCGGCTCCACCCGTTCGGACAATTCATTCCAGCTGTCCAGTTGGGACAGATCGTTGGGCGCGCCGGAGCGGATGAAACTGACAAGCGACTCAGGGGTCTTGAACAGCAGCAGCTTGCCCCGGTGGCTGAGGAAGACCGGCACCTCCTCGTCGTCCGCCTCGTCGGTGACGTCCTCGGCCTCGGCCTCGTCGTCGGCGGTCGCGTCGGCGTCCGTGGCGCCGTCGCGGCGACGGCGCGACGGCTCGTCCTCGTCGCTGTCGGCGAACTCCTCGGCCAGCTCCTCGTCGAGGATGACGACCGTCTCGTCGTCCTCCTCCTCGATCACCTGCCGGCGGGCGAGGAACGGGTCGTCCTGGTCGCGCTCGGTCACGTCGGTCGGGGTCAGCGACCCGGCCGGCCGGTACGCCCGCAGGGTGAAACCGGTGCCGGCGGGCAGGGCGATCTCCACCGGGTCGATCCGCAGCTCGTCCCAGAGCGACCGGTCGACCGACGCGCCTGTGGTGTCGTCGGCCTCGTCGGCCTCGTCTGGCTCGGCCGAACCTGTGGTGTCGTCGAGCTCGGGCTCGTCGGCGTCGGGCCGTTGGGGCGACTGGCGGGCCACGCTGACCTCCGTGTGCTTCGGGTTGCCCACCCGCCGGCGTCTCCGACCGGCGAGTGACTCTGGGCACATACCCTAGTCGGCGGTTCGGGAAGCCCGGAGCCCGCACCCCGGTGACCGGCCGGGCAACGTCTCGGGCCTGCGCGTGCGTGATGGTGGCGAACCGGGCGTTTGACAAGTAGCGTAGCTACACATGAAGGCCCAGGCGCTGCACGGCCACCTCGACGCCCTTCTGCTCGCCGTTCTCGAACAGGGCGCCCAGCACGGCTACGCCATCATCGAATCCCTGCGGGAGCGCAGTGACGGCGGTCTCGACCTGCCCACCGGCACGATCTATCCGGCGCTGCGCAGGCTGGAGCGCGCCGGTCACGTGGCGAGCACCTGGAGCACTGTCAACGGTCGGGAGCGACGGACGTACCAGCTCACCGACTCCGGCCGGCGGGCGCTGGCCGGCGAGCGCGCCGGATGGCAGGAGTTCCGTGTGACGGTCGGCCGGTTCCTCGACCCCGGCAGCCCACCCGTCACCCCCGCCTGAGCCGCCAGCGACCCACCCCAGGGGCCGGTCAGCGGGCGGTGGCTCGCAGCCAGACGCGCGCGGCGCGGGTCAGCGAGAAGTACGCCCCACCCACCACCACCATGCCGACGATCATCGGCGGCCACGTCAGCGCCGCGTCCCACATGTCGACCGACCAGGTGAAGAGAGCCCCGCCGGCCACGATGCCGAGGGCCAGTGTCCCGGTCAGGGCGGTGCCCACCGCACGCTGCACCGTCGCCAGGGCCGGTCGCGGTGATCGAGCGCTCGCCCAGACCACCAGCAGGCCGGTCACGGCCAGCAGCAGCTCGCCGAACCAGATCCAGTCGACCGAGGCGGACAGCAGCCGGTAGAGCGCCGGCGGCTGCGGGCCCGCGCTCCAGCTCGACCCGCGCCAGGTCAGGTCGCCGGCAGCCACCAGGACCCCGGCCACGGCCAGCATCCGCAGGGACAGGCCGCGCAGGGCGGCCACCGCCAGCTCCGCCTGCCAGGAGGGCAGCAACTGCGCCGGTGAGCCGAACTCGGCCACCGCCCGGCGCTGCGCCTCCGTGGGTGGCACACCACTCTCGCGGTACGCGTCGACGGCGTCCAGCAGATCGTGCCGCGCCTCGGTGAGCAGGTCGGACTTCAGCCGCGCCGGCCCCTGCAACCGGGACTCCAGCTCGCGCAGGTGCTCCTCGACCAGGAAGCCCTCAGCATGCCGCATGACACCAGACTGCCACGGAGGCGAGGGCACCCACGTCGGGGAGAACCCTGGTCCGTCCCCGAAGCGGGTCAGGGAGCGAGGGCCAGGTACCCGCGTTCGGCCGCCACCTGCAGCGACCACTGGTCCCGGTACCAGCCGGGGGTGGTGACCAGCTCGGCGTGCCGGCCGCGCTGGACCACCCGACCGCCGTCGAGGACGACGATCTCGTCCAGGCCGGCCAGTCCGCTGAGCCGGTGACTGATCAGCAGTACCGAGTGCCCGGCGGGGGTGGCCGCGAGGGCGGAGGCGAGCACCGCGTCGGCGGCGGCCGGGTCCAGCCCTTCGGTCGGCTCGTCGAGGACCAGCACCGGTGGCGCGGCGAGCAGGGCGCGGGCGAGCGCGAGTCGTTGCCGCTGGCCGCCGGAGAGCTGGCCGCCCTCCTCGCCGACCAGTGTGTCCCAGCCGGCCGGCTGGGCGCCCAGCCAGTCCCGCAGGCCGGCTGCCGTCATCGCCCCGGTCAGCTCGTCCTCGCTGGCCCCGGCCCGCCCGAGCAGCAGGTTCTCCCGGACGGTGGCATGGAAGACGTACGCCTCGGCGAGCAGCCCGCCGACGCTGCGGGGCAGCTCCTCCTCCGCGTACGAGGACAGGTCGCGGTCGGCAAGCGTGACGTGGCCGGAGGTCTGTCGGACCGCCCCGGTCAGTACGGCCGCCAGGGTGCTCTTGCCGGCGCCGCTCGGCCCGACGACGGCGATGCGCCGGCCGGCGGGCAGGTCCAGGCTCACCCGGTCCAGTGCGGGTGCGGCACCGGCCCGGTAGCGCACGCTCACCTCGACGAAGCGCAGGTCGTGCGGGTCGGCCGGGTCGGTCACCGGGGGCGTGGGCGTGGGCGGGGGAGTGGGAGCGTCGGCGTCGAGGAGGGCGGCCACCCGGGCCAGGCCGGGCCGCAGCTGGGTCCACTGCCGTGCGGCCGAGACCAGTGCCAGCGCCACCTCCACGGCGGCCAGGGTGCCGACGGCCAGCACCCCGACCAGGACGCCCGGCACGTCGGAGGCCAGCGCGACAAGCACCACGGCGGCGGCGGTCAGCCCGGCGACCAACACTCCGGCCGCGTCCACGGCGAAGCCGGTGGCCGCCAGCCGGCGTTCGAGTCGGGCCAGTCGACTGGCGCGCTGCTCGGCGGCGCGCAGCGCGGCATCTGTCGCCCCGAACGCGGCGAGGTCGGCGGCGCCGTGGGTGAGGTCGACGGCGTCGGTGGCCAGCGCGCCGCGCAGTGGGGCCACCTCGGCCGCGCTGCGCCGGGTGACCACCGTGGCCAGGGTGGGCAGCGCCACCGCGGCGACCACCAGCCCGAGGGCGAGCACACCGGCCGCCGGTGGCGAGATCAACGCCGCTCCGGCCACCGCGAGCACCCCGACCAGGGCCGCCGCCGAGGCGGGCACCAGCACCCGCAGCAGCAGATCCTGGACCGCCTCGACGTCGGAGACCAGCCGGCTCAGGACGTCCCCCGAGCGGTGTTGTGCGTCGCGGCGGGCCGTGAGGGTGGCGAAGACCCGGGCCCGCACGTCGGTGATCATCCGGAGGACCGCGTCGTGCCCGGCGAGCCGCTCGGTGTAGCGGAACACGCCCCGGCTGATCGCCAGCGCCCGAACGGCGACGATCGCCACGGTGAGCCGGTCCAGCGGAGGCTGCCCGGCGGCGCTCATCAGCAGCCATGTCGCGGTGGCCATCAGGGCGAGCCCGGCGAACTCGGTGGCGGCGGCGAGCAGCCCGGCGCCGACGAGCCGACCCAGGTACGGGCGGGCCAGCCGCAGCACCGCGCGCTCGACGGCGGCCCTCCCTGCCGCTGTCACGCCGGCCGCCGCCTGCGGCCCGTGGTCCGTGGTCAAGGGGCTGCCTTCCCGGTCGGTTCGGGCGTCAGCTCGGTGACCCGGCCGTCCTCGATGCGCAGGACCCGGTCGGCGTCGGCCAGCAGCGCCGGCCGGTGCGCCACCAGCAGCGCCGTCCGCCCGGCGACCAGCCGGCGGGTGGCGTCGAGCACCACCGCCTCGGCGGCCGTGTCGAGCCGCGCCGTGGGCTCGTCGAGCAGCACCACGGGGGCGTCGCGCAGGAACGCCCGGGCCAGTGCGACGCGCTGCCGCTGGCCGCTGGACAGGCCGTGCCCACGCTCGCCGAGCAGCGTGGTCAGCCCGTCGGGCAGGCCGGCCACCACGTCGTCCAGGGCCGCGTCGCGGACCGCGGCGGCGAGCGCCTCGGGCGGGGTGTCCGGTGCGCCGAGCCGGATGTTGTCGGCGAGCGAGGCGGCGAAGAGGTGAGCGCGCTGCGGCACCCAGGCGAGCTGCCGACGCCAGGCGTCCGGGTCGGCGGTGGCGAGGTCGACGCCGTCCACGGTGATCCGGCCGCTGGTCGGGGTCACGAAGCCGAGCAGCAGACCGAGCAGAGTGCTCTTGCCGGCGCCGCTGGGCCCGATGACGGCGATCCGCTCGCCGGGTCGGACGGTCACTGTCACGTCGCGCAGCGCGGTGGTCCGCTCGTACGCCACTGTCACAGCCTCGAACCGGATCTCACCGCGACCGTCCGGGATGGCCGCGCCCTCGGCGGCGCGCTGGGTGGCGGGCGCGGCCGAGACGGTGAGCGCCTCGTCCAGCGCGGTGAGCCCCTCCATGCTGGCGTGAAAGCGGCTGCCCGCGGCCCGCAACGGCAAATACGCCTCGGGGGTGAGCAGCAGCACCAGCAGCGCGGTGTGCAGCGCCAGTCCGCCGCCGAGCAGCCGGATGCCGACCGGCACCGCGACCAGAGCCACCGAAAGGGTGGCGACCAGCTCCAGCACCAGCGCGGAGAGGAACGCGATTCGCAGCGTCTTCATGGTGGCGACCCGGTGCCCGTCGGCCATCCGGCGGACCACCTCGGTCTGCGCCCGCGCCCGGCCGAACGCCCGCAGGGTGGGCAGCCCGGCGACCATGTCCAGGAAGTGCCCGCCCAGCAGGGAGAGCCGACGCCACTGCCGCTCGGTGGCGGCCTGTGCCTGCCAGCCGAGCAACGCGCCGAAGACCGGGATCAGCGGCAGCGTCAACGCGATGATCAGCGCGGAGCTCCAGTCGGCGACGACGATGCGGGCCAGCACGGCCAGCGGCACCGTCACGCTGAGCACCAGCTGCGGCAGGTACCCGGTGAAGTAGGCGTCCAGCGCGTCGAGCCCGCGCCCGGCCAGGGTGGCCAGCTCGCCGGCCCGCTGCCCCGCAACCCAGCCCGGCCCGTGCCGGCCCACCGCGCCGAGCAGGTCGGCCCGCAGCGTGGCCTTGACCGTGGCGGCGACCCGCGCCGAGACCGTGCCCTGTGCCCAGACCAGCGCCGACCGGGCGGCGACCGCGACCACGAAACCCGCAAGCGCCGCCCGGTTCAGCCGCCCGTCGAAGGCGGTGGCGAGCACCGCCGCCAGCGCGGTGGCCTGCGCGACGATCAACGCGGCGGCGAGCACGCCGAGGAGCGCGAGCACGGCAAGATCGCGCCGGGCCGCGGGGACCCGACGCAGCAGACGCGGGTCGAAGGGACGGCGGTTCACCAGTACACCGGTGCCCTGCCGTCGGTCCGTCCCCGGAAAACCCACCAGCACATCGCCTGGAAGCCTAGTAGGGCCGGCAGCAGCGGCAGCGCCACCCAGCCAAGCAGCCGCAGCGTCGGCGCGCTGGCGGCCGCGTCGGCCACCGTCAGCGAGGCGCCCGGGTCGGTCGTGGACACCAGCACGTAGGGCCAGAGGGCCGCGCCGACAAGCGCCACCGGCAGCGCCAGGGCCGTGCCGGTGGCGATCAGGGCCCACCCCGGCCGCCGCCGCGCCAGCGCCGCGCGGGCCGCCAGCAGCGCCGCCACCAGCAACACCGGCAGGAGTACGCCCACCGCCGGTCGCTGCACGGCGTCGCGTACCCGGGAGGAGAGCAGGCCCACGACGGTGGCGATGGCGACCGCGCAGAGCGCCACCGGCACCAGCCGGCGGGCCGTGCGACAGGCCACGGCGGCGGCGTCGGCCGGCAGTCGCAGCGTGAGGAAGGTCGCACCGTGCACCGCGACCAGGGCGACCATGGTCAGCCCGACGATCGCCGCGAACGGGGTGGCCAGGTGCGACACCCCGGCGACGTGCCCGTCGGCCTGACGGGGCACGCCCTGCAACAGCGCGGCCAGCACCGCGCCCCAGCCGAGCGCGGCGAGCGCGCTGCCGACCACGATGACCCGGTCCCAGCGGGCGCGGACCCGCTCCTCGGTCGGCCGGCTGCGCAGTTGCACCCCGGCGGTGACCAGGATGACGCCGACAAGCGCGCCGGCGACCGCCGGGTAGCAGCCGGCGAGCAGTTCGCCCTCCAGCACCGGGAAGGCGCCGAACAGGATGCCGACGGCGGCGACCAGCCAGACCTCGTTGCCGAGGAAGAACGGGCCGAGGGCGGTGAGCGCGGCCCGTCGCCCGGCCGGGGAGCCGCCCCGGGCGAGCAGCAACCCGACGCCGTAGTCGTAGCCGGCGAGCACGAGGTAGCTCGCGAAGAAGAGACCGAGCAGGGCGTACCAGGCGAGGTCCACGGTGAGTCTCCTTCAGTCGCTCAGGCGAGGACGGGTTCGGGGTGGGCCGGTTCGTCGGCCGGTGGGCGGCCGAGAGCCGGGTCGACCGCGCCGCGTCCCGCGTGCCGGGCCAGCAGCACCCAGTTGGTGACGGCGAGGGTGCCCAGCAGCAGGCTGAAGCCGATCAGCGAGGCGAGCATCACCGGCGCGCCGACGGGGGAGACCGCCTGGTCGGTGGGGAGCAGCCCGTACGCCACCCAGGGTTGGCGGCCCACCTCCCGGGCGATCCAGCCGAGGATCACCGCGACGAACGGCAACGGCACGCCGAGCAGGACGAGCCAGAGCGGGAAGCGCAGCCGGATGATCCAGTCCCGGAAGAGCAGGGGCAGCAGCAGCCAGACGCAGCCGAGGGTGAAGCCGATGAGGATCATGAAGCCCAGCCCGACGCTGGAAAGGACCGGCGGGGTGTAGTCGCCGGGGCCGAACCGGGTGGTCCACTCGGCGATCAGCGCCTGCGCCTCCGGGCTGTCCCCGCCGAACTTGGTCGGCTGTACCGAGCCGACCGGGCCGAACTGGGCAAAGCCGAAACCCTGCACCATCGTGATCGCCAACGCCGCCGTGACCAGGCCGATCCGTAGTGACGTGCGGAAGAGCGCGAAGTCGGGCGTACGCCGGATCAGGTGCCAGGCGCTGACGGCGGCCATCAGCATCCCGCCGACCAGCAGCCCGGCCGAGACCACGTGCCCGAAGGCCATGCCGAGGCTGGGGTTGGTGAGCAGCGCGCCGAAGTCGGTGAGGTGGGCGATCCCGTCGCGGACCTCGTACCCGACCGGGTGTTGCAGCCAGGAGTTCGCCACCATGATCCAGAAGGCCGAGGCGTACGCGGTGAGCGCCACTCCCCACAGCAGTGCGAGGTGAACGCCCTTGCGGAGCCGGTGCCAACCGAAGATCCACATTCCGAGGAACGTGGACTCCAGGAAGAACGCCACGAGCGTCTCGATCGCCAGCGGAGCGCCGAAGACGTTGCCGACGTAGCGCGACAGGCCGCTCCAGTTCAGCCCGAACTGGAACTCCATCACGATGCCCGTGGCGATGCCGAGCACGTAGTTGATCACGTAGAGCTGGCCCCAGAACCGGGTCAGCCGCTCCCACTTCGGGTTGCCGGTGAGCACCCAGGCGGTCTGCATCCCGACCAGCAGGGTGACCAGCCCGAGCGTGACGACCACGAACAGGAAGTGGATCGACGTGGTGGTGGCGAACTGCAGGCGGGCGAGGAGCAGCGTGTCCATGGCCGGCTCTCCCTAGATGTTGTCTCCCTTGTCGTAGCAACACTACACGTAGCTTGCCTACATAAGAAGACGACTACTACGTCTCGTCGTAGATAGTAGTACGACGAGGCGTAGTAGATGTGCGGTCGGGAGGGTGTGGCGACGCATCTCCAGCCGGGGACGCCCGGGACTCGAGAATCAGCGGACCCCGCCGGCGATACCATGCCGTCGCCTCCCGGGCAGCGGTGTGGCCCGGGCGCAGGTCCGTGGCGGGCGCGAGTGTGCGGCGCGGGGTGGGGCCGGGGGTCAGCTCAGGAAGAGGGTGACCGGGAGGGCGACCAGGGTGGCGGCCACCGCGAGGGCCGTCGCGCCGAGGGCACGGGGCGGCCGGTCGGCCACGAGCAGGCGCTGGACGCGTACGTCCAGGTCGCGGTCGCCCAGGCCCAGCGCGCCGGCCGGAGTGACCCGGTGTCCGGCGGCGGCGAAGCGGCGTAGCGCACCCGCCAGCGGGGCCTCGGCGTGCAGCTCGCGCGCCTTGTCGTCGGCGCGCATCTCGACCAGCAGGGCCACTCGCTCGTGCGCGTCACGGACCCAGCCGAACCACGGCAGCGCCCGGCAGAGCGCGGTGAACGGTAGCAGCACCAGGTCGTGTCGTTCGTGGGCGTGCGCGCGCTCGTGGGAGAGCACGGCGGCCAGCTCGGCGCGGTCCAGCAGACTCAGGGTGCCGGCGCTGACCACCACCTGCGGCTTCACCCCCGGCAGGCAGTACGCGGCGGCGCTCGGATGGTCCAGGACGAGCGCCCCCGGCGCGGCCGGGTCGTCCCGGGCCACAAGGGTGAGCAGGTCCCGGTGCCGGCGCTGGGCGCGGATGGTGCCGTGGATGCTGCGGATGGTGGTGGTGACGAGCACCGCGCCGATGCCGAAGCCCACCCCGACGCCGGCGAGGTGGAAGGCGGTCACACCGATCGGCAGGGTGCCGTGGAAGAGGTCGGTGGTCAGGGCGAGCAGTGCGCTGCCGGTCGGCAGGTCGTACGTGCTCAGCCCGAGGGCCATCGGCAGGCCCATCGCGGAGAGGCCCAACGCCAACCCGACGGCCTGCCAGCAGACGATCGCCACCCGCGGGCTGCGCCACGTCCAGGTCGAGCGGGCCAGCACCTGCGCGGTCAGATAGCAGGCCAGCATGGTGGCGGCGAAGTGCACGGCGTAGGCCATGGCGCGCGCCCTACCGCTCCGCTGCCTCGCCGGCCGGCCGCCGGCCCACCGGCCGATCCACCCGGTCGGTCAGGGCGTCGGCCCCGCCCGTGGCGGTGTCGCCGGAACTCAGCCCGGCCTCGCTGCCCAGGGCCGCCCGCAGCACCTCGGCCTCGGTGCCGGTCACCGAGCGGGCGAAGCGCACCAGCGCGGCGTCGCGGCTGCCGCCCAGGTCGAGGGCGTCGAGCATGAGCTGGGCGATGTGCGCCTCGCGGCTGGCTGCCGGCCGGTACCGCCAGGCGCGACCCTCCCGCTCCCGCTGCACCATCCCCTTGCCGGCGAGCCGGTCGAGAACGGTCATCACCGTCGTGTACGCCAGCTCGCGGCCGTCGAGCGCGTCGGCCACCTCGCGCACGGTCACACCGTCAGACGTGCCCGGGACCACGTCCCACAGCACGTCCATCACCGCACGCTCAAGATCGCCCAACCGAGTCACAAACCAATCCTACCCCCGGTAGTAGACCCCCCCACCCGCGGCAGCGGTGATCATGAGGTTGACCGGGTCGAGCGAGATCAAACACCCCGCCAACCCCATGATCACCAACCAGGGGCAACCCAGCCCGAGGCAGAACCCGCAAGCTGACCCACCCGACGGACCCGGCCCACGTCAGGTTTTCCGGGGGGAGCCCGCCCACGCAGGGATCAAGCCTGACCGCCCGGAGTGGGCGGGCTCCCCCCGGAAAACCAAACAGGCCGAGGACAGACGATCACACCCCCTTGGGATGCCACACCGTCTTCGTCTCCAGCAGCGTGGTCATCCGAGCCAGACCCGGGTCGGTGGTCCAGTCGTGGTCGGCCGGGGCCGGGCGGAGCACCCGCTTGAGGTTCTCCGCGGCCTTGACCTCAAGGTCGGTGGCGAGCGAGTCGTCGGTCACACCGGTCAGGTCGATCGCGTTGACGTCCATGTGCGCCGCCAGCGCCGGCGCGGTCTCGGTGATCGCGCCGGTGAGGATGTTGACCACCCCGCCGGGCAGGTCGGAGGTGGCCAGCACCTCGGCAAGCGTCACCGCGGCCAGCGGCTCCGACGGCGAGGCCGCCACCACCACCGTGTTGCCGGTGACGATCGCCGGGGCGATCACGCTGACCAGGCCGAGCAGCGCCGGTCGTTCCGGGGCGACCACGGCCACCACGCCTGTCGGCTCGGGCGCCGAGATGTTGAAGTACGGGCCGGCGACCGGGTTGGCGCCGCCGTACACCTGGGCGAGCTTGTCGGCCCAGCCGGCGTACCAGACCCAGCGGTCCACCGCGGCGTCCACCTCGTCGCCGGGGATGCCCAGGGCGACGAACTGCTCGCGGCGGCCCTCCAGCATCTCGGCGGCCCGGTAGAGGATCTGACCCCTGTTGTACGCGGTCGCGCCGGCCCAGCCCTTGACGGCGGCGCGGGCGGCGACCACCGCGTCCCGGGCGTCCTTGCGGGAGGCCAGTGACACATTCGAGGACTGCACGAGATACGACCGTCCCGACTCGCTGCGCGGGAACTTCCCGCCGATGAAGAGCTTGTACGTCTTGCGTACGGCGACCCGCTCAGACATTGAGGTACCCCTCCAGCCCGTGCCGGCCGCCCTCGCGACCGTAGCCCGACTCCTTGTAGCCGCCGAACGGCGAGGTGGGGTCGAACTTGTTGAACGTGTTGGCCCAGACGACGCCGGCGCGCAGCCGGTCGGCCATCCACAGAATGCGCGAGCCCTTGTCGGTCCAGATGCCGGCCGACAGCCCGTACGGCGTGTTGTTGGCCTTCTCCACGGCCTCGGCCGGTGTGCGGAAGGTGAGCACCGACAGCACCGGCCCGAAGATCTCCTCGCGGGCGATGCGGTGTGCCTGGGTGACGCCCGTGAAGAGGGTGGGCGCGAACCAGAAGCCACGGTCGGGCAGCTCGCACGGCGGCGACCACCGCTCGGCGCCCTCGGCGGAGCCGGCGTCGGACAGCTCGCGGATCCGTTCCAACTGGGCGGCGGAGTTGATCGCGCCGACGTCGGTGTTCTTGTCCAGTGGGTCGCCGACCCGCAGTTGGGCCATCCGCCGCTTCAGCGACTCCAACACCCGGTCGGCCACGTTCTCCTGGACCAGGAGGCGGGAGCCGGCGCAGCAGACGTGCCCCTGGTTGAAGAAGATGCCGTTGACGATGCCCTCGACGGCCTGGTCGATGGGCGCGTCGTCGAAGACGATGTTGGCGGCCTTGCCGCCCAGCTCCAGGGTCAGCTTCTTGCGGGTGCCGGCGATCGACCGGGCGATGGCCCGGCCGACCTCGGTGGAGCCGGTGAAGGCGACCTTGTCCACGCCGGGGTGCTCGACAAGCGCGCGGCCGGTGTCGCCGGCGCCGGTGAGGATGTTGACCACACCGGCCGGCAGGTCGGCCTGCTGGCAGATCTCGGCGAACAGCAGCGCCGTCAGCGGCGTGGTCTCGGCGGGCTTGAGCACCACCGTGTTGCCCGCCGCCAGCGCCGGGGCGATCTTCCACGCCAGCATGAGCAGCGGGAAGTTCCACGGGATGACCTGCGCGGCCACGCCGATCGGCTGCGGGTTCGGGCCGAAGCCGGCATGGCCCAGCTTGTCGGCCCAGCCCGCGTAGTAGAAGAAGTGCGCGGCGACGAGCGGCAGGTCGACGTCGCGGGACTCCCGGATCGGCTTGCCGTTGTCCAGCGACTCCAGGACGGCCAGTTCGCGGGAGCGTTCCTGGATGAGCCGCGCGATGCGGTACAGGTACTTCGCCCGGTCGCGGCCCGGCATCGGACCCCAGACCTTGTCGTACGCCTTCCGGGCGGCACGGACCGCCCGCTCCACGTCCTGGGCGCCGGCCTCGGCGACCTCGGCGAGCACCTCCTCGGAGGCGGGGTTGATCGACTTGAAGCTGCCACCGTCGGTCGGATCGACGAACGCGCCGTCGATGAACAGCCCGTACGAGGGTTTGAGGTCCACCACCGAGCGGGACTCGGGGGCGGGGGCGTATTCGAACATCGGCTATCAGTCCAGGGTGAAGTAGTCGGGACCGGCGTAGACGCCGGTCGTCAGCTTGGTGCGCTGCATCAGCAGGTCGTTGAGCAGGCTGGACGCGCCGAAGCGGAACCAGTCCGGGTCGAGCCAGTCCGGGCCGACGGTCTCGTTGACCATCACCAGGTACTTGATGGCGTCCTTGGTGGTCTTGATGCCACCGGCGGGCTTCACGCCCACCTGCCGTCCGGTCGCTTCGCGGAAGTCACGAACCGCCTCCAGCATCACCAGTGTCACCGGCAGCGTCGCCGCCACGGGAACCTTCCCGGTGGACGTCTTGATGAAGTCGCCGCCGGCCAGCATGGCCAGCCAGGAGGCACGACGGACGTTGTCGTACGTGGCCAGCTCGCCGGTCTCCAGGATGACCTTGAGGTGGGCGTCACCGCAGGCTTCCTTGGTGGCCACGATCTCGTCGTAGACCTCCTTGTACCGCCCGGCCAGGAACGCGCCCCGGTTGATCACCATGTCGATCTCGTCGGCGCCGGCCGCCACGGCGGCCCGGGTGTCGGCGAGCTTGATCTCCAGCGGCGCCTGACCCGACGGGAACGCGGTCGCCACGCTGGCCAGGTGCACCGCGCTTCCGCGCAGCACCTCGGCCACGTACGGGACCATGGCGGGGTAGACGCAGACCGCGCCGACGTGCGGGCAGGACGGGTCGGCCGGGTCCGGGCGCAGCGCCTTCGCGGCCAGCGCGCGCACCTTGCCGGGGGTGTCCGCCCCTTCGAGGGTGGTCAGGTCGACCATCCGGATCGCCAGGTCGATGGCCTGCGCCTTGGCGGTGGTCTTGATGGAGCGGGTGCCGAGCTGTGCCGCCCGCTGCTCCGCGCCGACCTGGTCCACGCCGGGCAGGCCGTGCAGGAAGGTCCGCAGAGCGGTCTCGGATCGTCCCAGCTCGGAGAGGTCCGACCGGGCCGACGTCGTTGTCGCCGTCATGGCGAGAAGTCTACGCACCGGACGGCTGAGTGATCTTGGTCACGGGAGGCTCGGCGTGAGCGACGTCGCCGGTCCGACCGCACCCGCACCGGCGGGCCGAACGGACCGGTAGGTTGAGCGATCGTGGACGTACACGTCATTGACCACCCGCTGGCCCAGTCCCGCCTGACCGCCATGCGGGACGCGCGCACCGATTCCTCGACGTTTCGGGCGGCGCTGCACGAACTGACCACCATGCTTGTGTACGAGGCGGCGCGCTCGTTCCCCGTCGAGCGGTACGAGGTGCAGACGCCTGTCACCGGCGCGGAGGGCACCCGGCTGGCCAACCCGCCGCTGCTGGTGCCGGTGCTGCGGGCCGGGCTGGGCATGGCGGACGCCGCGCTGGGCCTGCTGCCCGAGTCCTCGATGGGCTTCGTGGGCCTGGCCCGCGACGAGGAGACCTACGAGCCCCGCGCCTACATGGAGTCGCTGCCCCGCGACCTGGCCGGGCTGCCGGTGCTGGTGCTCGACCCGATGCTGGCCACCGGCGGCTCCCTGGAGCACTCCTGCCGGTTGCTGGCCGACCGCGGCTGCACCGACATCACAGTGCTCTGCGTGCTCGCCGCGCCGGTCGGCATCGAGCGGCTGAAGCGTTCGGGTCTGCCGTTGCGCCTGGTCACGGCCTCGATCGACGAGGGGCTCAACGACAGCATGTTCATCGTCCCCGGGCTCGGCGACGCCGGTGACCGCCAGTTCGGCGGCATGCCCCGATTCTGATCGTCCACCCGGTCGGTGCCGGGTGACGGCGGGTCCGCGCGCGTGACGCGTGGACCCGCTACCGTCTCGGGCCATGACTGGTGTTGCGCTCGCCGAGGAGTTGCTGCTCCTCGCCTACGACGACTCGACCGGCAAGGCCACCATGCCGCGGATCAGCCTGGACCTGGGCATGGCGGCCGCGGTGCTCGTCGAGCTGGCTCTGGCCGGCCGGATCGCGTACGACAACGGGAACCTTGCCGTCGTCGACCCGACGCCCACCGGCGAGCCGGTGACCGACGAGGTGCTGGGCCGGATCGCCGCCGACACGCCGCACACGCCGGCCTCCTGGGTGCAGCGCCTGCGGCACGGCCTGCGCGACCGGATCCTCGGTGACCTGTGCCGCCAGGGTGTCGTGCAGGACGTCGACGAGACCGAGTTGGGCTTCATCCACGTGCACCGCTACCCGGTCGTGGACGCCTCCGTCGAGGCGGACACCCGGCAGCGGCTGACCGAGGCGCTGACCGGCGCGGCGGCCCCGGACGAGCGGACCGCCGCGCTGGCCACCCTGGTCGTGGTGCTGCGGATGGAGTCCGCGCTGGGCATCAGCGGTCAGGAGGCCGCCGACGCCCGTCGCCGGCTCCAGGAGATCGCCACCGGCGCGGGATTCTCCGGCGAGGTGAGCACCGACGACTCAGTGGTCCGTCCCTCGGTGGGCCTGGTCGTCGCCGCCCTGGGCATCGCCGTCGACCAGGCCCTCGGCCCGCGCCGCTGACCCTGGGGCTCTACACCCCGAGGGCGGCGGCGATCTCACCGCGCAACCGCGCGATCGCCGCGCCGGCCCGGGTCCGGGCGGCCGCGACGCCATCGTCCACCACCGGCTCCACCACCTCGAGGTACGCCTTGAGCTTCGGCTCGGTCCCGGAGGGGCGGATCACCACCCGGGCCGTCGCGGTGCGCAGGATGACCACGTCCGCCTCGGGCAGCAGGTCCCGGGCACTGTCGAGGGGCTGCGCCAGCAGCGTGGTCGGGGTGGCCGCCCGGATCCGGGCCATCGCGTCGGCGATCTCCCGCAGGTCGTCGACCCGGACGGAGAGCTGGTCGGTGTGGTGCACGCCGAACTCGGCGGCCAGCTCGTCCAGCCGATCGGTGAGCGTGCGACCCTGCGCCTTCAGGCCGGCCGCCAACTCGGCCACTGTCAGCGCGGCGGTGATGCCGTCCTTGTCCCGGACGTGCTCCGGGGCGACGCAGTAGCCGAGCGCCTCCTCGTAGCCGAAGACCAGCGGCGCGCTTCCGCCGCCGGCCCGCACGATCCACTTGAACCCGGTAAGCGTCTCGTCGTAGGGCAGGCCCCGGGCCGCGCACATCGCCCGCAGCAGCGACGACGACACGATGGTGGTGGCGTAGAGCCCGGTCACCCCGCGCCGCATCAGGTGGTCGGCGAGCAGCACGCCCACCTCGTCGCCGCGCAGCATCCGCCAGCCCCGCCCGTCGGCGCCCTCCCGGACGACAACGGCGCACCGGTCCGCGTCCGGATCGTTGGCGATGGCGAGGTCCGCGCCGGTGGCGTCGGCCAGCGCGATCAGCCGGTCCACCGCTCCCGGCTCCTCCGGGTTGGGGAACGAGACGGTGGGGAACGCCGGGTCCGGCTCGGCCTGCTCGGGCACCACGCCGGGGATCGGGAAACCGGCCCGGGCGAACGCCGCCGTGAGCACCGCCGCGCCCACGCCGTGCAAAGGGGTGTACGCCACCGACAGGTCCCGCGGCCCGTCCGGCGCGATCACCGCGGTGGCCCGCTCGACGTACGACGCCACGAGGTCGTCGCCGAGCACCTCGCCGGGCCGGCCCAGTGGCACCTGGGTCAGCGGACCGACCGCCCGGATCGCGGCCTCGATACCGGCGTCGGCCGGCGGCACGATCTGCGCCCCGGCGCCCAGCTCACCGCCCAGCTCCGCGCCGAGGTAGACCTTGTAGCCGTTGTCCTGGGGAGGGTTGTGGCTTGCCGTGACCATGACACCGGCCACCGCGCCGAGCTGGCGCACCGCGTACGCGAGCACCGGGGTGGGCAGTGGGCGGGGCAGCAACAGCGCCGGCCGGCCGGCACCGGTGGCCACCTGGGCGGTGCGCTCGGCGAACTGGCGGGAGCCGTGCCGGGCGTCGTACCCGATCACCAGAGGGCCGGTGCCGCCCTGGGCGGCGAGCCAGCCGACCAGCCCTGCGGCGGCCTGGGTGACCACGGCGAGGTTCATGCCGTTCGGGCCGGCGCGCAGCGGGCCGCGCAGGCCCGCGGTGCCGAAGGTCAGCGGACCGGCGAACCGGTCGGCCAGCTCCGGCGCGCTCGCCGGCAGGCGGTCGAGCACCGCCGTCAGCTCGTCCCGGCTGGCCGGGTCGGGGTCGTCGGCCAGCCAACGTCGGGCTTGCTCGCGAATGTCGTCGATGTCAGTGGTGTCCGCCGCCATGCCCCTTGATAGCACGGCGGCGGTCCACCGCTGTCGGTTCCCTCCGGCTCAGCCGTTCCCGGTGAGCTGGAACGTCTTCACCATCTCGTCGAAGATCGGCTTGCTCTCGGCGAACACGTCCTCGGTGGCGGAGAGGTAGAACGAGTACGACTTGCCGTCCTTGACGACCGCGCGCCACACCCCGTGGCGCATCTCGCCACCGGAGCCGCAGGTGTACTCGAATTCGACGCCCGGGCTGCCCGCCAACTGCTGCTCGGCGATGGCCACCTGCTCGTACGGCTTCTTGCAGTTGGTGCTCTTGGTGCGGAGGAAGTTTTGCGCGCTCTCCGCCCAGCGGGTGGGCGTCCCGGTCCACTTCTCGGTGAGGATCCGGATCTTGCGACCGTCGTCCTCCGGGTCGATGTAGTCGGTGTACGAGCCGCCGGTGGCCTTCTTCCAACCCTTCGGCACCATCACCTGGACGCCGCGGGCCGTGTGCTCCTGCATCTCGACGGCCGGGCCCGCCGGGGCGGACGGGGTCGGCTGCGCCTGCGGGGTGCTCGGGGCGGGGTCGTCCCCGCCGGACAGCGCCACGATGCTGATCAGCAGCAGCACGGCCAAGCCACCGGCCGCGGCGAGCTGCATCTTGCGCGGCCAGCCCTTCACCGTGGTGACGAGTTGACCACCGGTCGCGCGGACCTTGTCCAGGGCACTGCCGCTGCCGGCGGCCGGGGGCGGCGTCGTCGTCCAGGGCTGGCCGGTGCCCGGCACCGACCATTGGTTGCCGCCGCCGTAGGTGCTGCCGCCGATGCGCTGGGTGGCCTCGGGCGCGCCGTAGCCGACCGGCTGCGTGGCGTCGGGCCGGCTGCCGTAGGTGACCCGCTGGGTGGCGTCGGGGTGCGCGCCGGCGTCCACCCGCTGGGTGGCGTCCGCGCTACCGCCGTAGGTGCGCCCGGCGGTGGGACGGCCGGGAGCGGGCATCGCACCGGTGGGCGTGTGCAGCGGACCGGCGAGCGCGTCGGCGCTGGTCTCGTCCAGAGCGGCGGCAGCGGCGGCGGCGGCCGTGCCGGTCGGCTGTGGGCGTTCGCCCCGGCGCAGCGCGGCGAGCCGGTCGGTGAGCGACTCACCCGGGGCGAGCATGGCCCGACCGCCGATCTGGTCCTCCGGCTTCGCCTCCGGCTGGGCAGGCGGGTGCACGGGGGCCGGGCGCTGCTGCACCGGCACCACTGCGTACGGGTCGGTGACCGAGTGCACGGCGGTGGCGGTGCTGCCCAGCGGGCCGGCGAGCAGCTCCCGCAGCATTCCCCGGGAGGTGTGCACGTCCAGCCGGCGGGCCGGGTCCTTCTCCAGCAGACCCATCAGCACCCGGGTCAGGGCGCCGCTGCGCTGCGGCGGGGCCGGCGGGTCCTCCACGACGGCGTGCATGGTCTCGATGGGGTCGCCCTTGTCGAACGGCGGACGCCCCTCGACCGCCGTGTAGAGCGTCACGCCCAGCGAGAAGAGGTCGCTCGGCGGGCCGAACTCCTGGCCCATGGCCCGCTCGGGCGAGATGAAGTGCGGCGAGCCGAGCACCATGCCGGGGGTGGTGAGCTGCACGTCGGTGGGCATCCGGGCGACACCGAAGTCGGTGAGCACGCACCGCCCGTCGGAGCAGATCAGCACGTTGGCCGGCTTGACGTCGCGGTGCAGCACGCCGATGGCGTGCGCGACCTCCAGGGCGCCGAGCAGCGCGATGCCGATCTTGGCGACCGCGCGGGGCGCGACCGGACCGTCCTCGATGACCATGTCGGCGAGGCTGCGGGCGTCCAGCAGCTCCATGACGATCCACGGCCGACCGGCCTCGGTGACCACGTCGTACACCTGCACCACGGCCGGGTGCTGGATGGCTGCGGCCGCGCGGGCCTCGCGCAGCGTCCGCTCGTACATGGCGTCGCGGTCGCTGGGCGCCAGACCCGGGGGAAGGACGACCTCCTTCACCGCCACGTCACGGCGCAGCAGGGTGTCTGTGGCGCGCCACACCGTGCCCATGCCGCCGTTGCCCACCGCGGACCGCAGCGAGTACCGGCCACCGATGGTGGTGCCGGGCGCCGCTCGTCCGCTGGCGGGACTTACCTGTCCGCCGCTCCACGTCGGGATCTGAGTCACAGAAAAGCCACCGGGGGAAATCGAGGGGGGCTGGGACACAACCCCCCTATCTTGCTGGTTCCGACGCCCGATGCGAAAGCCGACGCGGCGGACGTTTACCGAAGACCACAGATCGTGTCCAACCGTTCACCTCCCGTCGAGGTGTCGGGACGCACTGTGCGGTATCCCTCACGCGACCTTGAGCCGGCGCGTCCTACCATCCGGGGATGAGTGAACGGCGGTCGAGCGAGTCCGGTTTCCCGATCAAGGGCGTCTACACGGCGGCTGACCTTCCGGAGGACCTGGACTCCCGGCTGGGCGGCCCGGGCGAGTTCCCGTACACCCGGGGGGTCTACCCCACGATGTACACCTCCCGCCCGTGGACCATGCGCCAGTACGCCGGCTTCGGCACCGCCACCGAGTCCAACGCGCGCTACCACCAACTGTTGCGGGCCGGCACCATGGGTCTCTCGGTCGCCTTCGACCTGCCGACGCAGATGGGGTACGACTCCGACGACCCGATCGCGCACGGCGAGGTCGGCAAGGTGGGCGTGGCCATCGACTCCATCGAGGACATGCGGCTGCTCTTCGCCGACATCCCACTGGACCGGGTGTCCACCTCGATGACCATCAACGCGCCCGGCTCGGTGCTGCTGCTGCTCTACCAGCTCGTCGCCGAGGAGAACGGGGTGCCGGGCACGGCGCTCAACGGCACCATCCAGAACGACATCCTCAAGGAGTACATCGCCCGGGGGACGTACATCTACCCGCCGAAGCCGTCGTTGCGCCTGGTGGCCGACACCTTCGCGTACTGCCGCAAGGAGGTGCCGAAGTGGAACACGATCTCCATCTCGGGCTACCACATGGCCGAGGCAGGCGCCACGCCCGCGCAGGAGATCGCGTTCACCCTGGCCAACGGTGTGGAGTACGTCCGCGCCGCGCTGGCCGCCGGGCTCGCCGTGGACGACTTCGCGCCCCGACTGTCGTTCTTCTTCGTGGCCCGGACGACGCTGCTGGAGGAGGTGGCGAAGTTCCGCGCCGCCAGGCGGATCTGGGCTCGGCTGATGCATGACGACTTCGGCGCCAGGGATCCGAAGTCGATGATGCTGCGGTTCCACACCCAGACCGCCGGTGTGCAGCTCACCGCCCAGCAGCCGGAGGTGAACCTGGTCCGGGTCGCGGTGCAGGGGCTGGCCGCGGTGCTCGGCGGCACGCAGTCGCTGCACACCAACAGCTTCGACGAGGCGATCGCGCTGCCCACCGAGAAGGCCGCCCGGCTCGCGCTGCGCACCCAGCAGGTGCTTGCGTACGAGACGGACCTCACGGCCACCGTCGACCCGTTCGCCGGCTCGTACGTGGTGGAGGCGATGACCGCCGAGCTGGAGGCCGCCGCCGTGGAGCTGATGGAGCGGGTGGCCGACCACGGCTCGGCCGTCGACGCGATCGAGGCCGGGTTCCAGAAGCGGGAGATCGAGCAGTCGGCGTACCGGATCGCTCAGGAGATCGACTCCAGCGAGCGGGTGGTGGTCGGGCTCAACCGGTTCGCGATCGACGAGGAGGAGCCGTACGAGCCGCTGCGGGTCGACCCGACGATCGAGGCCGCGCAGGCCGAGAAGCTGGCCCGGCTGCGCGCCGAGCGGGACGCGGACGCGGTGACGCGGGCCCTCGCCGCGCTGCGCGCCGCCGCCGAGGGCTCGGACAACGTGCTCTACCCGATGAAGGAGGCGCTGCGCGCCCGGGCCACGGTGGGCGAGGTCTGCGGGACGCTGCGCGAGGTCTGGGGTCTGTACCGGCCCACCGACCGGTTCTGACCGGTTCCGACCCGGGTGTGTCCACCCGGCTTTACGGGTACGCCGACGGGGTGCGTGCCGGAACGCACAGGGTGTGCGGTCGTGGTGGGCGGGCGTATGTGAGCGTCCTGTCCGGCCCGTTGCGGAGAGTGGTCGGCTTATTGTCGGAGTGTCAGTTCATCACCCCGACTAATGCGACAATTCGCAGCGTGCGGTCCACGGGTCGCGTCTCGATTCGTGGCCACCCGGTCCGGTTACGCGTAGTAGGAGGTGAGGGGGCGGATGACGGCGTTCGAACGCGATCTACCTGCGGTCCCGCACCTTGACGAGCGCCCTCAGCAGGGCATACGTGACGCTACGCGGTCCGATCATCACCATAACGAGGTTGCGCAGCGTCACCGCCGGAGGTCTAGGCTGTCTGCTGTCCCCGATGATCCATCCATCTCTAGTGATCGAGAATTCGACGTGACGAGTGCGTTGACGCTGCCCACCGGCGGCCAGCTGGCGTCGTCCTGGCCGGAGACTCCGCCCGGGTCCCAGCCCCTGCCCCGCGACCTGGACCACCTCCTCGCCCTTCGTGTACCGGGGCTCATCGCCACGCGCCGTCACCTCCACTCGCACCCCGAGTTGTCCGGCACGGAGTTCGAGACGGCGGCCCTGATCGCCCGGGAGCTCTCCCTGGCCGGCCTGCACCCTCGGCTGCTGCCCAAGGGCAACGGCGTGATCTGCGACGTCAACGGCCGCCCCGACGGCCCGATCATCGCGCTGCGCGCCGACATCGACGCCCTGCCGCTTGACGACCCCAAGGACGTGCCGTACCGCTCCACCGTCGAGGGCGTCTGCCACGCCTGCGGCCACGACGTGCACACCACGATCCTGCTCGGCGTCGGCATGCTGCTGGCCCAGCTCGCCGACCTCGGCGAGTTGGACGGCCGGGTCCGGCTCATCTTCCAGCCGGCCGAGGAGATCCTGCCCTGCGGTTCGCTGGAGGTCATCGAGGCCGGCGGCCTGGACGACGTCGTGCAGATCTTCGCGCTGCACTGCGACCCGAACCTGCCGGTGGGCCAGGTCGGCCTGCGGGTCGGCCCGATCACGGCGGCCGCCGACAACGTCACCGTCCGGCTCTCCGGGCCGGGCGGCCACACCGCCCGCCCGCACCTGACAGTCGACCTGGTGGACGCCCTCGGCCGGTTGATCACCGAGGTGCCGGCCCTGGTCAGCCGCCGGGTGCCGGCCAACAGCGGGCTGCTGCTGGTGTTCGGCCACGCCTCGGCCGGCACCCGTTACAACGTCATCCCCTCCGAGGCCAGCGCCTCGGGCACCCTGCGCGTCATGGACCGCGACACCTGGGAGCAGGCTCCCAAGATCGTGGCTCAGGTGGTGCGGGACGTGATCGCCCCGACCGGCGCCACAGTCGACCTGGAGTACCTGCGCGGCAGGCCGCCGGTGAGCAACGACTCCCGCGCGATCCAGGTGCTGACCGCCGCCACCGGCGCCGCGCTCGGGCCGGAGGGGATCGCCGAGACGCCGCAGAGCATGGGCGGCGAGGACTTCAGCTGGTATCTGGAGTACGTCCCCGGCGCCCTCGCCCGCCTCGGTGTGGGCCGCGCCGGGCCCAACGTCGACCTGCACCGCGGGTCCTTCGACGTGGACGAGCGGGCCATCCCGGCCGGCGTACGCGTCATGGTGCAGACCGCGCTGCGGGCACTGGCGGCGGCGCGCTGACCCCGGCGGTGAGCGCCGGCGACTTCCGTCGCCGGCGCAGCACCAGCAGCAGAACCGCCAGCGGTACGCCGAACGCCACCAACCACGGCAGCAGCGCGCCCAGGACGGTGAGCAGGATCGTCATCGAGGTGACGAACGCCCCCCAGCCACCCTTGAGCCCGACCAGGAAGCCGGTCTCGGCCTTCTCCTCGCTGGTCTTCGCCGCCGGCCCGGCCAGTGACACGGTGATCGTGGACAACGCGGTCAGGTCGGCCAGCCGTCGCTTCTTGGCCTCCAGCGAGGCCAGGTCCGCCTCCCGGCGACCCAGCTCGTTCTCCAACGACACCAGGTCGGCGATCGAGCTGGCGCGGGCGAGCAGCCGCCGTGCGCTGTCCACGCGCGCCCGCTGAGTGATGATCCGGGCCTCCAGGTCGACTGTCTCCTCGGTGACGTCCTGGGTGTTGATCTCCCGGCTCTCCTGCCGGCCGAGCTTCGCGACCTCCTCGACGACCCCTGCGAACTTCGCCGCCGGCACGCGTAGCTGCAACTCCGCCACCGCGTCGGCCTCGGCGCTGCGCCGCTGGTCACCGCCGATGAAACCGCCGGCCCGAGTGACCACCGCGCTGACCTCACGGGCTGCGTCGTCCACATTGGCCACCTGCACCCGCATCGTTCCGGTGTAGATGATCGCCCGCTGGTCGACCCGCAGGTCGGGAGCACCGGCCCCGGCCCCCGCGTCCGCGGCGCGGCCCTTGTCGGCCGCCCCGCCCTCCGCCAGCGGCGCCTTGGCCGCCGGGGCCGCCGAGTCCGCCGACCCGCTGTCGCCGGCGCTGCATCCCGCGAGGGCCAGCGCCGCCGCGAGTGCCCCTGCCGCCAGTAGTGCGCCGCGGCGCCGTCCTGTCCGTCCGTCCATCCCCGCTCCCATCGTCGTCAGCTTCAGTGGCGATAGCTCGGACGTGACGCGCCCGCCGGCTGGTTCCGGCAGACTGCGCTGAGGACATCACGATTCGACAGCCGAGGAGTCACGATGCGGCTCACCAAGTACGCCCACTCCTGTCTGCGGGTGGAACACGACGGGGGAGTGCTCGTCATCGACCCCGGGATGTTCAGCGATCCCGCCAGGGCGTTGGACGGTGCGGACGCGGTGCTGATCACCCACCAGCATCCCGACCACCTCGACCTGGCGGCGGTGCGCCTGCAACTGGACCGGCAGCCGTTCCCGATTTTCGGGCCCGCCGCGCTCACCGAGGCCCTGGGCGACGCGGCCGAGGCGTTGCGCCCGGTCGACGCCGGCGAGTCGTTCACCGCGGCCGGGGTCGCCGTCCGCGCGTACGGCGGGCGGCACGCGGTGATCCATCCCGACATCCCGGTGGTGGACAACCTCGGCTACCTGATCAACGACGTGGTCTACCACCCGGGAGACTCCCTGGTGGTGCCCGACGAGACACCCGTCGACACGCTGTTCGCGCCGATCCACGCCCCCTGGTCGAAGTTCTCCGAGGTGGTCGACTTCATCCGCGCGGTCGCGCCCCGACGCGCGTACGCCCTGCACGACGCGTTGCTCAACGACAACGGGCTGGCCGTGCTCGACCGGCAGTACGCCGCGCTGTCCGGCACCGACTACCAGCGGCTGGAGCCCGGTAGCCGGGTGGACGTCTGACGCGATGCCGGGCCCCTCCACGGAGCTGGTGCAGCAGCTCTACCGCACTCCACCGGACCGGTTCGTGGCCGCCCGGGACGCCGCCGTGGCCGACGCCCGCCGGGCCGGCGACCCGACCACCGCCCGGGAGCTGGCCCGGCTGCGTCGCCCCACGGTCGCCGCCTGGCTGGTGAACCTGCTCGCGATCCGACGTCCCGAGCTGGTCGCCGACCTGGTCCACCTCGCCGACGCCCTGCGCGCCGCCCAGCGGGAGCTGCGCGGTTCCCGACTCCGGGAGCTGTCCGCCCAGCGCCGGGCGGTGGTCGGGGCACTGGTCGCCGAGGTCCGCAAGCTCGCCGCGGCGGAGCCGGAGGCCCCACCGGCCGGTCGACTGCCACTCGCCGAGGTGGAGGCGACCCTGAACGCGGCGCTCTCCGACGCCGAGGTCGCCGAGCAGGTCCGCGCCGGGCGGCTGCTCCGCTCGGCCAGCTACGCCGGCTTCGGTGAAGTGCCCCGACCGCAGCTGCGGCTGGTCACCGGCGACGAGGAGGAGCCGGAGGCCCCGCCCCCCACCCGTCGGCCCGGCGTCCAGCGCGAGGGCCGCGGCGCGGCCCCCGACCGGGCCGGGGAGCGGGCCGCGCAGGCCGAGCGTGCGGCGCAGCGGGCGGCTCGGGCCGAGCGCGCCCGCCGCCGCCGGGCGCTGGACCGCGAGTGGGATCGCGCCCGGGCCGACCAGCAGCGGGCCGAGGACGAGTTGACCGAGGCGACCGGGCAGGAACGCGACGGTGTCGCCGTCCTCGACGGGATCGAGACCGAGCTGGCCGAGCTGGAGCGACGGCGGGCGGTCGCCGAGCAGGACCTCAGCCGGGCCAGATTGGCCCGGCGGGCAGCCGAACGGGCGGTCACGGTCGCGCGGCGGCGGGCGGGCGAGATCGAGGCTGCCGTCGAGGCGTTGGCGGCCGAAGAGGGGGATGCGGACGCGGGCGGTGGCGCGGCAGACTGACGATCGATGGACGACGACGAGCGGGCGGGCCGTCCGGGGCCAGCCGACCCCGAGCGGAGCGCCGCCGCCGTGCCGCGACGCCCACGGGCGGCGCCTCGATGACGCCGGAGCAGGTCGCCGCCGCCAGCAAGCCCGTCATCCTCGATCTTGGCGACGGGTTCAGCAGGTGCCCGAGCACGCTGCGCCGGGCCCGACAGCTCGGCATCTCCGGCTGGGCCTTCTACATCACCGGTCGGGCCGGCGCTCTCGGAGACGTACGGGCGCAGACGGCCGCCGCCGCCATCGGCTTCGTGGCACCGGACGCCGTCGCCGACGGCTGGGACGCGGCCGCCCGGGTCCTACGACCTGCCGAGGTGGCAGCCGCGAGTCTCGTCGAGTGCTGCCGGTGGGGGACGCAGCAGCTCGAGGTGCTGCCGGGGGTCGAGCGCCTGGCCGGCCTCGTCGAACGGGCCGTGGCCGCCGCGGACGCCAGCGGCATGCCACTCTTCGCCGCGTGGCGGGCCATGCCGCTGCCGGATCTCTCCCCGGGCGCCCGGAGCGCCGCCGGGCTGCGACTGCTGCGTGAACACTTCACGGGCGCCTACCTGCTGGCGGTGCGCGCCTCCGGCATGACCCCGCTGGAGGCGGTGCTGGCCGGGCCGGAGGGCGAGGCCGGCGCGGTGGCGTGCGGCTGGCCGCCGCCGTACCCCCCGATCGGGCCGTTGGTGCGTCGGCGGCTCTGGGCGGAGGCGGTGACCAACCGGCTGGCCGCACCGGCGTTCGCGGCGCTCGGCCCCGCCGACGGTGGCGAGCTGGTGGAGCTGCTGCACCGCACCCGCGCCGGCCTCGCCGGCTGAGCCGCCCCGGCGGAAAATGGGCGGCGGCGTCGGCCGGCGGCTGCCAGGATCTTCTGCCGTGACGCTTCCCGCCGGCTGGACCACGCGCCGCCCCACCCTCGACGACGTACCGGCGATCCTCGCGGTGGTGCACGCGGCCGACACCTTCGCCATCGGCCATCCCGACTTCGACGCCGACGACGTCGAGGCGTCGCTTACCGCCCCCCACTTCGACCCGAGCCAGGACTCCTGGCTGGCGCTCGACCCGGACGGCACAGTGGTCGCCTGGGCGACGGTGGACAACCCGACCGGGGTCGGCCGGGAGTTCGTGGAGGTCTACGTCGACCCGCAGCGGGCCGCCACCCTCCGCGCGCCACTGCTGGCCCGGCAGCTCGACCGGGTCGCCGAGCGGGCCGCCGAGCGGCGACTGCCGGCGCTCACCGTCCGGTGCGCGGTGTGCGCCCCGGAACGCGACTGGGCCCGCGACCTGCGTGCCACCGGATTCACACTGGCCAAGCGGTACGTCCGGATGCGCCGTTCGCTTGCCGACCTGCCGGCCGAGCCGTCGCCGCCGCACGGGGTGACGGTGCGGCAGGTCCGCCCGGACGACGAGGCCGAGCTGCGGGAGTTCCACCGGATCCAGGACGTCGCGTTCGGCGACACCCCGGACCACGAGCCGCTGTCGTACGAGCGGTGGCGGGCCCGAATCGGTGACGTGACCGCCTGGGACGAGTGGTTCGTCGCCGAGGTCGACGGGGTGCTCGCCGGCGCGTTGCAGTCTTCCGACCAGGCGCTCGACCAGCAGCAGGGCTGGGTGAAGAGCCTGTCGGTGCTGCCCGCGTACCGCCGACGGGGTGTGGGTGTGGCGCTGCTGCGCCGCGCTTTCGCCCGCTACGCGGAGAAGGGGCGGACGTCGGCCGGTCTGGGGGTGGACCTCACCAACCCGACCGCCCCGCTGTCGCTGTACGAGTCGGTGGGCCTGCGGGAGACGCTCTGGACCGACATGTACGAGCGGGTCGTCCCGGCCGCCGGTGTGTGATTGACGACCCCGGCCGGGCCCGACGGGCCACGCGAGCCGCGACGGTTGCAGACTGGGGGCGTGGGATACGCGCTACGGGGACGCGGTGCCGGTGGGACGGGACCGCAGCTCGGTGACGTAGTCGTCAGGTGCGCCCGCCTTCTCGGCGGCGTTCGCGATCTCGGACAGGTACCACGAGGTCGGCAGGCCGCCCTCGTACCCGTCGAACACGTAGACCCACGCGGTCACGTCGCCGTCGAGGGTCGAGATCCGGACGTGCAGCTTGCGGTACGTGCCGGCGGTAACCCCCTCGATCTCGTCGAGCTGGGCCGCGTCGTACGGGTGGATGTCGTAGATCGCCACGAAGACCCGGTCGCCGGGGGACTCGACGACGGTGCTCACCGCGCCCTCCCAGCCGATCACGTCGGCGCCGGCGAAGGTCAGCCGCCACCCCTCCAGCCAGCCGGTGCCCACCATGGGCGAGTGCGGGCAGTAGGCCCGCATCCGGGCCGGGTCGAGGTTTGAGCCGTAGGCGGCGTGATGACGCACGGCGATGACGATAGCCCGGCGAGTGGGTGGGGGAGAATACGACTGTGCGTGTCGGACGCGTTCGGGAGAAGAAAGTCACTGTGAGAATCGATCGGGGGGCGAACGTGGTGAGCGCGAGGAGTGCAGCGGAGCGGAGCCCCGCAGTCGCGAGCGAAGGGATGGCTCTGTGAGCCGGATCGTGATCATCGGCGGTGGGCCGGCCGGGTACGAGGCGGCGTTGGTCGCCGCCCAACTGGACGCCGATGTCACAGTGGTCGAGGCCGACGGCGCGGGCGGGGCCTGCGTGCTCTCCGACTGCGTGCCGTCGAAGACGTTCATCGCCAGCTCACAGGTGGTCACCGGTTACCGGGACACCGAGGAGTTCGGGGTGCACTCGGACGGCCTGGAGGCGGTCACCGTCGACGCGCAGGCCGTGCACGAGCGGGTCAAGCGCCTCGCGCTGGCGCAGTCCGCCGACATCCACGCCAAGCTGCTCAAGGCAGGCGTCACAGTCGTGGCCGGCACCGCCCGGCTGGGCGAGGACGCCCTCGGGCACACCCACCTGGTCATCGTCACCCCGGCCGACGGCGGCGAGGAGTACTCGATCGCCGCGTCCACCGTGCTGGTGGCGACCGGTTCGACACCCCGCCAGCTGCCCACCGCCGTACCGGACGGGGAGCGCATCCTGACCTGGCGTCAGGTGTACGACCTGCCGGAGCTGCCCGAGCACCTGATCGTTGTCGGTTCCGGCGTGACCGGCGCCGAGTTCGCCAGCGCGTACCTGGCGATGGGGGTCGAGGTCACCCTGGTCTCCAGCCGGGACCGGGTGATGCCGCACGAGGACGCCGACGCGGCGTCGGCGATCGAGCGGGTGTTCCGTAACCGGGGCATGAACATCCTCAACAACTCCCGCGCCGACGCGGTCCGGCGTACCGCCGACGGGGTCGAGGTGGAGCTGTCCGACGGTCGCAAGGTCACCGGCTCGCACGCGCTGATCGCGGTCGGCTCGATCCCCAACACGGCGAACCTGGGCCTGGCCGAGTACGGCGTGGAGCTGGGCCGGGGCGGCTACGTCACCGTCGACCGGGTCTCCCGGACGAACGTGCCAGGCATCTACGCCGCCGGTGACTGCACGGGCGTGCTGCTGCTGGCGAGCGTTGCCGCCATGCAGGGCCGGATCGCGATGTGGCACGCCCTCGGCGAGGCGGTCCGTCCGCTGCGGTTGCGGACCGTCGCGGCGAACGTCTTCACCGACCCCGAGCTGGCCACCGTCGGTGTGTCGCAGGACGAGGTGGACGCGGGCAAGACCCCGGCCCGGCAGGTGATGCTGCCGCTGTCCGGCAACGCCCGCGCCAAGATGGACGACCTGTCGGACGGTTTCGTGAAGCTGTTCTGCCGGCCGGCGAGCGGCCAGGTCATCGGCGGCGTGGTGGTCGCACCCAAGGCCAGCGAGCTGATCCTGCCGATCACCATGGCCGTGGAGAACAACCTGACTGTCAACGAGTTGGCCCAGACCATCACGATCTACCCGAGTCTCTCCGGCTCGATCACCGAAGCAGCCCGCCAGCTCATGCTGCACGAGCTGGAGTGAGCCGTCGGGTCTGGATCACGGCGACGGTGGCGAGGACGGCCACCTCGGTGAGGATGAGCAGCCGTTCGGCCAGGCCGATGAGCACGCGCCCGCCGGGGTAGGCGGACCAGACCATCGCCGCCGCCAGGGCCAGGCTGAGCAGGGTGAGAGTGCGCAGCGTCCGGGCGGCACCCGCCAGGTCCGGCCGGCGGGCGAGCAGCCAGCCGCCGACCGGCAGCGCCAGGAAGGCGACCACCGACGCGTACCGATGCAGGTACGCGGACGTGGTCATGGCGGTGCCCGGCTCGTTCGTCGGCACCACCGCGGCCAGCAGCAGCCCTGCCGCCCACGCCCCGAGCAGCAGCTCGGCCGTCCGAGCGGTGCGCGCCCGGGGTGCGGGCCGGCGCAGCCCGTACAGCAGGGCGAGGCTGGCGAGCGCCAGCACCACCATGGCGACGTCGATGACGCCACCCCGGTCGGAGACCGCGAAATCGCTGATGGTCAGCGCCCACGGATTGAGGTCGTCGTTGACCTCGAGGTGACCGATCACGGTGAGCAGCGCCGCCAGGGCGATTCCGCCGAGCGCCAGCAGGCCGGTGTTCCGGGTTCCAGACATGCCTCAGCCTGGGGCCGACGGCACCCGAACCGAATCGGGGAAGCCCACTGAAATCGCCCGGAGGGCCCACCCCTAGATGAATGGGCTCGAAGAGCGCAGTGGATGTCCTGCCCGCCATCCGTGCCGCTCCGACGTACGATCTGGGCTGGGAGGTGGATAGATGGCCAGCGAATATGGAGCCCCCTCTGGGTCACGCTACGTGGACCAGCGGCACTTCGTGGTCGCCGAGTCTCTGTCCGGCCTGCGCGGCCCGGTCCGCGGAGTGGTGACGCTCGACCGCTGGCTCGACTGGTCCGGTGACAGCACCTACGACCTGGACGACGCCGGCGACCTGCAACTGATGTACCAGACGGTGCTGAACCAGGCTGGTTCGGCCGCAGACCTGAACCGATGGTTGCACGGACCGACTCTGCGTCACCTGTGGCCAAGTCTTTGGCTTCCGGCGCGGCTGCGAGCGCTGTGGCTGGCACGCTTTCCGGAACTGGCCACGCCGCCGCAGGCGCTGGCCGGGTAGGGATGGATGACGTTCATCTTCGCTTGGCGGAGATTGGGCTGCGGGTCGCTGCCCGTTACGGGTTCGCGTTGGCCGGCGGGTACGCGGTTGCCGTCCACGGCATCTTGGATCGGCCGAGCGAGGACGTTGACCTGTTCACGGCATGGGAACGTCGCGGCGAGTTTTCCGCAGCAGTGGACGCTGTGGTGGACGGTTACCGCAACGGCGGATACTCCGTTGAGGTAACGCAGCAGTTCGACACCTTCGCCCGGCTCACGGTTACCGATTCAGCTCTGCCCGAGCATCCGTACAAGGTCGAACTGGCGGCCAACTGGCGCGCGTTGCCGCCGGTGATGATGGACATCGGTCCGGTGCTGCACGCCGACGACGTCGTCGCGGGAAAGATGTCCGCCCTTTACACGCGCGCCGAACCCCGTGACTTCCTGGACATAGACGCGGCGCTGGTGTCCGGCCGCTACACGCGGACGCGGCTCTGCGAGTTGGCCGAACAAGCCGATGCGGGGTTCGATCGACGGATCCTGGCGGATCTGTTCGGCATGTTGGAACGTTATCCAGACCGTCGTTTCGCCGCCTACGGTGCCGCCGAGGTCCACATTCACGAGATGCGCAAGCGCTTCGCGCAGTGGTGCGAAGAACTCACCGACGACCTGCCGTAGAAATCCCTTACGAGGCGTTGGAACCGTCACCGTCGGATTGATCAATCTCTTCGGTGCGCAACGATTTCAACAATTGTTCACGCTGCTGAGCCCGGCGGGCAGCTCGGTCCGGATGGTCCCATGACGAAGGTTCCAGTGCCCGGGCTTTCGCCCGGACATCTCGCCAATCAACTCCGCTGAGCATCGTGTGCCTCCTTCGGGCCGGTGAGGTTGCGGCTCAGTCGATCGGGATGTCGGTTCCGGCGGCGGTGCGGGCGTGGCGGGCGCTGACCAGGGTCATGGCCCAGCCGGCCGCGGCGAAGCCGGCCGCGGCGGCGGTGGCGATGATGGCCAGCCGCCAGGCGGACTCGGTCAGCGCGGTGCCGCCCAGGTGACCGACCAGCGCGCCGTAGGTGGCCCAGCCGAGGGCGGCGATCGCCTCGTAGAGCGCGAACAGCCGGTACGGATAGCGGCTGCGGCCGGCCGAGAAGCAGGCCGCCATGCGTCCGCCGGGCACGAAGCGGCAGAGCAGGATGACGAGCGGCCCGGGTTGGCGTAATCCCTGCGTGACCCGGCTCGCCATCCGGCGGGCCCGGCTGGGCTCGGCGTGCCGTGGCGCCCGCCGGTCCGGGGCGCCACGTCCGAGCAGGTAGCAGGCGAGGTCACCGGCGAACACTCCGAGCGCGCCGACGGCGATGGTGACCGGCAGGCTGAGGCCGCCGTAGACGGTCAGCGCGCCACTGGTGATCATGACGATCTGGGTGGGTATCACCGGAACGAAGGCGTCCGCGACCAGGAGGCCGAGCAGCACCAGGTACGCCCACGTCGGCGACGCGACGTCAGTCAGTAGTTCGGGCACGCCTGCCACCTCGCCGGATGCGGCCGATTGGGTGTCTTGAGCCTGACGGCGTGGCCGGCATCACCGTGGACAGCCCCGTCCCGTCGTGACCGCCGACACCACTGGGCCACCCCGGTCCAACGAGGCGAACACCCCTCGGGTGACGGGTCGGCGAGCGTCCCACAGCGGCCCGAGGCGGTCGGCGGATCGGCGTCCGTCGGCGTACCGTTGTCGGCGCGGCCCAGCCCGTCGGGTCCCCCGTTCCTGACGATTGGGCTCGCCCAGGGCCGCCGGCGGGTCCCGCGCCGGCGGCCCGCCCCCTCTCCCACAGTCGCAAATCCGGGTGCGTCCCCGACCGCCCGAGGGCTACCGTCGCCGTATGCGCAGCGCGGTAGTGATGACGACGACGCCGGGTGTCCCCGGCGTGCCGCTCTGACGTAACCACAGTCGACCAGGCCCCGGGGCGATCCGCCCCCGAGGGCCGCGCGGCGTTCGGTGTCCAGGTCGCCTCCGGGTCGTCCCCGATCCAGGAGCCCGACATGATCGACCACCGTAGGCTCGGCCGTGAGCTGGACCTCTTCGTCTCCGATCCGCTGGCCGGCGCCGGCCTGCCGATCTGGCTGCCGGCCGGCGCCGCCGCCCGGCACGCCGTCGAGGAGTACGTGCGGGAGTTGGAGCGCCGCTCCGGCCACCAGCACGTCTACTCGCCGCCGCTGGGCAAGCGCGAGCTCTTCGAACTCTCCGGCCATCTCGGCTACTTCGCCGACGACATGTTCCCGCCGATGCGGCTCAGCGCCGACGACGAGTTCGTGCTCCGCCCGGCGCTCTGCCCACACCACGCGCTGGTGTTCCGGGCTCGGGGCCGCTCCTACCGGGAGCTGCCGCTGCGAATCGCGGAGCTGGGCGGGATGTACCGCTCGGAGCGCTCCGGCGTCCTCGGCGGGCTGTCCCGGGTACGTGCCATCTCGCTCAACGACGCGCACACCTTCTGCGCCCCCGAGCAGGTGGGTGCGGAGGTCGTCGAGATCCTCCGGCTGATCCGCGAGGCGCACGCCGCGCTCGGCGTCCGCCCGGCCGGGCTCCGACTGTCGTTGCGCGGACCGGGCGGGAAGTACGTCGGCGACGACGCGCAGTGGGCCCGCGCGGAGGACCTGCTCCGGGGCGCGCTGGACGGGGTGGACTACGTCGAGGCGCCCGGGGAGGCCGCCTTCTACGGACCGAAGATCGACATCCAGATCGTGGACGCGGCCGGCCGCGAGTCGACCATCTCCACCATCCAGGTGGACTTCGACAAACCCGAGCGGTTCGACCTGTCGTACACCGATTCCGACGGCAGCAGGCGTCGGCCGGTCATGCTGCACCGCAGCCTGGTCGGCAGCATGGAGCGGCTGTTCGCGTACCTCATCGAGGTGCACGAGGGCGCGTTCCCGGCCTGGTACGCGCCGGTGCAGTTGGTGCTGCTGCCGGTGGACGACGGGCAGGCCGGCGCGGCGGCCGAGCTGGCCCGGAGGGCCGTCGACGCCGGCCTGCGGGTCGAGGTCGACGCCGCCGGCTCGCTGGGCGCCCGGGTCCGGGACGCGGCCCGTCGCCGCGTCCCGTACCTCGGGGTGCTGGGTGCCCGGGAGGCGGCCGACGGACGCCTCGCGCTGCGCCTGCGTGGCGGCCGCGCCCTGGACCCGATGCCCGCCGCCGCCGCGCTCGCCCTGATCGGCGGGCAGGTCGCCGCCCGCGCGGCCGACCTGCTGCCGGCGGACTGACCCGCCCACCGGCCCGGGGCGGACCGTCGTCGATCGTGTGGCGCGCACGGCGGTCCGCCCTCAGACCGACGCCGGCTGGGCCCCGGCGGGCGCGGCCGGTTCCTCGTCGACCGCGGCGCCTGTGAACTGCGAGCGGTAGAGCCGGTGGTACGCACCCTGGGCGGCGAGCAACTGCTCGTGGGTGCCCTGCTCGACGATCCGGCCGTCCTCCATCATCAGGATCAGGTCGGCGTCGCGGATGGTGGAGAGCCGGTGCGCGATGACGAAGCTGGTCCGGTCCGAGCGCAGCGCGGCCATCGCCCGCTGGAGCAGCACCTCGGTGCGGGTGTCCACCGAGCTGGTCGCCTCGTCCAGGATCAGCAGGGACGGTTCGGCCAGGAACGCCCGGGCGATGGTGATGAGCTGCTTCTCGCCGGCGCTGACGTTGCTGCCCTCCTCGTCGATGACCGTGTCGTAGCCCTCCGGCAGGCTGCGCACGAACCGGTCCACGAAGGTGGCCCGGGCCGCGGCGACGATCTCCTCCTCGGTCGCGTCCGGCCGGCCGTACGCGATGTTGTCGCGGATGGTGCCGCCGAAGAGCCACGTGTCCTGGAGCACCATGCCGATGCGGCCGCGCAGGTCGTCGCGGCGCATCGTGGTGATGTCCACGCCGTCGAGCGTGATCCGGCCGGCGTCCAGCTCGTAGAACCGCATGACCAGGTTGACCAGGGTCGTCTTGCCGGCGCCTGTCGGGCCGACGATGGCAACCGTGTGCCCCGGCTCGGCGACCAGCGACAGGTCGTCGATCAGCGGCTTGTCCGGCGTGTACCGGAAGGAGACGTGCTCGAACTCGACCCGCCCGTGCGGGTCGACGACCCGGGCCGGCTCGACCGGGTCGGGGCTCTGCTCGTCGGCGTCGAGCACCGCGAAGACGCGCTCGGCCGACGCCACCCCGGACTGGAGCAGGTTGGCCATCGAGGCGAGCTGGGTCAGCGGCTGGGTGAACTGGCGGGAGTACTGGATGAACGCCTGCACGTCGCCGAGGCTCATCGTCCCGGAGGCCACCCGCAGCCCGCCGACCACGGCGATCGCCACGTAGCTCAGGTTTCCGATGAACATCATCGACGGCATGATGATCCCGGAGACGAATTGGGCGCCGAAGCTGGCCCGGAACAGCTCGTCGTTCTTCGCGTGGAACTCGGCCTCCACCTCGCGCTGCCGGCCGAAGACCTTGACCAGCTCGTGACCGGTGTACGCCTCCTCGATCTGGCCGTTCAGCTCGCCTGTGTGCTTCCACTGGGCGATGAACTGCTGCTGGGAGCGCTTGGCGATGCGCTGGGTGACAAGCACCGACAGCGGTACGGCGACCAGGGCGACCAGGGCCAGCAGCGGTGAGATCCAGAACATCACGACAAGCACGCCGACCACGGTCAGCAGCGAGGTGAGCAGCTGGCTCAGGGTCTGCTGGAGGCTCGTCGAGATGTTGTCGATGTCGTTCGTGACCCGGCTGAGCAGCTCACCGCGCGGCTGCCTGTCGAAGTAGGGCAGCGGCAGCCGGTTGAGCTTCTCCTCCACCTCGGCGCGCAGCCGCAGCACGGTGCGCTGGACCACCCCGTTGAGCAGCCAGCCCTGCCACCACGACAGCACGCTCGACGCCAGGTAGAGCCCGAGCGCCAGCAGCAGCACCCGGCGCAGCGCGTCGAAGTCGATGCCCACGCCGGGAACCACGTCCATCCGGGCCAGCATGTCGGCGAAGCTGTCGTTGCCGCTGGCCCGCGCCGCCGCGACGGCCTGCTCGGTGGTCGTGCCCGGGGCGAGTCGCCGACCGATCACCCCACTGAAGATCAGGTCGGTGGCGTGGCCGAGGATCTTCGGGCCGGCCACGCTGAACCCGACGCTCACCACGGCGAGGGTGATGATCGCGCTCAGGTGCAGCCGGTGCGGGCGCAGCCGACCGAGCAACCGGCGGGCCGACGGCCCGAAGTTCATCGACTTCTCGGCGGGCATCCCGGCGCTCATCCAGGGCGGGCCGCCGCCCGGGCGGCCGGCAGGCAGCCGCTTTGGCGTCGGAGCGCCGGCGCCGGGTTGCTGCGCGTCGCCGCCCGGCTTCTGACTGGGTACGGTCGCGGTCCGCGACTCGTCCGGCTCGCTCATGCCGCCACCTCCGTCGTCTGCTGGGAAGCCACGATCTCGGCGTACGTCGGGCAGGTCTCCAACAACTCCGCATGTCGTCCCACTCCGACGACCCCTCCGTTCTCGAGCACGATGATCTGGTCGGCGTCGACGATCGTGGACACCCGCTGGGCCACGATCACCACCGCCGACTGCGCGGTGACCGGCCGCAACGCCGCCCGCAGCCGTGCATCGGTGCCGAGGTCCAGCGCGGAGAACGAGTCGTCGAAGAGGTAGATCTCCGGCTGCCGGACCAGGGCCCGAGCGATGGCCAGGCGTTGCCGCTGCCCACCGGAGACGGTGCTGCCGCCCTGGGCGATCGGCGCGTCCAGACCGCCGGGCATCTGCGCCACGAAGTCGCGGGCCTGGGCGATCTCCAGCGCCGCCCACAGCTCCTCGTCGGTGGCGTCCGGGTTGCCGTAGCGCAGGTTGCTGGCAACCGTGCCGGTGAACAGGTACGGCCGCTGCGGCACCAGGCCGATGCGCCGCCACAGCTCGTCGGGTTCCAGCTCGCGGACGTCCACCCCGTCGACAAGCACCGCGCCGCCGGTGACGTCGACCAGGCGGGGGATGAGCGACAGTAGCGTCGTCTTGCCCGCGCCGGTGCTGCCGATGATCGCCGTGGTGGTGCCCGGGGTGGCGGTGAAGGAGATGTCGCGCAGCACCGGCTCGACCGCGCCCGGGTACTGGAAGCGCACCCCGCGCAGCTCCAACTCGGCCCGGGTGGGCAGGTCGCTGACCGGGGTGGCGGCGGGGACCACCGAGGAGTCGGTGTCCAGCACCTCGACGATCCGCTCGGCGCAGACCGCGGCCCGGGGCACCATCATCAGCATGAAGGTGGCCATCATCACGGCCATCAGGATCTGCATCAGGTACTGCAGGAACGCGGTGAGCGCGCCGATCTCGATCGCACCCGAGTCGACACGCTGCGCGCCGAACCAGAGGACCGCCACGCTGGACACGTTCAGCACCAGCATGACCACCGGGAAGATCAACGCCAACAACCGTCCGGTACGCAGGGCGGTGGCGGTCAGGTCGGCGTTGGCGACACCGAATCGGTCCGTCTCGTACGGCTCGCGGACGAACGCGCGGACCACCCGGATCCCGGTGATCTGCTCCCGCAGCACCCGGTTGACCGTGTCGATCCGGGTCTGCATCAGCCGGAAGCCCGGCACCATCCGCCTGATGATCGCGCTCAGCGCGACGGCCAGCACCGGCACGCTGACCAGCATCAGCCAGGAGAGCCCGATGTCCTCGCGCAGCGCCATGAACACGCCGCCGACGCTCATGATCGGGGCGGCGACCAGCATGGTGCAGCTCATCAGCACGAGCATCTGCACCTGTTGCACGTCGTTGGTGTTGCGAGTGATGAGCGACGGTGCGCCGAACCGGGCCACCTCGCGGGCGGAGAAGCGGTTGACGTGCGCGAACAGCCGGGCGCGGACGTCCCGGCCGAAGCCCATCGCCGTCCGGGCGCCGAGGTAGACGGCGGCGATCGAGCAGATGATCTGGACCAGGCTGACCAGCAGCATCCAGCCGCCGGTGTGCACGATGTAGCCGGTGTCGCCCCGGGCCACGCCCTTGTCGATGATGTCCGCGTTGAGGCTGGGCAGGTAGAGCGAGGCCATGGTGCCCACGAACTGGAGCAGCACCACTGCCAGCAGCGGTCGTTTGTAGGTGCGCAGTTGACCGCGCAACAGTCGGATCAGCACGACGGTTCCTTCGCGTCGGTGGGTCGTCCGGTCATCCGCGGGTCGTCCCCGCTGGCGATGACCTCGAGCAGGAACTCCCGGATCACCTGGGCCTTCGCCGGGTCGGCGTCGACCGAGGTGATGGGGCGCCCGGAGTGGATCATGGAGGTGAGTCTCGCCAGCCGCTCCCGCCCGGCGGGGGTGATGGCGAGTCGGATGCTGCGCCTGTCGTTGTCGTCGCGCTGCCGCTCGACAAGCCCGTCGCGGGCCAGCGTGTCCACGATGCCGGTCAGGGTCGCCGGGCGGACGAAGCCCATCTCGGCGACCTCGCGGTGCGGCAGCTCACCGTGTCGGGCGAGCGTTATCAGGGTCACCATGCCGGCATGGGTGAGGCCGTGCTCCTCGGCGAGGTACCGGTTCCACCGCTGCTCGACGAGGTGCCCGGCCACCAGCAGCAGCCGGCCGAGCGGCGCGTCCTGGAGGGTCACGAGTTCCACGAGGCGTACCTTAGCTCCCTGATAGTCAGGGGCCAAACGAAATAGCCGCAGCCGTGGCCAGGAACACGATCTGCAGGAGCGTGCGCTGTGGAAGCGGGGTCACCGGGCGTCCGGCGAGGGTCAGCTTCCGGCGGGCGGCCGAGACGTTGGCGGGGAACATCGCGAGCATGAGCAGGCCGAGCCCGGCCGCAGCCAGTCGGGAGGTCGCCGGGATCAGTAGCCCGACGGCGCCCGCCAGCTCCAGCGCGCCGGTGAGGGTGACCAGCAGGTCCGGCTGCGGCAGGCGGGGCGGAACCATCGCGATCAGGTCGGCGCGGCGTCGACCGGCGAAGTGCGCGAGGCCGGTCACCACGAACAGCAGGGCCAACCCGACCCGGAGTGCGGGGTGCCAGCCGTCGAGGGCGGCGACGCCGACCAGGCCGGCCAGCCGGGCCAGCGCGGTGCCGACGATCAGGGCGATCAGGGGTGCCATCGAAATCCTCCTCGGGGAAACTTGTCACTGGCAAGATTGCCCGTCGAGTGGAATCTTGTCAATGGCAAGATAGGATTCCGGGCATGACCGAGACGCGCGGATACCATCACGGGGACCTCCGTCGCACGCTGCTCGCGGCGGCGCTCGACGCCATCGAGGAGGACGGGTCGGCGGTGCTCAGCCTGCGCGACCTGGCTCGGCGGGCCGGCGTCTCGCACGCCGCGCCCGCCCACCACTTCGGCGACAAGGCCGGCCTGCGTACGGCGCTCGCCATTCAGGGCTTCGACCTGCTGACCCAGGCGCTGGCCGCGGCGGGCGACGACCTGCTGGCCGCCGGCGTCGCGTACGTCGATTTCGCGGTAGCGCACCGCGCGCACTTCGAGGTGATGTTCCGGCCCGAGCTGTACCGGGCCGACGACCCCGAGCTGATCGCCGCACGGGGCCGGGCCAGGGCCGCGCTGCGTGCCGGGGTGGCCACGTTGCCCACCAGCGGGACGCCTACCGACACCGACCGGGACGCGTTGGCGGCCTGGTCGATCGCGCACGGCTTCGCGACCCTCTGGCTGGCCGGGGCGCTCCCGGGCCGAGTGGGCGACAACCCCCGGGACGCGGCCCGCGAAGTCCTGAGCCGCCTAGCGCGCGAACCGTTCCAACCGGACCAGCCGATTGCCGGAAAATGATCATCCAGCGAGGGTCATCGCGCCTGATTCCCTCGCTCGCCCCGCGCCGGCAGCCGCTCTGCTCTCGGCTGCCGGCGCCGGCAGCCACCGGGCGGGCGCCCCGAGGCGCCCGCCCGTCCGGGCAAGATCAGAGTGTTTGACCGACTCGGTCGACGATGGCGAGAGCCAGCACGGCCGACGATCCCGCCGACCCACCCACGCCGAGGAAGGCGTAGGTCTCGGAATGGAAGACCAGCACGATCTGTCCCGGGCCGCCCGTCGACGACCAGGCGATCCCGATACCCGATCGGCCTGCGCCGTCCTTGGCGTGCTCCACAGCCCGCAGGCCCGGCGTCGCCGCTGCCGCCTCGTAGAGCGCCGCACGTGATCGAGGGCGTAGGTAGCCGTCGCTGAGGTAGTTGAGGACGTCCTTGCCGGCAGCATTGGCGTCACCCGGTTCACCGCTGCGGTTCTTCGTCAGGAAGGCCCGCATGGCGGCGGCGTCGGTGGGCACGTCGGCACGGTAGGCGGGCGTTGGAATGCACCGCTCGGTCTCGCCCGGCACCACCTGGCCGCCCTTGGTCACCGCGGACCTTCCGTTCCGGCAGCCGGGCAGGATGGTCTCCGTGCGGCCATCGGCAGAGGTCTCGATGATCAGACCGTCCCGGACTCCGTCCACCGACTGCCAACTTTCCCGGATTTCCGCACCCTCCTGGCTGCGTGAGTAGACAAACTGATCCGGCCGGGGATTGACATCGGGCAGCTCCAGCGCAGCGGCCGCCGCGTTCCGGAGAACCTGGGCCGCATCGGCCCGGGCGGCCGGCGTGCTGCCACCGAGCCGGTCCGGGGCAAGGACCAGTACGGCAGTCAGCGACGCAGCCACGCTGGCCGCCGCCACCCCGCTGAGCACGAGCCGCCAAACGGGCTGCCGCGAGCGGGGAGGCGCCGGAAGTACGGTCGTCGAAACGGGTACGGAGGCCAGGGTGGTCATCGCGGTCGTCAGCCGGGTACGGGCCGGCTCCAATCGCTCGATCGTCGGCAGCCCGGTCTCGCCACCGAGTTGCTGGAGCAGCCGCATCTCATCCATTGCTCAGTGCCTCCTTGATCGTGCCGGCCGGTTCGCCGCCCAACCGCTCACGGAGCAGCCGGCGGGCTCGGTTGAGTCGTGATCGCACGGTTCCGACCGGAATCGTCAGAGCGGCGGCAACCTCGTCGTAGGTCAGGTCCTCCCACGCGACCAGCAGCAACACGTCGCGGTCTCCGTCGGAGAGCACGGCCAACGCGTCCAGAAGGAGCCGACGTAGCGATTGCGCGGTCACCACACTGGCGACCCGGTCGGCGTGCTCCGTCTCGCTCGTCGGGGGGACGTACGCCTGCCGTAGCCGGTACTCCCGTTCCTCATTGCGCCAGTGTTGGCTGACGATGTTGGTGGCGATCCCATACAGCCATGGCCGGGCGTTCGAGTGGGTGACGTCGAATCGATCCCGACGACGAAACCCCGCGAGAAACGTCTCAGCAACCAGGTCGTCCGCCACCGGCACGCCGAGACGACGGGCCAGGTAACGATGGATGTGCGGCGCGTGTCGGTCGAAGATGACCGAGAAGATCTCCGGTTCCTGCACGGACCGGGCGATAATCGCTCCGTCCGCCATCGCACCGACATCGACATCATTTGCTCGCCGCAGGTGCCTCATCTGGAGCCTTTCGCGGAGCGGGATGGGTCACCTGTTATCCGCGTCCGGCGGCCAAACGGTTCATGGGCGGCGCGAGCAGCGCCGGCACGGCGCAGGTCGATCCCGCTCGCCGCGCAGCTCTCGGCACGCGGGCGCGTCGTTCATGGAGTGGTGGTGGTTTCACCCATTGCCGCCCGTCGAACGAGGCGGCGCAACTCCATCGTGACGCAGGCGGGGCCGGGGTCACCAGCTCGTGGGCAGGGGCATTCCCTCGGTGAAACCGGCGGCGCTCTGCACGCCGACGATCGCCCGCTCGTGGAACTGCGTCAGGTTGCGTGCGCCGGCGTAGGTGAACGCGCTGCGTACCCCGGCGATGATCTCGTCGATCAGGTCCTCGACGCCGGGCCGGGTGGGGTCCAGATACATCCGGGCCGAGGAGATGCCCTCCTCGAACACCGCCTTGCGGGCCCGGTCGTACGGGCTGTCGTCGGCGGTACGGGCGCTTACCGCGCGCGCCGAGGCCATCCCGAAGCTCTCCTTGTACCGCCGGCCGTCCGGCTCGGTGTAGAGGTCGCCGGGGGACTCGTAGGTGCCGGCGAACCAGGAGCCGATCATCACGTTCGACGCGCCGGCGGCGAGCGCGAGCGCCACGTCGCGGGGGTGCCGGACGCCGCCGTCGGCCCAGACGTGCCGACCCAGCTCACGGGCCGCCGTCGAGCAGTCGAGCACTGCGGAGAACTGCGGCCGACCCACTCCGGTCATCATCCGGGTGGTGCACATCGCGCCCGGCCCGACACCCACCTTGATGATGTCGGCGCCCGCATCGACCAGGTCGCGGACGCCCTCGGCGGTGACCACGTTGCCGGCCGCCACCGGTACGCCCGGGTCCAGCTTGCGGACCGCCCGCAACGCCGAGATCATCCGCTCCTGGTGACCGTGCGCGGTGTCCACGACAAGCGTGTCCACGCCCGCCTCCAGCAGCGCGGCGGCCTTGCCGGTGACGTCGCCGTTGATCCCGACCGCCGCCGCGATGCGCAGCCGACCCCTGTCGTCGACGGCAGGCGTGTAGAGGGTGGCCCGTAGCGCGCCCTGCCGGGTCAACACCCCGACCAGCCGGCCGTCCGCGTCCACCACCGGAGCGAGCCGGCGTCGACCGGCGGAGAGCAGGTCGAAGCCGGTTCGCGGGTCCGCGTCCGCCGGCACGGTGTGCAGCTCGGTGGACATCACGTGCCGCAGTTGGGCGAACCGGTCCACACCCAGGGTGTCCGCCTCGGTGACCACACCCACCGGCCGACCGACCTCGTCGACCACTATCACCGCGCCGTGCGACCGCTTCGGCAGCAGGTGGATGGCGTCGCCGACGGTCTCGGTGGGGCCCAGGGTGATGGGCGTGTCGTAGACCAGGTGCCGCTGCTTGACCCAGGCGACGACGTTCGCGACGACCTCGATCGGGATGTCCTGCGGGATCACGGCGATCGCACCGCGCCGGGCCACCGTCTCGGCCATCCGCCGCCCGGCGACCGCCGTCATGTTCGACACCACCAGCGGGATGGTGGTGCCGGTGCCGTCGCCGGTGGACAGGTCCACGTCCAGCCGGGAGCCGAGGTCGGAGCGGGCCGGCGCCATGAAGACGTCGGTATAGGTCAGGTCGTGCGCGGGGGCCGCGCCGTGAAGGAACCGCACCCGGCCATCATTCCCGGCCCCGGCCGCCCGCGCCCGCCTCGGTGCCGCAAACCACCCCCACCGCACTCCCGGCGGCGGGACGAAGTATCCGGGTCTGGGGCAAAGGCCTCAGGAGATGGTGCAGATGGGCGCCCCGGCGGTGATCACGGCGCCCACCTCGGCGGTGAGCCCGCTGACCGTACCCGCCTTGTGGGCGTGCAGCGGCTGCTCCATCTTCATCGCCTCCAGCACCACCACGAGGTCGCCCTCGGCCACCGCGTCGCCCTCGGCGACCGCGATCTTGACGATGGTGCCCTGCATGGGAGACGTGAGCGCGTCGCCGCCGACAGGTACGCCCGCCGTGGCCCCGCCCCCGCGCCGGGTCGGCTTACGGGAGGTGGGTGCCGCGGTGGTCGTACTCCCGCCGAAGCCGGCGGGGAGGCTGACCTCGAGGCGCTTGCCGCCGACCTCGACCACGACGGTGTCGCGTTCCGCCGGCGCCTCGGCGGCGCCGGCGGCGGCGGCGAACGGCGGCACGGTGTTGTGGAACTCGGTCTCGATCCACCTGGTGTGCACGGTGAACGGTTCGGCGGTGAACGCCTCGTCCCGCACGACCAGCCGGTGGAACGGCAGCGCGGTGGCCATCCCGTCGACGACCATCTCGTCCAGCGCGCGGCGGGCGCGCTCCAGCGCCTCGGTCCGCGTCTCACCGACGATGATCACCTTGGCCAGCAGCGAGTCGAAGTTGCCGCCGATCACGTCGCCGGCCGAGATGCCGGTGTCCACCCGGACGCCCGGGCCGCTGGGCAGGCGCAACGTGGTGACGGTGCCCGGCGCGGGCAGGAAGTTGCGGCCCGGGTCCTCGCCGTTGATGCGGAACTCGATGGCGTGCCCGCGCGGCGTCGGGTCCTCGGTGATCCGCAGCTTGTCGCCGTCGGCGATCCGGAACTGCTCGCGGACCAGGTCGATGCCGGCGGTCTCCTCGGTGACCGGGTGCTCGACCTGGAGCCGGGTGTTGACCTCCAGGAAGGAGATCGTGCCGTCCTTGCCGACCAGGTACTCCACCGTGCCGGCGCCGTGGTAGCCGGCCTCCCGGCAGATCGCCTTGGCACTGTCGTGGATCTGGGCACGCTGGGCGTCGGTGAGGAACGGCGCGGGCGCCTCCTCCACGAGCTTCTGGTGCCGGCGCTGCAGGGAGCAGTCCCGGGTGCCCACCACGATCACGTTGCCGTGCTGGTCGGCGAGGACCTGCGCCTCGACGTGCCGGGGCTGGTCCAGGTAGCGCTCGACGAAGCACTCGCCCCGGCCGAACGCCGCGACCGCCTCGCGGGTGGCCGACTCGAAGAGCTGGGGGATCTCCTCCATGGTCCGGGCGACCTTGAGGCCGCGCCCGCCACCGCCGAACGCGGCCTTGATGGCGACCGGCAGCCCGTGGTCGACGGCGAACGCCATCACCTCGTCCGGGCTGCCCACCGGGTCCGGGGTGCCGGGGACAAGCGGGGCGCCGGCGCGCTGGGCGATGTGCCGGGCGGTCACCTTGTCGCCCAGGTCGCGGATCGCCTGCGGGGTGGGGCCGATCCAGGTCAGCCCGGCGTCGATGACCGCCTGGGCGAAGTCGGCGTTCTCGCTGAGGAAGCCATACCCCGGGTGTACGGCGTCGGCGCCGGCCCGGGAGGCGACGTCGAGCAGCTTGTCGATGCGCAGGTACGTCTCGGTCGCGCTGTCCCCGCCGAGCGCGTACGCCTCGTCCGCGAGCGTCGCGTGCAGGGCGTCCCGGTCGGAGTCCGCGTACACGGCGACGCTGCCCAGGCCGGCGTCACGGCAGGCGCGGATGACCCGGACGGCGATCTCGCCGCGGTTGGCGATGAGTACCTTGCGCACCTTCGTGGCTCCTCCCGGCAGGTTACTGACGGGGAGTGTATCGGCCACGTGTGGTGGCCCTAACGATCGCTCAGTGTGGGATGGGGCACTGAGTTTAGTCAAACTTGCCTATTACGCTTGCTGGGTGTCTGCGACTCGGATGATGATTCTCGGCCTGGTGCGGTGGATGCAGCCCGTGCACGGGTACGACGTGCGCCGCGAGCTGTTGAGCTGGAGCGCCGACAAGTGGGCGAACGTGCAGCCCGGCTCGATCTACCACGCGTTGCGCAAGCTCACCGAGGAGGGGCTGCTCCGCGCCGTCGCCACCGAGCAGGTCGGTGCCCGTCCGGCCCGGACCACCTACGAGGTGACCACCAAGGGCGAGGACGAGTTCGAGACGCTGCTGCGCAACTTCTGGTGGAACCTCAGCGAACCGTCCGACCCGTTCGCGGTGGCCTTCTCCTTTCTGCCGGCCATGCCGCGGGCCGAGGCCGCCGCGGCCCTGCGTAACCGTGCCAATCTGCTGCGGGCCGGCGTCGAGTCGATGCGTGCATCCCTCGAGTCGGACTGGGTGCGTAACCGCAAGCCGGTGCACGTGGGTTGGATGTTCGAGCTGTGGGCGGTGCGGGCCGAGGCGGAGATGGGGTGGTGCGAGCGGATCGCGGAGCGGATCGACTCCGGAGTGTCGTACCTACCTGCTGAGCTGGAGAACGTCGAGGGCTGGTCGGGGTGGAAGGACGGCCCTGAGGCCACCAGGCCGAGCGCGGCGGAATAATCAACGTTGACTAAAAGAGTTATATCGCGTTAGCCTGCTGGCGGCACAGCGGGGGAGTGCGCCGTCCGGCGTCGTCCCACTCGACGGCCGGCACCGCCGGCCCGACCGACCAGGAGCAGAAATGATCGAGACCAGGGGGCTGCGGAAGTCGTTCCGCTCCCGCGCGGGTCGAGAGACGAAGACGGTTGACGCCGTGCGGGGCGTCAACCTCCAGGTCGCCGAGGGCGAGATCTTCGGCTTCCTCGGCCCCAACGGCGCCGGCAAGACCACCACGCTGCGGATGCTCGCCACGCTTATCGAGCCGGACGGCGGCGAGGCCACCATCGCCGGGGCCGACCTCCGCAAGGATCCGGCGGAGGTGCGGCGTCGCATCGGGTACGTCCCGCAGGGCGGCAGTACGTGGGACGAGTCCACCGCCCGCGAGGAGCTGGTCCTGCACGCCCGCATGTACGGCATCGGCAAGGCCGACGCGCAGCAACGCGCGGCTCGCGCGCTGGACGCCTTCCAGCTCACCGAGTACGCCGACCGCAAGTGCAAGACCTACTCCGGCGGTCAGCGCCGGCGCGTCGAGATCGCGCTCGGCATCATCCACGAGCCGAAGATCGTCTTCCTGGACGAGCCGACCACAGGCCTCGACCCGCAGAGCCGCGCCCACATGTGGGACGAGATCCGGCGACTGCGCAGCGACGGCATGACCGTCTTCATCACCACGCACTACCTCGACGAGGCCGACGCGCTCTGCGACCGGATCGCGATCATGGACAACGGCGAGGTCGTCGCCGAGGGCACCCCGGCCGAGCTCAAGCGGGAGATCTCCGGCGACGTCGTGCTCGTCGGTCTCGATCTGGCCGCCACCCCGCAGGCCGCCCAGGCGCTCGACGGCGAGCCGTACGTCAACAAGCTGGAGACCGCCGACGAGGGCGGCCTGCGCCTCTACGTCGACGAGGGCGCCACCGCCATTCCCCAGGTGCTGCGCCGACTCGACCACGCCGGGCTGGAGCTGCGCTCGATCGAGCTGCACCGCCCCAGCCTGGACGACGTCTTCCTCACCAAGACCGGCCGCTCGCTGCGCGAGTCCTGACCACCGGAGAGACGACTCATGAAATTCGCCCGTGACACGTGGCTGATCTTCCAGCGGCAGATCCAGCTCCTGCTGCGCAACCCGGTCTGGGTCTTCGTCGGCGTGTTCCAGCCGGTGATGTACCTGCTGCTCTTCGCCCCGCTGCTCAAGCCCGCCCTGAACGCGCCCACCCAGGCCGCCGCCTACAAGATCTTCGTACCGGGTCTGCTGGTGCTGCTGGCCATCTTCGGCGGCCTGTTCCAGGGCTTCGGCCTGATCGCCGAACTGCGTGCCGGTGTGATCGAACGCTCCCGCGTCACCCCGATCAGCCGGCTCGCGCTACTGCTCGGCCGCTCGTTGCGCGACGTGGTCTCGCTCATCGTGCAGGCGGTCATCATCACCCTGCTGGCGCTCCTGTTCGACCTGCGGGTGTTCATCGGTGACCTGCTGCTCGCGTACCTCATGCTCGCCCTCATCGCGCTCATGACCTCGGCCGTCTCGTACGGCGTCGCACTCAAGGTCAAGAGCGAGGACGCCCTCGCCCCACTGATGAACACCGTGGCGCAGCCGGTGCTGCTGCTCTCCGGCATCCTGCTCCCGCTGACCTTCGCACCGGGCTGGTTGCAGGGCATCGCCGACTGGAATCCGTTCTCCTGGGCGGTCGACGGCACCCGCGCGCTCTTCGCCGGCGACCTGGGCAGCGACAAGGTCTGGCAGGGCCTCAGCATCACCGCGGTCCTCGCCGCGCTGGGGGTCTTCTGGGCCGCCCGCCAGTTCGCCCGCAGCGTCCGCTGACGTCTTTGAACATCGGGGTGCCCCTCGTCCGGGGCACCCCGATTCCATGCTGTCCGGCTGTCGGCGCTCGCTCCGTGGTGCGCGGCGTTCCGCGCGGCCTTTCGGTGCTGCGCGGTGCCGGGCGGTGCTGCGCGGTGCCGGGCGGTGCTGCGCGGTGCCGCGCGATGCTGGGTGGTGCCGCGCGATGCTGGGCGGTGCGGGGTGGTCGCGACGGTCAGTGCACGCGGGCGAGGGTGAGCCCGTCGGCGATCGGCAGCATCACCGGGTCGACCCGCACGTCGGCGAGCACCTCGTCGTTGAAGGCGGCGATCGCCCGGTCGTTCGCGTCCCGCGGGGCGAGCACCCGTCCGCCGCGCAGCACGTTGTCGACGGCGATCACCCCGCCCGGTCGCATCCGGGGCACCAGCTCGGCCCAGTAGACCGGGTACCCGGTCTTGTCCGCGTCGATGAACGCGAAGTCCAGGTGACGCTCGTGCGGCAACTCCCGCAGCGTCTCGCCGGCCGGGCCGATGCGCAGGTCGATGCGATCCTGCACGCCCGCACGGGCCCAGTACCGCCTGGCGATGCCGGTGAACTCCTCGGAGATGTCGAAGCAGGTCAGCCGCCCGCCCTCGGGCAACCCCCGGGCGATGGCCAGCGCCGACAACCCGGTGAACGTGCCCACCTCGACGGCCTGCCGTACGTTCAGCAGCCGGGTCAGGAACGTCAGGAACGCGGCCTGCTCCGGCGCCACCTGCATGGTGGCGTGCTCAGGCAGCACCGACCGGGTCTCCTCGGCCAGATCCCGAATGATCTCGTCCGGTGGGGCGCCGTGCGCGACCAGGTAGGCATGCAACTCGTCGGTGAGCGGGATCGACTTGGTGGTCATGAACGGACGTTACCGAGCGGCTCGACCGATTGACCGCCAGGCGCGACAGTTGTCCACAGGTCGGTGATCTGCAGACCCAGTTCGGCGAGGAGTCGCCGCAGCAGCGGCATCGACAGCCCGACGACAGTCCCCGGGTCACCCTCGATCCGTTCCACGAACGGCCCGCCCAACCCATCGATCGTGAACGCGCCGGCCACCGCCAGCGGCTCGCCGGTGGCAACGTACGCGGCGATCTCGTCGTCGCTGATGTCCGCAAAGTGGACTGTCGTCGAGGCAACCGCCTCCGCGCGCCGCCCGGTGGCACCGTCGATCAGGCAGTGCCCACTGTGCAGGACGCCACTGCGGCCCCGCATCCGCAGCCAGCGCCGGGTGGCGTCCGCCGGATCCGCCGGTTTGCCGAGGATCTCCCCGTCGAACGCGAGCACCGAGTCGCAGCCGATGATCAGCGTCCGCTGCCCGGTCCCGCTGTCGGTGTTGGTGTTGGTGCTGGTGCTGGTGCTGGTGCTGGTGCTGGTGCCTGCCGTGCTGGTGCCTGCGATGCCGGTGCTGTTGGTGGTCGCGGAGGAGGTGGTGGCTGGCCCGTTCGCCGTGGCGGCCGGACTCAGCCGGGCCAGCACTGCCTGGGCCTTGAGCCGAGCCAGTTCCAGGCACAGATCCTCGGCCCGATCGGCCACGACCACGGATTCGTCCACCCCGCTGACCAGCACGTCAGGCTCGATGCCAGCGGCCTGAAGAGACTTGCGACGAGCGGGGCTGGCCGAGGCGAGCACGAGGCGGAGCGGCAGAGAGTCAGACACCCGCCCGACGTTACCGGCTCACCACCCACCACACGGTTCCACCCGGCCGCCTCGCGCGCTCCTCCTGCCCGCGCGACGCCATGCCCTTGATCCAGCGCGACGCCATGCCCTTGATCCACTCCACATCGCCGATATCGGCCCATCAATCACCAACGAAAGCCCCATATCGCCGACATGGAGCTGATCAGCCCACTCTCCCCACCGTGATCCACTCGACTTCCTGGAAATCGCGGTGTCCCGCTCGCCCGGACACCCCGATATCAAGAAACCCGAGTCGATCAAGGCCCGTCGGCCCGATCAGCGACTGATTCTGGGTGGCGGATCATCGCTACGCCGACGGCGGCGGGCCACGAGCGCCCATCCGGCGCCAATGGCCGCGATCGCGGCGAGGGTGGCAAAGCCGCGGACTTGAGCGCCATCATCGCTCGCTTCAGGCCGAGCGTCCGTCGCGGTCGGGCCAGTGCCGGCCGGAGCGCTGACCGACTCAAACCCCAACGGGGGTACGTCCGCCGTCAGCGCCGCGACAAGATCGATCACGCCGTACCCGTACTCGTCGTCCCGACCAGGCGGACCCTTGTCGATGGCCGTGGCCGTGAGCCGGTGCGCCACCTCCTGCGCCGGCAGGTAGGGGTACTTCGACCTGATCAACGCCGCCGCCCCAGCCACAATCGCCGTGGCGCTCGAAGTGCCGGTGCCCTTCGAATATTTTCCGCCGTAGCTAGTGCTGTAGATATCAACCGCTGGCGCGACCACGTCGATCTCTGGGCCAGTCACCGAAACGGCGGCATGCTGTCCGTCCCGATCAACGCCACCAACAGCAATCACGCCTTCTTCGGTCGCTGGAAAACGCACGCCGGTATCAGGCGGCCAGTTACCCGCCGCGGCTACAACGACAATGTCGGCATCCTCGGCGGCCCTCAATGCTCGCTGAAGTCGTATACTCGCACCTGCGGCAGCCGAGATGCTTATGACGTCTGCGCTGTTTGCGATGGCAAACTCGATCCCAGCCGCTAATGCATCAGGATCGCCATTGCCGCCGGCCGGGGTGTCGAGGATTGGTAAGATCTTCGCCTTCGGCGCGATTCCGAGTGCACCTTGATCTTTGTTCTTGCCGTGGCAAGCTATTAGGCCCGCCATAGACGTTCCGTGGCTGTCCCGATCTTGACGCCCGTCACCGGTTCCTCCGGAGATTACGTCAGTGCCTTTCAAGAGGTTATCTCGTAGATCGGGATGAGGGTCAACCCCAGTGTCTGGTACCGCCACGACTACCCCGGAACCCTGACTTATCAAATGCGCATCGGAGGCGCGTAGAAAACGCAGGTGCCACTGATCGGCTCGTATAAGGTCTGCATCTTGCGGTGTGGTCAACGAACCGGCAGGCAGCAGTGTCGCGACTAGAATGAGCCGAAGAATGCCGGATCGGAATGGCCTGATCACCTGTTGAAGCCGATAGCTGGTCCAGGATCGATTGGTCCTTCCTCCTCAGGGGGAAGGACCACCGGTGCGACACCGCGTTCCGTTTCCCATGGATGATCCGGATCCCAGCGGTGCAAATCCTGTTGCCCATCGTGCCGATCCCTCGGTCGGCTGGTGCTTCCGTGCGCTCCCGGGGCCCCGCCGATTGAAAGAGTAGGGCTTCCAACGAGATTGCGCGCCCCACTTGGCCGGCTACCTGCCGCGCCTGTCGGGGAAGTCCCGGCGGCGCCTCCACCGATGACCCCGCCGACCGGATTTACCCGTCGGATCGGGGCAGATTTATCGACGGATGAGCCGGGGATTAAGCCGGGAACCCCTCCGATAAGGCCCCCGGTGGAGGGGGTGGGGCGGATGGGGATGGCAGGGCGGGTGACATTTGTGTCCGCACCTCCGCTGGTCGGCCTGCCTGGGGCACCGGACGGTCCCCTGCGCAATTCTGTTGATGGCCCCATGCCGCCTGATATTAGGGGTGGCGCGGGTGTTGTTCCAGGGCCAACGGGGCTAAGTGACCCGGTTGTTCCCGGTGTCTGAATGCCAGACGGCGTTATGCTGGATGTTGGGAGGTTGGTAGCTGGAGCGCTACCCAATACCGGGCCGATTGGCGGCACCGATGAAGGTGAGGGTGTAATCGGATGTCTCGATTGCGTAGTCGGTGAGGTGTTGGTTGGGGCGGGCAAGGACACCGGTGTGATAGGCGGTATGACGGGCGCTACCACTCCGCCGTACGCATCGGGGTCTTCCGGCTGCCTCGGCGTTCTCGGCATTGCCGGGGGTTTTTGGAGGGTGGCTTGGGCTTGTTGGAGTTCGCCGCTGAGGTTGAACATCATGGACCGCGCCTGAACATTCAGCCGTTCCAGATCGCCGTCCGTCACCGGTGACTCGACGACCCGGTTGCCCATGATCGCTTTCGGGTCGGCGGCTGTGGCGTCGTACGCCTGCTTCTGGTGGAGTTTGGTCGCGTACTCCTCGTGGATTTTGCGAAGCTCGGCGCGGGTGCTGCCGATGGCCTGGGTGGCGGCGGACAGGGCGGCGTAGTTGGCGGCGGCGGCGTCGTGGGTGTGTCGCACCTTGATGATCAGGTCGTCGAGTTGGGCGAGGTACGTGCCGGAGGCGGCGCTGGTTTCCGGGGGCCACGCTTCGGCAAGGCCGCGCCGGTACTCCTGAAGTCGACCGAGGTGGATCTGGGCCAGGTCGCAGACCTTGCGCCAGCCGGCTACCTGTTTCCAGTGGTTGGTGGTGTCGTGGTCCTGGAGGCACGCCCACATGCTGTTGACGTCCATCAGATGCCAGTTGGTCTGGTCGCCGGTGCGGCCGTTGCCCCGTTCGATCATGGCAGGACCACCGGCCTCTGGCTCTCGGGGCCGGTGGGGTCGGTCAGCATCGGCGTCCGGCCGCCGGGCAGGACGGCTCCCGGGTCGGCGAGGGCCCGTTGGACGTCGACGGCGCGGGCGGCGGAGAAGGCGTCGCTGTCGGCGTACTGGGTGGCTACCCGGTCGGCGGCGGCGGCGAGGTGGCCGGTGGCGCCCCGGACGGCGTACACCATGTCGGTGGTGGCCTGCTGCGTCTCGTGGTGGGCGTGCAGGAAGGTGACCAGCTCGATGAACGCGTCGCAGGGGTTGGGCACCTGCGCGGACATGTCATCGGCGATGTACGACAGGTGGGGCGCGTAGTTGCTCTCGACCTCGGCGGCGAGCCGGTCGGCGAACTCGCGGAGCTGGCGGATGTCGGCCTCGATGCCGCCGTAGCCGCGTAGCCAGGGGGCCGGCTGGTCCTCTTCGGGGATCATCGATCCTCCCTATCCGTCACGACACCGTTTCCCTGAGTGAGGTTAACGGTTGGACGCCACTCTGGCAGCCCCCGCCCGGCGGGTCGGTCAGCGGGGAAGGCCGGAGGCGCGCCAGGTGTCGCGCCCGGCCGGCCGGGCGCTGCGGGCCCACGCGGACGTGCTCGCCGCGGCGGGAGCGGCGGCCCGGCGGGATCGCACGATGAGCGCACCGACCAGAGCGGCCAACTCCTCGGCGGTGGGCACGCCGCGAACGACCCGGAACAGGGGCTCTTCGGCAGACATGCCGCCAGCGTACGCGGCCCGAAGTCGTCCGAGGCGCACAGTGGCGTGCCGGCGGTGTGAGCGTCGGCGGGTCCGGGTACCGTCTCACCGATGTCGAACGCGCTTCCCCAACTTGTCGCTGACCGATACCGGCTTCTGTCGCCGCTCGGCCAGGGTGGCATGGGTCGGGTGTGGAAGGCGCGCGACGAGGTGTTGCACCGGGACGTCGCCATCAAGGAGTTGGTGCCGCCGCCCGGCCTCACCGACGAGGAACGCCGCGAGATGCGGGAGCGTTCGCTGCGCGAGGCGCGAGCCATCGCCCGGCTCAACCACATAAACGTGGTCCGCATCTTCGACGTGCTCCGCACCGACGGCGATCCGTGGATCGTCATGGAGTACGTGGCGTCGAAGTCGTTGCAGGACACCCTTGCCGAGGACGGGCCGGTGTCGGTGGCCCAGACCATCGAGATCGGCCTCGGCGTGCTGGGTGCTCTCAACGCGGCGCACAAGGCCGGCGTCATGCACCGCGACGTCAAGCCGGGCAACGTGCTGCTGGGCGACGACGGGCGCGTGGTGTTGACCGATTTCGGTCTCGCCACGATCCCGGGCGATCCGAATGTCACACGCACCGGGATGGTGCTTGGTTCGCCCGCGTACATCTCGCCGGAGCGGGCTCGGGAGGGCACCGCCGGTCCGGAGGCCGACCTGTGGTCGCTGGGCGCGACGCTCTACGCGGCGGTCGAGGGCAAGTCGCCGTACGCGCGGCCGTCCGCGATCGCCACGCTGGCCGCGCTGGCTACCGAGCCGATGCCGCCGCCGAAGAACGCCGGCCCGCTCAAGCCGGTGCTGAACGGGCTGCTCCAGAAGGACCCGAAGGAGCGGATCACCGCCGAGGTGGCCGAGCGGCTGCTGCGCCGCGCCGGGGGCAAGCGGGCGCGCGGCATCTCGCTGCTCGACGGCGTACGCCGGCCGGGGCCGAACGGTCCGCGCGAGCCGCGACCGCCGCTCGTGCCGGCGCCGCGCCCCGCCGAGGAGAGCGCCGCCCGCCCGGTGTCGCCGCCCGCGCCGCGTACCCCGCCGCCGGTTGCCGCCGCCGCGACGCCCGCTGTCGACGCCACGCCGACGGAGGTCGTGCCGGCTGACGCCGAGCCGACGGCGGCGGTGCCGGCCGAGCCGACCGCGACGATCGACCGCCCGTCCGAGGCCGAGTCGACCGCGACGGTGGCGGCCGCCGACGACAAACCCGATGACGGTACGACCCAAGCCGACGACGACGAGCCCACGGCCGTCGACGGCCCGCCGGTGGCACCGGAGCAGCGCAAACCCTCGACTCCCACGTCGGTGATGCCCCCGGTGGGTCCGGCCGGGCGCGCGGCGGTGCCGGCCTTCGACGGTACGAAGCCGAACAACACCCGCCGCAACGTGCTGATCGGGGCCCTGGTGGCCCTGCTGCTGATCGGCCTCGTGGTGATCGTGCCGATGCTGACCAAGGGCGACGACAACGAGACGCCGCAGGTCGCCCCGACGACCGGGGCGGCCGCGTCGTCGACCCCGGCACAGTCCTCGGCTCCGGCGGCCTCACCCAGCACGGGCGCACCGAGTGCGACGCCCTCGGCCACGCCGTCGGCCGACCCGAACGCGCTGCCGGCCGGCTGGAAGCTGCACAGGGGGGCGACCTTCTCCATTCCGCTTCCACCCGGCTGGAGCGGCGGTCAGACCAGCAAGGACACCTTCATCTTCAACCAGCCCAACGGGCCCGGCAAAATGCTGGTCCAGTGGACCTCCACCCCGAAGAAGGACGCGGTCGCCGACTGGAAGAGCAAGGAACGGGACCGTCGGGATCTGGTCACCAACTACCAGTTGGTGGGCAGCATCAAGGCCTGCGACTGGTACCGGACCTGCGCCGACTGGGAGTGGTTGGAGACCCGGGACAACACCCGCATCCATGTGCGCAACAGGGGCTTCGTAACCGCCACCAACCGGGGTTTCGCCATCCGGTGGGAGATCACGGAGAAGGACTGGCAGGCCAACCTCGCCAACTTCGACCAGGTCGTCAAGGGCTTCGTGCCCGACCGCAAGAACTGAGCGCCGCCGCGAGATCCATTCGCATGTTCTTGCGTCGTTCGGGGTATCTGATCTCCGACGACGGAGGGAGGTGCGACATGGGACACCGATACAGGAACGCCCGGCCCCGGCTGGCACTGTGGATGCTCGTCGCACTGGGCGATGTGGCACTGCTGCTGATCAGCGTTGGGCTTCCGGTACTCGTCGCGCTGTTGGGCGTCGTTGCCGTCACCGTTGGCGCGGTGGGCGTCCGGCGGCTCAGCCGGCGGGACGCGCTGGTCCGCGAGGATGTTCCGGTGATGGTGCCGGCGATGAGCCGACGGCGGGCCTGACCCGTACGCGGTGGCGTGGCGGCAGCCGGACCGATTGTCGACCGTTGTGGTGACCGTCGATCCCGCTGCCGCCAACCGCCCGATCAGGTGTTGTTGGCCAACGCGATCAGCCGGGTGCGGTCGCCGTTCCAGTAGTTGCGGTCCACATTGCCGCTGATTCCCGAGACGGCGCCGCTGCTCGTGTACTGCCAGAAGCTGTACACCGACGCGCCGGCGGGCAGGGCGCCAGGCGTGCTCGACCAGCGGGCCAGCCAGAGTGGGTGGTTGGCCCACGGGCCGGTCCAGCTGCCGGTGCACTGGTTCCACCAGCTCGTCGTGGTGTAGATGACCGCGTACCGGCCGGTGCGGGAGCGGTAGGTGTTCAGGAAGTCCTGCACCCAGTTGCGCATCCCGGTGGTGCTCAACCCGTAGCAGTAACCCCCGCTGTACGGGTTGGCCTCGATGTCCAGCGCCGCCGGGAGGGTGCGGCTGTCGGCCGACCAGGCACCGCCGTTGGACGCCAGGTAGTTGGCCTGGGTCGAGCCGGCGGAGATGTTGGGCCGGGCGAAGTGGTACGCGCCGCGGATGACCCCGGCGTTGTACGAGTTGACGTAGTTCGCGTTGAAGGCGGAGTCCTTGACGCTTGTGCCCTCGGTCGCCTTGATGAAGGCGAACTGGATGCCCGCGTTGCGGACGCTCGTCCAGTTGATGGTGCCCTGGTAGTGGGAGACGTCGACGCCGGGCGTGGTGGCTGCCGCCGCCGGGCCGGCGGTCGCGACCAGTGTCGCCGCCGCGGTGGCGAGGACGGTGAGGCCGGCCGCGAGCGCGCGACGAAGCGATGATCCGGTACGGGCCATGAGTGCCTCCAGAGAAGCGGTCTATTGACGACCATCTTTGGAGGTAACTGCCCTAGATCACAAGAGTTGTTGAAGAAAGTTTCATCGACGGGCGTCATTCCTCCAGGTGGCCGGGGCCGGAACAGTCAGCGCAGGATGGCCGGGTCGAGCTGCCAGCGGAAGGGTTCGACAACGGTCAGCGTCTCGCCGGGCTTGGCCACCTGGTCCTCGACATAGTGCTCGCCGTCCAGCCGGTAGAGCCGCAGCGAGTGACCGTCGCCGTCCTGCTCGACAAGCAGGTACCAGGGGATCCGCGCGATGGCGTAGAGCTGCATTTTGACTAGCCGGTCGGCGGCCGCGTTGCCGGGCGAGACGACCTCACCGACAAGCGTCACCTCGGTAGCCTCCACCACCGTGCCCTCGTCGTCGGTCTCCGCGACGACCAGGTCCGGGATCGCAATCCGATCCACCCCGAGCCGTACGTTTACCGCTCTGAAGACCGCGAGGCCGCCTGCGGCACGTTCGACGTGGTCGGCCAGGCGGCGAGACACCAACTGATGCCGCTTGCTCGGGACCGGGCTGAGGAGCAGGCTCCCGTCGAGTAGTTCGATCCGGTCCGGCGTCTCACCGAGAGCGAAGTAGTCGGCCTCGGTCCAGGGGCCGATGTGGTGTTCCAAGGGAACCGGTCTCATCTGCCATCACCTCAGTTCCCGCTCAGTCTGCTGCGTCACGAGCCGATGCCTCGCGAGCGACAGGGAACGCCGCCGGTAGGCTCGCGCCCCATGATGTCGATCGACGGGCTGGGCGAGAAGTGGGACACGCTGTTCGGCGCGCAGCCGGACCCGCCCCCACTGCTGGTGCTGATAACCGCAGCAGTCGCGCTGGTGGTGGTGTCCACCCGGCTGCCGTGGCGGATCGCCCGTAACGCCATCACCATCGCGCACGAGGGCGGGCACGCCCTGGTCGCCCTGCTCACCGGCCGCAAGCTGCGCGGCATCAGGCTGCACTCGGACACCTCCGGGCTGACGCTCTCCGCCGGTCGGCCCACCGGGCCGGGCATGATCCTCACGCTGCTCGCCGGCTACGTCGCCCCGCCGCTCGTCGGGCTGGCCGGCGCCTGGCTGCTCGGCGGCAACCGGATCACGCTGCTGCTCTGGGTGGCGGTGGTGCTGCTGCTCGCCATGCTCGTCATGATCCGCAATGCCTTCGGCGTGGTGTCGCTGCTGGTCACCGGGGCGGTGGTGCTCGCCGTCTCGTGGTACGCCACGCCGCAGGTGCAGGCGGCCTTCGCGTACGCCGGAGTGTGGTTCCTGCTGCTGGGCGGGGTGCGACCGGTGGTGGAGCTGCAACGGCTGCGCTCACGCGGCCGGATGCCCGCCTCCGACGCCGACCAGCTCGCCGGGCTGACCCCGTTCCCGGCGTTCTTCTGGGTGGTCCTCTTCGCCCTGGTCAACCTGGCCGCCCTGGTCGCCGGCGCGCTTCTCCTCACCGGCTCGATTCTCACCGACGCCGGCCTGACGCTCTGAGCGCGCCGACCGGGCCGGGCGGCCCGGGCACGGTCGCGGGTCGACAACGGCCGCGCCGGGCACAATGAGGTCATGCGATACGTGATCATCGGCGCGGGCGCGGTCGGCGGGACCATCGGCGTACGGCTGGCGGAGGCCGACCGGGACGTGACACTTGTGGCGCGCGGCGCGCACCTGGACGCGATCCGGGATCGTGGCCTGACGCTGCGACAGCCCGACGGTGACGTGACCGCCCGGCTCGCCGCCGTGGACGGTCCGGGCGACAGGCCGCTGCCGGCCGACACGGTGCTGGTGCTCACCGTCAAGTCGCAGGACACCGAGGCCGCGTTGGCGGGGTGGGTGGACGCGCCGGTCGCCGGTGGTGGCACTGCCGGCGAACGGCTGCCGCTGGTGACCGCGCAGAACGGGGTGGCGAACGAGCGGGCAGCCCTGCGGCTCTTCGCCGACGTGCACGCGGTCTGCGTCTGGTTGCCCGCCACCCACCTGGACCCGGGCGTGGTGGTGTCCAACGGGCATCCGCACCCCGGGATGCTCCACCTCGGCCGCTACCCGGGCGGGGCCGACGACACCGACCGGGCGATCGCCGCCGACCTGACCGCCGCCGGCTTCGTCGCGCCGGTACGGGAGGACGTGCTGCGCTGGAAGTACGGCAAGCTGCTCAGCAACCTCGGCAACGGTCTCCAGGCGCTGCTCGGGCGGGACGTCCCGGACGCGCTGGCCGAGCGGGTACGCGCCGAGGGTCTCGCCGCGCTCGCCGCCGCGGGCATCCCGCACACCTCCCCGGAGGAGGAGGCGGCCGAACGCGGTGATCGGGTCCAGCAGCGTCCGGTCGACGGCGCGGACCGCTCCGGCGGCTCCACCTGGCAGAGCCTCGCCCGGGGTGCCGGCTCGACCGAGGTCGACCACCTCAACGGGGAGGTCGCGCTGCTCGGGCGGCTGCACGGCGTACCGACACCGGCAAACGTGGCCGTGCAGCGGGCGGTACGCCGGGCGGTCCGGGAACGGATGGCGGCCGGCGCGTTCCCGCTCGCCGAGCTGGAGAAGATGATCGCCTGACCGGGGCAACCGACCGCCCCGCCCGGCGCGTGTTCCCTGCGACCGACACGGGGAGGTAGCGGGTGCCGGACGTCGACGGGTTCGACGAGTTCTACCGGGGGAGCCGACAACGGCTGCTCGGCTTCGTCTACGCCCTCACCGGCGACCGGGTCGAGGCCCAGGACGCGGTGCAGGAGGCGTACATCCGTGCCTGGCAGCGCTGGTCGACGATCAGCGGGTACGACGACCCGGAGGCGTGGGTGCGGGTGGTGGCCAGCCGGATCGCGGTCAGCCGCTGGCGCAGCCTGCGTAGTCGCGCCCGCGCGTACCTGCGGCACGGGGTCACCGAGACCGTTCCCGGGCCGGGCACCGACACGGTGGAGGTGGTGGCCGCGCTGCGCCGACTGCCCGAGGAGCAGCGCACCGCCATCGCCCTGTACTACCTGATGGGCATGCCCGTCGCCGAGGTGGCGCGGGAGACCGCCGCCCCGGTGGGCACGGTCAAGGCCCGGCTCTCCCGCGGGCGGACGGCGCTCGCCGGCCTGCTCGCCGTCTCTGACCTGGAGGAGGCCACCGATGCGTGAGGACGACCTGGCATTCGTCGAACGGGTCCACCGGGACCTGCGCGACGTCACATGGCTGGAGCCGGAGGAGATCCGGGCGAGGGCCCGCAGGCGTCGGCGTCGTACGGCCGCGTTGGCGGCGGTCGCGGTGCTCGCGGCGATGACCGGCCCGGCGTACGCCATGAAGGACCGGCCGGAACCTCCGCCCACGGTGGCCACGCGGGTGCCGGTCGACGCCAGCCCTCCCCGAGCGGATATCCCACTGGACTCCCTGCTGAGGGCCACCGACGTGCCGGTGAAGAGCGGCGTCCAGCTCGGCGATGCTGGTCTCGGCGAGGTCATGCCATTGGACCCGCTGCTCCGAAGGTGCGGCGGCGAGCGGGGCCTGCCGGTGGTCGACTCGTATTCCCGCTACAGCCGGTCGTTGACCCTGCTGTCGCCGGCCGACGCGGGCCGCACCCCGGTGACGGCGGTGCTCAGTCAGGACGTCTACCGGGTCGACCCGGCGGTGGGCAGGCAGTTCGTCGGTCAGCTGAGGACGGTTCTCGACGCCTGCCGTGAGTGGCGGGACCTCACGGTCACCGTCGCGTCCCGCGAGTCGGTGCCGCTTGAGATCGTGCACTCCTGGGCGGTGCCGGCGACCAACTTCGCGGGCGACGAGTCGATGGTCGTGCGCCACGATTCGAGCACGACGCCCGGCTCGGGCGACGGACGGGCGTCGGGGTCCGCCGTACCGGCCGAGATATCCGTCGTTGTTCGGGTGGGCGACCTGGTCACGGTGCTGGTACCCGGCCCAGGCGTCGCCACGGGCCGGGCCGACGGCACCGGATCCAGCCTCGGGTACGTGGACCTCGAAGCGCTGGGCCGCGCGGCCGCCCGGCGACTGTGCCCCGCCGCCCACTCGCCCTGCTGACCCTCCGTGATCCGCGCACCATCGGGGATGTTGCTGCCTCCCGGCGCCGGGAAGCAGCACTTTCCCCGAGGTTGCGCGGATCTGGGGGCCGGCGAGATCAGAGCGGGATGTTGCCGTGCTTCTTCGGGGGTAGGGTCTCGCGCTTGGTGCGCAGGACGCGAAGCGCCCGGACGATCTGGGTGCGCGTCTCGTGCGGCGGGATCACCGAGTCGACGTACCCGCGTTCGGCCGCCACGTACGGGTTGGCCAGGGTGTCCTCGTACTCGGCGATCTTCTCGGCCCGGACCGCGGCCGGGTCCTCGGCGCCGGCCAGTTCGGAGCGGTAGAGGATGTTCACCGCGCCCTGTGCGCCCATCACGGCGATCTGGGCTGTCGGCCAGGCGAAGTTCAGGTCCGCGCCGAGGTGCTTGGAACCCATCACGTCGTACGCCCCGCCGTACGCCTTGCGGGTGATCACGGTGACCTTCGGGACCGTCGCCTCGGCGTACGCGTAGATGAGCTTCGCGCCCCGGCGGATGATGCCGTCCCACTCCTGGCCGGTGCCGGGCAGGAAGCCGGGCACGTCCACGAAGGTCAGCACCGGGATGTTGAACGCGTCGCAGGTGCGCACGAACCGGGCCGCCTTCTCGGAGGCGGCGATGTCCAGCGTGCCGGCGAAGTGCATGGGCTGGTTGGCCACCACACCGACCGGCCGGCCCTCCACCCGGCCGTAGCCGACCACGATGTTCTGCGCGTAGAGCGGCTGGACCTCGAGGAACTCCCCGTCGTCGAGGACGTGCTCGATGACGGTGTGGATGTCGTACGGCTGGTTCGCCGAGTCCGGGACGAGCGTGTCCAGCTCACGGTCCTCGTCGGTGATCGTCAGGTCCGCGGGGGCGTCGAAGACGACAGGCTCGTCGAGGTTGTTCGACGGCAGGTACGACAGCAGGGCCTTGACGTAGTCGACCGCGTCGTCCTCGTCGCTGGCGAGGTAGTGCGCGTTGCCGCTGCGCGTGTTGTGTGTGCGGGCCCCGCCCAGTTCCTCCATGCCGACGTCCTCGCCGGTCACCGTCTTGATCACGTCGGGGCCGGTGATGAACATGTGCGAGGTCTGGTCGACCATCACTGTGAAGTCGGTGACCGCCGGGGAGTAGACCGCGCCGCCGGCGCAGGGGCCCATCACCAGCGAGATCTGCGGGATGACCCCGGAGGCCCGGACGTTGCGGAAGAAGATCTCCCCGTAGAGGCCGAGCGAGACGACGCCCTCCTGGATGCGCGCGCCGCCGGAGTCGTTGATACCGACCACCGGGCAGCCGATCTTCATGGCGAGGTCCATCACCTTGACGATCTTCTCGCCGAAGACCTCGCCGAGTGAGCCACCGAAGACCGTGAAGTCCTGCGCGAACACGCACACCTGCCGGCCGTCGACAGTGCCGTAGCCGGTCACCACGCCGTCGCCGTACGGGCGGTTGCGCTCCAGCCCGAAGGCCGTGGACCGGTGCCGGGCCAGCTCGTCCAGCTCGACGAAGGAGCCCTCGTCGAGCAGCATCTCGATCCGCTCGCGAGCGGTCTTCTTGCCCCGCGCGTGCTGCTTCTCGACCGCCCGCGCCGACCCGGCGTGCACCGCCTCGTCGACCCGGCGCTCCAGGTCCGCCAGCTTGCCCGCGGTGCTGTGGATGTTGGTCCCGGTCTCGGTAGTCACCCAGGGAATATAACGATGGTTCAGGTCGGCGCGTCTGTGCAGTACGCCTCAGTGCCTCCCACGATCACCGCCGTAGGCTGACAGGATGCCGGGCTCCCCGTACACCGATCTCGACCGACCGCCGCTGTCGGCGGCCCGGCTGCGGCGCGCGCTTGTCGCGCCGAACGGGCCGTGGGCCCGCCTGGAGCTGTACGCCGAGACCGGCTCGACAAACGCGGACGTGGCCGAGGCCGCCGCGGCCGGTGAACCGGAGGGCCTGGTCGTGGTGGCCGAGCGGCAGGCCGCCGGCCGTGGCCGGCGCGGTCGGGTGTGGCAGTCACCGCCGCGGGCGGGAATCACCACAAGCGTCCTGCTCCGGCCCGGCGAGGCCGCGCCGGACCGCGACTGGCCGGCGGTGCCCCCCACCGGGTACGGCTGGTTGCCCCTGCTCGCCGGTGTCGCGCTGGTCGAGGCGGTCGCCCGGTTGGCCGAGTTGGAGGCCACCCTCAAGTGGCCCAACGACCTGCTCATCGGCGACGCCAAGTGCGCCGGCGTGCTGGCCGAGGCGGTGCCCGGCCGCTCTCCGGCACAACCGCCGGCCATCGTCCTCGGCATCGGGCTCAACGTGACCCTGCGCGCCGACGAGTTGCCGGTCAACCCGACCGGGCTGCCCGCCACCTCGCTGCAACTGGCCGGTGCGGCGGCCACCGACCGGGACCCACTGCTGCGTGCCCTGCTGCGGGCCCTCGCCGAGTGGTACGACCGCTGGCGTTCCGCCGGCGGGGACGCCGTGGCCAGTGGCCTGCGCGAGGCCTACCTGGCGGCCTGCGCGACTGTCGGCCGCGAGGTGCGTGTCCTGCTTCCCGGCGGCGACGACCTGACCGGCACCGCCACCGGTGTGGACTCCGACGGCCAACTCCTGGTCACCACCGCTACGGGTAAGCGTGCCCTGGCCGCCGGCGACGTCCTGCATCTGCGCTGACGCCGCACAAGTGCAAGATCACGGACAGCGGGTGGGGCCGCGTGGCGGATGTCGGGGCGGGCTCGGGGGGTTTACGGTCGGCGCGTCGAGTAACTGGCGTTGGAGGTTGTCGTGGCGTTTCCCGAAGACGTGCTCACGAAGGACGAGCACGTCGTGCTGCACCTGCACCCGCACTGGAAGGCGCTGATCCGGCCGATCGCGGTGCTGGTGCTGGCCATCGCCGCGGTGGTGGTCGGCGTGCTCCTGCTGCCCGAGAGCAGCGGTGGTTCGATCGCGCTGGCCGTGATCGGAGTGATCGGCCTGATCGCGGTCCTCTGGCTCGGTCTGTGGCCGTTCCTGGTCTGGCGTACCACCCACTACCTGTTCACCAACGAGCGCGTGCTGTTGCAGCAGGGTGTCTTCTCGCGGGACCGGCGGGACCTTCCGCTCACCCGGATCAACGACCACTCGATGAACCAGCACTTCTTCGAGCGGCTGCTCGGCTGCGGCACCCTCACGATCGAGTCCGCAGGCGAGCGCGGTCAGTCGGTGCTGGCCGACGTGCCGGGTGTCAGCCGGGTGCAGACCACCCTCTACGAGCTGGTCGAGGCGCAGCACGACAAGCACTCGCTCGGCGACGGGGAGATGCGCGACATCCTCGCCGACATGCGCGAGGGCAAGCCGCTGCGCGACACGACTAGCTGATCGCGATCAGCACTGACCGTCCCGGCCCGAGCGCCGGGCGGGACGGTCAGGCGCGCTGTTCGGCCTCGGGCACCGTGGCCTCGGGCACCGTGGGCTGCGCCCCGGCCCCGGGCGGCCCGCTCTCGGCGGGGCCGCTCTCCGACGGCCCGCTCTCGGCGGGGCCGCTCTCCGACGGTCCGGTTCCGGCGGGGCCGCTCTCCGACGAACTGGTCTCGGGCGGTCCGCCTTCCGGTGGGCCGCCCTCTGCTGGTGGGTCGCCCTCGGCCGGTGTGGCGTCGGGATTCGTCTCGATTGGCCGGAGCGCGAACCAGCCACGAAAGCGGGTCCGCAGCACCTCCTGCTCGGGACGGTTGTCCGGGCCGAGGCGGAGCATGGTGCCGGTGAGGATGACGGTGCCGAGCCCGGGGCGGGCGGCCGACGGGCGGGCACCCATCACGTCCACCCGGACGGCGAGGCGGTCACCGGCGCGTACCGGGGCGAGCCACCGCAACTCCTCCAGACCGGGGGAGGCGTCCGCCGCCGCGCGCGACAGCAGGTGATCGACGTACGCCCGCATGAACAGGCTGACCGTGTAGAAGCCGCTGGCGATCACGCCGCCGTGCCTACTGGCCTCGGCCAGCTGCGGGTCGAGGTGATACCACTGCGGGTCGAAGCGACGGGCGAAGGCCAGCATCTCGTCGCCGTCGACGGTCACCGTCCCGAGGTCGACGGTGAGCCCCGGGACGAGATCCTCGAAGAACAGCTCGGCGGGCGCTCCGGTGCCGGAGCGGGTGGCGGGAGGCGTCACCGGCGGGGCGCGCGACGGGTGCCGGCGTGCAGCTCCGCGGCGAGTTCCGCGTCCAGGTCGGCGTGGAGGCCGGCGGTCATCGGTGTGGGCCGTTGCTGCGTGGGAGCGGCGCCGGTCGGGTCGGGTCGGTCACCGGACTGCGCCTCTTCCAGCTCGGAGACGGATTCGGCCAGCTCGGCGACCGGGTCCATCTCGGCGAGGGTGTCCCACTCGTCGCGCGGGATGTCGTGCCAGGTCGGCTCGGCCTTCGTCTTGTCCTCGGCCGGCGAGACGGGTTGGAAGACGAAGGTCCGGTACGACCAGAACCGGAACAGCGTGCCCAGCAGGACGCCTGCGGTCTTCGCCACGTTCAGCGCCAGCAGGCCGTGCACGCCGAGCCCGTACTTTGCCGCGGCCACGGCGCCCAGTTCGATGAGCAGTCCGGCCCCGTTGAAAAGGAAGAATAGGAGGTATTCCCGACGAAGCGCCGATTTCGGACGATCCCGGTACGTCCAATGACGATTCATCAGGTACGACGTGATCGTTGCGACGAGTGTCGCGATCACGTTCGCCTTCAACTGACCGTTCACGAAAACGGTAAGTGCAAGGGCATTGAACACCGCGTAATTGATGACGGTGTTGACGCCGCCGACGATGCCGAATTTGAGCGCCTCGTGGATGAACTTCTGCCAGCGCTCAGGTAGCAGACGGACAAGACGCATGCGAAACACCTTAGGGCAGTCGGTGAAGCCGGCGATCACCGGCCGGACGAGGTGGGCGGCAGGTCACGCCCCGTGATCCCGGTCGTGCTCCACCTGCGGAACGATCGGAGTTCCCGCTTCGACAAAGACGAACCGCCGGTAGGACCAGAATCGGAACAGCGTCCCGAGGCCCGTGCCGACGATGAAGCTGGCGATGTTGTCGGCGAGCTGCGTCTGGAACACGGCCGGCCAGATGCTGCCGAGCCCGTAGCGGCTGATCGCGAGGCAGGCCACCGCGATGCCGAGGCCGACGGCGTTGAAGAAGAAGAAGAGCGCGTACTCCCGCGCGGGGTTGCTGCGCTGGCGGTGCCGCCAGGTCCAGAACCGGTTGCCGATGAAGGCGAAGGTCGCCGCGATCACTGTCGAGATCGTCTTCGCGGTGACCTGTTCCATGCCCCGCGCGGTCGTCAGGTAGTTGAAGAGCGCGAAGTCGATGAGGAAGGCGATCCCGCCCACGGTGGCGAACTTGCTCAGCTCGCGCACGAGGTGACCGAAACGGTCGAAGAGTCCGCGGATCAGACCCGGGCGGGTCTGCCGGGGACCCGGTTGCTCCCCGGTCATCGTGGCGGCCACGGGGCGAGCCTACCGGCTCTCGGCCAGTCGGCGGGGTAGCAACGGCGACCGGACATCGTCGCTCGTGCCGGCCCTTTCGTCCAGTACACCGCAGTTGAACGCAGCGTAACCACAGGGGAGGACTGATGCGCCTCGGAACGGGAATCCCCGCACCGGTCGGCCGGGGGGTTGACGGTCCGACCGGAACGCGCGTCGACCGGGGTGCACAACAAGATTTGCGTGAAACTGCGCAGGAAAGCGGGTATCAGATCGTGATGCCGCAGCGTGGCCGTATCTTGTGCAGTTCTTCACAACCCGTCCCACTGTCTAGGAAGGCTGCCCGGTTTACGCTGAGGCCAATCCCAGGTTTCCACGAAGGCGGCGCGCGGCGTCGCTGAGACTCGTGCATCCCATAGATCGGTCAGCGTCGACCACAAGGAGATGTGTCATGGTTGCTCCGGCTGTAGTGCGGGGTATCGATCAGGCCCCGACGTCCCATCCGAAACTGCTTGCCTGGGTCCGTGAGGTCGCGGAACTGACCACCCCCGACCGGGTCGTGTGGGTGGACGGGTCGGACGAGGAGTGGCGTCGCCTCACCGATGAGCTGGTCGAGGCCGGCACCCTCATCCGGCTGAACCCGGAGAAGAAGCCGAACTCGTTCTACGCGCGCACCGACCCGACGGATGTCGCCCGGGTCGAGGAGCGCACCTACATCTGCTCCGTCGACGAGGCGGACGCCGGCCCCACCAACAACTGGATGGCGCCGGCCGAGATGAAGCGGACGATGACCGAGCTGTACCGCGGTTCGATGCGCGGTCGCACCATGTACGTCATCCCGTTCGTGATGGGCCCGGTCGAGGCCGCGAGCCCCATGTTCGGTGTCGAGATCACCGACAGCCCGTACGTGGTCGCCTCGATGCGCATCATGACCCGGATGGGCACGCGCGTCCTCGAGGCGATGGGCGACGACGCCGACTTCGTGCACGCGCTGCACTCGATCGGCGCCCCGCTCGCCCCGGGCCAGCAGGACGTGGCGTGGCCGTGCAACGAGACCAAGTACATCTCGCACTTCCCGGAGACCCGGGAGATCTGGTCGTACGGGTCCGGGTACGGCGGCAACTCGCTGCTCGGCAAGAAGTGCTACTCGCTGCGGATCGCCAGCGTGATGGGCCGGGACGAGGGCTGGCTCGCCGAGCACATGCTCATCCTCAAGATCACCTCGCCGGAGGGCAAGGTCCACCACATCGCCGGCGCCTTCCCGTCCGCCTGCGGCAAGACCAACCTGGCGATGGTGGAGCCGACCATCCCGGGCTGGAAGGTCGAGACGATCGGCGACGACATCGCCTGGATGCGGTTCGGCCCGGACGGCCGGCTCTACGCGGTCAACCCGGAGTACGGCCTCTTCGGCGTGGCGCCCGGCACCGACTGGAAGACCAACGCCAACGCCATGCGGACGCTGGACCGGGGCAACTCCGTCTTCACGAACGTCGGCCTCACCGACGACGGTGACGTCTGGTGGGAGGGCATGGGCGAGCCCCCGGCGCACCTGATCGACTGGAAGGGCAACGACTGGACGCCGGAGAGCGACGGCCTCTCCTCGCACGCGAACAGCCGGTTCTGCACCCCGATCACCCAGTGCCCGATCCTCGCCGACGAGTACTTCGACCCGAACGGCGTGCCGATCGACGCGATCCTCTTCGGTGGTCGCCGCAAGGACACCATCCCGCTGGTCACCGAGGCTCGCGACTGGGTGCACGGCGTCTACATGGGCGCGACGCTCTCCTCGGAGACCACCGCCGCCGCGTCCGGTGCGGTGGGCGTGGTCCGCCGCGACCCGATGGCGATGCTGCCGTTCATCGGCTACCACGCGGGTGACTACTTCCGGCACTGGATCGAGATGGGCAAGGGCACCGACGGCGACGAGGCCAAGCTGCCGAAGATCTACTACGTGAACTGGTTCCGTAAGGACCCGGACGGCTCGTTCCTGTGGCCGGGCTTCGGGGAGAACTCCCGGGTGCTCAAGTGGGTCGTCGAGCGGATCGAGGGCACGGCCGACGCGGTCGAGACCCCGGTGGGCATGGTGCCGACGCCCGACTCGCTGGACGTCGAGGGCCTGGACATGACCCCGGAGGACGTGCGGATCGCGCTGAAGGTCGACCCGGACGAGTGGCGCAACGAACTGCCGATGATCACCGAGTGGTTCGAGAAGTTCGGTGACAAGCTGCCCGGCGTGCTCTGGGCCGAGTTGGACGCGCTGCGCGCCCGCCTGGACGCCGCACCGACGCGCCAGGTGTGAAGAGCGCCCACCGCGGGCAACAACGGATCCCATGAGGACGGCCGCCGAGACCGAGGTCCGGCGGCCGTCCGCCGTCCGGGTGCTCACCTTCCTGCTCGCGACGACGGCGGCGGCCACCGTCGTGGTCGAGCTCCTCAACTGGTGGTACGCCCCGGAGCAGGGTTTCGGACTGGCCGTTCGCACCGGCTGGGCGATGCTGCGCTCGTTCGGTTTCCTGCTGCTGATCGGGCACGTCCGCCGGGGCCGCACGGTGGCCCGCCCGTTCGGGTTGATCCTCGCGGTCACCACGATCTTCGCCGTCGGCCGGCTGATCGTGCCCCGGCAGGGGGTGCCGCCGCTGCCCGGACTGCTCGGCTTCGCCGTCCTGACCGCGCTCTGTGTGACTGTGGTCTGGCTGCTCTACCGCTCGTCGGCGCTCGCCGGGCATCTCGTCCGGCACCGACCCCGGCTGGTCATCGACAAGGCCGGCATCTCCTGGCGGGAGACCCCGCCGCGCCGACCGCACGCCAGCGGTTGGCTGCTGACCAGTCGGGTGGCCGCGTTCACCTACAGCCCGCTGATGCTGGTGCCGGCCCTGGTGGCGACAGGCGCCATCCTGGACGATCGTCTGTCCGCCGTACCTGCCGTGCTGTTCTGGTTCGGCGCGGGCATCGCGGCCAGCTACGCGGTGCTGTTCTGCACCGCGTTCCTGATGCGCGGCAAGCACTGGGCGCGTGGCCTGCTGGTCGTCGTCACGCTCGCCGTCCTCGCCGTGGACCTGCCGCTGTGCTGGTGGCTGCTGGGCCTGGACGGCCTGGTGCGCGACGGTGCGCCGCTGGTCGCCGCCGCCGGCCTGGCCCTCTACGGCCTGCGCCGCGCGGCCCGCGCCCCGGACGCAGCCGCCCCGGTCTGAGGGTCGCGCAGGGCGTCCGCCCGTGCCCTGAGGCGAGTGGGTCGGGCCCTTCGCGGATGCTGTAGAGCTGCCCCAGTCGTGGGGCGGCTTCCGCCGCGCGGGAAACCACCGTTCGCTCTCTCCAGATCCGGCGTCGACCTCCCCCCGCGAAAGCTGTGCCCGTCCGCGCCGGTGCCCCGGTTGTGGGGCAGCTCGACAGGCGCTCCCCGGTCCTCCGGCCCCCGCGCAGGTCGCGCTTCGGCGCGGCTCGGCCGTGCGACATCGGTCCGGCAGCGCCGGCAGGGGGCAGGATGGCGGATGGCGTCGGTCACAGCGGTCGACGTCGGCGACGCGGGCGGACCGCCGGGCGGGGCAGGAGCGGGCCGCCCACCGAACGGAGGGAGGCGCGCCGTGAGCGACGAGTTCGACGTGGTAGTGGTGGGAGCGGGACCGGCCGGGGCGGCTGCCGCGCTCACGGCCCGCCGGGCGGGCGCCAGCGTGCTGCTGCTGGACCGGGCCGACTTCCCCCGGGACAAGGCGTGCGGCGACGGGATCGCGGCGCACTCGGTGGACGTGCTCGCCGAGCTGGGCGTCGCCGAGGCGGTCGCCGGGTACGCTCCGCTGCCCGCGCTGCGGATGGTGTCGCCGGGCGGCCAGGCGGTCGCTCGGGCGCTGCCCCGGCCCGCGTACACAGTGCCTCGGGAGGTCTTCGACGCACGGCTGGTGGCGGCGGCGGTGGCCGCCGGGGCGCAGTTGCGGCGGCACAACGTCCGCCGGGTCCAGCCGCGCGCCGACCGGGTGGTGCTCGACGGGGAGCTGTCCGGGCGGGTGGTGGTGGGCGCGGACGGCGCCGGGTCGGTGGTGCGCCGCGCCCTCGGCCACGAGGTGAACCCCGACCGGCACCTGGCGCTTGCCATCCGGGGGTACGCTCCGGCGCTGCCCGGCCCGCCCGAGCAGCTCATCGTCACGTCGAAGGCGCGCTGGCCGGCGTACGCCTGGTCGTTCCCGATCGGCGACGGGCGGGCGAACGTCGGGTACGGGGAGGTCCTGCGCGGCGAGCCGCTGAGCCGGGCGTACCTGCTGGATCGGCTGGCCGCGTTGCTGCCCGGCACCGACCTGTCGACGGTGACCGCGCTGCGTGCCCACCACCTGCCGCTGTCCACGCACCGCCCGGCGCCGGGTCGGGACCGCACCCTGCTGGCCGGCGACGCCCTGTCGCTGATCAACCCGTTCACCGGGGAGGGCATCTTCTACGCGCTGCTCTCCGGTGCGCTGGCCGGGGCCGCGGCGGCCCGTACGCCCGAGGCGGCCGCACGTCGCTACGCCGTGGGTCTGCGTCGTCGTCTCGGCACCCACCTGCGGCACAGCTCGGTGGCCGCGTGGCTGGCGCGACGGCGGCGAGTGGTCGACGCGGCCGTCCGGGCGGCCCGCCGAGACGACCGCGTCTTCGACGATGTGGTCGAGCTGGGGCTCGGCGACGGGCGGCTCACGGCCCGCACGCTGGGCATGATCGGAATCGAACTGTCCGGCGGGGATCGCCCTCCGAAGGGGTGATCCTGCCGGCGGGTCGCTACGCTGCTAGGTGATGACGCTGCGGAACCTTATCTACTCCGTGTACGAGCGCCGGCTCACGGCGAAGCTCGCGGGCAAGCCGGTGCCCCGACACGTCGGGGTGATGTGCGACGGAAACCGCCGGTGGGCGAGGGAGATGGGCTACGTCGACCCCAACGACGGGCACCGGGTCGGCGCGGCGAAGATCAAGCACGTCCTCGGCTGGTGTGACCAGGCCGGCATCGGCCACGTGACCCTCTACCTGCTGGCCACCGACAATCTGCGCCGCCCGGCCAGCGAGCTGGATCCGCTGCTGCAGATCATCGAGGACCTGGTGGTGGAGCTGGCCGAGGAGGGCAACCCCTGGCGGCTGCGCATCGTCGGCGCACTGGACCTGCTGCCCGCGCAGACGGCGGCGGCGCTCAAGGGCGCCGAGGAGCGCACCCGGGACCGCAGCGGCGGCGCCGAGGTCAACATCGCCGTCGGCTACGGCGGCCGGCGGGAGATCACCGACGCGGTCCGTTCGCTGCTGCTGGAGCACGCCGCCTCCGGCGGCACCATCGAGGAGCTGGCCGAGGTGCTGGACGTCGAGCACATCGCCGAGCACCTCTACACCCGCGGCCAGCCCGACCCCGACCTGGTCATCCGCACCAGCGGGGAGCAGCGGCTGTCCGGTTTCATGCTCTGGCAGTCCGCGCACTCGGAGTTCTACTTCTGCGAGCTCAACTGGCCGGATTTCCGGCACATCGACTTCCTGCGCGCATTGCGCTCGTACGCGACACGTCAGCGCCGCTACGGGGCGTGAGCCCCGCCGGGGCGGGAGCCAGGCGGGGTCAGGGCAGCCGGGTCAGGGCCCGGGTGAGGAAGTCACCCAGTGCGGCCGGGGACTCGATGGTCAGGTCGGCGGCGTTGGCCACCTCCTGACCGGTCTCCGGGTTGGCGACTGCCACGCAGACGCCGAAGAAGTCCGGATCGGCCTCGGCGCGGGCGCGCAGCGCGGCGAACGCCTTGATGTCGGACACGTCGTCGCCGAAGTACCAGGCGCCGGTGGCGCCCTGGACCACCTCGCCGATCACCATTCCCTTGTCCCGGTCGACGGGCGGCTTGAGCTCCAGCACCATCCGGCCGGCCTGCACCCGCAGCCCCAGCCGGTCGGCCTGCGCCTGCCCCCACTGCTGCACGGTCCCGCCGAGCTGCGGCGCGGTACGCCAGTGCAGCGCGACCGAGAGCCGCTTGTACTCGACGAGCGTGCCCGGTGGCAGCTCCGCCCGGGCCAGGTCGGCCAGCTCGGCCATGGTGGGCACCCACGGCAGGGCGGTGGGCTCGGTGACGGTCTCCCCACCGGAGTGGCTGTGCTCCAGCCCGTAGAGACCGTAGAGGTCGACGCCGCTCAGCTCGCCGAGGCGATCCCGGAGGAACTCCACGGGCCGCGCGGAGACGATCGCGATTCGCTGCACCACCGGAGCCAGCGCCTCGATCGCGGCCAGGGCGTTCGGCGCGGGGCGCACCGCCGTCGGGTCGTCGTCGACGGGCGCGAGTGTGCCGTCGAAGTCGAAGAAGAGCACGGTTCCGCCCGCCCGGCCGGCAGTGACCTGCCATGCCTGGTCGGCGTTCAACGGGGTTCTCGGCTGGTGGTTGCCCAGATTCAACGGCGGCACGCGCGTCAGCGTACCCCGGCGTTGAGGGCTCATTCCTGGCCGAGCACCACCGCTCGGCGGCGCGTGTCAGCGTTCGGCGGCTCCTCGTCCGCGGCGTCCGAATGGCACCACAGCCGCGTCCTGACCGTGGCTGAGCAGGTAGCCCTCCACGAAGCCGGTGTTGCGGTCCCCGGTGTGGGTCTCGATCTCGTTGAGCCGTGCCACCAGGAACTCGGTGAGGGCGCTGATCCGGTCGTCGAGTCGCTCGTGCAGCTCGGCGACGACGGCCAGGATGACCGCCGTACCGGCGCTGGTCAGCGCGAGAAGGTTGACGAGCAGCGGCAGCTGCCCACCGTTGACCGCGAGGGTCACCACGTTGCCGGTCGCCCACAGTGTCATCGACACCGTGGCGACCACGACTGCCCACCACTTCAGGGTCATGGACAGACCCCTCCTTATGTCCCGCAGGGCTGGGTTCGGCCTTGTCCCGTCCCCCCGCCGATGACGAGCCCAAGCAGTACGAGTAGGGACGCTAGCGTGCCCGTTGTGGCCCCGGAGCGAAACGAATGAACCTGACCAGGCGTTCTTTCGCCATTTGAGGAACTACCCTGCCTGATTGCCTCTATTTCGGACATCGACCGGCAACGTTGGGCGATATGCGAGGTATCTAATGGTTTCCCGGATGTGGAACTTCTCCGCGTCCGACACGTTCGGGTCGACCAGGCGGCGCAGCAGAGCCTCCACGTCCGGGTCCATCGGCGGGGCCGGTTGGCCGGCGCGGGGGCCGCTCGCGGTGCGGTCCCAGCCGAGCGCGGCGAAGGCGGCGGCGGGATTCAGGCCCAGACCCTCGCAGAAGGCGACGACGCGTTCGGCCTCGGGGTCGCTGGCCCAGTCCCCGCGGACCCACCGGTTGATGGTCTGCCGCGAGACGCCGGTGCGCCGGGACACCTCGGTGCCGCTCCAGGCCCGCGTCGCTCGCGCCTCGTCGAGGGCGCGCCGGACGAAGGTGGCGAAGGCGATTTTTCGCGCATTGGCCGTCTCGGTCACCCCGTGACGGTACGGCCAGCCGGGCGCGGGTGTATGCCCAGGCGCGCTGCTGTCACGCGGACGGGACGGCACTCTCGGATTTGCGGTAAACGATCCAGTGCCGCTCTGGAGGGGTGTCACCCGGGCAGAATAGATGCCCGTAGTGGCGGATGTAAGCGGACGAAAAGCTGATACTGTCACGCTCATGGGACAATCTACGGTGTGTCACGTGCATGAGACGATTGGTGCTCACATGCGTCACGCCCCCGGTGCCGAGGGGGTGTGGTGACCGAGCTCGCCACCCGAGCCCAGGCCTTCGGGCTGATCGCCGAGGGAGTGGCCGCGGGGCTGAGCGCCCCCTGGCGCCTCTACCTCGCCCGAGGCTGCCGATACCTGTCGCTGAGCGTGGGCGACCGCACCGAGTGGAACGCCTGGCGTACCCATCTCGGCTGCCCCGAGTTGAGCGTCCGTGTCTACGACGCCGGCGGGGAGATCCGCCGGTCCTCCGTGGCCGAGGTCGTGCTGGACGGCTGCCGGATCAGCGTCGAGCTGGTCGAGGAGGTCAGCACCGACGACCTGGACCGGCTGCTGGTCGCTGATCCCACCGCCGACCCCACCACTGTCGAGCCGGAGGAACGATGATCCGGTATCCGGGTCGGGCCGGGGCCGCCCGATGAGCCCGTTCCTCGTGGTCTTCCTCGTCCTGGTGCTGGGTGCCACCAGCTACGCGGCCGGTCGCCTGCACGGGCAGCTCAGCTACCGCATCGGCTACCGCTTCGGCTATCGGCAGGGCTACTTCGACGGTGACCGGGGCGCCTGGAACCGGCGTCGACGCGACGCCCAGGCGGCGATCGCCTCCGCCCTGTCGGTCTCCTCGGCGGGGGTCGTCCGCTCCACCGGCACGGTGGCCCGCCCCGGCACCACGTACACCGGCTCGTCGTTCACCGCGCCGGCCGCCCCGATCACCGGGCGGCACCCGACCGGCACGCTCGTTCGACGGACCGGCTGAGCCGGCCGGCGGGCCGCTGCGGGCGGTCCCGCCGACCGGCGCGGAGAAACGCGGTGCGTCGTCCGCGGCGGACACGCACCGGCGGGGCCTCGTCAGACCGGTGACGGTGGCCCCGGCCGGCCGGGATGCGCGCAGGGGGCATGCATCCCGGCCGGCTCGCCGCGCCGCCGGCTCCGCGGGTTGCGGTCGCCGGTGTCGTCCTATCCGGGCGCGGGATCGGCCGTGGCGACGATCTGCCGGGTCATCCGACCGGGCGGTGTTCACGCGGCCGTTCCCGGAGATCCACGATCGCCCCTAGCCGGGACGGTCCGCCGCCGCTAGCGTCTAGGCATGGCACGGGGTTCTCCCGAGCCAGCCGGCCCGCCCGGATCTGCGACCTCGCACACGGGGTTCCGCATCCGACCCCGTGTCCCCGGGCACCGGACGAGGCGGAACACGGGTGGCCGGGTGCCCATCCGTCGGAGCAGGCCTGTGACGACTCGCCGTACCACCGCCGGTGCCGACCAGAACCCGGCCGCGACTGCCACGACCCGCCGTGCCCCCCGGAGCCGCCGTACTGCGGCAACCGCGCCGGCCGACCCCAAGGAGCCGCGACCAGCAGGCCAGGCGTTCGTTCTGGACACGTCAGTGCTGTTGTCCGACCCGGCGGCGTTCCACCGCTTCGCCGAGCACGAGGTGGTGCTGCCGCTGGTGGTCATCACCGAGTTGGAGGGCAAGCGGCACCATCCGGAGCTGGGCTGGTTCGCCCGGCAGTCGCTGCGGATGCTCGACGAGCTGCGGATCCAGCACGGTCGACTGGACACGCCGGTGCCCGCCAACGACGTGGGCGGCACGCTGCGGGTCGAGCTGAACCACACCGACGACGGGGTGCTGCCTCCCGGGTTCCGCACCGAGAGCAACGACGCCCGGATCCTCTCCGTGGCGCTCAACCTCGCCGCCGAGGGCCGGGACGTCACGCTTGTCAGCAAGGACATGCCGCTGCGGGTCAAGGCCGCCTCGGTGGGTCTGCGTGCCGACGAGTACCGGCACGGCCAGGCCGGTGACCCCACCTGGACGGGCATGTCCGAGCTGGATCTGAGCGAGGAGCAGATCTCCGCGCTGTACGCCGGCGACACGCTCGACCTCGACGAGGCGGCGGGTCTGTCCTGCCACACCGGCCTGGTGCTGCACTCGGGTCGCGGCTCCGCGCTGGGCCGGGTGCTGCCGGACAAGTCCGTCCGGCTGGTCCGGGGCGACCGGGAGGCGTTCGGTCTGCACGGCCGCTCGGCCGAGCAGCGGGTCGCCCTCGACCTGCTGCTCGACGAGACGATCGGGATCGTCTCGCTGGGTGGGCGGGCCGGCACCGGCAAGTCGGCGTTGGCGCTCTGCGCCGGCCTGGAGGCGGTGATGGAGCGTCGCCGGCACAAGAAGGTGATCGTCTTCCGCCCCCTGTACGCCGTCGGCGGTCAGGAGCTGGGCTATCTGCCCGGGTCCGAGTCGGAGAAGATGTCGCCGTGGGCGCAGGCGGTCTTCGACACGCTCGGCGCGGTGGTGCACGAGAACGTCCTGGAGGAGGTCACCTCGCGCGGCATCCTCGAGGTGCTGCCGCTGACCCACATCCGGGGGCGCAGCCTGCACGACGCCTTCGTGATCGTGGACGAGGCCCAGTCTCTGGAGCGCGGCGTGCTGCTGACCGTGCTCTCCCGGATCGGGCAGGGCTCCCGGGTGGTGCTCACCCACGACGTCGCCCAGCGGGACAATCTGCGGGTCGGTCGGCACGACGGCGTGACGGCGGTGATCGAGGCGTTGAAGGGCCATCCTCTCTTCGCCCACGTCACGCTCAGCCGGTCGGAGCGGTCGCCGATCGCCGCGATGGTGACCGACCTTCTGGAGGACATCCCGCTGTAACGGGGCTTTCGTAGGTTTTCGTCCACCTTATCGATGTGGTGCAAATCACAAACCTGCCGGTTGGTTTCCCATCAGCCTCACTGTGCGCGATCGTGTCCCACGAGCGCCCACGCACCACAGGCATCGTTGGTGATCGTTCGTCCGAGATCTGGGCGGCATCGGTGACGGTCGGTGCGTCGGCGCGACCGGCTCACCGGTCGGGGCGCTCACGGCACGGCTGAGGGCCACCTGGCCTGCGCCGCGCCGTGTCCATGCCCCCGACGAAGGGACACTTCGTGAGTCGGCTGTGGAGCCGGTTGGGCGCCCGTACGGCCGCTGTCGCGCTGCTCTCCGTGGGCGTTGCCGGTGGTTTCTACCTGGGCGAAGATCGGGAAACCCAGCAACAGGGCCTGACCGAGCAGGCTAGCGTCGAGGTCGAGCGGATCGACTTCGCCTACCAGCGCGAGCGCCAGGCCAGCCACCAGATCGCGTTCGCGCGGCAGCGGGCCGCCGAATACCAGGCGAAGCTGCGGGCGGCGCAGGTCGCCAAGGAGGCCGCCGAGCGGGCCCGCAGGGCCGAGGCCGCCGCGGCGTCGCGCAAGCGCGAGCGCGAGGCCGCTGCCAAGGAGGTCGCCAAGCCGTACGACGGGCCGATCCCGGCGTCCTGCGCGGAGTACAGCGGCAACCGCAAGATCGGCTGCGCGCTGATGCTCGAGGCGGGCTTCGGCATCGCCGAGTTCCCCTGCCTGGACAAGCTCTGGAACAAGGAGAGCGGCTGGAACCACAAGGCCAGCAACTCCTCCTCCGGCGCGTACGGCATCCCGCAGTCGCTGCCCGGCAGCAAGATGGGCTCGGTCGCGGACGACTGGCGGACGAACCCGGCCACCCAGATCAAGTGGGGGCTGGGCTACATCAAGGGCCGTTACGACACGCCCTGTGGCGCCTGGAGAAACTTCCAGAACAACGGCAACTACTGACGTCGCTGACCGGCGGGGCGGGTGGTCATCCACCCGCCCCGCCGTCGCGCGTACACCGGCGAGCGGGCGGGACGTGAGTGGCGGTAGGCCCCTTTTGCTGATAGCAGTTGGGGGGTGAGCCTGCAGCCGCCAAGCGGCGACCCCTACCGGTTCGGCACCGAGGCGTTCTACGCCGCGCTCGGCCGGGCCTTCGTCGCCATGTGCGCGGTGGTCCCGTTCCTCTTCCTCATCGAGGCGGTCGACCAGGGGCTCGCGTTCGGCCTGGACGCGACCGCCGGCATCATCCCGCACCGCATCGACGGCCTGGACGGGGTCTTCTTCTCACCGTTCCTGCACCACGGCTTCGACCACCTCTACAGCAACAGCATCCCGCTGATCCTGCTGGGCACCTTCGTGCTGGCCGCCGGTGCCCGCCGGTTCCTCTGGTCGACCCTGATCATCATCCTGGTCAGCGGGCTCGGGGTCTGGTTCACCGGCTCGCCCAACTCGGTGGTCGTCGGCGCCAGCGGCGTCATCTTCGGCTACCTGGGCATCCTGCTCACCCGGGGCATCGTCGAGCGCAGCTGGTGGAACTTCGCCGTCTTCCTGCTGGTCGGTCTGCTCTACGGCTGGCAGCTGGTCGGCATCCTCCCCACCGACGAGCGGATCTCCTGGCAGGGGCACCTGTTCGGCCTGCTCGGTGGCGTGGTGGCGGCGATCCTGTTCCGTCGGCGGCGACCGAGCGTGGACGGCACGGACTACTCGGGTTCCACCCTCAGCCTGCCCTGACCCGCTCCTCGGCGCGCCCCTGGGACATGCTTGCCCGACCGCTGCCCCCCGCCTACGGTCGAGATCAGCACGCGTTGATCCGTGAGCGGAAAGCGACGGTACGCCATGCGCGAGGTCGATGTCGCCGTGATCGGGGCCGGTCCCGCCGGCCTGTTCGCCGCGTACTACGCCGGATTCCGAGGGTTGTCGGTTGCGGTGATCGACGCGCTTCCGGAACCGGGCGGCCAGGTCACCGCCATGTACCCGGAGAAGCTCATCCTCGACGTCGCCGGCTTCCCGGCCGTGAAGGGCCGCGACCTGGTCGCCAATCTGGTCGCCCAGGCCGCGCCGTTCGGCCCGCAGTACCTGCTCGGCACGCGGGCCGAGAAGCTGTCGTACACCGAGGACCGGCCGGTGCTCGGCCTGGCCGGCGGCGAGCAGCTCGGCTGCGGCGCGGTAGTGGTCACCGGCGGGCTCGGCAGCTTCAGCCCACGCCCACTGCCCTGCGCGGACGGCGCCCCCGGCAACGGCATCGTCTACTTCGTCACCGACCCGGCCGAGCTGGCCGACCGGGACGTGCTCATCGTCGGCGGCGGTGACTCCGCCTTCGACTGGGCGCTGGCCCTGCAACCGCTGGCCCGCTCGGTGACCCTGGTGCACCGGCGGGAGAAGTTCCGGGCGCACGCCTCGACCGTCGCCCGGGTGCTGTCGCTGCCGGTGCGGGTGGTGGTCAACGCCGAGGTCACCCGCCTGCTCGGGGACGCCACGGTGACCGCCGCCGAGGTGACCGTGCGCGGCGGCGCGGCCGAGACACTGCCGGTGGACACGGTGGTCGCCGCCCTCGGCTTCACCGCCGACCTGGGCCCGCTCGCCGAGTGGGGTCTCCGGCTGGACCGCCGGCACATCCTGGTGGACAGCGCCATGGCCACGAACCTGCCCCGGGTCTTCGCGGCCGGCGACATCACCGAGTACCCGGGCAAGGTCCGGCTCATCGCCACCGGCTTCGGCGAGGCCGCGACCGCTGTCAACAACGCGGCGGTGGCCATCGACCCCGACGCCCACCTGTTCCCCGGACACTCCTCCGACGCCGGTTGACAGTCGGTATCGGACACACACCGATGCGTGTCCGGACCGAGACACGCCCGGCCGATCCTGAGGGAATGACGGGGTCGGAGAAGACGCACGACGGCGCACCCGTGACGTTGTCCTGGCTCTGTCATCCCGTCACCCTGCTCGCCCTGGCCGTGCTGCTGGTCAACGACCACGTGCTGAAGCCGGCCTTTCCCGGCCCGCTGACCGGCAAGCTGAGCGACGTCACGGGCCTGGTGCTCGCCCCACCGCTGGTCGCGGTGCTGCTGACGCTGCTGGTGCCGCGGCTGCCCACCCGCGCCGCCGCGCTGGTCGGCCTGGTCGCGGTGGGCGCCGGGTTCGCGGCCGTCAAATCCAGCGGGTACGCCGCCGAGCTGGCCTCCTCGGCCTGGACCGCGCTGGCGGGGCCGTCGCTGGTCCGGGCCGATTGGACCGACCTCCTCACGCTGCCGGCGCTCGGTCTGGCCTGGTGGAGTTGGACACGGGCCCGGACGCGGCCGGTGCGTCACCGGACCGCTCGGCTGGTCCGGCTGCTTGTGGTGCTCCCGCCGGCGGTGTTGGGGGTGGCGGCCACCAGCGCGGTCTACTACCCCTACGCGCTGGGCACCACGATGCTCGACGGTCAGCCCGCGATCTCGGTCGGCTCCGGCTACACCTCCTGGCCGACCGAGCCGTCCGACGGAGAGTGGGCGATCAGTGGCGACGCCGCGACCACCTGGCGACCCGCCACCGAGACCGAGGGGTCGCGCCTCGCGCAGCAGGGTCCCGGGCAACGGCAGGCATGCGTGCCCGACAACCCTCGGCGCTGCTACCGGGTGGTCACCGGTCATCTGCGGGTGGAGCAGAGCGACGACGACGGTGCGACCTGGCAGGCGGCCTGGGAGGTGTCGGACGCGCGACGGGAGGAGCTGGCCCGCAGATCCCCGAACCCGGGCAACGTCGGCCAGCACTTCGCGTCCCGCGACCTGATCGTCTACAGCACCGCAGGCGGTGGCCACGAGGTGCTTGTCGCCAACGGGCGGGACGGCTTCCTGCGCCGGCTGCCCGACGGTGGGTGGCGGCGTGCCGGGTTCCTCTTCGAACAGGGCAACTCCGCCATCGACTGGGACGAGCCACCACGGGTCGACGGCGGCAGCCCCGGCGAACGCCAGACGGACCTGCTGCTCGCCGTCGTGCTCGCCTTCTCCCTCGGCGTCACAGTCCTCGTGTTCGCCGCTCATCTGGCGGTCCGCCGCAGTGGCGGCGGGCCCTGGTGGGGGCTCGCCGGTGGGGTCTCGATGCTGTTCGCCGCCGGCCCGCTGGTGTTGCTCTGGCGCCGTGACGACGACTTCGCCACCGTGCCGGTGCTCCTGATGATCGTCATGCCCTTGGGCGCCGTCACGGCGGTCGTGCTGTTCATCGGTGCCCGCTACCAGGGTGCGACCACCAGGTGGGGCGGTTGGGCGCTGGGCGGTTTCGCGCTCACCGTTCTGCTGACCGCGGTGCCGCTGATCGGCTGGCTCTACGGCATGCCGTTGCGGACCCGGTTCGCTGTGGCGCTCGCCCTGTTGGGCACCGTGCCGGGCGTCCTGCAGGCGATCCGGATCTCCCGGTTGGTCGATCCGGCTCGCGCGTACGCCCGCCGGCATGCGCCCCGCCCGCTCTATCCGTACGGGTTCTACCCTCCGGGCCCACCGACGCTGCCCGAGCCGCCCTACCCGCAGCAGCCGCCACCGCGCTGAGCGTGCGCCGGTCAGCGGCGGGCGGGTGGCGCGAGCGCGGCGATCAGTACGGCCACCATGGTCAGCGCCGCCCCGAGCAGGGTGTTCACGCCGGGGTGGGAGGCCGCCGTGGGCAGCACCAGGTCCAGTAGGACCGCCCCCACGATCTGGCCGGCGATGGTGGCCAGGCCGAGCAGCAGCACACCTGTGAACCGTACGATCGCGGCGGCGATCGCGATGAACACGATGCCGATCGGTCCGCCCAGATAGAGCCACGGCTCGCTCGGCAGGTGGCCGGTCGGCCAACCCCGTACCGCGAGGTCGATGGCGAACGCCACGAGCAGGGTGACCGTGCCGACGGCGAAGTTGACGAGCGTGGCGGTCAACGCGCTGTCTGCCGCCCCCCGGACCCGTCCGTTGACCGCCTGTTGCCAGGCCGTGCCCACCCCGGCGACAAGTGGCAGCAGGGCCAGCGCCAGCGTGCCCGGAGCGCCGAGTCGATCACCGACGGCCAGGCCGACCGCGAGCACGGTGAGGACCGCGCCGGCCAGCCGTTGTCGGGTCACCGGCTGCCGGCCGGTCGGACCGATGCCGGCCCGGTCCACGGCGAGGCTGCTGCCGGACTGGCCGGCGACCACGGCCACGGTGAAGACCGCCACGCCCAACGTGCCGATGGTGAGGCCCTGGGAGGCCACCAGGAACGCGCCGCACATGCCGCCCAGGCACTGCCAGGGCCGGAGCGCGCCGGCCGCGAGGGCGCGACGTAGCGCGGTCAGCCCCCGTCGCCCGCCGGGGGTGGCGGGCACCAGCACCAGCAGCACCACCAGACCCACGCCGAACGAGACCACCGCGGCGGCGAACCCGTCGGCCAGGCGTACGCCCAGCTCGCCGTTGATCCGAGACTGCACCGCCACCGCGACCCCGGAGACCGACGCCAGCGCGACACCCAGGATCCGGCGGGTGGCCGACAGCGTCTGCGGGGTCGCCGTGTCGGTGCCGCTCACTCCTGCTCGGCCAGCGGACGACCGTCGAAGTCGACAGCGGAGTAGAGAGCCAGCTTCTCCAACCGGTGGTACGAGTCGATCACCCGGATGGTGCCGCTCTTCGAGCGCATCACGATCGACTGGGTGTACGCGCCGCCGGCCCGGTACCGCACCCCGCGCAGCAGGTCCCCCGAGGTGACCCCGGTCGCCACGAAGAAGCAGTTGTCCCCGGTGACCAGGTCGTCGGTGCCGAGCACCCGGTCCAGGTCGTGCCCGGCGGCGAGCGCCTTCTCCCGCTCCTCGTCGTCGCGCGGCCAGAGCTTGGCCTGCATCGCCCCGCCCATGCACTTCAGCGCGCAGGCCGAGATGATGCCCTCGGGCGTGCCGCCGATGCCCATCAGCACGTCGACGTCCGACTCGCCGCGGGCCGCCGCGATGGTGCCGGCGATGTCGCCGTCGGAGATGAACCGGATGCCCGCCCCGGTCCGGCGGATCTGGGTGACCAGGTCGTCGTGGCGGCTGCGGTCCAGCACGCAGACCGTCACCTCGGACACGTCGGTGCCCTTGACCTTGGCGATCCGGCGCAGGTTCTCGGCCACTCCGGCGTTGATGTCGATCACGTCGGCGTACGCGGGACCGACGGCGAGCTTCTCCATGTAGAAGACCGCGCTCGGGTCGAACATCGCGCCTCGCTCGGAGACGGCGAGCACCGCCACCGCGTTCGGCATGCCCTTGCTCATCAGGGTGGTGCCGTCGACCGGGTCGACCGCGACGTCCACCTCCGGGCCGGTGCCGTCGCCGACGTGCTCACCGTTGAAGAGCATCGGGGCGTTGTCCTTCTCGCCCTCGCCGATCACGACGATGCCACGCATCTGGATCGAGTTGATCAGCTTGCGCATGGCGTCGACGGCGGCGCCGTCGCCACCCTCCTTGTCGCCCCGGCCGACCCAGCGGCCGGCGGCCATCGCCGCGGCCTCGGTGACCCGGACCAGGTCGAGGGCCAGGTTACGGTCGAGATCCTGTGGGATCCGCGTCCTGGTGTTCGTCATGACGGCTGCTCCTCCTCGCGACGGTGCGGGGACGGCCGGCGGCGGAGCGCCCCGCTGCCGGCTTTGTCGCTGATCCTCACACGATGGCCGAACGGGCGTCGGTGCGGGGCGGTGATGGGCCGGATACCGCCGGTCGGGAAGCTGCGAAGATGGCAGGGTGGAACCCGCACAGCCTGCCGACCGCGTACCCGCCGACCGCACGCCGCCCGACGGGCAGCCGCCGGCCGACCTCCCCGCCGGCGCCGAGCCCACCGCGACGGGCCCGACGATCCCGGCAGCCGGCGAGCCGGCCCGTGTCGCCGGTGAGCCGACTCCGGCCACCGGTGAGCGGCCCGCGCCGCCGCCGCGGGTGGCGGCCGCGGCGCCCAAGGCCGAGCGGTCGCCGAAGGACATGGCGATCTCGCTGCTGGTGCTGCTGATCCCGATCGCGCTGCTGCTGGCGTTCTACCGGGGCTTCCTCGGCGGCGATCAGGCCACGACTGTCGACGCGGCCCCGGCGATCGAGCAGGCGCGGTCGGCGAACACCTTCCCGGTGAGCGAGCCGCAGGGGCTCGGCTCCGGCTGGCGTACGGTCAGCGCCCGCTACCAGACCGTCGATGGCGGGGCGAACCTCCGGATCGGTTACCTCACGCCGGAGGGACGGGGCGTTCAACTGCTGCAGAGCAACGTGCCAGCGGAGCGGTTGCTGCCGGCCGAGCTGACCGACCAGAGCCAGCCACAGGGCCCGACGGAGCTGGGCGGGCGCACCTGGCAGCGCTATACGGCCCGGGGAAACCAGCAGGCGCTGGTCCTGTTGGAGCCGACCCGCACGGTGCTCGTCGTCGGCGATGCCCGCGACAACGAGCTGCGCGACCTCGCCGGCGCGCTGCACTGATCGATTTTGGACCCTCGCTGACGGACGTATCCGCTAGGCTCCCTCGGCTCGGTCCGGTCCGCGCTCGCGGCCGGGCCATGTCCATCTTCATGAAGTGAGATCTCAGTGAATATTCGACGGTGGAGCTTCGGCTTCCTCGCCGCCACCCTGCTCGTCCCCGGCCTGGCCGCGTGCTCGTCCGACGCTGCCGAGCCGGCCGCCGCCCCGAGCTCGTCCGCCCCGGCCGTGCCTGCCGATCCGAAGGAGGCACTGCTCGCCTCCACCAAGGAGATGGCCAAGGGCGACTTCACCTTCACCGTTACCGGCGCCGACATGACCGGCGGCGGCCTGGTGCACAAGCCGAGCAACAGCGCGCAGCTCACCATGAAGCTGGGCGACGCCTCCGAGGACGTGTCGATGGAGATGGATCTGATCTACATCGACTCGGAGAGCTGGGTGAAGATGGACCTCGGTGGGGCCGTAGCCGCCATGATCCCCGGCGGGACGAAGAACAAGGGCAAGTACCAGCACCTGGACAAGACCAAGATCAAGGACGTCAAGGATCTCCAGCTCGACCCGGAGACGCTCGACCCGGTCGACAGCGAGACGCTGGTCAAGGGCGTTACCGAGGTGCAGAAGACCGGCGAGGGCACCTACAGCGGCAAGATCGACATCAGCGCCTCCACCGATTCGGTAGCCCTCGACGAGGATGTCGTCAAGGCGCTGGGCGCGCAGGCCAAGGCGCTGCCGTTCACGGCCAAGCTGGACCCGCAGGGCCGCCTCACCGAGCTGGTCATCCCGGTGCCGGCCGCCGGCGACGCCGCCGCGCACGAGATCAAGATCGCGTACGCGGGTTACGGCGCCGGTACCGGCGCGAAGAAGCCGCCGGCGGACAAGATCGTCGAGGCTCCCGCGGAGACGTACGAGCTGTTCAAGTAGGCCTTCACTGCGGACCGGGGCGGCCTCAGGTCGCCCCGGTCCTGACTTTCCGGCATCGGTCGCCACGGCAACCGGACAGAAGGGTGATTGTCCGCCCCGTCGACAGGGAACAGAGAGGGAGTGATTCGGGCGCGCTGCTCGGCCCGGATCGCGCGACGTGGCCGACGGGCTGCCGCGTCGCCCGGTTTCCGGCGCCGACCAGGTCGTCGGGTGACCCCCTTGGGAGACACGTATGACTGTTCGACGACTCGGTGCCGGCCTGGTAGCCGCCGCCCTGTTCACGCCCGCCCTGGCCGCCTGCGCGGGCACGACCGGCACCGCCGGATCGACCGCGTCCCCGACGGTGAGCGCGTCCGGCGCGCCCAGTGCGTCCGGCGGTGCACCGGTGTCAGGCGATGCCAAGCAGGCGCTGCTCGACTCCACCAAGGAGATCAGCAACGGCAACTTCCGGTTCACGCTCTCCGGCGCAGGCTCCACCGCCGAGGGGCAGGTGCACCAGCCGAGCCAGAGCGCCGCGATGAAGTTCTCCATCGGCGGCCCCTCCTCCGACCTCGCCATGAAGCTTGACGTCATCCACGCCAAGCCGGACAGCTGGGTCAAGCTGGAGCTGACCGGCCCCACCGCCAACAGCCTGCCGGCCATCAAGCAGCTCAACCTCGGCAAGTACCAGCACCTCGACCAGGCCCGCATCAAGGGCAACAAGAACCTCGGCTTCGACTTCGAGAAGGTCGACCCGGCCGGCAGCGCGGTGCTGACCCAGGGCATCACCGAGGTCCGCAGCACCGGCACCGGCACGTACGCCGGCACCATCGACGTCACCAAGGCAGCCGAGGCCGGCTCGCTGAACGCCGCCACCATCGCGGCGCTTGGCACCCAGGCGAAGACCGTCCCGTTCACCGCGAAGGTCGACCCGCAGGGCCGGCTCAGCGAGTTGGTGTTGCAGCTCCCGGCCGGCGGGCAGACCACCGCCCAGGAGATCAAGATGACGTACTCCGACTACGGCGCCGCCACCGCCGCGCAGAAGCCGCCGGCGGACCAGGTCGTCGAGGCGCCGGCCGAGCTCTACAGCCTGTTCAACTGATCGTCGTACGCGGGTGGGGTGGCTCCGGCCATCCCACCCGACGCTCAGGAGGTGGGCTCCTGGCGGGCGGCGTCGATCCGCGCCCGCGCGCCGTCCAGCCAGCGTTGGCAGATCACCGCCAGCGCCTCGCCGCGCTCCCAGAGCGCCAGCGACTCCTCCAGGGACGTGCCGCCGGCCTCCAGCCGCTCGACCACCGAGGCCAGTTCGGCGCGGGCCTGCTCGTAGCTGAGCCGTTCGTCCGGCCCGGCCTTCGTGTCGTCAGTCATCGCGTCCATCTCAGCACACCCGTGTCCGGGTCACCGCGTCGGCGCTTCCGCTCAGCCGTCGACGGTGGCGGCCAGCTCACCGTCGGCGAGGCGTACCCGCAGCGGGTCGCCCTTGCCCACCTCGGCCGCCGCCCGCACGACGTGCCCGTCGGCGCGCTGCACGATGGCGTACCCCCGGTCGAGGGTGGCGGCGGGGGAGAGGGCGCGCAGCCGCGCCACTGTGTGCCGCAGGTCGTCGTCGGCGCCGGCGAGCCGGTGGTCCAGGCAGCGCCCGGCCCGTTGGCGCAGCGCGGTCAGCTCGGTCGCGCGGTGCTCCACCATCACCTGCGGGCGGGCCAGCACCGGCCGGGATCGCAGGCTGTCGAGACGGTGGGACTCCCGGTCGACGAGGTTGTGGACCGCCCGTTGGAGGCGGTGCCGGGCCTGGCCGATGAGGCGTACCTCCTCGGTGAGGTCGGGGACCACGCGCTTGGCCGCGTCGGTCGGGGTGGAGGCGCGCAGGTCGGCGACGTAGTCGATGAGCGGCGTGTCCGTCTCGTGGCCGATCGCGCTGACCACCGGCGTACGGCAGCCGAAGACGGCCCGGCAGAGCGCCTCGTCGGAGAAGGGCAGCAGGTCCTCGATGCCGCCACCGCCCCGGGCGATGATGATCACGTCGATGCTCGGGTCGGCGTCCAGCACCTTGAGCGCGTCGATGATCTGCGGCACGGCGGACGGGCCCTGCACGGCGACGTTCACCGTCCGGAACTCCACGGCGGGCCAGCGCCGCCGGGCGTTGGTCAGCACGTCCCGCTCGGCGGCCGACGCGCGGCCGGTGATCAGCCCGATCCGGCCCGGGAGGAACGGCAGCCGCCGCTTGCGCGCCCGGTCGAACAGCCCCTCGGCGGCGAGCAGCTTCTTGAGCTTCTCCAGCCGGGCCAGCAGCTCACCGAGCCCCACCTGCCGGATCTCGTCGGCGCGCAGGCTCAACGTGCCCCGCGCGGCGTAGAACTCCGGCTTGGCGTGCAGCACCACGCGGGCGCCCTCACGCAGCTCCGGTGCGCCGGCGTCCAACACGTCGCGGTTGGTGGTGACGGTCAGGCTCAGGTCGGCCGACGGGTCACGCAGGGTCAGGAAGACGGTGGTGGCTCCGGGGCGGCGGCTGATCTGCGCGACCTGCCCGTCCACCCACACCCAGCCGAGCTTGGCGATCCAAGCTCCAACCTTCTGCGAGACAACCCGGACCGGCCAGGGCTCCTCCGCGCTGCTGCTGCTCCCACCAACCCCACTCACGCGCCCACCCTACGACCACCCCCACCAGACCCCGTCGATCATGAAGTTATTGCGCTGGGCGGCGGCGTGTCGCGGCAACAACTTCATGATCAACGAGCTGGGGTGAGGGGTTGCGGGCGAGTGGTGGGGTCTGGGCGGGCACGTAGGATGGGGGGGTGACTGATCTCCGGACCGGCAAGCGCGTGCTCCTGGCCAAGCCCCGCGGTTACTGCGCAGGTGTGGATCGCGCCGTGCAGACCGTCGAGGAGGCGCTGAAGCTCTACGGCGCCCCGATCTACGTCCGCAAGCAGATCGTGCACAACAAGCACGTCGTGCAGACCCTGGAGGCCCAGGGCGCGATCTTCGTGGAGGAGAACGAGGAGGTGCCCGAGGGCGCCACAGTCATCTTCTCCGCCCACGGTGTGGCGCCCGAGGTCTACGAGCAGGCCCGGGAACGCTCGTTGAAGGCCATCGACGCGACCTGCCCGCTGGTCACCAAGGTGCACCAGGAGGCCAAGCGCTTCGCCGCCGAGGACTACGACATCCTGTTGATCGGCCATGAGGGGCACGAGGAGGTCATCGGCACCGCCGGCGAGGCGCCCGCGCACATCCAGCTCGTGGACGGTCCGGACGGCGTCGACAAGATCACCGTCCGCGATCCGGAGAAGGTCGTCTGGCTCTCCCAGACCACGCTCTCGGTGGACGAGACGCTGGAGACGGTCGCCCGGCTCAAGACTCGGCTGCCGCTGCTCCAGTCCCCGCCCAGCGACGACATCTGCTACGCCACGTCCAACCGGCAGCACGTGGTCAAGGAGATCGCCCCCGAGTGCGACGTGGTGATCGTCGTCGGCTCGACGAACTCCTCCAACTCGGTCCGGCTGGTCGAGGTTGCCCTGGACGCCGGCGCCCGCGCTGGTCACCTGGTCGACTTCGCCCACGAGATCGACGACGCCTGGCTGACCGACGCCCGCACGGTCGGGGTGTCCTCCGGCGCCAGCGTCCCGGAGGACCTGGTCCACGACGTGCTGGCGCACCTGGCCGCACGCGGTTTCGGCGACGTCGAGGAGATCACCACCGCCAACGAGCGGCTCGTCTTCTCGCTGCCGCAGGAGCTGAAGCGCGACATGAAGGCCGCCGCGAACCGCGGCTGAGCGAGTTCGGGCGAAGGGCCGCGCGGAAACGCGGTCTCGGGTGCCGGATCATGGGGGAACGCCGTGCCGGCCCGGTGCGTCGAAGGCGGCATGAGGACATTTCGGCTCGTCGTCCCCGCCCTGGTCGTCTGCGCGGCGCTGAGCGCCTGCGGTGGGACGGACGGCCCCGCCACCCCCGACACAACGTCGACAACGAGCGCGCAGCCCACCTCGGCTTCGCCGAGCACCCCCGCCCCGGCGGCCACGCCCTCCCCGCCGCTCAAGTCGCCGGGCGGGCCCACCGTCCCGCCGCCTGTCGGCGCCACCGAACTCACCGGCACGATCACCGCCGGGGTGGAGCCGAACTGCCTGCTGCTCGACGGGTACCTGCTGGTGGGCGGCCCCCGGGACGTCCTGGCCGCCGGTGCCCGGGTCACCGTCACCGGCCGGGTGGAGACGGGCCTGATGACCACCTGCCAGCAGGGCACGCCGTTCGTCGTGGAGGGTGCCCACCGCGGCTGACGACCTTGACGGCCTGCGCAGCGGTCAGCGGTCGGCGTCGTCCAGCAGCTCCGGCGCCTGCGGCTGGCGGGGGGTCAGCTCGATCTGGGCGGGGGTCGCCAGGTCGTCGTCCGAGACGCCCAGCTCGGCCAGCTTGCGGGCGCTGACCAGCACCCGCGCCTCCAGGGAACCGACCGCCCTGTTGTACGCGGTCACCGCGCCGGCAAGCGACGAGCCGAGCTTGCCCACGTGGTCGCCGAGGGTGGAGAGCCGGCCGTACAGCTCCCGGGCGAGGGTGTGCACCGCCACCGCGTTGCGGGCCAGCGCCTCCTGGCGCCACGAGTAGGCCACCGTACGGAGCAGGGCGACCAGGGTGGCCGGCGTGGCCAGCACCACGTTGCGGGCGAACGCGTGCTCCAGCAGCGTCGGGTCGCGTTGGAGCGCGACGTCGAGGAACGGATCGGCGGGCACGAACAGGACGACGAACTCGGGCGAGCTGTCGAATGCGGTCCAGTACGACTTGGCGGCCAGGGCGTCGACGTGCCCCCGCAGGTGTCGGGCGTGTGCATCGAGGTGGGTGTCCCGGCCGCGCTCGTCGCGGGCCTCCATCGCGGTGAGGTACGCGTCGAAGGGCGCCTTCGCGTCCACCACCACCGACCGGCCGCCGTGCAGGCGGACCACCAGATCCGGGCGGACGACCTGGTCGTCGGTGGCGGCGGTGACCTGCTCGGAGAAGTCGCAGTGCTCCAGCATGCCGGCCGCCTCGACGATCCGGCGCAGTTGGTGCTCGCCCCAGCGGCCCCGCACCTGCGGCGCGCGCAGCGCGGCGACCAGCTGCTTGGTCTCGGTGCGCAGCTCCCCGGAGACCGCGTTCATCGAGCGGACCTGCTCGCGCAGCTCGGCGTACGCGTCGACGCGGTCGTGCTCCAGTTCGGCGACCCGCTGCTCGTAGCGGCGCAGGCTGTCGTGCAGCGGCGCCACGGCACGGGCCACCGCCTCCTGCGACTGCGCGGTGGCCTCGTAGCTCAGCGCCCGCATGGACTGCTCCAGCCGCCCCTCGCCCTCCCGGGTCGCGGTCAGGGTGGCATCCAGCCGGGCGATGTCGGCCGCCGACCGGGACCGGGCCGCCAGCCAGCCCACCGCCCCGCCGGCGCCAAGGCACACGATCACCACCAGCAACGTCGAGACGTCCATCACCGGAGCTTGCCAGACGGCTACGACGAGACACCCGGGGGTACGTTCGATGGCATGGAACTTGTGCTGTGCCTCGCCATCGTGGTGATCGGGGCGCTGGGCGCCGCGGCGCTCATCCGCTCCCAGTCCACCGCCCGTCGGCGCACCGAGCTGGGCGACGCCCGGGCGGAGGCGCACCGCTGGTACGAGCGGCTCGGTGGTCAGCTGTTGACCCTGCAGGGCGACGAGCCGGCGGTCCGCCAGGCGCTTGCCGACGCCGGTGAGCGGTACAACGCGGCGGGTTCGCAGCTGGAGCAGGCGCGTACGCCGCACCAGTTCGCGCTCGCTCGGGAGACCGCGCTGGAGGGACTGGCGTACATCCGGGCGGCGCGGACCGCGCTGGGCATCGATCCCGGCCCCGAGGTGCCGGCGCTGGCCGCCGCGCGAGGCGTCGGGCAGCTCACCAAGGAGCGCGAGGTCGACGTGCAGGGGCAGACCTTCCGGGCCGGCCCGCAGCCGGGAAGGCAGACGCCCTACTACTACCCCGGCGGCCGCTACCAGGGTCGGCCGGTGCCGGCCGGCTGGTATTCGACGCCGTGGTGGAAGACCGCGTTGGGCGCGGGGGCCGGTGTGCTCGGCGGCATGCTGATCGCCGACGCGCTGTTCTCGCCTGCCTTCGCCGACCCGGGGTACGGCTACGACGAGGGCTACCAGGAGGGCTTCGGTGACGGCGCCGACTACGCCGACGACCAGGGTGCCGATGGCGGCGACCAGGGTGGCGACGCCGGTGACCAGGGCGGCGACTTCGGCGGCGGTGACCAGGCGGGCGACTTCGGTGGCGGCGACTTCGCCGGCGGCGGTGACGTCGGCGGCGGCGGCTTCGGCGGCGGTGACTTCGGTGGTGGCGGCTTCGGTGGGGGTGACTTCGGTGGTGGTGACTTCGGCGGCGGCGGCGACTGGTGAGCGCCCGAGCCGCCGACTGGTGAACATCACCTGCTGAGGCGTGCAACGGGCCCCGGTCGTGACGACCGGGGCCCGATTGCTGTGCCGACCGGTCAGCCGGTGTTGCGCATGCCGGCGGCGATGCCGTTCACGGTGGTGAGCAGCGCCCGCTCCAGGGCCGTGCCGTCGCTGGGTGCGCGCCGGCCACCCGGTGCGGTGGCCACGGCACGACCGGCCGCGCCGGACTCCCGGTACTGCCGCAGCAGGGCCACCTGGAGGTGGTGCAGCGGCTCCAGGTAGGTGTCCCGGACGGCCAGGGTGCGCTGGAGCACAGGCGAGTTCTCCAGCAGGGCGGGGGAGGCGGTCACCGCCAGCACCTCGCGCTTGGTCAGCTCGTACTCCCGCTCGATCTGCTCGAAGATCGGGTGCAGCTTCTTCGGCACCAGTGTCTCGACGTACCGGCGGGCGATGCTGAGGTCGGTCTTGGTCAGCATCATCTCGACGTTCGACAGGAACGTGCGGAAGAAGTGCCAGTTGCGGTGCATCTCGGCGAGGACGTCCGCCAGTCCGGCCTCCCGGGCGGCGGCCAGCCCGGAGCCGACACCGAACCAGCCCGGCACGATCTGCCGGGTCTGCGTCCAGCCGAACACCCACGGGATGGCCCGCAGCCCGGACAGCCCGGCGCCGGTGTTGGGTCGCTTCGCCGGTCGGGAGCCGATGTTCAGCGCGCCGAGCAGCTCGGTGGGGGTGGACGCCCAGAAGTACGCCGGCAGGTCCGGGTCCTCGACGAGGGTCCGGTACGACCGGAACGCGGACTCGGAGACCACGTCCATCGTCGCGTCCCAGCGCTCCAGCATCTCGGCCGGCTGCCGGGGAGCGGTGTGCAGCAGCGTCGCCTGGAGCACAGCGGCGAGGGTCAGCTCCAGATTCTCCCGGGCAAGCGAGGGCAGGGTGTACTTGTCGGAGATGACCTCGCCCTGCTCGGTCACCTTGATCGCGCCGTCAAGCGTGCCGTACGGCTGCGCCAGGATCGCCTCGTGCGTCGGGCCGCCGCCGCGCCCGACAGTGCCGCCGCGGCCGTGGAACAGCCGCAGGCGTACGCCGTGCCGGGCGGCCACGTCACGCAGCGCGCGCTGGGCCCGGTGGATCGACCACTGGCTGGTGGTGATCCCGGCCTCCTTGTTGGAGTCGGAGTAGCCGAGCATGACCTCCTGCACGTCGCCGCGGGCCGCGACGAGCGCCCGGTACGCGGGCAGCGACAGCAGCTCGTCGAGGAGTTCGCCACCGGCGTTCAGCTCGGCCGGGGTCTCCAGCAACGGCACGAAACCGATCCGGGACCGGCCGCTGTGCACGTCGACGAGCCCGGCCTCGCGGGCGAGCACCACGGCGGCGAGCACGTCGTCGACGCCCATGGTCATCGAGATGATGTACGACTCGATCACCTCGTCGCCGAACCGGTCCTGCGCCTCGCGGATCGTGCTGAACACGTCGAACGTCTTGCGGGCGCTCTCGGTCAGCGGGGTGTCCAGGGTGGAGAGCGGTCGACGGCCGGTCAGCTCGTCGGCGAGCAGCTTGGTGCGCTCCAACCGGCTCAACGACGGGTAGTCGGACACCTCGCCGACGGCCCCGTACAGCTGGGTGAGCACCTCGTGGTGCTTCTCGGCGTGCTCCCGGACGTCCATCGTCGCGAGGTGCAGGCCGAACGCGGAGACCGTCCGGATGGTGGAGGCCAGCCGGCCGACGGCGGTGAGCTGCCCGGAGTTGCGGGCCAGCGAGGCGCGCAGCAGGTCCAGGTCGGCGATCAGCTCGGCGGACCCGCGGTAGTCGCGGCCCGGGACGTGCGCGGTGCCCTGGCGCAGCCGCTGCCGGGTGTTGGCCAGCTTGGCCTTCACGCAGCGCGCCTTGAGCCGGTACGGCTCCTCGGCGTTGACCCGACGGAACCGCTGGGCCACCTCGGGCAGCGCGTCGAGGTCGGCGGCGAGGCTGGCGGAGAGGTCCAGCGACACCCCGCGCAGTCGGCGGGACACCGAGACCTCGTTGATCAGGTGGTCCATCGCCTTCTCGGTGGCCGCGATGCCGTGCTCGTGCTGGATGGTCAGCACCTCGCGGGTGACCGCCGGGGTGACGAACGGGTTGCCGTCGCGGTCGCCGCCGATCCAGGTGCCGAAGCTCAGCGGGCGGGCCGTCGGCGACGTCTCCACACCGAGGGTGCGCAGTGTGTCGGCCAGGTCGTCCAGCACCTGCGGGGCGGCCTCGGCGTACAGGTCGCGCAGGTAGTAGATGGCGTTGCGGGCCTCGTCGGTCGGGTCGGGCCGGTCGAGGCGCAGCTCGTCGGTCTGCCACATCAGGTCCAGCAGTTCGGCCAGCCGGCGGTTGGCCGGGCCCTCGTCGCTGGCGCCGTAGAGGATCGCGTTGGCGGTCTCGGTGTCCAGCTCGTCGGCGATGGCCCGCAGCTTGGACAGGATCGAGCGGCGGGCCGCCTCGGTCGGGTGGGCGGTGAAGACCGGCCGGACCGCAAGCCGGCGGGCCGCGGCGGCGATCTCCTCGGCCGGCACCCCCCGCTCGGCGATCATCTTGGCCGCCTGGTCCAGCCAGCCGCCCTGCACGGCGCGGCGGCGACGCAGGTCCCGAGCGCGGTGCACCTGTTCGGTGATGTTGGCCAGGTGGAAGTAGGTGGAGAAGGCGCGGGCCAGCTTGGTGCCGGTGGTCACGTCGAGCCCACCGAGCCGCTGGGCGGCGGCCGGGACGTCGGAGCGGACCTGGGCGCGGATCTCCTCGACGAGGTCGAGCAGTGGGCGCCCCTCCTGGCGGGCCAGCGTCTGGCCGAGCAGGGTGCCGAGTCGGCGGATGTCAGCGCGCAGCGCGGCGTCCGGGCCGTCGTGGTCATGCTGGTCGGTCACGATGCGCTCCTTACGTGAGTACGAAGGACAGCGCTGTCCGACTCCCTGGATGGTATCCGCGCCGGGCCGGCCGGCAGGAGGGGCTCTCCGCATACCGGGCCGTGACACGGAACACCCCGGAGATCACTTCAGGGTCTTGCGCGGGCGATCGCCCGGCGCCCCCGTACCCCGGTCGCGCCGAGCAGGGCGGCAAGCGCGAGCACCGCCCAGAGCGCCAGACCGGTGAGCGGCCAGCCGATCGAGCGTCTGTCGAAGTACACGGCCGACTTGATCAGGTCGGTGGCCAGGCCGGGCACGTTCCAGCGGTGCATGCCGCGCAGCCAGGTGGGCAGGAACTCGGGGGCGTAGATGCCACCGGAGCCCGGGTTGCCGAGCACCACCAGCAACAGGATCACCAGCCCGGTGCCGAGGACGCCCAGCCAGCCCTGAACCGCGGCGGCGACCATCGCGGCGGCGAAGGCGGCCAGCATGCCGGTGCCGGCGATGGCCGGCAGGTCGTGGTGCCAGACGTCCAGCACCGGGCCGACGATCACCGCCCCGGCGATGCCGAGCACCACGCTGTAGACGGCCAGCGCCCCGATGCGCAGTCCGGCGGCGCGCAGGGTGCGCGGGGCGGTGCCGGCGGAGATGCCGAGCACTGTCGAGGCCAGGTATCCGCCGAGGACGTACCCGATGGCCAGATAGAAGGGGACCAGGCCGCGGGGGTCGGTGCCGGCCACCGGCACCTCGTCGGTCACCCGCAGCGGCACCCGGGCCTGCTGGGCGGCGCTGGTGAGCACCTGGATGACCAGGTCGGTGGCGGACGGCGCGCCGGCGCTGGCGGTGGTCAGGACGAGCCCGCCGTCGGGGGCGGCGCTGAGCACGGCGTACACCTCGCGGCTGGTCAGGCCGTCGTCGGCGGCGCCCGGGTCGGCGTACTCGATGGCTTTGATCTTGTTGGTCCGGTCGCGGACGGCGGCCAGGACCGTGCGCGCGGACTGGTCGCTGGCCGCCACGCCGACCGGCACGTCGCGGGGGTGGGGCTGGTGCAGGGCGCCGACGTACGCGGCGATGAAGGCGACGGCCAGCGCGAGGGTGCCGAGCAGCAGACCGGCGGTACGGGGGAGCCAGTCGCGTACCCGGACCTCCGACGCCTCGTCCACCAGGCCAGCCTAAGGGGGCGTTTGCCCTGCTTGTGGCGTTTCTACGGGCCAAAAACCCCTGGTGCCGCCCGTTAGCGTCTGATCATGGTGTCACCCAGCTACCCCGCCAAACCCAAGCCGGGCGACCGGGTCGCGGTCGTCTCCCCCTCCGCCGGACTGCCGGCGATCTTCCCCCACGTGTACGAGTTGGGGCTGCGCCGGCTGCGCACGGAGTTCGGACTGGAGCCCGTGGAGTACCCGACGACCCGCGAGATGGGGGCCGACCCTCGTGACCGGGCCCGCGACCTGACCGCCGCCTTCGCCGACCCGACGATCACCGCGGTGCTCGCCACCGTCGGCGGGGATGACCTGATCACTGTCACCCCATACCTCGACGACGATGTGCTGCGGGCCAATCCGAAGCCCTACTTCGGCTACTCCGACAACACGAACGTGCTCAACCACCTCTACCGGCTGGGGATCGTCGCCTACCACGGCGGCTCGGTGCTTGTGCACCTCGGCCGGCCGGGCCGTCCGCACCCGTTGACCTTCGACTCGCTGCGCGCCGCCCTGTTCACGAGCGACTGGTACGAGTTGTCGCCCGCCCGCGAGTGGGGCGACCAGCCCAACTCGTGGTCCGAGCCGGAGACGTTGGCGTACGAGCCGGAGATGCTGCCGGGCGAGGGCTGGCGCTGGCAGGGGCCGGCGCGGGTCGTACGGGGGCGCACCTGGGGCGGCTGCCTGGAGATCGTGCACTGGCTGCTGGCCACCGACCGGGTGCCGACCGCCGCCGAGTTGGACGGGTCCGTGCTGGTCGTCGAGACCTCGCAGGAGATGCCGAGCGCCAAGGAGGTCTTTCGGATCGTGCGGAACCTGGGGGAGCGGGGGCTGCTCGCCGCCTTTCCGGCGGTGGTCGTCGGCCGGCCGAAGGCCTGGGACTTCGACAAGCCACTGACGGTGCCCGAGCGGCGGGCCTGGGGTGAGGCACAGCGGGACGCCATCACCCGTGCCCTGGCGCTCTACAACCCGGAGGCGGTGGTGGTGTTCGACGTCGACCTCGGCCACACCGACCCGCAGTTGATCATCCCGTACGGCGGGGAGATCCTTGTCGACGCGATCGAGGGCCGCATCTCGGTGCGCTACTGAGATCCGTGCACCGCCCGCGCCGGCGGGCGGTGCACGATTCCTGATCAGCCGTTCGCGCAGAGGACCGATCGCAGGGCGGCCAGGAGACCCGCGCTCGACGGCACCGGAAGCTGCCCCTGGACGTCCCGGTCGATGTCGTAGACGTTTGCGGCCAGGACGAGCTGCCGGGAGTTGTCCGGGCTGGTCGCCGCGATGCTTGTGAAGCCCGGCCCGCCGCCGTCGGTCGTCCACACTCCGATCGCGCCCGACGCGCACGGCAGCATCACCCGCTGCACCCCCAGGCCGTACTCGTTCGGCGAGTCGCCCATCGGCACCACGGTCTCCAGTTCTCGCTGCTGTGCCGGCGCGAGCAGTCGTCCGCCGAACAACGCCCGGTGGAACCGCGCCAGGTCAGCCGTCGTCGAGATCATCGCCCCGGCCGTCCAGTCGTACGACGGGCTGAACCGTGTCACGTCCCGACCGGTCAGGTCGTAGCCGTGCAGATGCCGGCCGTGGATCTCCGGGTCGGTGATCGGGAACGAGGTCTGACTCAGGCCGAGCGGCCCGATGATCCGCCGCCGCACCTCGGTCGCCGCGTCCCGGCCGGTGACCGCCTCGATGATCAGACCGGCCAGCAGGTAGTTGGTGTTCGAGTAGCGCCACGAGGCGCCGGGGGCGAACTCCGGCCGGTGAGCCACCGCCAGGGCGATCACCGTACGGGGTGTGATGACCCGGTCCCAGTCGTGCTCGTCCAGGTACGGGGCCCAGAAGCTCCGTTCGCCGGTCGGGTCCCAGATGCCGCTGGTGTGGTTGAGCAACTGCCGCACGGTGATCGTCGAACCGTCGTTGCCGTTGCCTTGGACGACCCCCGGCAGCCAGCGCTCGACCGGGTCGTCGAGGGTCAGTCGGCCCTCGCCCACCAGTTGCAGCAGCACCGTGGAGACGAACGCCTTGGTGTTGCTGCCGATCCGGAAACGGTCCTCCGGCCGGGCCCGCGCCCCGGTGGCCCGGTCGGCCACCCCCGCCGCCAGCTGCCACCGTCGGCCGTCCACACGCCCGTAGGCCGTCGCCGCGGGGAAGCCGTCCGCGACCAGTTGGTCGAGCGCGGCGGCCAACGCAAGGCGTTCCGGCGCCCGACTGTCGGCGCGGGCCGGTTGAGGTGGAACGGCGAGGGTGGCGACAATCGTGCCTACCGACACCACCACGGTCCAGAACGAACGCATCACGACCTGCTCCCATCGACGAAACGTGTGTTGCCGTCGACAGTGCCGGCCTGTGGACCGCAGCGGCATGTGGCTCTCCCGCCGATCGGGTGGGGTTAACCCGACGGGTTGTCCGGCTGGGCGGACGGCCCGCATCCGGGCATGCTGATCCGGAACACCCGCTGCCGGCTCGTCCGGGACGGTGTCGTCCGGCACGGTCGGGAGGATCAGATGACGCGTCTCCGGCAGCTCCGCAACCAGGTCGGGTACGTGCTGGCCAGCCTGCCGCTGGCGGTGGTCGGCTTCGCGTACGCCGTCGTCACTGTGGTCGTCGGCGGGGCGCTCGCGTTGACGCTGCTCGGCCTGCCGCTGCTCGCCTCAGGCGTCCTCGGCGCTCGCGGTTGGGGATGGCTGCACCGCGCGCTGGCCCGGGCGACGCTGGGGTTGCGGGTGGCGGGCCCGCGACCGGTCCGACGACGACCCGGGCCGGTGGGGTACGTCCGGAGCGGCCTCGGCGATGCCACCGGCTGGCGGGCGCTGGCATACCTGATCGTGAAGCTGCCGGTGACCCTGGTGGCGACGGCGGTGATCGCGGCCTTCCTCTGCTACCCGGTGTTCCTGCTGAGCCATCCCCTCTGGTGGTCGCAGCGCGCCGCCCTGCAACTCGGTGACTTCCTGTTCGACACCTGGCCGCGGTCGTTCCTGCTGGCCGGGATCGGCGCCGGGATGCTCCTCGCCGGCACCTGGCTGCTGCGCCTGGTCCTGCTCCTGGACGGGCTGTTGATCCGCGGCCTGCTCGGGCCGACCAGCCTCGACGAGCGGGTCGACGACCTCGAAGAGGCCCGCGCGCTGGCCGTCGACGACGCCGCCGCGCTGCTGCGCCGCATCGAGCGCGACCTGCACGACGGTACGCAGGCACAACTGGTAGCCCTGGCCATGAAACTCGGCCTGGCCAAGGAGAAGCTCGCCGGTGACGCCGCGCCCGAGGCCAGGGCGCTCGTGGAGACCGCGCACCGGGACGCGAAGATCGCCATCACCGACCTTCGTGACCTGGCCCGGGGCATCCATCCGCCGATGCTCGACAACGGTCTGGAGGCGGCACTGGACACCCTGGTGGCGCGGGGCGCCGTACCCGTGCGGTTGCGGGTCGAGGTGCTCGACAGACCGTCACCTGCCGTCGAGACGACCGTCTACTACTGCGTCGCCGAGCTGCTCACAAACGTAGCCAAGCACGCGGCGGCCCGGCGGGCGACAGTCGAGGTACGGCAACTCGACGGTCTGCTGCGGGTGCAGGTCGCGGACGACGGCGGCGGCGGTGCCGTGATCGGGAAAACGACACACGCGCTGCCCGGCGGCGGGCTGGCCGGCCTGCGCGACCGGGCCCGCACCGTGGACGGCACGATGCGGATCGACAGCCCACCGGGTGGGCCGACGCTCGTCACCCTGGAACTCCCGGTGCGGCGATGACCGGGCTGCGCGTGGTCATCGCCGAGGACTCCGGGATCCTCCGCGACGGGCTCAGTTACCTGCTCGCCGACCGAGGTCACCTGGTGCTCGCCGCCGTTGCCGACCCGGGGGCGTTGCGGGCCGCCGTCGACGAACACCGCCCCGACGTCGCCGTGATCGACATCCGGATGCCGCCGACGTACACCGACGAAGGGCTGCGGGCCGCGCTCGCCGTACGCGCCGCCCATCCCGGCACGCCGGTGCTGCTCTTCTCCCAGTACGTGGAGACCCGGTACGCGGCGCAGCTCCTCGCTGGCGGTGCCGAAGGTGTCGGTTACCTGCTGAAGGACCGGGTGGCCGAGGTCGGCGAGTTCGTCGACGCCCTGACCCGCGTCGCCGAGGGCGCGACAGTGCTCGATCCGGAGGTGGTGACGCAGCTCCTCGGCGCGGCAAGGGGCCCAGGGCACCTGGCCGGTCTCTCCGAGCGGGAACGGGCCGTGCTGGCCCTGATGGCCGAGGGACGCGCGAACGTGGCGATCGCCTCCGCGCTGTTCCTCAGCGTGGGGGCGGTGGAGAAGCACATCACCAGCATCTTCGGCAAGCTGGGTCTGCCGCCCACCGAGACCGACCACCGTCGGGTCCTCGCGGTGTTGCGGTACCTCCAGTCCGGAAGGTGACGTGTCGCGGTGCGCTACTGACCCGCCGGCGATACGAGCAATTTTCTTCAAGACCGTGGACGGGCACGCCGGGAGGATGGATCACGTCGGTTCGGAAGCCGCCCCACCGGGTCGGCCCCCCGGGCACGCGGACCTGTTCGGGGAGGTCCGACGCCCCGGCCGGGCCCTGGGCGGGCCGCGTTCGCGCGTGCCTGAGGAGGTGCCGCACGCCCCCCGTGCGGCACCTCCGACCGCCTTCGGTCAGGCCGCTTCGGTCGGGTCTTCGCCGGTCGCGGTGAGCAGGCGGCGCAGTCGGGCCGGTGGGTGGCCCACCTGCTCGCGGACCACCCGGGTCAGGTGTGCCTGGTCGGCGAAGCCGTACTCGCTGGCGAGCGCGCCGAGCGGCCGGCCGTCGGGCTCGGCGAGCGTGTCCAGCACCGCACGGACCCGCAGCCGGTTGCGGTAGGCGGTCAGGCTGCTGCCGGTCATTCGTTGGAACACCCGGCTGAGGTGGTGCGGCGAACTGCCCACCTGCCGGGCCACCTCGTCCAGACCCATCGTGAACCCGGAGTTGGCGAGCACCTCCCGGGCCTGGTCGGCGAGCCGCCGGTGCGCGGCAAGGGTCGCCGGCCGTCGACGGACGGCCCGCTCCACCTCGGCGTCCGGGTCGTCGGAGTGGAGGGCGCTGTGGTGCAGCAGGCGGGCCAGGAACCGCTGGAGCCGTTCGGCCATCTCGAAGCCGTCCAGCCCACGCCGGAACTCGGCCACCAGCAGGCGGTGCGCCAGGTCCAGGGTGGCATCCGACGTGCCGGCCCAGCCGCCCTGGCCCAGCCAGCGCTCGGCGTCCCGCCGCTCCAGGAGCACCGCCGGATCGATCTCCAGGCAGGTGTACGAGTCGCCGCAACCGAACGGATGCGCCACTGCCATCTCGTCGCCTGGTCGGGTGAGCAGGACCGAGGTGGCGTCGGAGAGCCCCACCCTGCCGTTCAGCCGACGCCGGTACGCCCCGGAGCGACCCAGGACAATCTTGTGCCGGTCCTCCGCGACGGTCTCCGTCCACCCGTGGTCTTCCACTATGCAGCGAACCTGGTAGATCAACATCCCGTCGGGGTGCCCCAGCACCCGCCACCGCGCGGGCGTCGTGCGGCGACGCGGATCACTGCCGAATCCCTCAGCGGGCATCGCTTCCCCCTGGCGCGGCGACCGTCCACTCTCCGCAGGAATGCTGCCGACTCACCATCTTCTCCGTCCACCCCCGGCCCGACGCGGTGGATCAGCCGGCGCTGCCGGTCGGCTGCGCACGACCCGGCGTCGCTGTCGCGGGGTCACCGGCCGACGACCGCGAAGGCGCGGACCGGGAAGGTGCCCATGCCGGCCACCATCGGCGGGGCCGCGGTGAAGCGGAACCCACTGGGCGGCAGCGCGCTCAGGCCGGTCAGGTGCTCGACGATCGGGATGCCGGCGGCGAGCAGGATGCTGTGCGCGGGGCGTACGCCTCCGGCCGCCGGGCTCATGTCGTCGATGTTGATCGAGTCGATGCCGACCACTGCCGCGCCGGCGTCGGCCAGTGCCTGGGCGGCGTCCCCGGTCAGGTACGGCGCTTCCAGCGCGCCGTACCGCTCGGTGCCGAAGTGCGCGTCCCACCCGGTGTGCAGCAGCACCGCCCGCCCGGCCACCTCGTACGGGGCCAGCATCAGTCGGTCCACGGCTCGGGTCTCGGCCGGCACCCGGACCACCACGCCGGGCAGGTCGGCGAGGCGGTCCAGCGGCACCCCGGTCAGATCCGCGCGGCCGGCCCAGCGGTGGGCGGGAGTGTCCACGTACGTGCCGGTGTTGGCGATCATGTCGATCCGGGCCACGTGGAACTCGGTGCCCGGCGCGTAGTTCGCCCGGGACGCCGCGAAGGTCAGCCAGTCGGTGATCCGCGGCGCCGGCCAGCCGGGCAGGGTGGTCATCCCGTCGCTGATCACGTGGCTCAACTCGACCAGCCGACGGTCGGTGCCCGACTCGTCGACGGCGACGCCCCGGCCGCCCCTGTGCGGCTCCTCGATGATCGTCTTCGCGCTGATCCGGACCTCGGCGACCATCAGCAGCCCCAGATGCCTGACGAACAACGTCGCCAGATCATCGTCGGTGATCTCCCGCCCGGGTATGTCCAGCCGGAACCCCTCGGTACGCAGCCCGCCGCCGTTGGCGAAGCTCACCTCCGCGTCGAACTGTGCCCGCCACTGCGCACCCATGCCGAAACCCGACCATGCCGGCCGGCCATCGGTCAAGATCTACGCAACATCAGGGAAAGTGCTGCCTCCCGCGTCTCGGAAGCAGCAACTTCCGGGACGTTGCGCGGATCTTGGGACCGGGATGGCGTGCGGGGCGCGCGGTGCGGAGGGAGGGGCGGGGGCGACGCGCCGGAGTGACGTCGGACCTGGGCGGAAGGGGGTGGCTGTCGGTGGACGGGGATAGGCTTGTTGTCGTGCACCCCCCGTCCGGCTGGACGAGGGGCCGCAGTCGTGTGCGTCGACTCCCCGGAAAGGTTTGCCTTGCTCACCGGTCTGTTCTCCGCCGCCCTGGCCGACCCCGGGCTGACCCGGGCGCGTGACCTGGCGCGCTCCGGTGCCGCCCAGGTTGACGGCCTCGACATCACCGCTCCCGCCGCGCTGCGTCCGTTCGCCGTCGCGGCGGTCGCCGCCGACGAGCAGGGGGCCGGGCGACCGGTGCTGGCGGTGACCGCCACCACCCGGGAGGCCGACGACCTGGCCGCCGCGCTCGGCGGGTTGCTGCCGCCGGAGCAGGTGGTGGTCTTCCCCTCGTGGGAGACGCTGCCGCACGAGCGGCTCTCCCCCCGCTCGGACACGGTGGGCCGCCGGCTGGCCGTGCTGCGCCGCCTCGCGCACCCGGAGGCGACCGACGCGCACGGCGGCACCGGGCCACTGCGGGTGGTCGTGGCACCCGTCCGGTCGGTGCTGCAACCGCAGCTCAAGGGCCTCGGTGACCTGGAGCCGGTGCAGCTCGCCGCCGGCGAGGAGGCGGACCTGGAGGAGGTCGCCCACCGCCTGGTCGACATGGCGTACGCCCGCGTGGACCTGGTCACCAAGCGCGGCGAGTTCGCGGTGCGCGGCGGCATCCTGGACGTCTTCCCGCCCACCGACGAGCACCCGTCCCGGGTCGAGTTCTGGGGCGACGAGGTGGAGGAGATCCGCACCTTCGCCGTCGCCGACCAGCGGACCATCGAGCAGGTGCCGCTGCTCTGGGCGCCGCCCTGCCGTGAGCTGCTGCTCACCCCGGAGGTGCGTGCCCGGGCCGCCGCGCTCGCCGAGCAGCACCCCGAGCTGGCCGAGATCCTCGACAAGCTGGCCGAGGGCATCCCGGTGGAGGGGATGGAGTCGCTGGCTCCGGTGCTTGTCGGCCCCGACTCGCTGGAGTTGCTGCTCGACGCCATGCCGGCCGGCACCCACGTCCTGCTGTGCGACCCGGAGCGGATCCGCACGAGGGCGCACGACCTGGTGCGTACGTCGGAGGAGTTCTTGCAGGCCAGCTGGGCCGCCGCCGCGGTCGGTGGCCAGGCCCCGGTGGACGTCGGCGCCGCCGCCTTCCGCACGCTCGGCGAGGTCCGCGCCACCGCCGGCACGCTCGGCCAGCCGTGGTGGACGCTGTCCCCGTTCGGTCTGGTTGAGGCCGAGACGGCCGAGACGCGGCAGCCCTGGGAGGACGCGCCCGAGCAGGCAGCGGTCACCCCGGACGACGCCATCGCGGTGACCCTCGCCGCCCAGCCGGCACCGCTCTACCACGGTGAGACGTCGCGGGTCGTCGACGACCTGAAGCGCTGGGCCGGCGAGGGCTGGTCGATCGCGCTGGTCTTCGAGGGGCACGGCCCCGCCCAGCGGGCGGTGGAGGTGCTGCGCGACGCCGGGTTGGGCGCCCGGCTCACCGAGGAGGTGCCGACCGCGCCGGCCCCCGGCGAGCTGGTCGTCACCTGCGGCGCGCTGAGCAGCGGGTTCGTCGACGAGGCGTCCCGTTTCGTGCTGCTCACCGGCAACGACGTCACAGGCGGTCGGGGCACCTCGACGCGGGACATGCGCAAGATGCCGAGCCGGCGGCGCAACACCATCGACCCGCTGGAGCTCAAGGCCGGCGACTTCGTGGTGCACGAGCAGCACGGCATCGGCAGGTACGTCGAGCTGGTGCAGCGCACCGTCAACGGCGCCAGCCGGGAATACCTGGTCATCGAGTACGCGGCCAGCAAGCGCGGCCAGCCCGGCGACCGGCTCTTCGTGCCGACCGACCAGCTCGACCAGCTCTCCCGCTACGTGGGTGGTGAGCAGCCGACGCTGCACAAGATGGGCGGCTCGGACTGGCAGAAGTCCAAGGCGCGGGCACGCAAGGCGGTCCGGGAGATCGCCGCGCAGCTCATCCAGCTCTACGCCGCCCGTAAGGCGTCAAAGGGCCACTCGTTCGGCCCGGACACGCCGTGGCAGCGCGAGCTGGAGGACGCGTTCCCGTGGCAGGAGACGCCGGACCAGCTCGCCGCGATCGACGAGGTCAAGCGGGACATGGAGCAGACCGTCCCGATGGACCGGCTGATCTGCGGCGACGTCGGCTACGGCAAGACCGAGATCGCGGTCCGGGCGGCCTTCAAGGCCGTACAGGACGGCAAGCAGGTGGCGGTGCTGGTGCCGACCACGCTGCTGGTGCAGCAGCACTACAACACGTTCGCCGAGCGGATGAGCCAGTTCCCGGTGCAGATCCGGCAGCTGTCGCGGTTCCAGACCCCGAAGGAGACCGAGCGGACGCTGGAGATGGTGGCCGACGGCACCGTCGACATCGTCATCGGCACCCACCGGCTGTTGCAGACCGCCACCCGGTTCAAGCAGCTCGGTCTGGTGATCGTCGACGAGGAGCAGCGCTTCGGCGTCGAGCACAAGGAGCATCTGAAGACCCTGCGGGCCTCGGTGGACGTGCTCAGCATGTCGGCCACCCCGATCCCGCGCACCCTGGAGATGGCGATCACCGGCATCCGGGAGATGTCCACGATCGCCACCCCGCCGGAGGAGCGGCACCCGGTGCTCACCTTCGTCGGAGCGCAGGACGACAGGCAGGTGGCCGCGTCCATCCACCGCGAGCTGCTCCGCGACGGGCAGGTCTTCTACCTGCACAACCGGGTCGAGTCGATCGACCGGGCGGCGCGGCGACTGCGGGAGCTGGTGCCCGAGGCGCGGGTCGCCGTCGCGCACGGCCAGATGGGTGAGGACGCCCTGGAAAAGGTAATGGTCGGCTTCTGGGAGAAGGAGTTCGACGTCCTGGTCTGCACCACGATCGTGGAGTCGGGCATCGACATCCCCAATGCCAACACGCTGATCGTGGAGCGGGCCGACCTGCTCGGCCTGGCCCAGCTGCACCAGATCCGTGGCCGGGTCGGCCGGGGCCGGGAGCGGGCGTACGCCTACTTCCTCTACCCACCGGAGAAGCCGCTCACCGAGCACGCCCACGAGCGGCTGGCCACCATCGCGCAGCACACCGAGCTGGGCGCCGGCATGTACGTGGCAATGAAGGACCTGGAGATCCGTGGCGCCGGCAACCTGCTCGGCGGTGAGCAGTCCGGGCACATCGAGGGCGTCGGCTTCGACCTGTACGTGCGGATGGTCGGCGAGGCGGTGTCGGCGTTCAAGGGTGAGCGGCCGGAGGAGGAGGTCGACGTCAAGATCGACCTGCCGGTCGACGCGCACCTGCCGCACGACTACGTGAGCGTGGAGCGGTTGCGGCTGGAGATGTACCGCAAGCTCGCCGAGGCCCGCGACGAGGAGCGGTTGACCGAGGTCGTCGCCGAGATGACCGACCGGTACGGCGAGCCGCCGGCTCCCGTGCAGAACCTGGTGGCGGTGGCCCGGTTCCGTCTGCTGGCCCGCCGGTACGGCCTGACCGACGTGTCCATGCAGGGCAAGCACGTGCGGTTCGGGCCGCTGCCGCTGCCCGACTCGAAGCAGATGCGGCTCAAGCGCTACCACCCGGACGCGGTCTACAAGCTGGCCACCGACCAGGTCAGCGTGCCCCGACCGACCACGCGTCGGATCGGCGGCGAGCCGCTGCGGGACCAGGCGCTGCTCGAATGGTGTGCGCAACTGCTCTCCGACGTGCTGGGCGCCCCCGCCCCGCTGGTCGCCGCGGCCGGGTGAGGTGGGGGCCGTCACAGCGGGCGGAAGGGCATGAGAGAGTGACGGGCATGCGTGCTCGCCGTGTGATCGCCGCCGCCAGCGTCGCGGCTCTGGGTGTCCTCTCCCTCGCCGCCTGCGGGAAGTCCGCGCCGGACGTCGCCGCGTACGTCGGTGACAGGACCTATTCGCTCGACCGGGTCAACGGGATCTACGACGAGGTGCAGGCGAAGTACGGTGACGCGGTCCGCCAGGAGGCCGGCCAGGCCAGCGCGACCCCGTCGCCCGAGCAGTTGCGGGCCCCCGTCACCCGGCAGGACGTGGTGAACCTCCTGGTCAGCCTGGAGCTGGGCAAGCGGTTGGCGGCTGCCAAGAACCTCCAGGTGCCCGACGAGGTCACCCCGCAGCAGCTGGAGCAGAGCCTGCGGGTGCCGGCCACCACCGAGTACGCCAAGCTCTGGGGGGAGTGGGTCGACCTGCTGCAGGTGTTCAACCAGCAGCTTCCTCCGGCCGAGGTGAGCGACGAGTCGGTGATGGCCGTCTACCAGGCCCTGGTCAAGGCCGAGGCGATCGAGGGCGGGCTGCCTGTCGCCGAGGTCCGCCAGAAGTTCGGCGAGGGAGCCTTCGTCGGCAGCGCCACCGCGCTCAGCGCCGCCCTCGAGGAGGAGGCGAACCGGGTCGACGTCTCGATCAACCCGCGCTACCGCGAGGTGGGGGTGCCCTCGTTGGTGAGCACCGGCCAGTCGGTCATCTTCTACTCGCTGCCGTACATCAACGAGGAGGGTCCGGTCACCGACATCTCCAGCCCGGACGCGGCGTCGCCGAGCGCGAGCCCGGACGCCGAGGGCACGGCCAGCTGAGCATGACGGCACGGATCGTCCTGCTGGTCACCTCGCCCCGGATGCCGGCCGGCCTGCTGACCTCGGCCGCCTGGGACGTCGTACGCCAGCATCCGGTCCTGGCCGGCGCGGAGAGCGAGTTGACCACTGCCGTGCGTCAGGCGGGCGCCGAGGTGACGGTCGTGGACGGCCCGGCGACGCAGCCGCTGCTCGACACGGTGGCGGCACACGGCGCGGCGGTGTGGTTGGCCGGCCCGGCCGGTGACGAGTCGCTGGCCCGGGAGCTGGGCCTGCGGCTGGCCCGGGAGCCGGGGCTTGCCGAGCTGGAGCTGATGTACGGCTCGTGGGACCCGCCGGGGGCCCGGCTGCTGGACGCGGTGGCCGTGCTGGACCGGCTGGCCTCTCCGGGGGGCGACCCGTGGAAGCGGGCGCAGACGCACCGCAGCCTCGCGGGTTATCTGCTGGAGGAGAGCTACGAGGCGTACGACGCGATGGTCTCCGACGACACCGACTCGCTGCGTGAGGAGTTGGGCGACGTCCTGTTGCAGGTGGTGCTGCACGCGCGACTCGCGGAGGAGCTGCCCGAGGGCGAGCGGTGGACCATCGACGATGTGGCGGGTGGCCTGGTCGACAAGATGATCCGGCGCAATCCGCACGTCTTCGCCGGTGCCGAGGCGGGCACCCTGGAGGAGATCACCGCGAACTGGGAGCGGATCAAGCGCGTGGAGAAGGCGCGTGACTCCGTCCTGGACGGTGTGGCGTTCAGCCAGCCAGCGCTGGCCCTGGCCACGCAGATCCTGGACCGGGCCGCCCGCAACGGCCTGACCACCCCACTGCCGAACCCGGACGATGAGCCCGACGACGAGGCGAAACTGGGCGCCACCCTCCTGACCATGGTCGCCAAGGCCCGCAACGCCAACCTGAACCCAGAAGCAGCCCTCCGCAAAACAACCCTGACCCAAGCCGAAAAGATCCGCGAAACGGAATCCCAACCCCGCGGCTGACCCGCGTTGATCATGAAGTTATTGCCGCGACACGCCGAAGCGGGCGGCAACAACTTCATGATCGACCGAAGTGGGGTTGGGGGTGGGGGTGTCGGTAGGGTGGGTTGGTGGAGGAGTTCGGGGTACTTGCGGAGCGGGTTGTCGAGGCACTGCTGGAGTCGCGGCCGGGGGTCGCCACCGCTGCCGGGGATCATCGATTCGACTCTCGGCTTCCGGATCTCTCCGTCGACGCGCTGGCCGCCGACCGGGTGATGCTCGCCGACGCGGCGAACGCGCTGTCCGAGCTGGACCCCGACGCGCTGGACGTCGACGAGCAGGTGGACCACGCGCTGCTCACCTCCTTCGTGGACCGGGAGCTGTTCGAGCTGACCGAGATCCGGTCGCACGAGTGGGACCCGTTGCACCACAACCCCGGCCCGCTGCTGCACCCGCTGCTGGCCCGCCCGTACGCCCCGGCCGAGGTGCGGTTGACGCAACTGGCCGGCCGGCTCGCCGACGTACCGGATGCTCTCGCCACCGCCCGCGCGACGCTGCGGGACATGCCGCGGATCCACGCCGAGACGGCTGTCGGGCAGTTCACCGGCACTGCCGCGCTGATCCGCGACGAGCTGCCGGGGCTGATCGCCCAGGCGCCGGGCCGGCTCGCCGAGGTCGAGCCGGCGGCCACCGCCGCGATCGCCGCGCTGGACGAGTTCGTCGCCTGGCTGCGTACCGGCCTGGCCGCCGACGCGGGTCCCGGCCGTGACCCACGGCTGGGGCGCCGCCGCTGGGAGGCGCGGCTCTGGCACACCCTCGACACCGAGCTGGGGGCCGCCGAGATCCAGCGCCGCGCCTGGGCCAACCTGGACCGGATCACCGCGGAGATCCGCGCGGCGGCCGTCGAGCTGGTCGGCGGACCGGCAGACGACGCTGCGGTACGTCGGGCGCTGGACGTGCTCGCCGCCGAGCACCCGGACGACTCGACGATCGTCGAGCTGGCCGGGGTGACCCTGGACGAGGCGACCGACTTCGTCCGCCTCCACGACCTGGTCACCCTTGTCGACGACAGGTGCGTGATCCAGGAGATGCCGGAGTTCGCGCGGGGTGTCGCGGTGGCGTACTGCGACTCGCCCGGCCCGCTGGAGACGGCGCCGGTGCCGACCTTCTACTGCATCGCGCCCACCCCGGCGGACTGGTCGGCGCAGCGCGTGGACTCCTTCTACCGCGAGTACAACGATCACATGGTCCGCAACCTGACCGTGCACGAGGCGATGCCCGGCCACTTCCTCCAGCTCGCCCACGCCCGGCGGTACGTCGGCGGCACGCGGGTGCGGGCGCTGGCCCGGTCCGGCCCGTTCGTGGAGGGCTGGGCGGTGTACGCCGAGGAGCTGATGGCCGGGCTCGGTTTCGGTGGCCTGCCGGTGCGGTTGCAGCAGCTCAAGATGCAGCTCCGCATGACCATCAACGCGCTGCTCGACCAGTTGGTGCACGCCGAGGAGCTGCCCGAGGCCGAGGCCATGGCGCTGATGACCGGGCGCGGTTTCCAGGAGGAGGGCGAGGCTGCCGGCAAGTGGCGTCGGTCCCTGCTCACCTCGACGCAGCTCTCCACGTACTTCGTCGGGTACAGCGAGGTGGCCGAGATCGCCGCCGCCCGCCCGGAGGGGGTGTCGGTGCGCGACTGGCACGACGCGATGCTGGCCCACGACTGCCCGCCTCCGCGCCACCTGCGCACGTTGCTGGACGTGTGAGGACGCCGGCTACTGGCCGCCCGGCCGGCGGTCCACCACGCCGGCGCCGGCGGGCGGGTCGAACGCTGTCTCCTCCACCGTCTCGGAGTAGTCGCTCAACGCCAGCTCCCTCGGTTTGCCGTCGACCGAGCCGAGGAAGCTGCCGAGCACGCCTTCGGTGGTCACGCAGGCGCTGAAGTCGCCGTCCGAGCGCTGCACCTCGACGCAGGCCGCGTGATGCCCGGCGACTGTGGTGTCGCTCTGCTTGATCACCGCCTGCGGGTCGAGTGCGGCGGCGGTCAGCAGCCCGACCACCACCGGCGGGGTGACGAGACCCTGCCGGTTCGCCTCGGTGAAGAGCGCCACTGTGGGCTTGCTTCCCGGGCTGGGCGGCGCGACGAGCGTGCACGCCATCCTTCCGCCGGTCGCCGTGCAGCGGGTGACGGCGTCCGGTGTGACGGTGAGCCGCCCACCCGGATAGGTGTAGGCGGAGCGGGCCGGATCCTGCGCCTGCACGATCGCGGCGGTCTGGCCGCCGGGCAGCTGGTAGTCGGCCGAGTAGGTCAACTCCAGCGCCCGATCGAGGCGGGCGGCGAGGTCGTTGACGAGATCCGAGCGGCCCATGGCGCTGCCGGCGTCCTCGAATGTCTGACAGCCGGTGACCGTGAGCGACGCGATGACCGACACGGCGAGCATGCGGAGGGTGGTCGAGGCGGCGGGCATGACGACCAGCCTGGTGGATCAAGTCGGCGCAGCGCAAACCCGTTGCCGGTTGACGCCCGGAAATCCGGGAATGTCCGTCAGTGCGGGCCGACTCGGGTGCGCGGGCGACGCCGTGCCCGATCCCGCCGCCCGATACGCTGCGTTCAACACCTGCCTCAGCCGCACCGTCGCGGCCCACCCACGGACCGGATCACAACAACGAGGAGCGACTCAGTGGCAACCATCGAGGGAATCGTCGCCCGGGAGATTCTCGACTCGCGGGGCAACCCGACGGTCGAGGTCGAGGTCGGCCTGGACGACGGCACGGTGGCCCGCGCCGCAGTGCCCTCCGGCGCCTCCACCGGCGCGTTCGAAGCGATCGAGCTGCGCGACGGTGACGCCGACCGCTACCAGGGCAAGGGCGTGGAGAAGGCGGTCTCCAACGTCGAAGACAAGATCGTCGACCAGATCATCGGGTACGAGGCCAGCGAGCAGCGGCTCATCGATCAGAAGATGCTCGACATCGACGGCACCGACAGCAAGTCGGAGCTGGGCGCGAACGCCATCCTCGGGGTCTCCCTGGCGGTGGCGAAGGCGGCCGCCGGCAGTGCCGAGCTGAGCCTCTTCCGCTACCTGGGCGGCCCGAACGCGCACCTGCTGCCGGTGCCGATGATGAACATCCTCAACGGTGGGGCGCACGCCGACTCCAACGTCGACATCCAGGAGTTCATGGTCGCGCCGATCGGTGCGCCCACCTTCCGTGAGGCGCTGCGCTCCGGCGCGGAGGTCTACCACGCGTTGAAGTCGGTGCTGAAGAAGAAGGGCCTGTCGACGGGGCTCGGCGACGAGGGTGGCTTCGCGCCGAACCTGCCGACCAACGCGGCTGCCCTGGACCTGATCTCCGAGGCGGTCGAGAAGGCCGGTTACCGGCTCGGCACCGACATCGTGTTCGCCCTCGACGTGGCGGCCACGGAGTTCTTCGACAACGGCACCTACACGTTCGAGGGCGCCGCGAAGTCCGCCGAGGAGATGAGCAACTACTACACCAAGCTGGCCGGTGACTACCCGATCGTGTCGATCGAGGACCCGCTGGCGGAGGACGACTGGACCGGCTGGCAGACGCTCACCGCGTCGATCGGCGACCGGGTGCAGATCGTCGGCGACGACCTGTTCGTGACCAACCCGCAGCGCATCGCCCGCGGCATCGCGGAGAAGGCGGCCAACGCCGTCCTGGTCAAGGTCAACCAGATCGGTTCGCTCACCGAGACCCTGGACGCGGTGGACCTGGCCCACCGGGCCGGCTTCAAGTGCATGATGAGCCACCGCTCCGGCGAGACCGAGGACACCACCATCGCCGACCTGGCGGTGGCCACCGGCTGCGGCCAGATCAAGACCGGCGCGCCGGCCCGCTCGGACCGGGTCGCCAAGTACAACCAGCTGCTCCGGATCGAGGAGGAGCTGGCCGACGCGGCGCGCTACGCGGGCGCGGGTGCGTTCCCGCGTTACCGTTCGGCCTGAGAGATTGTCGGGAAGCCCCGCAGCGGTCCTGGGGCTTCCCGGCGAACTCGGCAACACACGTAGCCTCGGGGGAGGGGTGTGACGATGCAGCGCCGCACACCGGGTGGTCAACGTCCCGCCCGTCGGCCGGGTCAGACCGGGCGACCGGGTGCTGGCCGGGCCACCCGTGGGTCGCTCCGGGACGCCGGCGTACGCGCCGAACCGCGCGGCGCCGCCGGTCGGGCGCCCGGCGCGGTCCGGGGCGCCGAGGGCGTACGCTCCGCGAACCGTCCGGCCGCTGCCCGGCGTACGGCCGCCGGCGGTTCCGTCAAGCGGCTCGCCGCACCCCATCCCCGTCGCTTCACCGGCCGGGCCACCGTGTTGTTCGCGGTGTTGATCGCCCTCGCCCTCGCATACACCTATCCGGTGCGGGTCTACCTGGATCAGCAGGCCGACATCGAGCGGATGGAGGCCGCCCAGGCGGCGCAGGAGGAGGAGATCGCCAAGCTGACCGCGGAAGCGGCCAAGTGGCAGGACCCCGAGTACAAGATGACGCAGGCTCGGGAACGGTTCTTCATGGGCCGGCCGGGCGAGAAGATGATGGTGGTGCTGAACGACCCGGTGGGCGCCGCCCGCGACGCCGGGAAGTCACCCGGCTCGGGCGCCCCGGCGGGGCCGACGACCTGGTACGACACGCTCTGGTCGAGCGTGCGGGCGGCGGACACCCAGCAGCCGGGCAAGTGACCCACCGATCAGCACACCAGGAGAGACGAGCACCGTGACTGTCGCACCACCGCCGGAGTCGGCGGCGGATTCCGTACCCCTGCCGCAGCGGGAGCCGGCCACGGAGGCCGACCTGGCCGCGGTGGCGGCTCAGCTCGGCCGGACGCCCCGGGGCACCCGGGCGGTGGCCCACCGCTGCCCGTGCGGCCTGCCCGACGTGGTGGAGACGACGCCCCGCCTCGCCGACGGCACCCCGTTCCCGACGCTGTACTACCTGACCTGCCCCCGGGCCACCGCGGCGTGCAGCCGGCTGGAGTCGGCCGGGCTGATGCGGGAGATGGCCGACCGGCTGTCGACTGATCCGGAGCTGGCCGCCCACTACCGGGCCGCACACGAGGACTACCTGGCCCGCCGCGAGGCGATCGGCGAGGTGCCGGAGATCGCGGGCATCTCCGCCGGTGGGATGCCCGGCCGGGTGAAGTGCCTGCACGTGCACCTCGGCCACGCCCTGGGTGCCGGCCCCGGCGTGAACCCGTTCGGTGACGAGACGTTGGCGCTTGTCGAGCCCTGGTGGGCCAGCGGCCCATGCGTCGACGTGCCCCCCACGGAATGACCACGCAGGCCGAGGGTCGGATCCTGGTGCGGCGGGCCCGCACCGGGGACGTGCGGGGCATCCGCCGGTTGGTCGACACGTACACCGACGACCGGCGGCTGCTGAGCAAAGCCACCGTCACCCTCTACGAGGACGTGCAGGAGTTCCGGGTGGCGGTCCGGCCCGATGACGGCGTCGTGGTGGGCTGCGGGGCGTTGCACGTGATGTGGGAGGACCTGGCCGAGATCCGTACGGTGGCCGTCGACCCGTCCTGCCGCGGCCAGCGGATCGGGCACCGGCTGGTGGGTGAGCTGATCGACGCGGCCCGGGAGCTGGGCGTGGCGCGGATCTTCGTGCTCACCTTCGAGACCCGGTTCTTCGGCTCGTTCGGCTTCCGGGAGATCGACGGCGCTCCGGTGCCGCAGCCGGTCTACGAGCAGTTGCTGCGCTCGTACGACGAGGGTGTCGCGGAATTCCTGGACCTGGAGCGGGTCAAGCCGAACACGCTGGGCAACACCCGGATGCTGCTGCGCCTGTAGCTCAGGTGCGGCGGGGGTGGCTGGCGAAGAAGTCCCAGATCAGGTCGGTGGCGGTGACACCCGCGGCCGGCGCGGCGAGCTGACCGGAGGTCGCCCCCGGCCAGCTGTGGCCCATGTCGGCGATGGTGTAGACGCTTACCTCGCTGCCGTCCGCGCACCGGGCCTCGGTCCGCGTCACCCTCGGCACCCCGGACGCCTTCGACGCCGGCGTGCACCGGAGCCGTTGCTGCCAGGTCTTGATGCCCGCCTGGAACTTCGGGGCGTACTCGTCCTGAGCGCCGATGAAGGTGATCACGGAGACGGGTGACTTCGGCACGTAGCTCTCATCAGTGGTCAGCGCACCGCTGTAGCCGCCGCTGACCACCCCGATCGCGGCGTACCTGCCGGTGGCCTCCACCGCCGCCCGGAAGCTCATGTCGCCGCCGTTGGAGATGCCCGTGAGAAAGACCCGGTTGGGGTCCGCCCGCCAGGTCTGGACCAGGTGGTCGGTGAGGGCGTTGAGGAAGCCGACGTCGTCCGCGTTGCCGCAGCAGGACAGCGCGTTGTACCCACCGTCCAGCCCGTCCGGGTAGGCGACCAGGACGTTGTCCCTGTCGCCCCGAGCCTCCAGGCCCGCCAGATCCCGCACGAGGTAGCCGGATCCGGGATAGAAGTGCAGCGCGATGACCAGGGCGGGCGCACGGCTCGGGTCGTACGCGGGTGGGGCGTGCAGCAGGTAGCCGCGGTCGAGCCCGTTGTGCTTCAGCGTGAGCTGGTGGTCGCCCGGAGCCGGGCGTTCGCTCGACGCGGACGGGGTCGACGAGGGTTGCCCCCGCTCACAACCTGCGGCCACGACAATGAGGCAGAGCCCCGTCAACACCGCCACCGTTCGCCGCACGTCGGCCACCCCCCGTCGACCCCGCGTCCACACTGGACGTGATCGGTGCGCGGATCAACCCTTTCGGTCCTGACCGAAGGGAGGCAGGCTGTTTCTCATGCTTCGCCTCCAGCTCGGCCCGGCGGACCTCTGCCGGGTGCGGTTCGGCGATCGACTGCACCCGGTCGGCACCGCGCTGCTGGCCGGCCAGTGGCTGCGCGATCCGACGGTCGCCGTGCTGGCCCCCGCGCTGGCCGAGCGGGCGACGGCGGTCGAGGCCACGGGCGCGGCCCAGGCAGCCACCGCGATCCTTCGACACCTGCTGCCGGAGCGGGGGCGCCTGCCGGATTTCGTCACTCCCCTCGACGGTCTGGAATCGCTGGCGGCAGGTCTGGAGGCCATCCGTGCCACCCCGGCCTGCCGGGTGCGCGCCGAGGCCACGGCGTCGTACGCCGGCGTGAGCGCCACCCCGCTGCGACGACGGTTCGCGGCGGCCGACCCGGAGGTGCTGGACCTGTTCGGCGGTGCCGTGGCCAGCTGGTTCGACACCGTGCTCGCGCCGCTCTGGCCCGATCTGGTGTCGACACACCGCCAGCAGGTGACCCTCGCCAGTCAACGACTCGCGCAACACGGCCTCGCCGGGCTCTTCGCGGGTCTGCATCCGGCGATCCGGTGGCATGAGCCGGTGCTGGAGGTACGGACCTGGTGGAGCGGGGACGTGGCCGGAACCGGTCACGGCGTGATCCTGCTGCCCTCTCCGTTCGCCGGGCTCCGCCCCCGGGTGCTGGTCCAGCCGGGGCGGCCGATCCTGCTCGTCTATCCGGCGCCGATGCCGATCCGCGCCGACACCCCGGAGGGCGATCCCCTCGGCCGACTGCTCGGCGCCACCCGCGCGGCGGTGCTGCGGCGTCTCGCCGGCGAGGGCGGGCTGACCACCACGGCACTGTCCCGGGCGGTCGGGGTCAGCCTGTCGTCGGCCTCGGAGCACGCCACCGCGCTGCGGGCGGCCGGTCTGGTCGTCAGCGAGCGGGAGGGCGGGACCGTCCGACACCACGTGACGCCGCTCGGCGCGGGTCTGTTGGGCGCCGGGCCGCCCGGAGGGCTGTCGTAGGGTTGCGGGGTGACGACGCGTGTGGCGGCCATCGACTGCGGGACCAACTCGATCCGACTGCTGGTCGCCGACCTGCCTGAGGAGGCGGCCGGGCCGCAGGCCCCGCTTACCGACGTGACCCGACGGATGGAGATCGTCCGGCTCGGGCAGGGCGTCGACCGGACGGGCCGGCTGGCGCCGGAGGCGATCGAGCGGACGCGTGTGGCGTTGGCGTCGTACGCCGCCGACATCGAGAAGCTGGGTGCCCAGCGGGTGCGGATGTGCGCCACCTCGGCCTCCCGGGACGCCGCGAACGCTGCCGACTTCACCGAGATGGTGCAGCGCACCCTGGGCGTGGCGCCCGAGGTGGTCAGCGGCGACGAGGAGGCTCGGTTGTCGTTCACCGGCGCGGTGCGCGGGCTGCCCGCCGACGCGTCGGAGCCGTTCCTGGTCGTCGACATCGGCGGTGGCTCCACCGAATTCGTGGTCGGTGACCGGGCCGCCGGCGTGCGGTCGGCGATCTCCGTGGACATCGGGTGCGTCCGGATGACCGAGCGGCACCTGCCGGGCGACCCGCCGACGGCCGAGCAGATCGCGGCCGCCGAGGCCGACATCGCCGCCGTCGTGGACCGGGCGCTCGCGTCGGTGCCCGGCCGCGAGGCCGCCACCCTGGTCGGCCTCGCCGGTTCGGTCACCACTGTGGTCGCCATCGCCCAGGGCCTGCGGGAGTACGACCCGGAGCGCATCCACCACGCCCGGGTGTCGTACGAGGCGGTGGCGCGGGTGACGGCGGACCTGCTGGGTCAGACCCGCGCGCAGCGGTTGGCGGTTCCGGTGATGCACCCGGGCCGGGCCGACGTGATCGGAGCGGGCGCGCTGGTGCTCCGCGTGATCATGGAGCGCGCCGGAATGCCCTCGGTGGTCGCCTCGGAGCACGACATCCTCGACGGCATCGCCTGGAGCCTCCAGTAGGCCACCCGCGGCCTTGATCGACTCGGTTTCAGTGAAATCGGGGTGTCCCTGGCATTGGGATGCCCCGATTTCCAGGAACTCGTGTGGATCAAGCCGCCCAACCCCGCCCAACCCCGCCAAACCCCGCGCGGCCCCGCCCAGGCCCGCCCGGCCCCCGCTCGGCGCGTCGGGGGCGAATCGTTGACGGTACTTCGCATTGCATACTAGTGTGCATTGCGTGGACACCACACAGTTGCTGAAGGGCGTGCTCGACATGGCCGTCCTCGCCGTGCTCCGGGAGGAGGACGGTTACGGCTACGACATCCTGCGCCGGCTCCGCGAGGCCGGCCTGGAGGAGATCGGCGACGCCTCGGTCTACGGCACGCTGCGCCGTCTCTTCGCCGCCGGCCTGCTCACCACCTACGTCGTGCCGAGCGAGACCGGCCCGCACCGCAAGTACTACTCGCTCAACGCCGCCGGGCGTGACCAGTTGACCCGCTCCGGCAAGCTCTGGCGCTCGTTCGCCACGACCATGGACACTCTGCTCGACGATCGGGGGCTGGCGGCATGACCGTCACGGAGCAGGAGATCACCGACTACGTGGCGCGGGTCCGGGCGGCTCTGGCCGACCTGCCGCCCGACCGGCGCAACGAGCTGACCGAGGATCTCGCCGACCATCTCACCGAGGTCGCGGCCGAGGGCGAGGGCACCCTCGTCGAGCGGCTGGGCGAGCCCGAGACGTACGCCGCCGAGCTGCGCGTCGCGGCCGGCGCCGGTGTGGGCAGTGGACGCAACCTCGACCAGCGCGTCGCCACCGCGGTGATCCGGGCCCGCAGGCGGCTGCGGGCCGTCGACGTCCGGCTCGGCCCACCCCTGGGGTACGAGACGGCCAGCGACTTCCTCAAGCTGCTGCGCCCTGCCTGGTGGGTGCTGCGCGGCTACCTCGCGGCGATGCTGGTCACGGTGATCACCACCGGCGGCGACTTCGGCCTGCTGCCCCGGCTCGGTGGTGAGCTGCTCGCCGGCCTGATCATGCTGGTCGGCTTCGTGCTCGCCTCGATCTGGCTCGGTCGCCGTTCCGCCCAGCTGACCCGTTGGCCGCGCTCGGCGGTGCAGGTCGGCAGCGCGGTGCTCGTGGTGTTCGCGCTCTCCGCCCTGGTGCAGGCCGAGGACCGGATGCGCTACGGCGACTACGGCTACCAACCGACCTCGGTCGACAACCCGTACGACCGGATCATGGACGTCTTCGTCTACGACAGCGAGGGCCGGCTGGTGGAGAACGCCCACCTCTTCGACGAGAACGGCAACCCGATCCGACTGGGCTACCCGACTTGCGAACAAGCGCTCAACAGCCAGGACAAGCTGCTGCGGGCGTACCCTCTCTGTCCGGAGCAGGCCCCCTTCGGGCCCCGGGGCCCGGGCATGCCCGTCCCGCCTCGGGCGCCGGCCACCACACCGGAGCCGACCACCACACCAACTCCGACAGTCACCGGTCAACCCACGGCGAGCCCGAGCGGCACGCCCAGTGGCGACCCGACCCCGACCCCGACCGCGACGAGCTGACGGGCGATGTGAACCAGATCATGCAGACGATGCTGGGAAATAGCTGAACGGACGAGGCGAGCGGGACGACACCGGAAATCAATGATCGTTACGGTGTCGTCTGCTCATCCACCCCTCGGAAGGAACCCCCGTGTCAGAGCAGGTCGCACCGCCCTCCGCGTCAGACGCCGCGCCGCAGTCGCCGGCCGGCGAGACGCCCGCCCAGCCGGCCGTCGAGACGCCGCCCCCGGCCGAGCCGGAGGCGAAGAAGTCCGGTGGGAAGAAGGCGCTCGGCATCATCGGCGCGATCGTCGTGTTCCTCGTCATCGCCGGCCTGAAGTTCGGTCTCGCCTCGGCGGTCGGCAACTTCCTGAACAAGGATGAGACGGCCGACGCCAAGGCCGGCGACTGCATCGCCGAGCTGCCCGAGATCAAGGGCGACAAGGAGGAGAAGGTCGACGGCGCCAAGGTCGTCGAGTGCACCTCCACCGACGCCGCGTACAGCGTGGTCGGTCGGATCGACGGGCAGACCGAAACCCAGGCCAAGGCCGACACCACGTGCAACGAGTTCTTCAAGGAAGACCAGGAGGGGTACGTCTTCTACAGCATCGAGTCGGGCAAGAAGGGCTACGTGCTCTGCCTGACCAAGAAGGCCTGAGCGAGAAGGCCTGAGCGAGAAGGCCTGACCGGGCTGCGACACCGACGACGGCGGCGGGGGAGAGTTTCCCGCCGCCGTCGGCATACCCGGAGTCACCGTCCGGCGAACGGGAGGTGAATGCCACTGTTCCGGCGTCTTCCGGGCGGGGGGCGCGGCATGGCAGGCTACCGGCACGTAGGACCACTGGGCGACCAGCCAACGATGACTGACCGCTAGGAGGACGGCCGATGGGCGACATGGTGAGCTACCGCAGCAACGGGGGGACGAGCGAGGGGTATCTCGCGATACCCGCCAGCGGCACGGCCAGCCCCGCCGTCATCGTGATCCAGGAGTGGTGGGGTCTCGTCCCGCACATCCGGTCGGTCGCGGACCGGTTCGCCGAGGCCGGCTTCGTCGCCCTGGCCCCGGACTTCTACCACGGTGAGACCACAAGCGAGCCGGACGAGGCGCAGCGTCTGCTGCTGGGAATGCGAATGGACGAGGCGGCGAAGGACATCGCCGGCGCCGCCGACTACCTCGCCGGCCGGCCGGAGGTCACCGGCAAGGTCGGCGCCGTCGGGTTCTGCGCGGGCGGCAGTCTGGCCCTCTGGTCGGCGACCCTCTCCGAGCGGATCGTCGCAAGCGTCGGCTTCTATCCCGTGCTGCCGTGGGAGTCGATGCGCCCCGACTGGGTCGACTACGCCGGCAAGGCGGCGGTCATCCACTGCTCCGAAGAGGACGGCACCTCGACCGACGAGGGTGTGCAGACCGCGCGCCGGGCCATCGAGGAGGCCGGCGGCACCTGCCAGCTCTACGACTACCCGGGCAGCTCGCACGCGTTCTTCAACGACGACCGGCCGGAGGCGTTCGACCAGCGATCCGCCGCCAGTGCCTGGGCCCGTACCCTCGAGCTCTTCCGGGCCAAACTTGGCTGAGCCGCGTACCCCCGACCAGGTAGTCGCCCGCGCCGCGCGGGCGACCGACCTGGCCGACCTCGACGCCGCGGTCAGCGACTGTTTCGCCTGCCCCCGGCTCGTGCGGTGGCGGGAGGAGGTGGCCCGCACCCGGCGGGCCGCCTTCCGCGACCAGGAGTACTGGGGTCGACCGGTGCCGGGGTTCGGCCCCGCCGACGCGCGGATCGCCATCCTCGGGCTGGCGCCCGCCGCGCACGGCGGCAACCGCACCGGCCGGATCTTCACCGGCGACCGCTCGGGCGACGTGCTCTTCGCGGCCCTGCACCGGGCCGGGCTGGCGAACCAGCCGACAAGCGTCGCCGCCGACGACGGCCTCACCCTGCGCGACACCCGCATCTTCTCCGCCGTCCGCTGCGCGCCGCCGGACAACAAGCCCACCCCGGAGGAGCGGGACACCTGCGCGCCCTGGCTGCACCGGGAGGTCACGCTGATCCGGCCCACCCTGCGCGTCGTGGTGGCGCTGGGCGCGTTCGCCTGGGCCGCGTGGTGGCCGGTGCTGCGCCAGGTGTACGGGCAGCGCCCGCCCAGCCCGCGACCGGCGTTCGGCCATGGGGCACACTGGTCCGGCGCGGCCGTGCCGGAGTTGCTCGGTTGCTACCACGTCAGCCAACAGAACACCTTCACCGGGCGGCTGACACCGGGGATGTTGGACGATGTCTTCGGCCGGGCCAAGCAGCTGGCCGAAGTGGACTGAGAACGCGTGGGGTGGTGGCGATGACGAACGGAACACGCCCACCCACGCCGTCCCCGGTCGCCGGACCGGGTGTGGTCCGTCCGGTGCTCGGCCTGCTGCGCCGCTGGTGGCCGGTGGGTACGGTGGTGGCGCTGCTCGCGGCCGCCGCACTGGCCTCGGCGCACTCGTCGATCGGCGCCAGTCAGATCCCGCCGGCCGCGGACAACGTGCCGTGGGTGCCCGAATATCCGACGGACATTCCGACGCCACCGCCGTCGATCCCGGTCGAGCCGAGGGACGCCGGCGAGGCCACCCAGGCGCACATCCCGCAGTGGATCGCCACCGTGGCGATGGTTCTGCTCGGGCTGGCCATCCTCGCGGTGCTGGGTTACCTCGGCTGGCTCCTGATCCGCGGTGCGTTGCGCCGCACCACCCGGGCGCTGCCGGCACGGAGTGCCCGCCGTACGGCCGAGGGCACCGCCCTCGAGGTGGTCGCCGCCCTCGACGCCGGCCTGGTGGAGCTGGACGACCAGGCCACCGACCCCCGCGTCGCGGTGATCGCCTGCTGGGTACGCCTCGAGGAGGCCGCCGCCGTGGCCGGCGTGGCGCGGCAACCCGGCGACACCCCGACCGACCTGGTCACCCGGCTGCTGCGGGGCGATCCGTCGACAGGGGTCCCGGCGATCGTCAGCGCCGACGTGCTCGCCGAGTTCGCGCACGTCTACCGCGAGGCCCGGTACGCCACACGGGACGTCGACGAGGGCACCCGTGACCAGGCCCGCGCCGCGCTGCGGCGGCTGCGCGGTGAACTCACAATCGTGACGGCGGGCGCCCCCGAGGTGCCGTCATGAACGGGCCGGGGACGGTGCAACGGTGAGCGGCAGCGCCAGCATCGACGACCTGCTCACCTTCGAGGAGGAGCGGCCGAAGCGCGACGACCGTGACCGGGGTGGCCGTGCCGGGCGCGTCTTCCGGGCCCTGGCCGGCAACGCCGCCATGGTCGCCGTACTGGTTGTCGGGCTCCGGGCGGTCGGTCTGCAGATCTCGCTGATGATCCTGATCGCCGGGGTGTTCGCGGTGTCCGCGGTGCGCCGGATCGCGGCCGCCCTCGCGGCGCCACCGCCGCCAGCGACCCGGCGCTCCTCCACCACCCAGTACGACGAGGGCACCTGGAACTGGGGTGCGCGGGACGCGCTGCGCGCCGCCATCAACGGGTGGGAACTCCCGCTGGACTGGTCCACGACGCGACCCGAACGTTTCACCGGGGTCATCCTGCCCCGGCTCGCGGAACTGGCCGACGAGCGGCTGCGCCTGAAGCACGGCGTGACCCGCGAATCCGACCCGGTCCGCGCCCGTGCCCTGCTGGGTGACCGGCTGTGGACGTTCCTGGAAAGCCCGCCCCGCCGCCCTCCGTCGCCGCGCGATCTCGCGGTGATCGTCGCCGAACTGGAGAAGATCTGATGAACGACGTGGACCGGAGCATGTCCGCCGCCGAGGTCGGTCGCCTGGCCCGGGCCGTCCTGGACGCGGTCGGCACCGTCGTGGTCGGCAAGCGGGACGCATTGGAGCTGGTCCTCGCCGGGATCCTGGCCGGCGGGCACGTGCTCCTGGAGGACCTGCCCGGTCTGGGCAAGACGCTCACCGCGCGCTCCTTCGCCCAGGCGCTCGGGTTGGACTTCCGTCGACTCCAGTTCACCCCGGACCTGCTCCCCGCCGACGTCACCGGCTCCTTCCTCTACGACCAGCGCAACGGCGACTTCGCCTTCCGTGCCGGTCCGGTCTTCACCAACCTGCTCCTCGCCGACGAGATCAACCGGACGCCGCCGAAGACCCAGTCCGCGCTGTTGGAGGCCATGCAGGAGAAGCAGGTCTCGGTGGAGGGCGTGACGTACAAGCTGGACGAGCCGTTCCACGTGCTGGCCACCGCCAACCCCATCGAGTACGAGGGCACCTACCCGCTGCCCGAGGCGCAGCTGGACCGGTTCCTGCTGCGGGTCTCCTTCGGCTATCCGGAGCACGAGGAGGAGTGGGAGGTGCTGCGCCGCCGGATGGGCCGCCGCCGCGAGGAGGCCGACATCAAACCGGTAGTCGACGCCGCCACCCTGCGGGCGATGCAGGCCGCCCTGGAGGACGTGGTGGTGGAGGATTCCATCGGCCGGTACATCGTGTCCCTCACCGCCGCCACCCGGGAACACCCGTCGGTGCTGGTCGGCGCCTCGCCGCGTGGCTCGTTGGCGCTGCTGCTGCTGGCTCGGGTGCGCGCGGTGTTCGGTGGCCGGGACTACGTGGTGCCGGAGGACGTCAAGGAGGTGGCGGCACCCGCCCTGGCCCACCGGATCACCCTGCGCCCGGAGATGTGGCTGCGCCGCGTCGACCCGGCCTTCGTCGTGGGTGAGGTGTTGGAGGCGACGCCCGCCCCGGCCAGTGGCGCGCTGCCCAGCTACGCCGCCGGCGGGCTCCGGCGCTGATGACCGGCCCGAGCGTGCCCGAGCCGCGATCCACCGAGCTGGAGTCGACAGCCGGCTGGGCGCCCACCCCGGCGCTCGGCCGCGCGGTACTGCTCGCCGGCCTGCTGCTGGTGGCGGGGGTCCTGCTGGGGCGGGTCGACCTCGTCGTGCTGGCGGCCCCTTTCGCGCTGGGCACCGCGTACGCGCTGCGCCGCCGGCCCACGACGTTGCCGCAGGTCTGGATCACCGCCGGGGACGACGCGCCGCTGGTCGAGGGTGGCGACGTGTCGGCGGCGGTGAGTGTCGGCAATCCGGACACGGTCGACTACGACCTGGTGGTGGTGCGGTCCCGGGTCTCGCCGTGGTTGCGGATCAGCCGTGCCGGCTTCGCCGGTGCCGACGACGCCGCGGCCCCCGACGCCCCGACCGCCGACGCCTCGCCCGCTGCTGGCACGCCCGCCGGCACCGGCCGTTCGGTCGCCGACCGGCCGTTCGTCACCTCGGTGCCCGCCGCCGCGGCGGTGGACCTGGAGTTGGCCGGCCGGGCTCTGCGCTGGGGTCGACACCCGGTCGGTCCGGCCGGCGCGCGGGTCGCCGCGGCGGGTGGCCTGCTCGTCTCCCGAGCGGTGCTCACCGATGCGGTCGGGGTGCGGGTCTATCCGCGTACCGAACCGTTCGAGGCGGTGGAGGCGATGCCCCGCGCCGCCGGCCTGGTCGGCGCGCACCACTCCCGCCGGCCCGGTGAGGGCGGCGAACTGGCCGGTGTGCGGATCTTCGCCCCCGGTGACCGGCTCCGCCGAGTCGACTGGCGGGTGTCGCTGCGCGCCCGGCAGTTGCACGTGGCGGCCACCCTCTCCGACCGGGACGCCGAGGTGGTGGTGCTGCTCGACGTGCTCGCCGAGGCCGGGCGCTCCGGCGGCGTGGACGGCTCCACCTCGGTGTTGGACACCACGGTGCGGGCCACCGCGGCGATCGCCGAGCACTACCTGCACCGGGGTGACCGGGTGTCGCTTCTGGAGTACGGGCCGGGTGCCCGCCGCCTACGCGCGGCCGCCGGTCGCCGGCAGTACCTGACCATCCTGGAGTGGCTGCTCGACGTGCGTGCCGACGCCTCTCAACACGAGCCGTACGACCAGGTCTTCGGCCCGCAGCAGCTCTCCTCGGACGCGTTGGTGGTGGTCCTCACCCCGCTGCTCGACGAGCGGTCGGCGCAGATGTTGGCGCGGCTGGCCCGCGGCGGCCGGTTCGTGGTGGCGGTCGACACGCTGCCGGCCAACCTGACGCCGCCGAAGGATCGGGGCTGGGCCGAGGTGGCGTACCGCCTGTGGCGGCTGGACCGGGAAACCATGATCGGGCAGCTCCGGGAACACGGCGTGCCCGTCGTGCGCTGGGCCGGCGCGGGCAGCCTGGACCAGGTGCTGCGGGACGTGGCGCGGCTGGCGACGGCCCCAAGGGTCGGTTCCCGGTGAGCGCGAGGAGTGAGCCGGGTTTGCGAGCCCCGCAGTCGCGAACGATCGGCGGCCCGGTGAGCGCGAGGAGTGAGCCGGGTTTGCGAGCCCCGCAGTCGCGAACGAACGGCGGCCCGGTGAGCGCGAGGAGTGAGCTGAGATGATCGACGCGGTCACCGGGCGGGTTCGGGCTGCTCAGGAGGCGGTGGCCCGGATCAGCGCCGTTCCGCTGATGGTCCGGGCTGCGATCTTCGTCATCGCGCTGGCCGGGTTGGCGCTGGCGTTTCCCGCCGAGGTGTTGACCGGCCGGCCGCTGTTGTTCCTGGCGGTGGCCGCGCTGCTGCCCGCGGTGGGTCCGCGGCGGCTGTGGCCGACCTTCGTGGCGCTGGTCATGGTCGGTGGCTGGTTGCTCGCCACCGACGGGTACGGCCGGCCGGTGGCGCTGTGGCGGCTGCTCGCCGTCGCCGCGCTGCTCTATCTGGGGCATTCCCTGTGCGCGCTTGCGGCGCTGCTGCCCTACGACGCGGTGGTGGACCCGGAGCTGGTCACCCGGTGGTTGCTGCGGGTGGCGGCGGTGCTGTTGGGTACGGCCGTGCTGGGGGTGCTGCTGTTGCAGGCGGCGGGCCTGGGTGGGGAGGCCGGTCATCAGTGGGTAACCGTGCTGGGGCTGCTGGTGGCGGTGGGTGTCGTCGCGTTGCTGGGTTGGCTGCTGCGGCGTAGGTGAACCCGTGGGACGGCAGGGTTACGCAGGTCACAGGGGTTGTGTTCCGTCACAGATGGGGGGCGCGAGCGGGATTACCTGAGCCGGGCGGGGAAAGATAGATGACGTGAATCCGAAGCGGATCCTTGTGGTGGGTGCCGGGCATGTTGGTCTCTACGCGGCCCTGCGCCTGTCAAAGAAGCTCAGCTCCCGTGAGGCTGAGGTCATCGTCGTGGACCCCCAGCCCCACATGACCTATCAGCCGTTCCTCCCCGAGGCGGCGGCGGGGAACATCTCCCCCCGGCATTCCGTGGTGCCGCTGCGCCGCGAGCTGCGCCGGTGCAAGGTGGTGGCGGGAACGGTCACGCGCGTCGAGCACGACCGCAAGGTGGCCACCGTGCAGCCGATCGTCGGCCCGGCCCGGGAGATCGCGTACGACCACGTGATCGTGGCACCGGGTTCGGTGTCCCGGACGCTGCCGATTCCGGGCCTGCACGAGCAGGGCATCGGGTTCAAGACCATCGGTGAGGCGATCTACCTCCGCAACCACGTGCTGGACCGGCTGGACGTCGCGGCCGTGACCCCGGACCCGGAGGTTCGCCGCTCGGCGCTGACCTTCACGTTCGTCGGCGGCGGTTACGCGGGCATCGAGGCGCTCGCCGAGATGGAGGACATGGCCCGCGACGCGCTGCGCTACTACCCCGAGCTCGAGCCCGAGGACATGCGCTGGGTGCTCGTGGAGGCCACCAACCGGGTCCTGCCCGAGGTCGATCGGGACATGGGCGCCTACACGGTGCAGCAGCTCATGAAGCGCAACATGGACATCCGGCTGGACACCCGCTTGGAGTCCTGCGTCGACGGGGTGGTCAAGCTCTCCGACGGGGACAGCTTCCGGTCCGACACGATCGTCTGGACGGCCGGTGTGAAGCCGTCGCCGATGCTGGACGCGACGGACTTCCCGCGTGACGATCGTCGGCGGGTGACCTGCATTCCCACGCTCCAGGTGGTCGACGGTGACCGGGTAATCGAGGGCGCGTGGAGCGCCGGTGACTGCGCCGCCGTACCGGACCTGACCAAGGAGCCGGGTAACTTCTGCTCGCCGAGCGCGCAGCACGCTGTGCGTCAGGCGGCGCGGATGGCCGACAACATCGCGGCGGTGATCCGGGGTCGCGAACCGGTCAACTACAAGCACAAGCACGCCGGCAGCGTGGCGAGCCTCGGCCTACACAAGGGCGTCGCCCAGGTGTACGGCATCAAGATGACCGGTTGGCCGGCGTGGGTGATGCACCGGACGTACCACATGAGCCGGATCCCGTCGTTCAACCGCAAGGTCCGCGTGGTGGTGGACTGGTCGCTGGCGTTCTTCCTCAAGCGTGAGGTGGTCGCCCTGGGCCAGCTGCACGATCCGCGCGAGGAGTTCGTCGAGGCATCCCAGCCGGTTGGCGCGCCGCGCGTCTGAGCAAACTGGACGAAAGGGCCTCTCCCGATCGGGAGGGGCCCTTTCGCGCTCCTCGGCTCAGACCCGCCAGGTCCAGGCGTCGGCGACGCGGGTGGCCGGACCGTACAACTGTTCCAGGGTCGCCCGCAGGCTGTCGGCGTGCGGCGCGTCGTCGGCCAGCGCCACGCAGGACGCGCCCCAGAAGTCGACGTCCCGGGCGGCCTGCCGGCGCTGCTCGTCGCCGATGGCCGGCTGGTCACCGCGGCGGGCCACGTCGGCGAGCAGGGCGGAGGTGGGCTGCTTGAAGGTGCCCATGGCGGCGGTGCCACCGCGCCCGTACGGGCCGATGAAGAACCCCTCGGGCAGGCCGAAACCGGCGTCGGCGGCGGCCGCCCAGCGCATCGGCCACGGTTCCTTGGGGGTGGGCAGCGGCACCGGCACCAGCACCCCGCCCGGCTGGACGCACTGCCGCCAGTGCCCACCGGTGATGAACTCCGGCACGGCCGGCCGCGCGGCGGTCGGCAGGGGAGTCGGAAAGAGCGGCAGCAGCGCCGCGACGACGGCCAGCGGCACCAGCCGCCCCGCCCGACCGGTGCCGCGTAGTGCCCGGTCGACGGCCAGGACCAGAAGCGTCGCCACGATCGGGAGCAGCGCCAGACCGAACCGCATCGGCAGCGCGCCGTCCACCACCGGCAACCCGGCCAGCAGGGCGTACGGGCCGGGCAGCGCGGTGCGGGTGCCGCCGAACACCACCTCCGGGCCGAGGGAGAGCGCACCCATCACCAGCGCCGCCACCACGCAGGCGCGCACCAGCCGCCGCCGGCCGGCCCAGACCGCGCAGGCCGCGGTGACCAACAGCAGCGGCCAGCCGAGGAACGTGTTGTACTCGGCGGGGCCGGTGGTCAGCCGGGACGCCTCGACGCTGCCGGCGACCGACAGCGGAGAGATCGCCCACCAGCTGCTGAGGTCGGCCGAGAAGTAGGCCGGGCTGAACATGCCGTCGGCGACGCCCTGCGGCCCGGCGAACTGGAACCACAGCGGGTAGCCGAGCACCAGCAGCGCCAGGCCGGCGGCGATCGCCAGCCCGCCGGCGAATCCGGGCAGTGCCCGCCGGGCGAGCTCCCGGTCTGCGACGGCGTAGCTGATCGCCATCACCAACAGTGTGACGGCGCAGAGGAAGAGGACCTCCTCGCCGATGAGGACCTGCGCGGTGACGGCTGCGGCCAGTCCGACGGCAGAGCTGATCATCCGTCGTCGGTCCGGACCGGCCGGCCGGGCGTGGGCCGTCTCGTCGGGTGTCGTTGGGCCTGGGTCGGACGCCCGGAGCAGCCGGACCACCAGCCAGACGATCACCGGCAGCAGCCACTGCGCCGTCATGTGCAGGTGGCTGTTGGACTGCGAGATCATCCCCGGACCAAAGCCGCAGAGTCCACCGCCGAGCGCGGCGGCCAGGCGGCGGGCGCGCAGCGTGCGGTGGAACAGCAGGTACCAGGCGAGGGCGGTGCCGGCCAGGTTGGCGGCGGCGAGCAGCGCGAACGTGGTGGGCGCGCCGAGCAGGAGGGTGATCGGCGCGCAGACCACGCCGAGCGCGATGACGGTGGTGTTAGCCATCAGGTTGACGCCGTCCGGGGCGTTGAGCCGGTCGGTGAGCAGGTGGAAGTCACCGAGCAGCGCCCTCGCGTCGACGGCCAGGAACCATTCGTAGAGCGCCTGGTCCTCGGGGTTGAGCGCCAACGTGCGCCCATCCGGGTCGGGCCACAGCCCGTGGGTCAGCCAGCCGGCCAGCGCCACCCAGACCACCGCGACCAGCAGGTCCGCCCGATGGCGGCGGACGGCGGCCAGCAGCCGGACGGCCCGGGTTCGGCGGTCGACCTGATCGTCGGAGCGGAAGACCTGGTCAGGTGCGGCGTCGGGGGTCGTTGGGGCTGCGCTGGTCACGGCATCGACCCTAATGTGGCCAGCCCGGCGGGGTACGCCGGGTCGCCGCCGACCGGCTACGGTGACACTGCACCCTGCGTGTCGGCGCGCGGGTGCCACCTGCCCGGGTGGTGGAAAGGCAGACACGGCCGCCTTAAAAGCGGCTGCCGAAAGGCGTGCGGGTTCGACCCCCGCCCCGGGCACCGGCCGCCACGGCCTCCGCGTTCCCATTCGTGATCACCAGGAGTGGGTCGGGCAGTTTACTCTTGGGGTGCACGTTCACGTGCAAACGACCCCCTGAGGGAGGCCAGACAGTGAAGACCTCGAACCCGGTGCTCGCCCGGCTCGGCCAGGCGGCCGAGCGGGAGCGCTCCGCCGGGTACGCCCCGGCCGGGCCGTACGGACAGCCCGGCATTCCCCAGCAGTACCCGTCCCAGGCCGGCTACCCGGCCGCGCCGCCCGCCGTGGCGCCCATGACCGTCGACGACGTGGTCGTCAAGACGGTCGCGTTGCTCGGCATCCTCGGCATCACCGCCGCGGCTGCCTGGGCGCTCGTGCCCGACGCGCTGGTCGGCACCGCCTGGATCGGCGCGGCGGTGGTCGGCCTCGTCCTCGGCTTGATCATCTCGTTCTCCCGGATGGCGAACCCGGCGCTCGTGATCGCGTACGCGGTCGTCGAGGGTGTCTTCGTCGGCATGGTCAGCAAGGCGTTCGAGTCGGCCTACGACGGCATCGTGCTCCAGGCCGCCGTGGCGAGCTTCGGCATCTTCTTCCTGATGACCATGATCTACAAGGCGAAGATCATCCGGGCCACTCCGGTCTTCGTGAAGGTCGTGAGCGCGTCGATCGTCGGCCTGGCGGCCGTCATGCTGATCAACCTGGTGCTGGCGCTGTTCGGCGTCAACACGGGCCTGCGTGACGGCAGCCCGCTGGCCATCGGCTTCAGCCTCGTCTGCATCGTGGTCGCCTCGCTGAGCTTCGTGCTCAGCTTCAAGGAGATCGAGGACGGCGTCCGGATGGGCCTGCCCCAGCGCTACTCCTGGGTGGCCGCGTTCGGCATCCTGGTCAGCCTGGTCTGGCTCTACATCGAGATCCTGCGCCTGCTGAGCTACTTCCAGGGCGACGACTGACCTCGTCCGTCCCGTCCGACCGGCGCCCGCCCCCGCTGTCGTGGGGGCGGGCGCCGTCGTCCGCGCCGTTTCACCGCCGCCGCCGGGCCGGGCGGGGCAGAGTGACTGCGGGGGGTACGCGGGCGAAGGAGGCGACGGTGCGCAGCAACAACCCGGTGCTCAACCGGCTGGACGAGACCGGTCGGTTGGAGTCCCGGGTGGTCAGCTCCCGCGACGTCGAGCCGATGACGGTCGACGACGTGGTGCTGCGTACCGTCGGGTTGCTCCTGCTCACCGGGGTGGCCGCGGCGGTGTCCTGGGCGGTGGTGCCCGACGCGGTGTGGCTCGGGGCCGCGCTGGCCGGCTGCGCCCTGGCCTCGATCGTGCTGGTTCTGGTCATCTCGCTGCGGGGGATCACCAACCCGGTGCCGATCGTCGGTTACGCGTTGCTCCAGGGGCTGCTGCTGGGGGTGGCCAGCCGGGCCTTCGAGCAGGTCTACCCGGGGATCGTGGTGCAGGCGGTGGCCGGCACCTTCGGCGTCTTCCTCGGCATGGCGGCGCTGTACCGGGCACGGGTGATCCGGGCGACGCCCCGGCTGGCGCGACTGGTGATCGGCACGCTGCTCGGCATCGCCGTGCTCAGCGTGGTCAACCTGGTGTCGTACCTCATCTCCGGGCGGCCGGGGTTGGAGGTCTACAGCGTCAGCGGGGAGGTCGGCTGGCTGCCGTACGCCTTCTCGGTCGTTGCGATCATCGCCGGTGCGTTCAGCTTCATCCTCGACTTCGACCTCGTCGAACGCTCGGTGCGCGACGGCCGACCCCGCCGGTACGCGTGGCTGAGCGCGTTCGGCCTGGTCACCGGCCTGGTCTTCCTCTACTGGCAACTGCTGCGGCTGCTCAGCTACCTCCGCCGCTGACCGGCCCGGCCCCCGGGCCCGGCGGCATGATCGACTCGGTTTTCCTGATGTCGGGGTGTCCGGGTCACGGTGATGCCCCGGTTTCCGGGAAGTCGAGTCGATCTCGGGCGACGCACGGGCCGGCCGTAGACTCGGCGGCGATGAGCGCAGCAGAGTTGGAGCGGACCGTGCAGTTGCTGGTCCGCCAGGTCGGGCACTGGGAGCAGCCGCGCTGGGCGGCGGCCGCGACAACCGGCAACGTGCCCCGAGCCGACCTGGTGCACAGGTTGGTGCAGGAGATCGCCAATCTGGCCGCCGACGCCGAGGGGCAGCCCCGCCGGACGGTGCCCCGGCTGGACAACGACCTGGCGCTGCCCGACCAGGTGCGGGTGGTGACGGCCGACCTGCTGGCCGCCAGGGCCGACGCCCAGGTGCTGGCGCGGGCCGCCGCCGAGGTGACGGCGACCCGCGGCGCGCTCTAGGGCCGGCCTCGGCTCAGTTCAGCCGCTCCAGCACCATGGCCATGCCCTGGCCGCCGCCGACGCACATCGTCTCCAGACCGATGGTCTTGTCGTGCCACTCCAGCGCGTTGAGCAGGGTGCCGGTGATCCGGGCGCCGGTCATGCCGAACGGGTGGCCGACCGCGATCGCGCCGCCCATGACGTTCAGCTTCTCCTCCGGGATGCCCAACTGCCGGTAGGAGGGGATGACCTGCGCGGCGAACGCCTCGTTGATCTCGACGAGGTCGACGTCGTCGATGGTCATGCCGGCCCGCTTCAGCGCCTGCCGGGACGCCTCGACCGGTCCGAGGCCCATGATCTCCGGCGACAACGCGGTCACGCCCGTGGAGACGATCCGGGCCAGCGGGGTCAGGCCCAGTTCCTCGGCCCGCTGGGCGCTCATCACCACGACGGCGGCGGCGCCGTCGTTGAGGGGGCAGCAGTTGCCGGCGGTGATCCGGCCGTCCGGGCGGAACACCGGCTTCAGGCCGGCGACCGCGTCCAGGGTGACGCCCGCGCGGGGGCCGTCGTCGGTGCTCACCACGGTGCCGTCCGGCGTGGTGACCGCTGTGATCTCCCGGGCCCAGAAGCCGTCGGCGATGGCCTTCTCGGCGAGGTTCTGACTGCGTACGCCGAACTCGTCCATGTCGGCGCGGGTGACGTCGTACACCTGGGCCAGGTTCTCCGCGGTCTGCCCCATGGTCAGGTAGATGTCCGGCAGGTCGCCGGCCTCGCGTGGGTCGGTCCACACCTCGGCGCCGCCCTGCGCGCGGCGCTTCGAGCGCTCGGCGGCCGCCGCGAAGCGCGGGTTCTCCCACCTGCCGCCGACAAGCGCCTGCGCCTCCGGTGGCAGACCGTCGGAGCTGCCGCGGGCGTAGCGGGACACCATCTCCACGCCGGCGGAGACGAACACGTCGCCCTCTCCGGCGCGGATGGCGTGCAGGGCCATCCGGGTGGTCTGCAACGAGGAGGCGCAGTACCGGGTCAGCGTGGCGCCGGGAACGGTGTCCAGCCCGAGCAGGGTGGCCACCACGCGGGCCATGTTGAAGCCCTGCTCACCGCCGGGCAGGCCGCACCCGAGGTAGATGTCGTCGATGGTGGTCGGGTCGAGTTGGGGGATCTTGTCCAGGGCGGCCTGGACGATTGTCGCGGCGAGGTCGTCGGAGCGGACATCGCGCAGGGACCCCTTGTGCGCCCGGCCGATGGGGGAGCGGGCGGTAGCGACGATGACGGCGTCGCGGGACGACTCAATCGGCATGAGCCAACGTTAACCCGCCGGTAACATGACGCGGAAGAAGTGGGCGCGGCGGGAAATGTCACCCCGGCCGGGTGTGCTCTAGCGCCGGGAGGCCACCGCCGCGGCGGCCACGACGGCCGGCAGCAGGGCGTGCGCCCACACCCGGTAGCCGTCGGCCGAGGGGTGGAAGCCGTCGTGGCAGAGCGTCCCCGCGTCGGCCCGGAAGACCGGCCCGGTCTCGGTGGCCAGGTCGACCACCGCGCCGCCCGCCTCCAGCACCGCAGTGGTCTGCGCGCGGGCGATCCGCCGCCCGGACCAGCCGACCAGCTGACGCAGCGGTGGCGCGATGGCGCGTACGGCACCGAGGTCGGGGCAGGTGCCCACCACCACCTCGACGCGTGCCTCCCGCAGCCGGTGCACCGCCGCCGCGAGGTAGGCCGACGCGTCGGCGGGCCGGCGCAGCCCGGTGGCGTCGTTCGCGCCGATCAGGATCAGCGCCACGTCGGGCCGCTCGCCGAGCAGGGCCCGGGCGACCTGGGTGGCGAGGTCCGTCGAGCGGGACCCGGAGACGCCGACGCTGGACAGGTGCACCCGCCGGCCGGTCGGGCCCTCGGCGAGCAGATGGGCCAACTGTCCACCGATGGTGTCCTCGAGGCGGTCGACGCCCACGCCCAGCGCCGAGGAGTCACCGAGCAGCACCAGCCGCAGCGGCGCGGCGTCGGCCCGACCGATGGTGGCCCGCAACGCCAGCCCCAGCTCCGGCTCCGCGTAGCGCCTGTGCCGCGCGACGAACGCCTCGCCGGCCAGTACGGCGGCGCCGCCCACAGTGCCGGCGAGCAGCGAGAACGCCGCCGCCCGACCCAGTCGGCCGGGGAGACCGGCGGTCACGCCTCGCTCGCTGCGCTCGTTCATGCCAGTCCCTCCACTGTCGAGGTGTCCGTCGCGGGGCCGGGCTGCGGCACCGCGTTGACACCGAAGAACGCCCGGCGACGCAGCTGCGCCCACCGGCCGGCCGGCCCTCGGTCGCGGCCCCGGACCTGGGTGCCGCTGACCTCGGTGCCGGCGTGCCGGGCCGCCTCCTGCGCGGCCTGTGGCAGCGACCGTACGCCCTCGCCCCGCGCCGGTGTGGCCCGTCGTTCCGGTCCCGCGCCGAGCGCGGAGAGCATGGTCGGCAGCAGCGCGGCGGCGGCCATCGCGTACCCCTCGGCGGAGGGGTGGAACCGGTCCCAGGCGAACATCCGGTGCGGTTCGGCGGCGAACCGTGGGCCGAGCAGGTCGCCGAGGGACACCGTCCAGCCGCCCGCCTCGACCACCGCCACCGTCTGGGCGGCGGCGAGCTGGCGACTCCACCGGTGCGCCAGCCAGCGCAGCGGTGGTTGGATCGGCCGGATCGCGCCGAGGTCGGGGCAGGTGCCGACGACCACCTCGCAGCCGGCGTCGCGCAGCGCGCGGACCGCCTCGACCAGGTAGCGCACCGCCAGGCCGCGCGGGGTGCGGTTGGTGATGTCGTTGCCGCCGATCAGGATCACCGCGATGTCGGGCGCGCACTCCAGCGCCGCCTCCACCTGGTGCCGGAGCGCCGCGGAGATGGCGCCGACCACCGCGAAGCGGCGCACCTGGACCGGCCGGTGCAGCCGCCGGGACAGCCCGGTGGCCAGCAGCGCTCCGGGTGTCTCCCGGCGGCGGTGCACCCCGTAGCCGGCCGCCGACGAGTCGCCGAGCACGACCATGGTGAGCGGGGGGCCGGGGAACTTCGCGCCGTACATCCCGTCGCAGCGTGGCGGCGGGGCCTCGGCCATCGGGATGGTGCGCCGGGCCTGACGGGCCTGGCCGAGCAGCACCCCGCCGGTCGCCATCGCGGCCGCCGCGGTGGCGCCCGTCCCGATGGCCGCCAGCCGGGCGATCCGCCAGGCGTGCCGCCAGCGCGGACCAACGGGTACGACAGAACCAGCCACCCCCATATGCCGACATTATCGCGCCGGCCCGACACACCGCTGTCGTCGTCCCGGCTCGGGAGTGCCTGGAAACCGACGCGACGGGGTACTTCTGCGGTGGAGGCCGGCCGACTTGCGCCGACCCGCCACGCTGATCCGGCGGAGAGGAGCGCGACGATGGGGAAGACACTGAAGCGCAGCGCGGCGTTCACGGCCCTGGCGCGGGCGCTGGTGGCGGGGGCGCGCGGCGGGCCCTCGCTGGGCACCCGACTGGCGGCGCTGCCCCGGATGATCCGCGCCACGACCCGCGGGGAGTACGACGGTGGCCTGCGGCTGGCCCTGATGACCGCGGCCACGGCGTACATCGTCTCGCCCATCGACGTGCTGCCGGAGATCCCGCTGGCGATCTTCGGGCTGGCCGACGACGCGGTGATGATCACCTGGCTGGCCGGCAGCGTGCTCGCCGAGACCGACCGTTTCCTCGAGTGGGAGGCCCGACGCAGCTCGGTCATCCCCGGGGGGCTGGTGCCCTGACGGCACGTACGCTGGTCGGCGAGGATACGTTCTGCCCGGCCGCCGTTGCCGGCGCCGCGACGAAGGGCACACAGTGCAGTACTACGACAACGTCGTCGACATGATCGGCAACACGCCGCTGGTCCGCCTGCGAAACGTCACCGAGGGCATCCAGGCCACCGTGCTCGCCAAGGTGGAGTACCTGAACCCGGGCGGCTCGGTGAAGGACCGGATCGCGCTGCGCATGGTCGAGGACGCCGAGGCCGCCGGCCTGCTCAAGCCCGGTGGCACCATCGTCGAGCCGACCAGCGGCAACACCGGCGTCGGGCTGGCCCTGGTGGCCCAGCTCAAGGGCTACAAGTGCGTCTTCGTCTGCCCCGACAAGGTCAGCCAGGACAAGCAGGACGTGCTGCGGGCGTACGGCGCCGAGGTGGTGGTCTGCCCGACCGCTGTCGCGCCGGAGGACCCGCGCTCGTACTACAACGTCTCCGACCGGCTGACCCGCGAGATTCCCGGCGCGTGGAAGCCCGACCAGTACAGCAACCCGGCGAACCCGCGTTCGCACTACGAGACGACCGGCCCGGAGCTGTGGAAGCAGACCGAGGGCGGGCTCACGCACTTCGTGACGGGCGTCGGCACCGGCGGGACGATCTCCGGCATCGGCCGGTACCTCAAGGAGGCGTCCGAGGGCCGGGTGAAGATCATCGGGGCCGACCCGGAGGGCTCGGTCTACTCCGGCGGCACCGGTCGGCCGTACCTGGTCGAGGGCGTCGGCGAGGACTTCTGGCCCGAGACGTACGACAGGGGTGTGGCCGACGAGATCGTCGAGGTCTCCGACAAGGCGTCGTTCGAGATGACCCGGCGGTTGGCCCGCGAGGAGGGCCTGCTGGTCGGCGGCTCCTGTGGGATGGCAGTGGTCGCCGCGCTGGAGGTGGCCCGCAAGGCCGGCCCGGACGACGTCGTGGTGGTGCTGCTGCCCGACGGCGGCCGGGGTTACCTCTCGAAGATCTTCAACGACTCGTGGATGGCCCGGTACGGCTTCCTGGACAACTCCGGCGCCGAGCCGACGGTGGCCGACGCGTTGGCCAGCAAGCCGGGCGGCCTGCCCGAGCTGGTGCACGTGCACCCGACCGAGACGGTCCGCGACGCGATCGACTACATGCGCGAGTACGGCGTCTCGCAGTTGCCGGTGCTCAAGGCCGAGCCGCCGGTGGTGACCGGTGAGGTCGCCGGCTCGATCGCCGAGCGGGACCTGCTCGACGCGCTGTTCACCGGTCAGGCCCACCTGCACGACACCATCGAGCGGCACATGGGCGACCCGTTGCCGATGATCGGTGGCGGCCAGCCGGTGAGCGAGGCCGTCGGCCTACTGGAGAAGTCCGACGCCGCGCTGGTGCTGGTGGACGGCAAGCCCAAGGGCGTCCTCACCCGCCAGGACCTCCTGGCCCACCTGGGCGCCCACTAGGTGGTGCAGGGGCGGATGCGCGAGGCTCTTCAGAGGGGGCGGGTGTAGCGGACCTGGGGGGTGAGGGCCGTGCCGATGTGCTCCTCGCGCTCCACACCCGTCGACGTCCAGCCGCCACGCTCGTAGAAGGCGCGAGCGTGAAAGTTGTTCCGTAGCACCCAGAGCACCGCACGACGCCAACCCCGGGCGCGCATGGCGTCCAGGGCGTCCACCATCAACAGGCGGCCGGTGCCCCGACCCTGCTCGGCCGGTTCCAGGTGGATCGCGTTGAGCAGCCCGGTCGCGGGGTCGTCCTCGTCGTCCGGGCCCACGTAACTGAACCCGACCAGCGCTCCCGCGCGCTCGGCGACGGTCAGCCGGTGGGTGTCCCGCTCCCACTGCCACCGTTCGGCCCAGTACCGCCCCATGGCCTCCGGCGTGGGGTCGTCCAGGGCCTCGGGCGGCAGGAAGGCGGAGTACGCGGCGACCCGGGAGCGCTGATGCATGGCGCCCACCGCCATCAGGTCGTCACCGGTCGCGGGGCGGAGCGTGACGGTCACCCGGCCGAGGCTACCCGGCGCGGCGGGACCTGCACGGTGGTCAGGTCCTCGGCGATGACCAGGTCGCCGTCGAAGTGTGCGCGCGCCTCGTCGAGGAACCGGCGGGGGTCGGGATAGCGCTGCGAGAAGTGCGTGAGCACCAGCGTACGTACCCCCGATTCGGTAGCCACCCGCGCGGCCTGCGCCGCGGTCAGGTGGCCGACCTCGGCGGCGAGCGCGGCCTCCGACTCCAGGAACGTCGACTCGATGACCAGCAGGTCGGCGTGCTCGGCAAGGGCGTACACGCCGTCGCAGAGCCCGGTGTCCATCACGAACGCGAACCGCTGCCCCGGCCGGGGCACGCTCACCTCGTCGCGGGTGACGCGACGCCCGTCGAGGTCCAGGTGCCCGACGCGGATCAGCTCGCCGACCGCCGGACCGGCGATGCCGTACGCGGCCAGCTTCTCCGGCAGCATCCGGCAGCCGTCCGGCTCGACCAACCGATAGCCGTACGTCTCGATCGGGTGTCGCAGCCGACGGGCCTCAAGCGTGCCGCTGCTCAGGGCGATCCGCTGACCGTCGGTCTCGATCGGGGTGACCGCCAGCTCGGCCGTCTCGTAGAAGGAGGTGGCGTGCCGCAGGCGGGCGAAGTACTCGCCGCCGCCCGCCGGGAAGTGCACGGCGACCGGGTGCGGCACCCGGTCCAGCGAGAGGCGCTGGATGGTGCCGGGCAGGCCGAGGCAGTGGTCGCCGTGGAAGTGCGTGACGCAGATCCGGGTCAGGTCGGTGGCGGTGACAGTGGTGTGCAGAAGCTGCCGCTGACTGCCCTCACCCGGGTCGAAGAGGATCACCTCGTCGTCCCAGCGCAGCACGTACCCGTTGTGGTTGCGCTGCCGGGTCGGGGCCTGGCTGGCCGTCCCGAGCACCACCAGCTCGCGCATGGACATCGCCGGTCCTCCGGATATGGAGCGACCCCCGGGGCGCTCCGCGCATGTGCGCGGGCCGGCTGGACTTGGCCGGCACCCCGGGGGTCGGGTGGCTGTCGTGGATTCGCCGCACCGCTGCCACACGGTCTCGACGGTCGTACTGGTTGCCCGCCTCGCGGCGGACGGATCACTGTCGAGGACAGCGGCTAGCTGACAGCCACCTCACGAGTCCGATTGCTATACAAGTCTGGACCACCTCCTTTCACGTGTACGGCCACGTTATCGAGTTCTCGCCGGGCTCTGCAACGGATTTCGATCACAGGGCCAAACGGGAATGCCCGGCCACCTCATCGGCAGCCGGGCATCGCGGTCGTACGGGTGGCGGAGGTCAGCCGGCGGTGCGGGCCACGCCCACCGGGCAGCTCAGCCCGTTCGGGCCGTGGTTGCAGTACCCGTTCGGGTTCTTGGTCGGGGCCAGGTACTGCTGGTGGTAGTCCTCGGCGAAGTAGTAGCTGCCGAGCGGGGCGATCTCGGTGGTGATCTCACCCTTGCCGGCCCGGCTCACGATCGGCTGGAACGCGTCCCGGGACGACTCCGCGATGGTCCGCTGCTCATCGGTGGTCGTGTAGATCGCCGACCGGTACTGGGTGCCCACGTCGTTGCCCTGGCGCATGCCCTGGGTCGGGTCGTGGTTCTCCCAGAAGACCTTCAGCAGGTCCTCATACGTGATCTTGCTGGGGTCGTACACCACCTGGACGACCTCGGCGTGCCCGGTCCGGCCGGAACACGTCTCCTCGTACGTCGGGTTCTTGGTGATTCCGCCCGCGTAGCCGGCGGAGGTGGTGTAGACGCCGGGCAGCGTCCAGAACAGCCGCTCGGCGCCCCAGAAACAGCCCATGCCGAAGACGGCGACCTGGAGGCCCTCCGGGAACGGGCCCTTCAGCGGGGTGCCCAGCACCTCGTGGCGGTCGGCGACAGGCATGGCTATCTGCCGGCCCGGCAGGGCCTGCTCGGGCGAAATCATCTCGGCGTTCATACGGCGCAGGAACACGGTGGGACTCCTCTCGTACCTCTCCCAGCGTGTAACACCGGTAGGTCTTCCTTCCTTACCCGCGTCACTGCGACTCAGGCCCCCCGTCACGGGCGGCGGCGATCCGATCGGCGTAGGTCTGCGCCTCGCTGTCGTCGGTGTACCGGGTGCGCGGCCAGAAGAAGCCCCGCAGCCCGTCGCCCTTGGTACGCGGCACCACGTGGGTGTGCAGATGCGGGACGGACTGGGACACCTTGTTGTTCATCGCCACGAACGTCCCACCCGCCCCCAGAGCGGCCTCGACCGCCACCGCGAGCCGCTGGACCAGCGCGAAGTAGCCGGGCAGCAGGTCGGCCGGAAGCTCGGCGAGGGTCACCAGGTGCACACGAGGCACCACCAGCACGTGCCCCTTGAACACCGGACGGGTGTCCAGGAACGCCACCCCGTCCGGTTCGTCCGCGACCCGGAACGCCGGCACGTCACCCGACACGATCCCGCAGAACACGCACCCGCTCATCGCCCCAGGCTATGCGGTTGGCCCTGCGGGACGCGCCCCCCGTGCATCCATCGACTGTGGTAGTCATTTACGGGTCTGAATCATATGGGGGGAAGGACGCACCTTGCGCATCAGAAGAGGCACGACCCTGGCGTTGGCGGTACTGACCGCCGGGCTGCTCGCCGCCACGATCCCGGGAGCCGCCCAGGCCGCCGCCGCGCCGACTGCCACCCCGCTGTCGTTGCCGGCGGTGTCCGACGTGGTGTCCGCCGGTGACCGGGTCTTCGTCAGTGGAGGCCGTTCCTCCACCGACGTCGTGGTGGCCAACGCGACGGGTGCGGTGGTCGGCACCCTGTCCGGCCTGCCCGGCCCCACCGACCTGCTGCTCAGTGCCGATCGGCAGACCCTCTACGTGGCGCTGCCCAGCGCCAACGCCATCGCCGCCTTCAACACCGGCACGCTTGTCGAGTCGGCCCGGTACGACACCGGCGCGGGCGAGTGCCCGTCGTCGCTCGCGTTGACCGGGCGCTACCTGTGGTTCGGCTACGGCTGTGACCAGTGGGGCGGCAACATCGGCCGGATCGACCTGGGACGCCAGCCGGCCCTGGTGACCACCGGGGTGGCCACCGGCCAGGACTTCTACGGCGCTCCGCTGCTGACCGCCGCCAGCCAGAACCGTTCGGTGTTGCTGGCCGGGCAGTCCGGGTTGAGTCCCGCGTCGGTGTACGCGTACACGATCGGCGCCGGGGGCGCACTGAGCGCGCCCCGGGAGAACGACTTCATGGCGGTCGGCAGCAACCTGCGAGACATTGCGCTCGACCCCACCGGCACCACCGTCTTCACCGCTTCCGGCTCCCCGTACAAGGTGCAGGCGTTCCCGTTCGCCGACATCAGCACCCCGTCGGCGACCTACGACACCGGTGCGTACCCGAGCGCGGTGGAGGTGTCCCGCGACGGCACCAAGATCGCCGGCGGAGCGGACGCCTCCTATGACCCGGACGTGTTCCTCTTTCGGGCCGACGGCACCGAGCTGGCCCACTTCGAACTGAACGACGAGCTCAGTCCTGGCGCGCTGGCCTGGGCGCCCAACGGAGCCCGGGTCTACGCGGTGTCCTACGACTGGACCGGGAGCAGCCCCGTCACCCTGCACGTCCTGCCCGTTCCGGCCGGCTGACCGGCCCGCCGGCGGATCGTCGGCGTGTGCGGGGCCGGGCCAGACGGTCCGGCCCCGCCCGGGAGCGCGGGTTCGGTTCCAGCCTCCTCCGTCGGGGCACTAGCCTCACCAGAATGAGTCACGGCTTCGAGACGCTCGCCATCCACGCCGGTCAGGACCCTGAGGCCCGCACCGGCGCGGTGATCCCGCCGATCTACCAGACCAGCACGTACGCGCAGGACGCCGTCGGTGCGCCCCGGCTCGGCTACGAGTACAGCCGCTCCGGCAACCCGACCCGCGACGCCCTCCAGGAGTGCCTGGCCGCGCTGGAGGGCGGGCCGGTGGGCCTCGCCTTCGCCAGCGGGCTGGCCGCGGAGGACACCCTGCTGCGGGCCGTCTGCCAGCCGGGCGACCACGTGATCATCCCGGACGACGCGTACGGGGGCACCTACCGGCTCTTCGCCCGGGTGGCCCAGCGCTGGGGCCTGGAGTTCAGCCCGGCCAAGGTCTCCGACGTGGCCGCCGTCCGGGCCGCCGTGCAGCCCGGCCGGACGAAGATCATCTGGGTGGAGACGCCGACCAACCCGCTGCTCGGCATCGCCGACATCGCCGCCCTGGCCGGTGTGGCGCACGACGCCGGCGCGCTGCTGGTGGTCGACAACACCTTCGCCTCGCCGTACCTGCAGCAGCCGATCGCGTACGGCGCGGACGTGGTGGTGCACTCCACCACCAAGTACATCGGCGGGCACTCCGACGTGGTGGGCGGCGCGCTCGTCGTCGCCGACGCCGCGCTCGGCGAGGAGCTGCGCTACCACCAGAACGCGATGGGCGCGATCAACGGCCCGTTCGACGCCTGGCTCACGCTGCGCGGCATCAAGACCCTCGGCGTACGGATGGATCGGCACTGCGACAACGCCGAGCGGCTCGCCGCGTACCTCGACGGGCACGCCAAGGTGGCCGAGGTGCTCTACCCCGGGCTCCCCTCGCACCCCGGTCACGAGGTCGCCGCCAAGCAGATGCGCCGGTTCGGCGGCATGATCTCGTTCCGGGCCGCCGGCGGCGAGGACCACGCCGTGGAGATCTGCAACCGCACCAAGCTCTTCGTGCTCGCCGAGTCGCTGGGCGGCGTGGAATCCCTGATCGAACACCCCGGCCGCATGACACACGCAAGTGCTGCCGGCTCGCCGCTTGAAGTTCCCGGCGATCTCGTGCGACTGTCTGTCGGCATCGAGACGGTCGACGACCTGCTCGCCGATCTGGAGCAGGCGCTCGGCTGACCGCTGGGGAGGATGGCCGTGCAGGACATCATGGCGACCTGGGTCGGGGCGACCGCCAAGCAGATCGCCCGGGGCGTACGCCGGGGTGACGTCTCGGCCACCCAGGTCGTCGCCGACCACCTGGAGTACATCGCCTCGGCCGACCGCGAGCTGGCCGCGTTCCGCGCCGTTCGCGGCGGCGAGGCGATCACCGAGGCCGAGAAGGTCGACGAGCAGGAAGACCTTGCCAACCTCCCCCTGGCCGGGGTGCCGGTGGCGGTCAAGGAGAACACCCCGGTCGCCGGGCTGCCCACCTGGAACGGGTCGGCAGCCGTACGCACCGACGTCGCGGAGGCCGACCACGAGGTGGTCCGCCGGCTGCGCGGCGCCGGCGCGGTGATCCTCGGGGTCACCCGCATGCCGGAGCTGGGGCTGTGGGCGCTCACCGACGACGACAGCGCGGTCACCCGCAACCCGTGGGACAACACGCGTACCCCCGGTGGCTCCTCGGGCGGCGCCGCCGCCGCGGTCGCCGCCGGTCTGGTGCCGATCGCGCACGCCAACGACGGGCTCGGCTCGATCCGCATCCCGGCCGCCTGCTGCGGCCTGGTCGGTCTCAAGCCCGGTCGGGGCGTGGTGCCCTGCCAGCTCGGCGCGGACGACTGGTTCGGCCTCACCGAGCACGGCATGCTCACCAGCACCGTCGCGGACGCGGCAGTCGGCTTCTCGGTGCTCGCCGGCCGGCGAGCGGAGAAGCTGGTCCCGCCGCAGCGGCTGCGGGTGGGCGTCTCACTGCGCTCGCCGGTGCGCGGCGTCTCCCCGGACGCGCCCAACCGGGACGCGGTGGCCACCGCCGGCCGGCTGCTCGCCGCCGCGGGGCACGACACCGTGCCGGCCGATCCGGTCTACCCCACGGCCCTGGGCCTGCAGGGCATCGCGACCTGGTTCGCCGCTGCCGCCGCCGACGTCCGGGCCGCCGGGTTGGACCGCCGTGGCCTGCAGCGTCGTACCCGGCGGCATGTCGCGCTGGGCGAGTGGGCGCAGCGCAGAGGCTACGTCCGGGAGGCCGACCGGGCCGCCTGGCGGCAGCGGTCGGTCGACTTCTTCACCGACCACTCCGTCGACCTGCTGCTCACCCCCGCGCTGGCCAGCGCCCCGCCGGAGGCCGGACGCTGGTCCGAGCGGTCCTGGCGGGCGAACATGTCGGCAAACATCCGGTACGCCCCGTACGCCGCGCCGTGGAACATTGCCGGCCTGCCCGCGATCGTGGTGCCGGTGGGCCGTCGACCGGACGGCCTGCCGGTCGCCGTGCAGATCGTCGGTCCGCCCGGCTCGGAACTGCTGCTGCTCGGCGTGGCCGGTCAGTTCGAGATGGCCGCCCCGTGGCCGCGGCACGCCCCCGGTTACCCCCTCGTCGGCACGGGGTCGCCGGCCGTCGCATGATCGTCTAACGTGTGCGCGCACCGTCGCGCGGACCCGAAGGACACCCATGCGCTGCCAGACCTGCGGGGACGCCACGTCCACCGAGCACAACGACTGCCAGCGCTGCCACACGCCGCTGGGGCAGCCCGCCGTCACGCCGGGGTTGCCGACCTACCGCGTCCGTGGGATCGGCCTGGCCGCAAACGTCGCCGTCGGCGCGACAGCCGTGTTCTACGTGGTGGTGTCGCTGTCCCCGCTGATCGGCATCGTCATGGCCCGTCAGGCCATGGCCAACGACGACACGGACCTGCTGCTCGGCGCGGCCGTCGTCGGAGGGCTGTTGGCGCTGCCCATGGTGGTGGCGCACCTCACCGCAGCCGTGCTGGTGATCATCTGGACGTGGCGGGCCCGGAAGAACACCGACGCCTTCCCGGGCGCGCTGCCGACGCTCGGGGCCGGCTGGGCGATCGCCGGCTGGCTGGTGCCCTTCGCGAACTTCGTGGTGCCGGCCCGGGTGGTGGCGGGCGTGGCGCGGGACAGCCTCTGGCGGCGGTTCACGCCGTCCCTCGTGGTCGTCTGGTGGTGCGCCTGGCTGGTGTTCAGCGTCGGCGGGCGACTGACCAGTCGCGCCGACGAGAAGGCGTACGACAGGTTGCCGGAGACCCCGTTCAACGACGTCGGCTACCAGGCGTACGTCGACTACTACGGCGACTCCCTGCTCCGCAACGCCCTGCCGGCGGTGGCCTGCGCGGTCTCCGCGGTGACGCTGATCCTGCTGATCCACCGGATCTCCGCCGCGCAGGAGGCCCGGATCGCCCGCGCCGCCCCGGTATGGCCGACCGCCCCGATGTGGCCGGGCGCCCCGGTCTGGCCGGCCCAGGCGTGGCCGGCGGCCCCGGCCGTTCCGGCGGTTTCCGCCGCCCCGGCCCCGGCGGCGCAGCCTGCCTCGGAGGGGGCGCCGGGGGCCACGCCCAACTCGTGATCGACTCCGGGGCGCCGATGTTGTGGTGTCGGGGCGCGGTTGATACCGCGACGTCGGGAATGTCGAGTGGATCAACCCGGTGTCGCCGCAGGGGGCACCGGGGCCGGGTGGCACGATCGGGGCATGACGGAACTGGTCGGCCTCGACGACGTACGGGCTGCGCGGAAGCTACTCGCCGACGTCGTCCGGACCACCCCGCTGGAGCCCTCCCGGCCACTGAGCGCGGCACTGGGCGGACCGACCTGGCTCAAGTGCGAGAACGTGCAGCGCGCCGGCTCGTACAAGGTGCGGGGCGCGTACGTGCGGATCTCCCGGCTCTCGGCGGCCGAGCGCGAACGCGGCGTGGTCGCGGCGAGCGCCGGTAACCACGCGCAGGGTGTGGCCCTCGCCGCCGGTCTGGTCGGCACGCACGCGACTGTCTTCATGCCGGTAAACGCGCCGCTGCCGAAGGTCGCCGCCACCAAGGGTTACGGCGCGCAGGTCGAGCTGGCCGGCAACACGGTGGACGAGTCGCTGGTGGCCGCGCAGACGTACGCCGAGCGCACCGGCGCGGTGCTCATCCACCCGTTCGACCACCCGGACGTGATCGCGGGGCAGGGCACTGTGGCGTTGGAGATTCTCGAACAGTGCCCGGACGTGCGGACGATCATCACCGGCGTGGGCGGCGGCGGCCTGATCTCGGGCATGGCGGTGGCCGCCAAGGCACTGCGGCCGGACGTACGCATCATCGGTGTGCAGGCGGCCGGCGCGGCGGCCTTCCCGCCCTCCCTGGTGGCCGGGGAACCGGTCCGGCTGCCGGCGTTCGCCACCATCGCGGACGGCATCGCGGTCGGGCGGCCGGGGGAGATCACCTTCAACCACGTCCGCAAGCTCGTCGACGAGATCGTCACGGTCACCGAGGAGGACATCTCGCGGGCCCTGCTGATGCTCCTGGAACGCGGCAAGCAGGTCGTCGAGCCGGCCGGAGCGGTAGGCGTCGCGGCGCTGCTGGCCGGGGTGGTGGAGGTGGAGACGCCAGTGGTCGCGGTGCTCTCCGGCGGCAACATCGACCCCCTGCTGATGCTGCGGGTGATCGAGCACGGTCTGGCGGCCGCCGGACGATACCTACGGGTCACGGTGCGGTGCTCCGACCGGCCCGGGCAGCTCGCCTCGTTGCTGAGCCAGATCGCCGAGCACCGCGCCAACGTGGTGGACGTGGAACACCAGCGGGCCAACCCGCACCTGAGCCTCGGCGAGGTGGAGGTGGCCCTGTCGGTGGAGACCCGCGGCGTGGAGCACTCCGACACGCTGATCAGCGCGCTGCGCGCCAGTGGTTACCAGGTGGTCTTCGCCGCCGAGGCGTGACACCGACGTGTGTCACACCTCGGCGGCGGCACGCCTCGGTCGGCGCTCAGGCGCCCTCGGGGCGCTGGTGCCCGGTGGGATCGGCGACGGTGGTGCGGGGCCGCGTGGCTCTCAGCCGGAGAAGGGCTCGAAGCTGACCACTGTCACCTTGATGTCGGCGCCGCTCGGTGCCGTGTAGGTGCAGGTCTGCCCGGCGCGACCACCCAGGATCGCCTTGCCGAGCGCCGACTCGGGGCTGTAGACGGTGAGGTCGGTGGTGGCGGCGATCTCCCGCGAGCCGAGCAGGAAGGTCTCGGTGTCGTCGGCGTCGTCGTCGAAGTAGATCGTCACGACCATGCCGGGCGACACCGCGTCGGCCGTCGGGGCCTCGCCAACCTTGGCGGTGCGCAGCAGCTCCTGCAGGTAGCGGATGCGACCCTCGGCCTTGCCCTGCTCCTCGCGGGCGGCGTGGTAGCCACCGTTCTCGCGCAGGTCGCCCTCCTCGCGGCGGGCGTTGATCTCGGCTGCGATCGCCGGACGGTTGGCGATGTGCTCGTCGAGCTCGGCCTGGAGGCGGTCGTACGCGTCCTGGGACAGCCAGGTGGCGGGCGCCTCGTTGCCAGTGGACACAGGCGTTCTCCTCGGTTGTGCGTGCTGGCTGACAGGTGAACTACCAAGTTACCAGTGCGGTACGACACAGCGTGTCGGCGATCACCGCCGGTGTCCGGATCCGGCACGGGCGGTAGACCCGTCGGGACGGGTTGCCCGAGGGCGTTACGGGGTGACGTGTCCGCAGCTCAGGCGGGAGGCCGGCAGCGCAGCACCTCGCCGATGAACGGTCGGGCGGAGGTGCTCAGCCGGTGCCGGGTGGCGACGTGCCGGTCGCCGGGTGCGGCGGTCACCGTGATCTCCGTACGGGCCACCTCGACGCCGGCGCGGTCCCGGGCGCGCAGCACACAGACCGCCGATCCGCCCGGCGGCACGGTCACCCGGAAGTCGACAACCACCTGACTGTCCGTGATGTCGGTGTACGTGATCACCTGGGCGTCGTAGACCGGGTCGCCGTACTGCCGGTAGAGCCGCAACGAGATTAGGCTCAGCACCGCCACCAGCACCAGGAGCACCAGCGCGGCCAGCAGCGTACGGCGGCGGCTTCCGCCGGGTGCCCGGCGTCGGCCGTAGCGCCCGGCCGGGAAAACCGGCGTGCCCGGTGAAATTGTGGCGTGCGTCTCGGTCACCGGCGGGTATCTCCTGGCGTTGTTGTCGGCGGCATCGGCAAGAATGGCAGGAGTCCATCCTCCCAGCCCGGCCAAACGGCAGGAATGGCAGGTCGGGCCCCCGTGGTGCCGACCGGCGGCGGGGTGCGGAGGGTCCCGGCAGGTCAGCCGGTCGAGCCCGGTCGGGTCTACCGTCCGGCACAGACGAGGAGCGCCGAAGTTGGCAGAGCAGCTGCGTCTCATGGCCGTCCACGCGCACCCGGACGACGAGTCGAGCAAGGGTGCGGCGACGATGGCGAAGTACGTCGCCCAGGGGGTGGACGTGCTGGTGGTGACGTGCACCGGCGGTGAGCGCGGCAGCGTGCTCAACCCCAAGCTCGACCGGCCCGACGTCTGGGCCAACATCGCGGACATCCGACGCGCCGAGATGGACGCCGCCCGGGCGATCCTCGGCGTCGACCAGGCCTGGCTCGGGTTCGTCGACTCCGGCCTGCCCGAGGGTGACCCGCTGCCGCCGCTGCCCGAGGGCTGCTTCGCTCTCCAGGACGTCGAGGTGGCGGCCGGCCCGCTGGTGCGCCTGATGCGTGAGTTCCGTCCGCACGTGGTGACCACGTACGACGAGGAGGGTGGCTACCCGCACCCGGACCACATCATGTGCCACCGGGTGAGCGTGGCCGCGTTCGAGGCCGCCGGTGACCCGGAGCGCTACCCGGAGCTGGGTGCCCCCTGGCAGCCGCTGAAGCTCTACTACGACATCGGCTTCTCCAAGGCCAAGATCATGGCCCTGCACGAGGCCATGCTCGCCACCGGCGGTGAGTCGCCGTACGAGGAGTGGCTCAAGCGCTGGGACGAGCGTCCGGACAAGGGCCCTCGCATCACCACCCGGGTGGACTGCGCCGAATACTTCCCCGTCCGTGACGACGCGTTGCGCGCCCACGCCACCCAGGTCGACCCGGACGGCTTCTGGTTCCACGTGCCCATGGAGCTGCAGCAGCGTGCGTGGCCGACGGAGGATTTCGAGTTGGCGCGCACCGTGGTGGACAGCCCGCTGCCCGAGTCCGACCTCTTTGCCGGAGTGCGGGAGACGGCGCACGCCGGCTGATACCCGGCCGGGGCTACTGTGGTAGGTAATCGCACATCGGAGGAACGCCATGCTGACCGCTGCACAGGTGCTCGCGGAGAACAACTTCGGGGACACCCGCACGGGTGGCCTGGCCGGGCCGATGGGTCTCTTCCTCATCCTGCTGTTGGCCGCCGCGACCATCCTGCTGATCCGCAACATGAACGCCCGACTGCGGCGTCTGCCCGACCGGTTCCCCCAGCCGGGGCGGTCGGTCGATGCGACCAGGACCGACGCTTCAGTCGTCGATCCGACAGACGGGATCAGCGCGCATGATTCATCCACGCCCGCTCCCAACGGGCACCAGCAGCAGCGGAACGGGTAGTCCGGGCATGATTCACGCCGAACCGGGTGGTGGACCCCTGTTGCGACCACCCGGTTTGGCTTAGCCTTCCGCCGGGGGGACCAAAAGTCCCCGAGCCGTGCGCGGAAGGGGGCGCCGATGACTGTCACAGCACCGGCCGCCCGCCGTACCGTTGGCCGGTCGGCTGACGGGGGAGGTCGATGAGCTCCCGCCCGGCCGGCGACCCGTTCGACCGGCTCGGGGTCCACGGCATGCCTGCCCGGCTGCTCGTGCTGACGGCTGCGGTGACGGTGACGGCTCTCGTCGCCGCCGTGGTCGGTCTGACCCTTCCGACCGGGCTGCCGTCCGACGATCCTCTCGGTGGTCCGGCCCGCTTCGGCATCGCCGTAGCCGTCCTCGCCGTGGCCCAACTCGCCCGGCTCCGCTTCCGCAGCTCCGCCGGGATGGTCAGCATCACCTGGGGCGAGGCGGCCCTGATCGTCTGCCTCTATCTCGCGCCGGCCGGCTGGCTGCCGTCGGCCACACTGCTCGGCACCGGGCTGGCCTGGACGGCGCTGTCGCTGCACAGTGACCGCCGTCCGCCGCTGGAGATCGTCCGGATCGCCGCGTCGCTGACTGCCGCGTCCGCGCTGGCCGTGTCCGTGACCACCGCCCTGGGGCACCCACTGCTCACCGCGCCGACACCGATGTTGGCGCTGGCCGTGATCGCCGGTTCGGTGACCTACCTCCTGGTGACCGCCTGGCTCGGTGGGGTGACGCTGGGGCTGCGACACGGGCTGCCCATCGGGCCGCCGCTGCTCGCCGCGCTGCGCAGCAAGCTGCTGATGTTCGTGGGTAACGTGGCGGTCGGCCTGGTCGTGATCGCGTTGCTGGAGCTGGATCCGCGCTGGTTGCTGCTGCTCCCGCCGTTGCTCTGGCTGCTGCAACAGACCTACCGCTACCGGCTGCGCGCGGACCAGGAACGCCGTACGTGGCGTGCCTTCGCCGAGGCCACCGCGGCCCTCAACCAGCTCGACGAGCGGGGCGTGGCCAGCGCGGCGGTGACCGGCGCGCTGGCGCTGTTCAACGCCGAACTGGTGGACGTGGACGTGGCCCGGGCCGACGGCAGGTGGCGCCGCTACCGGGGGGACGCCGGCGGTCAGCTGCTCGACCGGGAGGTGAGCCCTCCGGACCGGTCCGAGCCCGACGAGTACGAGTTGGTGCGGCCCCTGTCGGTGGGCGCCGCGCCGGTCGGCCAGCTACGGGTCCGGTTCCCCCGCTCCGCTCCACCCGCGATGAGGGAACGGGACGCGGTGGCGGCGTTCGGCGATGCGCTCGCCGCGGCCCTGCACGACGCCGCGACCCATCGTGAACTGCGGCTGGTCACCGCCCGATCGTCGTACGAGGCGGTGCACGACCCGCTCACCGGTCTGGCGAACCGCACGGCGATGCTCGGCAAGGGCGACCAGTCGCTGCGGCAGCTCGCCCACGATCACCCGGTTGCGCTGCTGCTGCTCGACATCAACCAGTTCAAGGAAGTCAACGACACTCTCGGGCACGCGGCCGGCGACCAGTTGCTGCGGCTCACCGCCAACCGGCTCAGCGCGCTGGCCCGGCCCGGTGACCTGCTCGGCCGACTCGGAGGCGACGAGTTCGCGCTGCTGCTCACCTCGGTCCCCGTGCTCGGCGATCGGGCCGCGCCGATGGCGCACGCGCTGCGGCAGGCTCGTGAGATCGCCGAGCGGCTGGCCGCACCGACCGAGGTGGCCGGGGTGCGGATGTCCATCGAGGTCTCCGTGGGGGTGGTGGTCGCCGACGCCGGCACCGCCGACCTGACCGAGCTGCTGCGCCGCGCGGACATCGCGATGTACCAGGCCAAGGAGGGCGGCGGCAGCGTCGCCGCGTACGACAGCACCCGGGACGCGGCCAGCACCGACCAGTTGGCTCTGCTGGCCGAGCTGCGTGAGGCGCTGAAGGTGGACGACCAGTTGGTGCTGGCGTTGCAGCCGGCGGTCGACCTGGCCACCGGCGCACCCACCGGTGTGGAGGCGTTGATCCGCTGGCAGCATCCCCGGCGCGGCTGGCTGAGCCCGGCCGACTTCATCCGCCCGGTGGAGAACAGCGAGCAACTCGGCACGTTCACCCGCTACGTGCTGGACAAGGCGCTCGGCGTGGCTGCCGGCTGGGCCCGCGACGGGCTGGACGTCCCGATCTCGGTCAACCTCTCGGCGCGCAGCCTGCTCGACCCGCGGCTGCCGGCGGAGATCGCCGACGCGCTGCGTCGACACCAGGTGCCACCGCACCGGCTGGTCCTGGAGATCACCGAGACTGTGGTGATGAGCGAGCTGGAGATCATCGACGAGGTGCTCGCCAAGCTCCGGTCGATGGGTGTGCAGCTCGCGGTGGACGACTTCGGCACCGGTTTCTCCTCGTTGACCTTCCTCACCCGGATCGCCGTGGACGAGTTGAAGGTGGACCGCTCGTTCGTGATCCGGATGGCCGACTCTCCGGAGGCTGCGGCGATCGTCCGGACCACCGTGGGGCTCGCCCATGAGCTGGGGCTGCGGGTGGTCGCCGAGGGCGTGGAGACGGCCGAGCAGCGACTGGCCCTGGCTGAGCTCGGCTGCACGTCCGCGCAGGGCTACCACTTCTTCAAGCCGATGCCGGCGGACAAGATCGGTGCGGTGCTCGGGTCGCTGCGCGATTCGGCCGAGTCGAACGTCTTCCGCCTGCGCGCCGACGGCGCCTCCTGACCGACCGCGCCAGCAGCGCCTCCGGAACGCTCGCGCGGCCTCACCCGCCTGCCGTGCTCGATGTCGGACGGGGCATTCGATCGCCGCGGAAGGCTCTACAGTCGATTGAGCCTCGTGGATCTACCAGGCTGCGGGGCCGTCCCATCCACCTGCCGAAGGGGCAGCATGCGACTTTTCCGGAAACGTCCCGTGCTCGCGGCGGCGCTCGCACTGACCGCCGCGACGCTCGGCGCCCTGGCGGTCACGTCACCCGCACAGGCCGCGCCCGAGTCCGCCTCGCTGACGGTCACCGGCGACGCGGACGATCCGATCAGCCAGGGCGACGGCGCGTCGTTCTCCACCGCCGCGGGCGACGGCTTCAACGTCTGGGGCACCGAGAACCACCTCACCGTCCAGGTCTTCGACCCGCCAGCCGGGCCCTGGATGCTCGACCTGAGCGCGCCGGTCGGCCAGCCGCTGACCGTGGGCACCTACACCGGCGCCACCGAGTACCTCTACGAGAGCCCGCTGCCCGGCATCGCACTGGCCGGTCACGACCGGATCTGTCCGTACGGGCAGACCGGCTCCTTCACCGTCACCGACATCTCCTGGGGCCCGCACGGATATCTGGAGCGGTTCGACGCCACGTTCGAGCAGCGCTGCAACTACTCAACGGGCTCGGCCCGGGGCGAGGTGCACGTGGCCAACCCGCCCGCGCCGCCGGTGCTCGCCGTCGGCGTGGCCGTGGCCCGCGCGGGCACCATCGACGCCGCGACCGGCGAGGTGACGGTCGGCGGCACTGTCACCTGTACCGCGCCCGCCACCGTCTACGTCGAGGGTGGCCTGACCCAGACGTGGCCCGGCAGACGCGCCGAGGGCAACGTCCGGGCGGAGGTTGCCTGCACCCCGGGCGCCCCGATCGCCTGGACGTCGAGTTCGCAGTCGTTCAGCGAAACCCCGTTCCGCAAGGGCGACGTCGAGGTCTCGGCGAACGCCAGTTCCTACGACACCACGTACAACGTCTTCGTCAGTGACGAGACCACCGCGCGGGTGGCGGTGCGGCGAGGCTGAGGCGCACCCGGCCCGGGCCCGTGTGGCCCGGGCCGGGTGACCGCCCGGCGCGGCCCGGCGGCGGTGGTTATGGTCGTCGGGTGAACCGACTCGCCGACTCCACCAGCCCGTACCTGCTCCAGCACGCCGACAACCCGGTCGACTGGTGGCCGTGGTGCGACGAGGCGTTCGCCGAGGCGAAACGGCGTGACGTCCCGGTGCTCATCTCGGTGGGCTACGCGGCCTGCCACTGGTGCCACGTCATGGCGCACGAGTCGTTCGAGAACGAGCAGGTAGGCGCCCTGCTCAACGACAACTTCGTGTCGATCAAGGTGGACCGTGAGGAGCGCCCGGACGTCGACGCCGTCTACATGACCGCCACCCAGGCGATGACCGGTCAGGGCGGCTGGCCGATGACTGTCTTCGCCACCCCGGACGGCACCCCGTTCTTCTGCGGCACCTACTTCCCGCGCGCCAACTTCACCCGGTTGCTCCAGTCGGTCACCACCGCCTGGAAGGACCAGCGCGCGGAGGTGCTGCGCCAGGGCGCCGCCGTGGTCGAGGCGATCGGCGGCGCGCAGGCCGTGGGCGGCCCCACCGCCCCACTGGACGGCCCGTTGCTCGATGCCGCGGCCGGCAACCTCGCCAGTGGGTACGACGAGACGAACGGCGGCTTCGGGGGCGCCCCGAAGTTTCCGCCGCACATGAACCTGCTCTTCCTGCTGCGCCACCACCAGCGCACCGGCGACCCGCGCAGCCTGGAGATCGTCCGGCACACCGCCGAGGCGATGGCGCGGGGCGGCATCTACGACCAGCTCGCCGGCGGCTTCGCCCGCTACTCGGTGGACGCGCACTGGACGGTGCCGCACTTCGAGAAGATGCTCTACGACAACGCGCTGCTGCTGCGCGTCTACACGCAGCTCTGGCGGCTGACCGGCGACCCGCTGGCCCGCCGGGTCGCCCGGGACACGGCCCGGTTCCTCGCCGACGAGCTGCACCGGCCTGGGGAGGGCTTCGCGTCCGCGCTGGACGCCGACACCGAGGGCGTCGAGGGGCTCACCTACGCGTGGACACCCGCCCAGCTCGTCGAGGCGCTCGGGGAGGACGACGGCCGCTTCGCCGCCGACCTGTTCACCGTCACCGCCGAAGGCACCTTCGAGCACGGGATGAGCGTGTTGCGGCTCGCCCGGGACGTCGACGACGTCGCGCCCGAGGTCCGGGCCCGCTGGCAGCGGGTGGTCGGGCAGTTGCTCGCGACCCGCGACACGCGACCCCAGCCGGCCCGCGACGACAAGGTGGTGGCCGCCTGGAACGGGCTGGCGATCACCGCGATCGCCGAGTTCCTCCAGGTCGCCGCGCTGTACGCGTCGCCGAAGGACGAGGACGCCAACCTGATGGAGGGCGTCACCATCGTCGCCGACGGCGCGATGCGCGACGCCGCCGAGCACCTGGCCACCGTGCACCTGGTCGACGGCCGACTGCGGCGGGTCTCGCGCGACGGCAGAGTCGGTCAGCCGGCCGGGGTGCTGGAGGACTACGGCTGCGTGGCCGAGGCGTTCTGCGCCATGCACCAGCTCACCGGCGAGGGTCGCTGGCTCACGCTTGCCGGTCAGCTGCTGGACACCGCGCTGGAGCACTTCGCCGCGCCCGGAGGCGCCTACTACGACACGGCCGACGACGCGGAGCAGTTGGTGGCCCGGCCGGCCGATCCGACCGACAACGCCACCCCGTCGGGTCGGTCCGCCCTGATCGCCGGCCTCGTGTCGTACGCCGCGCTGACCGGGGAGACGCGCTACCGCGAGGCCGCCGAGACCGCGCTCGCCACCGTGGCGCCCATCGTCGGGCGGCACGCCCGCTTCGCCGGGTACGCGGCCATGGTCGGCGAGGCGCTGCTCTCCGGGCCGTACGAGATCGCTGTGGCGACCGACGACCCGGCCGGCGACCCGCTGGTGGCCGCGGCGCGGCGGCACGCCCCACCCGGAGCGGTGGTGGTCGCCGGTCGTCCGGACCAGCCCGGGGTGCCGTTGCTCGCCGACCGGCCGCTTGTCGACGGACGCTCCGCCGCGTACGTCTGCCGGGGTTTCGTCTGCCAGCGGCCCGTCACCTCGGTCGACGAGCTGGTCGCCGAGTTGGGGTGAGCCGTAGCGCCCGGTAGTCGCCGGAATCGCCCACCTGGGCGGCCCGTCCGGCGCTACCGAGGTGGGTCTCCGGCCCTCCGGATCGCCACGTCGGCCGCCCGGATAGGCTGGCCGCGCTATGGATTCCCGTACCGGTCTCCCCGTTGTCGGCATGGTGGGCGGCGGCCAGTTGGCCCGGATGACCCACCAGGCCGCGATCGCCCTCGGCCAGTCACTGCGTGTGCTCGCGAGCGCCCCCGACGACGGCGCGGCCCTGGTCGCCGCCGACGTCCAGTACGGCGACCACACCGACCTGGCCGCCCTGCGCACCTTCGCCAAGGGCTGTGACGTGGTCACCTTCGACCACGAGCACGTGCCGTCCGAGCACATCCGCACCCTGGCGGCCGAGGGGGTGACCCTGTACCCGCCGGCGGACGCGCTGCTGCACGCCCAGGACAAGCAGGTCATGCGGGAACGCCTCACCGAGCTGGGCGCGCCCAACCCGGCGTGGCGGCCGGTCGGTGAGCCCGCCGACCTGGTCGGCTTCGGTGAACAGGTCGGCTGGCCGGTGGTGCTCAAGGCGGCCCGGGGCGGCTACGACGGTCGGGGCGTCTGGATGGTGGACGACGCCACCCAGGCCACCGAGCTGGCGACCACGCTGCTCGCCGGCGGCACCCGGCTGATCGTCGAGGAGCGGGTGCCGCTGCGTCGCGAGCTCGCCGTGCAGGTGGCCCGCTCGCCGTTCGGGCAGGTGGCCGCGTACCCGGTCGTCGAGACGGTCCAGCGTGACGGCATCAACGTCGAGGTGCTGGCCCCGGCGCCCGGCCTGGACGAGGAGCTGGCCGTCACCGCCCAGCAGCTCGCCATCGACCTGGCCACCGCGCTCGGGGTGATCGGCCTGCTCGCCGTGGAGCTGTTCGAGGTGCGCGACGACGCGGGTCGACCGGCGATCGTGGTCAACGAGCTGGCGATGCGCCCGCACAACTCGGGGCACTGGACCATCGAGGGCGCTCGTACCTCCCAGTTCGAGCAGCACCTGCGGGCGGTGCTGGACTACCCGATGGGTGACACCGCGCTGACCGCGCCGGTGGTCGTGATGGCGAACGTCCTCGGCGGTGAGCCGGGCGGCATCTCGATCGACGAGCGGCTGCACCACCTCTTCGCCGCCGAGCCGGGCGCCAAGGTGCACCTCTACGGCAAGCAGGTACGCCCCGGCCGCAAGATCGGGCACGTCACGGTGCTCGGCGACGACCTGGACGACGTGCGAGCGCGCGCCGCGCGAGCTGCACGCTGGCTGCGCGCGGGGCACGAGTGAGCCACGGTTTCGACAACGACGAGAGGGCCGCAGTGAGCACGGTTGGGCTGATCATGGGCAGCGACTCGGACTGGCCGACCATGCGGGCCGCCGCCGAGGTGCTCGACGACTTCGAGGTGTCCTACGAGGTGCGGGTCATCTCGGCACACCGGACCCCGGTCGCGATGATCGACTACGGTCGCGACGCCGTCGACCGTGGCCTCAAGGTGATCATCGCAGGCGCCGGTGGTGCGGCCGCCCTGCCGGGAATGGTCGCCTCGGTGACCCCGCTGCCGGTGATCGGCGTGCCGGTGCCACTGAAGCACCTCGACGGCATGGACTCGCTGCTGTCCATCGTGCAGATGCCGGCGGGGATCCCGGTGGCCACCGTGTCGATCGGCAACGCCCGCAACGCCGGCCTTCTGGCCGTCCGGATCCTCGGCGCCTCCGACGAGACCCTGCGCGCAAGGATGGTGACCTACCAGCAGGAGCTGGAACAGCTCATCAAGAGCAAGGACGCGGCCCTCCAGGCCACCCTGCCCTAACCCAGCCCCACCCAGGGTCGGCCCCACTCACGGTGACCGGCCGGCGAGTCCGGCCCACTCCCCGTCCCCACTCACGCAGCCTGCCGTGACCCTCCGATTCATCTCATGCCGCGTAGCGCGGTCTGGAGGCGTTCCTGGGCGCGGCGACGGCGCTCGTTGCTGGCTCCGAGGACGAGCAGCAGGAGCCCCACGGGGATCAGCGCCAGCCACGGGCCGAGGCTGAACAGCGCGTGGATCGCGGCGATCGCCGTGACCGACGCGCCGACGATCACCGGGGCCTGCTGCCGGCTCGACGAGCCGAAGATCAGCACCGCCACCGCACCGAGCAGCAGGAGCATCTGCCGCAGCGTGCTGGAATCGGTGGCCAGCACGATCGCCAGCGTCGGCACGAACGCGGCGACAAGCGCCGGCCCGTACGCCACCCAACTGCTCAGATCCGGTCGGTGGCGTAGCTCCAGCACACCGACCAGCAGGGCCAGCGCGGCGAACGGCAGCGTGTACGCCTCGGGCAGCGCCACATCGGCGACGCGCATCAGGATCCACCAGGCGGTGATCTCGCAGAACACCACAGCCCAGAAGAGGATCCGGCGTTCCACAGGCCGTCGGCCGGGCCGGGTCGCCGCGACGCCGAGGACCGCTCCCCAGGCGGCGAGCAGGGCGGCGATGTGCCGGGGGGAGTCGAAGGCGAGCGCCAGCGCGATCAGGGCCGCCGCGTACCCGCTCCACTCCACGGTGGACGCCTCGCGTTGCGCCTCGGGGCGGCGCAGCCGGGGCAGGGTCGCGGCGAGCACCTGGAGGACGGCGCCGACCGCGAGTACGCCGAACGCGGACCAGACCGCCGCCAGCCCGGCGACCAGACCTGCGGTGAGCACGAAGAGCTGAGCCATCAGCGACGCGAAGAGCCAGCCGAGGATGCGTGCCCGCTGTGTGACGCCGAACAGCGCCGCGACAGCGCCCACACCGACGGCGCTGCCGAGGGTGAACAGGGTCAGGTCCCGGGCGGCCAGACTGCCGGACAGGCCGGCGCTGCCGCCGGCCAGGCCGATGGCGAACACGAGTACCCGGGCCAGCCGCAGGGAACGGGCCGGCTCGACGAGCGGCGGTGGCGGGGTCAGCGCGAGGCCGAGCATCGCGATGGTGAAGACGGACAGGGCGGCGACGGTGCTCGCGGGCCAACCCCGGCCCAGCGCGGTGGGCGCGATCAGCAGCGTGACGGCGGCGCCGGGCAGCACCACAGGTACGGCACGGGACCGCCGGCCGCCGCTGAACCCGGTGGCGGCCAGGGCAGCCGTCGCGGTGAGCAGCAGCGCGGTCAGCACGTGGGTCGGGTTGACCACGTCCGGCGGCGGGGTGAGCAGCTCCGGCGGTGGGCCCTGCCAGATGCGGCTCAACGTGCGATGCGGCTCGACGAGGGCGACGATCAGGGCGGGCGTGATCGACGCGACCGCCAGGGCGGTCGGCAGCGCGGCGGCGGCGAGCGCGCCGGCGGAGGGGCTGACCCGCCACCGTCGCCGGTCCGGGTCGTCCGGCAGTCGCCGCAGCGCACCGTCGAGGAGCACCGCCCAGCGGCGGACCGGCTGGGCGGAACCGGTGGGCGGTACGGTCGCCGCGCGGATCAGCTCGGCGAGGACGCCGAGCAGAGCGGCGGCGGCCGCGTAGACCCCGGCGGGGAGGCCGGTGGGGATGGCGGCGAGCGCGCTGATGCTGGCGCCGCCGACCACGGCCACGCTGACCCAGGGCAGGTACTGCGGAACCTGCCGGCGTACGGCGGCCACGCCGGCCAGACCGAGGCTGGACGCGGCAAGCGCGGCGGTCAGCACCACCTGTGCCGAGTGCTGGAACTCGACGGCCAGCGCCGCCACCGCACCGGGCAGCGCGAGCAGCGCGGCGCCGGCAGCCGCGCCACCGATCTGCACGAGGTGCGGCGGCATGCCCTCGGTCTCCAGGTCGGTCACCTGCGGCCGGGCCAGGACGCGTGCCAGCGCGGCCACCACGATGCCGATCAGCGCGATGCTGCCCAGCGCCAGCGCGGTGGTCCAGGGGCGGACCAGGCCCGCGCCGGCCCCGTGCAGCGCGACCACCCCGGCCACGGTGGCCCGGGACAGCCCGGCCCGGGCCTCCTCGCTGGCCACCGCCGCCATGCCGTAGACGGTGGCGACCATGGCCCCGACGAGCACCGGCGACCACCAGGGCAGGTTGAACGCGGCCGGCGCGCCGATCGTGGCGAGCACCACTGCCACCCCGGACGCGTCCCACCGCCAGGGCGGCGGGAGCAGGACGCCGGCGGCGACGGCCAGCAGCAACAACGCGATCGGCGCCTGCCAGGTCGCGCCGCCGGTCGGCGCGGCCGGCCAGCCGCTCAGGTCGCCGTCCCAGATCGGCCCGGGGGTGGCCAGCACACCGACCCCTCCACGCAGCGCCGTCCAGCCGGCGAGCACACCGATGAGCAGGCCGCCGACGGCGATGCCGAGGATCGGACCGCGTCGCCACTCCTCGGGCATGGCGCGGGCGCCCACGGCAACCACCAGGACCAGGCCGGCGGCCACCGCCAGTTGCCCACCCGGGGCGAGGACCGCGGCGATCCGCACCATCGTGGCGATCAGGGCGGTGGTCACCGCCGCCGCGGCCAGGTCCGAACCGTCCAGGGTGAGGTCGGAGCGGCGGCCGGCATCGATCGACGGGGCCAGGAAGAGCAGCACCGCTGCGACCAGCAGCAGCGCACCGACCCAGGCGTCGGCGACCGTCGCACCGGGTGCGCCGAAGGCGGCGGCGGTGACGACCAGCGCCCCCAGCCCGGTGCCGACCGACAGGGGCGCCGGGATGCGCCGCTGGGAGACCTGCACCATGGCGGCGTACCCGAGGGTCACACAGACGGCCAGGAAGCTCGCCGCCAGCACCGGTACGGTCGCCTCGCGGAGGCTGGCCGGGGTGGGGGTCGGATCGACGGGCATGGTGGCGGCCACGAAGGCGGCCACCGCCCCGGGCAGCGCGAAGGCCGCTCCTCCGGCGGCCCAGTCCGTGACGGTGTCGGCGGCGGCCGACGCGATCCGGACCCGGGGGGCGAGCGCGACAAGCACTCCGGCCGCGAAGAGGGTGAGCAGGACCGCGGCGGTGAGCGCGGGACGGGACAGGCCGGCGCCCGCGCCGAACAGGCCCACCACGGCGGCGCCGACGGCGTGGGCCAGCGCGGCACGCGTGGTACGCGCGGAGAGGCCGATGACCCCGATGCCGATCGCGGTGACCACCATCGGCCAGGGCGCCGACGCCCAGCCGAGGCCGAACGACGCCGGTACGGCGAGCGCGGTCAGCGCGGCCCCGGCGACAGCGAACTCGCGGCGGATCTCCGGCGGCAGGGCCAGCACCGCGGCGATGGTGAGCAGGAACGCCGCGGCGGCGAGTTGCCACGTGGTCGGGCCGACGGCGGCGGCCAGTTCGGTGGCGTACCCGTCGAGATCGGCGCTCCACGCGGGCAGCGCGGCCCGAACCGGGGCGACCCCGGCGCGCAGTGCGCCTCCGGCGACCACCAGGCCGCTGACGGTTAGTGCGACCGCCGAGGCGATCTGCGGGCCGCGTCGGGCGGTCTCGGGGATCGCGCGCACCGCCAGCCCGGTCACCGTGATCACCGCCGCGATCAGCAGCAACGCCTGGCCGGGCAGCGCCACGGAGGCGATCCGGCCGAACGCGCCGATCACGGCCAGGGTCACGATGCCGGCCGCCACGTCCGGCAGCGGTGGGCGGCGCAGCACCAGCGCGCCGGCCAGCCCGACGGCGGCGGCCAGCAGGAGCACCAGCCCGGCGCCGGTGGCCGTCGGCACGGTCTGCGCCCGCAGCAGGGCGGTGACCGCGTACGCCAGGGCGACCGCGACGGCCACCGCGTGCAGCGACCAGGTCAGCTCGCGCAGCCCGGGGACCGGACGGGCGGGCCGGGCGTCGACGGCGCCCGCCCCGGCGTCGATCAGCTCGCCGGCCTCCTCCGGGTCGGCCTCCGGTCGGGCCTCGGCGTCGCGTTGCCGGGGCGTCGCCGACGGGTTGGCCGGGCCGGGCAGGTCGTGGCGGACGGGACGCTCCACCACGAGCGGGGAGCGGGCCAGCCACAGGTCGAGGAGGGCCACCAGGGTCAACACCAGCGCCCAGCCGCCCGGCCCGGTGATCCGGTCGTACGCGAGCAGCGGCAGCACCGGCTGCGCGGCGATCACCGTCGCGAAGCGGGGTGTGCGCAGTCCCGTCCAGGCGGCGTACCCGACGGACACGGCAGCGGAAGCTCCGAAGATCAACCCGGCGAACACGGCGCCGGAGGTGCCGTCGTCGGTGATCCGGTCCACCGCCCACAGCGCGTACCCGGCCAGCGGCACGAGCAGCAGGCCCACCGCCGAGATCGTCTCCGCGGTGGACGTGAGCCCGCGCCGGGCCAGCGCCGGGGGCGCGAGCAGCATCAGCACCGTGGCGACCAGCAGGACGCCGAGGCGGGCCAGCGCGTCCATCGAGCTGGTCGCCACCGCGGCGAAGACCACCGCGGCCACGGCGAGCAGCAGCGCGCCCAGCCCGAGTGGGATGTTCTGGACCTCCCGGGAGGACGCCTCCGGGGGGTGCTCGGGGTCGTCGGCGTCCCGCCAAGCCGACGGCGGAGGCGGCGGCGGATCCTCCGGTGCGGGCGGGGTGCCCTGACGTGGAACCCGGGGCGGCGCGCCGGCGGCGGCCGTCGGCGGGCGGCGACCGGGGCGGCGGCGCAGCACCCGGCGGGGCCGTGTGGCCTGCTTGGTCCGCTCCTCACCGGCGTGGGCGAGGATGTCCCGCTGGAAGAGCGCGGCCTGCATCTTGGCGGCGATCTGCCGCTGTTCGCTGGCGATGGCGGCGTCGCGCGCCTTCATCTCCGCGATCGAGCGCTCGATGTCCGCCAGGTGATCACGCCACTGCGGTTGGTCAGCCCCGCAGTGCGGGCAGCGCACGGCCGGCTTGATCTCCCGGCCGCACGAGGAGCATTGAAAGGTCGCCACGACACCCCTCCACCCGCACTGTGGACTCCCACTGTCGCAGCATGCCCAAAGCTGGCGCGGATTTCGACACTTGTCGGCGGGTCCGGGGCAAACAACATCATCGGCCGGCCGCGAAGGGGGGTTTCGCGACCGGCCGGTGAGTGGCGAACCGTCAGGGGCGGCCCATGCCGCGGTACTCCCAGCCGGCCTGGGTCCACAGTGCCGAGTCGAGGCAGTTGCGCCCGTCGACGACCTTGCGGCCGGCGACCAGCTCACCCAGGGCGACCGGGTCGGCGTTGCGGAAGTCCGCCCACTCGGTGAGGACGCAGACCAGATCGGCGTCGGCGACGGCCTCGTTGATGCCGGCCTCGTAGGTCAGCTCGGGTACCGCGCGGCGGGCGTTCTCGCTGCCCTGCGGGTCGTACACGTGCACGTCGGCGCCGGCCTTCTGCAACAGCGCGGCGACGGCGAGCGCCGGGGCGTCGCGGACGTCGTCGGTGTTGGGCTTGAAGGTGGCGCCCAGCACTGCGATGCGGGTGCCGGAGAAGTCCGGGCCGGCCGGCCCGGAGCGCCGGCCGAGCAGGTCCGCCGCGAGCTGGAGTACGCGGGTCCGCCGGCGCAGGTTGATCAGGTCGACCTCGTGCAGGAAGCGCAGCGCCTCGCCCGCGCCCAGCTCCTGCGCGCGGGCCTGGAAGGCGCGGATGTCCTTGGGCAGGCAGGCGCCACCGAAGCCGAGCCCGGCCTGGAGGAACCGGTTGCCGATCCGGGGGTCGTACCCGATCGCGCGAGCCAGCTGCGTGACGTCGCCGCCGCTGGCCTCGCAGACCTCGGCCATGGCGTTGATGAAGGAGATCTTGGTGGCCAGGAACGCGTTCGCCGCGACCTTGACCAGTTCGGCCGTCGCGAAGTCGGTGACCACCAGGGGCACCTCGCGGTCCTCCGTGGCGGCAAGGTCGAACACGCCCTTGTGCGCGGAGTAGAGCATGCCGTTGGCCCACTCGCTCTTGACGCCGACGACGATCCGGTTGGGCCGCAGGACGTCGTCGACGGCGAAGCCCTCCTGGAGGAACTCGGGGCTCCACGCCACCTCGACGTCCAGGTCGTTCGGGGTGTGCTTGCCGACGAGCTGCTCGACCCACTCGGCGGTGCCGACCGGCACGGTGGACTTGCCGACGATCAACGCCTTGCGGGTCAGGTGCTGCGCCAGGCTGGTCACCGACGCCTCGACGTACGACAGGTCGGCGCCCATCCCGTCGGCCCGCTGAGGGGTGCCGACGCAGATGAAGTGCACGTCGCCGAACTCGGCGGTCTCGGCGATGTCGGTCGAGAACCGCAGCCGGCCGGCGGCCAGATTGCGCTTGAGCAGCTCGTCCAGGCCGGGCTCGTGGATCGGCACCTCGCCGGCGTTCAGCATTGCGATCTTGTCCGCGTCGACGTCGAACCCGAGCACCTCGTACCCGAGTTCCGCGTAGCAGATGGCGTACGTCGCACCGAGGTAGCCGGTTCCCAGGAACGTCACCCGCGGCCGAGGCGCGCCCGAGGGCGGCGTCACCGCGGCGATGGCGGGGGTCGGCTGGATGGTGGGGTAGGGGATCGTCACGCCTGTCTTCTCCGCTCGCACTGGCGGCGCGTCGTCGCGTCGCATTCTGCTGCGGCGCCTGACGGGGCACCGGAGGGGTGGCTCACTGTCTGCCTTCCATCATCGCCCAGCGGCGCGGGTGCTCCGTCATGCCCATACCTACGCGCCGGTAACATCACCTGAACTGCAGTCGCTATCCTTCAGTCTGCGCGGTCGGCGGTCAGGGGAGGCCGCAGACTGCGCATGATAGCGGTGAAGGGGAGGGGCCGACATGGCCGCAGGGGAGTCGTTCGACGTCTACCGGTTGCCCGAGGAGCACGAGGCGATCCGGGAGGCGGTCCGTGAGGTCTGTGCCGCCAAGGTGGCGCCGCACGCCGCCGAGGCCGACGAGGCCGGCGAGTTCCCGAAGGCGTCCTACGACGCGCTGCGGGCCGCCGACTTCCACGCACCGCACATCCCCGAGGAGTACGGCGGCGCGGGCGCGGATGCGCTGGCCACCGCCATCGTGATCGAGGAGGTGGCGCGTGCCTGTGCGTCCTCCTCGCTGATCCCGGCGGTCAACAAGCTCGGCACGATGCCGCTGCTCCTGTCCGGTTCCGCGGAGATCAAGCGTCGCTACCTGACCCCTGTCGCGGCGGGCGACGCCATGTTCTCGTACTGCCTCTCCGAGCCCGAGGCGGGCAGCGACGCGGCGTCGATGACCACCCGGGCGGTGCGTGACGGGGATCACTGGGTGCTCAACGGCGTGAAGCGTTGGATCACCAATGCCGGCGTCTCCGACTTCTACACCGTCTTCGCCGTCACCGACCCCGCCGCCCGATCCCGGGGCATCTCGGCCTTCGTCGTCGAGAAGTCCGACGCCGGCGTGAGCTTCGGCGCACCGGAGAAGAAGCTCGGGATCAAGGGCTCGCCGACCCGCGAGGTCTACCTGGACAACGTGCGGATCCCCGCCGACCGCATGATCGGCCCGGAGGGCACCGGCTTCGCCACGGCCATGAAGACCCTGGACCACACGCGGGTCACCATCGCCGCGCAGGCCGTCGGGATCGCGCAGGGCGCGCTCGACTACGCCAAGGGGTACGTCGCCGAGCGCCGCCAGTTCGGCAAGGCGGTCGCCGAGTTCCAGGGCATCCAGTTCATGCTCGCCGACATGGGCATGAAGCTGGAGGCGGCCCGGCAGCTCACGTACGCCGCCGCCGGCAAGTCCGAGCGGGGCGACGCCGATCTGACCTACTTCGGCGCGGCGGCGAAGTGCTTCGCCTCCGACGCCGCCATGGAGATCACCACCGACGCGGTGCAGTTGCTCGGCGGCTACGGCTACACCCGCGACTACCCGGTCGAGCGCATGATGCGGGACGCCAAGATCACCCAGATCTACGAAGGTACGAACCAGGTGCAGCGAATCGTCATGGCGCGCGAGCTCCTGAAGGGCTGATTCGGGGCCGTTTCAGCAGCTCAGAGTGGGTGTAGCCGAGTCGATCAGTGCGGTAGCGAAGCGTGACTGATCGGTTACCTTGCGGGATATTTTCGGTCACCCCAGAACGCTTTCGGTTGGCGTTCTGGGGAAATCCTGGGGAACCCTATCCGTTTATCTACATGGATGAATTACATAGTGGACCTTCGGGCGCCGTTGGGACGTGGGTTGGTTCATCGAAGAATGCGGTTGAGTTCGATCGATGGGTTGCGTGCTGTGGATCGGAGCGGCGGTCACCTAGAGTGAGGGCGGCCGGCGATGGTCGCCATGCCGAGTCTGAGGCGAGGAGTGTCTGCCGAATTCGCCGAACGGGCAGCTGTCGTGGCAGGCGTCCGTGTGCGCACCGTCAACCTTTGTCGACGGGGAGCGGCAGGCTTCGCCAAAAGTGCTGTGATCGGCTGAGCGACGCCTGGCGGCGGGGCGGTACGGAAGGCAGGCGGACCCGCGTCAGCGGCACCAGACGACCCTCGTAGCTCACCGACGGCGAACGGGCTGGCGCAGGAGGTAGCGGTGAGCCGAAATGAACCGTGCGACCGCCTGCACCCACTACTATGCATAGGTGATCGTCTGGGTGTCCTCCTTTCCCCGGTCAGGCAACACCTTTCTTCGGATTGTCCTCAACCGGCTCTACGGCGTAAGGACATCCGTCGTCTATGACGTCGATGGCGTGGCTCAGCGCTTGGGTGCCGATCTGGTCGGCTTCACAGAACGTCCCGCACCAATCGAGGCCATGCGCGAGTCGTGTGAGCTTCACTTCGTGAAGACGCACCGACAGCGCGACGACCAGATCGACGAGATGGACAAGGCTATCTGCCTGGTCAGGGATGGCCGCGATGCGCTTGTCTCGTGGGCTCGCCAATCGAGCGAGACAGATGCCACGAGGTTCGAGACTGAGTTGCACGCCATGATCACCCGGCGGAGCACGGTCGGAACCGGCAGTTGGGGACGCAATGTGCTGAGCTGGCTGCTGCCGGAGGCGCCTCACCGAGTGGTGCTGCGGTACGAGGAACTCGTCCTGCGGCCGAGGGCTGCCAACGAACGAGTAGTGCAAACGTTGGTACCCCAGCTTGGACCCCTCGCTGACGCCCAGATCCCGTCGTTCACCGAGCTTAAACAATCTGACGACCGTTTCTTCCGTAGAGGCCTAACCAACACCCACCGCGACGAACTGCCCGCCGAGCTTCACCAACTCTTCTGGGCGCAGTCCGACAATGTCGCCGCGATGCAGCTACTCGGCTACGGCACCAAGGCGAGGGATTCGCACCGAACGTGAGGGTCTGTCCTTCGCTCAGTGGATGGCCGCCGACGACCGGCAGGCCAAGACTGCCGTTCGGCTGATCGGGAGCGTCGATGCCGAGCAGGTAAGGCCGGTGCGCAGTACCGGGTAGCGCTCCTAGAAGGTGGTGAAGGTCTGCGCTAGGCCGTAGAGATGGCCGCAGAGCCGGCGCATTGCTGATGTGCGACTCGCGGCGGCGCGACATGGCGTTCCAACGACCATGGGGACACAATGCGTAGGTGACGCATCACGGTGAGCGGGTGCCTGATCACCTGCTGGTCAGGATTGAGCAGCGGGACGACCCGGTGTCGGTGGTCTCGGAGGACGACGCCCGGGAACGCTCGATCGCCTATCCGACGCTCATGTGGAGCATGCCAATCTTTGGCTTCGCCCAGCAGGTCGATGGCCGATGGCGGATCCTTCGGCTCACCGCCGACGAGCCTCAGCATGCCCGCGACGGCCTCGCGTCCCACTTCCGCAAGCTTCTCAGCGAACTGCCGGAGATCGACGAGTACGCAACCGAGCGGGCGGCGTACGAGGCGGCGTACGAGTTGCTCGACTGGGAGCCGCTCGATGAGCTCACCGTCAACGGCCTGCACTACCGGATCATTCGCGCCCAACCGTTCATTCGGATGGGTCCGGATGGGCCCGAGCCGCCCCGACCTACCGACCCCGACCCGTACCCGCCGGGCAAGGCGGAACGGGCCGCGTTGCCCATCGACGGGTTCGTTATCGACCCGACCGTGGGCACCGGGCTCACCGACGGACTCGTCCGGATGGAAATGATCTCGGGTCACCTGACGTCGGAGGTCGTCTCGGAGAATGTGCGCGCAGACTCCCGGCGGGCGCTGACCACCCATCCGAACGTGGTGCTGCTCCCCGTCTGTTACACCATCGGGGGTTACGTCGACGGCGGTTGGCGGCCCCGAACGGCGGCCATGTACCCGACGCCGCAGGCGGCACGGGACGCAGGTTCCTTCTCTATGGGAGACGTCGCGCTTGACGAGAACACCCCGTTCGAGAAGGTCATGGCGGCGTACGAACGCGCCCGCGCAGCGCACCAGCCTCCACGTACCGACGACTTCGAGGTGCAGGGCGTGCCGTGCCGGGTGACCCGGGTCGAGATCTTCGTCCGGGTCGGCCCCGACGGTCCGGAAGGGCCACGCCCTTCAGACCGGGACTCGTATCCACCGCCCGCTCGGCAGGTCCACGACCTTCGCGAGCAGGGCCTGATGCCCGATCCAGACTGACCCGGCTACAGCCGCGTGCGGCAAGCCGCGCGGCGTACCGCTGCGACTGGCAGCCGCATCTGCGTCACGTCGAGAGGATCTGCCGCACGCGTGCGTACCGAGGAATCCTGCTGTCGATCCATCGTAGGTTCTCGGTGGTCTTGTCGGCGGGCAGCCGGCTGACCTTGGACCGCGTCGGAGGTTCTCACCGATTGGTCGGTCATTCTTTACCTCGGTCTGTCGTTATCCTGACGGTGTCGTCAGAACGAATGAGACGCAGGGCCAGCGATCCACCTCAGCGAAGTTGACGCAACTTGTCAGATCCCGAGCGGTCTTGCCGCCCGAGGATGCTTGCCAGTTCTGCCAGGGTGTCCTCGCCCAGCATGGAGGGGTTGGTCGCCATTGCCTCGAGCAAGCTCTTGACCTGATCGGACGGAAGTTCTGCTAGCGAGTGCTCCAACTCGGCAAGGCCTTTGCCGTCGACAATGTTGGCGCTAGTCACGAGCCTCATCTGCTCGTCGCTGTACGCTCGAGCAGCGAGGGCCGCTAGGTACCGAGCCTGCGCCTCTGCACTCGACATATTCGGGCGGTTTTCTTCAGACGTCTCAGTCAGTTTCTGAGATGGCTCGACAGCGGTCCCCTCCATAATAGGGGCCTTCTTCTGCGCCTTGCGCCGTGTGCGACGCTCAAGCATCTTGGCCCGATGGGCATCGATGGCTGGACGAGCCGTTTCCCGCCACCACAGTTCCGCGAAGGGCTTGGCTTTGGCGATCCCACGGTCGATCATCTGGGAGACCAGGTCATGGATGGCCTGATTGAGTTCTTCCTCTTCCCGAGTTCGGCGGCGCCGTTCGACGGGGACGTAGACCGTCTCAGTGACGACAAGAGGCTCGGGTTCGCATCCGTCGTCGGGGATGAACCGAGCGCTGCCCTTGAGGTTGCCTTCGCTGTCGAAGAGGTTCTGGTGGAGGCCGCCTTCCCTCTTCTGTCCCGGCGTGAGGTCATCGTCGTCCCACTCGTAGTGCCCCTTGATGCGCCCCATGTCGCCGAACTGTAGTTGCTGCGGCCACGGATCCCTGTGAACCCGCCAGCATCCCGGGACCGGGTGGACCTCCGCCGCGCCATCGGCGCCTTATCGACATGCCGACACCGACAAGTGCACCGACAGGCCGATGAGAAACCGAAAGATCTAGTGAGTACCAACATTCATGATCAACTCAAGCGGACACCGCGAGCGGCCATGAACGCGAAGGGTTCGGTGGCGTTGGCGCTACCTGGCGGGTTGCTGGTGTGAGTTTCGAAGTGCAGGTGAGGCCCGCTGGAGTGGCCGCTGGTGCCGACGACGCCGAGTTGCTGGCCGGTGCTGACGGGTTGCCCAACGGCAACGTATGGGCGGTGGAGCATGTGGCAGTAGCGGGTCGCGGTGCCGTCAGCGTGGCGGATCTGGACGTACCATCCGCAGCCTGGCGTGTTTAGCGAGCCGTCGATGTCGCAGTTGGCGCTGCCGCACCTGGCGGTGATGACGACTCCGGCGCTGGCGGCGTAGATCGGGGTTCCCTTGGGCGCGGCGACGTCCACGCCGTCGTGCGTGGGGCGTTCGGGTGTGCGGAAGCCGCTGGTGAAGGTGCCGTTGACGGGCTTGACCCAGGTGCCGGCCCCCGGCGAGCAGGTGAGGCTGCCGTCGGTGAGGGCGTTGACGATGGCGGTGGCGAGGGGTTCGTGTTGGGCGTAGGCGTCGGGGAAGGCGCTGACCTGGACGCGCTGGGCCACGACGGTCAGGGGGAGGGTCTCCCAGCCGGGTATGCCACGCATCTTGGTGAAGAACTTGGTGGCGGAGATGGCCGGGGTCATCAGTTCTTGGACGGTGCCCCATCCGCCTGCTCCGTCGGGCGGGAGTGGTCGTTGTTGGAAGAGCCCGACGCTGTCATGGTCGGCGCCGACTCCGTCGTGGGGAAGAGTCAGGGACCGCGGGACGTTCGCGTTGGCGAGGTTCCTGAGGTGGGACTCCTGCAGGGCGGTGGCAATGCCGATCACGGCGGCCCTGGCGGGCAACTTCATCTGAACGGACGCGGTGTAGATGCTCTGGGCGTGCGCCAGAGCGGTCGGCGCGAGGTCTTTCAACTCGGTCTGCGCGGCGCTTCCGGGTGCCAGGGCGGGTAGGCAGCCGGTGGTGGAGGCGGCGGGTTCGAGGCTGCCGCTGCCGGTGGCCGCGACAGCGACGCTCAGGGCGAGCGCCAGGGGTACGAGGGGTGCGAGCGTGAGCGGTCTCATCGCCGCCTCGGCAGGGGCGTGGGCATGGGGTACCTCGGACGGACGCAGGTCGGCCTGTATGCGATTGCAAACGGCATGAAGTGCCGCCGAGGATAGCCGAGCGAGGCGTCCAGCTGTCAACTATCGCTAACGGGATCAGGTGAGACTGGCGAAGATCAGGCCCGCGACGATGGTGCCGAGGAGCCCGCCGGCGACGACCTGCGCCGTGGTGTGGTCGCGCAGCGCGACGCGGGACCATCCCACTACCGCCACGACGACGGCCAGGGCGGCGATCGCGAGGGCGGGTAGCTGGCTGGCGAGCATGGTCGTGGCGCCGGCAGCCACGGCGGTGTGCACGCTGATCTTCCAGCGCAGGGTGACGACGGCGAGTGCCGCGAGGGTGGCGAACATGGCCAGGGTGAGGGCGACGACCGCGCGGGGTGCGTTGCCGACGGCCATGGCGCCGATGCCGATCCCGACCGACGTGAGGATGAGGATCATGACGGTGAGGCGGTGGCTGCGTACGCCGAGGTGCCGGTCCGCCCACCGCCCGGCGGTGACGCCGCGCTTGATGACCAGGACCGGGATGACCGCGGCGAACACGGCGCTGACGATGCCCCATCCGAGGCCCGCCCACCGGCCGGCGGTCCAGCCGGTGATGAGGCTGACGGCGACGATCCAGGTCTTCGGGTCGAGCCAGTCGGTGACCCGGCGGGCGGTGCGGGACTCGTCGGCGAGGGCGGCGGTCATCGGTGCGGCTCCGGTGCGGTATTCACGTGGGTCAGGGCGTCCCGGACCGCCGTGGTGTCCCAGACGTGGGCGAGGTCGAGCAGCCGGGCAAGCCGCTCGGACGGGTTCGGCGACGTGGGCGACGGGGCGTAGGGGGCGGCGGGCGTCACCGTGGGCGGCAGAGCCTGGGCGATGCGAAGCAGGCTGGCTTCGGTCGCTGCCGCGAGGTCCTGGCTGGTGAGCCCATGGGTGGCAAGGCGGTCGCGGACGCGATCGACGAGGTGTTCGTCGGTACGGCGGTACAGGTCGTGGATCGTGTCGTGGAGTTCGACGACGTGACGGGAGAGCCTCTCGCGGGGACTGAGCCCGGGTGGATCGAGACGGTGGCCGGCAGGCACGAGATCGTGCCAGAGCGGGTTGAGTGTCCGTAGATGCCGGCGGGCTCTCAGGTTGGCTCGCGTTCCGGGCGCACCGGCGATGGTGAGCCCGGCTGCGATGAGCAGCATGGCGAGGTACTTGATGTCGTCGGAGAGGTCGACGTAGAAGATGTCACCGCGGCTTGGTGGGCCGACGGCGAGACGTGCGCCGAAGTAGGCGGCCCGGTACAGGGCGTACCCGGTGCCGATGATGCAGCCGATGACGAGCACCTGTTGACCCGCGCGTACGACACGGTGTCGGCTGGCCTGGTGAGCGCGGCGGAACAGCCGGGCGGACAGGGCCATCGCGATGCCGAGATACACCGTCCAGCTCAGGATGTACGCCGTGGCGATGGGTTTGCCGGCCGCCTGGTCAGCGAAGTCCTCGGAGTCGACGCGGGGCATCGTCCAGAACAGGCAGGTCATGATGACGACGGTGACCGCCAGGCCGGCCAGGGAAATGCCACGCCGGACATGGGTGGCCGTGCCCAGGACGGCAAGGTCGAACAGGGCCGCTACCGCCACGAGTCCGGCGAGGTGTTTCACCAGGACGCCGGCTCCGTGTACGCCAGCGAGTTGGTCGATTGCGTGCGCGATCGGTTCGACACGGACCGTCATCGACACTGCCAGCCCGGTGATGGCTGCCCACACCGCCCGGTGAGCAGGTCCGCTGCGCAGGGCGTGTGCCCGTGCGGCCGACACGATCCACAGCGCGGCAACCACGACGAGTTCGGCGTTGGAGGGCTCAGACATCGTCGAGCGCGAGGGCGGATGCCACCCGGGACAGCCCGGCGGGGGCGCCAGGTGCGGCGCGGCCGGCGCGGTCGATGATGACGGTGGCCATCATCTCGGCTTCGCGTTCCTGGTCGCTGGTGAAGTCGTGCCGGCCGAGCATGGCGCGCACGACGGTCATGTCGAGGTCCGGCAGCAGGATCTCGCCGAGGTCGACGTCGGATGCCTCGTGGCCCCACAGCATGTGGCCCACCTCGTGCGCCGTGATGTGGTCCTGTTCCCACGAACTGCGGGTGGGGTCCACGAAGATCAGGTCCTGGGTGGCGGTGTGCACCCACAGCCCGGAGTGCTGGCCCGACCGCGAGGGCGCGGGAAGGTCGCGCAGAGTCACGGGCCGTCGTCGGTGCCGGGCGATGGCGGCGGCGAGAGCGTGCCGGTCAAAGGGGGACGGGACCACGATGCCGTTGTCATCGAGTAGCTGCTCGCACCGCCGCCGCAGATCGCGTAGATGTGCCTGACTCTCGGGTCCGGCGGCCCGTGGTCGGCGCATTGCCTCTCCCATCGACTGACGAGCCGGGGCACAGGGCGACCCGGGCTGTGGTGCGATGAGTCAGGCTAGTGGCCTGCCGTGGTGCGGCGTCAAGCCGAAGTCGCAGGTCAGAGGCATTTCACACTCGATTGACCGGCAGCGTCCCACCGCTGTCGGCGTCCGGCAAGCCCTCAATCCGGCGGGCGTACCGTAGCTGCGCCTTGATCGGCTCGAGGGCCTCCGCTGACAGCCCGGCGGCGAGCCGGGCGAGTTCCCGCACCCCGTCGTCGCGCAGCTCAGTGACGATCTCCAGCTGTGCGTCAACACGTTCCGCGACGATGTCATCGCTGAAGTAGGTCACCGGGACGCCGAACAACTGGGCAACCCAGGCGAGCTTGTCCAGGCTCGGCGTTTTGCGCTGGCCGGTGCGGATCTGCTGGAGATAGACCGGGGAGATCACCGCTTCGCCACCGGCCAGTTCGGCGATCTTCGCCGCCGCCTCGCGGTAGCTGTAGGGGCGGCCCAGCGTCGCGGGGTAGACCGTGCGGAACAGGTGATCCAGGCGCGCGGCGACGCGGTGGGTCCTGTCGTCGGTCGTCATCCCGGCATTGGCCTTCCTGTACGTGCGTCGGTCAAGCCTGCAATGACAGCAATCGCAGACGCAAGTTGCCACATGACCTATGTCACCCAGGCGGGTCTATCCCTGCGGACGGCGGGCTGCTTAAAGTCTGACCCTGCTGTACGCGATTGCTAACACCGCTGGTCAGGTCGCGGCGGCGTGTCCCTCCGCTCTGCAAGGAGTTCGTCATGCACACCCTTCCCTCCGCCCTGTCCGTGCTCGCCGACGTGCCCAACCCGGCTCCGGCTGACCCGACGGGAGGCAGCAACGGCATCTCGCTGCTGCTGTCCTACGTCAAGTGGGGCGCGCTGATCGGGTGCGCCATCGCCGCCCTCGCCTCGGGCGGCCTGATGGCCGTCGGGAAGCTCTCCAACCGGCCCGGCACCGCTGAGATGGGCAAGAGCGCCTTCATCTGGTCGCTCGGAGGGGTGATCGTCACCGCCATGGCGATCCCCCTGGTCAACACCGTCTTCGGCGCAGCGAACTGAGCCGAGCCGTGAACGACTTCATCGACCCGGGACCGCGCCGCGCCCGGTGGGTCGTCATCGCCTGCGGAGCACTCGCGACCCTGGTCGCGGCCGCTGGGCTGATCGTCTGGGTGCTGAAACCCCATTCCGGCGACTCCCAAACGGTGCCGCCGGGCGCGCTGCCGCCCATGGCCACCGGCTCCTCAATGTCAGTTCCGAGCGGGCCGGTGCGGCTGGGCGCCGGTAGCCAGACGGTGCAGGGCATCGCGGTGGGCCACCCGCACTCACCAGTGGGTGCGGTGGCGGCCGGCACCGAGTACCTCACGCAGGTGCTGTCGAACCTCGACCCGGCTCGCGCGCGGACGATCGCCACCGTGATCGCCGACCCCTCGTTCGGCGACGCCAGCGACTACCTCGCCGAGGGGGCGGTGAACCTGCGGCGCACCCTCGGCGTGTCCACGGTTGGGCCGGTGCCGCTGGGCGCGTCGCTCACCTTCGGACCGGCCGCCTACCAGCTTCGCGACGCCACACCGGACACGATGACCGTGCTGGTCCTCGGCTACCTGTCCACCACCGCGCCCGGCCGGCAGGTCGCCTCCACCATCGGCGTGTACCCGATCCGGCTGCACTGGGCCGCCACCGACTGGAAGGTCCTACCACCGGATCAGGCGGCCACCACCGACTACACCAGCCTTGCGGCCCAGCCCGGCAGCGCCGAGGCCGCCGCCCGAGGTTGGCAGGAAATCACCTCGTGAACGCCGCAGCCTGCGACCCGCTCAACGGCCAGATCAGCGGCTGCACCCCCGGCGGCATCATCGACGGCGCCGCGGCCAACGCCTGGGAGTCAGTCTGCCGCTCGTTCGCCGACGCCGCGACATCGCTGCTGAAGACCTTCGCCGATGCGTTCGTCGCGTTCCCCAACCTCGACCTGATGAGCATCAACCAGCCACTGGCGATCTCGCGGTGGCTGGCGATGGGCATCGCCGCCCTACTGCTGCTCCTCCAGGTCGTCCGGACCGTCGCCACCCGCGACGGCTCCCCGCTGGCGCAGGGCCTCGTCGGCGCGGGTAAGGCGGTGCTGGCGTTCCTCGTCACGATGGTCGTCGCCAACGCCGCCCTGATCGCCGCCGACGAAGTCAGCCGCGGCATCATCAACCGATCCCTGGGCGGCAACGACGGCCTCAAGGCCAAACTCACCGTCCTGTTCCAGATGGGTTCGGTCACCGGCTCCTCGGGGTCACTGATGCTCATCCTCGCGCTGGTCGGCATCGCGCTCACGCTGGTGCTGTGGTTCGAGCTGCTGCTGCGCAACGCCGCGATCGCGGTACTGCTGGCCACCTCGCCCATCGCCGCCGTCGGCAACATGTCGGAGACGACGCAGAGCTGGTGGTCGAAGCTCTGCGGCGCCACCATCCAGCTGATCATCCTCAAGCCGGTGATCGCGCTGGTCTTCGCGATCGGCTTCGGCGTTCTCGGAGACCCGACCGACCCCACCCGGGCCAAGGACGTGACCACCCTGCTGACCGGCATGCTGGTGCTGCTCATGGGCGTCGTCGCGTGGCCGGTCATCGCCCGCTTCTTCACCTTCGCGACCGTGCAGGCCGCCGCCGGCGGTGGCCTCGCCGGCATGCTCGGCTTCGCCGCCGGCAGGGCGAACGCCAGCGGCCCACCAAGCGGCGTGAACCCGGCCCAGTTCAGCCAGGCCAGCGAGGCACGCACCCTCGCCTCGGCCGCCGGCAAGAGCGGCGCCGCTGGCGGCGGCACGGCTGCCGGCAGCGCCGGTATGGCGGGCGGCACTGCGGCAGCGTTCGGGGCGGTCGCCGCACCGGTCGCGGTCGCCGCCGCCGGCGTCGACCTGGCCCAGCGGGCAGTCAACTCCCTGGCCGGGCGGATGGAACAGACCGCCGGACACGCTGGCGTACACGGTGCGAACCCGCACGCCCGCCCGGCCGGCTACTCCCGGTACACCGGCAGTTGGACTGGCGCCCTCACCGGCACCGCTGGCCGCTCCGCCGCACCAACTGGCACCACCGGAAGCTCTACCGCAACGGCTGAAGCGAAACCTCGAATCCCGGCCTCCTCCGGTGACATGACCGGATCCGCTCCGGCATCTGCGCCGAGTCGAGCGGCCGAAGCCGTGCCGCCACCGCACCACATTCCGTCAGCGCCCACGCAGACCAACGCGACGTCAAGGCCCTCGGCCAGCGCCGCGAGTTCGGCCGTGCCGCCGATCCACCCAACGGGAGCGGGCGTAGCCGATTCAGCCCCGCCTCCTGTTCCACACGATCTTTCATCCGATAGCCCGACCGAGGAGGTCGACCGGTGAGCACGCCCACCGCCGAGCACCGCACCCGCAGCTACTTCGGGTGGCAGCACGAAAAGGTCGCATTCCTGTTCGGGATGACCCTGCAACGGGTCACGATGCTCGCCGGCGCCGTCCTAGCGGGGATCTGGCCGCTCGCCGCCGCCCACCCCGCCGCCGGGGCCGTGCTCTGGCCGCTCGCCATCGTGTTGGCGACGCTGGCGTTCCTGCGCGTCGGAGGCCGCACCACCGACGAATGGGTGCTGGCGTTCACCTCCTATCACTGGGGCCGCTCCCGCACCCGGCACCGCTTCCTCTCCGGCGCGTTCGCTCCCGCCCCGGCCGACGCGACGGCCGCGAAACCGATGGACCTGCCCGGAGTGCTGGCACCGCTGACGATTCTGGAGGCGCAGGGTCCGTCGGGGCAGCCGCTCGCGGTGGCGTACCACCGTCTGGACCGCACCTACACGGCGGTCGCGCGAGTCCGGTACTCCGGAATCAGCCTGGTCGACTCCGCTCGCCGGGACCAACGCGTCGCCGGCTGGGGCGCGCTGCTGGCCGGGCTGTGCACGGAGGGGAACCCGATCGTGCGGGTGCAGGCGCTGCAGCGCATCGTCCCAGAGTCCGGAGCGGCGCTGCGCCGCTGGCACGTCGACCACGTCGCCGCCACCGCCCCGGCCGAGGCCGTCGCGGTCACCAGCGATCTGCTCACCGCCGCCGCCCTGTCCAGCAGCGGCCGGGAGGCGTACCTGGCCTTCACGATGGACCACCGCCGGGCTGCCGGGGCGATCAAGAGCGCCGGTGGGGGCAGCGCCGCCGCCGCGGACATCCTCACCCGGCACCTGCGAGCCCTGTCCGCATCGATCGCCGGCGCGGACCTGCAGGTCGAGTCGTGGCTAGGCCCCCGCGACCTCGCCGAGGTCATCCGCACCGCCTACGACCCGCACGCCGGCCGGCACCTCGCCGAACGCCGCGCCAACGCCACCACCCCGGGTGCCGGCGGCCTGCCCGCCGGCGTCGACCCGGCCGTCGCAGGCCCCGCCGCCGCGCTCAGCTCCCCGGGTAGCTACGCCCACGACGGCGCCCACTCCGTCACGTACTGGATCCACGACTGGCCCCGCAACCAGGTCTACTCCACGGTCCTCGCCCCGCTCCTCGGCGACGGCGTGCACCGACGGGCGTACTCGATGCACATCGAACCCCTCGGGCCGCGCGAGGCGTCCCGCAAGGTGATGGGGGAGCGGACCCGCCGATCCGTCGCCGTGGGGATGCGCCACCGCACCCAGCAGATCGTGCCCGAGCACGAGCGGCAGGCCTTGGCACGCGCCGAGGCGCAGGATGCCGAACTCGCCGCCGGCCACGGCCTGGTCCGCTTCACCGGCTACGTCACCGTGACCGTCACCGACCCCGCCCAGACCGAGGACGCCTGCGCGGCACTGGAGGCCGACGCCGCCGCAGCCCGCATCGAGCTGCGCCGCATGTGGTACGCCCACGACACCGGCTTCGTGATGGGCGCCCTCCCGCTCGGCTTCGGCCTGCCCCGGAAGCGGTGGTGAGCCCGATGCTGCGCCGTACCCGACGCAACAACCTGCCAGTCGCCGACCTGAGCGACCTCCTCGGCGACCTCCCGACCCCGACCACGCCCGCCGCTGCCCCCTCGAAGCCGGGGCGGACCCGACCGGAGCCGACGCCGCCGCGGCGCGGATGGCCGCGGCCGTTCGCCGGGCAGGCAGCCCGCGCCCCGCAGATCCCCGTCTTCCGAGCCTCCACCGGCCAGATGCAAGGCCTCTACCCATGGCTGTACGGGCAGACGATGCCCCCGGCCGGCACCTACATCGGTATCGACACCCAGTCCGGAGGCAGCTTCTCCTGCCACCCCATCGAGTGGCTGCGCCTGCAACTGATCACCAACCCGAACTTCCTCATCACCGGCGTACCCGGCTCCGGGAAGTCCGCCACCATCAAACTGCTCTGCTACCGGCTGATGGCCTACGGCGTGCGCGCCTTCGTCCTCGGCGACATCAAGAACGAGTACGCCACCCTCGCCCGCCACCTCGGCGTCGAGCCCCTCGAACTCGGGCCAGGCCTCGGCAACCGACTCAACCCCCTCGACAGCGGACCCCTCGGCCGCAACCTTCCCGGCGACACGGAGAAGCTCCGCGAGCGGCTCGACGAGATCCACCGCAGACGCATCACCCTGCTCTCTTCGCTACTGGTGATGCGACTTGGTCGGGCACTGTCCCCGACCGAGGAGGCGGCCCTGTCCCTGGCCATCAAGCACGCCTCCGGCGAGGCCACCGGCGACAGCGACCTAACCGACCCGACCATTCCGGCCGTCTGGGCGCTACTACGCGACCCACTGCCGGAAATGGCCTCCGAACTGCGGGTCCGTGGCGATGACACCGGGGAACTGCGGGAGATGATCCGCCCGACGGCCGACGCCCTCGGCAACATGGTCCAGGGGTCGTTGAGCGGCCTGTTCGACGGGCCGACGACCATCCGCCTCGACTTCGACGCCCCCATCCAGACCGTTGACCTGTCCCGCATCGACGGCCGCGGCGACGAGACCGTCGCGATGACCCTGGCCTGCGTCTCCTCCTGGGGGCAGGCCGCCATCGACGAACCCGGCGGGCCCGTCCGCATGGTCATCCGCGACGAACTCTGGCGGGCCATGCGTGTCCCCGCCATGATCCGCAAGGTCGACTCGGACCTGAGACTGTCCCGCGCCCAGGGAACGATTCAGGTGCTCAGCACCCACCGGCTCGCCGACTTCGAAGCCGTCGGTCCGGCCGGCAGCGAAGAGGTCACCATCGCCAGCAACCTCATCGCCTCCTGCGACGTGCGGGTATGCCTGCGCCAGGACACCGCGCCGTTGGCCATGACCAAGGACCAGATCGGGCTCACCGACACCGAGTGCGCCCACATCGCCTCCTGGTCCGGCGAGCACGTCGGCCGGGCGCTGTGGAAAATCGGCCGACAGCCCAGCCAGATCGTGCAGACCATCCTCACCCCGCAGGAACGGCAGCTGTTCTACACCAACGAACGAATGGCGGTGTAGATGAGCGGCAACACCACGCGGCTCGGCGGGAGTCTCACCAACGGCTCTGACTGGGTGGTGGGTGCCATCGTCGCGGTGGCCGCTGGCACCATGATCGGCATCTGGCTGATCGGCCAGGTCGCCGGGCTGCTGGCGCTGCACTGGCCGGTGACCTCCCCAGCCGACGCGTACGGCATCGCTCTCGCCCTGCCCCGGCACCTCAACGACCCTCGACTGGCCTGGCCGCCATCCGCCCAAGGCCAGCTACCGGGTCCGATCCGCTTCTACACCGCCGCCGTGCTCGTCACCGGTGCCCTCTCGACAGCAGGAGCGGTGCTGTGGCAGCGGTGGGGCAACGGACGCCAGGCCCGGGGGATGGCATCGCGGCAGCAGCTGCGGCGCACCCTCTCCGCCGAGGCCGTCCTGCGGGCGGCCCCGCGCCTGCGGCCTGGTCTGGCTCAGAAGCCGAAGCTGACGGACGTCGCGGTGCCGTTGGGCGACGCCGGATCGATGCGCCTGCACGCAGGGCTCGAATCCTCCGTGCTCCTGGTCGCCCCGCCCCGGCAGGGCAAGACCAGCCAGGTCATCATCCCGTGGCTGCGCGGTTTCCCCGGCGCCGCAGTCGTCACCTCCGTACGTCCCGACGTCTTTGAGAACACCGCCACCCTCCGGGCGGGAACGGCATGGGTGATGGAGCTGACCGGCGACCTCACCTGGCCGCACCGCATCGCCTGGAGCCCCATCGCCGGCTGCGACCGGTACGACGTCGCCCGCAAGCGGGCCGGCGTGATGATCCAGGTCGGAAAGCAGGAGAGCACCGACGCCACCAACGCCGGGTTCTTCGGCATGACCGCCACCAACCTGATGGCCGCCTGGCTGCACACCGCCGCCCTCACCGGCCGGACCATGACAGACATCCTGGCCTGGTCCACCGACGACACCAACGACCAGCCCGTGAAGCTCCTGCGCGACGCCTACGGCGCCCGCGACGGAGTCCTGAAAATGCTCGACGGGTTCTACCGCCAACCGCACACCACCCGGTCCAACCTGTGGGCCACCGTCCAGACCGGCACCAGCTGCCTCTTCGGCGAAGCCGCCCACCACGTCTTCGCCGGGACCGTCAACGAATCCTTCGACATCGAGGCGTTCCTGCGCTCCGGCACCGACACCGTGTATCTGCTCGTTGACGAACAACAGGCCGAAGCCCTCGCTCCACTCGTCACCGCCTTCGTCGACGAGATCACCACCACCGCGAAACGCCTTGCACTGCGCGCCCCAACCGGCCGGCTGGACCCGCCCCTGGGCCTGATCCTCGACGAGGTCACCAACGTCGTCCCGCTGCCGGACCTACCGCAGCTGATGTCCTACGCCGCAGGCAGCGGCATCTTCGTCACCGCCGTCCTGCAGAACCTCGCCGCCGCCGAACAACGCTGGCGGGCCGTGGGCCGCCGGATGCTCTGGGCCAACTCCACCATCAAGATCGCCCTCGGCGGGCTCGCCGGCGACGACCTCGACGACTTCTCCCAACTCGCCGGCACCTACCGCGAAACCCTCCTCGTCCCGCAACGCAACGACCGCGGCGTCACCGTCCAGACCACCGTCACCGACCGCAAGACCATGTCCCCCGAGGCGATCCGCACCCTCAACGAGCAGCGCCGGGAGGCGCTGGTCATCCATGCCACCACCCCGGCCGTCCTCACCCGCATGGCCCGGCACTACGAGAGCCGACACGCCAAGGAGTACGCGGACGCGGTCCGCTACGCCCGCACCCTGATGGGCCACACCCCGGAGACCCCGCGATGACCATCGACGGACCGGCCGCTGCGGCATCGGACGCTCCCGTACGGCCGATCCGCGAGTGGCACGCCCTCACAGCCGAAGAGCAGACCGCCGAGTGGGCGGCGCTGGTCAGTTGGGTCACCTGGATCCACGACCTCTACGAACTCTCCCGCGAAGAGCGACTGCCACTGTGCTGGCCACAGCACCCCGGCCTCGTCGAAGAACTCCGCAGCCTCAAGTTCTGGCGCGACGTCATCTACACCAGCCGCGACAGCGGCGGCGCCCACTCCCCCCGCTCCTGGCACGGAGAACTGCGCCAAACCCTCGCCGCCGCAAGCAACTTCTGGGCACCGACCTGCCGGGCAGGTCACACCAGCGCAGCCTTACTGAGCGAGGCGCACCCCGACCTCGCCCAACGCTGGCACGCCCACGGGCCGCCGCTGATGGCCTCCAGCCCTGCGCCCGGCCCGGCCAGCAGCCTGCCCGACATGCTCGCCGACGCGGAGATGGCCACGGCCCTTGACCAGGGCGAGGCCCGGCTACACAGCCGCAGCATGCCCTACTACGCCCACCTCGCCGGCGCGTGGTGGACCCGCAGCAGCGACGGCGCGACGTGGCTTCGGTGTACCGACCCCGACCACCACGCACACCTCGACGAAACGAGCGCCCGAATGCGCGCCGCCGACACCGTCCGCGACCAGCTCACGAAGCAGTAAGGACCCGCCATGAGTGAACTGATCATGCGCGCGGAGCAGGGCGTTCTCGGTGCCCTCCTCGCCGATCCGAACCAACCCCTCATCACCGACAACCTTGTCAGCGACGACTTCAGCCACCCCGCCCACCGGGCCATCTACAGCGCGATCCTGGACACCCCCGTCAACGGCGACGAGCCCGGCCGGATCGTTGCTGCTGTCGTCGCGATCGTTGACCAACCCGAGGTCGACACCAACCTGCTCCATGCCCTCGCCGCCGCTGCCCCGGATGACCAGCGTGTTCGGGCCTACAGCCAGATCGTCATCCAAGCGGCCTTCGACCGCGACACCATCGACTTCGCCGAGCCCTACCTCACCGCCGCGGCGCAAACCACCGATCCGGTCGCCCGGGATGCCCTCGCCCGCCTCGGCCAGGCCCTCACCGCCCAAGCGGAGATCTTCGCCCCCGCCAGCACGATCGATCCGGACCAGGCACTGTCCCTGCCCACCGTCGTGGCCTTGGCTGCCGCCGACCTGCACCCCGAAGACGCGATCATCGCCGACCTTCTACAGCACCCCGAACAAGCCCGCGACGTCGCCGCCTGGCTGACCTCCGACGTCTTCACAACCGACGAACGGCGCCTCACCTACGAACTCGCCGTCTCGATCGCCTTTGACCACGACCCCATCGACGCGGTCATCCTCGCCTGGAACGTCGAACGCGCACGGGAGATCCAATCACTCTGGGGCCCACACCAGCAGCTTCCAGAGACCCTGGACCACTACACCCACCTCGCCCGACTGGAGGTCACCGCCGTCGCAGTCGGGACCGCCGTCACCATCGGCCACGACTTGGTCTCCGAACACGTCACGGTCACGCTCACCCGCAGCGCCAGCGCAGCCGAGGCCGCCGCTACCGCCCGCTCCGCGGAAGTCGAAGGCCCAGTTGCCGGGCTGGAACCGTCACGCGAATCCAGCCCAAACCTCGACGCCCCTCGTATCGAGCTGTGAAGGGAGTGCCAGCCATGAACACGAACCCCGAACCCGCGACCACCATCAGCGCCGGCGCCCCGCCCCGCGCACCGCGGACCATGAGCCACGACGAGATGCGCCACCACGAAGAGCAACAGCGGGTCAGCCGCCTCTCCTCGCGAGACCGACACCACATGTTCGTCCACCACGACGGTGTCTGGTGGATTGGCGACCACGACGGCTACGTCGAGATCACCGACGAGGGGCAGAACCTCAGGCTCGATCAGTGGCACGAGCGGCTCAACAACGGCGCGCTCTGGGTCTGAGCCGTCGAGGCTTAGCAGCACGCTGCCTGTGGGTTGTCGGCGAGCGGTACAAGCGCTGAATCCGGTACTGACGGCTAGGCGTGTCTCCACCACTGCACCGCTCGACTAGTCGACACATCCATGCAACGATCAAACATGTGTTCGATACTTGGAGACTGTGAGTCAAGGGCGGTCCCCTAGGTCGCCTGCAGTTTGGCCCGTAACGGGTTATCGTCGCTGGTGGGGACGGTTGCGATGGCTATGAAGGCTAGGTCTGCGGATGTCGGACCGACGTGGGCGGCGTGACGACGGTTGTCGACGCCGGCATGATCGTGCCTGCGGCCCGTCGGCTGATTCCGGGGGCTCTGGCTGCACGACGGTTGACGTGTGGCTTGGCGCGGCGCGATGCGGCCGTACGCGCAAGGCTGTCCGCCCGGAAGGTGTTCCTCTTTGAGGAAGGTCTGCTTGCGGCGACTCCGGCTGAGGTGGAACGCCTGGCCGAGGCAGTGAGTTGCCGCCCTGATGAGCTGATCGACATCGTGCCAGGCCAGGAGACACTTGCCGATCTGCGCTTCTTGATCGGGCTGACGCTGGCCCGCACGTCGGAGTTGTTGAAGGCATCTCACGCCGGTCAGGATCTGCGTGTGTCGGCGGAGGCGCTGTCTGCGCTCGAATGCGGTGAGTCGATGGCCGGCCGGGATTGGGCGGAGCCGGTGATGACCGGTCGCCTCTTGCCGCCGCTGGCCAAGATCTATCGGGTGCCGACCCGGATGGTTCTGGACGCGTGGATGCGCACCCGACCGAAGGATCCTGCGCCGGCGGTGGAAAGCGGAGGACGCAGGGGGCCGTCTCGGGCCGCTGCCGAGGCGTGGGCATCGCTCAATGAGCGGCAGCGCGTGTATCTGGGCGAGATCATGCGCGACGACCGGATGACCGAGACCGAGATGTGGATGCGTCGGCTGCAGCGGTTACCGGTGCCGCCGGCCGCCGAGTGGCGTCAGCTGCCGCTGGCCCTGAAAGCGGCGTCGTCAGAGCCGGGTCATACGCGTCTCCAGGAGCGGCTGCGCCGACGTGGGGTTCATGACCCGGGCGCTGGCCGGACCCTGCACGCCCTCGCTCGCCGGGGCCTGGTGATCGTGACCGAGGACGTCATCGATCATCCGGATGCCGGTGAGGTCGTTCGGATTGCCGTCAAGATCACCCGACGCGGACGGGCTGCCGCCCGGGCGGGTCTGGATGAGGCTGTCGAAGTGGATCACGAGCCGCATCTGTTGTCGGAGTGGTTATGGGGCGTATTGGCCCGGGTCGCGGCGGCCGGGCCCGAGGGCCTGCCGGAGGACCGGCTGGCGGGCAGATCTTTGTTCTTTCTTGGCGTCGGTTATCGCAACGCGGCCGGTGGTCGGCCGAGCAGAGGTTTGATCGAGGCAGTGCCCGTGCTGGCTCCTGGTGGAACGCACGTGGTGGAGTTCCGTTGGCAGTTGACTGATCTCGGTCGGCGTCACGTCGTCGAGTTCGCGGACACCTATCGTCAGCGGTTTCCGCGTGTGGAGTGCCCCGGACTCGAACGCCTCGTCGTCTGATTTCTGACACTGGCCTCGACCGCTTTCGGGACCTCGTCTTGTCAGGGGGTGGGTCTAACATCCGCCCTCGTGACCAATGCTGTCGATGACGACGCGCGCACACTAAGTGATCTTCATGTTCGGTACCTCGTCACCAAAGCGGCCCTGCATGCCGCGAAGGCTCTCACTGCTGCCGGGTGGAAGCCGGAGCGGCGGCTGGAGACCTTGATGGAGTGCCACGGGATTGTGCTGGCTGCCCGCGGCCCGGGAAGCCCGTTGCCGTTCGGCCGGTTCCGGCAGGCTCTTTCGGGTGACCTTGCGCAGCTACTGCCCGAGGGGGTGGAGCCAGTCGATCTCAAGGGATTGCTCGTCATGGATCAGGACGGGCAGGTCACGGAGGACGCCTTCGATCTGGACTTCGAGCAGAGGATGCTGCTGCACACTCTGCGCAAACTCGATCGCAGCTCGGACATGCTCGCGGGTGTGCGCGAGCTGCGGGAGGAGGTGGAGCAGGAGACTGTGTATCTGGCGCTGAGCAAACCGGGCGTTCAATCGGTCTACGAGAACGGACGTGCGGATCTGATCCGATATCCGTCCGGGCCGACCGATGAGCTGGCGGACTTGCGGCTGCCGCCGACCGTGGTCGAGTTCTACACCGACATCCCGTACGCCTCAATCCACCAGGGCTGGTGGTACGAGTGTCCTATCTGTCGGTGGCCGATGCGGCTGGCGTTGGTGAAGAGCGCCGGTGCGCTGGTGGGGTCGGCCCGATGCTGGCACACCCCGCATGCCGATATGGGGGCCTCCTACCTGTTCCGTCCGAGCGATGACGGTTCTGCTGCCGAACTCCTTCCCGAACCACGCCCGGACCGTCCTGCCGCCCGCGAAGCGGTGCTGTTTCCCGACATCGATGTTGTTCCCCAGCCGATGCCGGCGGAGAACCACAAGGCGCTGGCCCGGGGCATCTGGCGATACACCACGGTGCCGGGGATTCCGGAGCTGGCGCTGCGGGACCGGCTGGTCGAACGCGGGCTGAAGGTGGACCTCTGGCCGGCCCTGGACGCCTACGACCTCAAGGTGACGATCCCTGGCACCAAGACGTCCTTCAAGGTCGACGTCAAGGACTACACGTCGGCGACGACGCTCGCGAGCCTTATCCATGCGCAGGAGGGTGACCGCGGCGGCGCCGGATGGCTCGTGGTCCCGGACTACCGGGCCGGGCAGGTTCCGCTGTTGTCCGAGGTGTGCCAGAAGTACGACATGAAGGTGGCCACCGCCTCGGCCTTCGGTGAGTCGGTCTGCAAGCAAGCGGGGGTGAGGTGGGCATGAGCGACCCGACTGTGCAGACCAGTGTGGTGCACGCCGCCTTGGCCCTGGCAGCCCACTATTTCCCGCGCCGTGTCCCCGGTGATGCACGTGACGCCGCTGGGTTCGCCGACGCCGCGTTCCTGCTGTCCGGGAAATACACGGTGTGGGACCGCTGGAGCAGCCTCACCCACAACGAGAAGCAGCGGATTGCGCTGGTCGGATCGATCGCCCCGGCCGACTTGGTGGAACATCGTGCCTTCTCGGTCGCCGCCCGCACCGCCCTCGCCCCTTCCGATCCAGGACCGGACGAGGAACAGGCACCCATCGCGGCCTTTGAACTCGCCGGGAACAACCCGTTCAGGGCTGACGCCGCGTTTCCTCGCGTGGGCGGGAACCTGCTGGACTACGTCGATCGCCAGACCGCCCGGTTCCGGCGCCCAAGCGTCCGCCCGAAGCCGCCGGACTTCGCGGGCCCCGGAACGTGGAATACCCCCACGATCTACGTCAAGGACGGCGGTCAGATCCACGGGCGGGTGCGGATCCCGCGCTATCCGCACTTCACCGAACCGTTCGCCCTCGACCAGCTGCCGCACGTGTCGACCGTCCCCTACACGCCCGAGCTGCAGATTCCCACGCACGAACTCCTGACGTTGGCCGCCCAGATCGACGAACGCTTCCCGCCGGACAAGCGGTTCCTGCACACCACGCTCACCGGTCTGGTCGACGTGCTGCAGACCACCGACGTCGTCTCGCCCCGTGAAGTCTTGACAATGTCGGCCGTCGGCCTGGAGATCTTCCACGCTCCCACCGGCACCGGCAAGAGCGTGCTGGTCCGGGTCATGGCCAGCTGGTTCGCCCTGCGCAACCTACGAGTCACGCTCGTGCAGCCGGACATCAAGTCCTGCCTGGCGATGACCTCGAACATCCAGGGCGACCTGGCCTATCTCCGAGAGCAACAGGACCTGGACCACACGCCGACGTGCGCGCACCTGATGTCCTCGAGCAGCATGCGCGAGCGGGCCGTCAAGCACGCTTCGCTGATCGACGAAGACCCCGAATCGCCCGGCGACTGGGGTCTACGCGGAGAACGCGACATCGACCCGCTCGCCTACGGATGCGCGCAACGCGAGTTCACCGAGTCCACCGGCGACTACCCGCCCGGACGTGAACCCTGCCTCTCGCTCGGCCGTCAGGGCGTCGGAGTCTCGGCCTGCCCGTGGATCCCGACCTGTAGCAAGTTCACCCCGGTCTACGAGGCGTGCGACGCGAACGTGGTCGTCATGAACCACTTCTATTTCCTGCAGGGCACCCTGCGGATCGGCGTCAACCTCGATGGCCGCCCCGTGCGGACCCTGACGGCTGCCGAGTTCGCCCTGCGTACCAGCCATGCCGTGCTCATCGACGAGGTGGATCAGTTCCAGTCGAGGGCCATCGAACGCTGCGCCAGCGACGTGAAACTGCACTCGCGCCGTCATTGGACCTCGGCCCCTCAGGAGATCGATACCGACGCGAAGCGGCTGCCCATCGACGACGAGAACGTGCTGCTGCCGTCGGTCAGCCACGTGCGGCTCATGGCTGAGTTCCTGCTGCTCAGTATCTGCCGCAACGCGCTCAAACTGCACGCTGCCGAGGACCAGCGCGCCGAGGAACGCATTCCCGACCAGACCAGCAGCCGCTGGCACATGGCGCGTGGCCGCGACCGCACACTGGCCCGACTGCTGTGGCCCGATTCCGATATCGGCGACGCGGGTATACCCACCGAGATCGTCGAGCGGATCAACGCGCTGATGCCTGAGCGCTACCAGCATGCCGACCGGCACGGACGCGCGAGCGGCGCGCTCGAACCGATATGGGCGGACGTCCAACGGGGCCTGAGCGCACTGGTAGGACCACGAGGCGAGAGCCTGCTTGACGCGGTCAAGCTCGAACTACACGAGTTGTTGGGCGACGTCATCAAGGACGGGCACCGCCGAGCCCAGATCATCAACCTGCTGGCGACCCGCGCGGTGATGATCGAACTCGACGAGGCGCTCGCCGAGGTCCGCAAGAACGCGCAGCGCTTCCGGTCGTCCGGGTTGCGCTCCGCTCAGAAGATCATCGAGCAGCTCCAGCACTCGGCGATCACCACCGTGATGCCGATCGGCATGCTCGGCCGCTCCCTGACCGGCTACCGGGTCACCGGCCTCGATGACAGGCAGAAGAGCGCCGAGCTGGTCGCCCAGACCATCGGCGGCGACCCGCACCTGTTCACCGCCGAACTCGGCGGGATCGTCTCGCTGAGCCTGGCCGGAACGCAACGGCCCGTCATGGGGCTGTCAGCGACGGCGTTCTTCCCGCAGGCCGTCCGCGAACACGTCCACGCCCCGGTCCGCTGGTGGATGACCGACGCACAAGCCCGCTCCATCCGCGCCCGGAAACGGCGTGTCGACTACGGCAAAGGGCACCCGCTGCTCGGCGAACCGATTAAAGTCTCGGGACTGCACACCAGCCGAAAACGAGACGCCCTGATCGAGCTCGGCGACCAGCTGTACGACCGGCATATCCGCCGGGAGCTGGAACGGGCAGCTCGCGAGGACCCCGACCGCGCCCACGTGCTCGTCGTCGCGAACTCCTACGAGCAGTGTGCCTTGCTCGCCCGCGGCATCGCCCAGTCCGGGAACTACCGGTCCGGACTGTGCGTGGCCGTGCGCGCCGAGGACCGGCACAGCCTCAATCCGGACCTGCCCCGCGAGAACCTCGCCGTCCGGCTGACCCAGGAAGAGTTCGAGACCTTCCCGGACCGGGGCAACATCCTGGTCGTGCCGCTGTCGCTGATAGCGCGTGGCCTCAACATCGTCAAGGGCATCCGCTCCGCAGTGCGGTCGGTCTACCTGTGCGTGCGGCCCCTGGCGTTGCTGAACGAGCCGTCCGAGATGTACGGGAGCATCAACGCAGCCGGCATGCGCGCCCTCCCCGCCGGTGGAAGCAGTGATCCCGTCGCCGCGCTCGCCGGTGCCCGCGACGCCGCGTGGGAGAGGCTGAGGCTGTTGCTGCGCTCGGCGAGCCAGTTCGCCTCCATGCAGAAATCCCTGCAGGAGGAAGTGGTCGCCGGCATGATCGTCGACCTCATCCAGCTCGCCGGTCGGGCCCGCCGTGGCGGCACCGAAGCCGTCCTGCACATGGTCGACTTCGCGTTCCACGAGGACACCTGGAGCGCTGACCTCGACACCATCCTGCGCCGCATTCACGCCAAATGGCCGCCCGACGTGCGCAAACAGATGAACGACCTGTACGGCGAAGCGCTCAACGCATTCCTGTCGTACGCCGGAATCGACCCCAACGAGCCCACCGTGCTGGACGCCTTCCGAGATGAGGACGAGTGACCCGACACCACCGCGAGCCCGGACGCTATCTCGACACGCTCGCGTACCGCTGCACCCCCGACCTCGTCGGCAACGACCGCGTGTACCTGAGAAACCTGGACGCCGAGACACGCACCCTGTGGGAAAACTTGAACCGCGCCTGCCAGAAGCGGTACGGCAACGACTCAGCCCAGGCCCCGTACTCGATCGCCACCACCGTGCTCAGCGTCCTCACCGGCGGATACGTCTACTTCGAGCCTGGTGGGCCCCAGCCGTTCCTCGCATCACGGGAGCGGATCGACGACAAGCTCCTGTGCCGGGTGTTCACCCTCACCTACGGGCTGGCCCAGGGTATAGCGATCCACGAAATCGACCTGCGGCGGCCGCCGGAGCTGGCACAGAAGATCGCCGACACTCCGGAGAGCGAGGTCTGCCTCGCCGAGCACGTCCGGCCGCAGACCGGCACTCAGCCCGTCGCCCCGAACTGGGTGTTCCGCACCATCGCCTGGGGCCTGGCGCAGAAGCTGGCCGGCCCCTGGACGGTTCGCGAAGGCCTTGCCATCTCACTGCGGCCAGACGTCACCGGCGGGTTGATCGCTCTCGACGACCCCTGGGAAAATGACCAGGGCGGCCGGTACGCCCTGTCACGTACCGCCCTCACGCTGCAAACGGTGCCGAACATCGCCACCCCCGTACTCATGGTGACCTCCCGGGTGACCCGGATCTCGGACTCACTGATCTACAGCAGGACCGTGCTGGCGGTCCAGCCCGGTGACAACCGCCCGGTCCTCGAAGTGGGCCTGCACGGCGGCGGCGGCGCCCGCACCATCAGCCGCTACGCGCTCGAGGCGCTCGGACGCCTCGAGATGGACTACTCCGTCCTGCAGGCCATCGCGACCCGCTCGCAGGCCGAACAGCGCATGCGCGCCGAAGCCATCGCCGAGGCAGGCAAGGACCGCAGGCCCACCCTGAGCTTCTCCCGTGAACGCCCTGCCCAGATCTGGCCCGTACTGCCGAAGAGCCGGCCGTTCCCCATCGGCGTCGGCACCGGCATGCACCACCTGCGGGTCCTCAACGAGCACGTCCTGGGCCGGTTTGAGGGCCGGGCAGAGCCACTCATCGCGCGCGCCACCACCATGGCTCTGCCGCACCGACCGACTGACCCCGAGAGGGTGCCCAAGGCGGAGATGGACCGCCGCAAGGCAGAACGCGAAGCCACCGGGTCCAAGAAGGCTCTGCGCGGCAAGGGCAGCGCGTTTCCCGAGCCCGCCTCCATCGCCGCCGCAGTCAAAGCGGCCGGCTTCACCAAGCTGCGCCTGGTCTGCCTCTGGTACCGCGACGAAACCCGGCTGCGGATGATCGCTGCCCTCGCCAAGACGTACGGCCTCGAGACCGAGGGCCTCGACCCGCACGACGGCGAAGAGATCGATCTCTTCGGCGGGACGATCACCGCCGTCTTCCACCTCGCGGCGAACTTCCTGGCGCACGGTAGCCCGAACGGCCGGACCAAGGCACTGAACCCCGCCGCCGCGGCACTCGACACCAGCGGCGACGTCCTGATCGGTGCTTGGTGCGAAACCCACATCCCCACCACCGACGACATCCCAGGCCTCAAACCCGCCGAACTGGAGGACGCGGACGCGAAGCCACAGAGCAAGATGATTCTGGCGAGCAAGGACATCGCCAGCCAGTACCTGCTCGGCAGGAACGCCAACGGCATCATCGAGCCAAAGGACCCCGACCACCCGGCAGAGATGGCGCTGCTCGACCTCTACCGCTCGCTCGGCATCATCGACGACCGCATCGCCAACGCCCTGCGTCCTGAGAAGCGACACGCGGGGTACGGGGCCGACCGCATCGCCCACGTCGGCTTCCACATCCGCCAGCAGAACAAACGCAAGGGTGAGAAGAGCTCTCCCAGAACGGTCGTGACCGCGACCGCGTTGATCCCGCCGCCGACGCCAGGCGACGTGTGGCAATTGCTCGGCTGGAGCTCGACTGTCGCCTCATGGCAGCCCTACCGCCAAGCCCAGAACCAGTTCCACGAGACCGAATACCCGCAGGAGAACGGCGGCAAGAAGTCGTACCGTCAGCGCTGGGACGACGTCGGCGACGTCGTCGAACAGGCACTGCAGGACCTCGCCGAGGACCTCGATGGCCGGCCGTACGTCGTCACCGTCGACGAGGACAGCGCCCGCCGCATCTGGGATGGGTTGCAGAACAGCAAGCAGGGCAGCCAACCCGGAGAAGGGAAGAGTAAGCGGTGGCTGCCGGGCTACAGCCTGCAAGACGATGAACGCCCCGACGCGATCATCCGCGTCAACATCGCCGACGACAGAGTGCCCCCACCGATCGCCTACACCCACTTACTCAGCACAAAAGACGCCGTACGAGAAGGCGAGACGACCAACGCTCTCTACGAGATTGAGACGGACTTCGGCACGCCGGTCTGGGTCCTGTGCAACGTGCCGCGCAACTACGACGGTGGCAACTCGGGCCGGCTCGGCGCGAAGTACACCAGGTGGGACGCCAAACGGTCCGTCATCTCCGAGAACCGCGAAGAACGCCGCAAGAGCGAGATGCCCGAACCGTGGTACTCGATGACCGCTACCGAGATCTACCCCATCGCCCTCAATGACCGTGTCTCTCATGAGGCACTCGCGGTCGCCACCGCTCAGCTCTGTCACCAGACCATGTATTGGTCCGGCCGCGCCCGCTACCCAGTCGCACTGCACGCGGCCATTCAGATGGACGAGGGCCATCCTCAATATCGCCGCACAGCACAAGCGTCCGATGAGGAGGAAGACGGCCCGGGACGATAAGTAGCTCCTGCGTCAAGTCCGGGGTGTGCATTCGGTGCCTGAGTCTCGGTAGACGACACCGGACAGGCGTCGTTCTCGTACGCAGAGGGATCGAGGCCGCCGTCGCCGGCGGCCTGCGCCCGTGCGCGCCTCCACTAGGTGCCCGAATTGACCCAATGCTATGCGTAAGCTGCATTGGTCCGCCCGGCTCACTGTCGCTACACGTTGACGGCCGGTGTAACCCAACCGAAAGGTAAGCACGTGAGGGCCGTCATCGCTGTCGCCGGCATGGGCAGCCGCTTCTTCCCGATCGGCAAAACGATCAACAAGTGCATGCTGCCGATCCTCAACCAACCAGTCGTCGCCTACGCGGTCGCTGACTGCGTCGCCGCAGGCACCCGTGAGATCGCGATCGTCACCGCCCCCGGCGAGATCGGCCGCCAGGTGCGTCATTACTTCACCGAAGACCACGACCTGAAGGACTACTTTACCGCACGCGGCTGGCAGGACAAGTACGCGTCCGTCGTCGACCTGCACAGCCAAGCCGACTTTACGTTCATCGAACAGCCGCGCGACGACCGGTACGGCACCGCGCTGCCCGCGATCGTCGCCGCTGACTTCATCGCTGGCGACGACTTCCTCCTGGTGGCCGGCGACGACCTTTTGCTTCGCAACGACGGCGGATCGGACCTGGCCGACCTCGCCGCGGCCCGGGTCGCCGCCGGAGTGCCGGCTGCGCTCGCCGCCGCCACGGTGCCCGGCGCCGAGGCCCACCGCTACGGCATCCTCCACCCGCGAGCATCCGAGGGTCATGAACTGCTCGACGAGCTACTCGAGAAGCCGCACGACTACGACGAGCCGACCGCGTACATCAACATCAGCCGTACCCTGCTACCCGCTGACGCGGTGGCCTACTTCCAGGAGCTGATTCCGGCTGCCAACGGGGAGTATCAGGCCACCGACGCCGTCATCGCCTTCGCCCGCGACAACGACGTACTGATCCACCCCGTCACCGGTGAGTACCATGACTGCGGCAGTCCCGCCGGCTGGCTCGCGGCCAACAACGCCGCAGCCATGCCCTAGGCCTGGCCGGTCCCGGTCGTACAAGCGCCTTCAGACCGGCTAACCCGGCGGCGGAAACGCTGCCCGTCTGCGCGTGCCGTGACCCTCCACGCCAGCCAGTCTCACAGGAGGTCCCGCAGCGGCGGTGCCGTCCCCACTGTCAGCGCGCAAGCAGCAACGTCGTCGGACCTCGCTAGGGTTTCGGAGTGGCCGAGGTGATGCGGGTGGGGGCCTGTCAGACCCCGGAGATTCTGGGCGATGTCGGCGCGGCGGTGCAGTGCATCGAGGAGTTCGGCCGCGAGGCTGATCAGCGGGATGTGGAGTTGCTGCTGTTCCCGGAGTGCTTTCTGCAGGGCTATCTCGTGCAGGAGCAGCACCTGGACGCCTACGCTATGGATCTGCGCTCCGCGTCGTTCGCTGCGCTGCTGCGCCGCGTGGGCCGGATCGAGCAGACCCTTGTCCTCGGTGTCATCGAACGACGGGCGGGCCAGTACTTCAACTCAGCGGTCGTCGTGGCCGGCGGTGAGCTCCTCGGCGTCTACCGTAAAACCCACCTCATGCCGGGAGAATCGCTCTTCACTCCAGGTCAGGACTACCCAACCTTCGAGGTTAAAGGCGTGCGGTTCGGCATCAACATCTGCTCTGACACCCGGGTACCTGCTGCGGCCGCGGCGGTGGCGGCGCAGGGCGCGCAACTGCTCCTCGTCCCAGCGCAGAACATGATGCGCCGCGCCTCTGCCCTGCAATGGAAGGACCGGCACACCCCGATCCGCGCCGCCCGGGCCCGGGAGAGCGGCATGTGGCTGGTGTCAGCTGACGTCACCGGTGAGCGTGGCGCGGAGCGGATCGGCTACGGGCCGACGAACATCATCGGCCCGCAGGGCGAGGTCGTCGCGCAGGTCGCGGAGATGACGCCGGGCATGGCGACCGCCGACATCGGACGCTGCAAGCCGCCGGGTCAGGCCACGTGTGGGTGACGCTGCCGCTGACGCCGGTTGGAGCCTGAGGCGATCCCCGGGCGAACGCAGGTGGCCTATTTAGGTGATCCGCCATCCGCTGCTCCAGCAGGGGAACTTCGTCGTGAAGACGTCGACGTCGAGGTTCAGGGTGTGGGCGGCGGGTGCGAACAGCGCCGCGTACTCCGCGTCGGGGAGAAGAGGGTCCAACGGCGCCTTCGGGCGTCGAGCACGAAAAGCAGACCCCAATGGGCAGTGTCGCTGGCGGCTAGTTCCATCAGTTGTTTTCGCAGGCTGGCGGGAACGTGGGCGTGGTCGAATCGACCATAACCGACGATCATCAGCGGGAACTGAGGTCGGCCTCGGTACAAGCCGCGTAGGTTCGGCACCACTGTCACTTCCAGTGCGCTCGTGACTGCGCGGATCGTCCACGCGCCGCTGCGGATGGTCGATGCGACGATGCCCGATCCGCGTCCCATAGCCGTCAACCGAGCGGTGAAGGCATTCCGCAGTCGGGACTACCGTCATTCCCTACGGCAATCGGGGGACCGGGACTTGGTCGAGCCGGACGGGCCCCCCGGGCAGGTGAATCAGCACATCGCTGGTGGTTTCGTCGACGCCGATCGGAGCGTCGCCGATGGCATCGAGCAGCGCCGTTAGGCGGGGGAAGGCGGGGGTCTGCCGGATGCGATCGGCGGCTCCTGCATCGCGGAACGCCTGTACGGCCATTGCGGCTAGGTTGACGGCGCCGCGCCGATACTGGACGTCGTTACGGGCGAGCAGCGGCCCGCTCAGCAGCCGATCCCGATGCTCGGGCTGGACTGGCTGGTACTCGATGAGCAGGTCAGCGCGTTGGACAGCGAAGCTGGTCTCGCCGTCACGCAGCGCCTGCCGGTTCGGCTCAGGAAGCCGCCCGATGACCGGACCTTGTCGCAGTGCCCGGACCTCTGGTACCTGCTCGATGGTCGGATCCACCAGTCTGTCGTGTTCGGGCAGTAGCAGGATGGTGTGCCCGACCAGGGTGGTGTCGTCGTACCAGCTCGGCTCGTCAGTGGCGTACCGGGTACGACCGCCGTCCGGGTCGTGGATCACCACACCGACCGGCAGGATTTCGGCGGCGATCCCGAACTGTTGGTAGGCGTACCGCAGCTGCGTACACGCGTCGATGCACGCGTTGGCGCGCTGCCCCTCGGCCATCTTGATCCAGAGCAGGGGCAGGAACTGGATGGCGAGCACCTTGCCAGAGCCCTGCGTCAGCAGTGCCGGCAGGTGATCGTCATGCAGGGCCAGGGTGCCCGGGTCGAACGGCGTCCTGCTGCTGTGTCGTGGTGCTGGCACCCGACCGGGCCGCCGATTCGCGCCTGCCTTCTGATGCCGGACGAACGTGCGCTCACCCGGGTCGGGGCGGATCTCGGCGTGAACCCCGAGGACCACCCACGGGTCGAACCCGCTGTCACGCTCCAGCACGTCGAAGCCGTGGCTGCGGTAGAACCGCTCCAGCTCCGGGCTGTCGGCCATCTGCCCATACGTGATCATGTAGCCGCAGTGGGCGTAAATCTGCTGGCAGCGGTGTAGCAACGCACTGCCGATCCCGCGGCCGCGCATCGTTTCGTCGACCGCGATCGCCTTGATCCGCACCATCCACATCACTCCGGCCATGACCAGCTGGAACAGCTGCTGACTGCCCAACCCTGCCTGCCGTTGATGCTCGACCAGCTGCTGGAGCACACCACCCGGCGGATATGCGACCACCGCTCCGACCACGCCGCGCTGGTCGTGCTCGGCCACCAGCACCAGCGTCGCCGGCGGCAGCAGCCTCCTCGGATCCATGGCCTGCGGGCCGGTGAACTTCTCGGCCATGTATCGCATGAACGTGTCCGGACCGCCGTCCAAGCCGGCCCGCAACGCGGCCCCGCCGATACCGGCGTCCACGTCGTCGGCGACCTCGTCCTCGAGACGGACACCGGCCAGCGCGGTGAGCCGACGCACTGCGGCCATATCCGCGCCGCGGGCCAGCCGCACTCGCACCTGCTCGGTCACCGGCCAGCCGTCGACCAGGCGCTGCCCGGTCAGGTCGGTGACCCTGTCCGCCGAGGCGGACAGTCGTGTTGCTGGAATCGGCCGGCGAATCGGTTCCCTGCGCCGAGATCGGCTGCTGCGCTTGACCACGAGCAAGCTCCCTCCACCACAACAAACTGCCAGGAGTGACCGTACCGTCGCTGTACGACATTGTTCGATGGGTGGCGCCTGGCTCGGCACCACTGTCACCTCTCGGCGCGGTTGTGGCTGCGCGGATCGTCCACGCGCCGTTGCCGGTAGATGGCGCCGTCGCGGGCGGTGACGCGCCAGGGGCGGGCGTGGTGTACGGCGATGCGCAATTCTGGGGCGTCACGGTCGAGCGTGGCGCAGACCAGGTCGGTGGTGCCATCGGGTTCGCAGCGGGCGAGCCAGCCGCCGTGCGGGCCGATAATTCCGGCGGGCATGGCGGTGCTGCATTGCGCGGGCACCGAGACGCTCATCCACTGGCTCATGGTGGCGGCGTGGCCTTGGGCGATCACGGCGAACATCGGGTCTTCGGAGAAGGTGGAGAACAGGACGCAGTCCACGCCCCTGTGCAGGTAGTCGAGGAACATCTCCGGAAAGTTGATCTCGATGCAGAGTGCCAGGCCCAGCCTGAATCCCGCGAGGTCGAGGACGGTTGGTGTGAAGCCGGGGGTGTAGAAGCGGGTGATCTCGGTGTGGGAGAGGTAGCGCTTGTCGTAGCGGTCGACGATGCGTCCCTGGTCGGAGATCACGTACAGGCTGTTGTGCGGACGGTGCTCGCCGCTGAGTCGGTGGTTGCTGCCCAGGATCACCCACAGGCCGAGCTCACCCGCGAGCGCGGCCGTCTTGTCCAGCTCCCGCAGTAGCGTTGTCCAGTCGACGTTCCAGCCGGCGAAGTGGTCCTTGGCCTGCCCGGCGTACCCGGACAGGGCGCCTTCGGGGAACTGCACCAGGTGGGCACCTTGCTGATGCGCGCGGCGCATGAGCGAACGGATTGCGGCGCCGTTGAGCGCGGCGTCGCAGGTGACCAGCGGTTGGGCGGCAGCGATCGTGAGAGTGGACGAGTTGTCCGTTCGGAGGGCGGCGGGCATTCGGGGTGAGCCTCCTGGCGTCGAATCGTGGGTGGTCAGGTGAGGACTCGGACTCGGGGCCAGCGGTGGGCGGGGCGTTGCCGCGCCATTCGTTGCGCGGACACGACCTGGCTGACTCGGGCCGGATTGCGTTGCCAGATACCGTCGAGAAGGTCATCGAGTCCGTGTGGTGCGCAGACAGCGATGCGCCCGTCGGCGTCGAGACGAATCGCGACGGCGGTGGCGTATTCGGGCCAGGTCGCGACCGCGTCGGCGATGCTTCGCAGCGCGGGGACGGCGTCGCCTCCAAATCGGGCGGCGTACCAGGTGTGCACGGCGGCCTGGTTCTTCGCCTCCCACGGCGGTCCCGGCCACATCGTCGCCAGACGTCCGGTGGCGTGCTCGTCGTTGGCCCGGGTCACGTCGGTGGGGTCGAAGAAAGCCACGTCGATGTCCCGGACTTGGGAGAATTCGAATCCGTGCCCGTAGCGTTGGTCCCACACCAGGTCCCTGAGGACGCCGACGCCGATCCAGGCGTCCGGTAGGCCCGCGTCCCGCACGGCGCGCAGCACCCGCATCAGCGGCTGGCTCCCGCCAACCAGACCGCGTAACTCGTCATCGCGCATGCCCTATTCACCTCCGACAGGACCGGTTGATCGAGGTCGGGTCAGCTGCGGGGGTGCGGCACCCAGCTGGCCGTGGGCAGTCGTGGCTGCGGGCTGGCTTGGATGTCTCCAGGCAGCTGCGCGGCGTCTGGGTGCGGTGGCGCGGTGTTGGTGTGCTGCTGGTGAAGGCGGTGTGCGAGGTAGTCGCTCAGCGAGGTTGCGTGTGGCACGTCTAGGTCGGTGGTGGCGCCAGAGAGGGTGTAGTGGGTGTGCCGTAGTGGCGCCACGATCTCGGGTAGGGGCGCGCCGGCTTGCAGAGCGGTGGTGAGCGCCGTGGACAGCGCTTCGGTTAGGCCGGCCAGGGTGGAGCCGTGTTTGCCGACGCGCAGGTCGACGTGGGTGAGCTGACCGGATGACGTGGCCGTGGTGAGGCGTCCCATGGTGCCGTCCAGCACGAAATCGGTCGTGGTGCCGGTGTAGCGGCGGGGTGACCGCCGCTGCGGGTTGTCATCGCTCATTCTGCGTTCTCCCTGGGTGTGGTGGCGGTGGCCGTGACGGCGGTGGGCAGGCGGGTGCTCGCGCTACCGGAACGACGTGCCGATCGGCGACGTCCCTCTGGGCGGGTTGGCGGCGGGGGTGTGGGGCGTGCTGTTCGAGGTTGTCTTCCAAGGCAGGAAGGCGGCGCTGGTGAGGGTGAGGGCGGCGATTGTTGTGAGGGCGGTGCGGGGGCCGGTGACGGCGGCGAGGATGCCGGCGACGGCGATGAAGACGGGCTGGGTGAGTTTGCTGGTGATGGACCAGGCGGTCAGGACGCGGGACAGGCAGTGCTCGCTGGTGTGGTTCATGCGGTAGGCGGCGAAGGTGGGATTGAACGTTCCCGCCATGAACAGCAGGAGTGTGTCGGCGAGGGTGATGACGATCAGGCCCGGTGTGCCGGGCGGGGCAAGTGGGATGAATCCCATCCAGAGGGTGCGGGCGACGCCGGTGGTGAGCAGGACCCTGCGGAGGCCGTATCGGGTGGTGAGGGGACCGGCGGTGAGGGAGCCGAGGATGCCGCCGAGGCAGGGCAGTCCGAGGGCCAGGCCGTACTGCCAGGGCGCCAGGTGTAGGTCGCGGAGCATGAACACCGCGATGATGGGCGTGCTGGCCGTGATGGCGCCGCCGAAGATGACGGCGTTGACGAACAGGGCTCGCAGACCAGGGTCGTGAAGGATGTGCCGCCATCCTTCGATGGCTTCCCGGCCCCGGCTCGGGGCGGGTTGCCGCGTTGGTGGCAGCGGTTCGGGGCTGCGCAGGCGGCGGATTCCGAGCGCGGACATCAGGAAGCTCGCGGCGTCGACGGTGATGGACGCGGTAGCGCCGAGCCAGGACACGAGGACACCGCCGATGGGTGAGCCGAGGCTGTTCGCCGTCCACTGGGAGGTCTCGAATCGGCTGTTGGCGGTGACGCGTTGATCGGTGGTGACCAGGTGTCTCAGGTGTGCGCCGCTGGCGGCGCTGAACACGATGGTGCCGGCGGTCTGTACGACGGCGACGACGCACAGTTGCTCGTACGTCAGGGCGCCGAGCGCGGCGGCGATGGGGACGCTGGTCAGGGCCGCGCAGCGCAGCAGGTCGGCGCCGATCATCACAGGCCGTTTGCGCCGGAACTCCACCCAAGGGCCCAGGGGTAGGACGATGACCGCTGAGGCGAGGCCGGAGATCACCGCGAGCAGGGAGATCTGCAGAGCCGTTGAGTCCAGCAGCAGGATCGCGACCAGCGGCAGCGCGCCCGCCCCGACGGCGGACCCGAAGTGGCTGATCGAGTACGCGCCCCACAGGCGGTGGAAGTCACGGCTCAGCGGGGCAGGTGCCTGTGAGCCGCCCGCGAGGCCGCGCTGGATCGCTGCGCCGGCGGTTGTCCGGTTCAAGCCCATCGCATCAGCGCCTGAACGTCGTGGCGTGCCTGGCTGAGTAGCTGTCGTAGGTACGCGAGCCGGGACGTTGTCGCGCCGCGTGCTGGCAGCACGGTGTGCAGGCGGATCTCTCGGCAGGTCAGCAGGAGCAGGTTGACCGAGTAGGCGGTGGTGATGTCGGCGGTTTGCACGCGTTCGGTGATCGCGGCGGTGAGGGTCGGGCTGGCTGCGGCGGCGACGATGTGCAGCAGCGCGAGGTCATAGCCGGGTAAGTAGCTGCCGGTGTGCTCGAAGTCGATGAGGGCGCAGTGCTCGCGGTCGAGGAGCAGGTTCGCGGGTAGGGGGTCGCCGTGTGCGGTGACCCGATGCGGGCCGAGCTGGTCGACGAGGGTGTGCAGGGCGTGCTGGTCGGCGTCGTCGAGGAGTCCGGCGGCGTGTTCGGCGTCGATCCGGCCGTGGTAGTCGACAGGTTGCGGCAGTGGCAGTGCTGGTGTCCAGTCGGAGAGGGTGTCGAGGGTGTTCAGAACCAGCTGTGAGGTGGTCGGGCTGACGTCGCGAGTGAGGTGGCGTTGGTCGTCCAGGCGCTGCCCGGGTAGCTGCGTCAGGACGGTCAGGTGGGCGTCGGCGTACAGGACCCGCGGCACGCGCGCGGGTGGCGGTTGATCGGTGAACAGTTCGTACATGCGCAGTTCGTGCTGGCGCCGGCCTGTCCAGTACGGGTCGTCGGTGGTCAACAGCTTCACGATCACCGGTTGGCCGTCGTGGCGGCCGGTGGCGACGATGGCCTTGTCGGTGCGGTGCACTACCCGGCCGGTGCCCACCCGTGCGGCAGCGGCACGGCGGACCAGCGCCGCGTACACGTCATCCGCCCCGCCCGCCAAGGGACCGGCGTGGTCTGGGGTTGCTCTGGGTGGTGCGGTCATGGGACGGCTGGGAGCAGGTCGTCGTTGCGGCCGGTCAACGGCAGGCCGGCGGCGGTGGCGATGCGCTCGATTGCTTCCTCCAGGGTGGTGGTCTCGGGGAGGACGAGTTCGTTGGGCCAGCCGAGGACGTCGTGTGGGGTGTACCAGCTGCGCAGGTGGTCCGGCGACACCTCCGCCGCCATGGGACGCGTTTCGTGTCGCCGCAGGGTCTCTGGCAGCGATACGTCGAGGTAGACGAAGAGCGTTCGCCCGCGGTGCGCGTCGCGCAGGTCGGTGAGCATGCTGCGGTACCGGGCGGTGTGCATGATCCCTTCCAGGATCACGTGGTAGCCGTGGTCGAGGCAGAAGCGAACGTTCTGCGCGATGAGTGCGGGCGCGAGGCCGCCTGGCTTGTCGCGTTCCCTGAGCAGGATCCGACGGAGGTGGTCTTGGCCGACCATCGCGCAGCCGCGGCCGTGCCGGCGCCGCAACGCCGTGGCGAGGGTGCTCTTCCCGGCGCTGGAGTTGCCCCGGATGCTGATGAGGATCGTCTCGGAGGTGCCGGTGGGCGCCGCGTGGTCCATGACGGTTCTTCCTATCGCGAGGCGGGCTGGTGCTGTTGCGGGATGGGGCTGTCCTCGCTTGGGGTGGCGTCGTAGCCGGCGGCCTGGAGGGCGAACAGCTCGGCGTACCGGCCGCCGGCGGCGACGAGGTCGTCGTGGCTGCCGGCCTCGACCAGCCGGCCGTGGTGCAGGACGAAGATCCGGTCGGCGTGGCGGACGTTCGCGAGCCGGTGGGTGATCAGGATCGTGGTGGCCCGGCCCTTGCGGTCGCGGATGGCCTGGAACAGGGCGTCTTCGGCGCGGGGGTCGAGCGCGGAGGAGGGCTCGTCCATGATGAGCAGTTCGGCGTCGCGCAGGAAGCCGCGGGCGGCGGTGATGCGCTGCCACTGCCCGCCGGAGAGGTCCTGGCCTCGGGCGAAGGTCCGGTCGAGCAGTGTCTCGTACCCGTGGGGCAGTTCGTTGATCATGTCGTGGGCGACTGCGCGGGCGGCGGCGGCCTCGATGCGGTCGAGCTGGGCGTCGGTGTCGACGTTGCCGATGGCGATGTTCGTGGCCGCGGTGAACGGCCATTTGTGGTATTCCTGCGTCACCACCGCGATCCGGGCTCGTAGCCCGTCGATGTCGCACTCCGGCATGGGTTGGCCGTTCCATTTGATGACGCCGTCGCTGGGGGTGCGGAGGGTGGCGATCATCGCGGCGAGGGTTGTTTTGCCCGAGCCGTTCTCCCCGACGAACGCGACGGTCTGCCCGGCGGTGATGGTCATGGTGACGTTGTCGACGGCGGGTGTGTCGCGGTCGGGGTAGCGCATGCTCACCCTGCTGACGGTCAGTTCGCGCAGCTGGTCGGGGCTCGTCATGGCCACCGGTCCGCTGCTGCCCGGGAGGTAGGCGGCGGCGCGGGTCATGAACCCGGTGTAGTCGTTGAAGTGCTGACCCTCGGTGTAGACGCGGTCGACCTGGAAGGTGACGATGGCGAGGGAGCGCTGCGCGGACTGCACGGCGATCACGCACGTCGCCGCGGCGGCGAGGGGGATCTGCCCGTCGATGAGCAGCAGCCCGAGCAGGACGTACACCGCGGCGGCGGCCACTCCGCCGATCATCGCTCCGACCGAGGTGGTGGTGGTGACGCGCCGCGCAAGGACGAGCTGGATGTCGGTCTCGACCTGCATGACCCGGTCGTACTGGTCGAGCAGGAACCGGCGCAGCCCGTACGACCGCAACTCCGGCGCGGACGCCCGCTCGGCCATCAGCCGCTGTAGCAGCCACAGCCGGCGCCGCCGCACCGACCCGGCCGTATACGTCTGGTACCGCAGGTGTCCCGCCCGTAGCGCGGCCCACCCGTTCGGCACTGTTGCCACCAGCAGGGCTACCAGCAGCAGCGGGTGGATCACCACGACGGCGACCGCCACCGCCAGTACACCGGCCAGTCCGGCGAGGAGGTTCATCGAGGACTGCACCAGGCCGATCGCCGACTCGGTGCCTCGGGAGGCGCGTTCCATGTCGTCGGCGAACGCGTCGGCGTCGAACGCCTCGAGCCGCACCTGCGTGGACACCTCGAACAGGCCCCGCTCCACCTCCCGGCTCACCTGCGGCGTCAACGCGTTCTGCGCGTACCCGGTGGCGATGCCCATTCCCGCACGCAGCGCGACCGCGACCGCCAGCACGGCCAGTGCGGGCAGCGCCGCCCGGACCTTGTCCGCGGTCGGCCCGCCGGCGAACAACTCCACCAGCACCCGCTGTGTGGCCAACAGGCCGAAGGCCGCCATCACCCCGGCGCCGACCGTCGCTACGGCGACCACGCTCGTGCGGAGTCGGTCCGCCCGCCAACTGACGCCCAGAGCGGTCCGGACGAGCCGGGGGAGTTCCGCGAAGACGGTGAACACGCCCGCTTCCGCCCTGGCCCGCACTCCCGTCTCCCACCACGTGGCCCGCAACTCCGGCAACACCGACTCTGGTCGCGCGGTGCCCGGCTGGCCCGCTGTACTGGGGCTCTGTGCGGTGGTCGTTTGAGTCATCGATAAACCTCCTCAAAATTATGTAAATGGATGGCAGTGGGACATGTGTGAGTCGGGCCGGTCGCCCGAAGGCGACCTCCCGCAGATCGGATTTTCAGCAGAGGGCTACGAGTCGGATCCTGGATGCGGCTGGCCCGTGTAGGGCCGGGGCTCAGGTGACCGGCAGCCCGTTCTCCAGGTACCTGGTGAACCCGTGGCCGCGTGCTTCCCGCGCCGCGGCGACGCGTCGGGCCAGCAGCGCCGGCAGGCGTTCATGGGCCGCCGGCTGGTCGCACCAGGACCAGCTGCGCAACTCGGTCGGTGGCAAGACGATCTGGTCCGTCTGCTCGGACGTGAGCGTGCCCGCGTCGAAGACGAACATGACCCCCTCGGTGCGGCCAGGCTGCGGTGGCACCCAGTCCATGACCAGCAGCCGGCCGGGCGTCAGGGTCAGCCCGAGTTCCTCATGGCACTCCCGGACCGCCGCCTGGTAGGGCGACTCGTCGGCCTCGACGCACCCACCGGGGATCTCCCACGAGGCCTTGTACGCCGGCTCGACGAGCAACACTCGACCGCGAGGATCGGTCAGGAGCAGCCCTGCGGCCATCCGCTTGCGAGGTAGATCGGCGGTGAAGTCAAGGCGTTCGGCGGGCATAAGTCGACCGTAGGACGCCAGCCGTCCGACACGCCCGCCGCGCCGTGCCACGACATTGTCGGCAGATTCCGCCGCCGCCGCCGACAAGACTGCGACATCGTCGGCCGCGCGTGACCCCTACCGGCGGCCGACGCAGCCGCTAGGCTGCCCGGCTGTCGACCAAACCCGTCCGACCCCCGACAGCCCTCAGTAACCGTCCCAGGAATTGTCGGAGGCGGCGGATACGGTCTGCCCGCACCGTGACCGCATCTCGGCACAGCCAGGGGGTGGCAAACCATGGCCGACGACGAGATCACGACGGCACGGCGCGCACTCGGCCGCCACCTCGCACAGCTGCGCAAGCAAGCCAACCTCACCCAGCAGGGCCTCGCCCGGCTTGTGCAGTACGGCCGCAGCTCCGTCGCCAACACCGAGACCGGCCGCCAACACCCCGAGCGCGAGTTCTGGGCACGCTGCGACACCGCCCTGCACACCGGCGGCACCCTCACCCAGGAATACGACCGCCTCACCAAGCGAGTCCAGCGGCACCAACCACAGCCACCGTCGGTCCCGTCGGCGAAGAACCCGCACCGGCCGAAGCCCATCGCCAGCACCGAATCCAACGGCAGCGGAGAAGGTGAATCGGCTCTCTGGGAAGACGAGAACAGCATCAACGCCCGACGGGCCGCGCTGAAGTCCTGCAACGACGAAGACGCCCGACTCAGCTACCTCGAAGACGAGGTCCGACAGGCGATTGCCGACAACGAACGCCTTCCGCCAGCAGTCCGCCTGGCGCGCCTGCGGCCGTTGCGTACCTGTGTGGATGAGCTCATGGCCGGGCAGCAGCATCCACCACAACGCGCCCGGCTCTACACCGTCGCCGTCCACCTGTCCGGGCTGCTCGGCGCCCTCGCCCTGGACCTGGGCGCGACCCGTGTCGCGCACGCCTACGCCGCCGAAGCCTTCGACCTCGCCGAAGCCGCTCAGCAACCAGAGGTACGGGCAACACTGATCGCCCTACGCCGAAAACATCCCGCCTTATCGATGGACGGCCGGGCCACGGCTTACGTGCGCGATGGTGCGTCGGGGGCCGGCGGTGCCGGGTAAGCACCGAGTCGGAGGAGGGCAGATAGACCCGTCCGTACGAAAGCTCGGAATTGTGGGAAGGTGGGCCATATGGGCTTCTTCGAGCGGCAGGTAGCGGCGTCGGAAGTCGAGCCAGAACCGATCAGAGAGCCTCGTCCCGCCTGGATGAAGCCCGAGGCGGTGATCCCCGGTGTGGTGGCCGAAAGCCACGTGCTGGTCCACACCGATCGCGTCGCGGTCGCGATCAGCGGTCTACTCGCCTACCCTGCGGGCTTCGAGTTCAGCGTGACCGCGGTGCTGCGTACGCCGGATCGTCGGGTTGACCTGATGCACCACCACCGGGTCGGGTACTGGGCCGGGCAGCCCGTGCCAGCTGATTTCCTCCGGGTGGGTGTGCAGTTCGCCGACGGGAGCACCGTCACCAACATGGATCGACGCTCACCCACGCCGCTGGATGCCGAGCCCCCTGGCCGGTTGCTGTTTCCGGGCAACGCTGAGTCGGACGCCCGGCGGCACGAGGCGCACTACTGGGTTTGGCCACTACCGCCGTCCGGGCCCGTCACCTTCGTCTGCGAGTGGCCGGCGTACGACATGCCCGAGTCGCGGCTGGAGGTCGACGGCCAGGTGATCCTCGACGCCGCCGCGCGGGCGGTACGGCTCTGGCCCGACACCGACGAGACGACCGACTAACCACGCTCGGACCCGCCCGCACCGCTCAGGCACCCGGAGGTTGCTGCGGTCTGGGCAAGGTCATGCCTCTGCTGTCACCTTCCGCCGGTGTCCGCAGGTCAACCGGCCCACCATCACCATGGCCGACGGGGAGACCCGGCGGATGGAGTGGCCGACGACCGGTGGTGACGGCGAAGGCCGCCGGGCTGGGTCCGCCGCCACGGCTTCCCCAGATTCCCTGGCTGAGCTGGTTGGCGCCGAACAGGCCGGCCGGTGTGGCGAGCAGCAGGGCCGCCCAGAGGCCGGCGTCGTCGGCCCGCAGCGCGTGGCCGAGCCAACGATCAGGACCAGCGGAAACATCAGCCCACCGGCCATCGCGAGCAGTTCGGGATGTTGAACGACGTGTGATCTTCAGTGGATGCGACATCGATCTTCAGTGCCTTTCCGGTGGAGATCACGTCAGTTCCTTGCGCCAGGGAGCCTTGGGGTCCGCGAGCGTGTCGAGCATGAGCTGGCACCAGGTGAACGCGGCGTTCACGGCGAGGTGAGCGTGGCGGGGGCCGAGGCCGACTGGAGCGGTGGCGGGACCGTGGCCGGTGCCGTAGCCGCGGTTGCGGAGTTCGGCCAGTCCGATGGCGATGCCTGAGACGGAGCCGAGGATCTTCTTGATCGCGTCGCTGCCGTCCGGGCCGGGTGCCTTGGAGGACGGGTGGAGGCCGAGGGCTTGCTGGGCGCTTCGGACGAGCGCAGGGAGGTCGTCCTTGTCGTCGACCGGCTGGCCGCGTTCCTTGAGTACGACTTTCGCCGTGCTCTCGATGAGTTCCTTGGCGCTGCCTACGGCGAGGGCAGGGTCGTCCAGGACGGCGTGCTGGATGCGGGTGAGTTGCTGGCGGATCGCCGACGCGTCGGTGATGTTCTGCAGGGAGGAAGGGGTGAAGCGTGGTCCGCCGGAAGCGATGTGGCCTGTTTGCTCATCGACGGTGTAGCCGTCACGGCGCAGGGAGTTGAGGAGCTTGCTCGTGTACTGCGGCTCGAAACCCTGGATGAGGCGCTCGAAGACTCGCAGCGCCCGGCTGACCTGGTTGATGTCGCCCCAGTCGATGGCTTCGAGGTACTCCTGCGTCGTGACACGTCGAACGCTGCTGTCTTCGTACGTGCTGTCGGGGTTCGGTGCGAAGAGTTCGTCCTGGAAGGCTGCGCCGATCGCGCCGACGGTGCTTCCGGTCATGAGGTCACGGAAGAGCCCGCGGGTGGTCCGGCTGACGAGGTCGCTCACGCGGCGCCACCCCTACTGTCCGCGAGCGCGTTGGCGTCGACGAGGCGCTCAGTCGGGTGAAGGCGCTCGCGGCCGATACCACCGTGGCCGGCGGTGGCCATTGAGGAGCGTTCGTGCCTGCGCCGTGCGAGGAGTGGACAGGTCATGCGGTCAGCTCCATGCGGGCCCGGCCGGCGGCACGTAGCTCGCGTAGGTCGGGAATGTGGTTGTAGAGGGTGCCGGGGCTGACGCCGAGCAGCCGGGCGATGGACGCGACGCTGGCGTCGGGGTTGGGTAGCAGGTCGCGGGCGGAGCGGATCAGCTCGGCGTTGATGACGGTGGGTCGGCCGCCGACGCGCCCTCGGGCGCGGGCGGCGGCGAGGCCTTCGCGGGTGCCGGAGACGATGAGTTCGCGGATGAACTCGGCGAGGGCGGCGAAGACGTGGAAGACGAGCCGGCCGCCGGGGGTGGTGGTGTCGAGGTTTTCGTAGAGCGAGGTGAAGCCGACGTCGCGGCCGCGCAGGTCGGTCACGGTGGCGATCAGGTCTTGCACGGACCGGCCGAGGCGGTCGAGGGCGGGGACGACGAGGGTGTCGCCGGGGGCCATGAACGCGAGGCAGGCGGTGAGCTCGGGCCGGTCGGCGTCCTTGCCGGACTGCGTCTCGGAGAAGATGCGGCGGCAGCCGGCGGCGCGCAGCGCGTCGAGTTGCCGTTCGAGTTTCTGCCCGCCGGTGGAGACCCGCGCGTAGCCGATGCGGATCTCGGTGGGATGCGCTGGCGCCGGGGCGAGCAGCTCGGTCGGGTCGAGAGCGTCTGACACCTGTTCATGGTGTCAGAAAAGGGTGCCTAGTGGGTTGTTGAACCCGCCGGTTTTTGACGGAGTTTTTGACGCCTCGGAGGGGTACCGCGAGGCGTCTGACCGTGGTCGTCAGAAAACGATGGTTTTTTGACGGTGCGCAGAGCGCAGGCCTACACCCCTAGCATCCACAGCAAAGAGCAAATAGAGCGTCTTTTGCATGCCGATGACAATAGACACCTGCGGTACTTGCCAAACCTGATGTTCGATGCTGTACTAGCGTCAACAGTTCGGCGGTGCAGATAGATCGGAGGCTAGGTGGGTATTCGGCTTAAGCTCGGTGGCTACGAGACTGTCCAAGGCGACCCGCTCGGGAGGGCGTTCATCGGCTACTTCCCGCGCATGACCGAAGACGAGGCATGGGAGGCAGGCCGGGGCGTCTGGAAGATGAACCGCGAGAAGGCCAGCCGTCAACGATTCGCTTTCATCGTCGGGGAAGGCGTCGTTCGCGCGGTCGCCGAGATCACCGGCTACCACGAGCACTCCACGGAGACCGGCGTACGCGGCGAGCTCATCGGCCAGCCCTTGCCCGCCGGCCACCCCGTGCGCGAGGCGTACCTCGGCCAACCCGACCCGGTCGCCAACGGCTCGCAGAACCCCGTGGGCTACTGCGACCTGCCCGAAGAACAGACCTACCTGATGCGCCCCTGCGCCTGCAGCTGCGGCGAGGACACCGACCGGGACTTCCTGCCCGGCCACGACGTCCGTGCGCTCCAGCAGCGTGTCCGCGACCACTTCGGCGGGTCCCCGCTCAAGCTCATCCAGTTCATCGACCAGAACGTCACCGCCGCGGCGGCCTGACCACCACGAAGCCCTCGTTCGCCTTCTTCAGTCAGGAGGCAAACGAGGGCTTCGTGCTTCCGCAAGGCCCACAGCCCCAGGACCAGGGGAGGCATCCCACATGCCGGAACCACGGAAAACCGTCAAGCGGATCTCCGGCGATCACGCGCATGTGTCGCTCCTCAGGCCTCAAACGGGTGCACTACGTACTTGACCAACGAGGGGGGTGGCTCGCCCAGTTGAGGGCGGCCAGTTCGCCGCCAGCGAGGAGATCGTAAGAAGACCTGAGTCTCTGCCAGCACCGCTACGTTCTCCGGCGTGGGCATCCCGGGACTGGTGCCTGTTGACCAGTAGGCGAACTCGGACTTGGCCCGCGGCGAGTCCGCTGGTCCCATACCTGGATCTGTTCCGGTCATGACCGCTGCGGCGTTCTTCCGTACGGCCCGAACGCGCGGGCACCGAGATCGGCCTCCGATTCATCGTCGGTCAGACGCCATGCCCGGTAGGCGATCGAGCCGCCGCGCGCAACCCCGAATGAGGACCACCGACGTTCGGCAGCCAGTTCGGTACCGTCATCGGCCTCACTCGCCCACCGTGCGACGATGGTTCTGTGAACCACCGCAGCGCCGGCTTGGTGATCTGGGACGTTGACGGGACTCTCATCCCCGCGGACTTGCGCTGGCTGACGCGCGCCATCGCTCGCGCGTACGGTCTCGCGCAGTCCGCGGTTAACTTTCCTGACAAGAAGGTGCATGGCTATACGGACGAGTCGATCGCCGTCGACACGGCGATCGCTTCGGGCGTCGACCCGTCAGATGCGGAGGCGGGCATACCCGCCTTCCGTCAGGCCATCGCCGCGGTCATGCAAGAGGGCCGGCAGGAGTTCGCTGAGGTCCAGCCGCCGTATCCAGGTGCTGCGGCGAGCATCGCGGAGTTGCACGACCGAGGCTTCATCCAGACCGTGCTGACCGGCAATCTGCGTTCGGCCGCCGAGGTGAAGCTGCACGTGGCGGGCTTGGATGAGTTTCTTGATCTCCGCATCGGCGGGTTCGGTTCAGACGAGCGCGATCGCTTTCAGCTTCCGGCAGTCGTCGCCCGACGCTACTCCGCGATCTACGGTGATCAGCTCGATCCTGCGCGCGTCATCGTCATCGGGGATGCGCCCAACGATATCGCCTGCGCGCGCCATGCCGACTTTCATGTCGCCGTTGTCGCTCACCGAATTGGACGGCAAGAGTTGACTGCCTACGAACCTGACCTGGTGCTCGACAGTCTTGAACCAATGATGGTGATGGCCGCCGTCAGTTCGCTGTTGAGCTCGGATGGGTCGTCGACTGCTTAGCCGCTCATCTGCTCTTCAAGTTCGAGCATAACCAGCGTCAGTTGTCGCCGATCCGCAACAGCGGCACGTCGTAGAGGCTCGCCTCGGGGATACGACGCATGACGGGCGCAGTGACCTCGATAATCAGCATCTCGGTCAGGAACTGGACCGTGGCGGCGAGCAGGTGACTGGTGTGGCCGGTCGCGCTGTGCTCCTTGAGTCCGACGCTGACGTGGATGTGCGGCGAGATCCGGTCGTGGGCCTCGTCGTAGGCGATGGTGCCGCCGCCGAGCGCTTCGACGTTGGTCAGGTGCACCCGGTCCCAGACCGGGGCTTGGGGGTCGTCCAGACGCTGGCAGGTGCCGACGATCTCGACCGTGCTGAACCCGGCGATGAAGACTGGGATGTAGCCGTGCCGGATGCCGTTGGTGCGGCAGGCGTCGGCGAGGGCGGTGAAGAAGTCCTCGCCATGATCGAAGGTGACGCCGATCATCCGTCCGGGCGTGAGGTCGTGGCTGCGCATACTGAGGCACTTCCGGTCGGGTTGGTCGGGGGAGTGGCTGTGGTGGGTCCAGCCGGGGACGCACGCCCGTCAGAGGTGAAGAATCCTGTCGTAGTCTTCGTCGTACCAGCCGTCGGTGTTGTGCTTCTGGATGGTCCCCGCGACGCGGGTCAGCATGAGCACGTCGCCGTTGAGGGTCAGGGCCGCGTCTTCAGCTCTGCCGGCGAGGATCGCGGCCACGGTCGCCAGCATGTGGGGCTTGCCCTTGTCGACCAGGGTGTCCTTGCGCATGTAGAAGCTGACGTCGACGTAGGTCTCCGGCTCCCACTGCCACAGAGCACCACCGTCGTCCTCGGCGCTGTAGTAGCCGTGCCGGCCGCCGGTGATGTCCACGACGTACCCGTGCTCGTCGTTCAGGTCGGCACTGAGCATCGTGCCGCCGGACGCCGTGGACGTCTCGACCGCTCCGGGAGCAGCAAGCTCCGCTACCTGTTTGAGTGGGATGTTGCCCGCCAGCGTCAGCCGGTACTCGACAGCCATTTGCACCCCTTCATCAGTCTCGCCGGATGATCTGAATGATCGCACCGTCGCGCGTTACCGCTGCCAGTTCCTTCAGCCCTGTGATGGGCCAGTCGTGGAACTGCTTTTGCAGGGCGGCGAGGTCGCCCCGCCAGTCGTGGAGGTTCAACATGACGCGTTGGGTCTGCTCCGTGTCGACCTTCCTGGACACCGCGCTCCAGACGGCGCGGGCCGGCACGGGAGCAGTGGGCGCGTAGCAGTCGAAGACATGCCCCTCGATGAGGAAGTCGGGTGCCTTTTCCGGCCTCCCAGAATCCCCGGTCTCGCGTCGCGCGTCCGCGACCTCCTGCCTCGTGGGGTTCTGGTGAACCCGGTACCCCTTGCCGGCGACCCTGTCGGCACACTCGTCCTCCAACTCCAGGGCACGGCGCTCCCGTGGCTTCTCGTTCGCGGAGATCCGGGTTCGGCGTCCGGTAGGCGACCCGCCGACGACGCCGGTGGGACGCCTGGTCCACGGGTTTGACGCGTCAGTCTCTGTGAAGACAGTTCCGCCCAGGGTGGGGGTCGTCGGGGATGGGCTGCCGGTGGTAGCAGGGGCGGGGCTGGCCGGTGGATGACCGCCAGCCCCCGTCAGTTTCCCGACGACCCCAACTGCCGGGCCTGCGCGATCGCCCCTTCGATGGCCTGCCGGGCCCCGCCGGTGCGCTGAACGACCAGCACTAGGACCTGCTTGATGGCCTCCAGAGCCTGCAACAGCGGCCCGGGCTGCCCACCCTGCAGGACCACGGCGACGAGCTGCTGCGCCTCACCGACTCCGGTGATGGCCGCGGCCGCCGCCTCACGAGCAGCGTCCACGGCGCTCAGCACAGGCGCCAGCCCGGCGATCGTCTCCTGCGGGGTGGCCTCGTTCGGCACCGCCGCGGTCGCCTTCGTCGCATCACCGATCGACCCGGCAAGACTTCCCAGGCCGCCCTGGATGCCCGTGATCGCGTTACGCACCCGAGCCACACCCGCCGCCACGGCGACGAAGCCCGCGCCCGCGGCCCGCAACGCCACCTCCTGCGCCTGACTGTCGGCGGCGGCTGCCAACCCCTGCGCGCGTTCGACCCCGGTCATCAACGCGCGGAGTTCACCGGTGATCTTCTCGATGTGCGACACGTGGCCGGCATCCCCAATCGATGACAGTAGAAGTGCTCGACAGCTGAAACTACCTGGCGTTCCTAGGGGCCTACCGCCCCGTGTCAGCCCGTCGCCGGTATCGGTCTCGACGAGGTCGAGGAGGCGGTGGGCCGCGTTGATCGCGGGCGCAGGACCTCGGCGGCGGCTTGGTCGACGCGTTCGTCGAGGATCTGCCGCAGCGTGACGATCTCGACGCCGGATGGAAAACCCAAGTGTCGAGTGATGGCGGCACGGCGCGGTCGATCACAGCGGGCCTTGCGCTGGCTTCATGTCCGCCAGTCCCGTCTGTTTGCGGACACTCCTGCTCCTACGTCGGCGCGGCCGTTCCTGGGACTCGGGAGGCGGAGAGACTCGAGGATCGCCGCGCAGTTGGATTCGGTCGACATGGAAATGTCAAGTCGCTGCGTTGGCAGGCCCGGCCAGTCGCCGAAGGTATGCATCTCTGTGGCCAATGCTTGCAAATACCCCAGGTATCCGGGCGTCACGGTCTGAGACGATGTGAGGCGCGGAAGGGCCGTCCGGAGCGCTTCCACGCCGTCCCCAAGTTCGATCGCCACGCACGGGTGGACGTCGGTGAGCGCTCGGACCGAGGTGGCCAGACGTTCCCGAAGTGGTTCGATTGCCGTGCGTCGTTCGTAAGCGTGGGCGCGGGCGGATGCGTAGACGGTCTTCGGTCCGCGATCAACCAGGTGCACGTGGTCTTGTGCGACGCTCAGGTCGCGGAGGTCGTCGAGGCGATCAATCATTGCCGTGATGAGCGCTTCTGCGACGTCCAGACCAGTGGTACTGCCGACCCAGGAGGCGAACTGTTCCGCTGCGGCGATCGTGGGGAGATAACGCCACAGTGGGCTGGAGACGACTGCTTCGGCGCCGCTGCGGTTCAGGGCGGCGGCAAGGTGTCCGATGAGAGTGGTCTTCCCGCTGCCGTCGATCCCGTCGACGAAAATGATCATAGGGATGCCGATTCTTCGAGCATGCTCCTCACGGCCACGAGCGCACCTGGCACCCGTACAGCGAGCCGATCGGCCTGTGCTGCGTCGTCTGCGCCTGCACGGCGGTAGGCGTCGTAGTCTTCAAGGAGCGATCTGAGTTCGGTGCCCGGCCAGTCGCGCAGCGCCTCGATCACCTCGGGAAGCCGCAGGCCGACCTCTGGCGCTCGATGCGCGACAAGCAGCCGACCGGCGCTCGACAGCACCGACAACACCCGGCGTGCGGTGTCCTCGCGCTCCGATTCTGTGTGGTGGCTGGCGGCCAGACGGGCGACGGCAAACTCGTGCAGTACGCCAACATCACCAGCGAGATCGGTCAGTTCTGAGGTGGCGGCCGGCGTAGGGGCGGTGGCACCTGCGATCACGGCGGTGTCGAGCCCTACACGACGCAGCACCTCCCGCATCTTCATGTCGTAGAGCGGACCGAGGCGACGGGCGTCGCCCCCGTGGCTGTCGGCGAGGTGCAGCGACGCTCGAGAACCGTGGCGTCGGGCCGCTTCACTGACGATCTCGTGGAGCGACGTGGCGGCGGACGAGGTGGGGGGCAGGTTCCAAGCGATGAAGTCGACGTCGCTCCAGCCCTCGATGAAGTCTCCTCGTGCGGCCGATCCGCACAGCCCCACCCCGGCATCCGGATGCCCGGCGATGACGGCCTCGGCCTCTGCCGCCACCTGGTTGACCAGGTAACTGAGCTTTCGGCTGAACGGCAGGGGATTAGCGGCACGCCAGGTGATGACGGCAAGGGCGCGATCCAGCACCTGCTGGAACTGGGGATGGCTGGCGGCCTGCCGGGCGGCGGGAGCCTCGAGCCAGCGGGCCTGGACGAAGCCTTCGTCCCGGGCCGGCGTTGTGGTGGTGGTGGACGTCGAGAAGAGGAACCAGTCGACGATCTTCGCCGCTGGCGTGCCGTCGTTGTCGGTGAACGTGTAAGCCTCCTGCCCGAGATACGCGCTGTAGTGCGTGTCGGTGAGGCCGGCTTCCTCGGCCACCTCCCTCTTGGCTGCGAGGAGTGGTGCCTCGCCTGGCTCCAGTCGGCCTTTCGGCGCGACGGTCTGTCGTTCACCGGTCTTTCGGACCTGATCGAGGAGCAGGACTTGTGGAGAGCTGAGGTCGTCGGTCGCGACGACGGCACCGGCGGAGGCGTATCGACGAGTCATGGCTGGATGCCTCCTGAGGATGTCTGCATGGTCTGGAACGCGTCCCGGAGACGAGCCCTGAAGTTGATGATGTTGGCAGTGTTGTCGATCCAGTGATCGGCAATCGCGCGCCAGGCCGGAAGCTGTTCGTGGACGCGTTTCCGCTCGTCTTTGCGTCGGATGATGCGTCGGGCCTCGTCGGCGGTCAGCCCTCGGGCCCGCGCGAGGCGTCTGACGCGGACGAGTTCTGGTGCGGTGATGAAGATGATCGAGCATGGTGCTGGCCACGTTCGCTTCACAGTCACAGCCAAAGCGGCATCGATGAAGCTCTCGACTGCCAAGGGGGCCTCGCCGCGGTCGGTTAGTGCGAGGAGTTTCGCGACGAACTCGTCGTACCCGAAGCCTTCCCGCGTCTCCACGCCCTCGTGGTAGGCCTGCCGGCCTGAGCTGAGTTGCACGAGGACTGTCCTGATCTTGACGCGGCGGGAGCCGAGGGCGGCCAGGTACTCGCCTGCGCTCGACTTTCCGGCCTCGCTGGTGCCGGCGAGGAGGAGCATCGGTGGTGCGGCCGGCTGCCGCATCACGAATCTCCTCTTGTCCGACGGATCACCGCGGCAACACTGGTGGGCAAATCGTCTGGCTTGCCGATGCCGACGCGGATGACCGGTACAGCGGCAAGTGCGTCGAGCGCCTTCTCCCCGAAGTTGAATGCGGGAAGACTGCGGTTGATGGTGACCTCGTCAGCCGATGAGAAGATCGAGACGTGGTCAAGAGTCGGGTCGCGTAGCTTCGCCTCGTGGTCGGTCACCGCCGCGCGCAGCAGATCCCGGGCTGCGGGAGTAGGCGTCTCGCGCAGTTCGCCCGCCGCGAGGCCCTGATCCGGAATGACGATGAGGCTCAGCGGCAGCGGGCGGTGTCCGGTCGTGGTGGGGGTGGGAAGATCCACCGCGTAGAGGAGCCGTTCGGCGGTGTGAGGTGCCAGCAGCGGCGCCATGTCGGCGCGTACGTGCCAGGGCAGGGTGGGCATCGGTACCACGCAGGGCTGACGGCAGGGGAATGCGGTGAAGGCGAACTCGTCGACCAGGAGGCTGCCTCCGTGAGCGGCGACGCCCAGCGCGAGTGATGTCTTGCCCTGCCCGCGTCCGCCGTCGAGCACCGCTATGGCCGACCGTCCGTCGTCTATGGTCACCGCACTCCCGTGCAGGAGCGTCAGCTCGCCGTCCCCCATGACGGCCAACGAGCGTGCCGCGGCCTGGAGCACTCCGATCTCCAACGTGGGTGGATCGCCAGCCAGCTCTGGGGCCAGTTCCAGGAGGACCTCACCTCTACTGACGTCGACGGTCAGCCGGGTTCGGTGCCCGTCACGTACCTGCATGACCTGCCCGGCAGGCATGGTCGGCAGTTCCGTGTCAGCGAGTCGGGCGACGAACCGCCGCAGGCAGCGTGGTGCCGACTCAGCGATCCGGATCTCCAGCGCGTGGTCGCCGACTCTCAACAAGCTCATGACCGCTCCCCGGGCTTGCGGAGGACGAGCCACATCGAGTACCGGCGGTGTCTGCCGCGTACCGGGGGCGCGGGGGCCGACAGGACACCCTCCTCCGATGTCACAGTCGCGTACTGCCGGATCCCGCATGTCGCCGCGAGGAGGTACAGCTCGTGGGCGGTGGTGAGGTGGGCGTAGCCGGGTGCCGCTCCGCTGGTCTTGTTGGCGAGGTAGATGATGTCGCGCGCTGGCAGGGGCCGCGAGCCGGTGCGGCGCTGCCCCCGCCATCGCGCGGCGCGGGCGGCCAGGTCCAGCAGATTGGCGATACGGACAAGCCCGAGCCGGCCGGCGTAGTACCAGTTGAACGTCTCCACCAGGACGGTGCCTCCCGGGGCGCACACCCGCCACATCTCGTGCAGGGTCTCCACACGTTCGGCCTCGGTTGCCAGCGCGTTGAAGGAGAATCGGAGGCACCACACCTGGTCGAAAGTGTCCGTTGGTAGTGGCAGGGCGTTCATGCTGCCGTGCACGAAGGTGCCGTTCGGGCACGCGGCCCGGGCAACGGCCAAGGCCGCCTCGTTGATGTCGACGCCGACGATGTCGCCGCCCAATGCGGTTATCGCTTGGGCGACGCGACCGGCACCGCATCCCACATCGAGGATTCGCGCCCCCACGCCGAGCCGGTGGTAGAGCGCCTCCTCGCAGGGGCGCAGCCTTGCGTTGTTGTAGAACGACGTCTCGCCCGCGTAGTGGACCTGGTTCAGGGCGCGGATCATGGCTGCGTAATCGATCTCGGTGATGCCGCCGTGGGTAGTCGTCATCGCAGTCCCAGTCCTCCGTGGACCTGCAGCGTGCTGCCGGTGGTGTACGACGCCTTCGGTGAGAGCAGGAACATGATCGTGTCCGCCACCTCTTCCGGTTCACCGCAGCGCCCGAGGAGGCAGCGGTGACCGGCGGCCTGGTCGGGGGTCATCTGGGTGACGATCGCAGTTGGCACGAGCATGTTGACGCGGACTTCGTGCTCCACTGGCACCTCCCAGGGTCGTGGAGAACCAGGGCGGATCTGACGAGTGGTCGCGCCCCGTTCTCCTCACACTCGCCCTCAAAGTTGCCGTCGTGAATGCCGAGCATGCGGACGAAGGCATTGTCCGCATGCGGCGCGCCTTCTGGGTCGACGGTCATGTAGCGCAGTCCCCGGCGATCCTGGTTGCGCCGCGCTGGACACTGGGTGACCCTATGTGCGCGATGTCCACGCTGCTCAATGCCATCGGCGACGCACAGCCCGAAAGGCGGTGTCATGGGCCAGACCCCGCGAGCGCTCCAGCCATCCCTGTCCGAGCGCCACTTCTTCGGCGCCGAACTGCGCCGACTGCGCGAGCGCGCCAACCTCTCGCAGGCGCGGCTCGGAACCATGATCCGCTTTAGTGCCGATCTCGTGCGTCGGGTGGAAACGGCCGACCGGTTTCCCTCCCGCGAGTTCGTCGAGGCCTGCGACAAGGCGCTGGTGACCGGCGGCTCCCTGATGCGCCTGCTACCGCTGCTCGGCAGTAACCGGACCAGCGACGGCAAGCCGAGCACCCCCTCACCGGCCGGCGGCGGCCTCAGCAGCGCGCTGTCCAATCGCCCGACAGGAACGTTGGGGCTGGTTGAGATGGTCGCTCGGGTTCCGTTCCAACCCGGTGTCCTGGACAGCGCCGCCCTTGACTGGCTGAACGCTGCGGCGGGACCCCGGCCGCCCGTGGCCGGACGACCCGGCTCGCCTGACCATGTTGACGAAGAGGATCTTCATTCGGCGGAGACCGCTCTGGCGATGTTCCGGCAGTTGGACCACACCCACGGCGCCGGACGAGTCCACGCGCAGGTGCAGCGGTACGTCGAGGGCGAGCTGAACCGGCTGTTGGCGAATACCCCCACCTCTGACGCTGTTGGTCGCCATCTCTACACGCTGGCGGCGGGATTCTTCGAGCTCTGCGGGTACCAGGCGGTTGACACTGGCGCCCACGGCCTCGCCCAGCGCCGTTACCTTCGCGCTCTGCGTCTGACGGAAGCTGCCGAGGACCGCCCGTACGGCAGCTACCTGCTCGCCGTGAACATCGGTCACCTCGCGCTGCACTGCGGGCACCCCGAGCCGGCACGCAGGATGGCGCTGACGGCGGTGAGAGGGAGCGAGACCCAGGCGACTCCCGCTGTGGCAGCCGCACTGCACGCGGTGGTGGCACGCACGCACGCCCGCCTCGGACGCGAACGCGATTGCCTGACCCACTTCGACATCGCGGAGAAGCAACTGGCCCGTAGCAAGCCCGAGGACGAGCCTCCGTGGATCCGGTACTTCGACGCGGCGTACCTCGCCGACGAGATCGCCCACTGCTTCCACGACCTGGGCCGACCGCAGCACACCCAGCAGCACCTGGGCGAGGCCCTCACCGCGCTGAGTCCCACCCATGTCCGGCGACTCGCCATCGACACCGCGCTCCTGGCCTCGTCGCTGGCCGCCGCCGGCCGCATCGACGAAGCCTGCGCCGCCGCACGCGAGGCAGTCGACTACGCCGCACGAACCACCTCACACCGCTGCCTGCAGCGCATCGTCGAGGTACAGGTCGACCTCGAGCCCTATCGGTGTGAGCCCGAGGTCCGCGAGTTCGGCGAGTACGTGCGTCACCGACTACCGCTGGCGGCTGTGTAACCCCTGTCGATCGTTGGCTGCATCCGCCATCACCGAGCGGTAGTGAGCCAACTCCGCCTCCAGCGCCGCGCCCGCTCGACGGGACGACGCCACATAGTGGCCGACATCAGCAAGAAGCAGCACCTCGGGCGCCATGCCGCGAGAGGTTAGCTCCTCGGCGAGTTCGCGCACATCTTCGACCACGGCCACCTCGTCGGCGGTGCCGTGAATGAGCAGCACTGGCCGTTGGACATCGGCGGCTCGGACCCGACCGGCGCCACCTCGTAGCCGCACCGCGTGCGCGCGCTGGAACCGGGGCACCGTCTTCGCCCACCGCTCGGGATCCACGATCGCCGACACGGCGGTGGCGGCGGTGAACGGGCCGTCCTGGGCCACCGCGTGCAACGCCGTGTATCCGCCGGCGCTGGCACCACGGATGAACACCTGCCCTGGCACCGCCTGCCCCGCCGACAACAGGTGCACCGCCACCGCCGCGCAGTCATCGACATCGTCCAGACCCCACCGGCCGTACAGCGATTCCCGGAACACCCGGCCGTACCCGGTGCTACCCAGATAGTCGACATCCACGACGGCGAACCCGCGACTGGTGAAGAACTGCGCCTGCCAGTCCAGGCGCAGCAGGCAGGAGGCGGTAGGCCCAGGATGGGCCCGCACGATCACCGGTGCCCGCCAGTCCGCAGCCGCGCTCGTCGGCGGATACACCAGGGCAAGCACCTCCCGACCATTGGCCACTGGAACGCGAAGCTCGGTCGGCGCCGATACTCGCGCCCCGTCGAGTCCGGCGTGCTCCGACCTGGCAAGCACCTCCACCTGGGGATCGGCGTCAGCCAGGTCGATCAGCGCGACCTGCGGGGCCGCGGTCGGCGATGATCCGATCAACGCCACCGTCGTCCCTTGCACGGCCAGGTACGGCTTGATCGACGTGTACGGGAGGCCGATCGGGCGGATAGTGCCGTCGGGCTCGATGATGACGAGGCGGTGTCGCGGCCCCTCCTGCACCGCCACGACGATCCGACCGTCGTCGAGGAAGCCGTAAGACGCGTAACCTAGCTCCCATGGCTCCGCGGCGCACTCGCCCGCGATCGGCGCCACCGCCTCCACCTTGAGCCCGTTCCACCGGTAGAGGTTCCACCAGCCATTGCGGTCCGACACGAAGTACAACGCCCCGTCGGGTCCCCACCGCGGCTCCACCGCAGACTCATCAGGGCCCCCGGCGAGCCTCACTGGGTCCTCGACCCCACCGTGCGGTGAGTAGGCGGCGGCCCACACCTCACACGCGTCCCAGGGCATGTCGTGCTCGCTCCACGCGGTCCAGGCCAACGAACCCGGACCCGGCCGAGGCGCGCCGAGAAACCCCCGGGTCGGGACGAGAGTTCGCATCTGCGGATCACCGGTGAGCGACACCGCGATGAGTTGGTCACCCTGCTCCGACTCCCGCACAGCCAGCAACTCACCGTCGCCGATCGTCAGGTCACCGAGGGATCCATGGCTGACCAATTCGAGTTCGTCGCCGTGACGGCGGCTCCGGTAGAGGCCATCTCGGCCGACGCACCACAACGTCTCCTCGGCGACAGCGAACGATCCGCCTCCGTACGCGTGAACGCCGCTGGCGACATCGAAGCCCTTCGGACTGATGTCACGTTTGCCCTCGCCGGGCCGCCACCGTGTCACTGTCGTGCCCCCGCCGGCGTCGGGGCGAGTCTCCAGCCAGTACAGGCCGTCATCACCGGTACGCAGCTGGTCATAACTCACTGAGGCGCGGACGGCGTCGTCCACCGACACTTCAGCGATCCTGTCGCCCAGCCTCACAGGTCCTCCTCGGACAACTTCCACGCGGGCCGGACGACGGCGGGCTCGTCAACCGCGTCCGCCCGAGCGCTCTCCCAGGGGCAATGTCGATGCGAACGAAAGCCTCGTCCAGCATCATTCCTGATCCTGCCTAGGGTCTCGGCAGGAGGCCGTAGTGGTCGGCGAATGAGCGAACAAGGTCTTCGAGTACGGCTTTGCCCTTGGCCGCGGTGGCGTGGGACGGCAGACCAATGACGCCGCTGGTGGTGTAGCCACTCATGCCCCGCGTGAGGAGGTGACGTCGGTCGTCCGCTAGGTGGTCGGCATGCTGGAAGCCATCACGTACCACTTCCGGCGCAACGTGCAGAAGCAGCGAAACTTCGAGCTCGCCAGCGTGCATGTCCTGGTGGGCTGTGCTGTGCAGGCCGGCGGCAACGCGAGCGTCGTCCCAGTCGGCCCGAGCGGGGAACAGAGTCATCCTCGGTCCGGCGACGTTGGCTTCCTGAACGATGTTGGCAAGGGCGTAGTTCCCGCCGTGTCCGTTGATCACGGCGAGTCGATCGACGCCCGATTCACGTAGGGAGTCAGCGATGTCACCGACCACGGCGGCGAGGGTGGTGGCGCTGATACTGACCGTTCCACGCCACGCGGCGTGCTCGTGGGAGCAGGAGATCGTGACGGGCGGCAGCAGAAAGAGGCCGTAGCGTTCGGCGACTGCCTTCGCGATCGCACAGGCCACGATGGTGTCCGTCAGCAGCGGGAGATGGGCGCCGTGCTGTTCGAAACTCCCGACTGGGAGGACCGCGACGGACGCTGCTCGTTCGGACTCGTCGGTGCTCGTTGCCGTGGTGATGAGATCCACGGGCTAATGGTTGCACGCTTCGAGGGTTGCCTGCCGATAGGCGAGCACGAAGGCCGCCACCTCGGGAATGGCTGTCTGCTGGCGCAGGGCCACCGCCGTCGGGTTCAACCAGCGCAGAGCCCGCGCGGAGGAGGTACCAGTGGCCAAGGTCAGGGCGTTGGCGGCCTCCGTCGCCGCGCGCTCGACGTCGCCACTGTTGAGGTAGGCGGTGGACAGGGCCGATCGCCAAAGGGCCTCGTCGACGCGCCACTGAGCTGGCCAGTGGCGCAGGAGTTGCTCGTAGAGATCGGCAGCAGCCGCCGGTTGGCCGAGGAGCAGACGGCATTGCGCTTCGTGGGCAGCCACGTACACCGCGTCGCAGTGGACGCCGACATCGATCGGCAGTTCCGAGCCCCATTCGGCGCTGCCGGCGACCCTGTGCGCCTTGTCGATGCTGGCTGCACAGGCGTTCTGGTCACCTCCCATCGCGTAGGCCTGGGCCTGGCGGATCAGCAGTAGAGCGCGGATACGGCCTGGTAGCCGGACCTCCTCCAGCGCCCGCTGCGCCAAGGCAATGGCATTACGTGGATCGAAGCGTTCGAGGGCGCGTTGGCTCTGCCTCATCAGGACGTAGCTGGCGAGCGCCGGCGCGTTGGCTTCGACGGCCTGCTGCTGGGCGCGTCGCAGCCAGGCGTCAGCCTCGGCGGCGTCGCCCTGCTCGTCGATCCAGCTGAGAAACTCCGCCCACAGTGCCTGCGCGATGAGTATCTCTCGGCGATCGCCTGAACGGCTCCGCCGCCCGACCGCGGCCGCGATGCTGATCTGCGCATGGGCGGTGGACGCCATCCCGGCGTATCCGGTGCGGTTTCCGGCAATGGCCAGACCGGCGAGCTGCTCGTGCCACGAGCGGAGCAGGTAGGGCCTGTCGGGATGATCGATGGAGGCCCGGAGTTGGCCCTCCGCACCGTCGACCAAGCGGTAGCCGACGCTGGTGAGGCGACGCCCACTCTCGAGGTCTGACAGAAAGCGGACCAGCTCACCACCCGTCTGCAGTGCGCCCTCACATGACTCGACGAAGCGGGCGGACGGCCAGCGTTCGGCCTTCTCCACCTTGCCGACGAGATCCCCACTGACGTGCACCAGCCTGCCTAGAGCGCGCTGGGACAGCCCGCGGCACTCGCGCCACTGCCGAAGCGCGGCCCCGAATCCATGCAGCGCCGATCGGTGCGGGGTCAGCCGTCGTGGAGTTTGCGCCACCGGTACTCCTGAGTGCTGTCTGTCCGTCACTGCCGCAGCCGGAAGGGTCTGACCGTACGTGGTCGAACGCTACGCGGACAGTTGCATGCGGACAACACCGTGTGTCCGCATCAGCGCTATCGACTCATCTGTCTCGGTGAGCAAATCTCGTTGCTGAGATACCTGTCCGCTTGCTGGTCGAAATCATTAGCAGCGGTTCAGGTCCGACGAAGCAGTTGCCTTCGCTGACGAGTCAGTTGCGAGTCGCGAGATTGGACAGGACGCAGACATTTGAGGAGTGTGATGAGTTTTCAGAATGACCTCTCCCGATATGGATATCGACAGGAACTGAGCCGCCAACTCCGGTTCCGGGACTTGGTCGCGTATGGGTTGGTGTACATGGTGCCGATCGCGCCGATGGCGATCTTCGGCAGCGTGTACGCCGGCTCCGGCGGGATGGTGGCCCTGGCGTACGCGGTCGGTGTGGTGGCGTTGGTGTTCACCGCGTTCTCCTACGCGCAGATGGTGAAGGCGTTCCCGATGTCGGGCAGCGTCTACAACTACGCCGGCCGGGGTATCAGCGCGCCGGTCGGGTTCCTGGCCGGCTGGGTGATCCTGCTCGACTACGTCCTCGTGCCGGGTCTGCTGTACCTGGTGGCGTCGGTGGCGATGCACGCCACCGTCCCGGCGGTGCCGGTCTGGTTGTGGCTGCTCGGGTTCGTCGCGGTCAACACGGTCGTCAACTCTGTCGGGATGCGGATGACCGCGATGGTGACCCGGGTGATGCTGGTCGGTGAGTTGGTCGTCCTGGCGGTCTTCCTCGCTGTCGCCGGTTGGGCTCTTGCCTCGGGTAGGGGCAGGTTCAGTTGGGACGCGTTCTACAACTCTGACACGTTCACCTGGTCGCTTGTCGCCGGTGCGGTGTCGATCGCGGTGCTGTCCTTCCTCGGCTTCGACGGCATCTCCATGCTGGCCGAGGAGACCAAGGGCGGTTCCCGGCAGATCGGCCGGGCCATGGCCGCCGTCCTCATCCTGGCCGGCGTGCTGTTCATCGCCCAGACCTGGCTGGCCGCGATGCTCGTCCCCGAGCCGGCCTCGCTGCTCAGCGACGGGGATCCGAACGGCACCGCCTTCTACGACGCCGCGCAGGTGGCTGGCGGAGGGTGGCTGGCGACCCTGTGCGCGGTAGCAACCGCGATCGCGTGGGGCCTGCCGAACTCGATGGTCGCCCAGGTCGCCACGTCCCGGCTGTTGTACGCGATGGCGCGGGACCGGCAACTGCCCGCCTTCTTGGCGAAGGTGTCGATCCGCCGGAACGTGCCGATCAACGCGACCCTGCTCACCGGCGCCGTGTCTCTGGTGCTCGGCCTGTACATGGCCACCCGCGCGGACGGGATCACGCTGCTGTCGTCGCTGATCAACTTCGGGGCGATGGTCGCGTTCCTGATCCTGCACGTCTCCGTGGTCGTGCACCACCTCATCCGCCAGCGCAGCGGGAACTGGTGGGCGCACCTGGTCATGCCCGGGATCGGGTTCGCGATCCTCGCCTACGTGGTGGTCAACGCGAACATCGCCGCGCAGCGCCTCGGTCTGGCGTGGCTCGCCCTCGGCGTGGTCGTGCTCGCTGGCCTGTACCTGGCTGGCCGCCGGCCCGCGCTGTCGGGTTTGGCGCCCGCCCAGCCGCAGGCCCGCCACGTGGAACGGGTGTGACCGCCATGGACACGATCACGTACCGTCCCGCCCGCGACGAACTCGCCTACACCTTCGGCGGCCGGATGCCGGTGGCCCACGTCCGCTCCGGCGACATCCTGCAGGTGTACACCGAGGATTGCTTTGGCGGCCTCGTCCGCGGGCCGGCGGACCTGCCGTCGCAGGTGTGCCGGATGCCGTACCTGAACCCGGTGTCCGGGCCGTTCTTCGTCGAGGACGCCGAACCCGGCGACACCCTCGCCGTCCACCTCGCCGCCATCACCCCCGCCCGCGACTGGGGCGTCTCCTCGACGTTCCCGCACTTCGGGGCGCTGACCGGTACGTCCCACACCGCCACCCTGCAGCCGCCGCTGCAGGAGCGGGTGTGGGTGTACGACATCGACCGGCAGGCCGGCACGGTCCGCTTCCACGCGACGGCCAGCGACCACTCCATCGACCTGCCGCTTGACCCGATGATCGGCACTATCGGGGTGGCGCCCGGCGGGTTCGAGGCCCGCTCCACGATCGTCCCCGACATCCACGGTGGGAACCTGGATACCGCTGAGCTGCGCGCCGGATCGACCCTGTACCTGGGTGTGAACGTGCACGGGGCGATGCTCGCCCTCGGCGACGGACACGCCCGCCAGGGCGAGGGGGAGGCCTGCGGGGTCGGGGTGGAAATTGCCACGACCACCACCCTGGTTATCGAGGTCATCAAGGGCGTACCGGCGGTGTGGCCCCGCTTGGAGACCGATCGGGAGATCATGTCGATCGGTTGCGCCCGGCCATTGGAGGACGCCTACCGGATCGCTCACCGCGACCTCGTCGCCTGGACGAGTCAGCTCACCGAGCTGGACGAAATCGATGCCTACCAGTTGGTGTCGCAGGCAGGCCGGGCACCGATTGGGAACGTCTGCGATCCCAACTACACGGTCCTCGCCGCGGTGGACAAGGGGCTGCTCCCGCAGCCGCAGTCCGTCCACGACGGCGTGCACGCCCGGCTGCGGCAACGGGCCGCCGGGCTGCGGTAGGAGCCCCGCCGATGACCGCGTCGATCCCGCGCCTGCCGCTGCGCGATGACCTGTTCCTGCTCGGGCACGACGACGACAGCGGCCAGCTGCATATCCACCGTCAGGCCCTTGCCCTCGGCCTCGCCGGCGCGGTCCTGATCGACCTGTTCCTCGCCGGTCGCGTCGCGTTCGACCCCGGAGAGGGCGACGGCCAGCCGGGCGCAGAGCGGCGGTTGTGGCTGCGCCTGCACGAGCCGGTCGGCGACTTGATCGCCGACAGCGCGCTCTCCTCGATCCGATACGCGCGCCCGGCCCCATCCCTGCGCGGCTGGGTGCGAGGGTTCGCCGACGGCCTGTACGAGCGCACCCGCGCTGGCCTGGTCACCGGTGGGATCCTGCGCCACCAGCAGCGCCGCCGCTTCGGTGGGCTCGCCCGCACCGACCGCTACCTGCTCCTGGACGTCAAGTGGCCGGTCGTCGCTCGCGCCCGGCTGCACTACATCGCCACCGGCCGCAACCAGCCTGACAACCACACCGCCGCTCTCGCCGGGCTGGTCACGACCCTCGGGCTGCTCAACCATCTCTACCTCGCCGACGACACCACCGTGCTCGCCGCACAGCTACGCACCATCGCCGAACAGCACCACCAGCCGGTACGCGACATCACCGCGACGGTCGACGCCGCAGTGGGGGATCTCGCCACCGCCGCATACCGCTGACCCCGGACACCACCGGCAGCTATCCATCTGCCCGCCGTGCTTGGAGAATCCATGGACGTCATTCCGCGCATCCGTTCTGCCCGATGGGTGGACAAAGGCCCGGTCGCCGCACTTATCGCCGATGCCGTTTACCCCACCGCACTCGCCCAGTGGCTGGTGCCCGACCCGGCCGCGCGCCGCCGCGTCCTGGCTGACGTCGCGGCGATCTGGGTAGAGCACGCCATGTTCCACGGCGACATCCAGATCACTGACGACCTGAGCGCTACCGCCGTCGCCTTTCACCGTTACCGGCCCATCGCGCCACCAGCGAACTACCGGAGCCGCATCGACACCGCCGCCGGCACCCACGCGCAGCGCTTCGACATTCTCGACCAACTGCTCACCAACCAGCGGCCCACCGATCCGCACCACCACCTGGCGATCCTCGCCGTGCGCCCTGACACCCAGCGGCGTGGCCTCGGCGCGGCGATGCTCACCCACCACGAAGCCCGCCTCGACCGCATCAACCTGCCCGCCTGGACCGAGACCCTTCCCGACACCCAGGACCTGTACCTCCGACACGGATACCTTCCCCGACCGGCGCTCACCCTCCCCGACGGGCCGACGGTGACCTTGATGCACCGCGCCCCACGCCCAGCTCACGAATCGGGGCAACTCAACGCCACCAACCCCACCGCCGTCGCCCCGACGCTCGCGAGGCCCGTCGCCCCCCAGTGAGCCGGATGCCTACGCGGAGGCGACAGCTCAGCCATCACGCCGCGTCTTCGCATCACCGTCGCGCGCTATCGCCTGCCAGTCTCGCTGAGCCGCGCTGGGGCGCACAAGCCGGTCGCCCGCCTATGAAAGGGAAGGGCCGCGGCGACCGACGTGGCCGACGGCGATCGGCCCCCACTGTCGCCGTCGGCCACACCAGCCCTTTCCCCAAGACCGAACATGAATAGGAGCTTGAACGGACATGCCGACGCGGACGCCGAGGCCCCGGGTACTTGAACCGGCGTGCGGGCCACACCACACGCCCGCGCGTAGGGCGATCGACCACGCCGTGGCGCGGCAGACGCTCGGCGACCTCACGGACGCCTACCAATGGGCCGTCTACGCCCGCACGCTCGCCCACCGCGCCACCCCACCTGCCGAACAACTCGATGCGGCGGCGCTGCTGGCACCCCTGGCCGCCGTGAACGGGCACGCCGACCAGGCCGTGGCCGCCTACCGCGACCTGGTCGACCTCGCCACCGCGCACCTCGGCGCCAGCCACGAGCGGACCCTGTACGCCCGCGCAGGCCTGGCCCGGGCACGCCACCGCGTCGGCTGTTGTGACCAGGCGATCCGGGACCTCGCCGACGTCTACACCACCGCCGCGCACCGGCACGGCCCCGACGCACCAGTCAGCCTGACCACGCTCACCGAACTCGCGTTCCTCTACCGCGACTGCGGATGGCCCGACGTTGCCCACCGCTGCCTCGCCGCCGCCACGACCATCGCCAACAGGTACCTGCCCAGCGGCGATCCTCTCCGCGCCCGCATCACCGACACCGCGGGGACGCCCACCAGCTCGAACCATCGCGCCGTCTGCACCCAGGCGAGGTGGCCATGACAAGCATCGACGCCGACCGCCCGAGGTGCCTCCGGCCGGTCAGTGCGACAACGGGACCGCTGGCCGACACCCGGACGCCGGCTTCCCGGTTCGCAGGCGCCCTGCGACCTCGCACGCTGCTTGGCCACACCGCTATCAAGATCGCGGTTCTGCTGTTGGCCGGTAGTCCGCTGCCGGGCTGTGCCATCCGATCTGCCGGATCAGCCCGTCCCGACGCAGGGCCGTGCACGACACCACGCAACGCGTCCACCGCCCAGCTGCAACAGGTGGTCGATAGCACGCGGATCGCTGGGCCGACCCGGCTGTGGTACCCCCACCCGCCCGCGACACGACTACATCAGCTGATCGGCCAGGTCTCCGCCAGCAGCTGCGATCTCACGGCGGGCACGTACGACGTGATCCACCTTCGCCTCTGGCGCAGCGACCCAATCATGGTGCGGGACATCATCCGCTGGCGCGCCGATGACCGGTCGGGCGCGCAGCTTCTCACCAGTTACCCCCGCGGGTATGTCGAGGTGACCAAGGACTGGTGGTTACCCGGCGAAATCCTCTTCGTCGAACCGGGTAGTGCGTTCACCGACAGCGGGGCAGTGCGCGACGGGATAAACCGCCGCTATGGCGACATCGCCGAGCCCCAGGCGGTGCTGCGGGGAATTGCCTCGCTCGCCAACTGGTACAGCCCACGGCGCGTCGAACGCGCCACCACGATCGCCGTTCTGCGCGACACCCAGCCGATTACCTACTACTCGCGGGTGATCGACCGTGCCGGTCGCAGCGGCATCGGCATCACCGCCACCGGCAACAACGACCGCGATCTCCTGATCCTGCACCCCAGCACCGGCGAGGTCCTCGCCTACGAATATGCCCGCCGTACGCCCACCGGCTGGCACGTCGAGAACTACTTCCTCTATCTCACCCACACCCACTCGTCTCATCGGTGGTGGGAACCCCCCGGCGCATCGAATGACGAACCGCCGCCACCACCTCTGCATCCGCGCGTCGAACCGAACTGGGACTCGTCGACCCGCCCAGCCGCATGACATCCCACGAACCACCGTCGGGCATACCCACGAGCAGGAAGAAGAGTGCGCCATGCCGTCGAGGACCCCGCCGCTTGCCTCGTGGACGCCGGCGTTTGTTGCCGATGCGGTGGCCGCGACGTTGAAGCGTGCCGTCGAGCACGGCCTGCCACCGGCGATCAAAGATGTGGCTCGAGAGCGCGGGCTGTCACCGGCCACCATCGACGAATGGGTGGCGCGGGCACGAGCGGTGCCGGCCGCCCCGGTACCGCCAGGGCTGCTGGCCTGCCACAGCTGTGACCATCCGATGATCCTGGTGCAGCTCCCCGGATGCCCACCGGTCTACCTGTGCATGCCGGCCTGCGGCCGGGCACCCGTCTCAGCCCAGGCCTTGCGCGACGCGATCGCTGAGGCGGTGCTGCACCGCGCCCCGCACCTAGTGCCCCCCGGCAAAGTCGATTCTGCTGCCGCGTACGCCCCTGGTGGCCTGCACCGTGTCGCGGTCGGCGCCGATCCCGGCGATCTGCGCATCACGTGGCGGGCCAACCCGCGCCAGCTCGTCGGACCTCGGATGTCCATGGCGCAGCGCCTCACTTACGCTCGTGCCCGCGCTGATCACGGAGATCACGCACGCGCCATCCAGGTCCTGCACACCGGGCTGCTGCTCACCGATCCCACCGACGACATCTGCGCCCTGGACGTCGCCTCCGCGAACGCCGCCGCGTTACTCGCGGAACTCACCCTCGACCACGGTGAGGCCTGCACCGCGCCGCCCTGGGCGGAGTGGGCGTACCGCTCCCTGCGTCGCCTACTTGGTGTCACCTCACCGGAGGCGCATGCCGCCCTCCGGGTCCTCGCCACCGCACACCGCCGGACCGGCAACCTCACCGAAGCCGCGAACTGCTACAGCGACCTCATCCGCCACCACAGCAAGGCCGAAGGCCCCCAGGCGCTGCCCACCCTCGCCGCCCAAGCGACCCTCGCCCTCGTCCTCTACCAGGACGGGCACTGCTTACACGCTCGTCAACTCCTCACCCGGACCGTCACGGTCCACCGCGCCGCGCACCCGGGCCACCGCGACGGCCTGCGCCTGCGTCAAGAACTCGCTCGCATGCGTGCCGGCTGCGTTGACCAAGGCCACGGGCACTCTGCCGGAATCGATGAGTCGGGGCGGTAGAGGTGACGCATCCGGGTGGAGGTGCGGCGGCGGACAACCGGTGCCGTATCTACAGGGCGCTGCTCGCCGATCCGACCCGTGCGTGGACGGTGCGGGAGTTGGCCGCAGCGGTGGACACCGCCCTGGACGGCACGGTTCGCGACACCTTCAACGTGCTGCTGGCCGACGGAATCCTGCGGCAGGTGCCGTACCGGCGTTCCCTGACGGCCGTGCTCACCGATCACGGCTACCAATCCCTGACCCGACTGGTGCGCCGTGCCCCCTAACGCCGCCCAAGTGCAGCGCCGCCGGAGCGGACGGTGCTCAGACAGCGCACCGCCCGGCCGGGCACGCCGCCGTGCCACAGAGACCACCCCGCCTGCGAAGCCACCCCTCGATCGTCAGGAGTGTCAATTGAGCATCGCCTCACCAGCCAGCATCCGCCCGCAGCATCGGTCGCCTCCTGGCCATGTCGCCACGCCCGGCTGCCCATCCGACTCGCGCACAGCGCCTCCCGAGGAGACCTCGTACGCCATGTCCTTGACCTTCGATCCGCAGTGGCTATCTCGATACCCGGCACAAGACTCGATCGGTGACGCGGTGTCCTCCTGCGTGTTCTGCGGCATTGCGAGCGGCGACGTGGAAGCGCACGTCATAGCCGAGACAGCGGACACCCTGTGTTTCCTGGACCATCTCCCGGCGACCTACGGGCACGTCCTCGTTGTTCCCAAGCAGCACTTCCAGGACCTGCTCGACATCCCGGAAGAGCCATTCCAGCACGTCATGGCGACCGCGAAGCAGGTGGCGAACGCGCTGCGGGACTCGTGCGGCGCGTCCGGCATCAATCTGGTCCACGCCACCGGTCGGGCCGCTCATCAGACCGTCTTTCACTTCCACGTCCACGTCGTGCCGCGCTACGACGGCGATTCGATCATCGTCTTCCCTCGGCTGGCCGATCCGGCCCACAAGCACGAGGTCGCACAACGACTGCGCACCGCCCTCAACGCCCCACAGCCGTCCAAGACCAAGGCAGAAGGCAGCCAACCATGATGACCTCACCGATCGACGCCGTCGCCCAGTTCACCGAGCAGGGCTTCGTGCTCCTCAAGCAGGCCGTCCCGGACAGCGTCGTCAGCACGCTGGACGCGGCCGTCCGCAGGCTTACCGATGACCGCGGCCCCGACCTGACGCACAGCTCGTTCAACACGAACCCGGCCCTGACCCACGTACGTGACGCCGCGAACCTCCTCGCCGAGTACCAGCTGCTCTTCGAGAGCGGTGCCCTGATGTCCATACCCCATCGGATCCTCAACGGGTCGCTCCAGGTCCTGGGCACTGAGGTGCTGCGGCGGGGGATCTACCAGGAGGCCCACGAGCCGTGGCACCGCGACTCCGGGCCCTACCTGGAGCGTCCGTACGACGAACTCAACGGACCGCTGCACCTCAAGGCCCAGGTGTTCTTCACCGACACACGACCCAAGGACAGCGGCAACCTCGTACTCATCCCCGGTTCACACCGGTGGCCGGCCAACCACATGGACGACGCCTACTGGAAGGCGGCGAACGACGCCCTCGCCCGGGGCTCGCTTCCCGACGGTGCCCTGAGCATCCACGCGGAACCAGGCGACGCGGTCGTCTTCGGCAACACCATGTGGCATGCCGTGCTGCCCAACCGGACCCAGGAGCGCCGCAGCGCGATCATCCGCTTCGGGCAAGCGTGGCTGCGCCCGTACGACCACACCGCCGACCCCGCCACTGCGGCCGGCCATCTCTCCTCCCAGAGCCGTCGGCTGCTCGGCTACCACGCCAACACGGTCAACCCGGTGGACCTGTACAAGGACACGACGAGCGGCGAGAGCTGGGGCGCGTGATGACGGACTTGCCGCAGGTCGTCACCGTGCTCGGGGCGACCCGGAACTTCTTCAAGGTCGGTCACTACACGCTGCGCCGACTCGCCGCCGACGCGCAGCAGATGACGCTACGCCTGGCCATCCCCGAAGCCCGGACCGCTGGGCGGGCCGTGAGCGACATCGAGGTTCAGCTCCGGGACTGGGAGCCGACCCAGCCCGCCTCGCTGGTCGAAGCGCTGGCCGGCACGGAGACCATGCTGATGGTGCCTCCAATCGACCGGCGACTCGACATCGGCGGCATGTATCTGCAGGCGGCGCAGAGGGCCGGTGTGCAGAGGATCGTCTGCCTGGGCATCCAGTTCGCCCCGGAGCAGTGCGCGATGGCCGACGAAGCAGCAGCGCTGGAAGTACTCCTGGAGCAATCCGGGATCGCGTTCGACGTCGTCCAGCTGCCCATGTTCCTGGAGAACATTCTCTACCAGTGCCAGTCGATCGCCGAGACGCGGTCGTTCACCTTCCCCGTCGACGCGGACACCCCGTTCTCCTACATCAGCTGCGACGACGCCGCCGATCTGTTCTGCCGCAAGATCCTGTCTCCCGACTCGGTGGATCTGAGCGGCTCCCTGATGAGCCACCACTCGCAGGCGACCTGTGCCCAGTGGGCCTCGGCCCTGAGCGAGGCATGCGGGCGGCCGATCAGGTTCGTGCGGCAGACAGACGAGCATTTCGTGACGAGCCTGGCCAAGTACGGGATGCGCCGCCCTGCCGCAGCGCAGGTCCTCGGCCTGTGGGGCCGCATCGGCACCGAGGGGGACGCCCCGGCCACCCGGACGGCCGCGCAGCTCCTGGGGCGATCATCCACCGATCTTGAGACCTGGACGACGGCCCATGCCTGCTGCTTCGGCCCCGGGTTCACCTCATGCCCCCACCCGCACCCGCCCACTCAGCACATGTTCGGCCCCGCCTGAGAGGCGGAGTGCCAGGGCGCAGCGCGCGCCCCCCGCCGGGCCCGCGCTGCGCCTGACCGTCAACTGCGGGCCCGCGCTTCGGGGGCACGACGGCGTGGCCGAGTAGAGCCATTCGGCGCCAGGCGCGACGGGCGCTTTCCGCCCCGAGCACAGACCGAGACAGCTGAGGACTCCTTCAATGACTCTCACCAACTGGGGCGGCAACGTCGCCATCGCCGCCGAGGGCGGTTGGACGCGCATCACATCCCTGGAACAGCTGGAGTCGATGCTGACGCGCGAGGAAGGAACAGTGCGCGTCCTCGGATCCAGGTTCACCTACCCCGCTCAGCTGCGGTGCCCAGACGGAACTCGCGGCATCCTCCTCGACCTGCCCGGTCGGGGAGCCGGCGAGCTGCGTGGCGAGAACCTGTACGTCACGGGAGACACGCTCCTCGAAGACGTGTGGCGGGCTTTCGGCCGCCGCGGTTTGGAGCCGGCCGCATGCCCGCCCGTGATCACAAGCCAGACGGTCGCCGGCGCGCTCGCCACCGGCACCCACGCACAGGGGCTGTCCGGGGGCACTTTCTCCGACTGCGTAGCCGCTGTCGAGCTCATGGACGGGAGCGGCACCCTGCACCGGCTCACCCCCGCTGACGCCGAGTTTGACGCGGCCGTGCTCAACCTCGGGTGCCTCGGCGTGGTCGTCGGCCTGGAACTTCGTGGCCGACCGGCACAGGAGTTGCACTGCGCCCGTTTCACCGTGGCCGAGGACAGCCTGCCCGAGCGCTACGCCGCCTGGAACCGCGAATCCGTGGCCGCCAAGAGTTGGTGGTTCACCGAGCACCAGGTCACGCACACCTGGATCGTCCACGACGACAACTGGACACCCACAGGATGCGAGACCCAAACCGGGGCTGAGCTGGACCGCATCGTGACCCGCACCCGCCGTCAACTGATGGCCGACATCGGCGACGGCCAGGGCCGGACACCAGCGGCCCAGACGCTGGAGAAGTTCCTCAGCGCGACGGGCTCCACGGGGACACTCCACGGGATCTTCAAGAACGGCATCCCGGCCCCGCAGCTGAACATGGAGATCGCCGTTGCCCTGGACGTCGTCCCTGCGGCGTACGCCGGTCTCAAGGAACTCCTGCGCGACTCTCCCTACAAGCTGCACTACCCCGTCATCCTGCGCACCACCGGCCCAGCCCACGGCCACCTGAGTCCCACACAGGCAGCCCCAGCCACCTACTTCGGCTTCGTGTCCTACATGAGCGCCGCCGAGTCGATCACCGCAGCGCGCCCATTGTTCGACGACATCCAGCGCCTGCTCTACGGCCTGGGTGGTAGGCCGCACTGGGGCAAGTACTTCACTCCCGAGCTGCTACCCGCCTCCAACACCGACGGCTTCCACCGGTTCCGGCAGGCTCTCCACACGTTCGACCCGCACCGGCGCTTCGAGAACGACACGTTCTATCGCACGCTCGGGCTCTCCCCGGCACGACCCGGAACTGACAGGCCGCCCCCGCTCAGCCGCCCCCGCCTATCGGAGCAGCGGACAGAACCCCGCCCGTCGGCGCCGACGCGACACCGCGGATGAATCCCACCAGCGCTACCGACACGCTGTCAGGGGCAGTCAGCAGAATGGGCAGCATGACCACACCTTCCGCAGCGGCGCCCGCTGCCGACCTCGCTGACGAGGCCGCCTACCTTGAAGCCGTCGCGCAGGCGCGGAAGGCCGCCGATGCCTACTACGGCTCCGGCGAATCAGACCTGGACGACGAGACCTACGACCGGCTGCTGCGCGGTATCACCGCGTGGGAGGACGCGCACCCCGAGCAGATCGCGGTCGACTCCCCGTCCCAGCAGGTCGCGGCAGGCGTGACAACTGGCGACGTCGCGCACCCCGTTCCGATGCTCAGCCTGGGCAACGTCTTCTCCGACGAGGACCTGACGGCGTGGGCCGTCTCGCTGGAGCGGCGGCTGGACGGCGCCGCGGTGGCAGGCTGGGCGGTGGAACCCAAGCTCGACGGTGTGGCCCTGGCAGCCCGCTACCGCGAGGGCCGGCTGGTTCAACTCGTTACCCGCGGCGACGGGACGACAGGGGAGGACGTGTCCCACGCGATCGGGGACATCACCGGCCTGCCCATGACCCTGACCGAACCGGTCACGATCGAGGTACGGGGCGAAGTCCTCATGACCGAGGAGCAGTTCGCTGCTGCGAACGAGCTGCGGATCACGCACGGCGTCACGGCATTCGCCAACCGCCGCAACGCCTCCTCGGGCTCGCTGCGCGCCAAGGACCGGGCCTACCGAATCGGTCAGACCTTCCTGGCCTACGCCGCACTGACCCACCCCGAGCACACCGACGATCCCGCCCTCGCCGCGCTCACCCACACTGAACTCATCGCCCGCCTCGCCGATCTCGGGCTGGGGACGATGGCCGACACCCCGCTCGCCACCCGGGCCTACGCGACCCTTGACCAGGTGGTGAACCGGGTGCACGAGATCGGCGCCCTGCGCGCGGGACTCGACATCGAACTCGACGGTGCCGTGATCAAGGCCGACAGCCCCGCGGACCAGATCCGGGCCGGGATGGGCTCTCGCACCCCGCACTGGGCCACCGCCTTCAAGTTCCCGGCCGCCCAGAAGATCACCGTGCTGCGCGCCGTGCAGTGGAGCGTGGGCCGCACCGGTGTGATCGCCCCACGGGCCGTCCTCGACCCCGTGGACGTCGCCGGCACCACCATCACCTACGCCACGCTGCACAACCCGGCCGACATCACCCGCCGGGGCCTGATGCTCGGAGACCACGTCATCGTCTACCGAGCCGGCGAAGTCATTCCCCGTGTCGAAGGCGCGGTCGCCGGTCTCCGTACCGGCACCGAGCAGCCCATCGACTTCCCCGACCTCTGCCCGCGCTGCGGCTCCGGCATCGACCGCAGCCAGGAGCGCTGGCGCTGCGCGCGGGGACGGTCCTGCGGCCAGAAAGAGGCGATCCGGTACGCCGTGGCCCGCGACGCGCTCGACATCGACGGCCTCGGCGAGAAAATCATCGTGCAACTCGTCGACAAGGGGCTGATCGAGGACTTCGCCGACCTGTTCACCCTCACCCGCGATCAGCTACTCACCCTGGACCGCATGGGGGCCAAGAGTGCCGACAACCTCCTGGCCGCGATCGAGACGGCCAAGACCAAGCCCCTGAATCGCGTCTTCTGCGCCCTCGGCGTCCTGGGCACCGGCCGTTCCATGTCGCTGCGCATCGCCGCGCACTTCGGCTCCATGCGGGCCATTCAAGACGCCGACGCCGTGGCTCTCGAGCAGGTCAACGGCATCGGCAACGAGAAGGCCCCAGTGATCGTCGAGGAACTGGCCGACCTCGCCCCGGTCATCGACAAGCTCGTCGCCGCAGGTGTGAATCTGGACCAGCCCGGCTTCGCTCCCGCTGCTCCCACAGATGCTCAGGGCGATGCGGAGGCGTCCGCCCAAGAGGCGAAGAGCGAACTGCCCTTGGCGGGGCTGACCGTGGTGGTAACCGGTGCGATGACCGGCCCTCTCTCGGACCTATCCCGAACCGAGATGACCGAACTGATCGCCAAGGCAGGGGGACGCGCATCCTCAAGTGTCTCTGCCCGCACACACCTCGTCGTCGCTGGAGAGAAGGCCGGCAGCAAGCTCGACAAGGCCCGGACGCTGGGCATCGAGACCATCACACCCGAGGAACTCGCCCAGCGCCTCGCTGGCATCTGACGTCGGCCGTCGCAACCGAGGACTCCGGGTACGGCGTCCACGCCGCTTACCAGGCGGGAACGCGGGCGCCCCGCGTACCTCGACGTCTGCCTTGCTCGGCTTACCAGGACATCTGAACGTCCGGCTGACTCTGGACTTGGTCAAGAGGTGGCTCAGGCGCGGTGTGCTGTAGGCCGACGCGCTGCTCAGGCGAGGTGGCAGCCGGCACGGCTTCGGGCGTGCCCGCGGAGATGCGGTAGCCCTCGCCGATGAGTTGAGCGTTGAGATGCGTCGCGTACGTGGGCGTGGTGAGGATGCTGTCGGGATCGCCTTCGCGGGGGCCGAGCCAGTCTCTGCCCAAGTCGTCGGCGATTCGGGCGGCGATGTGTGCCCGTTGTTCGTCGGGTAGGGCGAGGTAGATGTCGCGTGCGATTCTCGCGGTGGCGGGGTCCGCGGGGGTGGTGTGCGGGTGCCGGGCGGCGAGGACGGCGTCGGCGGCGTGGAGGTAGGCCTGGTGCCCGGCGTGGTGCTGGGGAACGTAAGGGCCGATGGGTTGGTCGGGGTCATCGCCGGTGATCTGGTACTGGTCGCGGTAGGCCGCGACAGTCGCCACGTGGGTCCTCCACGCCGTGTGCACGTCCGGCTGGGTGACGTCGCCCTTAAGCCCGGCGAGCCAGGCGGGTTGCTCGGTGAGGGCGCGGTCGGTGACCTCGTTGACCCGCTTCTGGATGAGCCGGGTGGCGTCTTCGAGGTAGGCCGTCAAGGCGGTATCGGCGGTACGCGGAGTGGCGTCAAGCCAGGGAACCGGCCCGGCCTCGGGGGCGGGGCGGGTGAGGCTGTGGAGTTGGTGGCGGACGCTGTCCAGGTCGCTGCCGGGACGGGAAACGGTGAGGAGTTGTTCAGCGGGGTGGCCCTGTGTTTCGGCGGCCTTGAGGGTCCAGGCGAGGGTGCGCCAGCCGTCGGTGGTGCCGGCTTCGACGGGTGGCGGGGTGGAGTCGAGGTGCTGGTTGAGGCGCCAGGCGAGGACTTCGGAGAGGGACCGAGCGTCGTGCAGGGGCCGAGCGAGTGCCGCGGTAGCGACGGCGGTGAGGGCGTCGTGTCCGGCGTGTTCGGCGCGGCGGATCGCGGCGGTGAGGGCTGGCCAGGCGGGCTCGCCAGCAGCCCGGTCGGCCTTTCGGTCGCCGAGAACGGTGGCGATCAGCTGTCGATGGTCGCCGTCGTGCGAGGTGGGTTCGCTTGCGAGAAGCCGCGGTGAGCGGGTCGCGTCGATGGGGTCGAGGGGCTCGGCGGTACGCAGGATCGGTCCCAGGAGAGCGGCGTACCGCGCGGTGTCGTCGACGCTGGGTTGGGTGAGGGCCGGGCTCGGGCGGCGGCCGTCCAGGTGATCTGTGATGCGCCAGGTGAGAAGTTGAGCGGGGGATTCGGCGCCGACGAGGGTGCCGCGGCGGGCGGTGTTGGCGAGGACTTGGGGCAGGTCCCAGCCGTTGCTCTCGGCGGTGCGCAACGCGCGGACGACGCTGGGCCAGGCGGCGTCACGGTGCACCGCGCCAGCGTCTGGGCCAAGGGCGTCGGAGACGAGGGCGTGCAGGCGCTGGCTGTCGGCGAGTTCGGTCGCGTAGCGCAGTCGGGGGACCAGGGTGGCGAGGCAGCGGGCCTGGTCGGCGGCGTGGGCGATGGCTTCGGTGGCGGAGGTTTGCGCGCCTTCGGTGGCGAGGACGGTTTCGAGGACTTCCCGGGCGGCGCGGGCGTGTGGGTCGTAGCCGGCGCGGTCGAGGCGGGCGTCTTCGTCGAGGGGCAGGATGCGGTGGGTGACGGCGTAGAGCGTGGTGTGTTGGCGGGCGCGGGTGGCGGCGACGTAGAGCTGTTCGCGGGCCATGTCGTCGGTGATGAGGGCGTGGGTGGTGTCGACGGTGGCGCCTTGGGCGCGGTGGACCGTGGTGGCGTAGAGCAGTTCGACGTGCGCGCCGACGTAGGCGGCGGGGAGGGTGAGAGTGCCGCCGTGCTGCTGGTGTTTGACGGTGAGGGCCCCGTCGGGGCGGCGGTGGGTGACGGTCCAGGCGTCACCGTTGCGGACCCAGTCCTTGCCCCGGTTGCTGGTCATGGTGCGGCTGTTGAGGCGGGTGACGATCCAGTCTCCGCGGCCGGCGCGGTTGCCGTCGTGCAGGTTGACGCCGTCAGGTTCGACCTGACCAGCGGTGACGCGGTCGGCGCGGGCGCGGGCGGACAGGGCGGTGACGCCGGCGCTGGTGGACGACGACATGAGGGTGGTCAAGCCTGCGGTCATGTCGGTGTGCCAGGCGGTGTAGGCCTGTTCGACCATGGCCTCGTAGGAGCCGCCACGTATCCGGCCGCTGCTCTCGTAGTGGTCGAGGGCGGTGGTGTCGCCGTCGCGCAGGCGGCGGGTGGCGTCGGCTTCGGCAGCGGTGGTGAAGCGGTGCAGGGCGGTGAGTTCGACGGCGCCGGCCTCCGTTGCGAGCAGGCGCAGTGCGCCGCCGGACTCGACGGCGGCGAGTTGCCGGTGGTCTCCGAGCAGGCGCACGAGGGCGCCGTGGCGGGTGGCGATGTCGCGTAGGGCGTCGAGGTTGTGGGTGCCGGCGAGGCCGGCTTCGTCGACGAGGATGACATCGCCGGGCCGTACCCGGAAGAAGTCTTTCCCAGCGGGGAGATTGCTGTCGGCGTGCCGGTGGGTGGTGTGTTCGTGGACGAACTTGTGCAGGTTTTCGGCGGGGACGCCTAGGTCGGCGCTGAGGACGGCGGACGCGGCGGCGGAGGTGGCCAGGGGGATGAGTCGCTGGCCGTGGGCGGCGACGACGTGTTGGTACGCGCGCATGGTGGTGGTCTTTCCGGCTCCAGCGGGGCCGAGCCCAACGGCGATCAGCCGCGCGTCGGTGGCGAACGCGACGACCATGGCCCGCTGCCCGGCATCGAGCGTGGTGCCGGTGGTGGCCTCGTAGCCATCAAGCATCGCCTGCACCGCGGGGGCCGCGTAGCCCAGGACGGTGGGGGTGCGGGCGGCGTCGAGGAGGCGATTTTCCGCGTCGAGGATCGCCTGGCTGGTGTAGCGGGCGGCGCCGTGCTGCACGAACACCGACGTTCCGTCCTCGCGGCGCAGCCCGGCGGGCTCGACCAGGTCCGGCTCGAATGTCACGGGTACGCAGAGCGCGGTGACGGCCTGGCGGACGACCTGCTGCAGTACCTCCGAGCGATCGTGGGGATCGGTGAAGCGCAGCCCGCGAGGGGCGACGGTGGTGGGCGGTTCGCGCAGCAGCCGGTCGGCTTCGGCACGTAGGTTCCACACGGTCCACGTCGACCGGGATCCCTCCGCCTGCCGCACCGCCAGAGCGGCTAGGGCCCCGATCTGCTCTGTGGATAACGTTGTGGAAACTGTCTCGTGTCTGTGGGTGGGGCCGGTGGCGGTGACGACCTGGGCAAGGGATCGCGCGGCCGATTGGCCGTGTTCGGCGTGCAGTCGGGCCGTCCATTCCTCGCGCAGCGCGGCGAGGGAACGGGGAGCGGGTTTGGGACCGCGGGTGTCGAGGTTGGCCTGGCCCGCGAGGCGGAACGCGGCCTGGTTGTCCGGGTCGCGGCCGTGGGCGCGACGGAAGTCGACGACCAACTGCTCGTAGCGGGCCTCGATCTGCGACCGCCGCGATGAGAACGTACCGATCACGTCGCGCGGAACACCGGCTACCTCACGGACCGGATGCCGCTTGCCCACGGTGTCAGGGCGGACCGCGAACTGCACCCCGAGGTGTTGGATGGCGAGGGTCTCGACGGTGGAGTTGTAGTGCTCGGACGCGGCGACCGCGACGCGGTGCAACGGGCCGCCGTCAAGGCTTCGCCACTTGCCATCCGCTCCCTGGATCTTGTTGCTGATCGCGACGTGGGTGTGCAGGTTCGGGTCGCCGTCGCGGGAGTCGTAGTGGTCGAACATGGCGTAGACCAGGCCGCGGGTGTCCAGCTGCGCCTGTCCGGTATCGCCGCTGCGGGTGAACGCTGCATGCTTCTCCAACAGCTGTAGCGCGGAGTCGCGAGCCTGCTCGTGGATCGCCTTCACCGTGTCGCGGACCCACTCGCGCTCGTCGAGGGCCCACAGCAGGACGAGGCTCTTCACGGGGGTGAAGACGAGGTCGTAGCCGGCGACGGCACCCCGGGCACGACGCGCCTCCTCGGCGCGTACCTTGCCTGTCTCGGCCTGTGTCGGCTTCCGCCCCGTCTCGGCGCGCACCACGTCGAGCCGTTGCTCGACACGGGTGTCGAAGTCCTGCAGGGTCGCGTAGACGGGGAAACGGCGCCCGAGGGTGGCCTGACGGATCGCCTCCTGCGTGAGCCGCTCGACCTCCTCGTCGTCCATGCCGGGCCGAACCCGGGTAGCGAGATGTCGGGCGATGATGGCATCGGCATCGGGGTGCATCCCCTGGCCAAACAGGTGCCGCATCTGCTCCTCGGACACCTGCCCGGCCAGACCGAGCGGGGCCAGACCTCGGCCGCCCCACCGGCCCGGAGGGTTACCGGGGGTGGTGTAGTAGTCGGTCGCGTCCTGCCCGGGAAGCCGGTCGCGGTCGCCGCCGACGACGTGTCGGGTGAGGTAGGTGTAGCCGTCGCCGACCGACAGCTTGTGCAACGTCATCACTGGGCGACCACCCCTTCCCCTGCGTCGAATTCGCCCCCATCCGCCTTCGTTGGCGCGATTGTTTGCGCCGTTTGTTTGAGCGGGAGAGGGGACGGTACCCGCCGCAGGCGATCCATGGCAAGAGCATCTGCAAGAGGTGTGTCGGCGTTCTCTTTGGAAGCTGTGGATCCACGTTTGAGCTGGTAGGGGCGGTGCTATGTCTGGGTTGAGGCCGCTTTTCTTTTCGGTTGCTTGTGGTTGGATTGACGTGGCTTGAAATTGCGACTTGGTCTTGTTGGAAATGGTTTTACGTAGCTAGGGTTTCGGTATGGCTAAGCGAATTTCTGGTGCGGGAGTGAATCGGATGGCGGCGCGGAAGGCGTCGGAGGTTCGGGCTGCGCGGGTGGCGCGGCTCGCGGCGTACGAGGCGAACGTGACGGAGGCGGTGCGGGTCTACTTCGACCGGGTGACACGTGCGGGTCAGGTGCGGGAGGAGGCGGACCTTCGGGCTCAGCGGATCCTCGCTGCGGGACAGAGCAGGGCAGGAGGGCTGGACCGGGAAGCCGATGCGGCCGTCGCCCGGCTTCGGAAACTTGGTGAGCCGGTCACGGAGATCGCGGCCATGATCGAGCTTCCTGTCGCTGGGGTACGCGCCGCCCTCGCCCGCGCCAGCGACCAACCGACTCCCGTGGGCGACCAGCCGGCCCTCGTCGATGAGCATATGGAGATGCGCACGCAGGAGGAGCCGGCATTGTCGAAGGCATGAGTTCGGGCGCGGTCTCCACCACGGCGCTGCGGGCGCGGTCGGCAGGGGCGGGCGATGTCGCCACCGTGATGGAGCGGCGGAGCCGGACTCGACAGTCCGGCTCCGCCGCGCGTGGCGTGTCAGCGGTCGCCGTAGCGCAGGACGGTCCGGTACTCGGCGGCGTCGGCGGCGCTGTACGGGTCGTAGGCGTCCTTCTGCCCGACCAGCACGAGCCGGCGGCGGACGGACGCCGTGGTGGGGGAGCGGTGCTGCGGGGCAGTGGGAGTGGCGGTGGTGCTCATGGGTGAGTCCTCCTGACGGTTCGGGTTGGTGCGCTGCTGCCTGGGTGGGGCCGGGGTGCCGCGCTGACAGGCCGGTGAGGGACCCGCCGCGGCCGGCGGCGGGCAAGCGGGAAGGCCGCGAGATCTTGGGGGCGCAGCGGTCCGGGGAGCGCAGCGAGCCGGCCAAGATGTTGGGGTCGGCGCTTGCCGAACGCGGCCGGGTCGGTCACCACTGGGGACTGGCCAGCGCGCACCACGGACACCGGCGAGACCCAAGCGGGTCAGGGCGGAGTGGCGATGCGCGGCGTCTCCTACGGGCGGGTGCGTCGTCCGGCGAGACGTAGGCGCAGGTGCCTGACCGGTGCGGTGGGGTAGGCGCGGAGGTAGGTCACCAGCGTGTAGGCGAGGTTGGCGGTGCGCTTTTCGACATCGTCGAGACCGGGCTGCCCCTGCATTCGGGCGTTGAGGGCGCCGAGGAGTTGGTACCAGCCGTAGTAGAGCTCCTTGATGGCGATGACGTTGTCTGCCGTCAGGTGGGTGCAGGTTCGGGTGGCGGTGAGCCACTGTTGGTTCACCGCTTGGGCGTGCTCGTCGAAGAGGTTGCCGGTGAGCATGTCGAGTTGGCGGCGTACGTCGTCGGCGTCCTGCGGGAGGCTGATCGCGGGCACGGGCAGGCAGGCTCCTGGCTGGGGGTGGGCGGCGTGGACGACTTGGGTGATCGCTGCGCAGCCGCGGACCAGGTCCCGGTATGCGTCGGCAAGGTGGTGGTCGGCTGGGGGAGTCGTCACAGGTTCTCCGGGGCGTCGGGCGGGGGTCTCGGTGTTCGAACTGGCGGATGGACTGGGCCACGGGCGGGCCGTGGTCAGCGGCCCGCCCGGTGTGGTGGTCAGCGGTGCAGGAGCTGTGCGTCGGTGGTGACCTCGGGGTAGAGGTGCGCGGCGTACTGCTCGCCGTCGGGGGTGGTGACGATGTCGCCGCGGCGGGCCTTGACCGCAGTGCCAGCGTGGGCGTCGGTGAACCGCATGGAGACCGACAGGTTGCGGGCCTGGACTTTGAGGCTGGGCATGTCGGAGTCGTTGAGGTAGGGCAGGAGTTGGCCGGCTTCGACGAGGACCTGGTCGCCGCGGGTGAGGTTGCGGGCCCGGGCGGCGAGGTCGCCCCAACACATGACCTCGAAGAACATGGCGCGGGTGTCGACCCATTTGCCGCTGTGGTCGCGGTAACGGTCGCGGTGCACGATCGGGAACTGGACGTACTCGCGGCCGTCGCGGGTGTGGCCGGTCTGCGGTGAGGCGGTGAGCCGGCCCTCGACGATGCAGGTGAACAGGGACATGACGACGCTCCAGACAGTCAGGTCGGGTGGGGGGTGATGGGCGGGGCCGGCCGGCGCGGCCGGCCCCGCCTGCGGTGAGGGCTAGAAGGCGGGCTCAAGCTCGCGGTCGTCGGCGCTCCAGGGGTCCTCGACCTGCTCGGCCTTGGCGGTGCGGGCGGACTGGGCGCCGGCGAACCGCATCGAGACCGCGACGTTGCCGGCGGTGACCTGCAACTGCCCGGCCGGCTTGTCGCTGTTGGGTGACTGGTAGGCCCAGACGGAGAGGTCGTCGCGGGCCTCGACGATGACCGTGTCGCCCTTGCGCAGGTGCTCGGCGCACCGTTCGGCGAGGCTCTCCCAGCAGGTGACGGTGACCCACATCGTCGGCCCGTTGGTCCACTCACCGCCGTTGCTGCGGCGGCGGGTGTTGTGGCCGACCCGCAGCTTGCAGACGGCCTTGCCTGAGGGGGTGAGGCGCAGCTCGGGCTCGTCGGCGAGGTTGCCTTCGAAGGTGAGGTTGAACAGCATGACCGTGCTCCCTGTCGCTTGGTGTGCGGCGGGCGGGCCGGTCGGGTGACCGGGGCGCCGGGGTGCCGCGCTGACGGGGCCGGTCAGAGCCCGCCCTGGGGCCGGGGCTGCAAGCAACCAGCCAAAAGATCTTGGCGTCGAGCGGAGCGAGACAAGGGGCCAAGATGTTTTGGAAGGGGGCTTAGCGGCCCCGGCCCGGGTGGGCTGACCTTCGGGTCCCTCAGCAGCAGACACCCGGCCGCCACCCGGGACACCAGCACCGCCAGTGCGCGTCATCCGCGACCAGTCGGGCCCGGACGTCGTACCGACCTCGCCGGCTGCCGAGCTCGGGCGCTGGCGGCACGCTTGGACGGAGCCAAACGATGTGCGGGGCGTTCTGCGTCCGCCAGCGCCGTCCGAACGTGTCGTGGCCAGATCGCTTGTTCCGGGGCGAGATGCTGACCGCGAGCAGACCGCCCGCGTCTGGCTGCTGTCCACAGGGCGCCGAGTCAGACGCCCAATGACATACGGCGGCGGGGTGGTTGAACTCAACAACTGGTAGGCGCTGGGTGCTGGACTGGTCGTGTTGGTTCGGTCACGATTTGGTGATGAGTGAGGTGCGTCCTCGGTGGGCGAAGCTACCCCCGGCTGAGCGAGACCGCCGTCTGGCGCAGAGCGCCGCAGATCGCACGCGACACGAACATGGCGCAACGCCGTCGACGGCCGTACCGCGCATGGATGTGCCTGAGCAGGAGCGGCGTAGCCGGCAGGGTCAGAGCGACGCCGCCCGTGCCCAGGTGACGCGCTGGGCGGGACTGCCGGAGGAGGAGCGCCGTCGTCGACAGTCGCAGAGCGACGCTGCTCGGGCTGCGGCCCGGCGTACCGAGGCGCGGCCTGCCCGAAGCTCGGCGACCGAGTTGAGCGACGACGAGACCGTCCGGGCGATGGAAGACACGATCGACAACGGCGGCTACGACTTCATGTCGAAGGACGACTGGTGACAGCAAGACGAAGGCGGCGGCCTGGGTGAGGGCTCGTACCCCCACGGCGCGGTTGTCGTCCCCGGGTTACTGCCCGGGGGCGGCGTAGTCCGGCTCGCCAGCCGGAGGCGATCGTCGTACGAGCCTCAGCAGCCGACAGGCCGACGGTGCGCGCGGCTTCCGCGAGCCGGGGCCACACCACCTGTGCGTCTAGCCCGTCGTGCGCGGCGAGTTGTCCGAGACGGAATGCCGCGAGGTGCAGGGCCGTGTTTCGGCCGCCAGCGGTGATCCGCTGTCCGCCGCGGATGACCGGCCGGGGTGCGGCGAGGATTCTGCCGATCTCGCCGTTGAGGGCGGCGAGCCCGTACCGGTCGGGGTCGTCGATCCGCCCCGGGATAGCCGTAGCCGGTTCGGGCACTGGGGCCGGCGGTGGTGACAGCAGTCGCCGTAGGGCTGGTGGGCAGTCTGGCAGGACGCGGTCGAACTGTTGGGTGAAGGTGTACCGGCGACCGGTGGGGTGCAGCGACGGCGGTGCGACGACGAGTCCACCGCGTCCACGCCAGTCCACCCCGGGTATGACGCCGACGCGGTTGGCGTGCCCGGTCGCGGCGAACCAGAGATGCCACCCGGATCCGGTTCGTACGACAGGCCCCTTCGAGGGGGCGTTGTCGAGGATGGCCGTGACGGTTCGGAGTCCGTCTGCGGTGTCCATGTCGCAGACGTCGAGCAGGCTGCCGGTGGCGAGGCCGATGTTCGCGTCGGGCCACCTCGTCCACCATTGCCGTACGAGAGCGGGGTCGGTGGAGGCATCTCGCAGCCCGTGCCGCAGCCTGGGGTGTTTGCCGGGTGACGGGCAGGCGAGTGCCCGCCGGCAGCTACAGCCACCAGCACGCTGGGGAGTGTGCAGGGGCATCACGGGGATACCGGCGGTGGCGTAACGAAGGGCCACGTTGAGGACGGGCTCGGATCGCAGGTCCTGCGGTGGGGGCGGTTGGGTGGCCGGTGCGGCGGTCGGTCCGTGGGCTTGGGTCGGGGTGGTCATCGGAGCGTCCTCTGGTGGTCATGGGCGCGGTTCGGGCCCGACGGATCTGTCGAGGCCGGGCATGGCGCCAGGACGGCGGGATGGTGGACGGGGTGCTGGTTGACCGTGAGGTCGAGGCTGACGTACTCGCCGTTTTCCGTTGCGATCGCGACGCTGAGCGGCGCAGCGGTGCCGGGGACCGGGGTGACGGCGATGGTGACGGGACCGGCGGTGATCGTGGCGGTCGGGACGCCGTATCGGTCCTCGCTGACCGCGGCGTTGACGTCCCAGGTTTCGGCCAGCAGCGGCCGGCCGCTGCTGTCGATGAGGCTGCTCACCAGTTCCAACGCGTCTGCGCCGGATGGCTCGGCTTCACGGTTGAGGAATGCGGTGAGCGCGTCGACGATCGCTGTGTCCGGGTGTTGCTGTCCGTTCGTCGTGTGGTGCGAACGCAGATCCCCGTCGTCGGCGACTGTCGGGGTGCGATCGCGCTGCATCAGGCCGGTGTTGGTCAGGGCAGCTTGCGGCGTCACGAGGTACTCCAGAGGCAGTGGTACGGGCGGGATGGATCAAGGTCGGGGCATGGTTGCTTCGGCCCGGAGGGCTGGCTGTGCGGAGGCGCGACGGGGAACGCGTCACTCGGCGCGCGCGGCGTCGAAGTCGCAGGCTCCGAGGAAGGCCAGGTCACGGGCGGGTATGTGCCTGCCGGCGGCGAGCGCCACGATGCGGCTTATCCGGTCCTGTGGGTCGACGGTGAGTGACCGCCGGGCCGCGGCGAGAGCGAGGGTCTCGTCGCCGAGTCGCCACGCGCACCAGGCGGCGAGACCTGCCGGGGCGGTGACGTACTCGTCGGGGATGCGGCGGGTCAGATCCAGCCACAGATCCCGCTCCCACATCGCCCCCGACGTGGCCCGCCGTACCGCGTCTTGGTTGTGCGGATCGGTCAGCAGGATCGCCAGGCGGGCGGCCTGCTCGACGGTGAGGCGGTGGCCGCTCCGGGCCCGGTCGAGCAGCGCTCGCAGCGTCGCCGGCCCGACGGAGGCGGGCTGGAGGGCGGCAATGGCTGCGGCGACGGCGGCCTGTTGTGCCGGGTCGGGATCGGTGAGCGCGAGCAGGGCGTCGCGACTCGGTAGCGCGACGAGGCCCTCGACGGTCGACTGGGCAGCAGTCGCGGTCGCCTTCGCGTCGAAGCTGACACCCTCGGTGGCGTCGCAGGGACAGTCGATGCAGAAGTAACGGTCGGTGATCACCAGGAGTGTCTGGCTGACGGTGAGGTGCGCGGCCAGGGCCTCACCTGCCGCCGTGACCGTCGGTGCGACGTCCCGGTTGCCGTAGCCGACGAGGACGAGGGTCTGCGCCGCCGTCCGATCGGCGACGTCGCGGAAGGCCTCGACGACCTGCGCCATCGGGGCGGCAAGGTCGACCCGGGCCGCGACGGCGACTCTCCGGTCGGCCTTCATGAAGAGTGCGACGAGACTCTGCTCGGGGTGGTAGCCCAGCAGGTAGGGCACCAGGCCCAGCAGCTCCGCCTGCGACCGGACTGTGAAGGTGGGGACGTGAGACACGACTAACTCCTTGATCGAGTACGGGTAGAAAGCAAGACCGGCTGTGGTCGCCCGGAGGACGGCAGGGGATGCCGCTCTACTGCGGTTTCGGGTGTCGGCGTTCGCTGGCGAGGATTCGGACAGTGGTGCTCGCGGCGATAGGCGCGTCGGTGGGGCCGCGGAGGTAGGCGAAGACGTAGACGTCCTTTCGCAGCGCACGGCCGGGGCCGTGTGGTTGGGAGCGCCAATAGCCGCTGATCCACCGCCGCTGCGCCTGCGGCTCCCGCGCCTCACCCCGCCTGATCTCCCGCGGGCCGGTGGCCTGCCGGCCGCGGATGCGGACCAGCCGGACCTCCGGTGCGGGCCGCCGGGTCCGTGCGTACGCCTTACGGATCGACCGATCCGCCGCGACGGAGACGGTTTCGCCGGTGCGCTGCGCGATGAGCAGCCACGTCGCGGCCAGCACCGCGAGAGCACCGTCAACACAAGTGATCGCCTCGCCGTGGACGAGGAGGCGGTGGCTGACGGGGATGAGCCAGCCGACCTGCTCCCGCAGCGCCTGCATCGCCAACCCATCGGCGACGCCGGCGGAGCCACCGACACCGCGGTAGGAGACGATCCGAATCCCTTCATCAGTGCTGGCCCACGATGCGGCGCAGACACCCCCGGCGACCGGATTGGCCCATAGGAGCAGCCCATGGGGTGCGGGGAGGTCTTCGACGTCGAGGACGGTCGCCGGGAGGTCCGTGGCGGCGGTACAGGCGAGGTCGGTGAACTCGTCGTCAACGGCGAAGAGCCGCCCACCATGCAAGCTCGCCGCGATGTCCTGCCGCTGGCGGACCTCCAGCAAATCCACGCGGTCTGGTCCGGTAAGCAGCGCGGTCAGCCGGTCACGGACCTTCGGCAGCGCCGTGGCCGTGACTGGGGTGTGGGGCCAGTGGACGTCGGTGAGCAGGGTCCGCTCTGGCCTCAGGGTCCCCACGACACCGGCATGAATCGCGCGCACGGCTTCGGCCGCGATCGTCGGATCCGCCCACCCCATCCGGGTGACCGCCCGCTGGGTCAGGGCTTCGCTCTTGCTGGCCTGGGCGAGCAGAGTGCAGGTGATACACGCCGACCAGGTGGTGCCGAAGTCGTGGACGCTGCTGTCGTCCTCGCCGAGAGCGAGGGCCTGTACGGGGCCGCTGTCGAGTCGGAAGACGGGATATCGGTCGCTGCAGAAATCGCAGGACCGCGCTACCCCGGCCACCTCTGCGCTCGGCACAGGGTCCGGATCGTGGTCGTAGGAGGTGCGGGCGGCGGGGTGTAGGTGCCGGAGCCGGCCGGTCGCGTCGAGGTAGGTGTTCAGGATCCGGCGGCAGACGCGGCACGCCATCTCCCGCCGTAGATCGGCCGGCGGGCAGACGGCGGCATCCGGCGGGTGCCTGGTGGGTGGATCGTCAGAGGGAGGGGCGGAGTGGGACATCGGGGTGAGGGATCCTCCGGTCGGAGTGGGACCGGCTCGTCGTCAATGACCGCCTACTTATGGACGTTCGACGCGAACCGGCAGGAGCGACGGCGCCGCCGCAAAGGTCAGAGCAGTTCGCGGCTGCAGGTGTACGCGGCGTGGTCACCGAGCAGACCCGCCAGGCTCGCCCCGGGCGTGACCATCACGGTCTTCTGGTCGCAGCTCGGGCAGGTCAGCCAGTCGCCCTCGTCGTTGGCCGTGACGTAGGTGTCCGGGGAGACGCAGGGCAGCGCACCTGCGCACGCGCAAGCCGGGGGCGTCGGGAGCAGCGGCAGCGGTGACCACTGTTGGAGCGCTTCCGCGATCGGGTACGCCGCGGCCAGCTCGTCGCTGGTGCCGCAGTTCATCTGATGCGGGACCAGGATCTGCTGGTGCACCCAACGTTTCAAGCGGGCCCCGGCGGTGTGTCGGGCGGCGGCGCGCATCAGCGCGAGCCGGTCCAATCGCCGGTAGCGGGCAGCAATCACCTGACAAAGCGCCACGGCGCGGCGGACGGCCGCGGCACCACCGGCCGTCGCTCGGTCGGCGGCCTTCAACGGCGCCAGGCGTAGCCGCAGCGGCCAGGAGGTCGTGTCGAGGTCAATCGCGTCGCCGCCGCCAACGAGTGTGATGCCGCGTACGACGAGCAGGTTCGTCAAGTGGGTGGCGAGCAGGTGCTCACCGTCGCCGAGCTGCACGATGATCCGGTCAGGAACGAGCTGCTGATCCAGGACGTCCGGCTTGAACAGGACCGTGCCGAACAGCCCAGCGGCCGAAACGCGGTAGGCGACCACGCCGCCCGGACGCCGTTCCTCGGTCACCGTGACACGGCCCAGACCCGGCAGCTCCACGAAGTCGTCGAAAGTCATCGGTCAGGCCCCGCTTCCGACGCCAACGGCGTGGACGGTGCCAACCTGTGTCGCTCGCAGTGCTGGCTGTCCGTTGCCGCTGCTCGATCCGGCATCGGCGCCGGCCGTGGCCAGGATGCGAAGGTCGGCGACGCGCCGCTCGTAGTGGTGGATCTCGGCGGAGAGTTCGTCGCGTCTGCGGTAGCGGTGCGCCAACTCGTCGCGCAGGAGGTGCTCGGCGCGCTGCTCGGCACACAGCCGCGCCCAGGTGGCGACGAGGGTATGACGTAGCGGGTGCGTGGCCCACATGGTGCGCAGGACAGTGATGATCGCGGCGGCGTACTCCGAGGTCCTGTCCGGCACCAGGTCGGCGACTCGCGTGCTGCCGGCGCGGTAGACCGTCAGGTGCCATCGCCGGACAGGCTCCTGCTGATCCGGGTCCAAGTCGGCGATGCCCGCAATGGTGATCCCGTTGATCACCGGCCGATTGATGAGCGGGCCCGTGTTGAAATCGTCCGCGGGTTCGTGGCCGCAGCGGACCCAGATCCGGGTCGGGAGCAGCTCCTCGCCGGCGAAGGCGGGCTCGATCATGAAGGCGCCGCTGGCGCGGCGCCCGGAGATGACGTAGCGGACCTGCCCGCTGGTGAGGTCCGGGGTCTGGGTGAGGGCCAGCTCGCCATACGGGTCAGGCAGTGCCACGGTGTGAAGTTCAGTCATGGGTGCTTCCAAGGTTTCTTGAGGTGAGCGGGCCGCCGGCCGGCGGCGATCAGGTAGGCGGTACTGCCGAGCAGTGCTTCGCGGTTGGTGTGGCCGGCCGTGAAGTCCTCGGCCCACAGGCACAGGTGGTTGGCGTGTGCGTGGTGATCAGCCGTCGGCCGCCTTGGATCTCGCTGCCGGTGCGAGCTGCACGAGCCCGACGAGCAGAGAGATGACGGTCGGGAGAGCGCTGTCTGCCCCAAGGATTGGTTCGCTGGGATGCGCTTGCCTCACGGGCTCGCCTGCGGGCAGCGTCGTCGATCGACGTCCGACCCGGTCTCCTTTCAACGGGCGGGGTCGCCGGATGGGCGATGCTGGCCCGATCCGCCCAGCCGGCCGATCGGCGCAGCCCCGCACGGGCCCACCCGACCGACCTTCGAAGATCATGAGCGGCTGCGACGGTGGGCCTTGCGGGGCCATCCGCGGCCGGCCAGGATCGAGGGCCAGTACGCACACCGGCTGACCGCCGCAGCGGAGCGCGTGAAGGCCCCGCTGCTGCGCCTGCACTCGGTCCAATTCCGGCAAGGGCGGCTTCGGCTGCTATAAGCGCAGGTGCCAGCGCCTGCCATGCCGTCGATCGAAAGCGAGCAGTTCGGAGATCCCTGGGGTGCGCTGTCTACCAGGTCGACTTGATCTGGCCAGTTTCTGCGGTAGTGAGCAGGTAAGTGGGTAGCTGTGGCACCCGTTCGCCAGGTTCAGTAGAGCCGGTGTGCCCCATCGATGAGCAGCGGGGCGGCTGGCCGGTGATGTGGATCTGCCCCACGACCAGTGGTGTGCTCAGGTCGGTGGTCAGGGCGAAGGCCCGGCTCAGGGCGCCGCTGATCGGGCCGATGAGGTTCGCTCTACGCGAATCCGGGTTGTCGAGGTGGGGTAGGTGTCGGCGTACGAGTTGCAGTGCAAACCGCGTAAGCCACCGAGTACACAGCGGCCATCGGCGTCCGTAAGGTCAGCGACGACCTGACAGCCGAGCCGACCTCGTCGCACACCGAGAAGATCGACTACAAAGGGTGATGCATGTCGACCCGGCGGCGTCCGGATCTGTCGATGAGAGTTGATCCGCTGGCGGGGGCTGGGGCTCCTGGGACGGGCTCCGAACCGGAAGCTTGCTCTCTACCCGGTCGCCTCAGGAGCCATTAGGCTGGCTGTCCCGCACCCGGAAGGTAAACGATGCCCAAGAAGAGAAGAATCACCGTTGAGCTCAGTGAGGACGCGACCGACGAAGAGTATGCGCACCTCGCGAACACGCTCTGGGCAGTGGCCCGACTGAGCCCAAGCTTTGAGAGCGTGCACCAGGACGGCGCCACGGATGTCGATTACTTGAACGGCTGGTGGGTCGATAAGGGGCACATCCGCTGGCCGAAGTAGCGACGTTAAGGTAGTGGCTCTCATTGCCTGTGATCTATCTGTCATGCCGATGAGAGCGCCGTGCTTTCGCTGAGCCGGCTATGACGCGGTCTTGTGGGCGCTGATGATGCGTTTCAGGACAGTTGCCATGGCAGTCCAGTCCTGGTGCGGTAGCGGGCCGCCACGTGCTTCGGCTATACGGACCTTGCGGCGATAGTTTTCCTGCACCTTCTTCTTGCTTCTTTTGTCGGCGAAACGGGCCTCATAGTGGCCAGGGTCGCGGTGATGGACGGTCAGATCCATTAATAGCGTAATGTTGTCGTCACCCCGGAGGGTGTCAGATCCTAGATACATCTCGATGCACCCGGAGATTCGCGCATTGCTTCGATCCTCAGTCGGCCGGTGCTGACTTCCGAGAGGTGGGAGTTGAGCGACCAGATAGTCGGATATCGGCACAGCGGGAAACTGCATGAGGACGATATTCGGCGGTAGCGCGACAGCCTTGAGCTGCTTCAAGGCATCACTAGCGGCGCCATCGTCGTCGAACGCGGCGACGATGCGGTTCCTGATACCTGCTGCGGCAAATGCTTTCACGGTATTGACCAGCGCTCCTGCGCTGCCCTCGGATCTGGCGCGGGGGTCGAGGAATCGCACGAGGTCGGTCAGGTGTGGATACAGCAACTTAAGGCCGGCACGAAGGAACTCGGCGTCGGTGCTGCCCTCGGTCAGTACGACAATCGGTGATCTGGCTGACGATTCGGCTGTCCACCATTCTTGAGCAACTGATGGCATGGTGTCGAGTTCGTCCTTGACAAGCCAGCCGCCATAGACCAGATCTGAAACATCGAGAATCACCTCGATGTCAGGCACGGCGTGCGTCACAAGCCGCAAGCGGTGCCATCGGGCATTTTCAGTTTCATCAGGAATTAGCTCCAGCAACCACTTTCTTGATCCGATGACTGGCTCCTGATCGGGGGGCTCGAACACAGCTTTGCTTTGTGTAGCGGCTGCTGATGCTATCGCCTTGAGCCAACGATCAGTGTCAAGCTCGGCGAGTGCTGCCTGTTCAGCCTCCCAGCGTTCGACCGACTCTGGATCTATCCTGCCCATGCCTTCGAACCAAGGCGGACTGTCAAGGTTCTCGCCGATCGATTGCCTCAGAACTTCGAGTGCAGAATCGATGTCGAAGCCGAGGATGTCGAGCCGGTCTGCGATCAGACGCCCGGTGGCCTTGTACTCGAAGAACTCAACGTCATGGTCCGGCTTGCCATCAAGCGCATAGCGAGTTGAAGCTTGCCCGATCGAAGGGGAATACATTTCGTCCTGAAACAGGCAAACGAGGTCATTGGGGACCATATCCTTGAAGAAGAATAATGTGAACGGTCCGGCACTCAGTTCACCCCAACTGCCCATGGTCATCCATTCTGGGGGTTCAGCCTGCCGACGCGCGAGGGGGTTTGGTCTCCTCTCTGACGCCGAACCACAACGTCGCGATCAACGAGCGAGTCGGTGCACTCTCATGCCGCGATTCGGGCGCCAGCCCACGGCGATCGACTACTCGCAGTTAATGGCAGACGCGGGTCGCCGGGCATGCCCGCTGGCGCAGTGTCCCGAGTGCTCCGCGTCCCGGCCTCTGCAGAGTTGGCGTACATGACTCTGCGCTGGAACCCGTATGCCGTCAGTAGGCCGTACGCGGTCGACCAGGTGGTGACGTCGAGGGGCAGGGTGTCCCGGGGTGCCGAGGCGATCAGAGCCTTGGCTGCGTCGATGTCGAAGACCCATGGCCCGAAGTGGAACCACTGCTCTGGTCGGCCGCCGGTCACCGGCTGTTTCCCTTCTCGGTGAGGCGGGTGTAGATGGCTATGCAGCGAAGGATCAGCTCGTGCGGCGGCAGGGTGAGCAGTCGTTGTTGGTTGTCGGGGCGGAGCCGGTCCCAGATGAGGATGGTGACGCTGGCTGACCACAGGTCAACCAAGACGCCGTTGATCTTGGCGTGTTGCCGGTTGGCGACGATCTGACGCAGGGTGTCGATGAGGGCGAGGTCGTCGGGCCGGTGGTTGGCGTCGTCGGGTCGGGCGGCTTCGGGGAGCAGGGTGTAGCAGTCTGCGCAGGTGTAGCCGGTGCGAGGTGGGGCTTCGGTCTCCCATCGACGGACGTCGGCGGCGGGTACGCCGCACACCGACTGGCGCGGGTCGTGGGGGTGGCGGATGTGGCCGCTCATCGGGAGCCCTTCCGGTCTGGTCGAAGTGGGGTGAAGGTCGGGCATCGCAGTGCTTCTCCTGGAGGCTGTTTGGGGACTTCGTGCTGTCGCGGCGGCGGGCATCGCTCTGGGCCGCGTGGAGGGTGAGAGGCGTCGGTCGGCGAGACGCTGGCCGGGCGCCGGGGACCAAGGGCTTGCCTAGTCCTGCGGTGACGGGAGGACTGCCGCGTCGTTGATCGGTCCGTCGGCCCTGAGCGCCGCGAGGAGCGCCGTGGCGCGGTCGGTAGAAACGCGGACCCCATCGGTGCGTAGCCCTTTGATCAGGACCGACCGGGACAGCGTCACGCCGTGAGCGCTCAGGCGGTCCGCGACTCGACGCCCGGGGTCCATCAGGTCCCTAACGTCGGGGATCGGCCGTGGCCGTAGCCGGTCGGCCCCGTCCCGCGAGGGCATCTCGCGCGGAGCCGGTCCGCTGTCGCCGATGCTCCGGACCCCGACCCGGTCGTCCGCCTCGACGGTCGATGCTGCGACGGTGTCCCTGGAAATCGAGGGCGAGGTGGAGGTCCGCTGCGAAGACCACTCGGCGTTGACCTGGTCCGGGAGATCGTGGCCGTGGTCCTGTTCACTGCGGTCCCTGTCGACCGCGGTCCGGTCTTGCGCCGGGGCCATCCGCGCTGCCGGGTCTGACCCTGCGGATAGCGCAGAGTCCGGGGCCGGCCGGGTCCGGTCCTGCGCCGGGAATGCTTGCCCTGAAGCAGACGTGGGGTCCGGCTCGGTGCAGGCGCGGTCCTGTGGTGATGAGGACTGGTCCGGGACCTGTCCTGTCTCATGGTGGATCTGTGGGTGGGGTAGGGCGGGGACCGGGCGGCTGGTGCCGTGTTCGGCGAGCCAGGTCAGAGATGCGAGGACCGCGCCGGTGTCACCCCGCCGTGCGGCGGCGCGGGCCGTGCGGCGTGCCAGCCGGCGGACCTGGTTGCGCCTCGCGGCGGTCCGCCGGGCCTGTCGTTCGGCTGCGGCCCTCCGCAGCAGGTAGGCGGCGCGAGGGCTGACGCGGTCGCGGACATCGACGGACCAGGCTGCGGCGGTGCTGGGCAGGTATCGGAGCCAGCGGCGCCAGCCGAACGCGGCCGGCGGATCGGGTAGGAGCCTGCGGCGGCGCAGTTCGACGCGGTGTCGGGCGCCGCTGCGGATCTCCCAGACTACGATCCCGGCGAGGGACAGGACGGCAAGGAGTCCGGCGCCGACGCGGCTGGCATGTTGGTGGCCGAGGTAGTTAATGCCGGCGGCGGTAGCGGCGCAGAGCCAGGTCAGGGCGCGCGGGGTGCGGGCGGCTTCCCCGGCGAGGCGCATCTTCTGCGCGGTCAGCGCCATAACCAGTGCCAGACCCTCGATCGCGACGGCGACGACGATCCCAGCGAGCATCGGCCAGCCCCGAGCTTGCGCGGCGGTGATCTGTCCGTAGACGGCGCCACAGACAGCCAGCATGTACATGGTGGCGGCGTAGACGTCGTCGGCGTGCCCCCGCACGTACGCGAGGTGGGAAGCGGCTTGGTGCCGCCAGCGCGCTGCCCGCTGCCGGGCGGTGCGGGTGCGGGCCTCGCGGCGGGCCCGCCGATTGGCGGCTCTCTCCTCGGCCTCGCGGCGCTGGGTGGCGCGGGTCTGGGCGGCGAGGTGCTGCTGCCGCTCTGCTGCCTGGAGCTGACGCTGCATCGCGGCGTCAGCGGCGGCGATCCTCGCTTCCTCGGCGGCCTGGGCCTGCTGGGCGTAGAGGACCTGGCGGGCCAGTCGCCGGTCCCGGCTCGCCAGGTGCGCGACGGCCTCCAGGTCGACGCTCACCGGCCCCGCCCCCTCTCGCCAACGGCGCCGCAGTAGCTGTCGAGGGGAGTCACCGCGGCTCCTGGGCGGGGAAGTCGGCCGGGGTGCCGCGGACGATGGTCATCGGGTGGTGGGCGAGGGCGAGGAGTTCGTAGACCAGATACGGGTGGCCTCCCGCGAGACGGAACCCGACCTGATCGCAGGCCGCGCCGCGAACCGGCCGCAGGACACCGCCGGGTGCCCAGACAGCGATGACCCACGTACGCGCCCGGTTGACGTCGTAGGTCAGCTGATACACGGGCCCGTCGTCGCCGACCACGGTGAGCAGCGCAGGTCCGTCCGTGGTGAAGAGGATCTGGTCGACGCGGGCAGGACGGTGCGCCAGAGCCGCGCCGACGGCGAGACGGAACTGTATCCAATCCATGATCACGAACGGCTCCGTGTCCTGCTGTCGGGCATCGTCGGATCGGGGGCGAGGAGATGTGTGGTTCATGAGGGCGGCTCCTGGGCGAGTACACGGCGCGCCCGGACCTGCGAATGGGTCCGGGCGCGCGAATGTGCGAGAGAGGTGGTTTCAGGCGGTGGTGGCGGCGAGGTGCAGGGCCTGGACGGCCGTGGCCTCGAGACCGTGGGCGGCGTCAGCGTCGGAAAGGGTCTGGGCGACGGAGGTGACGGCGTGCATGACCCCACCGGCGGTGGGGTCGGCGCCAGCGATGAAGTGGGCGAGGATGTCGCGTTGCTGGTCCTCGCTGTAGCGCAGCCGCTGCCCGACGATCTTGAGTGTGGTGTTGGGGTCGGTGATGGGGGTGCCGGCGGCGGTGTCGAGCTCGCGCAGGACCTCGGCGATGTAGTCGGCGTCGAGGAAGGCGGTGACCGCGTCGGTGGTGCGGGAGGTGATCAGGTCGAGGGTGCGGCGGGTGGTTTCCTCGGAGGCGGTGACGACCCCGTCTCCGCCGGTCATGCGGGAGCCGATGTGGGTACGACGCAGGGCGTTGCGGCGGATGACCATGCCGTTGCGGCAGACCTCGAAGCGCACCCACGGGGCGATGCTGAACGCACCTGCCCCGGTCTCGGAGTTCGAGATCAGGAATCCGGCTGAGACGATCGGTAGTTCGGAGCCGGCCCGCCCGTCGAACGGGGACCGGTAGCGGGCCAGCAGGCGGGGCGCGGCGACCTGCACCTGAGGGGAGTAGACCCGCAGGTACATCCGCCGGTCGGTCAGGTCGCATCCGGCGAACTGGACCCGCACGTTCGCGCGCCGGATCCCGTCGAGGGCGGCGAAGAGTACGTCGAGGTTGTCGATGCGGTGGTACCGGTCGGACAGAACCGCCCGCACGATGCCGCCGCCGGTGTCGTTGCGCAGGCAGCGGATGAGGAAGTTGCGGGGGTCGCGGGCAAGCCAGCCGTTGACGTTGTCGTCGAACAGGTCGGGGTGTTCGGCGGCGAGACGCCGGAGGTACGCGACGGGGATGCCGAGCTTGTCGGCGAGGCCGGCGGTGGCGACATCGTTGACTGTGTACGTGCCGGCGGTCATCGTCACCCCCTCCGGGCCGAGCTGCGGCTCGGTGCCGTCCAGGACGAGGTTGCCGGCGACGGCGCGCATCCGTCCGGCGCCGGCCTTGACGTCCATGGCGCGGGTGGACTGGTCGGTGAGCATGTGGCGTAGCTGGTCGAGGTCGACGTTGCGGTGCGCCGGAACAGTGATCATCGAAGACATGAGGGATGGATCCCTTCGAGAAGAGTCTGGAGATGGGGAGTTCGTTGAGGGGGTCAGCGGCCGGCGTTAGCGGCGGTCATGACGGCCAGGCGTAGTCGCTCCCACTGCTCGGGCCCGAGGGTGCCGAGCGCGCGGGCCTCGTCGAGGTGGTCCAGGGCGCCGGCGGTGTCGCCGGCGGTGAACGCGGCGTCGGCGGCGCGGAACGCCACTTCGCCCTGCTCGCGGCGCAGCTCTCGCCATCGCGCGGGGTTTCGGGCCGGCCCAGCCTGAATCAGCACCTCGGGATGGGTCCGGGCATGGGCGTAGATCCACTCCCACTCGGCGGGGGTGGCGTTGACGATCTCGGCGACGTACCGGCAGCCGTCACCGGTGACCCGGTGATAGCCAGGTCCGTACTCCTCGAACGCCAGCAGGATCTCCCGCTGGCGGATCAGCGCCAGACGGCGCTTAGGGTCATCGACCTCGGACACCAAGTCGGCGTCAGTGGACACGGGGCTCCAATCGGAAATGTCGAGAGCTGGCGCGGTGAGTGACCTCGCTCCGCTGCGGAGTCGGGTTGGCACGCGAGTCGGCGGGGGCCTACGCGCAGTGCGTGGACCCCCGCCGATAGCGGATTTTCAGATCAGGACTTGCCGCTTACGGGTCCGTCGTCAAACGTCTGCTTCTCGACGTCCGCCAGTTCATCGGCGTCCGAGAGGTCATCGGCCTCGGGGCCCGTTGCCTCGGGTTCCGTCGCCTCGGGCTCGGGCTCCTGCGCGGTGTGCGGTGCGGCGAGCACGTCGTCGTCCGCAGCGAGGCCGTCGGCCTGCTCGGTCTCCGCATCGACATCGCCGAAATCTGGATCCTCGGCGTCTGCGGCCGTGGACTCGTCGGTGTCTTCGTCGTTGGGCAGCTCGTCCTGCGGGTCACGGCCGAGCGAATCCCGCAGCGTCGTCTCCGCCTCGGAGAGGGTGTAGCCGTCGGCGACGAGCTGGTCGAGCCACGCCACCGCCGCCTCGTCATCCAACGCCCACGTCTCGTCGCGGGCCGCGTAGCCGAGGTTGCGTTCCTGGACGCAGATCCACTGCGCCACCAGGCAGCGACGCAACTTGTCCTCCCGAGCCACCACGGCAGCGGCACCATCGACGCCACCGAGAGTGGCGTACAGGCCGTCGACGTCGCGGAACCGCAACCCGCCCACGACGGTTGCCCGAAGCGCCTCCAGGAAGAGGCGCTTCACCGCCCGCGCCGACCCGTATGCGGTGCGGTAGAACTCCCGCCGCACCTCCGCCGCGACTGTCAGACCAGCGAGGTACTCGGCGCGGGCCTGCTCGGCTGCCTCCCGGCGGGCACGTTCCTCTTCCGTGACGCCCCGACGACTGCCGTAGCTCAGGCGCTGGTAGCCATACCGGTCCGGCTCCGCACAGTAGAAAGTCGTCTGGGCATGGTCGCCGATCTTCTCAACGAACGCTGCGAGCCCCGCCAACGTGGGAAACATCTCTGGGTCAAGCGGGTTGCCGTTGGCGTCGGCGAGCTGCGTGGCGGCCACGGCCGTACCGCTGTAGGGGTAGCCCTTCGGCTTCGACGTCACCTTCACCCCGGCGAGCACCAACTCCGCCTTCGCCCGCTCCTTCGCCGCCGCGAAGGTCCGCTTCGAGCGCTCGGCGGCGATGGCGTGCCGGAATCCCCAACTCGACCCGGTGCCCTTCAGGATTCGATCCAGGGCAGCCGGATCCTCGGTGAACTCGGTGAGCGCAGAGGCATCCTCCAGCGTCAGGGTGCCGGCGTCGGCCGCGCCGCGCGCCGCCTGCGGCAACTCCCGCAGCTTCAAGGTCTGCTTCACCCTCGCCGCCGGGATCGCCCGCACCGTGGCAATCTGCTCGGGCGACCAGTCCAGCAACGTCAGCTGGTGAAACGCCTCAGCCTCCTCCGTAGGAGTCAGCCCCACCCGGTGGCCGTTCTCGGCGAGCTGCGCAACGATCTGCGCCGCCGCGCCCTCGTCGGAGGCGACCCACACCGGCACCTGCTCCATGCCGAGCTCGATCGCCGCGTACTTTCGGCGATGCCCGATGATCAACTGGAACGCATCCGGCTGCTCCGGCACCGGAATGACCACCAACGGGCAGAGAACTCCCACGACCGCCATCGAGGCGGTCAGATCGCTCAGGTCACCGACGTCCGTACGCAGGTTGCGTGGGTTATCGACCAGCTCACGGGGGTCAAGGTACTGGGCCCGGACCAGCAGGCTCGCAGGGTCCGCGAGGGCGGTGACCTCGGCGACGCCGAGCTCGTCCGGTACGGGTCGGGACAACAGAGTGGTCGTCATAACAGAGAACGTCCTTTCCAAGACCACAAGGACGCCCTACTCGGCGCGGGAACGGCCGGGTGGGCGGTGCTGGCCCGATCCGCCCGGCCGGCCGATCGGCGCAGCCCCGCACAGGCCCACCCACGCTCCGTACGACGCTCAGAGGCGGCTGCGCCGGTGGGCCTTGCGGGGCGAGCCGCGGCCGGTCAGGATCGAGGGCCAGCAACCGCACCCGCGGCCTCCCGCCCGAGAGCAGGTCAACGTCAACGACGAAGCGGCGCGGAGGCAGGCCGCTACACCGGGGGTGCTGCCGGGCGGAACCTGGGCGCGGTCAGCGGGTGCTACGGTCGGAAGGCGGACCTGCCCCACGTTTGTGGATCGGCAGGTCCTGCTGTGTTCGGGTCGCCGTCGCTGGCTGGTCACCGTGGTCCTGAGGAATCACGCAACGAAGTGACGACGGCCGGCTGGTCCGTCTGAACAGCAGCCTTATTCGTTGGCGGGGTGGCCATTGCGGTGTCGATGGCGGTTCTGCCGCGTTCGGGCGCTTCGGGCATGAGGTGGCCGTAGTACTCGTCAGTGACCTTGGAATTACTGTGGCCCAACCAGACCGCGAGGTCGGTGATCGGCACCCCGTTGCCGAGCATCGAGGAGGCGAAGAAGTGCCGCAGCGCGTGGGTCTTGGTGAACGACACCTTCGACTCCGTGAGTGCCAGCTGCCAGATCTGGTTGCGGAAGTAGTACTGGTACAGCAGGCCGGTCCGGCTGTGGTTGGGAAAGAGCAGGTGGACCTGACCCTGGCTGCTCTGCCACGCGAGGGTGCCGAACTTCTTCAGGTGTGCCCGTAGGACCGCGGCGACGACCTTGGGAAGCGGCACGGCCCGGCCGGGGGACTCGGCATCGCGGTGCTTGGTGTACATCTTGAGATGCAGGCCGGCGTTCTTGCCACTGTCGCTTTCGCCGTCCTCGGTGATTTGCCGGTTGACGTGCAGCAGTCCCCGGCGGAAGTCGATCTGGTCGCGACAAAGGCCCATCGCCTCAGCGACGCGTAGCCCGCAGCCAGCCATCAGCCATGCCACCGCGGCGTATCGGGGGTCGAAGGCAGCGATGAGCGCTTCGATCTCGACGCGTGTCGGGACGACGATCTTCTCTTTCACCACGCGGCGTACATTGGCGCGGCGACCGGGGAGTTTGGCCCGCTTGGCCGGGTTGCGGCCGAGTTCGTCGTTGTCGACCGCCCACTGCAGCGCCGAGCTGAGGTACCCGAACCGGGTCTGGATGGTCTGCGGTTGGTACTTCTTGGTGTCGCGCATCCACAAGATCCACGCCTGGATGTCGGCGAGCTTGAGCGCCCCGGTCGTCCTGGCCTTGAAGTATGGCCGGACCGCCTGGTTGAGCATGCTGCGGTACTGCCGGACGCTGGAGTTCTCCAGGCCGCGTGTGGTGGCCCACCGTTCGAACAGCGTCGCGACGGTTTCGGCGCCTCGCTCGGTCTCCAGGTACGTGCCGGTGTCGAGTTCGCGCTCCTTGCGGGTGCGGAAGTTCTCTGCGTCGATCTTGCGCCGGAAGGTCTTCTGTCGTTGCCGGTGGTCTGGATCCATCCAGAAGCAGGTGTAGCCGGGACCGTCGGCGCTGGGCTTGATCCATGCTCGTGCCATGAGGGGAACTCCTTGGTGCATTGCGAAGCCGGCCGGCGTCGGGGCGCACGTCATCGCCCCGGCTCGTGTACAGCGAGCGGGTTGAGGACAGGGGGTATCGCCCCGGCGGCCGGACCAGGCTGCGGGCTGAAGGGTGTGCGGTATCGGCTGTCGGTGCGAGTGGCGCGCCGCGGATTGTCGGGGTACGGGCTATCGGCTCGTGACCAAGCCGCAGGTCACGAGTGGTCTGTCAGAAGCAGTGAAGCGGTGGCGCCGGGTGATTACTCCAGCCGGTCGAGGAAGCCGTCGATCATCGCGAGTAGCTCCTCAGTGGGTGCGCCGTCGGCGGCGGCGGTGCGGACTTCGCCCAGTACCTCGCGGACCTGCTGGCGCGTCTTGCGGCGAATCTCGTCGCTGTCGGCGAAGAAGCCGTCGAACGCGGCCTGCGCCCTGGTCAGGAACTCGTCGCGTAGCTGTTGCGGGATGCCACGCCCGGATGGCTCTACTGATTCAGCTGCCGTCGCCTCGTAGTGCGCCGCGTCAGTGCCGTCGAGAGCTTCCTCGCCGCGCATCCACCGCAGCAGCCGAATCGAGTCGACCACCACACCGGGTGTGACCTGCACCCGTCGGTCGGCACCGGGAACCAGCAAAGCCTCTGGCGGAACGTCCAGCGCGTAGGCGAAGCGCATCAGCTCGTCAACGGTAACCGGAGTCCGGCGGCGCCCCGCCTCGATGTTCATCAACACAGTCGTCGACATCGCCGGATCGCCGTACAGCTCGGCAGCCTTGTCCGGGTTCAGTCGGCGCTTCTTCCGGATCTCCTTGAGGCGTAGACGCACCACCTCGCCCGGGGTGGCCTCGTCGCCGAGCTGCTCACTTGTCATGTTCGTAAGTTTTACTCGCCCTGTTGACAAGTTGCAAGCCTGCCGGTCATATTACTTGCCCCATCAGCAAGTAGAGCGGATCTACTTGCTAAACAAGCAAGTGAGTTGATGATGCGAGAAGAGTCGACGGGCATGTGGACCCACGAAGAAGCCGCCCGGTACCTGGGCGTCCAGCCCCAAACCTTGTACTACATGAACTACAAGGGCAATGGGCCCAAGTCGTACAAGGTCGGGAAGTACCGCCGCTACCGCAGGCGCGACATTGACACGTGGCTCGAAGCGCACAGCTCCGAGCGCTGACCACCCCTCAACCACCGTCACGTCACCCTGTTCGGAGCGAGCCAGCTTGACCACCACCGGCACCAACTTCGCCCTCTTCTACGTCGACGACTCCGGTAGCGAAGCCCACGGCCTGACCACGTTCAGCTGGATCCGGATCGACCCAGCACAGTGGGCTGGCGCGACCCAACGATGGTTACGGTTCCGCGCTGCGGTCTTCCGCCGCCACGGCATCCCCGCCGACATTCGGCTGCATGCCACCGAGCTGGCAGGCGGTCGGGGGGCCTGGGTGAAGGATCCTGCCGGCAGGACGGCTGGGAAAGGTCTGAATGTCATCGAGGAGTGTTTGACCGCGATAGCTGCTCTGCCGGGAATCACGCTCGGCAGCGTCTATCGCCGTACCAACGCCCGAGGACGCAACTTCGAACGCGACAAGCAGGACCTCTACCGCTGCATGATCGCGAAGCTTGACGCCGACCTCCACGAAGCTGCCGCCTTCGGCGCCGTCGTCCTGGACGGTGACGGCACCAACGGCGGCTACAACCGCGCACACCGCGCCCTCGCCAACGGCAGCCGTGCCCTCATCGAGGACCCCTTCTTCCGGCACGCCAATACGAGCCAGTGGGTCCAGATTGCGGACCTCGCCGCATGGACCGGATACCGATCGCTGCGACCAGGCGGCCGCCGGGACAAAACCACCACCTGGTACGGCCGGGTCCTCCGGCATCTCGACGGGGCAGGAGGACCCGTCGAACTTTGACTCGGAAGACCCCATTGCAGGCCAGCTCCCACGGGAACCTGCGAGTGGACGGAGGTGCCGTGTCGGGGTAGTGCGATCGAGGGCGGCGCTGCGTAAGCGGCCTTAGCAGTGGGGGCGCAGGAGCAGCATCCGCCCCCGGCGCGAGCGGTGTCACAGCCCCCAACCTCGGCAAGTACGGCTGACGGTTGTGCTTGCGTGCCCTCTCTCTTGAGAATCCTTGGGGGCTTGACATCGCTAGACGGGGGAGGAGCGTCGCTCCTAGCCCAGCGCTGCGCGTGCGCACAACGCTGTCCCCGCCGCGCCGTACCCTGGCTGCGTTCCCCCAGCCTGCTGGACGTCGAACACAACGAGAGCTGGTTCGATGCTGATGAGGACTGAAGCCCCTGATGAATCTCGGCGAGAGTCGCAAAGTAACAACTTGCCGGTTGGCGGCCCCGCGAAGCCTCACTCGGGAGTTAAGCCTGACCGGCGTGACTGGGTAGCAACGTCTGCGGGTGCGCATCTGAGGGGGCGCCGGACGGAGGACACCGCTCCGGAGCTGACACTCCGACGAGCGGTTCACGCGCTCGGCCTCCGTTTCCGGCTGAGACGTCGCCTGGCCGGATGCCGGCCAGACTTCGTCATGCCGCGTCACAGAGTGGCCGTCTTCGTTGACGGCTGTTTCTGGCACGACTGTCCTCAACACGGACCCAAGAAGTTCAGAGGGCCGAACGCCGATCGCTGGCGGACTAAACTACGGACCAACGTTGAGCGAGACCGCCGCAACGACGAGGCACTGACTGCTGCCGGTTGGTCGGTGATCAGAGTCCGTGAGTGCGAGGTACGTCAGGACCCGGCGGCGGCTGCCGCACGGGTGGCGCGAGCCTGCCGAACAGCTGACGTAGACAGAGAACCCACGTCGCAGTGTCCTCGCAACGGGCAGCTGCCGCAGGCCGACGACGACTGATCCGCCTTGCAGAAGTTGGCACCCACAAGTCTGACCGCGGCCATGCGTCCAGGCGCATGCTGACCGGAACCAACCAGAAGGGCGAGATCAAGGCGGCCCCGGGTACGGAGGTTCGACCCGCCGGAGCCGGTGCTGAGTACGCGGTCTGCGACTCTGACCGTGGCCTGATTCGGCAGTAGTCGGTCCTCACCGAGCAGGAGCCGGAACAGTTCGGTCTCCGCAGCTTGGAGGCGTGCCTTCTCAGCGATCTCGGCAGGATCGTCGCAGTCGTCGAGTTCGCTGATCACGGTCGATAGTCGCTCCGCGGCCCGTCGTAGCCGCGAGGTGGCGTCCGGGTGGCGGGATATCGCTTCGAGGTGAACCGGCGTGAGGTTGGTGAGGCCTCTTACTGTTTCGAGTGCAGCGCCGAGGCCCGTCTGGCCCCGGCACATCGCGACCAACGCGGCGAGTGTCGGAGACATCTGGTCCGACGGAAACAGATACCAGTGTTGGCTACTGCGTTGCAGTGTCGCCCACTGAGCCAACCGCTTCCGCACGGGCCCGAGGTCCCTGTCAGTGCTGGGAAGGGGTAGGTCCTCGCGCGGTGTAACCGCCAGCGCGGCGGCCTTGCCGAGCAGTGGCGGCACGGCGTTGCCGATCTGACGAAACGCGTCGCTACGCGTACCCGCGAACCGGAACCGGTCCGGGAAGGTCTGGATGCGGGCTGCCTCACGAACAGTGAGCGTACGGTGTTCCTCCGGGTGGATGTACCAGTAACCGTCCTTGGCGATGTGTGCGGTGATCGACCGGCTGAGATCGCCCCAGCCGAGCCGCTTGTACTTGTCGTCGAAGGTGTCGGCCTTGTAGCGGCGTAGCTTGGGATCGATGTCCGAGTACAGAGTTCGGGAGTCCATGAGTGCGAAGACTTCTCGGTCATCGTCCCGTACCGGACGGGTCATGTGGTCGTACACCAGTCCGGACGGAGCTCCGTCGCGCATGGCGATCGAGTACTCGCTGCTGGATCCCTCGTAGGCCATGACGCGACCGCCGGTGGTCAGACCCAGTTCGGGCAAATCCGAGATTGCCTCGCGCAGTTTCGTGGGTGAGTCGGTCTCCTCCGGCCAGGTGAACGCTCCGTCGTCGCGGCGAGCCAGAACGATGAGGCGTTGGCGGTGTTGCGGGACGCCGAAGCGCCACGCATCGACCAACCGCACCTGTGTGCGGTATCCGTCCTTCTCCAGCGTGTTCACGATGGAGCGGACAACGAACAGTTCATCCCCGAGCGCCATGTCGGGGACGTTTTCCATCAACACTGCGCGAGGCCGGACCCGAAGGACAACCTCCACGAAGGACCGCCACAGTTCCTTGCGGTGGTCGACCTCGTCCCGGACGCCGGCTTCAACCAGACTGCGGATCTTGCTGCGTCCGGCACGGCTGAACGGCTGGCAGGGCGGCCCTCCGGCCACCAGGTCAATGTCAACCCTCTTCAGTAGCCGGATCAGTCCGCGTCGGGCGGCGGCATCCCCAAGGTCGACGTCGAGAGCGAGCCCTGGGAAGTTCGCCCGGTGGGTTGCGAGGGCCTTCTCGTCGTGATCGACTGCAGCGGCGACTGTCCATCCCGCGTTGGTCAGTCCGAGGCTCAGGCCGCCGGCGCCGGAGAAGAGGTCCACGGCGAGGGGGCGACCTCTGGCCTTCTCACCCTGGCACCAGTCGACGAATGTCTCGGTGGTGCAGCCGTCGGGATGTGGAACGAGCCGTAGATCGTCGCTACGCTGCAGCTTGACGCCGTAGGTGGACACCCGGCAGTCGTCCCCCCTCGCGAATACCCCACGTCACGCAGGGCGTACACCTGTACTACTCGATTCCAGCAACGCTACTTGATGACCTGCCGGAAGCGGAAGTCACCACGCGTCAGTTCGAGACCGTGCCGGTATCCTAGCGGCCTGCCCGGGAGAGATCCACACGGCAAAGGCTCGACGATGTCAGGCAAGTCGGGGAGGGGTTCCCGGTCGATCTGTCGTACCGGCGGGATCCGCAGTGAGGTCGTATGCTGTCTCACCGTTATCGAGGGGAAGGGCGCCGATGACCGCCGAGCCAAGCGACCAGCACGCCCCGCCTCAGGCCGCAGCGTTGATCGAGTCGCTCAGGGCGCTTGGTTACGACCTGCCGGACGCGATTGCCGACCTCGTGGACAACAGTGTCACGGCCGAGGCCGTCACGGTCGGCATCGAGTACAACGCCGACGCGACCGGAGGATGGGTGGCGATTGTCGACGACGGCAGGGGTATGACTGAGGCGCAGCTCCACGAGGCGATGCACCTTGGGACGCACGGGCCTTGGGTGCAACGCCATCCGGCTGATCTCGGACGTTTCGGCCTCGGCCTGAAGACCGCCTCTTTCTCGCAGGCTCGCCGCCTGACCGTCATCAGCCGGTCGTCCGACGGCCGGACAGCGTGCCGTGAATGGGACATGGACCATGTCCGGCGACGTAACGGGTGGTACCTGCGCGACAGTCTTGACGAAGAGGCCATGTCGGTTGTCCGACAGTTGAACTTCCGGAATCACGGCACGATGGTGCTCTGGAGAAACTTGGACCACTGCGGCACCGGAAGTGTGCTGGTCAACCGTATGACGAAGGTGCGAACTCATCTCGGAGCCGTCTTCGGCCGGCACCTCAGCCGCGGCTCTCTGAGTCTGCACGTGGGCGGTCAGCCCGTCACGGGATGGGACCCATTCCTGCGTGACCACGCGGCAACTCAGGACATGGGCACCGAGTCGATCCACAGTGGGAGCGGGGTTGTGACCGTCACTCCGTTCGTCCTACCGCACCCTTCCCGCATTCTCGAGAGTGCGAGCAGGAACGCGGCTGGCTCGTCCGGCTGGATCCGGCACCAGGGCTTCTACGTCTACCGCCGGCAGCGGCTGATCACTCTCGGCGGCTGGCTCGGGATGCCCGGCCTGCGCCAGACCCATCCAACCCAACTGGCCCGGATCTCCGTAGACATCGGCACCGAGGACGATCACTCCTGGCAGGTCGACGTACGGAAGGCCAAGGTCATCCCGCCTGCGCACCTGCGTGACAGGCTCGCCGAAATCGCCACACTTGCCCGTTCCCGATCGGAACAGGTGTTTCGCCACAGGGGCTCGGGCGGGGACCGACGTGGTGGTAGGGACCGGCTGGTCTTCGTGTGGCAGCAGCACGAGCGGCGCGGTCGTACTGGTTACAGGATCAACAGAGAGCATCCTGTCGTCGTCGCAGCACTCGCCGACGCTCCCGACGCCGTACGGCCGCTGCTGCGCCTGATCGAGGAGACTGTGCCGGTCGGGCTCATAGCGGCGGACACCAGCAGCTCCCCCGAACGCGTTCCGCAGGCTCCTCTCGAGGCTGCCGAGCGTGAGGAGGTGGCCCTGCTCCTGCGGGCAGCCGTTGCGAAGCTGCCAGCCCAGCCGACTTCCCGGGAGGCATTCCTGCAGGCGCTCAAGTCCACGGAACCCTTCAATCGGTTCCCGGACGTGCTGGCCGAGGTCCTGGATAGCGAAGGAGCACCAAGCTCGTGATCGACGCTTTCGACATGGCGCTCGGCATCAGCGAGAACGCTCTGCTCAACACGCCGCGCACCGAACGGACGGCCGACAAGCTCAGACAGGTTGCCACCTTTGCCGCGGAGGTCGCCAGCGCTGTCGGGTTCGTCAACGTTGACGAACTCGCGACTCGGCTCGAGGAGCGCTTCGACGTCTGGGTGCCCCGTCCGGTCGCAGTTCTCAACTCGGACCAGCACGAACCCTGGTACGCGGCGCGGCGTGACAAGATTGCCTTTGACTACTGGGAACGCTACCGCAAGTGGCTGACAACCCGCGCCGGCTGGAAACCACAGCCCGTCGAGGCACTACACGAGGCCACTGACCTCGTGATGGACAGACTCGAGGACCCAGGACGCCCTGGGTCGTGGTCGACCTACGGGTTGGTCTACGGGCAGGTCCAGTCCGGAAAGACGGCCAACTACACGGGCGTCATATGTAAGGCCGTGGATGCCGGCTACCACCTCGTGATCGTTCTCGCCGGCCGTAACGAGAGCCTGCGCAACCAGACGCAGGCCCGCCTCGACCTGGAGTTCCTGGGCTTCAACACCAGGGTGACCCGCCACCGTGCCGACGGTGCCGGACTCGGCGACATTGGTGTGGGTCTCCTGGGACTGCACCCGCCGGTGCAGGTGTTCCCGCTCACGACCACCGAGTCCGACTTCAAGCGCAACGTCGCCCTCACGACGGCGGTCGACCTGCGCAAGAACCGAGTGCTCATCGTGGTCAAGAAGTACAAGAGCATCCTCGAGAACCTCGCCGCCTGGTTGGAGAACTTCACCAAGGACCAGGCGCTGGCCGAGCTTCCGCTCCTACTCGTCGACGACGAGGCCGATGATGCCTCAATCGACACCAGGAAGGCGCCCAACAACAAGACTCACAGTGACCCGGAGCATGACCCCACCGCGATCAACAAGGCCATCCGGCAGCTTCTGAAGATGTTCGACCGCAAGGCGTACGTCGCCTACACTGCCACGCCGTTCGGCAACATCTTCATCCCGCACACCACGGACCATCCCGAGCTCGGTCCGGACCTGTTTCCCAACAGCTTCGTTCTCGCCCTCAAGCCACCGTCCAACTACTGCGGACCGGAACGAGTCTTCGGTTTCGAGGATCCCACCTCGGACGAGGTACGCCAACCGTTGCCCATCATCAAGCAGATCAAGGACCACTCGGTCTGGATGCCGGACGGTCACAAGAACGGGCACCGGCCGGCGACGCCGATGCCGTCCTCGTTGGTCGAGGCGATAGACGCTTTCGTGCTGGCAACCGCAGTTCGAAAGGTGCGCGCGGCCCGCGCAGGTGGCCGTGCGGGCCACAACTCCATGCTGATTCACGTGACCCGCTTCACCGAGACGCAGTCAGCCGTGGTCAGTCAGGTGCGACAGCACCTGGCTACAATGCGCGACACCTGGGGTGAACGAGGCAGCCTCGGCAACTCCGTCCGGAAGCGACTGAGTACGCTCTGGCGCCGCGACTTCGTCCCGGTGCACCGCGAACTTGCCGCTCGGGACGATCTCGGTGACGCGGTCGGAGATCCCGTGGTGATGTCGGAGGCGCTCGGCGTTATCCCGGAGGTGCTCGCCGAAGTGGCGGAGAACGTCAGGGCGATCAACGGGACAGCCCAGGACGTCCTCGACTACCGATCGGCTCCCCTCACAGTGGTCGCCGTGGGTGGAGACAAACTGTCACGCGGGCTCACCCTCGAGGGACTCACGGTCTCCTACTACCTGCGCGCCTCCCGGGCGTACGACACGCTCCTCCAGATGGGCCGGTGGTTCGGGTTCCGTAGCGGCTACCTCGACGTCACACGCCTGTACACCACGAAGGAGTTGACCGACTACTACGTTCACATCGCACGCGCGAACCGGGAACTCATGGACGTCGTCACCACGGTGGCCGAGAACAACGCAACACCACGCGACGTCGGGCTGAAGATCGAGGATGGCATCGGCCAGCTGCAGGTCACGGCAGCTGTGAAACGGCGTGCAGCGACGACACTTACCTTCACGTTCTCTGGTGAGCGTCCCGAGACACTTGTGATGCTCACCGACACGGCATCTTCGAAGACAAACCGCGAGCTCCTCGACAACCTCGTCGAGGCCGTCGCCGGCTGCGACCAACTACCCGACGGGACAGTCAACAGCGCTAACGGGTACGTACGAACCAATGTGCCGCCAGAACCGGTGAAGGCCTTTCTCGCAGGCTTCAGGGCGTCCCCCCGCAACGTCCAGGCGGCCCCTCGCTTTCTGATCGAGTACATCGACGCCCAGCAGGCAAAGGGTGAGCTGGTCAACTGGACGGTCGCCTTGGTGGCCGGCAAGGCGCCGACCACGGATGTGGTCGACGGCAGCACGGTACGACGGGTGACGCGGCGCAACACGAGCAGCACGCCGTACGTGTCGGGTCAGGACTACGAGGTGGGTGTGCTGGTGAACCCCGCTGACGAAGCCATCGGACTGACGGCGGACCAGTTCGAGCGCGCTGTCGCCAGAACGCGCGCCGAGGCCGACGGTGGTAAGGCGGTCAAGCGCCCGAGTGGTAGGGCCCTCCGGCGAGAAAGGTCCCCACGGGACGGTTTGATGGTCCTCTACCGCGTGGACCCGGGAAGCGGAAGACCGGATGAGTTGGTCATCGGCTTCGCGATCTCGTTTCCACAGACCGACAATGCCAAGAAACTCCGATACAAGGCGAACAGTGTGTTCATCGAGAACCTTGCCAAGAGTCTGCGGGCCCAGGAACTCGGCCTCCCCGAGGACGACACGGAGTGACCCCCGCCATTGCCGACGTGACGCGCCTGTTCGAGGAGATGCAAGAGTCACCCCCTGGCAGCCCTGGTACGCGGCGTCGACGCCTGCGCACGAAAGACCTCAGCGCCGAGGTGTACCTGGAGGTTGACTTCCCCGACCGTGTCCGCGCCCTGAACGTGGCGGCACACGATGCGCCGAAAGCTCCGAGGCTGACCGACACGGCGGAACTCCGGTACACCTTCGAGGGTCGCAGGATCCGGGTCGCCGCAACGTCGCTGGTGGAGACCGAGATGTTCAATATTCTCGTGGCGGATCTGGTGCTGCACATGTCGGCCGCTCCAGATGGCCCAGGCGCAGCATTGGTCCGGCGGATGGCCTCCTGGCATCGCATGCTCGCGGCGGGCCTGCGAACGGGACTGTCTGCGCAGGCGCAGCTGGGACTGTATGGGGAGCTGTTGGTGCTGCGGGAGTTGGCGATCCCAGCGTGGGGGCCAGCAGCCGTTGCTGCCTGGGTCGGCCCGTTGCGGGCAGACCAGGACTTCCGACGTCCAGGGATGGCTGTCGAGGTGAAGTGCACCGGCTACCGGGACGCGGGACGCTGCAGAATCAGTAACGAGGCGCAGCTCGACGCCGACGGCATCGGGTACCTCGTCCTGATGCACCAGAGCGTGCGCACCAGCGCCACGATCGGCGTCAGTCTCCCCGAGCTCGTCGATGCTGTGCGGGCCGAATCTGCGGTCGCCTCGGACGCCGCGTTGTTCGAGGACCGACTCCTGCACGCCGGTTGGCTCGACCTCCACCGTGAGCAGTACGAGCGGGAACGATACGAACTCGCCGCCCGTCGCTGCTACCACGTGGGTACTGGGTTTCCCAGCATCACCAGGCGACAGTTGCCCGCCGGGGTGAGCGCCGTCGCCTACTCGGTCGACCTTGAAGAGTGTCGGGACTATCTTGTGCCACAGACCGACCTCGTCCAACACCTCGCCTCGGCAGACCTTGGAGCCACGCAGTGACCACGAGTTCCGACCTGGCTGCCTTCGCCGAAGATCTTCGCGTCGAGGTCAACCAGAGGCTCTCGGCCGAGCCGGAGATGATGGTCGGGGACATGTTCGTCAGGGTGGTGTCGGAAAGGCTGATCGCCGACGGATCACTCGAGGACCTCGACGTCTGTTACATGCGCCAACAAGGCCGGCCCGCGCTCGAGATATCCGGGTACAACATCAGCTCTGACGGGACGATTCTCGACCTGGTCACCAGGGAGACGGAGAAGTCCGGAGAGACCATCACCAAAACGCGGGTCGGCGCCCTCTTCCGCCGCGCCACCGCCTTTGCCCAGGCATGCCACGAGGGACTCCACAAACTCAAGGAGGAGTCTGCTCCCGTCTACGACATGGCGCAGCGAATCCATGCGGAGTGGGCGCAGCTACGCAGGATCCGCGTGTTTCTGCTGACCGACGGTCGCGCCACCCTGGAAAGTATCGACGAGTCCACGGTCGTGGGCCTGCCCGTCACCTACCAGGTCTGGGACATTGCCAGACTCCATCGGCTCGCCGCCTCCGGCCGCGCGCAGGAGGAGATTGTCATCGATCTGGAGGAGATGGGGCACACTGTCCCGGTTCTCGAGTCTCCCGAACAGTCAGACGGTTACCGGTGTCTTCTGGCGGTCATTCCTGGTCAGCTGCTGGCCGACCTGTACGCGAAACACCACAGTCGGATCCTTCAACGCAACGTGCGTGCGTACCTCCAGGCCCGCGGCAGGGTGAACAGGGAGATGCACGCAACAATCCGTGAACAGCCCGGCCGCTTCCTCGCCTACAACAACGGCATATCCGCCACCGCGACCGACGTCGAGGTTGACAGACGCGAGGGCGTCGTCTTCCTCAAGCGCCTGCACGACCTGCAGATCGTCAACGGTGGTCAGACAACGGCCTCGTTGCACCATGCATCGACAAACCACAGCCTCGACGGTGTGCACGTCATGGCCAAGATTACTGTGGTCCCGGAGGCTGCTCTCAACGAACTCGTGCCGCGAATCTCCAGGTATGCCAACTCGCAAAACGCGATCAGACCCGCAGACTTCGAGGCGAACGGGCCGTTCCACATCGGCCTGGAGCATGTGTCGAGGGTGGCCTGGGCGCCGGCACGGGTTGACTCCAAGCGCGAGACCCGCTGGTACTACGAACGTGTCAGGGGTCAGTACCAGGTCGAACGAAGCCGTCAACAGACCGCTGCGCGGAAGAAGCGTTTCGAGGGCGAGTGCCCGCCGCACCAGAGGTTCAGCAAGACCGACGCGGCAAAGTACGAGATGACCTACCTGATGCGCCCGCACACAGTCAGTCTCGGCGCCGAGAAGTGCTTTCAGGAGTGGACGCTGGAGTGCAAGCTCGACGAGAGGGACGCCCCGACTCTCTCCTACTTCCGACACCTCGTGGCCAAGGGGATCCTCTTCCAAGGCATTAGGACACAGGTGCTGAAGCTGCGCCTCGGCGGATATCCGGGGCAGACGGCTGCCTATGTTATGGCGCTGATCGTCGAGCGACTCGGCGGGCAGGTCGACCTGGACATGGTGTGGCGCCTGCAGCAGGTCCCCGAGCAGATCGAGGCGACTGTGCCCCACGTGACGCAGCTCGTGCGTGATGTGATCATTGATCCGCCTGGTTCAGCCAACGTCACAGAGTGGTGTAAGAAGGAGGACTGTTGGAACCGGGTCCGGGCGGTGTCCTGGTCGCCGCCGGCCGACCTGGCAGCGATCGCCTCTGCGCCTCGACGAAGCTGAAAGGCTGCGGAGTCACCACGACGCGAGCCTCGCACCGCTCAGGGGTTCGAGGCTGCTTCGACGCGATCCTCGGACCGAGCCAGGGGGTCGGCCAAGGACGCGAGGATCTCGACAACCTCCGACGGCACGCGGAACGCTGAGGCACGAACCCCGTCTGGGTATAGCGGCTTGAGCATAGGGGCGACGTTATCCGGCAACAGCCCGGCTCGTTGGAGGTCGGCCGTGATCCGCTTGGTCGGTCGAGTGAAGCCGCGCAGCATACGTTCGTCGTCGTAGCCGCACAGTTCGTACACCTCGTCTCGGCCGATCACGCCACCGGCCTCCGCAGCAACCCGAATCACCTCTGCCTGGACCTGCCCCTCTTGGTCTAGGCGGCGGAGAAGTTCTCGCAAGGTGTCGACCGTCCATTGGGCCGCCGGGTCGAGTTCCTCGCGCGTCCGGTCGGCGTCTGCAAGCGAGTCGGGACTGACCTCGACGTTCAGTGTCTGGGACCGTTGTAGTAGGTCTCGGGGTCGCAGGAGAAACAGACGCCTGCCATCACTGAGATCGAAGAACTCCTGTGTTAGCTCCGGACGCGGACCGACAACGACGTGCCGGTGCCGCCACCACCAGTCGTCCTTCTCATCACCGGTCACGATGACGAGGTCAAGCCCTCGCTGACAAGCTGCCTCGCACGCCTGTACCCAAACCAGGTAGTCGCCAGATGCGCCTTCGGGCAGCCGGTCAGCTTTGTCGGCGTCGAGGAAACCCGGCGGCGACTGAGCGTCCACCCGTCGCTGACCTTCGCTGATCCAATTCTTCCAGATCTCGTCCGAGGGGCGGGAAATCACTCTGCCCTCGAGCATCCCTGCCAGCCGGCTCAGAATCTGGTCGTGAGCGGCGGGCGTCGCCGCGTGGATCCGATCCGGCTCAGCGCCTCCAATAGCCGCAACGAGATCGTCGTAGAGCCTGTCGACAGCTGCACGCAGCCTCACGAGCTCGGTGTCGTCCAGCGCGACCTGTTTCGCCCAGCGGCCCAGCGCATCCGAGGTCGACTTACGATTCTTGACCAGGGCGCCCCGTGCCTCTGCAGTAGCTCCCTCCGGATTGCCCACTGCCGTCAACCGGTTTCGATGGAACTCGTTGACGGCCTGGTGAGGCACCACAAGCCGATCCCCAAAGCTCTCGAGCACAGCCAGAAGGTCCTTCGCGGTGCGGGTGTTATAGCGGTACAGGTTGAGCAAAACGTTCGCATCGACAGCTACAACGGCCGACTTCAGGGCACGGTCGATGTCCTCGTCAGCCAGAACCCGGAACCCCTCGAAACCGTCAAAGAGGCCGTTCAAAGAGTTCCCCTCCCACCGTGCGCGGCTGCCGTACTAGAGGCAGCTCGCCGTTGCCGCGACGGAGACAGAACCGCCGCCGACCATCGGTCTGCCCGACCCAGCAAGCGAGCCGACCACGGAGACAGCATAGGAGCCCGGCCTCGGATGCGGGACCCTCGACTATGCCGAGGCGTGGCAGCCGCACGACCGGATCCTTACGGGCGTCCGGGTGCACGCCCGGGAGCCAGTTGGTCCATCAACCAAGGGCGGTGAGGTGTTGTGAACGGCATGATTCTCGTGCAGTCCTCGGACCTCTCCATCGGTGCCCAGGTTCACCCCTGGTCACTCAAGTTCTTGTCGCCTCGGACGATCACGTACCGCCCGCCCTCGAAGTGCGTTGATGACCGCGACCAAGTTTGCTGTTCGGGCGTGGTCGACGATCACCCAGCACATCGCCGTTAGTACAAGGAAGCTGATCGCTAGTGCTGCCAGCAGGGCCGGCCGACCTCCACCAGCAACAGCGCTGATTCCACTAACGAACCATCCGACCACCCGTGCTGTCACTGCAGCGCCACCTCTCTGCTCTGGTGTCACCAGGTTGGCGCAGTCGCTGCAGAGTCGCTAGTTTTCCGATGATGCGCCGCTAATACTCACCGGGTTCTCGATGGGATGGTCATGGCTCCTCGACAGCGGGCTCGGTCGACAGTCCGCACTGTGCCTGTGTGCCTAGTGGTTGATCCTGGGCTGAACGACTTGGTCCCCGAGTGGCCAGAGTTCATGGCCGACTTCGGAGACTTCGTTGTCAACTTCAGCCTTGCTGAACGCGATGGGCACCTGCGCCCTGTGAAGGTTGTCTTCGCAACATCTGGTGGCCGCGGCGGGATAACTTCTGCCAAGCTGCGACAGGTCGAGCTGGACAAGATGGTCACCGCGGCTCGCGCTGTTCTGGCGCACGCTGTTCGTGATTTGGCTCTTCCTCCTAACGTTCATCCACCACCTGGTTGGTATGCCATGTACGGCGGTCGAGGTGGCCACGTTCAGGCAGCCGACATCGCTCGCGCGCGACGTCTGCTTGAGCTATCCAGCCGTGGTCGGCTCCGGCGAGGCCGTACCGGTTACCCGGCGACCCACTATGAACAGGTCGCGCGTTCATACCTTGACCTGTACGCCGCTGGCCACAGGAGGGGCATCCTCGATGCCCTCGTACGACAGTTGTCGGAGGTCCGCGGTGGGCACGTGCCCTACGAGACTGTCCGCACCTGGGTGAGAAAGGCGCGCGAGAAGGGCTTCCTCACGCCCGGACAGCCGGGCCGGGCCGGAGCTGAGCCTGGCCCCAAGCTGGAGATGCACGGCCCGCACGGCGATGCAAGCTGAAGGGCCGCATCGACTCGGCGGTTGCTGTGGGTAGTGCTGGCATCGTCAGTGGCCCGGAGAGCGCCGGGGTGCCGAGGTGTAATTGTGGCGCTCTGCTGATCGGCGCCGGACCTTGTTGGTTGGTGCCACGCTGACGAGGTCACGCACCGAGGGCCGTTGTCGCAGACGTACCTCCGCGAGGGCTCTGGGGAAATCCTGGGGTAGGTCGTGAACTAATGAATTCTCCCAGTTCAGAGGCCATGTCCTCGTTGTTCACCCAGATCTACGAGGGTACGAATCAGGTGCAGCGGATCGTCATGGCGCGGCAGCTCCTCAAGGACTGACTGCCGCTGTTCTACCGCTCAGATTGGGTGCGGCCGAGTCAGTCGACTCGGCCGCGCCCTGTATCCCGTTGGGTGCTCTGAGGTATTTCGACCGTGCGGCCTCGTCGGCTGTCGTGGGGGCTTCCAGCTGCACGATTACATTGATCTTCAACGCGAGCACGATTGCCGCGTACACGATCGGCCCGCGATTCGACTGCTGGACGGCGACCGGTTCACCGCGGGCGGAGTGCTGTTCGGCGGGGTCGGCGGGGTGACCGGCGTACCGGACCGGCCGGGGCGACGGAGCGAGCGGGCATTCCTCGCCGCGATCTGGGACCAGGCCGTGTCACGGCTCGGATCCGGGCGCGTGGCGAACGTGGACGGGCGGGCGCTGCTCCTCGTTGGCGATTCCTGAACCGGCCTGGCGCGGGGCCCGCCGCCATCGCCCGGTCCCACCCGAGAGCCGCACCGCCACTCGTGACGGGCGGCCGGCGTTTGCGTGAGTCCGCACACACTCGCCTTGGTGTACGGGGGTGTGACGTTAGGGGAAGGGAGACTCGCCGAACCGCTTCCCTACCCCAGCACCATCGTGCCTCGTCCCTCGATTCCCCACCGTCGGGCCTGACGCGTGACCTCCGAAGACCCGCAGAGAGATTGAGATGATGACGCAGTTGGTGGAGAAGACCGGCCCGGAAGCCGCCGCGGAGCCAGAGGTGCTGCCCGGCGACCTGATGACGAACCGTCAACGGGTACAGCTCGTCCTGGTGCTGGGCGCGATGATCGCGATCGGCCCACTGACCATCGACATGTACCTGCCGGCGCTGCCTGCCATCACTGCGGGCCTGCGGACCACCGAGACGGCCGTGCAGTTGACGTTGACCGGCACGCTGATCGGCCTGGCGTTGGGCCAGTTGCTGGTCGGGCCGCTCTCCGACGTGGTCGGTCGGCGACTGCCGCTGCTCGCCGGGCTGGCCGCGCACATCGTGGCCTCCGTGCTGTGCGTCTTCGCGCCCAACATCGCTGTGCTCGGCGCGCTGCGCGTCCTGCAGGGACTCGGGGTGGCGGCCGCCACAGTGGTCGCCACGGCCGTCGTCCGCGACCTGTTCAGCGGCGCCTCGTTCGCGCGGATCTTCTCGCGCCTGATGCTGGTCATGGGGCTGGCCCCGATCCTCGCGCCGACGCTTGGCAGCGGGCTGCTGCGCTGGACCGAGTGGCGGGGTGTCTTCGCGGCGCTTGCCGTGCTGGGCGCGTTGCTGATCGTCGTGGCGGCTTTGCAACTCCCGGAGACCCTCGCGGTCTCACGCCGCCGCCGCGGTGGGGTGGCCGCGACCCTGCGCGACTACCGAGGGCTGCTCAACGACCGGGCGTTCGTCGGTCTGGTGCTTGTCGCCGGGCTGGCCATGGCGTCGCTGTTCGCGTACGTCTCCGGGTCGTCGTTCGTCCTGCAGGACCAGTACGGCCTCGACGAGCAGCAGTTCGGCCTGGCCTTCGGGGCCGGTGCGGTCGGCCTGATCGGGGGCACCCAGTTCAACGTCCGGCTGCTGCGGCGCTACACCCCGCAGCAGATCCTGATCAGCGCCCTGATCGCCGGAACGGCCGCCGGGTTGCTGCTGATCGTGTTCACCGCCACCGGCTTCGGTGGTCTCGGCACCCTGCTCGCGTCGCTGTGGCTGGTGCTCGCCGCGGCGGGTCTGGCCCTGCCGAACGCGCCGGCGCTGGCCATGAGCCGGCACAGCGAGGCCGCCGGCACGGCTGCGGCGCTGCTCGGGGCCGTGCAGTTCGGCGTCGGCGCGTTGTCGGCGCCGCTGGCGGGTCTGTTCGGCACGGGAAGCGTACCGATGGCGATCGTCATCGCGGGCGGCATGGCCGCAGCGCTCGCGGTCATGGTGCTGGTCGTGCCCCGCGCCACCCTCGGCGCGGTCGACCCGGACCTGGCCGTCGCCGTGCACTAGAGAGCCCGGACTGGCCGTCGCCGCGCATCAGAGAGAGGGCGGGCCGGGTCTCCCGGCCCGCCCGACGATCAGCGGATCTCGGTGGTGTTGTCCTCGGGGCGCGACTGGCCGCGCGGCGGGGCGGACCACGGCGACTCGCCGCCCACCCGGCGGGGCAGCGGTTCGGTAGGCGTCGAATCGGCCGGGTAACCCAGGGTCAGCGGGGCGGTGTCGCGCTCCGCGGGCTCGGGCGACGGCCAGTCGGTGAGGGTGAAGTCGTCGGCACGCGGCCCGTCCGCCGGCGCCGGCGTCAGGGCCGGCGCGGTCGCCGCCTGCGGCCACCGTCGCCACCGTTGACCGCTGAACGTCGCCATCAACAGCAGCAGGCCGAGCAGGAAGAGCGTGCCGTTCTCCACCGGCAGCCGCAGCGGCAGCGGGTCGCCGAGCACCTTCCACTCCTGCGGGATCGCGTCGCGCACCTCGAAGGGCGCCACGAACATCCCGACGTACGGGGTGACCAGCAGCAGCCCGGCCACCAGCGGGCCCGCCGGTGAGAAGCGCAGCGTGCCGAGCAGCCCGAGCAGGACACCGCCGACGCCGAGGTACACGGCCGGCTCGATCAGGTTGGCGGTGTTGAAGGTGCCGATCTCCACCCAGCGGTCGACCGTCCGGCTCGACCCGTCCTGCCCGAGTGTGACAAGCGCCCACGTGATGGGTGCCACCACCAACCCGGCGAGGAAGCTCCAGAGATGTCGCATCCGCGCACCGTACCGTTTCCGGCATGACCGAGCACCTCTCCGACGCTCCGACCGGCAAGCCGACGTCGTACTCCCGCGTCACCCTCAGCAAGATCATGACCGCGGTGGACGTGAACCTCTACGGAACCGTCCACGGCGGGGTTCTGATGAAGTTCGTCGACGACGTGGCGGGTGCCGCCGCCGCCCGGCACAGCGGCGGGACGGCGGTCACCGCGGCGATCGACGAGATCGTCTTCTCCGAGGCCGTCCGGGTCGGTGACCTGGTGCACGCGCACGCCCAGGTGAACTGGACCGGGCAGACGTCGATGGAGGTGGGCGTGCGGGTGGTCGCCGAGCGGTGGGACTCGGCCGAGGACGCGCCGGTGCGGGTGGCCACGGCGTACCTGGTCTTCGTCGGCGTGGACGTCGGCGGCGCGCCGCGCACGGTCCGACCGGTGCTGCCGGAGACGCCGGAGGACGAGCGCCGGTACCGGGAGGCCGAGATCCGGCGCGAGCACCGCCTGGCCCGCCGCCGCGCCATCCAGGCGCACCGGGCGGGCTGAACCACATGGGTGGGCGGGCCGCAGTGTGGGTCGGGCACGCGTCGATCGGCGTACCCGGTGCGCAGAATGGCGCTTCGAGGTAGGGCAAGATGGCGCCACGGCCCATTCACAGTGTCGTGCGGGGCCAGGGGAGGGTGGAGCAGTGGGTGACGTGCTGTGGACGCCGCCGGCGGACGTGCTCGAGCGGTCCCGGATCGGCGGCTACCTGCGCTGGCTGCGGGAGCATCGTGGGCTGGACTTCGCCGACTACGACGCGCTGTGGCGGTGGTCGGTCACCGACCTGGACGCGTTCTGGCGCTCGATCTGGGACCACTTCGAGGTGATCGCGCACACCCCGCCGAACGCCACCCTGGCCGAGCGGGGGATGCCGGGGGCCCGCTGGTTCCCCGGCGCCACCCTCAACTACGCCGAGAACGTGCTGCGGATGCCGGGCCGCGCCGACGACGACCCAGTGGTCATCGCGCACGGCCAGACCCGGCCACCTGTCACCCTCACCGCCCGGGAGCTGCGCGAGCAGGTCCGCCGGGTGTCGGCCGGTCTGCGCCGGCTCGGCGTCACCGCAGGGGACCGGGTGGCGGCGTACGCCCCGAACATCGCCGAGACGTACGTCCTGCTGCTGGCCACCGCCAGCCTGGGCGCGATCTTCTCGTCCTGCGCGCCCGAGTTCGGCACGCGCAGCGTCACCGACCGCTGGCAGCAGATCGAGCCGGCCGTGCTCGTCGCCGTGGACGGCTACCGCTACGGCGACAAGCCGGTGGACCGCCGCGCCGAGGTCGCCGCCATCCGGGCCGCCCTGCCGTCGCTGCGGCACACCGTGAGCATCGGCTACCTCGACCCGGCCGGTCCCCTGCCCGAGGGCGCGCTGAGCTGGGCCGAGCTGGCCGCGCCCACCGACGAGCCGTTGACGTTCACGCCGGTGCCGTTCGACCACCCGCTGTACGTCCTCTACTCCTCGGGCACCACAGGCCTGCCGAAGCCGATCGTGCACGGCCACGGCGGCATTCTGCTGGAACACCTCAAGATGCTCGCCCTGCACCACGACCTCGGCCCGACCGACCGGTTCTTCTGGTTCACCACCACCGGCTGGATGATGTGGAACTTCCTGGTCTCCGGGCCGGCGGTGGGCGCGAGCATCGTGCTCTTCGACGGCAACCCGGGGGTCCGGGTGGAGCCCGGCCGGCCGGCGGAGCCCGACCTGGGCGCGTTGTGGCGGCTGGCGGCGGAGACCGGCACCACGTACTTCGGCACCTCGGCGCCCTTCCTGCTGGCCTGCCGCAAGGCCGGCCTGGTGCCCCGCGAGGTCGCGGACCTGTCCGCGCTGCGCGGCGTCGGTTCCACAGGTGCGCCGCTGCCCGCCGAGGGCTTTCACTGGGTGTACGAGACCGTCGGCGACCAGGTGCAGCTCCAGTCGCTGTCCGGCGGCACCGACGTGTGCACAGGCTTCGTCGGTGGCGTGCCGCTGCTGCCGGTGTACGCCGGTGAGATCGCCTGCCGTGCGTTGGGCGCCAAGGTGGAGGCCCGCTCGGCCGACGGCACCCCGGTGATCGGCGAGCTGGGCGAGCTGGTGATCACCGAGCCGATGCCGAGCATGCCTGTGGGCTTCTGGAACGACCCGGACGGCACCCGCTACGCCGAGGCGTACTTCAGCGTCTACCCGGGCGTCTGGCGGCACGGCGACTGGATCACCATCAACTCCCGGGGCGGCTGTGTGATCACCGGGCGCTCCGACGCCACGCTCAACCGGGGCGGGGTCCGGCTCGGCACCGCCGAGTTCTATTCGGTGGTCGAGGGCCTCGACGAGGTCGTCGACTCGGTGGTGGTGCACCTGGAGGACGACGAGGGCGGTGCCGGCGAGCTGCTGCTCTTCGTGGTGCTGGCCGACGGGCTGACCCTGGACGACGCGCTGCGGAAGAAGATCTGCCGCGAACTGCGTACCGCGCTCTCGCCCCGGCACGTGCCCGACGAGATCCACCAGGTGCGCGCCGTGCCCCGCACCCTCTCGGCGAAGAAGCTGGAGGTGCCGGTCAAGAAGATCCTCACCGGCACCCCTGTCGACCAGGCCGCCGCCAAGGGTGCCCTGGCCAACCCGGAGTCCCTGGAGTCCTTCTCCGCCTTCGCCCAACGCCGGACCACACACCAGCAGCCCGCCTGAAGGTTCCCGCGGGGCGGCTCACCACCCGCCCGCGACGCGTCCGAAGCCAGTGCTGCGCTGGAGCCCGCGCTGGCGTCGGGGTCGGGTCCGGTGGGTGCCAACCGGGCACGGCGGCCGGGTCAGGGGAGGGCGTGGGTGACCTTCTCCGTGCTCTGGCGGCCGGCCAGGCGGGCCGGGTCGAGGTTGGCGCAGAGGACGACGGTGGCGGCCCGGGTGAGTGGCGCCAGCAGCCAGTCGACCGGGTCGGGATGACGGGCGGCGTCGACCAGCACGCGGGCACCGGGCTCGATGCCCAGCTCGTCGGCGCGTGCCTCGGCGCGGGCGAGCAGCTGCGCGTCGGCGGGGCCGGGACCGGCCTGCGGGGTGAAGTGGTCACCGTGACCGCGCACCTCGACCACGTAGTCGGCGAAGCCGGGCGGCACCTGCCGCAGCGGGGCGGCGAGCGGGGCGAGGCCCAGGGCGTACCGCTCGTCGGCGGACCAGGACCGGGCCTCGTCGAGCCGGTCGGCGGCGGCGAAGAGGACGTCCACCGCGCCCGGCGTGTCGACGACTGTCACCTTGGCCGACCAGCAGCCCAGCAGCACGGCGGCGGTCTGCCAGTGCGGAGGGAGCAGCACGCCGGCCGGTGTGCCCGGCGCGAGGCCGACCTCGTCGACGAGGAGATTGGCGGTCTTCGACACCCAGTTGGCGAGGGTGGCGCCGGAGAGTTCGGTGCGGTCACCGGTGGAGTCGTCGTACCAGGTCAGCAGCGGTCGGGTCGGGTCGGACGCGATCGCGTCGGCGAACACCCGGGCAATGTTGTCGGCCATCGGCGCGAACGATACGCCTCTGCCGCCCGTACTCGATGACGACGACAAGTCGGCGTACCGTCGGGTCGCAGTCAGCGTCGGCCCCGTACTCCGGCGTAGGCTTTACCCCCGGAGTGTTGTTCCCCACAGACCCACCTTCAAGGAGTCGCCCCGTGACCGCCGGTCGCCCGCCCCGCGTGCTCATCGACGCCACGAGTGTCCCCGCCGACCGTGGTGGCGTCGGTCGATACGTCGACGGTCTGCTCGGTGCCCTCGGCAAGGTGTGCGGGTCGGGGGTGGAATTGGCAGTGGTGAGTCTGCGCACCGACCTGGAGCGTTACACCCGGATGCTGCCCGGCGCGGAGATCATCCCCGCGCCGGCCGCCGTGGCGCACCGCCCGGCACGGCTCGCCTGGGAGCAGACCGGTCTGCCGCTGCTCGCCCAGCAGGTCGGCGCGCACGTGCTGCACTCGCCCTTCTACACCTGCCCGCTGCGCGCCGGTGTGCCGGTCACGGTCACCGTGCACGACGCGACGTTCTTCACCGAGCCGGAGCACTACGACAAGTCCCGCCGCACGTTCTTCCGCAGCGCCATCAAGACGTCGATGCGCCGCGCCAACCGGGTGATCGTGCCCAGCAAGGCCACCCGCGACGAGCTGATCCGGCTGCTCGACGCCGACCCGACCCGCATCGACGTGGCCTACCACGGTGTCGATCACGACGCCTTCCACGCCCCGAGCGAGGAGGAGAAGGCCCGCGTGCGCGCCCGGTTGGGGCTGGGCAACAGCACGTACGTCGCCTTCCTCGGCGCCAAGGAGCCGCGCAAGAACGTGCCCAACCTGATCCGCGGCTGGGCCCGTGCCGTGGCCGATCGGACCGACCCGCCGGCCCTGGTGATCGCCGGTGGGCAGGGGCACGACGACGACATCGACCGGGCGGTGGCGGAGGTCCCGTCCCACCTGCGGCTGCTGCGCCCCGGCTACCTGCGCTACGCCGACCTGCCCGGCTTCCTCGGCGGCGCTCTGGTGGCCGCCTACCCCTCCTACGGCGAGGGTTTCGGGCTGCCGATCCTGGAGGCGATGGCGTGCGCCGCTCCGGTGCTGACCACCCCCCGGCTGTCGCTGCCGGAGGTGGGCGGCGACGCCGTGGCGTACACGTCGGAGGACGCGGAGCAGATCGGCACCGACCTGGCGGCCCTGCTCGACGACGAGCAGCGTCGGCTGTCGCTGGCGAAGGCCGGCTTCGACCGGGCCAAGGAGTTCACCTGGGAGTCCAGCGCCGAGGTGCACATCGCCGCGTGGAGCCGCGCCCGGTCGTGACCGTTCGTGCCCTTCCGTGGTGACCCGTGCCACTTGGCGGGGGTGCGTCGGGCATGATGTGCGGATGCTTTATGCGGTCATCCCGGCAGGTGGCAGCGGCACAAGGTTGTGGCCGTTGTCCCGCGCCGGCCACCCCAAGTTCCTCCACCCGCTGACCGGCACCAGCGCCTCGCTGCTCCAGGCGACCGTGGAGCGGCTCGCGCCGCTGACCACGCCGGAGCGGACCCTCGTGGTCACCGGCGCCGCGCACGTCGCGGCGGTCGCCCGGCAGCTGACCGGGCTGCCGGAGGAGAACATCCTGGTCGAGCCGTCTCCTCGGGATTCCTGTGCGGCGATCGCTCTGGCCGCGGCGGTGATCGCGCAGCGTGACCCGGACGCGGTGATGGGCAGCTTCGCGGCCGACCACCTGATCCGCGACCCGGACAGCTGGGTGCGCACGGTGCAGGAGGCGGTCCGGGGGGCCGAGCACGGCATGCTGATGACTGTCGGCATCACCCCGACCCGGCCGGAGACCGGCTACGGCTACCTGGAGACCGGCGACGAGACCGAAGGCACGCCGTGGCGCACGGTGGCCGAGTTCAAGGAGAAGCCTGCCGCCGAGGTCGCCGAGGCGTACGTCCGTTCGGGCCGGCACCTGTGGAACGCGAGCATGTTCGTCTGGCGGGTGGACGTGTTCCTCGCCGAGCTGGTCCGCCAACAGCCGGCGATGCACGCGGGCGTCACGGCGATCGCCGCCGCCTGGGGCACCCCGGAGCAGGACGACGTGCTCGGTACGGTCTGGCCGACGCTGCCGAAGATCTCCGTGGACTACGCGGTGATGGAGGGGGCGGCCACCGCGGGTCGGGTCGCCACCGTCCCGGGCGACTTCGGCTGGAACGACGTCGGTGACTTCCACACCCTGGGTGACGTGCTGCCCGCCGACAACGCGGGCAACGTGGTGCTCGGCACCGACGCCAAGCCGGGCGTGCTCCTGCGGGACACCGCCAATCTGGTGGTGGTGCCCCAGTCGGGTCGGTTGGTGGCGGTCCTCGGTGTGCGCGACCTGATCGTGGTGGACACTCCGGACGCGGTGCTGGTCTGCCCGCGTGAGCGGGCTCAGGACGTCAAGCTCCTGGTCGACGAGCTGAAGGAGCGGGGCGAAGAGGGCTACGTCTGAGGGCCGCGAGAGCCGGCGCGACCAGTTGCGCCGTCCCGCTGGCCAGCGGCTCGGGCAGCCGGTCCGGTGGAAACCACCCCAACGCCTCGGCCTCGTCGCTGACCTGCTCCACAGCGCCGGCCGGGGCGACGACGGCGAACCGTACGTCGTAGTGGCGCGACCCGCCCTGGCAGAGCACCTCGTGCACGTCGATGTCGATCGGCACCGGATCGATGAGCAGGTCGGCGATCCCGGACTCCTCGGTGGCCTCGCGCAGCGCGGCTCCGACCAGGGTCTGGTCGACAGGCTCACAATGCCCGCCGAGCTGTAACCAGAGACCGAACTTGCCGTGCAGGCAGAGCAGCACCCGGGAACCGGTCGGGTCCATCACCAGCGTGCTGGCGGTGACGTGGCCGGGACGGTGGTGCCGGCTCATCGCGACCGGTCCGGCGGCGAGCAGCGCGAGGGTCCGATCCCGCGCGTCGGCCGCCGCCGGGCTCGTCGGCTGCCAGCCGTCGAGCAGCGTGACGGTGTCGGCGTGCAGCGTCGCGTACGACGCGGGATCGGTGGGGTCGACGGCGGGTCCGGTGAGCGCGGTGTCGGGCACCCCGTCACTGTACGAGCGCGCGCTTCGTACCCTGGCGCGGTGACCCTACGACTCGTCGAATTCGTGGTGGCCGGCAACGAGGCCAGTGATCTGCTACCGGTGCGCTCGTCGGCGCTGCTGCGCTCGTACGGCGCTCGGCGGGGTTTCTGGACGGTGTTGGACGAGGGCCCGGTCGAGCGCTGCCTCGCCCTGCTGCTGGAGTTGGACGATGGTGAGTGGACGGCCCGGCACGTCAGCGCGGACGCCGGGCCCGAGAACGGCCGGACCGAGGACGGTGAGGCGCTCGCCCACCACGACGGCTGGGTGTACGTCTTCGGCTCCCAGTTCGGTTCGAAGGCGGGTCCGCTGCGCCCCCGACGTGCGTTCGTGGCCCGGTTTCGCGAGGACGACGCGGCGGCCGGCCCGCTGTCGGTGCACGTGGTGCGCAACCGGTTCCGGCTGCACCGGGCGGTGAACGACGCCCTCGCCGCGTCACCGCTGACCCTGCTGCCGGCGGGGGACCGGGTACGCGACCGCTTCATCGTGGAGACCCTGGCCCGGGGGACCAGCCGGGCGAAGAGTTGGGTGAGTCGCCTGGCCCCGGACGACCTGCCGTTGAACGTCGAGGCCGCGGCCTTCACCCCGGCCGGCACGGCGCTGCTCGGATTGCGTTTCCCGGTCACCGAGGCCGGCGAGCCGATCCTGGTGGAGGTGTCCGGCGTGCCGGGCATGTTCGCCACGGACCCGGTGTGGCCCCGGGCGCTGGGGGCGTACGCGCTGACCGGGGTGACGCCGCCGGGCGAGCTGACCGGCTTCCGGGCGATGGTGCCGACGTCGGACGGCGGGTACGCGGCGGTGATCGGCTCGATCGACGCGTTGGGCAAGGGGTCGGTGCTGCTCGACGACCATCCGGGCGGGGGTGCGGTCACGTCCCGCCACGTGCGGTTCCGGCTGCCGGCGGGGCGGACGGGTGAATCGTGCCGACTGGTAGGGGAGTCGGTGGCCGATCTGGCGCCGTTCCACCACGTCGAGGGCCTGGCCGAGCTGGACGGGCGACAGTTCTACGTCACGGACGAGGACCATCGGGTCGCGCTCTGGGTCGGCTGAGCGGGGTAGGCGCACCACGGCGATGGGATGACCGGACGGCACCTCTGCGGAGCAAGGGCCGCAGACCCTCGTGGTGCCGCCCGATCACCGGCCCCTCCCCGGTCCCCGGTGCCCCGACACCTAATGCGTCCAGGACGCGTCGGTGCCGTGCTCGGGCACTGGAAGCATGCCTAACCGGCCCCGGAGGCGTCGAGGTTTTTCAGTCCAGGCTTAAAGATGGAGATAACTGCCGGCCGGGTAGAGTCGAACGGTCACCCGGCATCCCCCTGCCGGCGACACGGGAGCGCTCCATGCTGAAGATCCACTTTTCCGGCGAGGACATTCTCCGGACCCGGGTGGCGCCGGCGGCCGACCCGGTCTGGGAGCTTGTCCTCAGCCTGCACGTGTTGCAGGGCCGCAACCGCGACCCGCTGACGTCGGCCTGGCGGCGCACCGTGACCCGCGGGCTGCGCCAGGATGTCGCCTCCGATCAACTCCGACTGCTCTTCGCCCTGAACCCGCCGCGCGGCTACTTTCCCGACTTCCTCACGCCGTACGCCAGTGTCGAGGGTTTCGAGGCGGGGCTGGAAGCGGTGCGCAGTACGCCGACCTCGCTGCTCCAGCGAGACCTGACCCTGGTGGCGGCCGACAACCAACTGCCGTCCTCCGCGGCCGCGCTGGCCCGAGGTGACGTGGCGACACTGCGCCACCTCGCGGATTCGATGGAGCAGTACCGGTCGCTGGCGATCAGCCCGTACTGGAGCCGGATCCAGTCGGCGGTGGCGGCGGATCGCACCCGGCGCGCGCGGGCCCTGCTCGACGGTGGCGTCGAGGGGCTGTTGGCGAGTCTCCGCCCACGGATGCGCTGGGACAGCGGGGTGCTGGAGGTACGCGACTACCCGCACAGCCGGGAGCTGCACCTGGACGGTCGAGGGCTGCTGCTGGTGCCGTCGTTCTTCTGCGCGGGCACCCCGGTCGCCCTGCTCGACCCGGCGCTGCCGCCGGTGCTGGTCTATCCGGTGGACCGGCTGGGCGGGCTCGCCGCGACCGACGGCGACGCGCTGGCCACGTCGAGCGCCGGCCGCGACTCGCTGGCCGCGCTGCTCGGCCGGACCAGGGCGGCCGTGTTGGAGGCCAGCGACGACGGCTGCACCACGGGCGAGGTGGCCCGCCGGCTCAACATCTCACCGGCGGCCGCCAGCCAGCACGCCACAGTGCTGCGCAACGCCGGCCTGCTCGTCAGTCAGCGCGACCGCAACACCGTGCTGCACACGCTGACCCCACTGGGCCGAGCCGTACTAGACGCCTGACCGCTCTCCCCGCGCGTCTCCCCGCGCGTCTCCCCGCGCGTCTCCCCGCGCGTCTCCCCGCGCGCCTCCCCGCGCGTCGATCATGAAGTTATTGCCCTGACACGCCGAGATGACGGGCAACAACTTCATGATCGACGAGCGGAGAGCGGAGAGCGGAGGGCGGCGACGCCGGGGGAGGGGCGGCGGGGGTGGGGTTTGGTTACAGGGCGAGGGCGGCGCTGGCCGGGCTGCCGGCGGGTGGAGGCAGCAGCGTCGACCGGACCCCCTCGGCGGTCAGGGCGACGCGCAACCGATGCAGGTCGGCGCCGAAGCGGACCAGGTCCATCGGGTCGAGCGGCGCCGGCGCGGTGCCGAGCACCAGCGCGCTGGCGCCGGCCGGCCAGCCCGGCACCTCGGCGACCAGGCCGGCGCGGACCTCCGCCTCGTCGACAAGGGTGAAGACCGTGCCGGGGGTGACCACCTCGGCGACCGCGTCGAGCGCCCGTCGCACCGCGGCCGGGTCGGCCGGCTCGGGGCCGACCGCCTCGGCGAGGGTCGCGGCCTCGGCCAGCCCGGCCCTCCGGGCCTCGGCGGTGCCCAGCGAGAACAGGTCCTGCGCCGCATCACGGATCAGCGCCCGCGCGCCGTCGGAGTCGTCCGTGCCGGCGGCCGCGAGATAGCCGCGCACCACGGCCACCGGCACCTGGTCACACTTGCCCTTGATCAGTTCGCCGGCGCCGGCCAGCTCGTCCACCACGGCCATCTGGGTCAGTTGCAGCTCGTTGCCGTACGGGTCCACCTCGCCCCGGTGGTCGCGGATGGCGGGCATCCCGGCCACCCCGAGCGCGACATCGGTCAGCCCGTTGCGCCAGGGCCGACCCATGGTGTCGCTGATGATGACGGCGACGTCCAGGTCGTACCGATCCCGCAGCGCGGTGCGCAGCTCCCGGGCCGACGCGTCCGGGTCCACAGGCAACAGCACCAGCCGGGTCTTGTCGACGTTCGACGCGTCGATCCCGGCGGAGGCCATCACGAAGCCGTGGTGGGTCTGCACGATTCGGGTCGGCCCTCGGCTGGCCACCACGCGGGCGGTCTCGCCGGCCAGCACCTCGTCGCGGGCGGCAAGCCGCTCCGGCCCGTCCGCCGGCACGTCGACCAGCCGCCCCTCCGCCTTGGAGACGATCTTGCTGGTCACCACCAGCACGTCGCCGTCGCGCAGCCACGGCGCGGCGGTGGCGATCACCGCCGCCAGGTCGTCACCCTCGGTCACGTGGCCGATGCCCAGCACCGGCAGGATCTCCAGCCTCACGTCAACTCCACCGCGGCGCGGACCATCGCCGCCGTCGCCGCCTCGTCGGTCATCCGCAGCGGCATCGCCCGGACCGTCACCTCCGGCACCAGCGTGCCGGCGTCCTCCTCGGCCACCAGCCAGCCGTCCAGCAGCCCACCCGCTGCCCGACCGCCGTAGAGCCGGCCCACCCCGGCCGCGCTGCACTCGACACCGAGCACCGCGAGGCAGCGGTCGGCCATCCCCCGCACCGGGGCGCCGCCGATGATCGGTGAGACACCCACCACCGGCGCCGGGCCGTCGATCAGCGCCTCGCGCATCCCGGGTACGGCAAGCACCGGCGCGATGCTCACCACCGGGTTGCTCGGCGCGATCAACACCAGGTCGGCCGCGCCGATCGCGTCCCGCACCCCGGGTGCCGGCTTCGCCGTCTCCGCGCCGACGAACACGAAACGGTGCGTGGGGATGTCGGCCCGGTACCGTACCCACCACTCCTGGAAGTGGACCGCCCGCTGGCCCCGGTCGTCCTCGACGACGGCGTGGGTCTCCAGCCGGTCGTCTGTCGCCGGCAGCAGACGTACGCCGGGCTGCCACCGGGTCGACAGCGCTTCGGTGACCGCGCTCAGCGGGTAGCCGCCGTTGAGCATGGTGCTGCGCACCAGGTGGGTGGCGATGTCCTTGTCGCCGAGGCCGAACCAGGTCGGCTCCGCTCCGTACGCGGCCAACTCCTCCTTGACCGTCCAACTCTCGCCGGCCCGTCCCCAGCCCCGCTCGGGGTCGGCGCCGCCGCCGAGGGTGTACATGACGCTGTCCAGGTCGGGACAGATCTTCAACCCGTGCAGCCACAGGTCGTCGCCGACGTTGACCACGGCGGTCACCTCCGCACCGACGTCACGGGCGTACGCCCGGACGCCGAGCAGGAACCGGGCGCCGCCGATGCCGCCGGCCAGAACCACGATGCGCATGTCGACCATCCTCGCGTACGTGACGCCTCCGGTCCGCCGGTGCCCGGCGAGACTAGGCTCACGTGCGATCTGTCCGTCCATACCCCGAGGGGGAGCTCGTGACCAGCCCCGCCGAGCCCGCGTCCGCCGATGCGACGCAGGCCCGCCAGCTGACCAAGCCACTGCGCGAACTGGGTGCGCTCGCCCTGCTCGGTGCCAACGCCGTGTTCCTCTTCGTGGGGCTGCTCCGGCTGCTTACCCCGAACGACTACGGCGGTTTCACCGACCGAGCGGGCGACCAGTTCTCCTCGTTCATCGGGGTGGAGGCGGTGGTGCTGCCGCTGCTGGCCGTCCTGCTGGCCACCCACGTCGCGCCGGTACTGCCGAAGGCGAAGCTGATCACGCAGGTGGCGCTCGCCGAGTACGCCGTCAGCGCGGTGCTCGGCACGCTCACCATGCTCATCTGGACGGTGGGCCGGCTCGCCGACGGCGAGATCCTCGACGCGTTGCTCGGCATCCTCACCCGGTTCGCCTGGCTGGTGATCTTCGCGGTGGCCGCCTGGGTGGTCTTCACGATCTGGAAGGCGTTCTACTACGTGCCGAAGCCGAAGCCCCAGCCGGGCGTCTACGGCCAGCCGCAGCCGGGCTGGCCGCAGCAGCAGGGTGGTTGGCCGGCCCCGGGTCAGCCCGGCGCGCAGCCGCAGGGCGGGTGGCCCGCTCCCGGCCAGCCGGGCGGCTACCCGCAGGCCGGCCAGCCCGGCGGTTACCCGCAGGCGCAGTTCCCCGGCCAATACGGCCAGCCGTCCCCGCCGTTCCAGGCCCCGCAGTCGGCGCCGCCGCACCCGCAGTCCGCGCCGCCGTTCCAGGCCGCCCTGCAGTCCGCGCCGCCGTTCCCGCAGTCCGCGCCGCCGTTCCCGCAGTCCGCGCCGCCGGCCAACCCCGCCCCGCAGTCCGCGCCGCCCGCGCCGCCGTTCGGGCAGCCGCCGTCGGCCGACCCGACCCAGGCGATCCCGCGCCAGTCCGCCGAGCCGGCCTCCGCCGACCCGACCCAGGCCATCCCGCGCCCGGCCGACCCGGACGCCGACCGCACCCAACACATCAACCCGGCCAACCACCCCGACCAGCCCCGCTGACCCACCCCCCACCCCCCACCCCCCCACCCCCCCACCCCCCACCCCCACCCCCACTCCCGCCCTGCCCAACCCCCGCCCCGGTGATCATGAAGTTATTGCCCGACCACTCGGCGTGTCGGGACAATAACTTCATGATCACCGGGGCTGACGGGGGTGGGAGCGGGTGGGGGTGGGGGGTGGGGGTGGGGGTGGGGGTGGGCGGGGGCGGGTGCCGTTTCCCACGGTCCGGGCCGGGACTGGTGGGGCGGGCTCGCGCTGCGCATAGGCTGAGCGGATGGTTGATCGCACCCACTCCGGTCCGAGCGAGGCGAGCGTGCGGCGGGCCCTGGGCCGGGCCGCGACCGGGCGCGCGCTGGACGTCGACGAGGCGACCGCGTTGCTCGCCGCCCGTGGCGACGCGCTCGACGAGCTGCTCCGGACCGCCGGTGGGATCCGCGACGCCGGGCTGCGCGACGCCGGGCGCCCGGGCGTGGTCACGTACTCGAAGAAGGTCTTCATTCCGCTGACCCGGCTCTGCCGGGACCGTTGCCACTACTGCACGTTCGCCACCGTGCCGCACCGGCTGCCGGCGCCCTTCCTGGACCGGGACGAGGTGCTCGACATCGCCCGCCAGGGGGCGGCGCAGGGCTGCAAGGAGGCCCTGTTCACCCTCGGCGATCGGCCGGAGGAGCGCTGGCCGGCGGCCCGGAACTGGCTCGACGAGCGCGGCTACGACTCCACTCTGGACTATCTGCGCGCCTGCGCGGTGGCCGTGCTGGAGGAGACGGGCCTGCTGCCGCACCTCAACCCGGGCGTGCTGTCGTGGTCGGAGCTGCAACGGCTCAAGCCGGTGGCCCCGAGCATGGGAATGATGCTGGAGACCACCGCGACCCGACTGTGGTCCGAGCCGGGCGGTCCGCACTACGGCTCGCCGGACAAGGAGCCGGCGGTCCGGCTGCGGGTGCTCGACGACGCCGGCCGGGTGGGGGTGCCGTTCACCACCGGCATCCTGATCGGCATCGGGGAGACCCCTGCCGAGCGGGTGGACGCGCTGTTCGCGATCCGGCGCGCGCACCGGGAGTACGGGCACCTCCAGGAGGTGATCGTGCAGAACTTCCGCGCGAAGCCGGACACGGCGATGCGCGGCATGCCCGACGCCGAGTTGCACGACCTCGCCGCCACGGTGGCGGTGGCCCGACTGCTGCTCGGCCCGAAGGCCCGCATCCAGGCCCCGCCGAACCTCATCGCCGGCGAGTACGACCTGCTGCTGCGCGCCGGCATCGACGACTGGGGCGGCGTCTCCCCGCTCACCCCGGACCACGTCAACCCGGAGCGCCCGTGGCCGCAGATCGAGGAGTTGGCCCGGCACACCGAGCTGGCCGGGTTCACGCTGCGCGAGCGGTTGACGATCTACCCGGAGTACGTGCGCGCCGGTGATCCGTGGCTCGACCCGCGGCTGCTGCCGCACGTGAACGCCCTTGCCGATCCGGTGACGGGAATGGCCGTCGAGTCGGCCCTGCCGCAGGGCCACCCGTGGCAGGAGCCGGAGGAGACGTTCGGCGGGCGTACCGACCTGCACGCCACAATCGACACCACCGGCCGCACCGACGATCGGCGGGGTGACTTCGACAGCGTCTACGGGGACTGGTCGGAGGTCGCCGGCAAGGTGACCCCGGAGGCGGCGGCGCGGCGTGCGGGCGTACCCCCGGTGGCGGCCGGCAGCGGTGCGGACCGTGACCTGGCGGCCGGGCTGCGGTTGGCCGCCGACGACCCGGCGGCGCTGCTCGACCCCCGTCACACCGACGCGGCGCTGGCGTTGTTCGGCGCGGACGGGCCGGCGCTCGACGAGGTGTGCCGCCTCGCCGACGACGTGCGCCGCGACACCGTCGGCGACGACGTCACGTACGTGGTCAACCGCAACATCAACTTCAGCAACGTCTGCTACGTGGGCTGCCGGTTCTGCGCCTTCGCCCAGCGTGAGCGCGACGCCGACGCGTACCGGCTCTCCGTCGACCAGGTCGCCGACCGGGCCGAGCAGGCGTGGGCGGCCGGCGCCAGCGAGGTGTGCCTCCAGGGCGGCATCGACCCGAAGATGCCTGTCACCGGGTACGCCGACATCGTGCGCGCGATCAAGGCGCGGGTGCCGGGGATGCACGTGCACGCGTTCTCGCCTATGGAGATCGTCACCGCCGCCGCGAAGGCGGGCGTGCCGGTCCGCGAGTGGCTGACGCAACTGCGCGAGGCCGGGCTGGACACCATCCCGGGCACCGCCGCCGAGATCCTCGACGACGACGTGCGCTGGGTGCTCACCAAGGGCAAACTGCCGGCCGCCGCCTGGGTCGACGTGGTCAGCACGGCCCACGAGCTGGGCATCCGGTCCAGCTCCACGATGATGTACGGCCACGTCGACCACCCCGGGCAGTGGCTGGCGCACTTCCGGGTGCTGGCCGGCGTACAGGACCGCACCGGCGGGTTCACCGAGTTCGTGGCCCTGCCGTTCGTGCACACCAATGCTCCGATCTATCTGGCGGGAATCGCCCGACCGGGGCCGACCTGGCGGGAGAACCGGGTCGTGCACGCCATGTCCCGGCTGCTGCTGCACGGCCGGATCGACAACATCCAGTGCTCCTGGGTGAAGCTCGGCGACGACGGCACTGTCGCGATGCTCCAGGGTGGCTGCAACGACCTGGGCGGCACGCTGATGGAGGAGACCATCTCTCGGATGGCCGGCTCCGACAACGGGTCGGCGCGTACCGAGGAGCAGTTGCGGGCCATCGCGAAGGCCGCCGGCCGTCCGGCGCGCAAGCGAACGACCTCGTACGGTCACGCCCCGCGCTGACGTCGAACCTTTTCCCGCCGCCGGCCGTACCACGCGGTGCCGGCGGCGGTCGCGGCGAGGACCGCCGCCGGTGTTCCCCCCAGGGGGCCCGGCGGCGTCGGTCGACGGCACCGGACCCGTCCGTCACCGCGGGCGCGTACCGCGCCGCCGCCGGAAAGGTTGCCCATGACCAGTGATCAGCGGAAGCGGCAGTGGCCGCGACTGACCCGCCGGCAGACGTTGACCGCCGCGGCCAGCGCCACCCTCGGCGCCGCCGCACTCACCGTGCCGGGTCTGTCGGCCGCGCAGAACGCGCCAGGCGCGGCCGGCCGGGCCGACGAACCGATAGTCGTGCACCTGCGCGACGCCGCGTCCGGAACGATGGACGTCTTCGTCGGCGAATCCCGGATCGAGGTACGCGACCGCGGCCTGGCGGACCGGCTGCGGCGCGCAGCCCGGCGCTGACCCGCACGCCCCGCCCCGCCATCAGTCCCCGCCCAGTGAGGTTGGTCCGCCATGTCTTCCCACCGCGAGGCTCCGGAGATAGCCAAGGATCCGGTCGCCGACAGCTCCGACCTGTACGCATTCGTCAGCCCCGACAAGCCCGACACGGTCACGTTGATCGCCAACTACGTGCCGTTGCAGCTTCCGTCCGGGGGGCCGAACTTCTTCGAGTTCGGCGACGACGTGCGCTACGAGATCCACATCGACAACGACGGTGACGGTCAGCCGGACATCACCTACCGGTTCGAGTTCACCACCGAGATCACCAACCCGAACAGCTTCCTCTACAACACCGGGCCGATCGACTCGTTGGACAGCAAGAACTGGAACCGCAGGCAGTTCTACAGCCTGACCCGGGTGACCGACGGCCGGGAGCACCGGCTCGCGCACAAGCTGCCCTGCCCGCCGTGCAACGTCGGCCCGCTGTCCACCCCGAAGTACGCCGACCTCGTCCGGCAGGCCACCTACACCCTGTCGACGGGGGAGCGGGTCTTCGCCGGGCAGCGTGCGGACGGCTTCTTCGTCGACCTGGGGGCGATCTTCGACCTCGGTACGTTGCGGCCGTTCCAGCAGCTGCACGTGGCGGGCAAGAAGATCTTCAAGGCCGAGGGGGAGCCGGTCAACGCCACCGACCGGATGAACGTGCACAGTCTCGCCGTGCAGGTGCCGTTGAAGCAGGTGCGCCGCCGCGCCAGCCGGTACGGCGCGGCCGACGCGGCGTCGGTGCTCGGGGTATGGACGTCGGCGTCGCGTCGGCAGGTCCGGGTGCTCGGCGACCGGGTCGCGCAGGACACCTCCACCGGCCCGTTCACCCAGGTCTCCCGGTTGGGTAATCCGCTGTTCAACGAGGTCATCGTGCCGATGTCCAAGAAGGACCTGTGGAACTCGCTCCCGCCGTCGGAGGACAAGCGGTTCGCGCAGTTCGTCGAGCGCCCCGAACTGGCGGCACTGCTGCCGGCCCTCTACCCGGACGTCTTTCCCAACCTGGACAAGCTCAACAGGTCGAAGAAGGCCCGGGCCGACCTGGTGGCGATCCTGCTCACCGGCGTACCGGCCGGGCTGATCGACGGCTTCACCAATGCCACCGGCGACGTGCAGGCCGACATGCTGCGGCTGAACACGGCCATCGCGCCCACCAAGCGGCCGGACCGGTTCGGGGTGCTCGGCGGCGACCTCGCGGGCTTCCCCAACGGGCGGCGGGTCGGCGACGACGTGGTGAGCATCGCGCTGCGGGCGATCGCCGGGGTGACCGTCCCGCTTGTGGACAAGACGTTCCGCCCGGATCCGGCGGCCGGCGCGGTCACCCCGGGGTTGAGCGCCGCCGACGTGACCGCCCCGTTCCTCGCGAACTTCCCCTACCTCGGTACGCCGTACGACGGGTTCAACAACCCGCCGGCGTCGTCCTGACCGCCGGCGGGGAGCAGCGGATGCACGAGCACACGTACGGGCCGTCGGAGTCGGGCAGCGTCGTCCTTGAGTTGGGCGGTGACACCGGTGCGCTGATCGTCTACACCGGCGGGGATCTGCACGGTCGGGAGATCGAGATCAGCCGCGGCGATGATCGGCGGGTCCACTCGGCGGTACGGGAGCGGCGGGTGCGGGACGGGTCGTTCCACAGTGCGGTCTATCCCGATCTGCCCGCCGGCACTTATACCATCTGGTGGGACGAGATCACGTCCGCCGGCACGGTTTCTGTCCACGGTGGAGGGATAGCCGAGTTCGTGTGGCCGAGCAGCGGTTTCGGGGCCGCCGGCTGACCTCGAAGCTCCCTTTTCCACTCGCACCCCGTCCACATTGTGGGCGGGGTGCGAGTGCTGTCCGCGACTCGGTGGGCGGTCTGCGCCGTGCCGCGTTAACCTGTCCCCCACCAAGATCAGCTTTGCGAAAGGGGGCCGGTGCTTCCCGGGCGGTGGCCCGTCGAGGGGAGCGCCACGGCAGAAAAGTCGGGCAACTCGCCGGAGAGGGCGTTACTCGGCCGGGGTCTGAATCGATAGGGCAGGTTGCGAGGCTGGGACGGTCCTGGTGGCCGACCAGGGGTGTCGGGAGGGCGACTCCATTATCAAGTTTGGCTTGACGGCGCACGCATTACACGCGTGTAATTTGAATGGGGTTGTTCGCACGGAACGCAACAAAAAGGGACCGGACGGACAAGCACGCCTTTCGCGTGGGGGGTTGCAGCGGCGATGACGCCGGTGCGCGACAAGGAGGCATTTGATGGACGGCCAGCTTGAGGTGGCCGACCTGCTCGGAAACGCGCCGGAGTGGCAGGAGCGAGCCTTGTGCTCGCAGACCGACCCCGAGGCGTTCTTTCCCGAGAAGGGCGGCTCGACCCGCGAGGCGAAGCGAATCTGCTCGCGCTGCGAGGTCAAGACCGAATGCCTCGAATACGCTCTCGGCCACGACGAGCGGTTCGGCATCTGGGGTGGGCTCTCCGAGCGGGAGCGGCGCAAGTTGAAGCGGCGGGCCGCCTGAGCGGTGCAGGGTCGGGGCGGTGGGGGCCGCCCGGCTCAGCCGTCGTACACGTGCGACAGGTGCGTACGGCTCAGGCCAGCTCGTCGGGGTCGACCCCGAGCAGGTTCGCCACCTGTTCGATGATCACGTCGTGGACGAGGTCGGCGAGATCCTCGCGGTCCATGGCGCGGAACTCCAGCGGCCGCCGGTACAGGACGATCCGCGGCGGCACCTCCTGGCGACCGGGGCGGCCGGGCAGGAGTCGGGCCAGCGGCACCTCGCCGTCCTCCAGCACGTCGGAGTCGTAGACGTTCAGGTCCGGCGGGACGTCCTCGACGGCGAACTCGACACCGGCCAACTCCTTGGCGAACCGTCGCTCCAGCGTCTCGACGGTGTCCAGCACCAGGTCGTCGAAGACCTCGGCCTTCGTCCGGGCCAACGGCACTGTCGCCGGCACCAGACGCCCGCGCAGGCCACGCCCGTGCCGGTCGCGGTGTGCACGCCGGCCGGGGCCGGGGCGGCGGTGTTCCGGGCTCGTCATGAGGCAAAGGGTAGCCCCCGTGCCGGGCCGGTCAGCGGCACCGCCGCACCCCTGGCGCGGCGCGACCCGAACCGCGAATTGTGATCACCGCGACGGGCGTGTCGCAACGCGAAGCGATGCGCCGGACCCGGTAATGGAGATACCCTGCCGCACGTGAGGTCACCACGGCGCTGCTCCCGTAACGGCTGCCCCCGGCAAGCGGTCGCCACATTGACCTATGTCTACAACGAGTCGACAGCGGTGGTGGGCCCCCTCGCAGCGTTCGCCGAGCCGCACACGTACGACCTGTGTGAGCAGCACGCCCGCAGCCTCACCGCGCCGCGCGGCTGGGACGTGGTACGGCACGAGGGCGAGTTCGAGCCGCCCCCGCCCACCACGGACGACCTGGTGGCGCTGGCCGAGGCGGTCCGCGAGGCCGCCCGCCCGGCCCCTCGCCCGCCGGAGCCCGACCAGGGCCACCACGACAACCCCCACCAGACCGGTCGCCGAGGCCACCTCCGGGTGATCCCCCCGAACCACTGAGTCGACGCCGTCCGTCGCTGATCCACTCGGGTTCACTGAAACCGGGGCATCGGCGCGACCTGGACACCCCCCGTTCCAGGAAGCCGAGTCGATCAAGCGTGGGTCAGGCCAGCCGGTTCCTCATCGTGCGCTCGCCAATGTCAAGATCAGTGGTCCCGGGCACCTGATCCTTCCGACATTCCCGCCGGCGCGCGTCCACAGCATCTCGCCCGCCGACGATGACCCCTCTAGGAGTCGTCATGCGTACTCCCCTCCGGCCCCTCTCCCGGCGTGGACTGCTCACCGGCACTCTCGGATCGGCCGCCCTCCTCGCCGCGGGCGGCAGCCTCGCCGGCTGCGGCACCAAGGGCGCGCAACAGACCGAGGCGGGCTGCGTCAGCGAAGACCTGTCCGGCACCGAGAAGAAGCTCGCCTTCTCCAACTGGCCGCAGTACATGGACGTCGACGAGAAGGACGAGTCCAAGCGGCCGAGCCTGGACGAGTTCGTCACGACCAGCGGCATCCAGGTCACCTACACCGAGGACATCAACGACAACAACGAGTTCTTCGGCAAGGTGCAGAACCAGTTGGCCGCCTGCCGGAGCACCGACCGGGACATCATCGTGCTGAGCGACTGGATGGCCGCGCGGATGATCCGGCTCGGCTGGATCCAGAAACTCGACCCCGCGAAGATCCCCAACGTCCAGGCGAACCTGCTGCCCTCGTTGCTCCACCGCCCGTTCGACGCCGAGAACCGCATCTCGATCCCGTGGCAGTCCGGCCTGGCCGGGTTGGCGTACAACGGCAGCGTCACCAGGGAGCTGCGGACCGTCGACGAGCTGCTGACCCGCCCCGATCTCAGGGGCAGGGTGACGGCGCTCAGCGAGATGCGCGACACCATGGGTCTGCTGCTCGGCGCGAACGGGCACGACCCGTCGAACTTCACCGCAGCCCAGTTCGACGACGCGCTCAACAAACTCAGGAAGGCAGTCGACTCCGGGCAGATCCGCAGGTTCACCGGCAACGACTACGCACCCGACCTGGCCAAGGGCGATATCGCCGCGTGCATCGGCTGGTCCGGGGACGTCATCCAGCTCTCCAGCGCGAACGACAAGGTGCGGTTCGTCGCGCCGGACTCCGGCGCGATGCTCTACAGCGACGACATGGTGGTCCCCAACAAGGCCACCCACCGGGGCAACGCCGAAACGCTCATCAACTACTACTACGAGCCGGCGGTCGCCGCGAAGCTCGCCGCGTACGTCAACTACATCTGTCCGGTCAAGGGCGCCCAGGCCGAGATGGAGAAGATCGACCCGGAGTTGGCCGTCAACCCGCTGATCTTTCCCGACGACGCGCTGCTGGCGAAGTCCACTGTGTTCATGGCCCTCGACGAGCAGCAGGAACGGGAGTACGAGGGCAAGTTCCAGCAGGTCATCGGGGCGTGACGGCGATGGCGCGCGAGACACCCGCAGGCGATCTGCGCCTGGCCGACCTCACCAAGAGGTTCGGCAGCTTCACGGCCGTCGACGACCTCAGCCTGACGATAGGCCAGGGCTCGTTCTTCGCGCTGCTCGGCGCGTCCGGGTGCGGCAAGACCACCACCCTGCGGATGATCGCCGGACTGGAGACGCCGACCAGCGGCCAGGTGCTGCTCGGCGACACCGACATCACCCGGCTGCGGCCGTACCGGCGGCCGGTCAACACCGTGTTCCAGAGCTACGCGCTCTTTCCGCACCTCACCATCTTCGAGAACGTGGCCTTCGGGCTGCGACGGCGCGGCATCCGCGCGGTCGACGACCAGGTCCGGCGGATGCTGTCGCTGGTGCAGCTCGACGGGTTCGGCCCCCGCCGCCCGGCCCAGCTCTCCGGTGGCCAGCAGCAGCGGGTGGCGCTGGCCCGCGCGCTCATCAACAAGCCGCAGGTGCTGCTGCTCGACGAGCCGCTCGGCGCGCTCGACCTGAAGCTGCGCCGCCAGATGCAGATCGAGCTGAAGCGCATCCAGACCGAGGTCGGCATCACCTTCGTACACGTCACCCACGACCAGGAGGAGGCCATGACCATGGCCGACACCGTCGCGGTGATGAACGCCGGCCGCATCGAACAGCAGGGCGCCCCGGCCGACCTCTACGAGTTCCCGGCCACCGCGTTCGTGGCGAACTTCCTCGGCCAGTCCAACCTGCTCGCCGGCGAGGCCGCCGGCACCACCGGCGGCGAGGTCGCGGTGACGGCGCACGGCGCGCGCTTCTCGGTGCCCGCCGGCCGGTCGCGGACCGACCGAGGGCCGGTCCACCTGGGGGTACGCCCGGAGAAGCTGCATCTGGTCGGCTCCGCCGACCAGGTCCCCCACGGACACCAACACGTCACCGGGGTGGTCAGCGACGCCTCCTACGTGGGCGTCAGCACGCAGTACCTGCTGCGCACCGGCTGGGGCACCGAGCTGTCGGTCTTCGCGGCCAACAGCGGTACGTCGACGACTGTGGCAGTCGGCAGCGAGGCCGTGGCGCACTGGGATCCGCGGCACGCGTTCCTGCTGCCCCGCGACGCCACCGACGCCGACCGGACCGCCCCCGTGTTCGCCGAGCCGCTGGGTACGTCGTCGTGACCCTCCTGGAGCCCACCGGAGCGGGGCCGCCGCCGCCCCCGCCACCGGCAGCCCGGTCCGGGCGGCACCGGCTGCTGCCGTACCTCCTGCTGCTGCCCGGCGCGGCCTGGCTGCTGGTGTTCTTCGGCGTGCCGCTGCTGCAACTCGCCGCCGTCAGCCTCTACGACCCCGGCGGCTCGCTCTCCACCGGGTACGCGATGACGTGGGCGTTCGGCAACTATCCGGACGTCGTGCAGGCGTACGGGCAGCAGCTCCTGCGCTCGTTCGGCTACGCCGGACTGGCCCTGGTGCTGGCCCTGCTGCTCGGCTACCCACTGGCGTACGCCATCGCGCAGAAGGCCGGCCGGTGGAAGAACCTGCTGCTGGTGTGCGTGGTCGCCCCGATGTTCACCAGCTTCCTGGTCCGCACCCTCGCCTGGAGGACCATCCTGTCCGACAACGGCGCGCTCGTGGGCCTGCTGCGTGACGCGCACCTGCTCGCCCCGGACGGGCGGCTGCTGGCCACGCCGTTCGCGGTGGTGCTCGGGCTGACGTACAACTTTCTGCCGTTCCTCGTGCTGCCGCTGTACGCGAGCCTGGAGCGGCTGGACCCCCGGCTGCTGGAGGCGGCGAGCGACCTGTACGCCAGCGGGGTTCAGACGTTCCGCCGGGTGACCCTGCCGCTGTCCGTGCCCGGCCTGATCGCCGGCACGCTGCTGTTCTTCATCCCGGCCAGCGGCGACTACATCAACGCCGAACTGCTCGGCACCCCGAACGAGTACATGGTCGGCAACGTCATCGACTCGGCGTTCCTGGTCCGGCTGGACTATCCGCAGGGCGCCGCGCTGTCGTTCCTGCTGATGGCGGCGATCCTCGCGGTGGTCCTCGGCTACCTTCGCACTGCCGGCACGGAGGAGGTCCGGTGAGACTGTCCCGCTGGCTTGCCGACCGCTGGGTGATGATCGTGGCGCTGCTGGTGCTCGGGTACGTGGCGTTGCCGATCCTGGTGGTGGCCGGGTTGTCCTTCAACCGCCCGTCGAGCCGAGTGTCGTACGACTTCGACGAGTTCACTCTGGACAACTGGCGGGAGCCGTGCGCCACCTCGGACATGTGTGACGCGGTCGTCCGCAGCGTCCAGATCGGTTTCCTCGCCACGGTGGTCGCCACCGTGCTCGGCACCCTGATGGCGTTCGCGCTGGTCCGGCACCGCTTCCGTGGCCGGTCCGGCGTCAACGTGCTGATCTTCCTGCCGATGGCCACCCCGGAGCTGGTGATGGGCACGTCGTTGCTGGCCCTGTTCGTCTCGGCGGGGGTGCCGCAGGGCTTCTGGACCATCGTCATCGCGCACGTGATGTTCTGCCTGTCGTTCGTGGTGGTGACGGTCAAGGCGCGGCTCGCCGGGATGGACCGGCGGCTGGAGGAGGCCGCCATGGACCTCTACGCCAACGAGTGGCAGACCTTCCGGCGGATCACCCTGCCGCTGGTGCTGCCCGGCATCGTGGCCGCCGCGCTGCTGGCGTTCTCGCTGAGCTTCGACGACTTCATCGTCACGAACTTCAACGCCGGCACGACAGTCACGTTCCCGATGTACGTCTGGGGCGCCGCCCAGCGGGGCATCCCACCGCAGGTGAACGTGATCGGCACCGCGATGTTCGCCAGCGCGCTGCTGTTGGTCGGCCTCAGCTCGCTTCGCGGGCGACGTGCTCGCCGCGCCGCACTGTTGGCCGGCCCGGTGCGGCAGGCGCGTGGGGCGTCGTGACCACCCGTGTTGCTGGAGGAGCGCCGAACCGCGCCTGCTGACGGCATCCCGACAGGTCGAGGCGGCACGCAATGCACTGGCGGGTGCCCGCCCGCCCTCCGGCGCGATATTTGGTCAAATGCGGCGGTTTGTCGCTACGGGAGGCCGCACGATCGGCCCTGACCGCCCCGCCCGAGAGGTCACCCGATCTGCCGGCTCGTCACGCTCGACGCCCGATCGGCGGTGCTGATCGGGCCCTCTCGATCATCTTCGCCGGAGCGAACGGCGCAGGTGACCGACGTGACGGTGGATATTGCCCGCAGTGTTTGCGACGACACTCATCGCCGTGACGATGCAACCACCGCCGGGGCCCGCGCATCCACCGCCGTACGGCCCCGGACCTCAGCCAGCCGCCGCCCCGAACTGGTTCCGCCGCGCCAGCCCAGGCCGCCGCGTCGCCGTGATCCTCGGCTCGGTGGCGCTCTCCGTGTTGCTGCTCTGCTGCGCCGGCACCGCCATCGTCGGCGCGCTGACCGGCGAGCCGGAACCCAAGCGCACGGGCACTGCGGCCGAACAGGCGCAGCAACCCATCGTGGCGGCCCCCGCCGAGCCCACGCGGGAGGCGCCTGCCCAGGCACAGTCGCCGGAGGCGCCGCCCTCCGCGGCTTCGGTGCCCACCCCCTCCAGCGTCTCGCCATCGCCGACGGTGCGGGTGACGACAGTGACGGAGCGCGCCGCGATCCGGCACGGCGAGCGCACCGTCAAGGACGCGTCCCTGGCCGAGGGCAAGCGGGTGGTCCGCACCAGGGGCGTCGACGGCGTACGGACGCTTACCTACCAGGTGACCACCACCGACGGCGTGCAGACCGGCAAGAAGCTGGTCAAGTCCACGGTGACGAAGCAGCCGGTTACCGAGGTGGTGGCCGTCGGCACCAAGAAGAAGTCGAACTGCGACCCGAACTACAGCCCCTGCGTCCCGATCGCCAGTGACGTGGACTGCGCGGGCGGCTCCGGCAACGGCCCGGCTTACGTCAGCGGAGTGGTCACGGTCATCGGTGACGACATCTACGACCTGGACCGCGACAACGACGGCTACGGCTGCGACTGACCCCCGCGCGGTGCTTCTCGGTCGATCGGTGCCCGTGCGGGCTGAACGGTCCGGCGCTGTCATCCGTACCAGGCGGTGAAGGACACCACCGAGGACGGGAGTGACGGCGATGAGGGTGCAGCGCAGGCACGTGCTGGCGGCGACCGTGGCGGTGCTCGCCGCGGCGGGCGTGGCGGTGGGGACCGGATTCGGGTTCGCCGACACCGCACCGGCACGGCACTCCGTCTGCTCCGGCTCGGTCACGTTCTCGGCGGAGGCCGGGGCGCCGGCAGCGACAAGCGACCGGTTCCCGGTGGGTACGCGGCTGCGGGTGACGAACCTGGACAACAACCGGGCCACCACGGTGACGGTGACCGGCCCGTCGGGCAGTTGCGTTCTGCTCAACTCCGCCGCCATGGAGCTGGTCCGCGAGCCGGGCAAGAACGTGGTCCGCCGCAACGTGGTGGAACGGCTGGACGGCGGCGTCGCGCAGCCCGCCGACCCCGGCACGGTCCGTCCCGGTGCCGCATCGCCCGGTGCCCCCGGCCCGGCGCCCCGCTCGGTGTGCGCAGGGGCGATCACCTTCTTCGAAGAGGCGGCCGGGCCGGCGGCGACCAGCGGCCAGTTCCCGGTGGGTACGCGGCTGCGGGTGACGAACCTGGACAACAACCGGGCCACCACGGTGACGGTGACCGGCCCGTCCGGCAGTTGCGTGCTGCTCAACAGCGCGGCGATGGACCAGATCCGGGAGCCGGGCAAGAACCTCGTCCGCCGCAACGTCGTCGAGGTGCTGCGCTGACAGTCGGAGGCCGGCCGGAGGTGGTGGTGGTCGAACACCACCGCCGCCGGCCCTCGCCGCGGCCCGCGTCGCCCTAGTCGGCCTGCCAGGTGCCGTCGTCGCGCACCCGGGCGGGGGCGCGGCCGAGCAGCAACGTGGTGAGCGCGGCGTCGATGGTGTCGCCGAGGAACCACTCGCCCGCCTGGTCGAGGGCGAAGACCCGGCCGCGCTCGTCGACGGCGAGGATGCTGTCCTGCTGCTCGGTGCCGATCGGGAAGAGCCGCACGCCGAGCACCGCGCCGAAGTCGGCAAGAGTGTCGGCGGTGTGCGCGATGGTGTGCGGGCGGATATCGAAGCGGGAGATCCACACCTGTGCGCCCGGGCCGCGTCGGGCGCCGACCAGGCTGGGGAACGTGGTCAGCGCCTCCGTGGCGGCGGGAAAGACCTCGTGCCGGTGGGCCCGCCCCGGCACGGCGACGACATCCCGTACGCCGGCGGCCGCCATGATCTGGTCACCGAAATGCGGCCGCCAACCCGCCGCCACCAGCGCGTTGGCCACCTCGGGCGGAAAACGACCCGGGTCCGGGTCGGGCTCCGCCGGGGCGAGCCACGTCTCGGTGTACGCCCGCGCCGCCTCCGGCAGAACATTGGCGCGCACCAGAAAGTCGACGCACGAGTCGCAGGGCCGATCTGCGGCGCCACCGGCCGGGTCACCCGGCTCGCGGATCCGGAAGATCTCGAAGCGCGCCGCCTCCAGCAGGGCCCCCGCCTCGGCCCGCCCCATCGGCTCGATGCCCTCGGCGGCCCGGCGGTGGTCGTACTCGTGGAGCACGTCGGAGACCACGATCAGCTCGGCGTGACACTCGGCGCCGCGGACCAGCTCGCCCGGAGGCCGCTCGTCCAGGTAGCTGCGGACGAGCGGGTGGTGGTTCAGCGCGACCGCACCCTTCGTGCCCTGGGCAGTCCAGATACGACCGTCGAGGGTCAAGTGGGCCACCGTGTTCGGCGTCGGCGCCCGACGGATCTCACGGATCAGCAGGCTCGACGCGTCGACGGTGCGGGGTGCCGCCGGCCCGCTGGGCTGGCTACGCCGATACAGGTCCGCCACCACCTCGCTCGGCACGCGCGGCCAGGTGGTGACCTTTCCGGTCTGCCTGTCGATGACTGTGGTCGGGAGATCGCCGGGGATCGACCGCACCCCGTTCGACACGATCGAGGTGACGACGAAACCCAGATCGAACTCGTCGACCACCGGGATGCACTCGTGGCCGAGGCGCTGCGAATCGCGCCGCGCCCAGGCGGACGCGAGCTGCTCGGCCTGCTGACGGTCGATCACACATCGAAACTACCGGACTACGCGGATCGATGGCGGCCGGTATGGTCTTCCCTACCGACGGTGACGGGAGGAGCGGCGGTGAGCGAACGCGCGGACCGGGACGCCAATCGCGAGCTACGGGCCCGATTCGACGACGTGTACGGCCAGTACCAGCAGCTCAGGTCCGGTTTGGACACTCTGCAAACGCGGCTGGCCCAACTGCGGGTGACTCGACGCTCGCCGGACGGCCACGTCACGGCGACCGTCGGCGCGCAGGGCCAGCTGATCGCGGTCGACCTGGCCCCGGCCATCTACCGGGACCGCGACGCCGAGGCGCTGAGCCGCACGGTCACCGAGACGGTCCACGCCGCCGTGGCGGCCGCCACCCAGGCCACCCAGGATCTGGTCGCCGAAACCATGCCGGCCGGGTCCGGTTCGACGGAGTTCCTGCGTACCGGCGATTTCGGCTCTCTGCTCGGTCGCGCGGACGCCGTGCTCGGCCGCGGCGAGGGGGCGACATGACCGACGAGCAGCTCTGGCTCGACGCCTCCCGGGCCCGGCGCGGTGGCGCCGACCTGGCCCTGTCCGGGGAGGCGGTGACGGCCCACCGCGCAGCGGAGGGCGGCGAGATCGAGGCCGCCAGCGGCGCCCGCCCGTGGGGGCGCGACGACATCGGCGGCGCGTTCGAACGGAGCTACCGCGGCATCGAGCAGACCGTGCTGCGTGCCTGGGCGGGCGTCGGGCAACGGCTCACCGAGCTGGGCGCCGACGTGGTCAGCGCGGTCGACGCCAGCGTGCAGACCGACCAGAGCAGCGCTGCCCGGCTCGACCGGGCCGCCGACCGGCGCTGACGGCGGGCGATCCGGATGAGCGTGCTGCCCAGCCCGATCCCGCACCCGCTGGACTACGCACCCTGGGACGTTCCCGGGTGGATCTACGAGGCCCTCGACTGGGCGGTCGGCGTGCAGTGGCCCGAGGGGAACGAGCGGGCCGTCTGGGACCTCGCCGACAGGTGGTACGCGGTCGCCGGTGTCCTCGCCGGCCCCCATGCCGACGCCGCCGCGGCCGCCACCGAGGTGCGCAGCGGCTACGGCGGCGTCGGCGCCGTCGACGCCGCGTTCGAGGCGGCCTGGCGAGGGATCGCCGAGGGCGACGACGCGCCCCTGCCGGTGCTCCTCGCGGTCACCGCAGACCTCGGTCGCCTGGTCGAGGAGTGCGGCTGCGACATCGAAGGCGCCAAGCTCGAAGTCTGGATCGAGCTGGGCATCCTGGTCGTCGAGCTGCTCTCGGTCGCGGTGGCGGCGGTGCTCACCGCCGGTGCGGCCTCCCCGGCTGCCGGCGCGGCGGTCACCGCCACCCGGCTGGTGATCCAGCAGATCTTCAAACGCCTGATGGGCCAACTGGCCACCAAGGCTCTCCGGCGCGGCCTCAAGGAGGCCGGCGAGCGCGCCGCCAAGGAGATCGCCAAGGGTGGCGTGCGCGGCCTCGCCAAGCGCGCCACCCGGGAAGGGCTGGAGGAGGCCGCCGAGGAGTCCGGGGTCAGCCTGGCCACCCAGGCGTACCAGAACACGACGGGCCGGGCGCACGGCGTGGACCTGACCGACCTGGGCGCGTCGGCGGTGGGCGGGCTCGCCGGGGGAGCGGTCGCGCCGCTGGCCGGCCTCGGCCGCCACGCGACCGGCCGCGCCGCGCGCGTCGGCGAGCACTTCGGTCGGGAGATGACAGGCGAGATGTTCGCCGAGAGCGCCGCCAGCCTCGCCACCGGGCAGGGCCTGACGTCGGTGGAGGACGCGGTACGCGCCGCCGCGTCCGGCGCCACCGGCTCGGCGACCGGGCAGACCGACCACGCCCTACAGGCCCGACTGCACGCGCAGGCCAACGCCCTCGCCGGAGCGTCCTTCACCGGCCCGCCACTGCCGCCCCCCGCCACGTCCGGAGTGGACGTCTCGACCCCGGACCTGGCGTCGCAATCCGCGTCTCCTGCCTCTACGTTTGCGGCGTCTTCGGCTGTGGAGTCTTCGTCCGCGGCGGCGTCCTCGCCGGGGTTCCCGGTGGCCGATGGTGCCCGTCAGACGGGTGCGGCCATCGTCGGCTCATCGGTGCCGGCGGCCTTCGACGCGACGTCGCCAGGCGTTGGGCACGGCACGAGTCCAGCTGTCGGCGGGGATCCCACGCTGTCAGCGGCCGCAGGGCCTGCTGTCGGGGCGGAGCCCACGCTCTCGGCCGTCGCGGCCCCTGGGCTTCCTGGCGTGACGGCCGATCCCACGCTCTCGGCGGTCACCGCGCCCCTAGCCGGCGCCGTTGACCCGAACGGCGGGCCGGCGGTCGGCGCCGGGCCGGCGGTCGGCGCGTCGCAGGGGGTCGCCTCGGGTGCGCTCGCCCCGGGCGCCAACGGCTCGGTTGCCGGGCACCCGTCGACCGGGCCAACCCCCGCCTTCTCGTCAGCTACCGGTTGGTCCTCGTCGACCGGCCCGTCGTCGACTTCGGTACCCCTGTCGCCGGGTCCGTCGTCGGCTTCAATGCATCCGTTCCCGGGACCGTTCCCGGGGGCGGGTTCCCCGTCGATGGCGGCGAGCGCCGTTGGTGTGGCGTCGCCGGTCGCGTCCGCCGGTTCCGCCTCGACCGTCATCCCCGGACCGGCATCCCCGTCCACACCCTCCGGGTCGGTGCCCGGCCCGCCGCCCGATGCCGCAGGCAGGCCCGGTGAGGTCAGGACCGACACGGTCACCGGCGTGCCGATGGGGCGGCACAACGCACCCGAGCGGTTCTCCACGCACGAGGCGTTGGCGCCGGCTCGCGTCCCCCGTCAACGGACCGGCAGTCGGGCCTCGGTTCCCGTCGACGTGGTGGCGTTCGGCGATCCGTCGGTGCCCAGGACCGAGAGCGACGAGTACGCCGCCCGGTGGGTGGCCGAGGCGGAGGCGGCCGAGCGGCGGCGCTACCAGGGCCACTACGAGTTGCAACGGGCCGGGTTGGAGACCAATCGCCGGCAGGCGGAGGCTGTCCGTCTGCGGGCCCGCGCCGCGGAGCACGACCGCAGGGCTGTCGAGTACGCCGACTACGCCCGACAGTTGCACCAGGCGGGGCACCGGCGGTGGGCCGACGGCTGGCAGCGGGCGGCGAACGACGAGGCACGCGCGTACGCCCAGTGGCGTGACCTGGCCGACGACGTGCTGGCGGGCATCAGGGCGCCGGCGGTCGTGGACATCTCCGACGGCACGTTCGCGCACGCCAACACCGACGTGGGCGCGCTCGCGCTCGGCGCGGTGGAAACCTCCGGCCCGTCCCGGCTCACCGGCGACGACGTTCCCCCGCCGATCGACGACTCCCGGCCGTACGGGCAGCCGGGCGGGCTACGTCCACCGCTCGCCCTGCACCAGGTCGACGTCGAACGGCAGATGCCCCGCGACCTCGACGGCGGTGTTGTGCGTACCGCCGATCCCCGCCGGGGCGGCTGGTTCCGCCTGCTGAACGACGGCGGCCCCCAGGCCGACGCCACCCGGGGCATCAACTGCCTGGACTGCACGCTGTCGCTGTTCGAGACCTGGGTGCACGGCCGGCCCCGGGTGTCCGCGCCGCGCACCTTCGACGGCTACCTGGACGGCGACACCCGACGCCCGATCCGCGGTGAGGCGGGTGGTCCTGGCCGGGTGGAGGACGTGACCGGCGGCCGTTTCCAGCGCGTCCTCGCCCCGTCACCCGGCCAACCGTCACACCCGGCGCAAACGCGGCAGGCCGCCGACCGGGGGTACGCCAACCTGCACGACCAACTGTTGCTCGGTGGCCATGGCAGCTACGCGTTCCTGATCACCGAGTGGGCGGGCGGTGGCTCACACGCCTGGGTGGCGCTCAACCAGAACGGAACGGTGCTCTACGTCGACCCGCAGACCGGCCTCGTCCGGGACCGGCCTCTCTACCCCGACGTGGTGGGCATCGACGCGCTCGTGCTGGGCGGGGACGGCCGGCCCATGCCGCTCGGCGGGCTGCCCCGGGGGCGGTTCAGCGAACGTCCCGACCTGCCCTACCACCCGCCGGCCCAGGACGGCGGCGGCCACGGCGACCCTTACATCAACCGCATGTACCTGCTGCTCGACGGCCCGGGCTCAGCAGGTGTGGGTGACGGTGGTGCGAATATCGGCGATTCAAGCCTGCCGACGTCCGGTCTCACCCTGCTCACGCCCGCGGAGTTGACGGCGCTGACGGAGCTGCACGACCGTGCCCTGGCTGCCGCTGACCGCGTCGAGGCTGACCTGGCTCAGGTCGGGCGAAGCGTGACCGGCGCGCTTGGCCTAGATGATGCCATTCGGCTACGGGACCGGGAGTTCCGGGTCAAAGGACTGGAATCCTTGGCGCGAAAATACCTCGATGAGGCGCGGGTGGCTCCGACCGATACCACTGACTTCGTGGAGACCGTCAATGACGTCCTAAGATTCTGCTTCGAGATGCCGTCGGGTTCACATTACCGCAGCGCCGTTGACCTGGTTCTCGCCGGCCTGATTGAAACCGGCTACTCAGTGTCGACTTCCGACTGTAAAAACTTCTGGCGGCGGGGCAATCGATTCTACGGATTGAATTGCACCCTTCGTACGTCGGACGGGATGCTGGTCGAGTTGCAGTTGCACACCACGGTGTCGAGGGAAGCCTGGCTGGCGACCCATGAGGAGTATGAAGTCCTGCGACGGCCGTCAAACAGTCCTGAACGTCGAGTTGGCGCTTTGCTGCGAATGCTGGCTGCGAACCGTGCGCGCGGCCTACCGGATTCGCTCCCGGACAGCATTGACCTACGTTTCCCAGCCAAAGATGCCACCTTCGCCAAGTGGATCAGTCAGAACGCTGACGTTTGGCGCGAGTACCGAGTCTGGCTAGCTCGCCAAGGGACAAGCCTCGTGCAGGTTGTGCAGGACTTGGGGCTAGGATTTCGGGACTTTCCCGTAGCGCCGCAGGTTGCCGAAGAGTTGGAGCACGAGATTGTTGAGTTACTACGTGATCTACCGGAATGATGATGGGCGGGGTGGGCCTGCTGGGCTTTTTGTCATGGACGCAGGGCTCGGCCAGGCTATCCTCTGGGATCATCGCGTCCGAGCCTGGGCCTATGACCCCGGACTCGTGGTGCGTTTCCTCGATGACTACCGGAATGCAGACCGCTATAAGAGTGTGAGCCGTGCTGACGCTGCGGCAGTGGCAGTGGCAGTCACCGGCGGTATCGAGTTGCCGGACGAAACCTCAATCCGCGCCATGTTCAAAGATGGTGGCGGTGATCGCTGAGGTTGGCAGGTTCCCATGCCCAGGTGCCTGTCGTCCCGCTTCTCATCTTCGCCGCTCGGCAGGTGGTCGACGCGCGCGTCCGGTTGCCGCGAAGGGTGGGCATCGACGAGAGTCGCCGTATGGCTGACTCGTACGCCGAGGCGACGACCCCCGAGCCCACGCGAGCCTTCGGTTGGTCGTACCTGTTCGTTCATCCGGACGACGATCCGCGCTCGGATGGCAACTTCGCCGACGAGCGGAGCGTCCTCGTCGAGTATCTGCGCGACCAGCGCCTCACGTTCGAACTCAAGTGTGCCGGCCTGAACGTCGAGCAGTTGGCCCGGCGTGCGGTGCCGCCGTCGACGATGTCGCTGCTCGGGCTGATTCGGCACCTGGCCGAAGTGGAGCGTGGGTGGTTCCGCAGGACGATGGCCGGCCAGGTGGCGCCCAAGCTGTACTGCTCCGACGACGATCCCGACGGCGACTTCGACGGCGCGGTTGCCGATCCGGCGGTGGTGGACGAGGCGTACCGCGCCTGGCGTACGGAGGTGGAGTTCTCCGAGCGGTTCGTCTCCGAGGCGGCGGATCTGGGAGTGCAGGGGCGGCAGCGGGACGGCAACGTCATCGTGCTGCGCAGGTTGCTGGTGCACATGATCGAGGAGTACGCGCGGCACAATGGCCACGCCGATTTCCTACGCGAGCGTATCGACGGAAGGGTGGGGCAGTGATGGCCGAGGGGTTCGACGTCCGGTTGACGCGGGCGCGGGAGCGCTACGAGCAGGCGGTCTTCGGCGGCGACGCGAAGTCGTTGGACGAGGCGGAGCGGGATCTCGTGGCGTTGGAGGCGGATACGGCCCTGGCCCGGGGTCGGCTCCTGCACGCCCGTTTCCTGGAGACCGGCGCCGAGGACGCGGCCGAGCTGCGGCTCTTCGAGCGGGCGGCGCAGCTCTACGGTGAGCTGGGTGATGCTCGCGGCGAGGGGGAGTCGCTGTTCTGGGTGGGCACCGTCCACCAGGTGATCCGGCAGGACCAGGCGGCCGCCGACCCGGCCTTCGCGCGGGCGCGTGAGCTGGCGACCGAGGCGGGGGATGACCTGACCCTGTCGTACGTGCTGCGGCACCTCTGCTTCGGCGAGCAGGCCGCCGGTCGTGTCGAGGCGGCGCGCGAGTTGCTGGCGGAGTCGACCCGGCTGCGTCGGGAGCTGTCCTTCACGCCCGGCGTCGCGGCGAACCTGATCGGCCTGGCGGACCTCGCGGCGACCGACGGCGATCGGGACGCCGCCCGTGGTCTGCTCGACGAGGCTGCCTCCCTGGCCGCCGGCAGCGGCGCGCACGGCGTCGCCCGGTGGGTCGAAGAGGCTCGCGACGAGCTGAAACTCGTCTGATTACGGTCGAGCGGCCGCGCAATGGCGTCGCCGAGCGTGATCGACTCGACATCGCCGATATCGGGGTGTCAGAGGCCATGGGATACCGCGACATCGCCGAAGTCGAGTGGATCAAGGTGGGCGCTCATGACCGGTGGATCAGCATCGGACCGGAGGTACGTCCCGCGCAGTGTGGCCGAGGCGGTGGCCGTACAGGAGGAGTTGCGGCCGCTCGCCGACCTGGTCGGGCCGGGTCCGGCCACGCCCGCGACGGTGGCCGGCCTGGACGTGGCGTACGCCGAGAGCGGTGACCTCCTCGCGGCGGCCGTTACCGTGCTGGACGCCCGGACGCTGGCCGTGGTGGATTCGGCCGTCAGTGTGGGCCGGCCCGCGTTCGACTACGTGCCGGGGCTGTTCGCCTTCCGTGAGCTGCCCGCTCTGCTCGCCGCGCTGGACACGTTGACGACCATCCCGGACCTGCTCGTCTGCGACGGACACGGCGTGGCCCATCCGCGTCGGTTCGGGCTCGCCTGTCACCTCGGGGTGGTCACCGGACTGCCGGCGATCGGGGTGGGCAAGACGCCGCTGGTCGGTGCGTGGGCGCCGCCGCCGGTCGACCGGGGCGCCTGGTCGGCGCTGCGGGACGGGGACGAGGTCGTGGGCCGGGTGTTGCGCACCCAGGCCGGGGTGAAGCCGGTCTTCGTGAGCGTCGGCCACCGGATGAGCCTGGACAACGCGACAGCGCAGGTGCTGGCGCTGACTCCGCGCTACCGCCTTCCCGAGACGACCCGGACGGCCGACCGGCTCTGTCGGGACACGCTCGCTCGGACGGCACCGTCCGACCGGGACGGATCGGGCGAGGCGCCCAGCGGCCCGCGTCGCGCGTGATCGACTCGACGTCGGCGAAATCGGGGTGTCGCACGGCCTCGGACACCCCGACTTCACCGATACCGAGTGGATCAAGGCAGAGGCTCGCCGGCGCGCGACCAGCGCCGCAAACCGTAACGCGGCACACATGCGGGCCGCTCTATGACCAGTGGCGGGGGTGGCCCGGTAGTAGCCTGGCCCGCGGACCCCACCCGGGGAGGAACGGTGAGGTGATCATGACGGTGCGTCGACGCGCGGCACGGCTCGCGACGGTCTGCGGTCTGCTGGTCGGCCTGGTGCTGCTCGGTGCGTCACCAGCGCTTGCCGACGGCGACTCGGTCCGCGTGGGGGCGGCCAGCAGCTTCGCCGCCGGCGGCTCGGCCCAGGGGGTGAACGTCGCGGTGCGCAAGCGCTCCGGCGGCTGCGTCCTGCTGCGTACCGCCCTGGGTCTGCGCCTCGAAGGTCTCCAGCCGAGCCAGGTGACTGTCCAGGTGAACGCGGGCGGGCGCTGGTTCCCGGTGGCCGTCGGCGGCGGTGGTGGCACCGTGCAGACTCAACAGACCTCGCCGGCGAAGCCGACCCTGTGCAAGGGCAAGGGCATCACCGTGCGGTACCGGGTGGCGTTCGCCGCCGACGCGCCGGGCGGCCGGCTCTCCGTGACAGGTGTGGGTCTCACCGCGACCGGCCAGCAGCTGGGGCACGGCGCCGACACGGCGAAGGTCACCGCGCGGCTCTCCCCGTCGCCCACCCCGACGCCGTCGAAGAAGCCGACCCCGACCCCAAGCCCGACCGAGGTCGCGGCGGCCAGCGAGGTGGTGAACCCGGCCGCGGCAGGCCCTACGTCCGCCGCGCCCAGCCCGACCGCGGTGGCCGCCGAGTCCGGCGGTGGTTCGCCGATCATGTTCTTCGGCATCGCGATGGTGGTGGTCGGCCTGCTGCTCATCGTGCTGCTGGTGCGCCGCTCCCGGAAGGACCGCACGACGGCCGACGCGCCGGGCCCGCTGCCGGGAAACCCCGGTGGCACCACCTACCGCTCCGGGGGTGGGTCGCCGGCCGTGCCCGGTCAACCCGGCCCGGTGTACGGCCAGCAGCCGCCGGCCGCCGGCCAGGTGCCTCTGCCCCGTCCCGCCGGCGGGGTCTACGGAGCGCGACCTACGACGCCGAGCCCGGACGCCACGCAACCGATGCCGGGTGCGCCGGCTGGTCCGGGTGCCCGGCCGCTGCCCGGTGACCCGCCCCAGCCGCCCGACGGCGGCGATCACACCGTGTTCATGCCCCGGCTCCCTGGCTGAGCGGGGTCGGGCCCGGGCGCTCCGATACGCTCAGGTTCGTTGGTAACCTGCGGCCAAGGAGCGAAACTAGTGTCTGATCTGTCCCAAATTGTGAAGGCCTACGACGTCCGTGGGACGGTGCCGGACCAGTGGGACGAACGGGCCGCGGAGGCGCTCGGAGCCGCATTCACCCAGCTGCTCAACAGCACTGACGAGCCCGGCGACGCGGTCGTCATCGGGTACGACATGCGGGCCAGCTCGCCCGGCCTGGCCGCCGCCTTCGCGGCCGGGGTTCGGGCCGAGGGCCGCTCCGTGATCGAGATCGGGCTCGCCTCCACCGACCTGCTCTACTTCGCCTCCGGGTCGCTCGACCTGCCCGGGGCGATGTTCACGGCCAGTCACAATCCCGCGCAGTACAACGGCATCAAGATGTGCCGCTCCGGCGCCCGACCGATCGGCCAGGCCAGCGGACTGGCGGAGATCCGGGAGCGGGCGCAGGCCCTGTTGGACTCGGGAGCGTCGCGTCCGGCGGGTGAGCCGACCCGGCCGGCCGAGCGACGGGACCTGCTTCCCGACTACGCCGCGTACCTGCGCAAGCTGGTCGACCTCTCCGGCATCCGGCCGTTGAAGGTGGTGGTCGACGCCGGCAACGGGATGGGTGGCTTCACCGTCCCCACCGTCCTCGGCGACGTCGCCCTGTCGGCCCTGCCGTTGGAGATCGTGCCGCTCTACTTCGAGCTGGACGGCACCTTCCCCAATCACGAGGCGAACCCGCTGGACCCGGCGAACCTGGTCGACCTCCAGCGTGCCGTGGTCGAGCACGGCGCCGACATCGGGCTGGCCTTCGACGGGGACGCCGACAGGTGCTTCGTGGTGGACGAGCGCGGCGAGCCGGTCTCGCCGTCGGCGATCACCGCGCTGGTCGCGGCACGGGAGCTGGCCAAGCACCCGGGCTCCACGGTGATCCACGGTCTGATCACCTCCAGCGCGGTCGCGGAGATCATCCGCGAGCACGGTGGGGAGCCCGTGGTCGCCCGCGTCGGGCACTCCTTCATCAAGGCCGAGATGGCCCGTACGAACGCCGTCTTCGGTGGCGAGCACTCCGCGCACTACTACTTCCGGGACTTCTGGTTCGCCGACACCGGGATGCTCGCCGCGATGCACACCCTGGCCGCCCTGGGCGAGCAGTCGCTGCCGCTGTCCGTGCTGGCCGGCGAGTACGAGCGCTACATCGCCTCCGGTGAGATCAACTCGACGGTCGCCGACCAGGCCGCAGCGGTGGCCGAGGTGCGTGCCGCGTACCCGGACGCGACGGCCGACGAGATGGACGGGCTCACACTGCGTTTCTCCGACGGCGCCTGGTTCAACCTGCGTGCCTCCAACACCGAGCCGTTGCTGCGGCTCAACGTCGAGGCGCCCACCCGCGAGCGGATGGTATCGCTGCGGGACGAGGTGCTCGACCGCGTTCGCCGATAAGATCGCCTGCGCCGGTCGGCACCGCCGCCGGTGACCCCGCACTCGTGGAAGGAGCCGCGCCATGGCCCTGGATCCGCAGTTGCTCGAGATCCTTGCCTGCCCGGACACGCACCACGCCCCGCTCACCTACGACGCCCAGGCGCAGACGTTGACCTGCACGGAGTGCGGCCGGATCTTCGAGGTCCGCGACGACGTGCCGGTGCTGCTGCTCGACGAGGCGCGCGGCGGCCCGGGGCAGCCCTCATGATCGACGGTACGGCCGGGGTCAGTGGGCGTCGCGACGCCGACGAGGCCCTGCTCGACAACCCGGACGCGCTGGCCGAGCACGACCCGGGCGGCATGCTGCGGCACACCGCCTCGGGCGGCGCGCAGGTGCGCGAGAGCGCCGCGTTGGCCGCCGAGGCGAACCTTGCGGTGCTCGCCGACGACGGGCGGCCCCGGGCCGTGGTGATCGCGGGCATCGGCACCGCCGGGCGTACCGGTGACGTGCTGGCCACTGTCGCCGGGCCGCGCTGCCCGGTCCCGATCATCGGGCACCGCAGCGCGGGCGTGCCCGGTTGGGTGGGCGCCGCCGACGTGGTGATCGCGGTGAGCGCTTCCGGTCGGAGCCCGGAGGCGTTGGGCGCCGCCGAGGCCGCGCACCGTCGCGGCGCCCGGCTGGTCGCGGTGGGTGCTCCTGATTCGCAGTTGCAGTCGGTGGCCGAGCGGGCCCGCGCGCCGTTCATCCCGGTGCCGCGACGCGCGCCGGCTCGCGCCAGCCTCTGGGCGCTCACCGTGCCGGTCCTGCTCGCGGCGCGCTCGCTCGGGCTGGTGAAGGTCAACGAGGCGGATCTGGCGGAGACGGCGGCCCGGCTCGACGCGGACGCCGACCGCTGCCGCTCCGCCGCCGAGTCGTTCGTCAACCCGGCCAAGTCGCTGGCGCTGGGCCTGGCCGGCTCGATCCCGATCGTCTGGGGTTCGTCCCCGCTGGCCACCGTGGCGGCTCGCCGGTTCGGCGACACCCTGTCCGCAAACGCCCGCTATCCGGTGGTCACCGGGGCGTTGGGTGAGGCCGGACGGGGCCGGGTCGGGCTGCTGGACGGCGTCTTCGGCGGCCTGGCCGAGGGTGAGCGGGACATCTTCGCCGACCGGGCGGAGGACGACGACGGCGAGGGCACCCGGCTGCGGCTGGTCCTGCTGCGCGACGGCGGGCTCAACGCCGAGGACGACACGGACGAGCCGCTCGCGGTCGAGGAGCGCCGCGCGGACGCGGTGCAGACCCTCGCCGAGCGCCGTGGTGTGCGCTGCGACGTGGTGACCGCCGAGGGTGGGTCGGCTCTGGAGCGGCTGGCCTCACTGATCGCCGTACCGGACTTCGCCTCGATCTATCTTGCTCTGGCACACGGATTGGACCCGATGGCCGTTCCGGCCATCACCGAGATGAAGGAGCTGTCGAACCAGTGAACGTACGCAGGGCGCGGCGCGTCACGGACGTCACCACGACGCGAAGCGGAGTGGCAGCGTGAGCGCGAACGGCGGGACGAAGGCGATCGTCGCCGCCCTGCTGGCCAACATCGGCATCGCCGTCACCAAGTTCATCGCGTTCCTGCTCTCCGGCTCCTCGTCGATGCTGGCCGAGGCGGTCCACTCGGTCGCCGACTCCGGCAACCAGGGTCTGCTGCTGCTCGGCGGGAAACGGGCGAAGCGCGCCGCAACCCCGGAACACCCCTTCGGGTACGGCCGGGAGCGCTACATCTACGCGTTCATCGTGTCGATCGTGCTGTTCAGCATCGGCGGGCTGTTCGCCCTCTACGAGGCGTACCACAAGTGGTCGCACGCGGAGGGCATCACCGAGTGGCAGTGGCTTCCGGTGGCGGTGCTGCTGGCGGCGATCGCCATGGAGTCGTTCTCCTTCCGGACGGCCATCAAGGAGTCCAACCACATCCGGGGCAAGCAGTCCTGGGTGCGTTTCATCAGGCGGGCCAAGGCGCCGGAGCTGCCGGTGGTGCTCCTGGAGGACTTTGGCGCGCTTGTCGGTCTGGTCTTCGCGCTTTTCGGCGTCGGCATGACGCTGATCACCGGCAACGGCAGGTGGGACGCGGCCGGCACCGCGATGATCGGTGTCCTGCTGGTGGTCATCGCCATCGTGCTGGCCATCGAGACCAAGAGCCTGCTGCTCGGTGAGGGCGCCGAGCAGCAGGACCTGGACGCCATCGAGCGGGCCATCACCGAGGGTCCCGAGGTGGAGCGGATCATCCACATGAAGACGCTCTACCTGGGCCCGGAAGAGCTGATGGTGGCCGCGAAGATCGGGGTGCCGGCCTGCGAGAGCGCCCAGGAGCTGGCCCGCGGCATCAACACCGTGGAGGCGCGGATCCGCACCGCCGTGCCGATCGCCCGGGTGATCTACCTGGAGCCGGACATCTACAGCGCGGCCGCCGCGGCGGCCGGCACCGGTGCCGCCGCCGACACCGCCGTACCGCAGCCCGAGGACGTGTCGGGCGAGGCGGTCGGGCGGCCCGGGGGCTGACCTGTGGAACCGCTCTACGGACCGATCCGGGACTACGCGTGGGGGTCCCGCTCAGCCATCGCCATGTTGCAGGGCCGACCGGTGCCGAGCACCGGTCCGGAGGCGGAGCTGTGGCTGGGCGCCCACCCGGGCGCCCCGGCCAGCGTGGAGCGCGCCGGCCTGCGGGTGAGCCTCTGTGACCTGGTGCGCGACGAGCCGGGGCAGTGGCTGGGCCAGCGGGTGGCCGACCGGTTCGGCGCCCGGCTGCCGTTCCTGCTCAAGGTCCTCGCCGCCGACGCGCCGCTGAGCCTGCAGGCGCACCCGGACGCCGAGCAGGCCCGGATGGGTTTCGCGGCGGAGGCCTGTCGGCCCGTGGAGGAGCGCACCTACTCCGACCCGCACCACAAGCCGGAGTTGCTTGTCGCGCTCACCCCGTTCGAGGCGCTGTGCGGCTTCCGGGAGCCGCTGGAGTCGGCGGAGGCGCTCGCCGCGTTCGGCGTACCGGAGTTGGCGCCTGTGGTCGCCGCGCTGCGGGCCGGGCCGGCGGGGCTGGCCACGGCGGTGCGGACGCTGCTCGGCTGGCCGGTCGCCCAGCGCGACGGGCTGCTGCGCGGCGTCCTGGCGTCGGCGGCCGACGGCCCGGACGCGGACCTGGCCCACCGGCTGGCGGCCTTCTATCCGGGCGACCCCGGCGTGCTTGTGGCGCTGTTGCTGCATCACCTGCGGCTGGTGCCGGGGGAGGCGATCTGGATGCCAGCAGGCAACCTGCACGCCTACCTGAGCGGCTGCGGCGTGGAGATCATGGCGGCCAGCGACAACGTGCTGCGCGGGGGTCTGACCCCGAAGCGGGTGGACGTGGACGAGCTGCTGCGGGTGCTGCGCTTCGAGGTCCTCGACGAGCCGGTACGTGCCGCGCAGCCGGTCGGCCCGGGGGTGGACTGCTGGCCGGTGCCGGTGGACGATTTCGCGCTGCACCGGGTGCGGGTCGACGCCTCCGTGCCGGAGGTCACCCTGTCGCTGCCCGGCCCCCGGGTGGTGCTCTGCGGTGCGGGCTCGGTCACGGTCGACGACGGGGCGGGTGCGCTGACGCTGGTGTCCGGCGAGGCGGCGATCGGCACGGCGGCCGGCGAGCCGCTGCGGGTCGGGGGCGACGGCGAGGCGTACGTGGCGACGTCGGGGCTGCGCTGAGCTCGCCACAAGTCCGACTTTCCCGGAATAGCTTGACGTGCCCCTGGCTGAATGTGACTCTATGAGTACGCAGCGTTATCGCGACGACGGTCCGGCAACGTGCGGGGAACCAAACCGGGGGGATGCACGGGGCGGCGGCAGTGGGCAGCGGGTCTGTCCACCACCGACCGCCCCGTGCGCTGTCCGCATCCCGTCCCCCGGCGCCCGGCGTCAACCCGCGTAAGGTGGAGGATCGGCGCAGACATCGTTCGACAGGAGCTTTCATGACCAGCACCCTCCCGGCGGCCGCCAGCGGCACGCCGTCCGAGGCCCGGCCGAGCACGCTCGCCGAGGGCGACTTCAAGGTGGCGGATCTGTCGCTCGCCGAGTTCGGGCGCAAGGAGATCCAGCTCGCCGAGCACGAGATGCCCGGCCTGATGGCGATCCGGCGAGAGTTCGCCGACGCCCAGCCGCTCGCCGGCGCGCGGATCACCGGCTCGCTGCACATGACCATCCAGACCGCCGTCCTGATCGAGACGCTGGTCGCCCTCGGCGCGCAGGTTCGCTGGGCGTCCTGCAACATCTTCTCCACCCAGGACCACGCCGCCGCCGCGATCGTCGTCGGCCCGAACGGCACCCCCGACGCCCCCGCCGGCGTCCCGGTGTACGCGTGGAAGGGCGAGACGCTGCCGGAGTACTGGTGGTGCACCGAGCAGGTGCTCGCCTGGCCCGACGGACACGGGCCGAACATGATCCTCGATGACGGCGGCGACGCCACCCTGCTGGTCCACAAGGGCGCCGAGTTCGAGAAGGCGGGCGTCGTGCCGCCGGTCGAGTCCGCCGACTCCGAGGAGTACGGGGTCATCCTCGAGCTGCTGCACCGCTCGCTCGCCGAGGACGGCCAGCGCTGGACCCGGATCTCCGCCGGCATCAAGGGTGTCACCGAGGAGACCACCACCGGCGTGCACCGCCTCTACGAGATGCACCGCGCCGGCACGCTGCTCTTCCCGGCCATCAACGTCAACGACTCGGTGACGAAGAGCAAGTTCGACAACAAGTACGGCTGCCGCCACTCCCTCATCGACGGCATCAACCGGGCCACCGACGTCCTGATCGGCGGCAAGATGGCCGTCGTGATGGGCTACGGCGACGTGGGCAAGGGCTGCGCCGAGTCGCTGCGCGGGCAGGGCGCCCGGGTCGTGGTGACCGAGGTCGACCCGATCTGCGCTCTGCAGGCCGCGATGGACGGCTACCAGGTCGCGACCCTGGACGACGTTGTCGAGCAGGCGGACATCTTCATCACCGCCACCGGCTGCTTCGACGTCATCACCAACGAGCACATGGCCCGGATGAAGCACCAGGCCATCGTTGGCAACATCGGCCACTTCGACAACGAGATCGACATGGCCGGCCTGGCCAAGCGCTCCGACGTCGAGCGGATCAACATCAAGCCGCAGGTCGACCTGTGGCGCTTCGCCGACGGGCACGCCATCATCGTGCTGTCCGAGGGGCGTCTGCTCAACCTGGGCAACGCGACCGGGCACCCGAGCTTCGTGATGTCGAACTCGTTCGCCAACCAGACGATCGCCCAGATCGAGCTGTTCACCAAGACCGAGGAGTACCCGGTCGGCGTCTACGTGCTGCCCAAGCACCTGGACGAGAAGGTGGCCCGCCTGCACCTGGGCGCGCTCGGCGCCAAGCTGAGCACGCTCACCAAGGAGCAGGCCGCGTACCTGGGGGTCTCCCAGGAGGGGCCGTTCAAGCCGGACCACTACCGCTACTGATCGACGTCTCTTCGCACCGGGTCGGCTGTTCGCAGCCGGCCCGGTTCGTCGTTCCCGCCGGGGCGGGACGCGGTCGGGTCAGCCGGATCGGGAGCCGCGGCTGCGGGGGCGGAACCACGTCCACGCGCACCAGGCCAACCAGCCCAGAGACACGACGGTGGCCAGTGCCCGCAGGCGCAGCGCGCTGAGCAGCAGCACCACGGCGAGCACCGCCAGCCACGGCAGGAAAGCCTTCACGGCAGGGATCCTCCCACGCTCGGCCGGTTACCGGCTCATGACGGCCGCGCAAGCCCAGGTCACAGCGAGAGTGAGCTTGTCATGAACGACTTGACGAGGCTCCTGAACTGGAGGAAGGTATGGCTGCCCTAAGTTAGCTGAGGCGTGCCTAATGAACACGGAGCCCGGATGTTCGCCACGTACCTGATCGGCCTGCGGGAAGGCCTGGAAGCGACCCTGGTGGTCAGCATCCTGGTCGCCTTCCTGGTGAAGTCGCAGCGCCGGGACCGGTTGCCCCAGGTGTGGGCGGGCGTCGGCCTGGCCGTGGTGCTCTCCGTGCTCTTCGGCTGGCTCATCGAGTACACGTCGACCTCGCTGCTGTCCCGCTCCGAGGACCGCGAGCTGTTCGAGGCGATCACCTCCGTCGCGGCCGTGGTGTTCGTCACGTGGATGATTTTCTGGATGCGCAAAGCGGCTCGCACCATCGCGGGCGAGTTGCGCGGCAGGCTCACCGAGGCGCTGGCCGTGGGGTCGGTCGCCGTCGCCGGAATGGCCTTCCTCGCGGTGATCCGGGAGGGCCTGGAAACCGCGCTGATCTTCTACTCGGCCGCCCAGGGCGCGGCCGGCGACAGCGGGCCGCTGCTCGCGCTGATCGGCGGCATCGTCACCGCCGTGGTGCTCGGCGTGCTGCTGTACGCAAGCGCCCTGCGGATCAACCTCAGCAAGTTCTTCACCTGGACCGGCGCGCTGCTGATCCTGGTCGCCGCCGGCATCCTCAAGTACGGCGTGCACGACTTCCAGGAGTCCGGTGTCCTGCCCGGCCTCAACGACCTGGCCTTCGACATCACGGGCGCGCTCGACCCGACCACCTGGTACGCGGCGCTGCTGGCCGGGATGTTCAACGTGACCCCCGCGCCCACCGTGCTGGAGACGATCGCCTGGATCGGGTACGCCGTGCCCGTCCTCCTGCTCTTCCTGCGCCCGACCCGGCGTACCCCCGCACCGGCCGCGGCCACCGCGTCGCCGGCCGCGCCCTCCGCGCCGGAACCGGCCCCGGCCGTCGCGGCGTCGCCGGCCGGGTCGACGTCGCCGGACCCCACGACCACCACCGAGCGCGGGGCCGACACCGGCGCCGAGGCCGAGGCCGAGGCCGAGGCGGCATCCGCGCCGCAGCGTGCCTGACCCCACGAGGAGAGACAGCTCAGATGCGTACCACCCGATTCTTCGCGCTGGCCGCTGCCGGCGTGCTGGCGACGGCCGGCGTCGCCGCGTGCTCCGACTCCAAGAAGGATGAGGCGGGCGCGGCCGGCGGCCCGATCGTGGTCAAGGCCACCGACACCGCCTGCGAGGTCGGCACGACCGACCTCGGCGCCGGTACCGCCAACTTCAAGATCACCAACTCGGGCGCGAAGGTCACCGAGTTCTACGTGTACGCCTCCGGTGACCGGGTGATGGGCGAGGTGGAGAACATCGCCCCCGGGCTGAGCCGTGAGCTGCACGTCGAGCTGCCCGCCGGAACCTACGAGACGGCCTGCAAGCCGGGTATGAGCGGCAAGGGCATCCGGGGCGCGCTCAAGGTCAGCGGGTCGGCGCAGCCGCTGACCGCCGACGCCGCCCTGGCCGGAGCCACCGACAACTACCAGCGCTACGTCAAGAGCCAGACCGACGCGCTGCTGGAGAAGACCGAGGAGTTCGTCGCCGCCGTGAAGGCCGGCGACGTGGCGAAGGCCAAGACCCTCTACCCGGTCGCGCGCACCTACTGGGAGCGGATCGAGCCGGTGGCCGAGATCTTCGGCGACCTCGACCCCAAGATCGACGGCCGCGAGGAGGTCATCGAGGAGGGGATGGAGTTCACCGGCTTCCACCGGATCGAGAAGGACCTCTGGCAGTCCGGCGACGTCAGCAAGGACGGCCCGATCGCGGACCGGCTGCTTGTCGACGTCAAGGAGATCGTGGCGAAGGCGAACGCCGAGAAGCTCTCCCCGCTGCAGCTCGCCAACGGCGCGAAGGAGCTGCTCGACGAGGTCGCCAGCGGCAAGATCACCGGCGAGGAGGACCGCTACTCGCACACCGACCTGTGGGACTTCGCCGCCAACCTGGAAGGTTCCAAGGCGGCGCTGTCCGCCCTCCGGCCCGCGCTGGAGCAGCGCTCGCCGGAGCTGGTCAAGCAGCTCGACACCGAGTTCGCGAACGTCGAGGCGCAGCTCGGCAAGCACCGCGACGGCGACGGGTGGAAGCTGCACACCGCGTTGAGCAAGGACGAGCTCAAGGAGCTCTCCGACGGCATCAACGCGCTCGCCGAGCCGATCAGCAAGGTCGCCGCAGTCGTCGCCAAGTGACCGGAACGCAGGGGGAGTCGAGTCGATGAGCGCAAGCAGGTTGACGCGCCGGCGGGCCATCACGCTCGCCGGTGCGGGGGTGGCCGGCGTCGCCGGCGTGGCCGCCGGCGCGGGCGCGCTGGTCGGCGACTCCCGTGGCCCGGCGGCCGCCAGCGACCACCCGGCGGGCGCGGTGCCGTTCTTCGGTGAGCACCAGGCCGGCATCGTCACCCCGGCTCAGGACCGGCTGCACTTCGTCGCCTTCGACGTGATCACCAAGGACCGGGCCCGCCTGGTCGAGATGCTCGAGGAGTGGTCGGCCGCCGCCGCCCGCATGACGGCCGGCCGCGACGCCGGGGTGCTCGGCGCGGTCGGTGGCATGCCGGAGGCCCCGCCGGACGACACAGGTGAGGCGCTCGGCCTCCCACCGTCGCAGCTCACCCTGACCATCGGCTTCGGCCCGACGCTGTTCCGCGACGCCGACGGCCGGGACCGGTTCGGCATCGCCGACCGCCGTCCGGCCGCCCTGGCCGAGCTGCCCAAGTTCCCCGGTGACGCCTTGCAGGCCCCGATCTCCGGCGGCGACCTGTGTGTGCAGGCCTGCGCCAACGACCCCCAGGTGGCGGTGCACGCGATCCGCAACCTGGCGCGGATCGGCATGGGGGTGGTCAGCGTCCGCTGGTCGCAGCTCGGCTTCGGCCGTACGTCGTCGACATCCCGGGACCAGGCGACCGCCCGCAACCTGTTCGGTTTCAAGGACGGCACGGCCAACCTCAAGGCCGAGGAGACCGACAGGCTCCGCGACCAGTTGTGGGTGCAGCCGGGCGACGGGCCGGACTGGATGACCGGTGGGTCGTACCTGGTCACCCGCAAGATCCGGATGCTCGTGGAGACCTGGGACCGGACGTCGCTGGCCGAGCAGGAGGAGATCGTCGGGCGGACCAAGGGCAGCGGCGCCCCTCTCGGGAGCAGCAAGGAATTCGACGAGCCGGACTTCGCGGCACGCGGTGACGACGGCAAGCCGCTGATCCCCGAGCACGCCCACGTCGCCCTGGCCCACCCGAGCAGGAACAACGGCGCGCAACTGCTGCGGCGGGGCTACAACTTCGTCGACGGCTCGGACGGTCTCGGCCGGCTCGACGCCGGCCTCTTCTTCATCGCCTACCAGCGGGATCCGCGCCGGCAGTTCGTGCCGATCCAGACCCAACTGGCCCGCCACGACGTGATGAACGAATATCTGCGGCACGTCTCCAGCGGCCTGTTCGCCTGCCCTCCCGGAGTGCGCGACGGTGGGGACCACTGGGGCCGGGCGCTCTTCGGCTGAGCGCCAGCGCGATCGCGGCGGCGGCCCGCGTCCGGATCGCGACAGCACGACCGGCCGGGGGCTGCGGTGGCGCCGGACGGCGCCGAGGGGGGATCATGGTGACAACCGGCCGATCCCTGTGCCGGCCCTCGCACCCCGTGGCGCCGCCGCCGCGGGTCGCGGTGACTGGTTTCCCGGCGGCGCTATCCCGTGCCGGGTGACGCCGGTCCCACCGAACTGAACGGGGATGCAATATTAATCCCATGAGAGCCCGGGTACTGGTGGTCGACGACGACCCCGCACTCGCCGAAATGCTCGGCATCGTGCTGCGCAGCGAGGGTTTCCTGCCCTCGTTCGTGGCCGACGGCGAGCGGGCGTTGGCCGCATTTCGTGACAGTCGGCCGGACATCGTCCTGCTCGACCTCATGTTGCCTGGAATGAGTGGTATAGACGTGGCGCGGTCGATCCGTGCCGAGTCCGGCGTGCCGATCGTCATGCTGACCGCCAAGAGCGACACCGTGGACGTCGTCCTCGGCTTGGAGTCCGGCGCCGACGACTACGTGGTCAAGCCGTTCAAGCCCAAGGAGCTGGTGGCCCGGATGCGGGCCCGGTTGCGCCGTGGCGAGGATGTGGCGCCGGAGATGCTGACCATCGGCCCGCCCGGCAACCAGATCACCATCGACGTGCCGGCCCACACCGTGAGCCGCAACGACGAGGAGGTGAAGCTGACGCCGTTGGAGTTCGACCTGCTGGTCGCGCTCGCCCGCAAGCCGCGTCAGGTCTTCACCCGCGAGGTGCTGCTGGAGCAGGTCTGGGGCTACCGGCACGCGGCCGACACCCGGCTGGTCAACGTGCATGTGCAGCGCCTGCGCGCCAAGATCGAGCCAGACCCGGAGCGGCCAGAAATCATCCTCACCGTGCGGGGCGTGGGCTACAAGGCGGGCACCGGATAGCCTGGTCACACTGTGTCGACCTCGCCGCCCCCGCACCCCCAGACCACGACAGCCCGCCGGCTCAACGCCGGTCGGGACCTGTGGCGCGCGCTGAGTGGCCGGGGCGCACGGCTGGTGGCCCGGGTGCATCAGACCTGGCGCCGTTCGCTCCAGGTCCGGGTGGTCACCATCACGCTTGTCGCCTCCAGCCTGCTGGTGGGCGGGTTCGCCTACCTGATCGCCGACAAGATCACGACGATCCTGCTCGACAGCGCCCGCACCGACGTCCAGTTGCGGGTCAAGGGCGGCGCCGGCTACGCGGCCAAGCAGGTCTCCCTCTACGGCCAGCCGCAGGAGGCGCAGCTTCAGGAGACCATCGACGACACGGTCAACTACCTGGCCGGCGGCGACCCCCAGCAGACCAGTGGCGTGGTGGTGGCCATCACCGCCGCCGACTATCCCACCATGATCCAGACTCGCACCGCGCCGGCGGCCAACGTCCAGCCCCTGATCAGCAAGGAGCTGCGGGCCGCGGTCGCCAGCGGCAAGGTGGCCAGCCAGATCCAGACCGGTCGGCTCACCGGCGAGCCGACCAAATACCTGGTCTACGGCTCGCCGGTGCCGACCCGCTTCGGGCAGATCGAGCTCTACTACCTCGTGCCGCTGACCCGGCAGGACAAAACCGCCGCGGACGCCCGAGCGACAGTCGTCGCCACCGGCTTCGCCCTGGTGGTCCTGCTGGGGCTGCTCGCCGCCCTGGTCACCCGGCTGGTGGTAAACCCGGTGCGGGTCGCCGCGCGTACCGCCCAGCGGCTCTCCGCCGGCCTCCTCGACCAGCGGATGGTGGTCAACGGCGAGGACGACCTCGCGCTGCTGGCCGCCTCGTTCAACCAGATGGCGACCAACCTGCAACGGCAGATCCTGCGCCTGGAGGAGATGTCCCGGTTGCAGCGCCGGTTCACCTCCGACGTGTCGCACGAACTGCGGACCCCGTTGACCACGGTCCGGATGGCCGCCGACCTGATCTTCGCCGAACGCGACGAGTTCGACCCGGCGGTGGCCCGCAGCGCCGAGCTGCTCCAGGCCGAGCTGGACCGCTTCGAGGAGCTGCTCACCGACCTGTTGGAGATCAGCCGGTTCGACGCGGGCTTCGCCATGTTGGACGCCGAGCCGACCGACCTGGTGCCGGTCGTGCACCGGGTCGTCGACCGGCTGGCCGGCCTGGCCGAGCGGGTGGGCGTCCCTATCGAACTGGACCTGCCGACCACGCCGGTGATCGCCGAGGTCGACCCCCGCCGGGTCGAGCGGGTGCTGCGCAACCTGGTCGGCAACGCCGTCGAGCACGGCGAGGCCCGGCCGGTGCTGATCACCCTGGGCATCGACGAGACCGCCGTGGCGATCACCGTCCGCGACCACGGGGTGGGGCTGAAGGTGGGCGAGGAGAAGCTGGTGTTCAACAGGTTCTGGCGGGCGGACCCGTCCCGGGCCCGGCAGACCGGCGGGACCGGGCTGGGTCTGTCGATCAGCCTGGAGGACGCCCGCCTGCACGGCGGCTGGCTGGAAGCCTGGGGAGCGCCCGGCCAGGGCGCCCAGTTCCGGCTCACCCTGCCGGCCCGCGCCGGTGACCGGCTCACCACGTCGCCGCTGCGACTGGTGCCCGCCGACGCGGCGCTGCCGTTCGGCGGCCCCCGCGACGGCGGTCCGCTGGCCATCGGGCCGGGCACCGGTGGAGCGCTGGCGATCGGGCCGGCGTCGGCCGGGGACGGCGAGCGGGCGGAGGTGCGCTCATGAGGGCCCGGCCACTGCTGTGCGCCGTCGGCGCGGCACTGCTCCTCAGCGCCGGCTGCGGCATCCCGGCATCGTCCGACGTACGGGTGGACGGCAAGGCCGGCACGGCGACCGAGGCCGGGTCGGACAACGGTCGCCGCAGCGAACCACCATCGCGTACGGCCAGCGGCAGCGACAACGACGCGTTCGTGCGAAACTTCCTGTCCGCCGCCGCCGGTGAGCCGGATCGGGCGTACGAGCGGGTGAAGGCGTTCGTCGCCCCGGAGCACAAGCCCCGCCTGCAGGACAAGAAGGGCAGCGAGGTCGCCCTGACCGTGGTGCGGCTGCGGGAGACGGTCTTCACCTTCAACAGCGACTCGACCACCACCGTCCGGATCTCGGTGCAGCAGATCGGTGTGCTGCGTACCAACGGCACCCTGGCGCCCCCGGTGGCGACCGAGACGCAGTACGAGTTCCGGCTGCGCAGCGCCTCGCTCGGTGGGGCCGACAACGACGAACGGGCCGGCCAGTACGTCCTCGACCCGCCGAACGTGCTGCTGCTCAGTGACGTCGCCCTTCAGCAGTACTACCAGGACGAGTCGATCTACTTCTGGAGTGCCGACCGCACCCGGCTGGTGCCCGACCAGCGCTACCTGCCGTTGGCCGTACCGGACGAGCGCCGGGTCAACGAGGTCGTGCGCTGGCTTGTCGGTGGCCCGTCCGACTGGCTGCGGCCGGGCGTCGTCGGCCTGCCCGACGGCACCGAGCTGATCAACAACGCCACCGGCGCGAACAACCGCTGGGAGGTCAACCTGGACATGTCCGGCGACGACCAGAGCCGGGTCGACCAGGTGATCACCCAGCTCGCCTGGTCGTTGGGCGACCTGCCGGGCGAGCTGGAGTTGAAGATCCGCAACAACTCGCAGCCCGTGCAGGATCTCAACGAGCGCCGGGTGGCCAAACCCCTCTACCCGGTCCGGGAGAGCCCGCAGCGGTTCGGCGTCTACGAGGGCGCGATCCGCCCGCTCGACTTCGTCGGCGAGCCCAGCGGCGTGGTGCCCCTGACGGCCGAGGTCAACCGCAACATCGTGTCCGCCGGCCTCGCGCGGGGTACCGACCAGATTCTCGCCGCGATGGTGGTGACCAGCGGCAAGAACCGGCAGCGACTCGCCGTGGGCACCGGCGCGACCACGGTGGCCGCGCTCAACCGCAGCAGCACGGAGTACGCCTCGATCAGCCGCCCGGTGTGGCTGCGTACCGTCGACTCGCGCCCGGCGCAGGGGCTCGTGGTGGCCAACGGCCACCTCTACCGCTTCGACGAGGCCGCCCGGATGTCGGAGGTGCCGCTCAACCTGCCCTCACCGCAGGTCACCGCGGTCGCCGCCGCGCTGGACGGCCAGCGGATCGCGTTGATCGCCGGCGGGCGGCTCTACGTCGCGGCGATCAACCTGGACGGCGCCGGGAGCGGGATGTCGGTCGGCCCGCCCCGGGCCCTGGCCACCTCGTTGACCGGCCCGACCGCGGTGGACTGGATCGGGGAGGATCGGCTGGTGGTGGCCGGGTCGGCCGGCCAGCCGGCGATCTACGAGATCAGCGTGGACGGCGCTCTGGAGACGCCGCTGCGCACCGACGTGGGCGCGAAGGTCAACCACCTGACGGCGTACCCCAGCAACCGCCGCGTGCGCGTGCCCACCGGGGCGTACATGTGCGAGGCGAACAAGGTGGCGTACCGCAGCAGCCCGTTCGAACGGATCGAGCCGGAGCGTGTGCGGGACGTCCCCCCGCCACCGGCGGGGGTCCGCCCGAGCAACCCGTCGGCCCCGTTCTTCCTCTTCTGACGCCGTGGGTGGGCTCTGGGCGGATCTCGCCGACCTGGTCCTCCCCGCGGACTGCGCCGGCTGCCGGGAGCGTCACCCCGTCCTGCGGCACGGGTTCTGCCCCGCCTGCGTGACGGCGCTGGGCGCGCTGCGTCCCCGGCCGGTCCGTCCCACTCCCGCCCCGCCGGGGCTGCCGCCCTGCGTCGCCCTCGGCCCGTACGCCGGTCCACTGCGGGAGGCACTGCTGGCGTACAAGGAGCACGGCCGGCACGGTCTGGCCCGTCCGCTGGGCGCGCTGCTGGCCGAGGTGGTCGTGACGGCGGTCGGCGAGGTCCGCCCGCTGGAGTTGGTGCCCGTGCCCGACACCGCCGCGGCGGCCCGAGCCCGCTACGGCGACCACCTGGACCGGTTGGCTCGACACTGCGCGAGCCGGCTCCGTCGGGGCGGCTGGCCGGCGCGGGTGCGCCGTCCGCTGCGCGCGCTGCCCCGACCGGACTCGGTGACACTGGACAGCGCGGGCCGCGCCGCAGCGGCCGAGGCGGCGTTTCGACCGCGCGCCGGCGCGTCGGGTGGGCGTGGCCGGGCGGGCGGCGCACCCGTCGTGGTGCTGCTGGACGACATCGTCACCACAGGCGTGACCCTGGCCGCGGCGGCCCGGGTGCTGACCGCGAGCGGCTGGCCACCCGGTGTCGCAGCGGTGCTCGCCGCGACCGAGAAAAGACACCACTTGTAACCGACAGTGTTTCCGTTTCACCCATTGGTGTATGAGGTGCGAAAAATTCTGGGCGGTCTTGGCGACATGGGGTGACTGCCGGGCGAACAGGAGTTAGCGTTTCGCTGTCCGGGGTAGGAGGTCGTTCCATCCCGCCCCCGGCGGTGAGAGGAGGCGTAGCCGTACCAACCGGTCGACGCCAGCGGGTCTCCCCACGGCGCGCGACCGGGAAAACCGGATCGAAGACGTCCGAACAAGGGAGGTCACGTGGACATCGTGGTCAAGGGCCGCAACGTCGAAGTGCCGGACCATTACCGGGTACACGTAGCCGAGAAACTCGCCAAGGTCGAACGCTACGACCACAAGATTATCCGCATCGATGTCGAGCTGTTTCACGAGCGCAATCCGCGCCAGGCCGATCACTGCCAGCGGGTGGAGATCACGTGCGTTTCCCGCGGCCCGGTGATTCGGGCCGAGGCCTGCACGAACGATTTCTACAGCGCGCTCGACGCCGCCATCGCGAAGCTCGACACCCGGCTGCGCCGCGCGGCGGACCGCCGCCGCGTACACCGTGGTCGGCACGCCCCGATCTCCGTCGCCGCCGCCACCGCCGACCTGCCGGTCACGGACCTGGTGGCCGCCCCGCTGTCCGCGTCGGGCGCGGGTGCCCGCGCCGGCACCGCCGTCGCGGAACGGGTCGAGGAGGAGCAGGACCAGCCGTGGCACATCGCCCGGGAGAAGGTGCACCCGGCGGAGCCCATGACGATCGACGACGCCCTGTTCCAGATGGAGCTTGTCGGCCACGACTTCTACCTGTTCCAGGACAAGGAAACCGGCCGCCCCAGCGTCGTCTACCGACGCCACGCCTACGACTACGGCATCATCTCCCTCGACACGTGAGGTGTCCCTGACCCGCGTCGAGCACGGGGTTGTGGCGGGCGACCGCCGCAACCCCGTGCGTCGTCAGCGCACCTCGGTCGGCAGGAGGGCGAACGTCAGGTCGTCGAGGCGAGCGCCCGCCAGACCGGGCAGGCGACCACGTTGCAGGGCCTCACGCTGGAAGCCGACCCGCTCCAGCACGCGGTGCGAGGCGGTGTTCTCCGGCACGGTGCCTGCGGTCAGCCGGGCGAAACCGGCCGGGCCGAACGCCCAGCCGGCGAGCAGCCGCACCGCACGGGTGGCGTACCCCCGCCCCCGCCACTCCGGCAGCAGCGCGTAGCCGATCGAGCCCTCACCGCTGCTCACCTCCGTGTACGACAGGCCGCAACTGCCCGCCGGCTCCCCGCTCGCCACGTCGACGATCAGCAGCCGGGCGATGTCGCCGGTCAGCCACGCGCTCTCCGCCAGCCGACAGCGCCGCTCGATCGACTCCCGTGTCGGCGGCACCGGCGGGGCCTGGTTGGCGACCACCTCCGGCCGGCTGTGCAGCCCGTACATCATCTCCGCGTCGTCCGGCGCGAGGCGGCGCAACGCCACCACCTGATCGGTGAGCACCCCATCGGGCAGGTCGGGCAGCAGCCGGGCCGTCGGGCCGGGTGGGTCGTCGGCGAGGCGTACCCAGGTCAGCAGATCGTGCCGGCCGCCGTCCCGGCGCTGCCCGCCCGACCGCCGCAGGCCCTCGTAGCGGAAACCGGCGGCCAGCGCGACCCGCTGGCTGGCCGCGTTCTGCGGCTCGGTGAGCAGCTCCAGCCGGAGCGTGCCGGCGTCGAAGGCGTGTTCGCTCAACGCGCGGGTCGCGGCCGTGGCCACTCCGCGTCCCCGCGCCGCCGGCCGCAGCCAGTAGCCGATCTCCGCCTGGCTCCGGCCGGGCACCGGGTTGCTCAACCCGACCCCGCCGAGCAGCCGGTCGGTGGCCGGGTCGGCGATGGCGTACGCGGCGCCGCCGCCGGCCCAGACCGCCGGTGCGCCGGCCTCGACCCACCAGTGGGCGTCGACCTCGGTGTACGGGGTCGGCATGCTGGACACGAACCGTTGGCTGAGCGGGTCCGCGCAGCCCTCGACCAGGTCCGCGATGTCGCCGGCCGCAAACGGCCGCAGCCGCACCCCGTGCGCCTCGACGACCTGCTGCGGGTTCATGACAGATCCCCGGCGAGCAGCGCTGCCACCCACGCGTCGACCCGTTCACCCCGGTGCTGGACACCGCCTCGGGCGGTCCCCTCGACCGTGAAGCCCGCCTTCTCGGCGGCCCGTCGGGACGCGGTGTTGCCCACGTTCGCCTTCCACTCGATCCGGGCCAGGCCCAGCGTGGTGAAGCCCCAGGCGGCCAGCGCGACCAGGGCGGCCGGCATGTACCCCCGGCCCCGGGCCGCCGGGGCGGTCATGAAGCCCACGTCCGCGAGCAGCGGGTCGGCGGGGGAGAGCCGCAGGTCCAGGGAGCCGACGTACCTGTCGTCCGGATCGGCGATCACGAAGCAGGCGGCGTCCCCCCGGGCCCAGTTGCTCTGGCCGAAGGCCCGGTACCCCTGCGCGTCGGCGCGGTCGTACGGATCCGGGATGGTGGTCCACCGGATCGACTCCGGGTCCCGGCAGGTCTGCACCACAGCATCCAGATCCCGCTCCTCCATCGGCCGCAGCCGCAGCTCACCGGTCGCCGAGGTGGCGAACAGTGTCGGCTGTGGGCGGCCGAAGACGGCGGCCCGGCGAGCGGCCAGGGTGCCCGGGCCGGCCGGCCGGGTCGCTCCGGGTTCGGGCACCTCGCCGGGCAGCAGCGAGCCGATCCAGGTGTCCGCGCCGTTGTGCGGCGCGGTCTCGGCCGACCGGACCCGGCCGTCGATCCGGAACCCGGCCCGCAGCGCGACCAGGCGGGAGGCGTGATTACCCACCTCGGCCTGCCAGAGCAGCCGGCGCAGCCCCAGCTTCTCGAAGGACCAGCGGGCGACCGCCCGGGTGGCCCGGACGGTCACGCCCCGCCCGCGTGCCCAGGGAGCCGTCCAGTAGCCGATCTCACCGGTGCCGGCACGATCGATGGAGATCAGCCCGCACGAGCCGAGCAGCTCGCCGGTGGCCGCGTCGCAGACCGCGAACGGCGCCCCGGTGCCGTCCGCCCAGGCCCGCCCGCTCAGCTCGGTGACGAAACCGTGGGCGTGTTCGCGAAGGTATGGGCGCGGTACGGTAGTCCAACGCTGAATGTCCCGATCCTGGCAGGCGCGGTGTACGCCGTCGGCGTCGTCCTCCCGCCAGGGTCGCAGCAGCACGCCGTCTTCGACGATCTCCACAGGTTCCACCCGTGCATCGTGCCGGAACGTTCGCCGAAGGCGTAACCGGATAACGTCCCGGGCGCATCCCGTGCGCGAGTTATGTCGGGTTCGGCGGAGCGGACCGCCGCCACCAGTGACCATCGCGCCGATGTTGCGCCTACGATGGTTCGAGACTGTCTAGGGGAGCGTTGATCCGTGTCGATTCTGGAAAAGGTCCTTAATGCGGGCGAGGGCCGCATGGTGCGCCGGCTCAAGGCCATCGCCGCCGCCGTCAGCTCGATCGAGGACGACTACGTCAACCTCACCGACGAGGAGCTGCGCGGCATGACCGAGCAGTTCCGGGAGCGGCTCGCCGACGGTGAGACCCTCGACGACCTGCTGCCGGAGGCGTTCGCGGTGGCCCGCGAGGCGGCCGCCCGGGTGCTCGGCCAGCGGCCGTACGACGTCCAGGTGATGGGCGGCGCCGCACTGCACTTCGGCAACATCGCCGAGATGAAGACCGGTGAGGGAAAGACGCTGACCTCGGTCATGGCCGTCTACCTCAACGCGCTCTCCGGCGACGGCGTGCACGTGGTCACCGTCAACGACTACCTCGCCCAGCGCGACGCGGCCTGGATGGGTCGCGTGCACGAGTTCCTCGGGTTGACAGTCGGCGTGGTGCTGCCCAACCGGCCGGCCACCGAGCACAAGGCCGCCTACGAGTGCGACATCACCTACGGCACCAACAACGAGTTCGGCTTCGACTACCTTCGCGACAACATGGCCTGGTCGAAGGACGAGCTGGTCCAGCGAGGCCACAACTTCGCGGTGGTCGACGAGGTCGACTCCATCCTGATCGACGAGGCGCGCACCCCGCTGATCATCTCCGGCCCGGCCGAGCACTCGGCCCGCTGGTACGGCGAGTTCGCAGGCGTCGTGGCCCGGCTCCAGCCCGGCACCGACGGCGAGGGCGACTACGAGGTCGACCACTCCAAGCGCACCATCGCGGTCACCGAGCGCGGCGTCGCCAAGGTCGAGGACCGGCTCGGCATCGACAACCTGTACGAGTCGGTGAACACTCCGCTGGTCGGCTACCTCAACAACGCCATCAAGGCCAAGGAGCTCTACAAGCGCGACAAGGACTACATCGTCAGCGACGGTGAGGTCCTGATCGTCGACGAGTTCACCGGTCGTATCCTGCACGGCCGTCGCTACAACGAGGGCATGCACCAGGCGATCGAGGCCAAGGAGGGGGTGGAGATCAAGCAGGAGAACCAGACCCTGGCCACCATCACCCTCCAGAACTACTTCCGCCTCTACAACAAGCTGTCCGGGATGACCGGTACGGCGCAGACCGAGGCGAGCGAGTTCAACAAGGTCTACAAGGTCGGCGTCGTGAGCATCCCGACGCACCGCCCGATGGTCCGCGAGGACCGGCCGGACGTCATCTACAAGACCGAGAAGGCCAAGTTCAACGCCGTCATCGAGGACATCGCCGAGCGGCACCAGCTGGGCCAGCCGGTGCTGGTCGGCACCGTCTCGGTGGAAAACTCGGAGATCCTCTCCCAGTTGCTGCGCCGGCGCGGCATCCCGCACAACGTGCTGAACGCCAAGTTCCACGCCCGGGAGGCCGAGATCGTCGCCCAGGCCGGGCGCAAGGGCGCGGTCACCGTGGCCACCAACATGGCCGGCCGCGGCACCGACATCCTGCTCGGCGGCAACCCCGAGTTCCTCGCGGCCAACGAGCTGCGCCAGCGTGGTCTCGACCCGCTGGAGAACGAGGAGGACTACGCCAAGGCGATGGAGGAGGTCCTGCCCACCTGGAAGCAGGCCTGCGACGCCGAGGCGGACGAGGTCGCCGCCGCCGGTGGCCTGTACGTGCTGGGCACCGAGCGGCACGAGTCCCGCCGGATCGACAACCAGCTGCGCGGTCGCGCCGGCCGGCAGGGCGACCCGGGCGAGTCCCGCTTCTACCTGTCCCTGCAGGACGAGCTGATGCGGCGCTTCCGGGCCGGCGCGGTCGAGGCGGTGATGGAGCGCTTCAACATCCCGGAGGACGTGCCCATCGAGTCGAAGATGGTCACCCGCCAGATCAAGAGCGCCCAGGCCCAGATCGAGGGCCAGAACGCCGAGATCCGCAAGAACGTTCTGAAGTACGACGAGGTCCTCAACAAGCAGCGCCAGGTCGTCTACGCCGAGCGGTTGCGGGTGCTCAACGGCGAGGACCTGTCCGAGCAGGTCCGCAACATGATCGACGACACCGTCGAGGCGTACGTGCGAGGTGCCACCTCCGAGGGCTACGGCGAGGACTGGGACCTGGAGCAGCTCTGGTCCAGCCTCAAGCAGCTCTACCCGGTCGGCGTGACGATCGAGGAGCTGGAGGAGGAGGCCGGCGGTTCCCGGGCCGGCATGGACGCGGACTTCCTGGTCTCCCGCCTCAAGGACGACGCCAACGCCGCGTACGACCGTCGCGAGGAGGAGCTCGGCGAGGACGGCGTACGCCAGCTCGAGCGGATGGTGCTGCTCCAGGTCATCGACCGCAAGTGGCGCGAGCACCTCTACGAGATGGACTACCTCCAGGAGGGCATCAACCTCCGGGCGTACGCCCAGCGCGACCCGGTGGTGGAGTACCAGCGCGAGGGCTTCGACATGTTCGCCACGATGATGGAGGGCATCAAGGAGGAGACCGTCGGTTTCCTCTACAACGTGGACGTCCAGGTCACCGAGCCGGAGCCGGCGGCCGACTCGGAAGAGGTCACGCTGCTCGACAAGCCGGTCGAGATCCGCGCCAAGGGTATCGACCGCTCGCCGCAGCGGCGGGGCCTGCAGTATTCGGCGCCGACGATCGACGGTGAAGCCAGCCCCGGCGCCGTCAGCATCGAGCAGGAGCAGCAGCAGGCACCGGCGCTCGGTGTGGGCCGGCCGCCCCAGGGCGCGCCGGCGGCACCCGGACAGAACGCCCCGTCGGCCCCGCAGCGGCCTGCCTCCGGGCTGCGTGGCCCGACGCTCCCGACCGCCGGGTCCCGACGGCCGGTCCCCAACCAGGCCGACGCCGGCCCCTCCCGCAACGCGCCGTGCCCGTGTGGCTCGGGCCGCAAGTACAAGCGCTGCCACGGTGCCCCCAACGGCGGCAACTGACCGATCGCACGTCCCGATGGGCCCTGGCCGCCGAGGCCGGGGCCCATCGGCGTCTCCATTCCCGCACCCCGAGCCACGTCCGGCGTCTGGAGCCCTGGCGCCCGCCGTCTCGGCGTCCAGTGTCCCGCCACAGGCGCCTGGCGCCTGGCGCCCGGTGGCCTGGCGGCCGGGGGCCGGGTGCCCGGTGGTCGGGTCGCCCTTGGCCGGGCGAAGATCATCTCGGTTTCTTGGAAGTTGGGGGGTCAGCGGCGGGTTGATACCGCGTCTTCCTGAAAGCCGAGTCGATCAACGTGGGCAAGCTCCGCGGGCGCGCCCCGGCGAGCGTCCGCGCTCCGGCGGGCGCGCTGCGGTGGGCGCCCGCGCTGCGGTGGGCGCCCGCGCTGCGGTGGGCACCCGCGCTGCGGCGAGCGCCCGCTCTGCGGCGAGCGCCCGCGCTCCAGCGAGCGCCCGCGCTGCGACGGGCGCGCTGCGGCGAGCGCCAACGCCGCGACGGGCGCGCTGCGGCGAGCGGCAACGCCGCGACGGGCGCGCTGCGGCGAGCGGCAACGCCGCGACGGGCACTCTGCGCCGAGCGCCAACGCTCCGGCGAGCGCCTGCGGATCGCGAGCGCGTGTCCGGCCTGGAGCGTCACCGCTTGGGCACGCGTCAGCCGCGTGGCCACGCCCAGCGGCAGGACGGTCCGAGCGGGCTCCCGTGAGTGGTCAGAGCACGTGCAGGGCCGTGCACAGCCAGCGGCCCCGCCGGTGCTCCAGGCGCAGCGCCATGGCCCAGCTTCGACCACCGTTGCCGCTCACCACGGCGGCCGCCTCCACCGCGGCGTCCGCGGGCTCGCAGACGCGCAGCCGAAGCAGCCGCAGAGCCGGCCGCGCCGCCCGACGGCGGACCGGACCGGCCCGGCCGGTCGCCCGGGCGAGCTCGGTGAGCAGTTCGACGGACCGGGCCGGGTCGAGCAGTGGGCGCACCTGGGCCGGCGAGCGGTAGCCGTTCGCCACTTCCAGGCAGGTGCCGACGAAGCGGTGCGCGGCCCGGGTCGCCTCCGGGGCGGTCGCCGGTGGCAGCGGCGCACCCGGGTGACTGGCCGGCCGCGAGGGCGTCCGGCGTGGGGTCGTTCGACGCTCCGCCGGCCGCACCGGATCCGGCCGTGTCGAGGCGAACAGGTCGAGGGCGAGCTGCCCGTGGGTCGACCCGGGCCAGTACGTCTCGTCGGGGTACGGCGGATCGATGGGCGGGACGGGACGCAGGCGCACAGGTGGCCGGAAGGGACCGGGTCGCCGTTCGCTCATCACTGCTCCCTTTGATCTTGCGTTTGCTTTCGTTTGCCTCCGACTGACTCATTCTGCGCGACACAACGGCCTCGGTCAATGCCCTCGACGCCGAACGCGTCGCCCACCAGCGTGATCCACTCGAGTTCGCCGACATCGCGGTATCCCAGCGGGTCGGACACCCCCAATCCTGTGAACCGGAGTGGATCACGGAGGCTGCGCGCCCGGTTGGTGCCGGCCTACTCCGGGTCGCGGTCCAGCAGGGGGTTACCGCGTACCCAGTCGGCGGTTTCGGCGTACTTCTGCGTGATGTACTCCTCCAGCCGGGCGCGCTCGACCCGCCACTGGCCGCGTCCGCCGATCTTGATCGCCGGCAGCTCTCCGCTGCGGACCATGTGGTACACCTGCGAGTCCGACACGTTCAGCTCGGCGGCCACGTCGGAGAGCAGCAGGAACCTCGGCTCCACCGGAAACTCCAGGGGTTGACGTCGTTTGCCTCAGTTTGCCATCGACAGGGCGCACCGCCCAGCATCCACCCGGCTCGCCGGTGAGCCAACCGGTGGCCGGACACACCGGCGGGAAACTTCCACCGGCCGGAGGCGGGGTGTATGACGGTCACGGCGTGCGGCATGATCTGCGCCCGTGCCGGCTGCCGCCGACACAGGACCGAGCGGGGAGACGACCGGTGACCGACGAGCTTGTCCGGGTGTACGTACCGGCGACCGTACCCATGCTGTCCCGCCTGCGTGAGCAGGGGTTGACCGCCGACCGGGCGCACGCGGTGACGCCCGCGTTGCGCGAGTGGTACGCGGAGGGTGACGAGGAGGAGTTGGAGTACGTCGCGTTCACCCGGGCTGCCCAGGACGCGCTGCACCTGCTCAGGGCCGATCCGGCCGCGCCCCGCCGCCGCGTGGTCGTCTCGGTCGACCTGCCGTCCGGCGCGCTCGGTCGTGGCGACGGTGAGCTGGGTTCCAGCACGGTGACGTTGGCGGACACCGTGCCGGTGGGCGCTGTCGCGGCGATCCACGTGGACGGCGCGGACGCCGTCGAGGAGGTGGCCGCCGCCGCCGAGGTGGTGGCCGAGGCCGCTGCCGGCGATCCGGACGCGCAGTTCACCGTCGACGGCGCCGAGGATCACGAGCTGGAGTGGTACGACGTGACGGAGCTGGACCTGCTGCTGCACGCCACCGACTGAGCCCGCCGTGGCCGCCGAGCCCGCCGTGGCCGCCGAGCCCGCCGTGGCCGCCGAGCCGGCCGTGGCCGCCGTGCCGGCCGTGGCCGCCGTGCCGGCCGTGCCCGCCGCCGCCGTGGCCGCCGTGCCGGCCGTGGGCAGACAGCCCCACGGTGATCGGGCAGAGCGAAATGCCCCCTAGACCCTCGGTGCTGAGACGCTCAGACAGGCCGCTAGCGGCCCAGCGACCGACTGTGGTCGGGCAAGGCGGTAGCGGTCAGCGAGCCGGGTCGGCTCGCGCCGGGTCGACATCGACGGTGTCGCGAGCGGTCGTCTCCGGCTCGTCCGCCCCGGCCCCGGCCCCCGTGCCGGTGTCGGCCCCGGCCCCGGTCGCGTTCCCCGTCGCTGACGGTGCGGCGCTGGGGTCGTCGGACACGGCGGGGTCGTCGTCGCTGTGCGTGGGGCCGAGCGTGCGACCGAACGCGATGAGCGCGGTCAGCGCCCCCACGAAGAGCATCCAGATGCCGTTGTCCACCCGCGAGGTGCCCAGCGAGGTCTGGGCCACAGCGTCCGCTTCGCTCAGCGCGCTGGCCAGGTCCAGCAGCGACCGGCCGCCGATCCGGATGATCACCTCGGCGAGCAGCAGGAGCAGCCCCGGCCCGGCGCCGGCGAGCAGGTAGGCCGGCCAGCGCAGCGTGGGCGTCAGCGGATCCCGGCGCAGCGCCCGCCGTCGCGCCCAGGTGAGGTAGCCGAAGGCGAGCAGCCCGGCCAGCAGCCCGCCGATGAGCGACTCGGTGCGCGACACCCACTTGGCGGCGTCGACAAGCGACTGCTGACTTTCGCCCGCGCCGAAGAGGTCGAACAGCGGGTCCCGGGCGCGACTGAACGCCACCACGAAGACCAGCGCGCCCAGCGCGGCGGTCACCACCGCGCCGACCGCCGGGGCCGTTCGCGCGCCGGCGATCGCACCGCCGATGATCGCGGCGGCCGCGGTGGTGCCGGCGATCACGTTGGTCGTCGAGGTGTCGAAGTACGTCAGGTTGATCGCCAGCGCGGCGGCCAGCCCGACCACCATCCCCGCGCCGATCGCGCCGACGAAGCGCAGGGTCGCCCCGTCGCCGTACCGCCTGGTCAACAGGTTGCCGCCGGCCAGGGCGGTGGCGGCCCCGGCCACCAGCGCGGCCGAGATCACACCGGGCAGGGCGAACGCGGAGAGGCTGATCGCGGTGATGCCGGCCGCCGCCGAGGTGATGGCCTCCCGGGTCGACCACAACATGGCGGCCAGCCAGCCGAGCGCCAGCAGCGCGAGTACGGCCGCACCGGGCGCGGGCACCGGCCGGCCGCTGGTGATGGCCGCGTCGACCGCCGGCTGGTCCGACTCCGCGGCTGGGACGCGGCCGGGCTGCTTGGTCATCGTCTCCCCTTCGAGGCGCCAGGTCACCGACCATTCAGGGTACGCGGACCACCGCGACCCCCACCGAACCAGCCGCACCTCGTGGGTATGCGCCGACGTCGTACCCACGAAGGAGCCGCAACGGACCCCGACGGAGCCGCAACGGACCCCGGACCGCGACCAACGTCGGGGCTGGGGCGAGCGTCCCCGGCGGAGGGATCAAGCCTGACCGCCCGGAGCCGGGGACGGTCGCCCCAGCCCCACCACGACGCGCCGGTAAGGAGAGAAAGGGCAACCGGTCCTGAGCAGCCGGGAGGTGGTGGAGGCGAGCCGAGAACCCCCGCATGAAAGAATCGTGGGAGGTCCCGCCGCTGCTCGGCCCTCCCGCGCGGCGTCCGGTGTCCGGCCGTCCGGTCGGTGCCCGCGGGTCCGGTTTCGCCACCGCTGTCGAGATCGCCAGGAGCCTTGATGGATGCCGTGTTCTCCGTACCCGAGCCGCGCAACGAGCCGGTTCGCAACTACGAGCCGGGCAGCGGAGACCGGGAGCGGCTCCAGCGGCGGCTGACCGAGCTGGCCGCCGAGCGCGTCGACCTGCCGATGACCATCGGCGGCGAGCAGCGGATGGCGGCCGGTGACCCGATCAACGTGGTGCAGCCGCACAAGCACGCCCACGTGCTCGGCGTGACCGCGCACGCCACCCACGACGACGCCCGCGCCGCGATCAAGGCCGCCAAGGACGCCGCTCCGATGTGGCGGGCGCTGCCGTTCGAGGAGCGCGCCGCGATCTTCCTGCGCGCAGCCGAGCTGCTCGCCGGCCCCTGGCGGGACACCCTCAACGCCGCCACGATGCTCGGCCAGTCGAAGACCGCCATCCAGGCGGAGATCGACGCGGCCTGCGAGTTCATCGACTTCCTCCGGTTCAACGTGCACTTCGCCCGCCGCCTGCTGGAAGAGCAGCCGGCGTCCTCGCCCGGTGTGTGGAACCGCTTCGACCACCGCCCGCTGGAGGGCTTCGTCTACGCGGTCACCCCGTTCAACTTCACGGCCATCGCCGGCAACCTGCCGTCGGCGCCGGCGCTGCTCGGCAACACGGTGATCTGGAAGCCGGGCCCCACCCAGCAGTTCGCCGCGCACTTCACCATGCGGTTGTTCGAGGCCGCCGGCCTGCCGCCCGGCGTGATCAACATGGTCACCGGTCGGGGCGAGGAGGTCTCCGACGTGGTGCTCGCCGACCCGGATCTGGCCGGCATCCACTTCACCGGCTCGACAAAGGTCTTTCAGCAGTTGTGGCGGACCGTCGGTGACAACATCGCCCGCTACCGGGGCTACCCGCGTCTGGTCGGCGAGACCGGCGGCAAGGACTTCGTGGTCGCGCACACGAGCGCCGACGTGGACGCCCTGCACACCGCGCTGATCCGCGGCGCGTACGAGTACCAGGGCCAGAAGTGCTCGGCCGCCTCACGGGCGTACGTGCCGCGCTCGCTCTGGGAGGGTGGCCTGCGCGACCGCCTGGCCGCCACCGCCGACTCGCTCACCTACGGCGACGTGGCCGACTTCGGCAACTTCGGTGGCGCGGTGATCGACGACAAGGCGTTCGCCAGGCACACCGCGGCGCTGGAGCTGATCGCCGGTGACGACAGCTGCCGGGTCCTCGCCGGTGGCACGGCCGACGACTCGGTCGGCTACTTCGTCCGGCCGACGCTCTTCGAGTGCGGCGACGCCGCCCACGAGACCTTCACCACCGAGTACTTCGGGCCGATCCTGGGCGTGCACGTGTTCGACGACGCGCGCTTCGACGAGGTGGTCACGCAGGCCGAGTCGATCGCCCCGTACGCGCTGACCGGGTCGGTGTTCGCCACCGACCGCCGGGTCGTCGACGCGGTCGGCGAGCGCATGCGGTACGCGGCAGGCAACTTCTACATCAACGACAAGCCGACCGGCGCGGTGGTCGGGCAGCAGCCGTTCGGTGGTGCCCGGGCCAGCGGCACCAACGACAAGGCGGGCTCCTGGCTCAACCTGGTCCGCTGGGTGTCGCCGCGGACGATCAAGGAGACCTTCGTGCCGCCGACCGACCACACGTACCCTCACATGGGCTGACCTGCGGCGACCCGCCGGCGGCGTGTTCCGCGCCGCCGGCGGTCGGCCAAGGGCCGCAATCCATCGATAGTCCTCAACGGACAGTCTGTCGCCGACAGTGCACTTAGGAAGTCCTGTCGGGTGGCAAACTGCCAAATCCTGGACGCCGGCAGCGCAAAGTGGCAGCGTAACGGGCATGGCGGATTCCGGAGTCAACCCTACGGCGGCGGCCCTTCTCGGGCTCCTCCACGAGGGCCCGATGACAGGCGGTCAGTTGATGGCCGCCGCTGAGCGCCGTCTGGCGCCGTACTGGTCGATGACCCGCAGTCAGGTCTACCGCGAGTTGCCGGTGCTGGCCGAGCGGGGTTACGTGCGGCTCGGCAAGCCGGGCCCCCGCATGAGCCAGCCGTACGCGCTCACCGCCAGCGGGAAACGGACATTTTCCCGCTGGTTGGCGGAGAACCCGGGGCGGGACACCATCCGCAACCCGATCGCGCTCCGGATGGCCTTCGGCAACCTGCACTCGTCCAGCCAGCTCAAGAGCCTGTACGCCTCGGCCAACGAATACCACACCGAGGCCCTCGCTCAGGTACGCGAACAGGTCAAGAACGCCAAACGGGACGGCGAGACGTACGACGCCAGCGCGCTGGAGTTCGCGGTCGCCTACCACCGGGCGGCCCTGTCCTGGCTGAAGTCCGCCCCCGTCGGGTGACGCCGGGCGGGTTCGCCCACCGGCAGCGAGCTGAGCAGCCTGCCGCACAGTACGCTTATCTGTCGTGACCGCTGCCGATTACGCCGAACAGCTCAAGGAACTCGACGCGACCCTGCGAAACATCGAGGCCGTCCTCAACCTCGACCGACTCCACGAGGACAAGGCCCGCCTGGAGCAGGAGGCGTCCGCCCCCGACCTGTGGGACGACCAGGCCAAGGCGCAGCAGGTGACCTCGCAGCTGTCGTACGTGAACGGCGAGATCAGCAAGCTGGGCAGTCTGCGCTCCCAGCTCGACGACGCGCGGGTGCTGCTGGAGCTGGCCGAGGCCGAGGCCGACCCGGGTGTGCTGACCGAGGTCGAGACGGAGATCACCAGCCTGACCAAGTCCATCCAGGAGATGGAGGTCCGCACCCTGCTCTCCGGCGAGTACGACTCCCGGGAGGCGCTGGTCGCCATCCGGGCCGGCGCCGGTGGCGTGGACGCGGCGGACTTCGCCGAGATGCTGCTGCGCATGTACCTGCGCTGGGCCGAACGGCACGGCTACCCGACCGAGGTCTACGAGACCTCGTACGCCGAGGAGGCGGGCCTGAAGTCGGCCACCTTCGCGGTGAAGGTGCCCTACGCGTACGGCACGCTCAGTGTCGAGTCGGGCACCCACCGGCTGGTCCGGATCAGCCCGTTCGACAACCAGGGCCGCCGGCAGACCAGCTTCGCGGGCGTGGAGGTGCTGCCGGTGACCGAGCAGACCGACCACATCGACATCCCGGAGAACGAGGTACGCGTCGACGTCTACCGCTCCTCCGGGCCGGGTGGGCAGAGCGTCAACACCACCGACTCGGCGGTCCGGCTCACCCACATCCCGACCGGCATCGTGGTGACCTGCCAGAACGAGAAGTCCCAGCTGCAGAACAAGGCCTCCGCGCTGCGGGTGCTCCAGGCCCGGCTGCTGGAGCGCAAGCGCCAGGAGGAGCAGGCCAAGCTGGAGGGCCTGAAGGAGAACGCGGCCGGTTCGTGGGGCGACCAGATGCGCTCCTACGTCCTGCACCCGTATCAGATGGTGAAGGATCTCCGAACCGAGCAGGAGACCGGCAATCCGAGCGCGGTCTTCGACGGCGAGTTGGACGGTTTCATCGAGGCTGGCATCCGTTGGCGTAAGCAGCGGCAGCTCGCCGGCGACGGTGCGTGACGGCTCGCGGGCGGAGCGCGTCGTCGATCTCCAGGTGAGGGCCTGATTCGACGACGCGCGCCTCTTCCGCGGGGCGTGGGGCTTGGCTCAGTTGTTACACCGCGTAGACTCACGACCCGTGATTCAGCTTGAGCAAGTGACGAAGACGTACCCGAAGGCGTCCCGGCCTTCGCTCGACAACGTGTCCGTCTCGATCGAGAAGGGCGAGTTCGTCTTCTTCATCGGTCCATCCGGCTCCGGCAAGTCCACAATCATCAAGATGCTGCTGCACGAGGTCACCCCCAACAAGGGGCGGGTCATCGTCAACAGCAAGGACGTCACGTCGATGCGCTCCTGGAAGCGACCCCACTTCCGGCGTTCGATCGGCTGCGTCTTCCAGGACTTCCGGCTGCTGCCGAACCGCACCGCGTACGAGAACGTGGCGTTCGCCCTCGAGGTGATCGGCAAGACCAAGGCGGTTGCCCGCCGGGTCGTGCCGGAGGTGCTGGAGCTGGTCGGGCTCGGTGGCAAGGAGCACCGCTACCCGCACGAGCTCTCCGGTGGTGAGCAGCAGCGGGTCGCCGTCGCCCGGGCGTTCGTGAACCGGCCGCTGATCCTGCTGGCGGACGAGCCCACCGGAAACCTGGACCCGGACACCTCGATCGAGATCATGCGCCTGCTGGACCGGATCAACCGCACCGGCACGACCGTCGTGATGGTCACCCACGACTCCAACATCGTGAACCAGATGCGCCGCCGGGTCATCGAGATCGAGAGCGGCCGCATCGTGCGTGACCAGGCCCGCGGCGTCTACGGGTGAGCCGGCGCTCCACCCCTGCGCAGCCTGACGACGAACACTTCATGCCGGAGACCCGGAGGAAATCCCGATGCGCGTGAAATACGTCCTGTCCGAGGTACTGGTCGGACTGTGGCGCAACGTGACCATGACCATCGCGATGATCATCACGATGGCGGTCTCGCTGACCATGCTCGGCGCCAGCGGTCTCATGTACCGCCAGGTTGACGACATGAAGGACCTCTACTACAAGAACATCGAGGTCTCGATCTTCCTGAGCCAGGAGGTGAGCGAGCAGCAGCGCACCGACCTGGACGCCAAGCTCAAGAGCAACCCCCTGGTCAAGGAAGTCATCTACGTCAACAAGGACGAGGCGTACAAGAAGTTCCAGGAGATGTACCAGGACGCGCCGGACCTGGTCAACGCCGTCAAGCCGGACCAGCTGCCCGAGTCGTTCCGGCTCAAGCTGAACAACCCGGAGCAGTACAAGAACATCTACGACCAGTACAAGGACACCGAGGGTGTCGACGAGATCGTCGACCAGAGTCGACTGCTCGACAAGATCTTCGACGTCCTCACCGCGATCCAGAACATCGCCCTGGCCGCCGCGATCGTGATGGCCATCGCCGCACTGCTCCTGGTGGCCAACACCATCCAGGTTGCCGCGTACAGCAAGCGGCGTGAGGTGGCGGTCATGAAGCTGGTCGGCGCGTCCAACTGGTTCATCCAGGCGCCGTTCGTGCTGGAGGCGGTGGTGGCCGGCCTGATCGGCTCACTGCTCGGCCTGGTGGCCCTGGTAGCGGCGAAGTATCTGCTCTTCGACGGATCGCTCAAGGCGTTGCAGGGCCTGCTGTCGCCGATCAGCTGGGGTGACATCCTGTTCATCTTCCCGCTGATGGCCGGCGTCGGTGGCCTGGTCAGCGCCGGCACCGCCTGGATCACCCTGCGCTTCTACCTGCGGGTCTAGGCAGCGTACGGGTCGTCCCGTCGCAACTTCGGGACCCTCCCGCGGCCGGAATAAACGGCGCGGGAGGGTCCTTCTCATTCGGGTAGCATGATCGGTTGTCCGGCCGGGGTGAGCCCGGCGACGGACGACTTCTGGAGAGGGGGTGGCGCCGATGCCACGGGAAAAGGGGCGCAAGGTGGTCGCCTCCAACAAGAAGGCCCGCCACGACTACGCGATCCTCGACACGTACGAGGCGGGCATGGCGCTGACCGGCACCGAGGTCAAGTCGCTGCGGGCCGGGCGCGCGTCGCTTGTCGACGCGTTCGCCCAGGAGCGCGACAACGAGTTGTTCCTGCACTCCATGCACATCCCGGAGTACACCCAGGGCACCTGGACCAACCACGAGCCCCGGCGTACGCGCAAGCTACTGCTCAACCGGGGCGAGCTCGACAAGCTTCTCGGCAAGACCCGCGAGGGCGGTCTGACGATCGTCCCGTTGCAGGTCTACTTCTCCGACGGCTGGGCCAAGGTCGAGATCGCGCTGGCCAAGGGCAAGAAGTCGTACGACAAGCGTCAGGACCTCGCCAAGCGCGACGCGGACCGGGAGATCGCCCGGGTGTCCGGTCGACGTGGCAAGGGCATGGACGACTGATCCATCCTGTTTGTCCGGGTCGGCACGCCGGCCCCGGGGCTCGGGATGAAAGCCGTTGCGGCAGGCGTTAGTCTTGTCAGTGCCACCACATCGGTGGCCTGTCGAGGGGGTGACTGGTTTCGACTTCGTACGCAGCGACAGGGGAAGCGAGCCGAGGAAGCCGACGTCGTCTCGAGAATCGGTCGTCGGAAACTTATAAGCGCCAAGAACCAACGCGCTGACTTCGCTCTCGCCGCCTGAGGCGAGTAGCTAAGTCTGTCGGCCTGGGAACGCCTTCGTCCCAGTAGCCGGCATCAGCTAGAAGGCTGGCCAATCGGACCCGGTCGCGGGGTCCGTGCGGCGAGATCAATCAGCGACTGGGCCCGTCACACCAACTTGCTCGCGTGAGCGGTGGGGCCGAGTAGAGGCACAGCGAGCTGCGCTCGGAGAAGCCCTGACAAACCGGCGAAGGACCCGGGTTCGATTCCCGGCACCTCCACCACCTCGAAGCGATGCGCCCCGGCCAACGGCCGGGGCGCATCGTCGTTTCCGGGAGAGATGAACCGCCACCGACGCCGGGGGTTGCGGGCGGGTCGCCGACGCCTACGCTGCGGCTGTGACGAACCAGCAGCTACGCCTGTCGGTCGGCGCGTCGGCCGGCCAGCGCACGGTCGCGGTGGTGACGGGAGTCCTCGTGGCGGCTTTCGGTGCGGCATTCGTTCTCGTCCCCCTGCTCGCCGGCGGGCTGCTGCGCCGCCTCACCGGCCGGGGGGACGGGTTCGCCTCCTATGAGGAGGCCCGCGACCTGCCGCCGGGAATGCTGCCGCCCGCGCTGCGGGAGTCCGGCGGCTCGGCCGGATCTGGACCGGCCCTCGGGCTGTGCGGGCTGCCGTTCGTCCTACTCGGCGTCTATCTGGTGCTGCGCGTGCTCCGGACGGCCGCGTGGCTGGAGGGCAGCCGGGTGCGGGTGCGGGGCGCCCTGGGCAGTCGTACCGTCGATCTCGCCACCGCGTCCATCGACTCCCGGCCCCACGGCGACTCGCCGGCCCGTGCGGGTCGGTCGCCGGCCGTCGTGGTCACCGATCGGGCCGGCGGGCAACGGATCACCATTCCGCTGCGGGGGATGGGTCTGCCCCTCCTGCCGCCGTCCGAGCTGCGCGCGCTCGCCGACGCGTTCGCGGCGGGTCGACCCGGCGCTGCGCCCAGTGACGAGGCTCGCGCCGTCGCCGCCGATCTGCGCCGCCTGGCGGACGCCTGAGCGGCCCGCAGACGGCGGCGGTTGAGGCGGGAGTGAACCGCTGTGACCGCTGGGACAGATGAGCAGGAAACGCCCCTGGACAGGGGGAACGGGCGGGTTCACCATCACGGTATGGGATAGCAGAGCCATGCGGGAGGTGCCATGGTCACCGGTGGAGCCCAGCAGCCGTCAGCCACCGCCCGGTCGTCCACCACCCGCACGCGTGTGGTCGGGCTCCCCGGTGAGCCGCGTCCCGCCGGTCTCGCCGGCGACCTGCACGCCCTGGCCCGGGCCGTCGCCCTCGCGACGAGCGAGCCGCGCTGGCGTGAGACCGTGCTGCTCCGCCTGCACCCGGTCGGGCAGGGCTTCGCCGAGCACGTGCGGGCCACCGAGGGGCCGGCCGGCCTCTATCGGGAGCTGCTCACCCACTCGCCCCGCCTCGACCACGGGATCCGGCTGTTGACGCGGGAGCACGCCCCGATCGTCGCGGCGGTCCTGACCATGCAGCGGCTCGCGGAGCGGTCCGAGGCCAGCCCCGACGAACTGCGCCGCCGGGCGGGGCACCTGCTGCGGACGCTGGCCCGGCATCGGCGGCGGGGCGCCGATCTGCTCTGGCAGGCGTACCAGACGGATCTGGGCGGCGAGACCTGAGCCGGGGCGGGAACCCCTCGGTCGGCGGACCCGTCGAACCTGGCATGCGTCGAGGAGTCCTGTTGCTCGTACTGCCGCTGCTGTCCATGGTGGGCTGCGCCGCGACCGGCGCGGAGCCCGCCGCCCCGCCCACCACGACGACGCACAGCGCTTTCGACAAGCGGGCCGCCGCGGTCGCCGCGGCGTGGCGGCCCGGTCCCGGCTGGCGTGACGGGTACGTCCCCCTGCAGGGGCCCACGGTCGTCACCGGCGATCCGCGCTTCACGCCCGACACCGAGACCGCCTTCCGGTCCGGCTGGTACCGCGCCCAGGTCGCCATCCCGCCCACCCGCGTCGGCGCCGAGATCCGGTTCCCGGACGGCCGGTTGACCCTGCCACTGGTCAGCGCGGCCGAGGCGTACCGGCAGCTCGACCGGGGTGACCCGCTGCCCTGCCCGGGGCGGCCGAAGCGGCCCGGGCGACCGACTCCCGGCGGCCCCACAGTCGAGCCGGGGCCGGACGGCTGGGCCACCAGCACGACGGAGACGGCCTGCCTCCCGCTTACCGTCACGGGGGTGACCCTCGGATCCGTGCCGGTCCGCACGAGCCGAGGTGAGGCGCAGGTCCCGGCCTGGTTGTTCACGGTGGAGGAGTTGGCCGTTCCGGTGGCCCAGCTCGCCGTCGCGCCGACGGCCGTCACGCCGGTTCCCTCGGCGTCCACGCCCACCCAGCCGCTGCCGGAGGGTCTGGTGGCGGCCCAGGACCTGACGGCGGTGGACGGCGCGCGACTGACCTTCCGACTCGGCGTCGGTGCCTGCGACACCGGGATCACCCCGCTGGTGCGGGAACTGCCCGACGTGGTGGTGGTCGGCGGGCGGGTCACCCGCTCGACCGGAGTGTGCACCGACCAGCTCAAACTGGAGCCGGTCACCATCACCCTGGCCGCCCCGCTGGGGGCACGGGCGGTGCTGAACGTGGCCAGCGGCGCTCCGCTGTCGTTCGCCCCGCGCTGACCCGACCAGGCCCGCGAGTTCAGAGAATCGTGGGCACGTCGGTGCTGATCGGCACCGGCAGCACCGTGGGTCCCTTGGCGCGCAGGCCGGCGGCGAGGGCGGCACCGAGCTCGTCGGGGGTCTGCACCACCTCGGTGGCGCAGCCGTAGCCGGCCGCGATCGCGGTGATGTCCAGCCCCGGCAGATCCAGCCCCGGCACCCCCGGAGTGTCCTTCAGCTCGGCGAACGCCTTGAGGATCGCGTACTGCTGATTGACCGGGACGACGACCACCACGGGCAGCGCCAGGCGCGCGGCCGTCCACAGCGCCTGCACGGAGTAGTGGAACGAGCCGTCGCCGATCACCGCCACCACCGGCCGCCCACGTCCGGTGTCCCGCTCGGCCAGCGCCACCCCGACCGCGGCCGGCAGGCCGTAGCCGAGGCCGCCGCTGGCCATCGTGAAGTACGACGCCGGTCGGTTGATGCGCAGGTGGCGGCGCAGCGCGGACAGGTTGGACGGTGACTCCTGGACCAGCACGCCGTCGGCCGGCCAGTGTGCGGCCAGGGCGGCGAACATCGCGTCGGCGCTCAGCGGGACGGTGACCTCCGGCGGCGGCGGAACGGCCCGGGGCGCCGGCGGCTGTCGGTCGGCGGCCGGAACGAGGTCGAGCAGCGCGGCGAGCGTCAGCCCGGGGTCGCCGAGCAGGCTGTCCCCGACGGGCGCGCGGGCTGCCTCGTCCGGGTCGTCCGTGACGTGCAGCAGACGGGCGCCCTCGGGCAGGTGGTTGCCCGGCACGTGCGGGTAGTACCGGAACACCGGGGCGCCGACGACCAGGACGGTGTCGTGGCCGCGCAGCGCCTCGGCCAGCGGCCCGATGGCGAACGGCAGGACCCCGCGGAACTGCGGGTGATCCTCCGGGAACACGGCCCGTTCCGGTGCCGGGGCCGACCAGACCGGTGCGCCCAGCCGCTCGGCCAACGCGACGGCCGCCGGCCAACTGCCGGAACGGTCCACGCCGGGCCCGAACACCAGCACCGGGTCGCGGCTGTCGGCCAGTACCCGTGCGAACATCTCCAACCGCTGCGGATCCGGGCCGAAGCGGGTCGCCACCGAACGCGGCGCGGGCGGCGCCTCGGCGGGCCGGGCCCAGTCGTCCATCGGCAGGGAGAGGAAGACCGGCCCGACGGGCGGCTGCACGGCGGTCGCGTACGCCCGCAGCAGCGCCGCCGGAATGTCCTGCGCGCGGACCGGCTCGTAACTCCACTTGACGTACGGCTCGGGCAGCTCCACGGCCCGACGGCTGGTCAGTCGGGGCTCCAGTAGCAGCATCTCCCGGGTCTGCTGGCCGGCGGTGACGATCAGGGGCGTCTTGTTGTGCCAGGCGGTGACCAGGTTGCCCATGCCGTTGCCCATTCCCGGGGCGGTGTGCAGGTTGACGTGCGCGGGCCTGCCGGCCGCCTGGGCGTACCCGTCGGCCATCGCCACCGCCGTGGCCTCGTGCAGCGCGTGGACGTACTGGAAGTCGGTGGGGAAGTCCCGCAGGAACGGTTCCTCGGTGGAACCGGGGTTGCCGAAGACGGTGGTCATGCCGAGGGTGCGGAGCACGTCGTACGTCGCGTCCCGGACCGTTGTCATCGTCACCTGCCTCCGTGTCGCGGGCAGGGGTGACCGTGGTCGCCCTCCCGATCAGCCGAATCTATCGGGATGTGACAGACCTTTCGGGCGTTTCCCGGCCGTCGAGGCGCCGACCCGCCCGGTGGATCGCGTGCGGCCCAGGTCAGGGCAGCTCGAAGGGCAGGGTGATTCCGTCCAACGCCCGGCCGCACGCGCAGTCCTGCTCGGCCGGGAGTGCGGCCACCGCGTCCAGCAGCACGTCCCGCAGGCGCTCGGTGTTGGCCGCGAAGACCCGGAACACCTCGTCCTGGGTCACCGACTCGCCGGCCTGCACCCCGGCGTCCAGATCCGTGATCAACGCGATCGACGAGTAGCAGAGCGCCATCTCCCGGGCGAGCACCGCCTCCGGATGGCCAGTCATGTTCACGACAGTTCCGCCGATCGACGCGAACCAGCGGGACTCCGCCCGGGTGGAGAAGCGCGGCCCCTCGACCACCACGACGGTCCCGCCGTCCACGGCCGTGACGTCCCGCGAGGCCGCCGCGGCGAGCAGGGCCTGTCGGCCCCGAGGGCAGTACGGGTCGGCGAACGGCACGTGCACCGCGCCCTCGTCGTAGTAGGTCTGCGTCCGCCCGCTGGTCCGATCGACGAGCTGATCGGGCACCACGAACGTGCCCGGCCCCAGCTCCGGGCGCAGGCCACCGACCGCGCACGGCGCCAGCACCTGGCGTACGCCGAGGGACCGCAGTGCCCACATGTTGGCCCGGTACGGGATCCGGTGCGGCGGATATCGATGGTCGGAACCATGCCGGGGCAGGAACGCGACCCGTCGCCCGGCCACCTCCGCGATGGTCACCGCGTCCGACGGTGGACCGTAAGGGGTGCCCAGCTCATGAGGGGTGCCGTCGAGAAGGGCGTACAGGCCCGAGCCGCCGATCACCGCGAGGTCTGCCGTCGGTGCCATGGAGCCCTCCGTCGCAACTGTCCGATCACCCGCCGGTCAGACCTTAGCCAGCGCCGGGGACGCAGGCTATGGTGCCAGGCATGGCGTTGACAGCGCGGCTGATCCCGATGCACCGTGCGGATCCGACGAACGACGGATCCAGGGTGCGGGCTCACGATTGACGGGTAGGTGGGATGCAGGGAGAGGGCCAGGCGATCGGCGGACGAGCGATGGAGTCGATGACCGGGCGGCTGCTGGTCGCGACTCCGGCGCTCAAGGACCCGAACTTCGACCGTACGGTGGTGCTGCTTGTCGCCCACGAGCCGGGCGGCGCGCTCGGCGTGGTCCTGAACCGGGCCACCGAGGTGCCGGTCGCCGAGGTGCTGGGTGACTGGAGCGACCTGGCCCGTCATCCGGCGGTGCTCTTCGAGGGTGGCCCGGTGCAGCCCGACTCGGCGATCTGCCTGGCCCGGATGCGGCAACCGCTACGCCGGCTCAAGGGCTTCCACCAGGTCTCCGGCGCGGTCGGCACGATCGACCTCTCCGTCGACCCGGAGAAACTGCGGGAGAGCGTCGGCGGGATCCGGGTCTTCGCCGGCTACTCCGGCTGGGGCAGCGGGCAGTTGGAGCAGGAGATCGCCGACGGGTCCTGGTTTCTGCTGGACGCCCTGCCCGGCGATGCCTTCGTCGACCGCCCGGACGACCTGTGGCCGATGGTGCTGCGCCGGCAGGGCGGCATGATGGCCGCCGTCGCCCACTTCCCGCCGGACGTGGCCCTCAACTGACCCGACTGGGCGGGGACCCCGCGAGATGACCATGCGGGCCGGTCTGTGTATAGTTTCCCAGTGCCCGGGCGACCGGGACGACAGCAAGGGGCCGTGGCGCAGCTGGTAGCGCACCACACTGGCAGTGTGGGGGTCAGGGGTTCGAGTCCCCTCGGCTCCACCTTGCGACGAACGCCCTGGCCGGGATGACCCGGCCAGGGCGTTTCGGTGTTCCCACCGACTTCGCCGCGACCAGCACCCCGGCGGGCAGCGACCTAGAATCATCCGCACCTGACACGTCAGGAGGTGGGTGGTGCTGGCGGGATCGTTCATCTCGGTGGTCTACGCGTTCCTGGGGTGGCTCGTCGCATACACCGCCCGGGCCGCCCTGCGGCCGTCGGTGGACAGATATCGCAGTCCCGGGGTGCGGACCACCGCCACCACGAGATCGACCGCGCACTGGTACGCGGCGCACCGTCGGATCGAACGGCCGCTGTATCGGACCGGGATCGCGCTGGCCGTCGTGTCCCCGCTGCCGGTCGGCCTCGGTGCCGCCCTGGGCGACCCGCCGGTGATCGTCGCGGTCCTGGTGTTGGCGGTGCTCGTCGTGCCCTACCTGCTCTACCTGGGTTATGTCGGCAACCGTGCCGCGCTCGACGTTCAGGACGGGCATTGATCCGACGCCTCGGCAGCGTCCTCGCTCAGCTCGCCTGACCGCCGAAGCGCAACCGGATGTCGGACGGGTAGGAGGTCTTCTGCCAGATCACCGAGAATCGGCCCGTCGGGCTGGACGCGGGCTGCGCGAAGCGCCCGTCCGGGGAGAGGATCTCGGCCGCCCCGAACGCACCGGCCGGCCCGATCGTCCTGGCCTGTACCCGGGTGGTCGAGAAGTCCGGGCTGGGGTTGTTCCACGTGACCACGCCGTCGCCGTCGTCGTCGAGGGTGACCTTCGGCCAGTCGCCGACACCGAGCCTGGTGACAGTGCCGAGGGTGCCGGCGCTGGAGATCGTACGACCGAACACCTGGGTGCCCTCCGGGGTCCATCGGCCCCAGGTCAGCACCGCGTCGCCGTCGAGGTCACCGGCGAGCTCGTCGAACAGGGTCAGCTCGTGGGCGGCCGGCGACACGGCGATGACGCTTCCCAGCGTGTCGGTGTGGCTGTACTGCCGCACCCGCAGGCGAGACGGCGCCCCCGCCTTCGACCACCGGTAGCTGATCACCGCGTCCCCGTCCCGGTCGAGGGCGACCGACGCGCCGCCGTACCTGACGTCGGTGGCGGCCCCGGCGATGGTGCGCAGGGCGGAGACCTGGCCCGGGCGGACCCGCCGCGCGACGACCCGTTGGTAGTCCTCCGACCAGACGACGAGGGCGGTTCCATTGCGGTCCATCGCCAGGACGGGATCCTCGCCCACGCCGAGGGTCAGCTCCGGGCCGAGCGAGCTGTCCGCGCCGAAGTAGCGAGCCTTCGTGATGTACGCGCTGTCGCTGATCTCCGTCCAGGTGACAAGGGCCTGACCCGTGGGGTCCACCGCGACGGCCGGACTGATCGCGGTCCAGGTGGAAATCGTCTGCAGCGGGCCCAGCTCGCCCGACGCGGAGATCCGGCGACCCACCACGCGGCTGTCCTGCCTCCACACGAGGGCGGAGTCGCCGTCGTCGTCGGAGGCGACCTTGGGCCAGGACGCCGAGGCGCCGAGCGGTGAGAGGGTCTGGATCGGGCCCCACACGCCGCCGGCGGAGACGGTCTGCGTCTTGACCTGGTCGTAACAGCCGCTCGCGCTGCTGTCGCAACCTGCCCAGGCGAGCAGCGAGTCACCGTCCCGGTCGACCGCGACGAAGGGCTGGTCCTGCCCGCTCCAGCCGGCCTCGGACACCACCTGCTCCGGTGTCCACGTGGCGGCCTGGGCGGGCGTCGGAACGGTGGCCAGCACCGCCAACGCGCCGACCGCTCCGGCCACGAACCTCCGCGTACGCCGTCCCGCCGCAGGCCTGTCTTCTCGGCGCACCGCCGCCCCCTCGATCGATGAAAATGCTCGGTTCCAGGGCATGATGCCATCGACGGGGCTCCGCCGCCCGCCGGTCGCGCCGCTGTTGTGTGCGAGCCTGTGGACCATCGCGACCACGGTGCCCGTCGACGGCCTCGGGCAATTTTTTCCGGCTGCGGTAAATGAATCGCGGTGCTCATGCGTGTGCCAGGTGTGGAGCAAGAACGGAAGGACTTCGCGGACTTCTACCAGCGCTGCCGGGACAACTGCCTGCGTGCCGTACTGGCCAGTGCGGGGGATCGTGCGCTGGCGGAGGACCTGGTCGCTGAGGCGTTCGCGCGGGCCTGGGCGTCCTGGCGCAAGGTGAGCCGGCATCCGGCACCGGCGGCGTGGGTGGTGCGTACCGCCCTCAACATCCGAGTGTCCTGGTGGCGGCGGCGTCGACGCGAGGTCGCCCTCGACGGGCACGATCTGCCCCGGCTCGACGACGACGTCCGCGACGTCGACGAGGCGGTGCTGGCCGCCATTCGTCAACTGCCGAAACGGCAACGTGAGGTGATCCTGCTGCGGGTCTGGCTCGACCTGGACACCAACACCGTCGCCGCTGAACTGGGCATCTCGCCACGGACCGTCGCCGTCCATCTGTCTCGCGCCACTGCGGCCCTGCGGGTGCACTTCGTGCCCGTAACCACCTGAGGGATTCGATATGAACGAGGATGAGGTGCTGAACGCGATGAGGAAGACTCTCACCGACGTGCGGATGGACCGTCCGGTCGAGGCGATCGAGAAGCGCGGCCGCACGCGGCGGCGTAACCAGGGCGTGCTCGGTGTGGTCGCCGGTGGAGGACTCGCCGCCGTGGCCGCCCTCGCGCTGGCTCTGCCGATCGGCTCGGGCCCTTCCGGCTCGGCCCCGGCCGGCGGTACCGCGCCGGCGGCCTCGGCGGGCGACGCCACGGCGCCCGTCATGGAACCGGCGGCGTTCTCGGTGGCCAAGCTGGCCGACGGGTCGGTGCAGCTGCGCCTGAAGTCCAAGCAGGTGATCAATCCCGACGCGTTGGAGAAGGCGTTGGCCGACGCCGGCGTTCCGGTAGTCGTCAAGTCCGGCGTCATGTGTACGCCGGAGGGCAGGGAACTGCCTCAGATCGAGGACGTCCTGACGTTCGACCGGATCGACGGGGCCAACGAGGAGGGCGTCTACGGCGATTCGGAGTGGGTGATCGCGCCGGCGAAGATGCCCAAGGGCAGCATCCTGCACTTCAGCGTCTTCCCGGTGCACAAGGGCGGGGACTACGCGAAGGTGGCCTGGGCCCTGGTGCCGAAGGGCGCCCCGATGAACTGCCGGTCCGTCGTGAGCTGACCCGGGCGCGAACTTGCACGCGAAAACGCCCCGACCGGGTCACTCCGGTCGGGGCGTTTGTCAGGTATGTCCGGTAGGGGGCGGATTAGCCCTGGCGGCTCTTCCACTGCGGGTTCGCGCGGTTCACCACGACCACCCGGCCACGACGGCGGACCACCACCGAACCCGGCTTCTGCTTCAGCGCACGCAACGAGCTACGTACCTTCATGTCTGCCTCCTCGGTATCAGCGGTTCCGAGTATCGAAACGCCGCGCCCACCCTGGGGATTCCCGCGGGAACGGGCCGAGGCGGTCAGGCGGAGGCTCGTGACGGAATCGTCGGTAGACGGACCGTGAAGGTCGCCCCGGCGCCAGGCCGGCTGTCGGTGGAGATCGTCCCTCCGTGGCTGGTCACCACCTCGCGCAGGAGAGCCAGGCCCAGGCCGAAGCGCCGTTCCTTGGCCCCGGCGCCACGATGGAAGCGGTCGAAGAGGTGTGCCGCGTCGGCCGGGTCGAAGCCGGCTCCGCTGTCCCTGACCACCAGGTCCGCGCCACGGCGGGAGGTACGCAGTAAGACGTCGATGCGACCGCCGGCCGGGGTGTGGGTGAGGGCGTTGGCGAGCAGTTCGCCGACCATGCGGCGCAGGGCCGAGGCGATGCCGGGGACGAGGACCGGGGTGTCCGGGACGGTGAGGTGTAACTGGACGCCCTGCTCCGCGGCGCGGTCGGCCTCACAGTCGACGGCCTGGGCGGCGAGGAGGGCCAGGTTGACGGGCTCGGAGGGGTGCCGGTCGGCCGGGGTGGCGGCGAGGCGGGCGGAGAGCAGGAGTTCGTCGACGATCTCGCCGAGCCGCCGGGTGGTCTCGATCAGGCGGTCGTAGTCGGCGTGGTCGGCGCCGGCGCGGCGGGCCAGGATCTGGGCGCGGGTGTGGACCTGGGCGATGGGGGTGCGCAACTCGTGGCTGGCGTCGGCGACGAAGCGGCGTTGCCGGCCGAGCGCCTCGGCGAGCGGTGCCACGGCCCGGCGGCCCACGGTGATGCCCGTGAGCACTGCCGCGGCGAGGCCGACCATCGCGGCGAGGAGGAAGGCGGCGAGCAGATGACGTCTGTCGGCGAGCTGGAAACGGGCGTCGAACACCGCTTGCACGACGCCGGTCCCACGGGGCTGGGTGCGGACGTAGTAGGTGGTGCCGTTGCGCTCGACCTTGTCGCTTCGGACCCGGTGGTCGAGGGCCACCGCGTCGATGGCGGACCGCAGCGGGAAGCCCGGAGGGGGCGGGTTCCGGCCCGAGTCGGTGCGGCCGCCGTCGTACAGGATGATCCAGCTACAGCCCGGCGGCCCGGCGATGGTGCCGTGGACCGCGCCGTAGTCGAGCTCTCGTTCGATCTGCTCGTGCTGGTTGCGCAGCAGGGCGGCATAGGAGATGGCGGCACCCAGGGCGAGCAGCGCCGTCATGGCGAGCCCGACGAGCAGACTGACGCGGGCCCTGGCCCGGCGCAGCATGGTGTCCTCGAAGCTCACAGGGAGCCCAGCCGGTAGCCGAGGCCGTGCACGGTCCGGATCACCGAGCGGCCGAGCTTGCGGCGCAGGTAGTAGACGTACGTGTCGACGAGGGAAGCCGCGGCCGCCTCGTCGAAGACCCGGCTGCGTAGCTCGGAGCGGGAGTGGACGGTGTGCGGTCGGGCCGCGAGGACCCGCAGCAGCTCGAATTCGCGCGCGGACAGGGCGATCCGGGTGCCGTCAGGGAGCACGGCGTCGCGTACGGAGAGGTCGAGTTGGCCCGACCCGAGCCGCAGCACCTCGGTGGACTCGCTGGTCCGGCGGCAGAGGGCTCGGATGCGGGCGCTCAACTCGTCCAGGTCGAAGGGCTTCGTCAGGTAGTCGTCGGCGCCCGCGTCGAGGCCGGCGATCCGGTCCTCGACGGTGCCGAGCGCGGTCAGCAGCAGTGCCCGGGCGGCCACTGCACGGGAGCGCAGCCGGACGACCAGGTCCAGCCCGTCGAGGGCGGGCAGGCGCCTGTCGATCACCATCACGTCGTACGGCCGGGTGAGCCCCAGGTGCAGGCCGCGCTGGCCGTCGGGGGCCTGGTCGACGACGTATCCCTCGCCGGTGAGCGTCTCGGCCACCATCCCGCGCAGTTCCGAGTCGTCCTCGACGAGCAGGAGTCGAGTCATACCGTGATGGTGACATAGATAACCATCGTCGTCTGTAGAAGTTGTCTCCTCAAACAATAATTTTATGGGGCTCCGAGGGGCACGAGCGACGGTGTAGGAGCGGGGACGCGTGCCTCGCGTCGCTCGATCCAGGTGAGCAGCGGCGTCGTCATGAGTGTGGTGACGAGCGCGACCACCACCAGCACCGTGAACAGCGACGGGTTGACGATGCCCGCCTCCAGTCCCACGTTCAGGGCGATCAGCTGCATCAGGCCCCGGGCGTTCATGAGAGCGCCGACGCGCAGCGCGACCCTGTTCGGCTCCCCGCGCATCCGGGCCGCGGCCCAGCAGGCGCCGAACTTGCCGACGATCGCCACTGTCACGCACGCGGCGGCGAAGCCGAGCACGGCCAGGTTGCCCAGCAGCGCGAACTCGGTGCGCAGCCCGGAGTAGGTGAAGAACAGCGGCAGGAACACCGTCGCGGCGATCGGTGTCAGCGTGTCGACCACCTTGTCGGTCTGCGCGGAGCGTGGCATCACCACGCCGACCGCGAAGGCGCCGAAGACCGCGTAGAGCCCGATCTCGTCGGTGTACCAGGCGACCAGGAAGAGCAGCGCCACAGTGCCGAGCAGCCGCGCGCGATCGCCCGGGAGCCCCATGACGTAGCCGGCCACCCGCCGCCCACCCAGCCACAGCGCCACCCCGAACAGCAGCGCGCCACCCGCGCAGACCAGGGCCGGGCCGACGGAGCCCGAGGCGAACGCCAGCACCACCGCCAGCATGATCCACGCGACCATGTCGTCGATCGCGCCGCTGGCCAGGGCGAGCAACCCGTGGCGGGTGCCGGTCTGGCCGCGCTCGGTGATGATCCGGGCGAGCATCGGGAAGGCCGTGATCGCCAGCGCCACGCCGACGAACGCCGCGGACACACCGAGCGGCACACCGTCCGTGCGGATCGGGACGAAGCCCGCCGTGCCGAGGACCAGCAGGATCCCCAGCGCCAGCGGAGCGGTGACACCCGCGAGCGACACCGCGCCCGCCGTGCCCGCGAGCCCGGTCACCCGGTGGGAGGTGAAGGCGTACCCGGCCTGGAACATGAACAGCACCAGGCCGACCTGGCCGACCACGTACAGGATCGGCAGCAGCGGCGCGGGGAAGAGCACGGCCTGCGCGCCCGGCCAGAGCAGGCCGAGCAGCGACGGGCCGAGCAGCACCCCGGCGAGCATCTCGCTCACGACGGGAGGCTGGCCCACCTTGCCGAGCAGCCAGGCGACCAGCTTGCAGAAGAGCAGAATGACCGCGACCGCGATGAAGAACCGCGGGGCGAGTTCGCTGGGGGTCACGCGCTGGCCTCCTCGAAGAAACGGGTGCACAACTTCTGTCGTCGGGCGTCGACGACCATCCAGGTACCGCAGACCAACTGCTTGACCGAGCGCCCCACGTCGAAGATCCGGTCGCGCTGCCGCATGAGGGTGAGCCGGTTGCGGCCGGGACCGGCGAGACCCCGGGGCGTCAGGTACGCGGGACCGCGACTCGGCAGCGAGCGGGTGTGCTCTACCGACGAACTGACCGAGAAGCGCCGCAGCACCTCCCGGGTCGCCGCGCGTAGCTGGACGGGGGCCGAACCGCGCGCCGGACAGGCCCGGTTGGCATTCACGCCGTACGGGATGAAGTGGGCGTCCTGCCGCTGCAACGACAGCCAGCGGTCCGGGTTGAACGCGTCGTCCGCGGCGGGACCGGTGCGCTGATAGGCCCGGTAGTTGAAGAGGAGCACGGATCCGGTGGGGAGGACGTGATCGCCCACGCTGATGGGTCCGGAGGTGATCCGGTGCGCGATGCCGAACAGCGGATGCACACGGAGTGCCTCGTCGATCAACCGGTCGAGCGACTCGTTCGACGTGTCCGTGACGGACTCCGAGCACAGCAGGATGTGGGCCATGGCCTCCGACATCTGCACCACAGCAGTGGTGAAGAACGCGCCGTGCAGGTACCAGGCGGTCTCCAGGGCGGTGAAGGACGGCGGCAGTACGACCGGGCACGTTCCGGAGGTGATCCGGTCCAGCAGGTAGCGGGTCAGACGATCCCGCCGGGACATGTGCCGCAGGCTCATCCCCTTCAGGGCGGTCGCCACGTCGTCCGCGTTCGCCACGATGAGATCGCGGACGTCGCGTGGGCAGGCTGAGCCGAACACCAGCTCGTACGAGATCTCGGCCCAGATCGGCATCATCAGGTCACGTAGTCGCACGTGGCTGATCCGGCCAGTCGGGAGCGTGTCGAGGATCCGCCGGGTCGCGGCCGTCGCCAGCTCGTCGGTGCGCGCGTGCGGCATGGCGAGCACCTGCCGGGTCGTCCGCGCGACAGTCCGGTACCGCTCGCCGGGCTCGAGGTGCTCCTGATGCATCTGCGGGCCGGGCGCGAGCCAGTACCAGAAGAGGTCCGACAGGCCGGCCCCGCGGCTGCGCCCGTCGGCGGCCGGATCGCTGTAGACCCGGAGGAAGTCCTCCGGCCCCACCAGCGGCCCGGGCACGGTGATGCCCTCGGTCCCGTTGACCCGCTGGAAGATCCACTCCCGCAGGTCGACCACTGCCTTCACCGGGCCGCCACCTGGTCGGGCGTCAGATCGGCCGGCCGCCGCGCTCCGGCCAGGGCGAGGGCCTGATCCAGCTCGGTGGTGAGTCGCTCAAGTGCCTCGCGTACGCCCACCGCCCCGCCCGCCGCGAGCCCCCGCACCACCGGACGCCCCACAAGCACCGCCTCCGCCCCGAGCGCCAGCGCGATCACCACGTCGGTGCCGCGGCGCACACCCCCGTCGAGCAGCACCGGGATCCGCCCGTCCACGGCCGCCACGACCGCGGGCAGCGCGTCGAGTGTGGGAATGGTCCCGTCGAGCTGCCGTCCACCGTGGTTGGACACGATCACACCGGCGACGCCGTGCTCGACGGCGAGTCGGGCGTCCGCGGGATGCAGGATGCCCTTGAGCAGGATCGGTAGGGACGTGACGCCGCGCAGCCACGTGATCCGATCCCAGCCCACCGTCACGTCCATCGCGATCGAGCGCACCCGGCCGGTCGCGTCGCGCATGTTCTCGCAGGCGTAGCCGGGCGGCAGGTCCGTGAAGCCGTTACGCATGTCACGCTCGCGCCGTCCGAACACCGGGGAGTCCACTGTCACCACGAGCGCCCGGCAACCCGCCGACTCGGCGCGCTTGACCACGTACTCCGTGAAGTCGAGGTCGGGTTGCGGGTACAGCTGGAACCACAGCGTCCCGCCCGCCACCGCGATCTCCTCGACCGGCTGGGTGGCGGCCATGCTGACCACAAGCGTCGTGCCGGCCGCCGCGGCCCCCCGCGCGGTGGCCACCTCGCCGTGCGGGTGCGCGAGCCGATGGAAGGCGGTCGGAGCGACCAGGACCGGCGCGGCCAGCGAGGTGCCGGCCACTAAGGCCCGCAGGTCCCGCTCGCCGGTCGCCCGCAGCACCCGTGGCACGATCCACCGTCGCTCGAAGGCCCGCTCGTTGGCGGCCAGGGTGCGCTCCCGCCCGGCTCCGCCCTCGAAGAAGTCCTGGTGAACCGGGTCCATGTCAGCCCTCGGCGCCGGCGAGGCAGCGGCCCAGGAACTCCTGCAACGGCCGTACGTGGACGTCCGGCCGGTCCCACCGGTTCTCCAGGTTCTCGGCGAGGTGGTGCGTGCTGATCAGCCGGCCGTCGCGGTGGTAACGGACGACCGGGTGCAGGTACGCCGCGTCGTGTGCCTGCCCCACGACGTCCTGAGCCACGCGGGACACGGTGATGTCGAACGGGTCGACCTGGTCGTGGTCGGGGCCGTACTCGAGAGTGATCACGAACGCCTGGTCGTGGTCGTGTTCGGCGGTGCGGAGGCCTGTCGACACGAAGTAGGCCACCGGTACCTCCTCGTGGTAGCGGGCCTCGGGTCCGGCGACGGTGAGCACGTCGGCGATGAATCCGAACTGCTGCCACAGGGCCGAGCTGCGGTTGACCCGCTCGATGACGGCCGCGGTCATGGCCGCCGGCTCGACGGCGAGCTTGTCGAACGGCCAGGCCGTGGCGTCGTAGCGGCGGGACAGGATCCTGTGCAGTGCGCGTACGGCGTAGCGGAAACCGTGCACGAAGCCGCTTGTGGACTTCTTGAAGTCGCGCTCCTGGGAGATCGTCCCGGCGAAGAACAGCCCGGGGACGTTCACCGACTCCCATGCCTCGGTCTGTGCCGGGAACCGGTCCGAGATGGCGAGCTGTGGCCGCGCCGAGGCGTCGAAGATCGAGTCGTCGAAACGGAATCCCGTACACGCCAGCACCCGGTCGTAATGCAGCTCCTTCACGACCTCGTTCGCCCGCGAGAAGCTGAACGCGACCTTGTAGCCGGTGCCGTCGCGCTCGATGCTCTTGATCGTGCCGTCCAGGATCGCGTTTGCCGACTTGAGCTGATAGGTGTCGAGGAAGTTGTTGTTCACCGCGCGCAGGTGCCCGACGTAGTGGGTGCGCCACGCCATCCGGACCGAACTGGGCCCCGCGACGTGGATCAGTGTCGTGGTCTCCATGAGGTTCTCGGCGGTCTCGAAGGCCGAGTTGCCCTTGCCGATGATCAACACCTTCTGGTCGAGGTAGTCCCGTGGCTCGACGCTCATCACGTCGTACCCCTCGGCCAGGTCGAACCCCGGGATGTCCGGCTCGTAGGTCTTCGACACGCCGGTGGCGACGATCACCGCGCGGGCCTCCCAGCGCCGGTCGCCGGCCTCGACCGTGAACACGTCGTCGTGCTTGGACACACGCGTCACCCGGGTGTCGTAACTGACCTTGACGCCGGTCTTCGCCGCGAAGTCGGCGAGGTAGCGCACCATCACGTCGGCATCCGGGAAGTACCGCTCGGTGTACTGCGTGAACAGCAGCGCCGGGTCGTCGGTGAGCAGGGAATTCCAGTCGAGCCGCAGATTCAGCTCGGGGTCGTCCGTGCCCGTGTGTGGCTTGTTGATCGAGATGAGTTGGCGGTGCCGCGGATAGGTGGCGAAGAACGCCCCCGGCCCGTCGGCGCCCTCCAGCACCACATAGTCAGACTTGCCCTCGGCCTCGAACAGGGCGGCGAGTTGAAGGCCGGCCGGGCCGGCCCCGATGATCAGGTAATCAAGCGTCACGGCGCTCACCGTACGAGCCGGAATTCAGAGAGTTTTCAAGCTCTTCCAGAATCGCGGCTGCCCTTCGCACGTCGGAGTCGAGCGGCCGGTCCGGGTCGATCGGGGGGATCACCTCCAGGGCTCGGAGGACGCGGCCACAGCCCGCCGCCGTGGGCCGGCGCGCCCCCACGTGCACCGCCTGGCGCAGCCCGAGCCCGAGCGACCCGGTGATCAGGCGCAGCAACTCCGCCTGGTCCAGGGCGCGCAGAGCGGCCTGCGTGCCGAGCGGGATGACGTCCTGGTTGTGCAGGTTGGTGGGCAGGCTCTGCAGGCTTGCGGGCACACAGTCGCGCCTGATCTCGGTGATGAGCGCGGTCGACGCGAGCTGTACGCCCTGCAGCCCGTGCTGCTGACCTGGTCCCGCCGCGAGCATCGGCGGCAGTCCGCCGTTGCGTCCGGGATCCACGAGCAGGTCGAGTTGGCGCTCGGCGAGGTTGCCGACCTGGGCGATCACCATGGACAGGACGTCGGCGGCGAACGCGGCGGGCTGGCCGAAGAAGTTGCCACCGTGCACGACCTTGTCGTCGGCCGGGAAGAACAGGGGGTTGTCGCTCACCCCGCCGAGGTCCGCCGACACGACGCCGTCGACATAGCGCAGGGCGTCCTCGGCCGCTCCGAGTAGCTGCGGCGCGCAGCGGATGCTGTAGGGCTCCTGCAACGCTCTCGTGCCGGACTTCCGCAGGCCGGCGGAGGTCGCCCGCATCGCGGCGCCGACCCCGATGGCGCCCGGGTGACCGTAGGCGCCGAGGAGGGCGGGATCGAGAAACTGCGGATCGCAGCCGAGCAGGTCTGCGAGCAGGCAGGTCAACGTCTGCACCACGCGGTGCGAGGTGCGGACCCGGCCCAGGGCGAGGGCCAGCGCCGCCGTGGTGAGCGACGTGCCGTTGACAAGCGCGAGCGCATCCCGGCCATCCAGCGGCAGCGGCTCCAGGCCGGCCTTCGTCAGGGCCTCCCCGGCGGGCATCCGGACGCCGTCCAGGTAGGCGTGCCCGCGACCGCGCAACGCCTGAGCGGCGGCACCGAGCGGGATCAGGTCACCGCTGGCTCCCACCGATCCGAGCCGGGGCATCGCCGGCGTGAACGTCGTGCCAAGCATGGCCGCGAGCGCGTCGATCACGTGCGGCGAGACCCCCGACGCGCCCCGGGCCAGGGACCAGGCGCGGACCAGCAGCGTCGCGCGCACGACGTCCGGGGCGAGGTCCGGGCCCTGGCCCGCCCCGAGGTGAGCGAGGGTGTTGTCGGCCTGGTCGCGCTGGTCGGCGCGGCCCGCGTAACCGACGAGCGCCCCGAAGCCGGTGGTGGCACCGTAGATCGCCCGGTCGTCGCCGAGTGCCTTGGCGAGGAATGTGCGGCCGGTCGCCACTCGACCGCGCACCTCCTCGCCGACCACGACCGTGACCGGGCCTGCGGCGACACGCAGGTCGGCGAGGCGCAGGGGTGCTGCCAAATCCACCTCAATCGTCATGGGAGCGGATGCTAGAGGCAATTTCTCAGAGCACTCTGAAATTGCCTCAGTAAATTGCGGCCCATGACGCACGATTGCCTGATCATCGGAGCCGGGCCGGCAGGCCTGCAGCTCGCAGCCCTGCTCAAGCGCGACGGTCACGACTACGTGGTGCTGGAGGGCGGCCCACGGGCGGGTACATTCTTCGAGACCTATCCGCGGCATCGCCAGCTGATCTCGATCAACAAGGTGTGGACCGGGTCGGAGGACCCGGAGTTCAATCTACGGTCGGACTGGAACTCGCTGTTGACCGATGATCCGGCGCTGCTCTTCAAGCGCTACAGCACACGCTACTTTCCCGCCGCGGACGATCTCGTGCGGTATCTCGCCGACTTTGCGCGGGGTCTGAACGTCGTTTACGACACCCGGGTGACCTCCGTGTCGAAGGCCGACGACGTGTTCACCGTGCAGGCCGGCGACCAGAGCTGGACGGCACGCAGGGTAGTCGTCGCCACCGGCGTCTCCGAGCTCTACGTGCCGCCGATCGAGGGCGCTCACCTGGCCGAGCGCTACGACACCGTCAGCGTCGAACCCGCCGATTTCGTCAATCAGCGCGTGTTGATCGTCGGTAAGGGCAACTCCGCCTTCGAGACCGCGGACGCGCTCGTCGAGACCGCCGCCACGATTCACGTCGCCGGGCCGCACTCCATCAAGTTGGCCTGGCAGACCCATTACGTCGGGCACCTGCGGGCGGTGAACAACAACTTCCTGGACACCTATCAGCTCAAGTCACAGAACGCCGTCCTGGACGGCACGGTGGAACAGATCAGCCAGCGGGAGGGCGGCGGGTTCCGGGTGCTTTTCCGGTACGCCCGAACGGTCGAGAATCTGCGCGAGCTAGAGTACGACCGGGTCATCCTCTGCACCGGATTCCGCTTCGACGCGACCATCTTTGCCGAGTCCGCCCGGCCGGAGCTGGTCATCAAGGATCGCTTCCCGGCGCAGACGCCTGGCTTCGAGTCGGTGAACGTCCCCGGTCTCCACTTCGCCGGCACACTCAGCCAGCAGCGTGATTTCAAGAAGTCCACGAACGGCTTCATCCACGGCTTCCGCTATGCCACCCGCGCGCTGCACCACATCCTCCGCGAGCGGCACCACGGGCAGCCCTGGCCGTCCCGGCACATCGCCGCGACGCCGGAGGCGATCGCCGATTCGATCATCACCCGAATCAACGTGACCTCGGCACTGTGGCAGCAGTTCGCGGTGCTCGGCGATGTCATCACGGTCGAGGGCGAAACCGCCCGCTACCGCGAGGAGGTGCCGGTCGCCTATCTGCGGGACGCGGAGCCGGACGTGTTCGCGTTCCTGATCACCCTGGAGTACGGCCCCGACCACGACCAGGTCGACCCGTTCGACATCACCGTGCCGCGTCCGGCCGAGAACGACGCGAACGCCGCGCAGGACGCCAGCTATCTCCACCCCGTCGTGCGGGTGCTGCGCGACGGGCAGATCGTCGCCATGCACCACCTGGCGGAGAACCTGGAGAACAACTGGGACCTGCCGACCGTGCATCGGCAGCCCCTCGAGATCTTCGTCAAGGGCGTCCTCGCCGATGCCCGCTGACGTCTGGCCGCAGCCCGTCCTCGACCTCCTGGCAGCCGGCGGGGACCGGCCGGTCTTCGAGGACGGGCCGATCGTCACGACAGCCTCGGAGATGGCGGGTCTGATCCGGCGCGTCGCGGCAGGGCTGCGCTCGTCCGGCGCGGGGCCCGGAGTGGGTGTCGCGCTCGATCTGCCGGTCACCGCCGCCGCCTTCGCCGCCACGATGGCCGCCTTCGCCGTCGGGGCGCGGGTGTCCGGGTGGCGTACCGACCTGAGCCCGGCGCAGCTGTCCGGCTCGCTAGTGGTCGACTCGGCTCGGCTGGCCCAGCTCACCGAGCATCCCGACGACGGGCTGCCACTCGTCGCAGCGGGACGGGCCGAGGATCCCGCACGGATCATCTGGACCAGCGGCAGCACGGGTACGCCGAAGGGTGTGGTGCAGACCTACGCGGCGATGTCGGCGGCCTGGGTGCCGTACCCGGACCGTTGGCCGCCGGCCATCGTCGAACTGGCCCCCCGGATGCGGCGCTACCTGGTCTTCGGCTCGCTGGCCAGTCAGGTGATGCTGGAGTACGGCGTCCTCGCCCTCGCGGCGGGCGGCACCCTCGTCGTGGCGCCCCGGCCGGTCTTCCCGGCTGCCCTGGCCGAACACCGGGCCACGGCGAGCGTGATCACCGTAGGCAAGCTGCACCAGCTGATCCGGGACCAGCGCGCCAACCCGGTGGACCTGCGTCACCTGCGGGCGCTGATGGTCTCCGGATCGCCACTCGCGCCGGGACGTCTGGCGGAGGCGCTCGACGTGCTGGGCCCGGTGCTCTTCCACGGTTACGGGCAGACCGAAACGTCGATGATCGCCATGGTGACCCCCGCCGAGATGCTGGCCGACGTGGCCACGCTCGCCACTGTCGGTCGTCCGGCCGTGGACGTCGCGCTTCGCGACGGGGAGATCTATGTCCGCACACCCGCGCAGGCATCCTCGTACTGGCAGGACCCGGACGAGTCGGCCGAGGTGTTCGTGGACGGCTGGGTGCGTACCCGTGACCTGGGAGAACTCGGGGTCGACGGATACCTGCGGTTGCTCGGGCGGGTGCGCGACGTGATCATCGTCAACGCGCAGATCGTCTACGCCGGGCCGGTGGAGCGGGCGCTCGCCGCCGATGCCGCGGTCGCCGAGGCGTACGTCGTCGGGGGTCCGGACGAGACGACAGGTGAGGCCGTGCACGCCTACGTGGTGCCGGTGGCCGGCAGAACGCCCGACCCGGACGTGTTGCGCAGGCTGGTGGCCGCACAGGTGAACGATCTCGCGGTGCCGCGAACCGTCACGGTCATCGATCGGGTCCCGCTCGCGCCCAGCGGCAAGCCGGACAAGAGCCAACTCCCGCAGGCTCGATGACGGTGCGCCGGTAGTGAGACGCCGAGCCCGCCGCGCGATTCCCGGGCCCGGGTGTCGAACCTTTGGCGTCCCGCGCCCGTACCAGTGCACGGGAGGTCAAGCCATGAGCGTGCGTCGGATGCTCGTCGTGGTGCTTGTCGCCGTGGCGGTCGCACCGCTGGGCGCGGCACCCGCCTGGGCGCACGGCGCCCCGACCGACCCGGTCAGCCGGGCGGCGGCCTGCGGACCCGAGGGTCGGTACGCGGGCACCGCCGCCTGCCGGGCCGCCGTCGAAGCGGGTGCGGCGGTACGGGAGTGGGACAACGTACGGGTCGCCGCGATCAACGGGCGGGACCGGGAACGGATCCCGGACGGCGAGCTGTGCAGCGGAGGGCTGTCCGCGTACCGGGGGCTGGATCTGCCCCGCACCGACTGGCCGAGCACCGAGGTGACCACGGGCGCGACGTTCACGTTCCGGTACCGGACCACAATCGAGCACCGGGGCACCTTCCGGCTCTACGTCACGAGGCCCGACTACGACCCCCGCAAGCGGCTGACCTGGGCGGATCTGGAAACGCGTCCCTTCCTGACGGTGTCTGACCCGCCGGTGCGCGGCGGGGCGTACCAGTTGGCGGGGCGGCTGCCGGCGGACCGCAGCGGCCGGCACCTGATCTACACGATCTGGCAGAACTCGAACACGCCGGACACCTACTACTCCTGCTCCGATGTCGTGTTCCGGAAGGCGCGAAGCGGCGCGACGAAGAGCGCGACGAAGGCAGCGCCGGCTGCTGCGCGTACCGCCGAGGGCAAGCCCGCCGCCACCGACCCGGCGGCGGTGAAGGCGGCGGCCGACCCGGGCGTGCCGGTGGCGTCGGTGACCGACCTCGGCGCGCGGTGGCCGGTGCTGGCCGGTGCCGCCGTCGTGCTGGTCCTGGCGCTGGTGGGCGTGGGCCGGCGACGACGTGGCGCGGCGGCCCCGGTGGGGCGGCAGTGCGAGGTCCGCAACCACCGGGCCGGGCGGCGCCGGATCTGGTGATCCGGGCCGCCCGCGCGGTTCAGCCCAGCAGCCGGTCGATCTCGGCCAGCTCCTCGGCGGCGAAGTCGAGGTTGCCCACGGCGGCGATGTTGGTCTCCAACTGCTCGACGCTGCTCGCTCCGATGATGAGGCTTGTCATCCGCGGGTCGCGCAGCGCCCAGGCCAGCGCGAGCTGGGCCAGCGACTGGTCGCGGCGCTCGGCGACCTCGGCGAGCCCTCGGATGGTGGCCATCTTCTCGTCGCTGAGGTCGCTCTCGTTGAGGAAGACGCTTGTGCGTACCCGCGAGTCGGCCGGGATGCCGCCCAGGTAGCGGTCGGTCAGCAGGCCCTGAGCGAGGGGGCTGTACGCGATGCAGCCGGCACCGACCTCCTCCAGCGTGTCGAGCAGGCCGTCGGACTCGGTCCAGCGGTTCAACATCGAGTACGACGGCTGGTTGATCAGCAGCGGTGTGCCCAGGTCGCGCAGGATCGCGGCGGCCCGTGCGGTCTGCTCCGAGTTGTAGTTCGAGATGCCCACGTAGAGCGCCTTGCCGGAGCGGACGGCGGCGTCCAGCGCGCCCATCGTCTCCTCGAGCGGAGTGTCCGGGTCGAAGCGGTGCGAGTAGAAGATGTCGACGTAGTCCAGGCCCATCCGGCCCAGCGACTGGTCCAGCGACGAGATCAGGTTCTTGCGCGAGCCCCACTCGCCGTACGGGCCGGGCCACATCAGGTAGCCAGCCTTGCTGGAGATGACCAGCTCGTCCCGGTACGGCCCGAGGTCGGTGGCGAGCAGCCGGCCGAAGTTCTCCTCCGCCGCGCCCGGCGGGGGACCGTAGTTGTTCGCCAGGTCGAAGTGGGTGACGCCCAGGTCGAAGGCGCGCCTGACGATGGCACGCTGCCTGTCGAACGGGCGGTCCGGGCCGAAGTTGTGCCAGAGCCCGAGGGAGACGACGGGCAGTCGCAGGCCACTGCGTCCGCTGCGCCGGTAGGTCATGGTGTCGTAGCGGTCATCCGGGGCGAGGTAAGTCACGATCATGAGCCTAGCCGCGGCCCGTCGTGCCCGGGATCGGGCGTGGAAACCAGGACAACGGGGTAGTTTCGAGGCCATGCGGTTCATCGCCCTCGACACCCCCAAACCGCTCTCCAGGATCGGCCTCGGCACCTGGCAGTTCGGCTCCCGCGAGTGGGGCTACGGCCCCGACTTCGAGTCTCGGGCCGCGCAGATCGTCCGGCGGGCCGTCGAGCTGGGCGTGACCGTCTTCGACACCGCCGAGGTCTACGGTTTCGGGCGTAGCGAGCGGATCCTCGGCGCGGCGCTCGGCGACGACCGGCCCAAGGTGGTGGTTGCCAGCAAGATCTTCCCCGTGCTGCCGGTGGCCGCTGTGGTGCAGCAGCGGGCGGTCGCCTCGGCGGCCCGCCTCGGTGTCACAAGCATCGACCTCTACCAGGTGCACCAGCCCAACCCGCTCGTCGCCGACCACACCACCATGCGCGGCATGCGCGCCCTGCAGGACGTCGGGCTGGTCGGCGAGGTGGGAGTGAGCAACTACGGGCTGCGCCGCTGGCAGGTCGCCGAGGCCGCGCTCGGCCGGCGGGTGCTCAGCAACCAGGTCCGCTACAGCATGCTGGACCGCGCGCCCGAACAGGACCTGCTGCCGTACGCGCGGCAGGCCGGGCGGGTCGTCATCGCGTACAGCCCGTTGGCGCAGGGCTTCCTGTCCGGCCGCTACGACGCGGGAAACCCGCCCACCGGCGCGATCCGCCGCACCAACCCGTACTTCCTGCCGGAAAATTTGGAGCGCGGCGCCGTCCTCATCGACACGCTGCGCCAGGTCGCCCAGGCGCACGACGCCACACCCAGCCAGATCGCGCTGGCGTACCTGTTGCACCATCCGAACGTGGTGGCCATTCCCGGCGCGTCAAGCGTGGAGCAGATGGAACGCAACGCCGCCGCAGCCGAGATCGACCTCGCCGACGACGAGTACGCGGCGCTCGCCGAAGCCGCCAAACGGTTCCGCCCGGTCACCGGGCTCGCCGCGCTGCCCCGGATGTTGCGCGCCCGGATCACCGCCCCGACGGAGAAATGAGCACAGTGGACGACATCACCGCACTGATCCTGGACGACCACGCCGCCTTCCGGCGCGGCTTCGCCCGCCTCGACGACGCCCGCGACGAGCAGGAGCTGCTGGCCATCTGGGACGCGCTCGCCCTGCACCTGGACATCCACGCCGAGGCGGAGGAGGCGATCCTCTACCCGCACCTGGTCAAGCACGGTGACGACGGGGAGGACGAGACCGCCGACGCGATCGGCGACCACAACAAGATCCGCGACGCCATCGCCGAGTCCAAGCTGCACCCGGTCGGCTCGAAACCCTGGTGGGAGGCCGTCGGCACGGCCCGCCGGGAGAACAGCGAGCACCTGGCCGAGGAGGAGGACGAGGCGCTGCCCGACTTCCGCCGGCACGCCAGCTTCGAGCTGCGCGCCGAGTTGGGCCAGCGCTGGCTGACCTTCTACGGCGAGCACAAGAATGGTCGCGACCTGCCGTTCCGCGACAAGGACCCGCAGGGGTACGTCGCCGACCACCGCTGAGATCTCCCCGCCGTGGGGGAGTCGCGCCCCGGGGTGACGGCAGCAGAATGTCCGCATGACCCTGCGCGCGGCACTGGCCCCGCTGGTCGCTGGCAGCACCTGGCGACGCGGCGTGTTCCTGCTGCTCGGCGGCGTGCTGGCGCTGCCGTACGGGGTCCTCGCGGTGACCTTTGCGCAGATGCTCACCGACTCGGAGATCCCCCGCCCACTTGTGTACGCCCTGCTGGTGATCGCGACGTTGATCGCGGTAGTGCCGTTGCTGCTGGACGGCAGCCGGGCTCTGGAGATCGCCGCCTGCCGGACGCTGCTCGGCGTCGACCTGCCCGACCCCGCGCCGGGGCACCGGGGCGACCGGGAGAGCAGGCTGCGCGGCGCGCTCTGGATCGCCACGCACCTCATCGTCGGCGCACTGGTGATGTCCGCCCTGTTCAGTGCCCTGCCGATGGCGCTGGCGTTCATCGCCCAGCAGTTCGGCGTGGGCGACGAACTTACAAGCGGGGAGCAGTTCGGGCCGCTTGACGGGCGGGACAGCGGCTGGCTGACGCTGACCGGGGTGGGCCTGCTGGTCGGCCTCGGTTACGCCGTCGCCGGGCTCGGCGCGCTCGCCGTGTCGATGGCGCCGGTGCTGCTCGGCCCGGCCCAGGCCGAGCGGATCGCCGCGCTGGAGGCGCGGGCCACCCGACTTGCCGAACGCAACCGGCTGGCCCGGGAACTGCACGACTCGGTAGGTCACGCGCTGACCGTGGCCACCCTCCAGGCCGGCGCGGCCCGCGAGGTGCTCGACACCGATCCCGAGTTCGTCCGGCGGGCGCTGGGCGCCATCGAGGAGGCCGGACGGACCGCGATGGACGAGCTGGACCACGTGCTCGGGCTGCTCCGCGAGACCGGCGGGGACCGACCCTCGACGGCGCCGCAGCGTACCCTCGCCGACCTGGACCGGCTGGTCTCCGACACCCGCGCGGCCGGACTGACTGTGCACGCGCAGCGCGTCGGCGACCCGACCCGACTACCCGCGATCGTCTCGCGGGAGGGCTACCGGATCGTCCAGGAGGGACTGACGAACGCCGCCCGCTACGGCCACGGCCCGGTGACACTGCGCCTGGACCTGCGGTCGGACGCGCTGGAACTGGAGCTGGTCAACACGATGAGCCGCCCCGACCGGGCCGACACGGGGCGGTCCGGTCGGGGCCTGGACGGCATGCGGGAACGGGTACTGTTGCTCGGCGGTCGACTCACAGTGGGCCCGGACGGCGACCGCTGGCTGATCCGCGCCCGTCTGCCCTACGAGGACGTGCGATGACCACCGGCGTGCTGATCGTCGACGACGACGAGTTGATCCGGGTCGGGCTGCGGGCCATCATCGACGCCCAACCCGACCTGCGGGTGCTCGCCGAGGCCGCCGACGGCGCCGAGGTGCCGCCGCTGGTCGCCCGGCACCGCCCGGACGTGGTGCTGATGGACGTGCGGATGCCCGGCATCGACGGCATCCAGGCCACCCGGCACCTGATGGCCACCTCCGCCGACCCGCCCCGGGTGCTGGTGGTCACCACGTTCGCCAACGACGAGTACGTCTACGAGGCGCTGCGCGCCGGCGCCTCCGGCTTCCTGCTCAAACGAGCCCGGCCGGCGGAGGTGGTGGAGGCGGTCCGGGTCGTCGCGGCAGGCGAGTCGCTGCTCTTCCCGGCCGCTATCCGTCAACTCGTCGGGGCGTACGGGCCGGCGGGTGGCGACCGGCTGCGTGCCGCCCGGCTCACCGAGCGGGAGGCCGAGGTGCTGCGGCTGATGACCACCGGCCGGTCCAACCCGGAGATCGCCGCGCACCTGGTCGTCGGTGTGGAGACGGTCAAGACGCACGTCGGCAACGTGCTGGCCAAGCTGGGCGTCCGCGACCGTACGCAGGCGGTCATCGCCGCGTACGAGTCGGGCTTCGTCACCCCGTCGGGCTGAACGGTCCCCCACCCGGGGGAGCGGGTTCACCGCCGGCCGGGAGGGATTCGACGGGCTGTCGGTCGAGGCTGAGAGCATGACGACGATCACTTCCTCCCCACCCCGCTCCGGCTCCCGGTGGCCCGACCGGTTCGCCCCGCTGGCCGCCGCGTGGCTCGGCCTGTGGGGCGTTCTCGCCCTGGTGAGCACCCTCGCCGGCGCCGGCTACCCGTTCGGCGCGAACGACACCCACGGCGGCGACGTCAACCTGCTGCGCCTGGTGCCGGTGGACCTGGCCACCCCGCTCTTCGCCGGCGTCCTGCTCACCGCCGCAGTGGCCGCGCTGGCCATGAGCCGCCCGGCGATCCGACCGCCCGGTCCGCTGCGGGCGCTGCTCGCCGGCTACGGCTGGGCGGTGGCGTTCGTACTCGCCGTGGTCGTCCCGGACGCCCGGGTGCTCGTCGTCCTCGGCTACCTGCCGATCCTGATCGTCGGAGCGCCGTTCGGCTGGCCGCCGATCGACTACTCCGAGGTCCTCAACTGGGCGCTGTTCGGCCGGTTCGCCGCGCTGGCCGGCGGGCTGCTGCTGGCCGGGGCGGTGCTCGTCTGGCAGCGCCGCACCGCCGAGGCCTGCGTGGGTTGCGGCCGCGACGGCACCGACAGGGGTTGGACCACCCCGGCCGCCGCCGCGCGCTGGGGTCGCTGGGCCGCCGGCATCGCCGCCGCCATTCCCCTGGCGTACGCGTCGACCCGGTTCGCCTGGGCGGCCGGCATCCCGCTCGGCATCTCCCGGGAGTTCCTCACCGAGATGCAGGACACCGGAATAGTCTGGGCCGGCTTCGGGCTTGGCGCGTTCGCCACCGTCGGTGCGATCCTCACCCTGGGCCTGGTGCAGCGCTGGGGCGAGCGGTTCCCGGGCTGGATGGTCGGCCTCGCCGGTCGCCGGGTGCCGGTGAAGCTGGCGGTGGTGCCGGCCACCCTGGTCGCCATCGCGGTGACCGCGGCCAGCCTGGGGCTGCTCAGCAATCCCGAGTTCTACCGGCTCACCGGCGGGTTCAGCCTCACCGGGGCCCCGATGCTGCTCTGGCCGGTGTGGGGTGTGGCGCTCGGCGCGGCCACCTACGCGTACCACCTGCGCCGCCGGGGAGCCTGCCGGCGCTGCGGGCGGGGCTGAGGGTGGCAGTGGGGGTGCCCCCCGATGACCGGGGCACCCCGGCGAAGGTGAGCTAGCGTGGGTCGGGTGACTGCGCCTAACCCGGTAATCCCGGTTCCACCGGCCGACCTGCCCGGCACGCTCGGCGCGCTGCGGGCGGCCGGTCACCAGTACCGCACCGTCAAGCAGGAACTCCGTGACAACCTCCTCGCCCGGATGCGCTCCGGCGAGACCCGTTTTCCCGGCATCGTCGGCTACGACGACAGCGTGCTGCCCGAGGTCGAGCGGGCACTGCTCGCCGGGCACGACATGGTGCTGCTCGGCGAGCGCGGCCAGGGCAAGACCCGACTGATCCGCGCGCTGGGCGGGCTGCTCGACGAGTGGACGCCCGTCATCGCCGGTTCGGTGCTCAACGAGCACCCGATGCACCCACTCACCCCCGCCTCGGTCGCCCAGGTCGCCGAGGCCGGCGACGAGCTGCCGATCGGCTGGCTGCACCGCTCGATGCGCTACGGCGAGAAGCTCGCCACCCCCGACACCAGCGTCGGCGACCTGATCGGTGACGTCGACCCGATCCGGATCGCGCAGGGCCGCACCCTCGGTGACCCGGAGACCATCCACTTCGGGTTGGTGCCGCGCACCAACCGGGGCATCTTCGCCGTCAACGAGCTGCCCGACCTGGCCGAGCGGATCCAGGTGGCGCTGCTCAACGTGCTGGAGGAGCGGGACATCCAGGTCCGCGGCTACCAGCTCCGGCTGCCACTTGACCTGCTCCTGGTGGCCAGCGCCAACCCGGAGGACTACACCAACCGGGGCCGGATCATCACCCCACTCAAGGACCGGTTCGGCGCGGAGATCCGCACCCACTACCCGGTCGACCTGGAGTTGGAGCTGGCGTTGATCCGCCAGGAGGCCGACCTGGTCGCCGCCGTGCCGGAGCACGTGCTGGAGGTGCTGGCCCGCTTCGCTCGCGCGGTGCGGGAGTCCCCGTCGGTGGACCCGCGCTCCGGCGTCTCCGCCCGGTTCGCGATCGCCGCCGCCGAGACCGTCGCCGGTGCCGCGCTGCGCCGCGCCGGCCTGCTCGCCGCCTCCGCCAGCCCGGACGGTCGGCCCGAGGCGGCGGTGGCCCGGGTCGGCGACGCCGTGTCGGTGACCAGCACGCTGCGCGGCAAGGTGGAGTTCGAGAGCGGCGAGGAGGGGCGGGAGATCGAGGTCCTCGCCCACCTGCTGCGGACGGCCACCGCCGAGACGTTCCGCGCCCACCTGGCCGGCCTGGACCTGTCCGGGTTCACCAACCTGGTGCAGGACGGCACCGCCATCGAGACCGGCGAGCTGGTCGGGTCCGCCGAGCTGCTGCGCCAGGTGGGCACGGTGCCCGGCCTGGCCAAGGTCCTCGATCGGCTCGGTCTGGGCGACGCGCCCACGCCGGAGGAGGCCGCGGCCGCCGTCGAGTTCGTGCTGGAGGGGCTGCACCTGACCCGCCGGCTCGGCAAGGACGTGACCGATACCGGTCGTACCGTCTACGGCGGCCGGGGCTGATCGTGGCCGGCAACCGGTTCCGGTACGGGCAGTGGAACGGCGGGCCCGACCCGCTCGCACCCCCGTACGACGTACGCGAGGCTGTGGACGCGGTCGGCGCCGAGGTGCTGGCCGGCGGCAGCCTGCGGGAGGCGCTGCGCGACCTTCTGCGCCGTGGCCCGCAGGGGCGCGGTGGTCTGGACGACCTGGCCGCCCGGGCGCGACGGCTGCGCCGGGAGGCGCTGCGCCGAGGTGACCTGGACGGCGCGGTGACCCGAGCCCAGGCGCTGCTCGACCAGGCCCTCGCCGCCGAGCGTGACGAGCTGCGGGGCCGCGACGACGACGGCGCCCGGTTCGCCGAGGCGGTGCTGGACAATCTGCCCCGCTCCACGGCGCGGGCGGTGGAGGAGTTGTCCGGCTACGAGTGGGCCAGCGACGACGCCCGCCGCTCGTACCAGCAGATCCTCGACCAGCTCCGCGACGACGTCCTCGGTCAGCGGTTCGCCGGGCTGCGCGACGCGGTGCGCGCGTCCGCCGATCCGGCGGCCCAGCAGCGGCTCGCCGAGATGATGCGGGACCTGAACGACCTGCTGGCCCGGCACGGCCGCGCGGAGGACACCACCGACGCGTTCGCCGAGTTCATGCGCCGGCACGGTGACTTCTTCCCGGAGCGACCGGAGACGGTCGACGAGCTGATCGACGTGCTGGCCCGCCGGTCGGCGGCCGGTGAGCGGCTGATGAACTCGCTCTCCGAGCGGCAGCGTGCCGAGCTGGCCGGTCTGATGCAGCAGTCACTCGGTGACCGTCTCGCCGGGGAACTGTCCGCGCTCGACGCGAACCTGCGGGCGCTGCGACCGGATCTGCGCTGGGGGCGCGGCGAGCGGGTCCGGGGCGACCAGCCACTGGACTACGGCGACGCGGCCGGCGCGCTGGGTGAGATCGGCGAACTGGACGACCTGCTGGACCAGCTCGACCAGGAACACCCCGGGGCAACGCTTGACGACGTGGACGTCGACGCGGTGGCCCGGACGCTGGGCCGGGACGCCGCCGACGACGTCCGCCGGTTGCGTGAGCTGGAACGGGAGCTGCGCCGGCAGGGCTGGGTGAGCCGGGACGCGGACGGGCTCACGCTGAGCCCGAAGGCGCTGCGCCGGCTCGGCGGGACGGCGCTGCGACGGGTCTTCTCCGACCTGACGGCTGGGCCGCGCGGCCAGCACGACCTGCGTTCGGCGGGCGCCGCCGGCGAGGTCAGCGGCGCGTCCCGCCCCTGGGAGTACGGCGACGAACAGCCGTTGGACGTGGTCCGGACGCTGACCCGGGCGGTCCGCCGGGCCGGTCCGACAGTTCCGTTGCAACTCGCGGTGGACGACTTCGAGGTGGTCGAGACCGAGAAGCGGGCCTCGGCGGCGGTGGTGCTCTGCGTCGACCTGTCGTACTCGATGATCTCGCAGGGTCGTTGGGGGCCGATGAAGCAGACGGCGCTGGCGTTGGCGCACCTGATGGAGACCCGGTTCCCGCAGGACGCGTTGCAGATCGTGGGCTTCGGTCGGGAGGCGATGACCCTCACCCAGCAGGAGCTGGCGGCGGTGGAGCCGGACATGGAGCAGGGCACGAACCTCCAGCACGCGCTGCGGCTGGCCGCCCGGCACCTGCGCCGGCATCCGGACGCCGAGCCGGTGGTCCTGGTGGTCACGGACGGGGAGCCGACCGCCCACCTGGACCCGGACGACGGCGAGGCGCTGTTCCACTGGCCGCCGCTGCCGGAGACGATCGAGGCGACCGTCCGCGAGGTGGACAAGCTCAGCCGCTACGGCGCCACGCTCAACCTGTTCATGCTCGGCGACGACCCGGGTCTGCGCCGCTTCGTCGACGCGGTGGCCCGACGCAGCCGCGGCCGCATGTTCACCCCGGACACCGACGATCTGGGCGAGTACGTGGTCAGCGACTACCTCCGCTCCCGCCAATCCCGCCGCTGAACGGCTGCGGGCAGGGTTGACTTGAGGGGTGCAGGACGCGGGGTTGCGAGGGGCCTACGGGGCTCTGTTCGCTGAGGTCGACGCCGGCGGGTTCGGACCGCCGCCGGACGGGCAGTTGAGCGCCGAGCAGATCGTCGCGCATCTGGTCGCCAACGACGAGCTGATGATCCAGGCCAGCGAGGCACTGCTGGCCGGGTCGCCGTTCGCCTACTACGAGCTGGAGGAGGACATCCACCGTCCGCAGCTCGACGCGCTCGCGGCCGAGCAGGGTGGCCTGCGCGGCCTGACCGCGCTGCTGCACGGCACCAGCGACCGGTTGTGCGGGCTTGTCGACCAACTCGGCCTGGCTGCGGAAGCCCCGGTCGCGACCCATCTGCGGGAGGGCTTCGACCTCATCGTCGACGAGCCGTTGCCCTGGTCCCGCACCCTGGACCTGCACGAAAGGGTCCACCTCCCCAAACACCAGGCCCAACTGCACATGCTCCGCACCTGAGCGGCAGCCTCGGGAGGGCGTGACCCCGGGTGGGTCAGGTTTCGAGCAGCTCGGGGCGGGGGTGGAAGGTGCGGCGGTAGGTGGAGGGGGCCACGCCGATGCGCTGGTGCAGTTGCTGGCGTAGTGCGGCCGTCGTCCCGAAACCGCAGCGGTGGGCGATCTGGTCGACGGTGAGGTCGGTCGTCTCCAGCAGCAGTCGCGCGTGGTCGGTGCGTTGTTGCAGCAGCCACTGCGCCGGGCTCAGTCCGGTCTCCGAGCGGAAGCGTCGGGTGAAGGTGCGTACGCTCATCCGGGCCTGCTCGGCGAGGTCGCGCAGGGCGATCGGCTCGTGCAGTCGCTGTCGGGCCCACTCCCTGGTGCCGGCGGTGCTGGCGTCGGTGGCCTTCGGCACCGGCTGCTCGATGTACTGCGCCTGACCACCGTCGCGCCACGGCGGCATCACGCAGCGGCGGGCCGCCCGGTTGGCGATCTCGCTGCCGTGGTCGAGGCGGATGACGTGCAGGCAGAGGTCGATGCCTGCGGCCACGCCGGCCGAGGTGAACACCCGGTCGTCGACGATGAAGAGCACGCCCGGGTCGAGGTCCACCCGGCTGTAGAGGCGACGGAACTGCTCGGTGAACGCCCAGTGGGTGGTGGCCCGCCGTCCGTCGAGCAGGCCGGCGGCGGCCAGGACGAACGCTCCGGTGCAGATGGACATGATCCGGGCACCCCGCTCGTACGCCGACCGCAGCGCCACGGCCACCTCCGGCTCGATGTCGCCCGAGGTCAGTACGGCGCCGTCGTGGATGCCGGGGACGATCACGGTGTCGGCGGTGTCGAGCAACTCCAGGCCGTGGTCGGGGAGCACCTGGAAACCGGCGGTGCTGCGGACCGGCCGAGCGCCCGGGGTGCACACCTGCACGTCGTAGAAGCGGCTGTCGTCGGCACCCCTGGCGGTGCTGAAGACCTGGGACGGGGTGCCCAGGTCCAGGCCGACGACCTGGTCGAGGGCGAGGACGGCGATCCGGTGCGGGCCAGCGCTCATGGCCCGATTATTGCGCATGATGGCTTTCCGGCCACTCGTCGCCGTCGAGAACCCCGCCCAGACTTGTCGACGTGACCACGACCCGTCGCCTGCATCCCGCCTGGCTCGTCGCCGCCGTCGCCTTCGTGGCGCTTGTCGGCGCGGCCGGCTTCCGCGCCACCCCGTCGGTGCTGCTGCACCCGCTGCACGCGGAGTTCGGCTGGCCGCTCGCCACCATCTCCGCGGCCGTCTCGGTCAACCTGCTGCTCTACGGCCTCACCGCACCGTTCGCCGCCGCGCTGATGGACCGCTTCGGCATCCGCCGGGTGGTGTCGGTGGCGCTGCTGCTGGTCGCCGCCGGCAGCGGCCTGACGGTCTTCATGACCGCGAGCTGGCAGTTGCTGCTGTGCTGGGGCGTCCTCGTCGGCCTGGGCACCGGCTCGATGGCGCTGGCGTTCGTGGCGACAGTCACCGGGCGCTGGTTCGTCCGTCGGCGGGGCCTCGTCACCGGGGTGCTGACCGCCGGCGGGGCGGCCGGCCAACTGATCTTCCTGCCACTGATCGCCGTGCTGGTGCGCGACCACGGGTGGCGCACGGCGGCGCTCGTCGTGGCCGGAGCCGCCCTGGCGGTCGTACCCCTGGTGGTGTGGCTGCTGCGCGAACACCCGGCGGATCTCGACCTGCCCGCCTACGGCGCGACCGAGGTCGTCGCGCCGCCGCCGCCGACCGGCGGCGCGGCGACCCGGGCGCTGGGCGCGTTGGCAGCCGCGGCCCGGACCCGGCCGTTCTGGCTGCTGGCCGGCGGGTTCGCGATCTGCGGCGCCACCACCAACGGTCTCGTCGGTACGCACTTCGTGCCGGCCGCGCACGACCACGGCATGGCCGAGACCACGGCGGCCGGACTGCTCGCCCTGGTGGGCCTCTTCGACATCGTCGGCACGATCGCCTCCGGCTGGCTCACCGACCGGGTGGACAGCCGGCTGCTGCTCGGCGCCTACTACGCCCTGCGCGGGCTGTCGCTGCTCGTGCTGCCCAGCCTGTTCGCGGGCACGGCCGAGCCGAGCATGCTGGTGTTCATCATCTTCTACGGCCTGGACTGGGTGGCCACCGTGCCGCCCACGGTGGCGCTGTGCCGGGAGTACTTCGGCGGCGCCGGGGCCGTCGTGTTCGGCTGGGTGTTCGCCGCCCACCAGTTCGGCGCGGCGCTCGCGGCGACGGGCGCGGGCCTGGTCCGCGACCGGCTCGGCGACTACGCGCTGGCCTGGTACGTGGCGGGCGCGCTGTCGATCGGCGCGGCCGGGCTGTCGTTGCTGCTGCGCCGACGGCCGGGGCGGCCGGTGTCGGAGGCCGTCCTGGCGGCCGCGACCGCACCCCGCGCCTGGAGCTTCCGAGGCTGAGTCAGCCGAGCGTCCACTGCTGGGCGGGTCGGCCGTCGCAGGGTCGCTGGCGGATCTCGTCCCCGGCCTCGGCGCCGTCGTCGTCGGCCTGCGCGCACTTGCCGCTGTGCACAGCGACGACAAGCACCGGCCCGGTGCCTGTCGGACTGAGCCGCCACTGCTGGTTGGCCCCGCCGTGACAGGGGAACTGCAGCACCGCCGCCCCGTCGTCACCGCTGCCGCCCTCGACATCGAGGCACTGCCCGTGGGCGGCGTTCGTCAACGTCACCGCGTCCGCGCCGGCCGGGTTGACGACCCACTGCTGCTCCGGGCCGCCGGTGCAGGCGGCCAGCTCGGCCTGCGCCTTCTCGCCGTCACCGTCGAGCCCGAGGCAGAGCCCGGAGGGCGACCGCAGCACGCGGGGGCCGGCGGTCGGGACGGCCGGGGTGGCTGACGGGGTCGGCGACGCCTCCACCGAGGGGGTCGGATCCGGCTCGGCCGGCGGGGCGGTCGGCTCGGCCGCGCCGGGCGGCGCGGCGACCGTCGCGGGCACCACCGGCTCGTCGTCGCCGTCGAGCAGGCCGCTGGCGAAGACCACCCCGAGGAGTACGCCCACCAGCCCGACCGCCAACGCCACCCGCAGCAGCGGGTCGGCCAGCGGCCCGGAACGGGCTCTCCGCCGACCGCCGTAGACGGTGCCGGCGGGATCGGGGCGTTCCTCGGGCAGGGACATACGCGCCATCCTCACCCACCACTCCCGGCCGGGGCCAGCCGGCGGACGCGGGCGGCTGGTGGGATCAGCGGGTGGGCTGCGGGTCGGTGACGTCGGCCACCGTCGCGCCGAGGGCGCTGATCGCGGCGTCGGCGTCGACCGCGACGGCGAGACCCCGCTCGCCCGCGCCGAGGGTGATCTCCCGGCCACGCAGTCGCTCGTCGGCGATGACCGGCCACGCGGTGCTCGCGCCGAACGGGGTGATCGTGCCGCGCTCGTAACCCGTGGCGGCCAGGGCGCCCGCCGCGTCCGGCATGGAGATGCGCTGCACACCGAGCAGGGCGCGCAGCTTGGGCCAGGAGACGACCCGGTCGCCGGGGGTGAGCACGAACACGTGATCGTCGGCACTCCGGCGGACGACTATCGTTTTGACCACGTCCGGGACGGCCACGCCCCGGGCCGCGGCGGCCTCCGCGAGGCTGCCTACCGCACCGTGGCTGACCAGCCGATACGGCAGTCCGGCGGCGTCCAGGGCGGTGATAGCGGGCGATGGCATGCCCGCCACGGTAACCGTCGAACCTGGCGCCGGACGGGAAACCGCAGGCGTTGACATCCCACCGATTCCGAGGTCCGGGCGTAAGGTGATCACATGCGCGCTGAGCGTGTGGATCACCCCATTGACCATGATGACGCGGTGGACACGCTGCGGCGGTCGTACGCCGCGGTGCCCACGGGCGAGCCTGTCCGGCTGGCCAAACGCACCTCCAACCTGTTCCGCCCCCGGTCCGCTCCCCGGACCCCGGGCCTCGACGTGAGTGGCCTCAACCGGGTGCTCGCGGTGGACGCGCACGCGCGCACCGCCGACGTGCAGGGCATGTGCACGTACGAGGACCTGGTCGACGCGACGCTGCCGCACGGGCTGATGCCCCTGGTGGTGCCGCAACTACGCACCATCACTCTGGGCGGGGCGGTGACCGGCCTGGGGATCGAGTCGACCTCCTTCCGCAACGGCCTGCCCCACGAGTCGGTACGCGAGATGGACATCCTCACCGGCTCCGGCAAGATCGTCACCGCCCGGCCGGACGGGGAGCACGCCGACCTGTTCACCGCGTTCCCCAACTCGCTGGGCAGCCTCGGGTACGCCACCCGGCTGCGCATCGAGCTGCAACCGATCGGCCGGTACGTGGCGCTGCGCAACATCCGGTTCACCCAACTGGAGGCGCTCACCGACGCGATCGCCGAGGTGTCCGCCAGTCGATCCTGGGCCGGCGAGCCTGTCGACGTGATGGACGGCGTGATGTTCAGCCCCGGTGAGGCGTACCTGATCCTGGGCACGTTCACCGACGCGGCCGACCCGCCCAGCGACTACACCGGCCAGGAGATCTACTACCGGTCGCTGCGTCGGCGCACCCGCGACGTGCTTACCGCGTACGACTATCTGTGGCGCTGGGACACCGACTGGTTCTGGTGTTCGGCGGCGTTCGGCGCGCAGCACCCGGTCGTGCGCAGGCTCTGGCCGGCGCGTTACCGGCGCAGCGACGTCTACCACCGACTGGTCCGCCTCGAGCACCGGCACCAGGTGGCGGCCCGGATCGACCGGCTGCGTGGCCAGCCGGCCCGGGAGCGGGTCGTGCAGGACGTGGAGATCCCGCTGGACCGCACGGCCGACTTCCTGCGCTGGTTCGCGGGCAACGTGGGGATGACCCCGGTGTGGCTCTGCCCGTTGCGGCTGCGCGAGCCGGAGGGTCCCGGTTCCGCGCGGTCGTGGCCGCTGTATCCGCTCCACGCGGGGCAGGACTACGTCAACATTGGTTTCTGGGGGAGCGTGTCGATCGCGCCCGGCGCCGCCGACGGCGACGTCAACCGCACGATCGAACGCAGGGTGTCGGAGTCGGGCGGGCACAAGTCGCTCTACTCGGACGCGTACTACGACCGGGACGCCTTCGATCGCCTCTACGGCGGCGAGACCTGGCGCGCGGTGAAGGACCGCTACGACCCGGACCACCGGCTGACGGGACTGTACGAAAAGGCGGTAGCACGAGCATGAGCCTGACCGATCGAGACCAGGGGGCGGCGAGCGTCCCCGCCACCCCGCCGGCGGGGGGCCGGCCCACCGGTCCGACCGTGGCGGACGTCGTCCGCGCGGTCACCGCCGCGCCGCTTCCGGTGCGGATCATCGGGTACGACGGCAGCGCCGTCGGCCCGTCCGACGCCGGCATCACCCTGTCGATCCGTTCCGAGCGGGGTCTGTCGTACCTGCTCACCGCACCCGGTGACCTGGGCATGGCCCGGGCGTACGTCAGCGGCGACCTGGCGTTGCAGGGGGTGCACCCGGGTGACCCGTACGAGGCGCTGCGGGTGCTCAAGGACGAGTTGCGGCTGCGCCCACCGTCGGTGGCCGACGGGCTGGCGCTGGTGCGCGGGCTGGGCTGGGAGCGGCTGATGCCGCCGCCGGCCCCTCCGCAAGAGGCCCAGCCGCGCTGGAAGCGGGTGATGAACGGGCTGCGGCACTCGCGGGTGCGCGACAGCACGGCGATCTCGCACCACTACGACGTCTCGAACGCCTTCTACGAGAAGGTCCTCGGCCCGTCGATGACGTACACCTGCGCGGTCTACCGCTCTCCGGACGACACGCTGGAGCAGGCCCAGGCGGCGAAGTACGACCTGGTCGCCGGCAAGCTGGCGCTGAAAAAGGGCATGCGGCTGCTGGATGTGGGCTGCGGCTGGGGTGGCATGGTCCGTCACGCGGCCCGCGAGTACGGCGTCAAGGCGCTCGGGGTGACCCTGTCGAAGGCGCAGGCGCAGTGGGCGCAGGCCGCGATCGAGCGGGAGGGGCTGACCGAGCTGGCCGAGGTGCGGCACCTGGACTACCGGGACGCGCCGGCGGAGCAGTTCGACGCCATCTCCTCGATCGGGCTTACCGAGCACATCGGGGTGCGCAACTACCCGGCCTACTTCGGGGCGCTGCGCTCGCGGCTGCGTACGGGTGGGCGGCTGCTGAACCACACCATCACGCGGGCCGACAACCGGGCGCCGCACCGCTCGGGCGCGTTCATCGACAGGTACGTCTTCCCGGACGGTGAGCTGGCCGGCCCGGGTCGGCTGATCAGCGAGGTGCACGACGCCGGGTTGGAGGTGCACCACGAGGAGAACCTGCGCCAGCACTACGCGCTGACGCTTGCCGCCTGGTGTCGCAACCTGGTGGAGCACTGGGACTTCTGCGTCTCGGAGGTGGGCGCGGGCACGGCCCGGGTGTGGGGGCTCTACATGGCCGGGTCGCGGATGGCGTTCGAGCGCAACGGCATCCAGCTGCACCAGGTGCTGGCCACCCACAACGGCCCGGACGGTGTGAACGGCTACCCGCTGCGACCGGACTGGTTGCCCTGACCATCTGCTGAACACTGCCTGGAGCCGCGTCGAGAAAGTCGGCGCGGCTTCTCGCGAAGCGATTGACAAACAAGTTTTGTACGTACAAACTGATTTTGCCATGAGAGACGTCCTGTACCTGGAGCAGATCGAGCAGGCCGAAGTCCTGCTCAAGCCGCAGCGCGTCGAGGTGCTGCGGCAACTCGCCGAACCGCGCACCTGCACCGAGGTCGCGGCCCGACTCGATCAGACGCCGCAGCGCGTCTACTACCACGTCAAGCAGCTCGTCGCGGCCGGCCTCGTCGAGCTGGTAAACGAGCGCAAGGTCCGCGGCATCACCGAAGGCATCTACCAGGCCGCCGCCCGGTCCTACTGGCTGTCGCCCCGCCTGGTCGGCCGGATCGGGCTGCGCCGAGCCCGCGACGAGCTGAGCCTGGGCTACCTGCTCGACCTGATGGAGGAGGTCCAGGCCGACGTCGCCGCCCTGGACCGAACCGCCCCCGAGTTGCCCTCGATCGGGGTCTCCGGCGAGATCCGGGTGCCCCCCGAGCAGCGCCCGCAGTTCCTGCACGACCTGCAAACCGCACTTCAGGACCTGTTCGCCCGTTACGGCGGCAGTGAAGGAGATGCCTTCAAGCTCGCCGTCGCCTGCTATCCGAAAGGGAACGACACATGAGTGACCCGTTGAAGGTCCAGGCCCGCCTCTCCGCCCCCGTCGGGCGCGTCCGTGCGGCACTGACCGACCCGGCCGAGCTGCGGCTCTGGCTGGCCGAGCACGCCGAGGTCGAGCTGCCCCAGCGGTACGAGTTCTGGGGTCGCTACACGCCCGAGGGTGACGCGCCGCACCAGCGCCTGCTGCACGCCGACGACGACACGCTGCGCTTCGGCTGGCTGCTCGACGGGGTGGAGACCACCAGCGAGTTCCAGTTGACAGCCGAGGGCACCGACAGCACCGTGCTGACGCTGACGCAGAGCCACTTCGACTTCAACGAGGCGATGACCGGCTCCAGCATCCGGGGCGTGCTCCAGACGTTCTGGGCGCTGTCGATCGCCAACCTGGCCGCCCACCTGGAGGGTCGGCCGCTGCTGCCCCGCACCGACTTCACCTCCGCCGACCTGCGCGGCGAGCTGGTCATCGCGGCCCCCATCGACAAGGTGTGGGAGTCGCTCACCGACTCCGATCAGGCCAGTGCCTGGTTCGGCTACCCCATCGGGATCGAGCCGTGGGTCGGCGGCCGGTACGCGATGGGCGGCTTCGAGAACGGCTACGCGGCCAAGATCGTCGACCTGGAGCCGGGCCGGAAGATGTCCGTGGACTGGGGCCCGACCGGCGTCACGAACTGGGAGCTGGCCGAGTCCGACGGCCGGACCACGCTCACCTTCGTGCAGAGCGGCTTCGACGAGACCAACCCTCCGTACGGCGCCTGGAGCGGGTCGGTGAGCGGCCTGGCCGAGCTGCGCCGGTTCCACGAGGTGCCGGACTGGCAGCCGATCTGGATCTCCGCCGAGGTCCCCGGCCTGGAGCCCGAGCCCGCCAACTGACGCGGTGACTGAGTGAGACGTCAGCAGCTCCACCTTGGATGGTTCGGCCTTTGGGTCGATGATCCAAGGTGGAGCTGCTTTCGGTGCCGGGCTCCCCGTCCGAGAGGTGTGAGATGGACAGCCGCGACTGGAAGGGCGTCATCAACCAGATCCTGTACGGCTTGATCTTCACCCCTCAGCTGGACGACCCCAGCGCCGGTCAGATGGCCGCGGCGATGGTGGAGCGGCGGTATTTCGGCGACGGGCCGGGCGTCTACGCCGATGCGATCGCCTGGGCGCGGCAATACGCCGGTCCGCTGACCGACGAGATCGAGACGCCGCACAGCGAGCACGACTTCCGCGATTTCCTCCGCCGGCTCGCCGTTGAGTTGGACGAGCGGCGACCCTGGCCGGGGTCGGCGACCTGAGGTGCGGGCTGGCAGCCGATCTGGATCTCGGCCGAGGTGCCGGCCCCGAGCCCTCCGGAGCAGCAGCAAGCTGACGGTTTCGTCACGATCGACCACGATCTTGGCAAGGAAGCTCAGGGCTCAGGCGATGGCCGCGCTGCATGTACTTCGCCGGACGCCCGACCACCACAGATGACCATCCACCGCCGTCCCCTTCCTGCTTGGCACGTTCCTTTTCGTGGTCAGGTGGGTACTGGCGGGCGATGTTCTTCATCTTTGGTCTGCGTACCAAGGTCGACCGCTCGGGCGTCGTGCAGCAGGTCTGCCGCCACTGCGGCAACCACGCCGCGCAGGTCATCACCCGCCGGTCGACCAAGTTCACCCTCTTCTTCATACCGCTCATCCCGATCCGCACCCGGTACGCGCAGCAGTGCACGTTCTGCGGGGCGCAGTACGAGATCGCCACGTCCGACGCCCAGCGCCTCACGGTTGGCTGAGCCGCCGATGGCCCGCTTCCTGTGCTGGCTCATCGGCCGGCAACCCCCGCCCGACGGCCCTGCGGTGCACACCGTCCGCCGCCCGCCCTGCACCCCCGGCCGGCGGAAGCGCCGACGCGCCCGTCGGCCGATGGCCGGCACGACCCTGCCCCGCTCACCCTGGAACCGGTCCGCCGGCCGTTGAACCTCCCGGCTCTCCGGTCGTACCGGTGGCGTGGCCGCACACCGATCAGGTGTCGGCCATCGGTGCCGGAGCGAACATCGGCGGCACCGGATCGACCGCCTGGATCGTGGCGACGACCTGTGTCAGTTGCGGGTAGCCGCCGCCGGCCGCCCTGATGTGCGTGTCCGCGCCGGCGTGGTTGCCGAGGTGGCACTCAGCGATGGCCCGCAGGAGAAACGCGACGCTACACAGATCCGGCGGGTCGACGCCGACCCGGACGTCGAGAAGGAGCGACTGCGCCTGCTCCGGTCGCTGGTTGAGCAGGTACGCCAGGCTCATCGCGACACGGGCGGTCAACCTGTGCGGCTGCACCTGGGAGCCGAGCCGCGCCAGTTCCCAGATCTCCACCACCTCCCGGTGTTCGACAGGCGATCTGGTCACCACCGCGGCGTACAGATACCACATCCCGAAGTGGACGCTGAGCGCCTGCCCGATTGCGGCGGCCGTCCGGGGATCGGTGCTCTCGGCCCGAGCCAGCGCCGCGAGTCGCTCGGCGTCGGCGACGAAGTCCGTCGCCGAGCGCGCGTGTCCGGTGCTCCAGCGTCGGCGGAAGGCAGCGAGCGCGAGCCGTGGGTCGTCTGCGTCGCGAACCGGATCTTCGAGGCGGCCCTCGTCCGCTTCCCCATGGCTGATGGCCCGCAGTGTCCGGTTGATCTCCTCCTGGTAGTGGGCCGCGCGCAGCGCCGCGATGGTGGCGGTAGGCGTCACGAGCCAGCCGAGCAGGTTGCGGCCGTCAGTGTGCGGAGAGGGGACGAGGTTGGCCACCCCGAGAAGCGCCGCGAGAAGCGCTGCGCCGAGCAGTGCGACATCTGTCACTGCGGTGCTCGTCGACGCCATTGCGGCACCGAGCGCCGTCGCGGTGCAGAGGTTGACCACCGGGCCACTGAGGTAGAACAGCACCATCCGCAGCGGTAACGCGGTCGCCGACGGCGCAGGTCGGATCGACACGTGGTTGCGCCAGCCGTTGAACGGCGCGATACGGACCGCGACGACCTCCAGGCACAGCAGCTTCGCCGCGACGAGGTGCCCGCACTCGTGCAGAACGAGGTGCACCCAGAACGACAGGCAGGTGATGCCGACGGCGACGACGGCGCCCGCCGGGGACTCGGTGACGAGCAGTGCGAACAGCACCGCTTCCACCACCAGGAGGATGGACGCGGCCGCCAGCCGACGGCGGGGAGATGTCACCGCGCAGATGGTACGGCCGAAGAGGTGGCGGCGCGGGTACGTCCGGTCGCCGAGCCCTCGCACGGAGACGGATCGTCCCGGGGACGACAGTCCTGTGTGCCCGGATCGGCTCGACTCGCGCGGCCGTCCGGACCCTGGCGGGCGACCCGGGGCGCTGGCTAGGCTTTCGGGGTTTGCCGTGGACAGGTCCGCCGAGGGTGCACGTACGACGAAGAGCCGGAGCGACCGTGTCGCGACAGGACGTGAAGGGTGCGGGCCGCGCGCTGCCCAGCGGCGTCGCGCCGACCCGGCTGAGCCGGGTCGGGCTGTCAGTCGTCGGCGCGGTCCTTGTCGTGGAGGCGTTCTGGCTGGTCGCCGCGCTGCCCGGGGCCGCGCTGGTCAGTGACGTGGGCGCGCTGCTGGTGGCCGGCTGGGCAACCCTCGCCTGCGCCGGCGTGGCCCGTCGACATCCGGCCCCGCTGCGCAGGTTCTGGACACTGCTGGCCGTCACCATGGCGCTCGCCGCGCTGGGCCGGGCGATCTGGACGGCGCAGCGACTGGTCGGCGGCGACCTGCCGCACACCCCGCTGGTCGGTGTGGTCTTCACCGCCGGCATCCTCACCGGCACCGCCGCGCTGCTCAGCTCGCCGTCCGGGCCGCGTACGGGAGTGGGGAGGGCCCGGACGCTGCTGGACGGCGTGATCGTCGCGCTGGCCCTGGTGCCGATCGGCTGGGTGCTGGTGTTCCAGGGGGTCGCCGCCGCGGAGCTGGCCGACCCGGCGCGCACGCTGGGGCTGCTCTACCCGATGTTCGACCTGATGCAGCTCACCATCCTGGTAGCGGTGGCCGGGCCGGCGCGGCCACTGTGGCGGCCGCTGAGCGTGCTCGCGGTGAGCCTCACCATCCGGGTGGTCGCCGACGTCGTCTACGTCTCGCTGGTGGCCCGCGCCGACTACGCCGCTGGTCACCCCATCGACCTGTGCTGGCCGCTGAGCTATCTGCTGATCGGCCTGGCCACCGGGAACCCGCCGCCGCCGGACTGCGACGGCACCGACGAGACCGCCGAGTCGCCGTTGCCGCCGTGGTGGCGGGTGGCGCTGCCGTACCTGCCGGTCGGTGGGGCGATCATCGCGGTGCTGCTGGCCCGCCGGCCCACCGGCCAGACCCCGCAGCTGGTCTTCGTGACCATGATGGCGTTGCTGGCCGCCCTCGCCGTACGCCAGGGGCTGGCCGCCAACGAGAACCTGCGCCTGGTGGCGCGACTGCGTCGGCTCGCGTACGGCGACCAGCTCACCGGCCTCCCGAATCGGCTGCTGTTCAACCGGCTGCTGCGTCTGGCTCTGCGCGACGGCCGGCCGGTGGCCGTCCTGCTGCTCGACCTCGACGGGTTCAAGCAGGTCAACGACCGGTTCGGGCACGCCACCGGCGACACCCTGCTGAGCGGGTTGGCGTCGCGGATGCGGACGGCGGTGGCCGGCGACGGCACCATCGCCCGGCTCGGCGGGGACGAGTTCGCGGTGCTTGTCGAGCGGGACGGGCCGGTGTCCCCGGAGCGGCTGGCCGAGCGGTTGCTGGACGCCCTGCGACCCTCCGACGGTGAGGAGGACGTGGGCGTGCACCCGTCGGCGAGCATCGGCATCGCCGAGTACGGGCCGCAGCACGCCTCGCACACCGACATCCTGCGCGACGCCGACATCGCCATGTACGCGGCGAAGGCGGCCGGCAAGTCCGCGTACCGGACGTGCACCCCGGAACTGCGCGAGTCGGCCGTGTCCCGGGCGGAGTTGATCGCCGATCTGCGCCGGGCCGTCGACGAGGAGGAGCTGCACCTGGAGTTCCAGCCCATCGTCGACCTGGCGAGCGGGGCGGTCCGCAGCGCCGAGGCGCTGGTGCGCTGGCGGCACCCGCGGCTCGGGATGCTGCCGCCGGCGAAGTTCCTGCCGCTGGCCGAGGAGACCGGGCTGATCATCCCGATCGACCGCTGGGTGATCCACGAGGCGTGCCGGGCGGCGGCGACCTGGCGGGCGCGGGCGCCGGACGCGACGGTCGCGGTGAACATCGCCGCGGCGCACCTGCGCCGGCCCGACCTGATCGCCACGGTCACGGCGGCCACCGCCAGCGCCGGGCTGGCGCCGCGCGCGTTGACCCTGGAGCTGACCGAGTCGGCGCTGATCGAGGGGACCGACGCGGTGCTGGAACGGCTGCACCAGCTGCGGGAGCTGGGCATCCAGATCGCCATCGACGACTTCGGGACGGGCTACTCGTCGTTGAGCTACCTGCACCGCATCCCGGCCACCGAACTGAAGATCGACAGGTCGTTCGTGGCGCGGCTGGGCACGGACGACCGGGCGTACGCGACTGTGGAGATGGTGACCCGGCTGGCCGGCGCGTTCGACCTGGCGGTGATCGCCGAGGGCGTGGAGACCGAACGCCAGCACGACGCGGTCACCGCGATCGGCTGCCCACGCGGTCAGGGCTACCTGTACGGGCGCCCGGACAGCCCCGCCACGGTGGGTCAGAATCGGGCTTGACCCTGACGTAACGGCAGGCGGGAGCCTGGTTCCCGGAAGGGAGGGGGACCATGGCGTACACGGTGGGTCAGGTGGCGAAGCTGGCTGGCGTGACGATCCGGACGTTGCACCACTACGACGAGATCGGGTTGCTGTCGCCGAGCGGACGGACCTCAGCCGGTTACCGCCGCTACGACGACGCGGACCTGCAACGGCTGCAACTCGTCCTGTACTACCGGGAGCTGGGTTTCCCACTTGAGGAGATCAGCGCGATCATCGACGACCCGGCGGCCGACCCGGCCGCGCACCTTCGCCGCCAGCACGAGCTGCTGACGGGACGGCTCAAGCGGTTGCAGGAGATGGTCGCGGCGATCGAGTTCGCGATGGAGGCGAGCAAGTTGAACATCCAACTCACCCCGGAGGAGCGGTTCGAGGTCTTCGGCGACGCCGACCCCGAGCAGTACGAGGCCGAGGCCGAGCAGCGCTGGGGCGACACGGACGCGTACCGGGAGTCGAACCGGCGAGCGTCGCGCTACACGAAGGACGACTGGCTGCGGATCAAGGCGGAGAACGAGGACTGGGGCCGGCGGATCGTCGCGTTAATGGCCTCGGGCGCGCCGGCGGACGGCCCGGAGGCGATGGACCTGGCCGAGGAGCACCGGCAGATCATCAGCCGCTGGTTCTACGAGTGCTCGTACGAGGTGCAGACCGGGTTGGCCGACATGTACATGGCCGACGAGCGGTTCACGGCGTACTACGAGAACATCGCTCCCGGCCTGGCGGCGTACCTGAACGAGGCGATCCACGCCAACGCGATCAGCCGCGCGTGACCCGGTGCGGTCCGGCTAGTCTGGCCGGACCGCACCGCGGTGCGCGTGGTCGGCGACCGGCCGGCGGGCGTCCGCCCAGGGGAGATGACCGTGCAGAAGCCCAAGCTGGTCGCCGCCGGCGTTGTCCTCGTCGTGGCGGTCGCAGGCGGCGTGTGGGCCCTGATCGCCGCCGGTGACGATCGGCCGGACGCGGACCGCCCGTCGGCCGCGACGTCGACCGGCTCGACCGGCGCGGCACCCGCCCCGACCGATGCGGCCGCTGTGCTTGTCGCCGCCGCCGCGAAGGTGGACGAGCAGCCGTACCGGCTGACGGTGGGCAGCGGCGGGACCGCCGAGGGGGACACCACGATCCTGGTGTGGGACCCGAAGGCGCGGCGTGGCACGGAGACCACCTCGCTCAAGGTGCCCAACGGCGAGGTGAAGATCGAGCGGTTGACCACCGGTCCGGACGTCTACGTGCGGATCAGCGCCCCGGACCGCCGGGTCCCGGTCTGGGACGGCAGGACGTGGTGGCACGTCGGCACGCCGGGTCGGCCGGTAAACAACAAGGGCCTGGACAACACCCGGCTGGCCAGCACGCTCACCGCGCCGGCCGCCGTTCGGCAGACCGGCAACCGGGAGTACGCGGGCACGCTGGACCTGCGCGACAGCGCCGCCGTGCTGGGCGGCGGAATCGGCGGGGTGCTCGGTGACCGGGCCGCGAAGGTGCCGTTCACCGCAAGCGTCGACGAGCAGGGTCGGCTGGTCCGCTACCGGATCGAGCTGGCCACCGAGCAGGCGAAGACGGCCCAGCTCGACCTGGCGTACTCGGATTTCGGGCTGCCGGTGGCGGCCGAACCGCCGGCGGCCGACGTGGTCGGGGAGGACCCGCCGGCGAACATCCCCGGCGCCTGACGCCTGTTCACTCCTCGACCGCGCCGACGCTCGGGGTGACCAGGAAGTCGTAGACGGTCCGGGCCATCCGACGGACGGTCTCGTCGCCCGTCGCCATCGGGCCGGCGGTGAGGAAGGCGACTGCGGTCTCGGTGCCGGGGATCAGGTAGTAGCCGACGTCGTGGGAGGCGTCCGGCAGGTCACCGGTCTTGTGGGCCACCGGGACGCCGGGTGGCAGCGCCGCCGGGATCTTGGTGTTGAGGGTCTGCTCCCGCATGAACCCGATCATCAGGTCGCGGGAGGTCGGGGTGAGGATCTCGCCGTCCCAGACCGCGCCGAGCAGCGACACCACGTCGTCCGGGCTCGTGTAGTTCTCCTCGCCGCGCTGCGCCGCCGCGCTGTCGAGCATCCGGCGGGCGAGGATGGTGGACCGTTGATTCATCGAGTCGACAAGCGCGTTGACCGGGGCGAACCCGCCCAGGTAGGTGATCAGCACGTTGGCCGCGACGTTGTCGCTGTACTTGATCAGGTACCGGGCGAGCCGGTACAGGGTGACCTCCTGCGGAAACGTCTCGAACTGGAGCTGACCGGTGCCGCCGACCACGTCGGCGGGCGTGACAAGCACGCCGTCGTCGAGCGAGACCTGTCCACAGTCGACCCGGCGCAGCAGCTCCACCAGGATCCACAGCTTGATGACGCTGGCGGCCTTGGGACGCAGCGCGCCGTTGATCGAGATCTGCTGGTCGCCGTACCGTCCGGACAGGTCGCGGACGCTGGCCCCGGACGGGTTGAGGCTCGCGTCGGCGACCACCCGGGCGAGCTGCCCGCTGAGCGGGAACAGCCGGGCGCCCTCGACGGGATCGGTGGGCGGCTGCGGGCTGGTGACCACCACGCCGGGCAGCTCCACCGGCTGGGCGTGCGGCCCGGACACCACGAGCGTCCCCGCGCCGCGCCCGATCAGCGGCACCTGGTAGCGGAAGCTCCTGCCCTCGACGGTGACCTCACCGCTGGCCACCCCGGCGGCGACCCGCATGTCCGGATCGGCGACCCGGCCGGTGTCGCCGTCGCAGGCCCGGTACCGCACCGTGTGCCCGAGCGAGTCCACCGCGAACACTCCGCCGGGAAACGACAGCCAGGACACCTCACTTGTCGGCGCCCGCTCCGGCGCGGGCTCCACGCCCGGCTCGTCGTTGCGCCCGCCCTCGTCCGCCGGCCCGTCCGTGATCTGCTGGCCGGTGCCGGCCGCCGGGCCGGGACCGTCGGCGGTGGCCGGCCCCGTCGTCGCGACGACGACGAGCGCGACCGCCGCCGCCAGCCACCTGAGGGGTACGTGGGGGCGCGGCGCGAACAGGGAAGATGAGCGCTTCTTGTCGCTTTTTCTCACGTTTGCACGATATGAAGCCCGCGAGGCCGCTGGGGCTGGCGAGAACGCCGTCACCCGTCCGGGAGCCGATGTCCCCGCGAGCGCCACACCTCGGAGGTATAACTATGACCCTGTGGTATCTCGCGTAACAGCGATACCGCCCGGGGGAGGCACTCATGTTGATCATTGCCGGCAGTCTGCGCGTCGAGCCCGGCGCCCGCGACGACTACCTCTCCGGCTGCCGAGAGACAATCGAACAGGCCCGCGCGGCGGCCGGCTGCCTCGACTTCCTGCTCGCGGCGGACCCGCTCGACCCGGACCGCATCCACATCTTCGAACGCTGGGAGTCCCCGGAGCAGTTGGCGGCGTTCCGTGGCGCCGGGCCGAGCGACGCCCAGACGGTGGCCATCCTCGACGCCGACGTGCACCGCTATCTGATCTCCGGCGTCGAGGCGGCCTGACCCGCCCCGGCCCGCACGGGGCCTGACCCGGCCCTCCCCGGGCCGGCCGAAGGGCCTACATCTGTGGTCCTGCGGGGGTGGCCGGCTCGGCGGGTAGGCCGGGCGCCAGCCGGCGCATCGACGTGAAGGTGGGCACCAGCGCGTCGTACAGCTCGGCGAAGAGCGGCAGCAGCGCCGCGTACGTGGCGGCGGCGGCCGGGTCGGGGCGGATGACCTCCTCGATGCGGACCAGGTCGGCGGCCACGTCGATGCTGGGGATCAGGCCCAGCGCCTGCATGCCGAGCAGCGCGGCGCCGAAGCTCGACCCCTCGCGGCCGGCCGGGAAGCTCACCGGCATGCCGAGCACGTCGGCGAGCATCTGCCGCCACAGGCCACTGCGGGCGAAACCGCCGCCGGCGCGGATCTCGCGGACCTCGTTGCCGGCGGCGCGCACCGAGGTGAGCACCAGCGCCAACTGTTGGCAGACCCCCTCCATGGCGGCCCGGACGAGGTGTTCGCGGCGGTGCCCGTGGGTCAGCCCGACGTACGCGCCGCGGGGCAGCGCACTCCAGTGTGGAGCCCGTTCGCTGTGCAGGTACGGCAGCATGATGAGCCCGCCCGAGCCGACCGGCGCCTGCGCCGCGAGGGCGACCAGCTCCTCCTCGGGGTGCTCGCCCAGGTCCGGCGCGAGCGCCGTGCCCGCCCACTTGAGGACGATGCCGCCGTTGTTGATCGCGCCGCCGACCGCCCAGCGGTCCTCGGTCAGCGCGTAGCAGAACACCCCGCCCAGTGGGTCCACGCTGGGGCGTTCGACCATGACGCGCATGGCACCGCTGGTGCCTATCGAGCAGGCCACCATGCCCGGGTGGACCGCGCCGAGGCCCAGGTTGGCGAGCGGCCCGTCACCGGCGCCGACCACCACCGGGGTGCGCTGCGGCAGGCCGAGGGCGGTGGCGGCCCGCGGCGTGAGGCCGGGCAGGACGGCGGTGGTGGCGACCAGTTGGGGCAACTGCTCCTCGGTGATGCCGGCGATGGTGAGCGCCTCGGTGTCCCACCGCAGGGTGTGGATGTCCAGCAGGCCGGTGGCCGAGGCGATCGAGTGGTCGGTGACCAGCGCCCCGCAGAGTCGCAGCAGCACCCAGTCCTTGATGCCGACCCAGTGCGCGACGCGTTCGAAGAGCTTCGGCTCCTGCTCGTTGAACCAGAGCAGCTTGGGCAGCGGCGACATCGGGTGCATGGGCGTCCCGGTGCGTCGGTGCAGGGCCAGCCCGGACGGCACCGCCCGTAGCCGCTCGGCCTGGCGGGTGGCCCGGGAGTCGGCCCAGGTCACCGACGGCGTGAGCGGGTCGCCGGCCGCGTCGAGCCCGATGAGGCTGTGCATGGCGGAGCAGAGGGCCAGGCCGGAGACCGGAACGGTCAGCTCGGTCACCACGGCCCGGATCGACTCGACGACGGCGGCGAGGATCAGCTCCGGGTCCTGCTCGGCGTACCCGGGGAGCGGGTCGTCGAGGGGGTAGCCGGCGGTGTGGCTGGCGAGCAGCCGGCCGTCGGTGTCGTACACCATGGCCTTGGTGCTCGTGGTGCCGATGTCGACCCCGATGACCACGCCGGGCAGGGTGTCTGGCGGCATGGCCCTCACCCCTCCGTACGTGCGGCGCGGCGGCGCGTCGCCACCCGGCTGCGGCTGACGTTACCGAGACGGCGATCGCCGCGCAGGGCGCGACGGAAGATGAATCGACGCAGCAGTATCGCCCGATCGTCCGGGTTGCTCCACCGTTCGTATAGTTCGCCCATCCTGGCGTGTCCCGGCCGCCCGTCACGACTGTTAATCCGAGTGCACCCCGGATTGGTGGCCTGCGCGGCGAAGGAGTCGGCGTGGCAAGGACTGAATCGACGGGTTCCACATGGCGGTACCGCTGGGCGCAGCGGCAGAACGTGCGGCGGGTCAGCACGTACCACGGCGCCGAGAAGGCCTGGCGGCGACGCGACGACGAGTTACGGCGGCTGCGCGCCCTGGCCGCCGACTTCCACGGGTCCGCGGCGGCCGGCGCGGGCCTCCCACTTGAGCTGGTCGACGACGAGGTCGTGCTGTGGGCGCTGCCCGCCGCGCAACTGGTCGAGGTACGACACACGACTGTGCTGCCCGCACCGGACCTGACGGTCGCCGCGCCGGCCGCGCCGCTGCGCCCGCGCCGCCCGGACGGCGTACGCGTCACCGACGCCGGCATGGCGGTCATCACCAGCCGTCGGCTGGTGATGCTCGGCGGACGCGGTCGGCGCGACTGGGCGTACGGCCGAATGACCGGCCTGGCCCACGACCCGGCGGCGCCGGTGACCCTGATCCAGGTGCTGGACCGGCGGCGTACCTCCGGATTGTTGCTGCCCACCGACGCGGCGGCCGACTTCCGGTTCAAGCTGACGCTGGCCTTCGCCGACGCGATCGAGCAGCGCGCCGCGGTGCTCGCCCAGCTCGACGAGCTGATCGCGGAGCACGACCAGCTCAAGCCGTTCCGGCCGGCGGTGGCCACGCCGGCGCAGGCCCGGCTGTCCTCGCGCGTTCCCGGTGGCCGTCGGACCATCGCGGTGGCGGCGGGCATCGCGCTGCTGGTGCCTGCGGCGCTGTTCGACTCGAACCCGTCGGACCCGGCCGGCGGCGCGGAGGTCGCGGCGGCGGCCACGCCGGCATCCACCCCGAGCGCCGTTCCCGCGCTGCTGCGCCCGGCGGCCCGGCCGCCCACGCGCACCACCGCGCCGAAGCGCCCGTCCGCGCCGCGCCCGTCGTCGAGCGCGACGTCCGGGCCGCGGTGCGGCGCGCCGGAAAACCCGCTGGGGTACGACTTCTGTGCCGGAACCCGGATCCGCCGGCCGGCCGCCGAGGTGTGCGACTGGTTCGACTGCGTGCCGCAGTTCTGGGCGGGCCGGGGTTATCTGGTGCAGTGCCGGGACGGCTCGGTCAGCCTGACCGGTGGCCGGGCGGGTGCGTGCGCCGACCATCGGGGTGTCCGGCGGAGCGTCTCCCAGTAACCTGATTTGGGGTAATTGTCCGCTTCGGTCGGCGAGAATGATCGGGTGGAGATCCGGTCCGACGATGGTGCCCGGGTGCGGATCCGCCCGGTCGGCTACCAGCCCGGCATCGACCCGCCCGACGATCCCGAGCGGGCCGCGCCGGGCTGGCAGGACTGGCTGCTCATCGAGGTGGACGCCCGCACCGCCGACGGGCAGACCTGGTCGCACCACTACCCGAGCCTGCTTGTCGAGGAGGCCCGTGCGCTGAGCAGTTGGCTGCACGGTCAGGCGATCGCTGCCGCCGGGCCGGCCCCGCCACCGGCGATGGTCCGCTTCACCGAACCCAATCTGGCCCTGCGCACCCGGGCGATCCGTCGCCGCCGGCTGGAGTTGACCGTCGAGTTCTCCGCCGAGTCGCTGCCCCCGTGGATGCGCCGACCGGCCACCGCCGTCTACCCGCTGCTCCTCACCGTCTCCGCGGACGCCCTCACCGTCGCCGCCGACCAGTGGGCCGGGCACTGCGAGGCGTACCCGCCGCGTACGCGGTCACGCTTTCCTGTCGACGGGCCACTGCCGCGCCGCAGGCGCGCCGGGTGACGCTGCCGCGCCGCAGGCGCGCCGGCTGACGCTGCCGCACTGGCTGACGCAGCCGGCTGTGCGTGTTCCTTGTCCCCACTGGACGGGCCTGCTGTGATGGGCGGTCATGGGAGACGAGCAGGTGCACCGCACCGTCGAGGCGGTGTGGCGGATCGAGGCCGGGCGGGTGATCGCCGCCCTGGCCGGCGTGGTGCGTGACGTGGGCTGGGCCGAGGAGTTGGCCCAGGACGCGTTGGTCGCGGCGCTGGAGCAGTGGCCGCGCGACGGGGTACCGGCCAACCCGGGCGCCTGGCTCACCACTGTCGGCAAGCGACGGGCGATCGACGCGCTGCGCCGCCGGGCCCTGCTGGAACGGCGGGTCGCCGACCTTGGGCGAGATCTCGGCGACGAGCAGTTCCTCCCCGACTTCGACGCCGCCTTCGAGGAACGGATCGACGACGACCTCCTGCGGCTGGTCTTCACCGCCTGCCATCCGGTGTTGTCGCCGCAGGCGCGGGCGGCACTGACCCTGCGGATGCTCGGCGGGTTGAAGACGGACGAGATCGCCCGCGCGTTCCTGGCGCCGGAGACCACTGTCGCGCAGCGGATCACCCGAGCCAAGAAGACCCTCGCCGATGCGAAGGTGCCGTTCGAGGTGCCCGGTGTCGAGGAGCGCGGCGAACGGCTCGCCTCCGTGCTGGAGGTGATCTACCTGATCTTCAACGAGGGCTACTCGGCGACCGCCGGCGACGACTGGATGCGCCCCGCCCTCTGCGCGGAGGCGCTGCGCCTGGCCCGCGTCCTGCAGGGGCTGATGCCCGCGGAACCGGAGGTGCACGGGCTCGCCGCGCTGCTGGAAATCCAGGCGTCCCGCACCGCGGCGAGGGTCGACGCCGCGGGAGAGCCGATCCTGCTCCTGGAACAGGACCGCGGACGGTGGGACCACCTGCTGATCCGCCGGGGTCTGGCCGCCCTCGACCAGGCCCGAGCAGTCGGCATCCCCGCCGGTCCGTACACCCTCCAGGCGGAGATCGCCGCCTGTCACGCGCGGGCGCGTACCCCGGCCGAGACGGACTGGGCGCGGATCGCGGCCGGCTACGCGGAGCTGGCCCGGGTCGTACCGTCGCCGGTAGTGGAGCTGAACCGGGCCGTCGCGGTCTCCTTCGCCGACGGCCCCGCCGCCGGCCTGGACCTGGCCCGAGCGCTCGCCGACGAGTCGGCGCTGGCCGGCTACCACCTGCTGCCCAGCGTGCTCGGGGACCTGCTGGCGAAGCTGGGCCGCTACGACGAGGCGCGCGTCGAGTTCGACAGGGCAGCCCACCTCACCGGCAACGAACGTGAGCGGGCGCTGCTGTTCGCCCGTGCCGCCGACTGTGCCCGCGGCGTCGCGCCGACCCGCTGAGAAATTCTTCGCCAGCCATGTCGTATCCCGTGTCCGCCGCTCGACGCGTCAGTGAAGGCCGGCTCGCACCGGCGCCCGGGACCGGCGACCGGCCGGGCAGAGACGAGGAGAAGGACATGACGACGACGGCGAACGAGACGAGCGCACGGCCCGCAGTGGCCGGTGTCGACTCCCGGCGTACGACGACGAGGGCGCTGCTGGCCGGCGGAGTCCTCGCCGGGCCGCTGTTCGGGGTGGTGGCGGCCGCCCAGGTGCTCACCCGCGACGGGTTCGATCTGAGCCGGCAGCCGCTCAGCCTGCTCGCTCTCGGCGACCTGGGGTGGATCCAGACCGCCAACTTCGTGCTGACCGGGTTGCTCGCCCTGGCCGGCGCGGTCGGGCTGCGCCGGACGCTTAGCGGCGAGCCGGGCGGGACGTGGGGGCCCGCGCTGATCGCCGTGCACGGCCTCGGCCTGATCATCGCCGGGGTGCTGGTCTCCGACCCGAGCATGGGCTGGCCGGCCGGCGCACCCGAGGGCACGCCCGACTCGGTGAGCTGGCACGCCATCGGTCACGGCGTCGGCGCGGGGCTGGCCTTCGGCTCGCTGCCCATCGCCTGCCTGGTCTTCGCCCGCACCTGGTGGCGGGCCGGGCAACGTCTGCGGGCGGCATTCTCGCTCGGCTGCGCGCTGGCCGTCGTCGCCGTCCTGGCCTGGCCCGACCAGGACACTCTCAGCGTGCGGATGGCGCTCGCCTGCGTCCCCACCTTCGGCTGGCTCACCGCGCTCTGTGCTCGACCGATCAACCGCTGACCGTCACTCATCGATTCGGAGAGGACCGAACCATGCGCTACATGATGATGCACAAGCTCGACGAGAACCTGCCCGGAGTGTTCAACCCGCCCCCGGAGTTCGTGACCCGGATGGAAGGTTTCATGAAGGAGGTGGCGCAGGCCGGGATCCTGGTCGCCGCCGAAGGGCTCTGCCCGACCGTCACGGACGCCACCCGGATCACCGTGAGCGGCGGCAAGACCACTGTCACCGACGGGCCGTTCACCGAGACCAAGGAACTGATCGCCGGGTTCGCGCTCGTGGACGTGCGCTCCCACGAGGAGGCAGTGGAGTGGGGGCGACGGTTCGTGGACGTCTTCACCGCGACGTTCGGTGCGGTGGAGGTGGACATCCGCCGCGTCTACGAGAGCCCCGAGCCCGGTCAACAGGCCTGACCCCCGCCGCGCAGCCGTCCGGGTCGCGCCGGGCGGCGGCGCGTGCGCGTCCCACCCCGCGACGGGTAGGGTGATCGTCGTCAGCCACGAGAGGAGGTGAGCCCGGTGACCACTCATCGTCATTCCTGGGCGCTCCTCTCCGCCGTTCCCCTCAGCTGACCTTCCGCGTCGGGGAGCGCCCTCCTTATCGGAGGGTCCATGTCTGTCTCCCCGTTCCGCATCGACGTACCCGATGCGGTGCTCGACGATCTGCGGGCCCGACTGGCCCGTACCCGCTTCACCTACCGCAGCGGCGACCGCCCGTGGCAGGGCGGCACCGATCCCGACTACCTGCGGGACCTGGTGTCCTACTGGCACGACGAGTTCGACTGGCGTGCCCGCGAGGCCGCACTCAACGCGTACCCCCAGCATCTGGCGCTCGTCGGCGGCCGGAAGCTGCACTTCCTGCACGTCCGGGCGACCCGTCCGGCCGGTGTGCCCGCGCCGCCGCCGTTGCTGCTCACCCACGGCTGGCCCAGCAGCTTCGTCGAGATGCTGCCCCTGGTCGACCGGCTCACCAGTCCCACCGGCGGCGCGTTCGACGTGGTGGTTCCCTCGCTGCCCGGCTTCGGTTGGTCGGAGCTGCCCGACGATCCGCTGACCCGGGCGGTGCTGGCCCGGACGTTGCACGAGCTGATGACCGACGTGCTCGGCTACCAGCGGTACGGCGCGTTCGGCGGCGACGTCGGCGGGGTGGTCACGGGCTGGCTCGGTGCTCTGCACCCGGAGCAGGTAGTCGGCATCCACATGATCCATCCACCGTTCCCGGCCAGCTTCGACGCCCGTCCCCTGTCGGCGGCCGAGCAGGCGTTCCTGGACGCCGAGGCCGCGTACGACGAGACCGACGGTGGCTACAGCGCCATCATGGGCACCCGGCCGGATACCCTCGCGGCGGCGCTCGTCGACTCGCCGGCGGGGCTGGCCGCCTGGCTCGTCGACAAGTACCGGGACTGGAGCGACAACCACGGTGATCTGGCCAACAGCTTCGACACCGACACTCTGCTCACCATCATCACGCTCTACTGGGTGACCGGCACGATCGGCTCGTCGTTTCGGCAGTACGCCGACTTCGACCACAACACGCCGCGCCCCCCGATCACCGTGCCGGCCGCGTTCACGGTGAGCCGCGAACCCTCGCAGGCCAACTTTCCCAGGGAGATCGCCGAGCGGGCCTGCACCGACATCCGGCACTGGAGCGAACCGGGTCGCGGCGGGCACTTCATGCCCCTGGAGCAGCCGGACCTGCTCGCCGCCGAGCTTAGGGAGTTCTTCACCTCGCTACGGTCGTAGTGCTCGCGTCGCCGGCTGCTCCGGTCTCCACCGGAGCAGCCGCCGACGTCCGTCAATTCTCTCCTTTGCGGACCAAAGGGAAGCATCGATCCCCGCCGCGTTCCCTGTCACGTAGATGAGCGGTTGTACCGCGTGTGACCGTGACCGCACTGGCACCTTCCTCCTGGCGGCTCGCCTGGGCCGAGCGCGAGAACGACAGGCGTCGGCGCGCGTACCGCGACGCCACGGCCGCCTGGCGTCGACGCCAGGACCACCTGGTCCGGCTCCGCATCGAGGCCGCCGGGTTCCTGGGGTGTACGCAGCCCCGCGCCGGCCTCCCCGTCGACCTCGACGTCGACGAGCTCGTCTTCCGGGTCGTACCCGTCGCAGAGCTGGTCGAGGCGGAGGCCCGGCACGTCGCCGGCCTGCCCACGCCCGGCGGCTGTGCCCTCGCCGAGACGGTCGGCGCGGCCCTGCCGGCGGGCCTGCGGGTCGTCGACAGTGGCATGGCGGTGGTGACCAGCCACCGCGTGGCCTTCGCCGGCCGCGAACACCGGCGCGAATGGCGGTACGCGGACCTGCGCGGCGTCGCCCACCACCCCGACGTGCCGGTCACCCTGCTGCACGACACCTGTCGACTCGACGGGCTGCGGGTCCCGGCCAGCGCCGCCGTGAACTTCCGGTTCTACCTCACGCTCGCGGCCACCGACGATCGCGCCGCCGTGACCGCGCAGGTCGACGCCCTGCTTGCCGCGCACCAGGCCACCCCGCCGGTGCCGCTGCCGCCGGTCGCGCCTGTCGACGCGCCCCTGACGGCCGTACGCCCCGACCGCCGGGCCCTCGCCGTCGCCACCGTCGCGACAGTGGTGCTCGCGACGCTCGGCCCGGGCGCGGTGGGGTCACCGGACGTCGGCCCGGTGCGGAGGGCGGAAGCCGCCACCATCGTGACCAGCGCGTCCACCTTCACCGACGAGTTGGTGCTGCTGGACCGGGGTGCGCCCGCGGCGGCCGACGACCCGGTCGGACCAACCGTTCCGGCTCCTGCCGTCCGCCCGGCGGTGCCGTCGGTCCGTCCGGCGCCGCTTGCCCCACGAACCCGGCCAGCCGGTCCGGCCGCCTCCGCCGATCCCGTCGGGTCCGGTGCCCCGGTCCCGTCTGCCGCGCCCCTCCCGGTCCCGCCGACCGCGCCGGCTCCTTCGGTCAGCGCGACGCCGACGCCCTACCCGACGGCCTCGCCCACTGTGACTCCCTCGCCCTCGCCGTCAACCAGCGAGCCGGCCGCGACCGCCACACCTCAGGTCAGCCCGTAGCGCCGAAGTCCGGGAGGGTGAGAGCGCCGTCCGGGCCGAGGGTGAAGCCCGGGTTCCAGGCGATCTCCCAGACGTGGCCGTCCGGGTCGGCGAAGTAGCCGGCGTAGCCGCCGTAGAACGTCTCCCGCGCCGGCTGCGTCACCTCGGCGCCGGCCTTGCCCGCCGTGGCCATCACCTCGTCGACCTCCGCCCGGGAGCGGACGTTCTGGGCGAGGGTGATCCCGCCGAAGCCGCCGGTGTCCGGGTTGGGTACGCCGGCGTCGGCGGCCAGCTTGTCGCGGCTCCAGAGGACGAGGGCCAGGCCGCCGGCCTGGAGGAAGACCGTCTCCTCGACCCCCTGGCCGTGCCAGCCGAGGTGCTCGTAGAAGACCTTGGCGCGTGCCAGGTCGGAGACGCCGAGGGTGATCAGGCTGATCCGCTGGTCCATCCTCGTAACCTAACGCGCGATCACCTCGGCGTGCGGTAGAGGAAGAGGTAGACCGGATCAACCCCACGAATCTACACTCTTCTCTGTTAGCGCTCACACTCGTCCCAGTGCTGAGGCAGTAACGCCATGCCGATGTGACGATCGGCGTACGCCGGGGAAACCCCCGGCAGCCGGCGGCTGCTCGGTCCGGCCGGCCCCGCTCCCAGACGGTCGCCGGCTGCCCGTGGCGGCCCCCACCGGCCGGCCCATGCCCTCGGCCAGCTCGACCAATCAGGGGAGAAAGCTATGCGAACGAGGGCACGATGGCTCGCGACGCTCGCCGCGCTCGGCGTCGTCATCGCCGGAGTGGTGACACCCACCGGGCCGGCCAACGCGGAATCCAACGGCGGGGTACGGGTGATGCCACTCGGCGACTCCATCACCGAGGGCACCCAGGTCCCCGGCGGGTACCGCATCGGGCTCTGGCAGCGTCTCGCCACCAACAGGTACACGGTGGACTTCGTCGGCTCGCAGTTCAACGGGCCGGCCAGCCTGGGTGACCACGACCACCAGGGGCATCCCGGCTGGCGGATCGACCAGATCGACGCGAACATCGTCGGCTGGCTGAACACCCAACGACCGCAGACCGTCCTGCTGCACATCGGCACCAACGACATCCTGCAGAACTACAACGTGAGCACCGCCCCGAACCGGCTCTCCACGCTGATCGACAAGATCACCAACACCGCGCCCACCGCCGAGGTGTTCGTGGCCCAGATCATCCCGATCTCCAACAGCGGCCAGGACGCTGCCGCCCGCACCTTCAACGCAGCGATCCCCGGGATCGTGCAGAGCAAGGTGAGCGCCGGCAAGCGGGTGCACGTGGTCGACATGCACAGCGCCCTCACCACCGCCGACCTGATCGACGGCGTCCACCCCACCGCCGGCGGCTACGACAAGATGGCCGCCCGCTGGTACAGCGCGTTGCAGTCGGTGCCCGGAAGCATCGGCAACCCGGGCAGCGGCGGCGGACAGACCGCCACGATCGTGGGCACCCGCTCCGGCAGGTGCGTCGACGTCCCCGGCTCCTCCACCACCAACGGCACCCAGGTCGCCCTGTGGGACTGCCACGGCGGTACCAACCAGCAGTGGACCTACACGTCCAGCAAGGCGCTCACCGTCTACGGCAACAAGTGCCTCGACGCCGCCGGCTACGGCACCACCCCGGGCACCCAGGTCACCATCTACGACTGCCACGGCGGCACGAACCAGCAGTGGAACATCAACGCCAACGGCACCATCACCGGCGTGCAGTCCGGCCTCTGCCTCGACCCGTACAACCAGGGCACCGCCAACGGCACGAAGCTCGTCCTGTGGACCTGCACCGGCCAGGCCAACCAGCAGTGGAGCCGTCGATGAGGCAGCCCACACGATGGTTGACGGCCGCGCTCGCGGTGGTCGTCGGCCTGGCGATGGCGACAACGACACGCGACGCGGCGGCCGCGGACAGCCCGTACCAACGGGGTCCGGATCCGACCCCGGCCAGCGTGGCCGCCACCCGCGGCCCGTTCGCCACGACGCAGGCGACAGTGCCGGCGGGCAACGGCTTCAACGGCGGGTACGTCTACTACCCGACCGACACCAGCCAGGGCACCTGGGGCGCGGTGGCGATCGTCCCCGGCTACTCCGCCCTGTTCGCCAACGAGGAAGCCTGGATGGGCCCCTGGCTGGCCTCCTTCGGGTTCGTGGTGATCGGCATCGAAACCAACAGCCGCACCGACGGCGCCGACGCCCGCGCCACCCAGCTCCTCGCCGCACTGGACTACCTCACCCGCACCAGCCCGATCCGCAACCGGGTCGATCCCAACCGGCTCGGAGTCATGGGCCACTCGGCGGGCGGCGCCGGAACCCTCCTCGCCGCCCTCCGGCGGCCGACCCTGAAGGCGGCGGTCGGCCTCGCACCCGGTACGCCCGGCAACAACCTGAACATGTCCACCACCCAGGTCCCCACGATGCTCCTGTCGGGACAGAACGACGGCACTGTCACGCCCTCCTACGTGCAGGGCATCTACAACACGCTGCCCGCAGGCGTGGAGCATGCCTGGGCGGAGCTGGCCGGCAACGACCACCTCTCGTTCACCAGGTCGAACCCCACCGAGATGCGACTCCTGATCCCCTGGCTCAAGACGTTCCTGGACAACGACACCCGCTACACCCAGTTCCTCTGCCCCCTGGGGAACAGCACGGGTGTTTCGCGGTTCAACGCCACCTGCCCCCTGGTGCCACCGGACGGGCCGACGACACCGCCCACGTCCACCCCGCCCACGTCCACACCGCCGACCACGGGTGCGCCGACCACGCCGCCGCCCTCCGACGCTGCCTGCACCGCGACCTACCGCACCGTCAACTCGTGGTCCGGCGGCTTCCAGGGGGAGGTGACAGTGGCCGCCGGCACCGCAGCCATCAACGGCTGGACCGTCCGGTGGGAGCTGAACAACGGCCAGAGCATCAGTCAGGCCTGGAACGGCACGTTGAGCACCAGCGGTTCGACCGCGACGGTCCGCAACGTCTCCTACAACGGGTCGCTCGCCCCGGGCGGCACGACGACCTTCGGCTTCCTCGGTTCCGGTACGCCAGCAAACGCGTCACCGACCTGCGCCAGTCCGTGAGCAGTCGTAGGACATAACCGCGGGTCGTACGGCTCCGATCGGAGCCGCCTGTCGATCGCCGCGCCCTCGGCGGCAAGCGTCGAGGTGCGCGGCGACTCGCGGTGCTCGACGACTCCAACAGCTGAAACTCCCGCAGCCCTCGAAGGCCATGCATCCGAAAAGGAGTGGCGGGCGACTGTAGTCTGCACAGCGGGTAGCGAAGACCACCCGGACGAGTGATGGGGTGCGCGCCCCTGGGCGCTCCAGGCCCAGACGACTGTGGTGTCGAACGCACGGGGGGAACCATGTTCGAGCGGCTGGGCAGATTCGTTGTGGGCAGAGCGTGGTGGGTGATTGCCGGGTGGGTGGTGGTGGCGGCAGCGATCATCTTCACCACACCATCGCTCAGCGACATCACCTCAGCGGATCAGGAAAGCTTCCTGCCCCGCTCGTACGAGTCCGTGCAGGCCACCGAACTCGGGCAGAAGGCGTTTCCACAGCAGGCCACCGCGACCGCGGTCATCGTGGTCAAGCGCGCCGACGGGCAGAAGCTGACGCCGGCGGACGAGTCGACGGTGGGCAAGCTCGCCCAGGCGCTCAAGGCCAAGAACATCCCGGCCACGTCCGGCTACCAGACCGGTCCGCAAGCAGTGGCACCGGACAGGTCGGTGCAGATCGTCAACGTCGGGCTCGACGCCCCCACCCCCGACGACCCGACGCTGCTCGACGCCGTCCGCGATCTGCGAGCGGACATCGGCCCGGAGTTGGCGAACAGTGGACTGACCGCGGGCGTGGCCGGCGACGTGGCGAGCTTCGTCGACAACGAGGACACCTTCAACAACGCCTTCGCCGTGGTCGGCATCGCGACGATCATCCTGATCATCGGACTGATCCTGATCATCTTCCGCAGCCCCATCGCCGCGCTGCTGCCCGTGTTGGTCGTCGGCGTCGTCCTGAGCATCACGACGGGTCTCGTCGCCGCCGCCGGCAAGGCATTCGACCTCAGTGTCAGTCAGGACCTCCAGACGATCCTGCTGATCGTGCTGTTCGGCATCGGCACCGACTACATCCTGTTCCTGCTCTTCCGCTACCGGGAACGGCTGCGGGCAGGCGACGACAAGCGCACCGCGATGATCGTCACCGTCCAGCGGGTCGGCGAGGTCATCACCTCGGCCGCCGGAGCGGTAATCGTCGCGTTCCTCGTGCTGCTCCTCGCCTCGCTGGGCTTCTTCGGCTCGCTCGGCCCGGCGCTCGCGATCGCGGTCGGCGTCATGCTCGTCACCTCGCTCACCCTCGTCCCGGCGGTCGTCTCGCTGCTCGGCCGGTACGTCTTCTGGCCGTCGAAGGCCTGGCAGCGTACGCCCAAGGCCACCATCTCGCACCGGCTCGGCAGCACCGTCGGGCGCCGGCCGGCACTCGTCGCGGCGATCTCCGGCATCATCCTGATCGCGCTCGCCGCAGGGGTGCTGAGCTACAAGGCCGACTACGACTTCAGCGCCGGCTTCCCGCAGGACACCGAGTCGGCGAAGGCCGCGCAGGACCTGCAACGCGGGTTCGCCGCCGGTGCGCTCGCCCCTACCGAGGTCTACCTGACCACCAGTAACGGGTCGCAGCTGACCGAGCAGCAGGTCAACGACTTCGCGGCGGCCGTAGCCAAAGCCCCGGGTGTGGGCCAGGCGCAGCCGCCGGAGCGCAGCACCGACCCGAGCGTGGCCCGGGTCAACCTGCTGCTCAACGAGAATCCGGTCTCCAACAAGGCGATCACCCTCGTCCGCGAGGACCTGCGCGGTGCCGTGCACGCGGCGGCCCCACCCGGCACCCGGGCGCTGGTCGGCGGGACCACCGCGATCTTCGCGGACATCAACTCGGCGAACAACCGCGACCTGTCGGTGATCCTGCCGGTCGCGGCCGGGCTGATCGCGCTCATCCTCGCGCTGCTGCTGCGCAGCCTGGTCGCGCCGATCTACCTGGTGATCGCGGTGCTGCTCAACTTCGCCGCCACACTGGGCGCGACCGTCTACCTCTTCCAAGGGCTTCAGGGCGAGCCCGGTGTCACCTTCCAGTTGCCGATCATCCTCTACCTCTTCGTGGTGGCGATCGGGACCGACTACAACATCCTGATGATCGCCCGACTACGCGAGGAAGCGCGGGAGGGCAACGCACCACACGAGGCCGCCGCCATCGGTGTGCAACACGCCGGCCCAACCGTCGCGGCAGCCGGACTGATCCTGGCCGGCACGTTCGCGGTGCTGCTGCTCGCGCCGATCTCCTTCCTTCAGCAGATGGGCTTCGCGGTGGCGATCGGCATCGTGCTGTCGGCGTTCGTCATGTCGATGTTCTTCGTCCCGGCGCTGACCGCGCTGATCGGGCACAAGGCGTGGTGGCCGGGCCACGGGGACGAGCGGCCGGCCGGCGGGCGACACGCCCGCGCCGTCGACCAACCGAGCTAAGGCCTGTTTCATGAGACCTGGCCGGCCTGCGGCGGGCCCGGACGACGACCGTCGGCGTTGCGGTTTCGCCCGGATACGACACCGGTATCCGAACGAAACCGCGCCTTGCCGGATCGCCGCCCGGACTCGCCCTCATGAAACTCGACCGCCCTCATAAAACAGGCCTTAGTCGCACTGCGCCAGCAGGAGGCGAGTCAATTCGACACCGCTGTCCCTGACCCACTCCAGGAGCAGCACTAGGCGGCGATCGTGCGGGCGGTGGTGTAGACGTCGGCGGGCAGGGCGTGGTGGAGCCGCCAGAGGATCCGCATCGGCCGGTCGCCGGTGTGCGACTCGTACGTCATCGTGCCGGCGTAAAGGTACGGCGGGGCGCCCAGGTCGCGGTCGGCGATCCGGGTCTCCCGGACGAACAGGTGCACCGTCGAGCCACCCGACGTGTAGCGCTGCCCGGTCGCCGACGCCGCCGAGGTGGTGCTCTGCGACTCCCACTGGAACAGCGTGTCGGTGATGGCCCGGTCGGCGTACATGGTGGTGGGGGAGTAGTGCGCCTCGGACTTGACCAGGGTGACGAAGAACAGGTCGGCCTGGGCGTCGGGCAGCCACTTCACGCCCTCGCGCAGCGAGCCCGGGTTGGTCATCCCGAAGGCGGCGCACGCCTCGTTGCGGCTGTACCGCGCGTGCACCCGCAGCGGCACCGCACCCGGGGCGGCGGTCGGCGTGACCCGGTGGATGCGGTCCCGCAGCACCTCGGCCACCTCGCGTAGCTCGGTGCAGCGCGCCGGCTCCTTCCACAGCCGCGCCAGCCGATCGTCGCGCGTGGAGAGGGGCGCGTTCGGCCCCCACAGGCTGAAGTGCAGCATGTCCAGCAGTCGACCGCTCTCGGCGTACACCTGCTGGCCTGGCGCGGGCGGTCCGGCCGCGACCCGGGTCAGCAGCTCCAGCCGGGCGGTGTCGTCGGTGTGCAGCATGCGGCCGATGGCCCGGCCCAACTCCCGGTCGTCCGGGCCGGGTGTGGACGTCTCGATGCCGGCGGACCGGCGCAGACCGGTCCAGCCGCCGATGCTTGCCGACCGGTACACGTCCTCGATGTCCAGGCCGGTCTCGCGCAGGAACGTCGCCAGGCTGACGTCGCCGAGGTGCCGCAGCTCGGATACCAGGCCGGCCTTCGAGGTGGGCAGTGCACTCTTCAGGTTGGCCAGCACGACCTCCTTCGCCACCCGGTCCAGCTCGACGTGGCAGCCGCTCGGCAGGCTCGGGAAGTCGTCGCGGACGGCCTCGGTGATCGCCCGCCGGCTCACCCCGGTCAGGGCGCGCCAGCGTAGGTCGAACCGGAAGTTGGCGTGCTGCCCACCGATGAAGTCGAGCACCGTGAGGCAGGGCTTGTCGTCGTCGAGGCGCAGGCCACGACCGAGCTGTTGCAGGAAGATCGTGGCGCTCTCGGTGGGGCGCAACATCAGGATCGTGTCGACCATCGGCAGGTCGACGCCCTCGTTGAACAGGTCCACGGTGAAGAGCACCCGCAGCTTGCCGGCCTTGAAGTCCCGCAACAGCGTTTTTTGAGTCAGACGGTCGACTGCCGAGGTGATTGCCGCCGCTGGCACGTTGTGCCGGTTGAACCAGTCCGCCATGAACTCCGCGTGCCCGATGCTCACGCAGAACCCGAGCGCCCGCATCCGAGCGACGTCGACCTTCTCGCGGACCGCACGCAGCACCGTCCGCGCCCGTGCGTGGTCGGCGGTGTAGAGGGTGGTGAGTTCGGCCAGGTCATAACCTTGGCCGCGTTTCCAGGTGACCTGCGACAGGTCCACGTCGTCGTGCAGCCCGAAGTACTGGAACGGCGCGAGCAACTGCCGCTCCAACGCGTCCCACAGGTGCAGCTCAACGGCCGCATGGCCGTCGAACCACCGGCGCACGTCGGCGCCGTCGGCCCGGTCGGGGGTCGCCGTCAGTCCCAGGAGTACGCGGGGACGCAGCCGCTCCAACAGCCGGGCGTACGTCGGCGCTTCCGCGTGGTGGAACTCATCGACGATCACCATGTCGTACGCCTCGGGGTCGACCTCCCGACGGTGCAGCGACTGGATGGAGGCGAAGACGTGCTTCCAGCCGTTCGGCCGCTCGCCCGCGACAAGGGTCTCGCCGAAACTGCCATCGCCCATCACCTGCCGGAACGTCGAGAGGCTCTGCCGCAGGATCTGCTCCTGGTGGGCGACGAAGAGCAGCGAATCCGCCCTGCCCGCCTTGTTCAAGCGGCGGTAGTCGAGGGCGGCGACAACTGTCTTGCCGGTGCCCGTCGCCATCACCACCAGGTTGCGCCAACGCCCGTGCACCAGCCGCTCGGCGTCCAGGTCGGCCAGGATTTCCGCCTGATACGGGTACGGGCGCACGTCCAGGTTCGAGATCTCGGTCGGTGCCTGGTCGCGCCGCTCCCCGGTAAGGGCGTGCCGCAGCCGATCGGCGTCCCGGGCCGCGTCGTACGCCTCGAACGCCGGATCGTTCCAGTAGTCCTCGAACGTCGCCGTGAACGTGTCGATGACGTGCGGCTGCTCGAGGTTCGAGATGCGGACGTTCCACTCCACGCCGTCCACAAGCGCAGTCTTCGACAGGTTCGACGAGCCAACGTACGCGGTGGTGGTGCCATTGGAACGGCGGAACAGCCACGCCTTGGCGTGCAGCCTTGTGGTCCTCGTCTCGTAAGACACCTTGACCTCAGCGCCTAGCTCTTTCAGCCGGTCTATCGCCCGCTGATCGGTAGCGCCGAGGTAGGTGGTGGTGATGACGCGGACCTTGCCGCCTCGGGCGATCAGCTCGCGGATTGCCGGCTCGACGATGCGCAGGCCGTACCACTTGATGAACGCGCAGAGCAGGTCGACGCTCTCGGCCGAGGCCATCTCGTGGTTGACCTCGTGGCCGATGCGGGGCTGGTGACGGCCGTTGACAAGCAGCGCGCCGGTGGAGAGGGGAGTGGTGGGGCGCTGCGGGAAGGCGGGCAGCGCGGGTGGGGTTGGCGGGGCGGCGATGGCGTGGAGCAGGTGCTTTGCGTCGGTCACCTGGTCTTGCTGTGTCGCTGCCTTCGGGCTGAGGGTGGCGATCGCTTCGGCGATCTGGTTCGCCATCGCGACCTGGTGGTGGAGCTTGTCGTCGCCGTTGGGGACGGATTGGAGGGCTCTGGCGGCCAGGGCGGCTATGTGGCGGGCGAGGGTGTGGTGGGCGTCGGCGGGGTCGAGCTTGTGGTGCTGGATCAGGGCGGGATCGACGTGCTGGAGGCGGGTGGCCAGCTCACGGGTGATCAGGTGCTCGTAGACGCCCCGCTCAAGATCCGTCATTCGAGTAACCCAATCACACGAGCCAGCTACAGGTGGGGCACGGCGACCGGTCGCATAGGCAAAAGTTGCCGCGCAATTGTCGAGGTCGCCTCACCCGAGTGGCGACTCACGCGACGGGCAATGCAGGCAGCAGTCTGACCGATTGCAGGCGCTCGTAGGCCAACTCGACATGCGCGGCTGTGAAAAGCCGAGCTTTGCGGCCACTCCACGAACGAACCCGCTCGGTCAGCTCATCCAAGTCGTCGGTGGGTGGGTGCGATGCGGCGGCATAATGCACGGTTGCCAGCAGTTCCAGGCTGTACGGTGCCTCAAAACCGTCGGTTAGCTGGGCCAGTTGATCCAGTGCCTCGGTCGCTGCTGCGTTATGGGTCCGAGACCACTCCGCAACGGCATCGGCTGCGCCCGGGGTCAGCCTGATGGGCTGCAACTCCTCGACCCGTGCCGAACGGTCACCGAAACCCGTCAGGTAGTGCCCTTCCAGACGGTCCAGCACGTGGTTAAGGCTCTCGGCATACGGGCCATATCTGCCGCGGGTGAACTCCAGACGGAGCGGTTGCCCCAGCACCTGAAGGAAATAAGCGATCTTCTGAATCTCCAGGATGGTGACGCCATCGCGTGGCTCAAGTCGTTGTGCTCGGCTCAGGTAGCGGTCAATGGCCTGGATGAGTGTGACGCGACCGGGGGTCAGCGGTGGTCTTTCGGTCGCTATCGGCATGTCGGCCGGGTCGGGTGCACCCTCTGGCGGAAAGAGCAGGACCCGAACGTCGGGTGTCTCGGCGAAGGCGCCTTCGATGAGGGGCCGGACATCGTCCCAGTTGAGTCCACCGTTGCCGCAGCCCAGGGCGGGCATCGCCACAGAGGTGATCTTCCGCTCACGCACCACGCGGACGAGATCGGCCAGTCCGGCCTGAATGTCGTCCAACTTCGAGTTGGCCCGCCAGTGGCTCTTGGTAGGGAAGTTGATCACATATCGGCGGGGGCCGAGGCGCGCTGAGTCGAAAACAAACATTCGACCCAAGGTGACTTGGTCCTCGTGGCATGCGGTGCGGTAGGCGGCGTAGTTCGCTGGGTAGGCGCGCTTGAACTGAAGCGCGATGCCCTTGCCCATGACCCCGACCGTGTTGACGGTGTTGACCAGCGCGTCTGCCTCGGCGGTCAGTAGGTTGCCATGGCTGATGATGATCATTCGCGCACCTCCCCCCGTGTGTACCCGTAGTACCAGCCCGGTCTGACACCAACGTACGGCTCGATCATGCCAGCGTCGCGGAACACCTGCCTCACCTGTTCCTGTCGGTCCGTCGTCCGTACGGCGTAACCGGTGAGCAGGTCAACAGGAAACTCACGGTGGACGAGGAACTCGGCGGCTCGCCGGCGCACGCGGTCCATGTCGTCGGGGACGTCCTTCCAGATCTGAGCCTCCAGCAAGGGCCAGTCGACCAGCGCGGCCAACTCGGCCAGCTCGTTCGAGAACCTGGTCAACCCGGCCGCGCAGTTCCCGTCGCTTGCCACCCAGCGACGCTCGGCAGCGTGCACCCGCTCCACGGAACTCACCAAGTAGACGAGAGGATCGTCTCCTCCCGGATAACACCCCGGCTTGCTGCCCCGATGATCACAAGCTATTCGGTACATCATCGGCGAGCGTGGGGCGAAGTAGAACGGCACGTAGTCCGCTACGACCCCGCCGGGAGGGCACGGGACGGACCGTTCCCGCCGCCGTGCTTTGATCTCGACTGAGCCCACGTTCGTGGCGAGCTGTGGCCCTACGCTGCTGTCCGCGAATAATCGGCCGGTCTTGATAATCCTCGACAGATTGTCGACGTGGGTGAAATGCATGATCAGGGTAGGTGCTGGCCGCACGACTCGGTTCGCCACAGATCAGTCCAGCTCGCTCCGATGGGTGGGTGCAAGGACCAGGACATCAAAGATCGGTGCGTTCTTCCAATTCGGCCGAAGCTCGGTCACTTTGGTCCATCCCCAGGAGTGGTATGCCGTTTGGGCGGCAGCATTGTCCGGACGGACCAATAAGGTGGTTCGTGGCTCTGGCCGGGCCGCTACCAGTTCGTTGTGCAACGTCGCCGCGATGCCTTGACGTCGCCAGGTCGGGTGTACCAGTAGCTCGCTGATCGCGAACGTTCGCTTCCCGTCCTCATCGGTGAATCCGGGCGGCACCGGCTCGTGGATGCCGTCCCACCACCGTGTCTGCGGAGGCAGTGGAAAGCCATAGACGTAGCCGACCAAGACCCCGTCGACCGCTGCGGTGACCAGCTCCCACCCAGCTCGCTGCATGTGCAGGTCGAGCTGACGCCGGTAGCGATCCTCACTGTGGAACTCGTCGCCGTCTGAGTACACCTCCATATAGAGGCCTACCAGCTGATCAAGGATCCCGTTTGCCTCGTCGGCGGTGTGATGGCGAAGCTGCAAGCCTGCCATCACGGGGTCACTGCCCGGTCGTAGGCGTCAACGAACTGGCGAGTTGCTGCGGTTGCCTGCAGTGGCGTCGCCAGTTTCGACCGCACCTGCGCGAGATTTCGGCTCACCCGCCCCGACTTCATCTGACTCACTGCCGGCAGGACGTCCAGAGCGATGCGCGCCGCCCCATTTGCATCACCCTGCTGGTACGTCGCCTCCGCAAGGTCGACTGTGTACAGGACCTGGTTGCGTCGATGGCCCGGCGACGGGTTGGCGGTGATCGCGCGGAACGATTGAGCGGCACGCTCTGGCCTGCTCAGAGCGAGGTAGGAAAGTCCCTGGATTCCGTTCAGTTCCTGCTCGTTCACGAAGTCGACAAACCCCGGATCGTCCTCGTGCGGCCCGCGCTCTAGCTCCCGCCGAGCCTTGGTCATCTCCAGGCTGAACCCACTCGCATCGCTCAGTACCGCGTACGCGTGTGCCCTCCGTAGGTGTAGCAGCGTGGTAAGTCGAGGTGTCGCCCATCCGGCAGAGACACGTATTGCCGCCTCGGCGCAATGCAGTGACTCGCCGGGTTGGCTGTCGCGGAGCAGCAGCGATAGTAGGGCTAGCGCCCGTACTTCCACCCGAGGGTCGTCGGCGATACGGGCGCGGGTGATGGCCTCATTCAGGAAGGGCCTGGCTTCCGGCCTGCGTTCGGCGTCAATGGCGAGCCACGCCGCCTGGATGCCGAGGTCGGCCAGGGCACCTTGAAGGGCGCCACCCACCTCTCGGCTGTATTTCGCCTTGGCAGCCCAGTTCGACAGCCTGGTGTGCACCTGGATGGCGACGTCGCAGAGCTGGTCTGCGCCGACCGCGGCATCAGCCTGCCGGAGATCGTTAACCAACGAGCTGGCGAGTCGTACCTGCTCCATGCCGATGTTGCCGGGTGCGTCGGCTTGGTCGGTGAGCAGGTAGGGATGACCGGCTGCGGCGAGTCCCGCGAGCGCGGCCAATACGTTGAAGCGTCGGCGGTCCGTAGCGCCACCCCCTTGGCTCGATGCCTGCTCCACGCTAACCATCACGGCGGCTCGTTCGCCTTGTTCTGCCGCCTGATCGTCGTCGTTTGCACGGCTTGTGAGGCTCATAACGGTCCAATGAGGCTGATCAGGGAGGCGGAACCAAAGGCTCTCCGCTGGCACTCGAAGGAGCTGTGCCCAATGCGACAGCCGGTCCAGGTGCACCAGTGGTGGCCCGTTCTCCACCCGGCTCAACTGCGCCTGCGTGATGCCCAACCACCCCGCCACCACGCTCTGCGGCAACGCGACCCGCCCGTGGTACGGATGACAACGGTAGGCCCTGATCACCCGTCCCAGATGCCGCTCGGCCAAGGCTTGCCGCACCGGTTCGTGCTCCCAGAAGCTCGCCGGCACCACTGGCGGCGAGCTCAGCCGGTCCCGCTCGGCAGCCTGGCAGGGCGTACACCGTCCACTGTCATTGTCGCGGGCCAGCCGCCCGCCACACCGAGGGCAGATCGCGTGTGTCACGGGCGGCTCCGTCCAGTTCGCCTCATCGAACCTATCCATTGAACACGGTGCGTGGAGCGCTGGTATACGCACGACGCATATCTTCAACGGCCGTCGACCATGGGGACCTCAGGACGGGCGATACATCTGCACCGCTTCGATGACGACGTCCCAGCGCTCCCGCTCGGCCGCCGGGTTCAGCGCCCTGCCGTCGGCGACGACCACGCCGGCAGCACGCAGCACCGCCACGTGCCCCGCATACGCCGGATGGGCGGCCAACTCCGTCTTGACGTGCGGAAAGGCGAGGATCGGCAAGCCCGCGCCCAGTGACTCGTTGAGGACGCCGAGCGCCAACGTGTCGTTGATGCCCAGCGCCCACTTCGTCACCGTGTTGAACGTGACAGGCGCGGCTACCACCACGTCGGCCGGCGGGTGGGGCTCGGGGTCGCCGGGCATGCGCCACTCCACCCGTACGAGATAGCCGGTCCTGTCCTGGAGCGCCGCCCGATCGAGCCACGTTGCGGCCGTCGGGCTGACGATCATGCACACCCGCCAACCATCGGCGATCAGCAGGTCGACTACTTCGTCGATGTGTTCCGCCGGACCAGCGGCGCAGACGACCAGATACAGCACCGGACGTTCCGTCATGCCCGCAGTCTGCCCGACTCGGCCGGCGCGTAGTCGGCCGCATACCCACCGCGCATGCCGTCGATGATCACCCTGACATGCCGTTGTGCCTGGTCAGCCGCGAGGGTCGACGCATGGCCCGGGGCGGGTGCTGGCTCCGGAGTTGTGCCGGCCCCCATCGGCGCAGCTCCGCACCCGCCCGCCCCGGCGCCCCCGATCCGTCGACGCCTCGGAGCTGCCATGACCACCCCGCAAGAACCGGAAGGTGCCATGACCACGGCTGACATCGTCGCCCGTTGGCTGCGGCTGGTCATGGCGGACGCGGAGCTGTCGCCGTACCTCATCGGGGTTGACCTTGATCGGCTCGCCGCGCACCTCACCGCGAGCCTGGCGCACGGGCTCGACGGCGAGGCAACCCAGTGGCGCGGCCTGGGGTTGTCGGAGGCGCAGCACCGGCGGATCGTCGACTACCTGCCGGACGTCCAGGCCGCCGAGGTGGGCGCGTGAGCCTCGCCGCCGCCTGGGCGGCAATCGACGACCGGGTAGCGTCCGACTTCTGGTGCGCCCTGGAGGATCGTCGTCCCGGCCTGCTTCCCAACAGTGAGGCGTCGCTGTTCTTCGCCACGCTGGGCAGTCTCGTGGCCGGCGGCGATGATCGGGCGGGCCGGGCGGCGCTGCTCTTGGTGCTCGGCCGCGCGTACCGTCGCTACGACCTGCTCCCACACGCCACCACCGTCAGCGACGCGCTGCTCGCCACCGTCGCCCGCCATGCGACGCATCCACTGTGGAAGCCAGCGGCGGACCGCGCCATGCACGCCATCCGCCGCGCGGCCGCCCGCGTCGGCGAAGGCCCGGCGTGGTGGCCCGCCCAGGTGATCGGCCACGAACGGCCGTCACCGGGAATCGCCATCCTGACGGTACGTCCCTGGCGGCGCCTGCCCCACCACCCTGGCCAGGCCGTCCCGGTGTGCACGCCGCGCCTGCCGGGCCGTTGGCGCTGGCTCTCCCCGGCCAACGCCCGACGCGCCGACGGCACCGTCGAGCTGCACGTCCGCGCGGTAGCCGCCGGGGCCGTCTCCCACCTCCTGGTCCAGCAGGTACGCCCCGGCGAGCTGATCTGGCTCGGCCCACCCTGCAACACCGGTCTGCGCCTCGACCGCTCGAGCACGAACGATCTGCTGCTCGTCGCCGGTGGCACCGGTCTCGCGCCGCTGCGCGCCCTGGTCGAACAGGTCGCCGCCGCACCGGCCGGCCGGCGGGTGACGCTTGTCGTCGGCGCGCGCGCCTTCGTCGACCTGTACGACGCGATAGCGCTCGACAAGCTCCAATGCGCCCACGACTGGCTGACGCTCGTGCCGGTGTTCTCCGACGACCCCTGCGCGGAGCCGGCCGAGCAGGGCGAGGCCCTCACCATCGCCCTCTACCACCATCGCCCCGGCCAGGACACCTACCTGTGCGGCCCGCCCGGAATGCTGGCCGGAGCCCGGTCACGGCTGCTGGCCCTCGGCATCCCCGCCACCCGCATCCACACGCCTGTCACCTTCACTCGGTGACAGGCCGGCCCCGCGAGGTCAAACAGATTCACTTTCCCCTATCCGAAAACACGAAGAACTCAGGCCGGGTCCTGGCCCCGGCCTTGTTAGCCTGACCGTCAATCCACAATCGTGGGAGATGACCATGACCGGACATTGGGAAGCAGACCGCACTGCGCGCTTCTCTCGCAGACTCGGCAAGTCGGCCGCGGAGCTGGGTGAGAGCGGGGGAACGACCACCTGTCCCGATGTCTGGGAGCTGTCGAACGGCGATGTCGCGGTCATCGGGCGCGATCTGACCGACGTTCTTGCCACCCGCCTACCCGACGGGGTGAGTGTGGGTGCAGACGAACGAGTCGTCGTCATCCCGCGAAGCATGATCGTTGCCGCCAAGCCGGACATCCCGGATGCGTGATCTGTTGGATGCGGTCGGCGGGCAGCGGCTGAGCCTCGCCGAGTACGACGCCGACTTCTACACGACCGTCGAGTCGACCGATGGCCCCATCCTCAAGACCGAGCGAATGCAGACTTTCCGCGAACCGGGAAGCCCCAGTTGGGAGGCGTACGCCGATGGTCGATGGGAGGAGGCTCTACGGATCGCCGCCGAGCCGAACCCGGAGCTGGTGGCGTTCTTCGAGCACCTCGACCAGCTCGGTTCCGGCCTCCGACGTCTGCGGGTCGTCGAACTGCCGTTGACGCCGTACCTGATCTGGGAGCTGCATTTCCTGCGCTACCGAGCGAAGGTCGGGGAGCAGATTCGCGTGCTGGACGCACGCGCGATCAGCGCGTGGGAGGCTGCGGCCGGTGAGGTTCCGGAGCTGATGGTGGTCGGCGGCCAGGCCGTCTACGAGGTTCTCTACGACGATTCCGGCACCCCTGTCGGTGCCGAGAAGACAGTTGAACCGGCCGCGGTGGCGGGCTGTCGAAGCCGTGTGCTGTCGCTGTTTGAGCAGGCCGAGCCCTTCGAGCCCTTCTTTCGTCGAGAGGTCGACGGGACGAGGCCGGGACTGCCGCAGCTGTAGTAGCCTGCCTCCACCAGCGAGCGTGGAGGCAGTGTGCCCCGACTCCGGATGATCTCCGATCTGGCCCGTCGATCCGCCACGCCAACAATCCTGCTCCTTGGCGTCCTGGCCATGCTGGCAGCCGTCCTGTTCTCGCCCGCTGTCCTGCTTTGGATCGGCAGGCGGCCCGGATACGACTGGCCGCTGCTGGGCAACGTCGGCCAGACGTACGGCGCTGCCTCGGCGATCCTCGCGGCGCTCGCGCTCATCGGCGTGGTGTCGTCGCTGGCGCTGCAGGCACGGGAGGCCAAGGCTGCCCGTGAGCAGGCCCTACGCGCCCTGCACACCGACCTGCTCAAGATGGCCATCGACGAACCCGCGCTTCTCGAATGCTGGGGGCCGATCGAGGACGCCACCGACATCGAATGGTTCCGCAAGCACGTCTACGCGAACCTCATCGTGTCCCACTGGCAGTTGATGTGGGAGGTGGATGTTCTCACCGCACGGCACCTGGAGGTGCTCGCGGATCAGTTCTTCAAGGGGCGCGTTGGCCGTCGATTCTGGGCCGAGGCGCGTGCGCCGCGGATGACCGCCGAGACGTCGCGACGCGCCCGGCGTTTCACGGCGACCGTCGACCGTCGCTACCTGGCAGCAGTGGGCGCAGGGCCGGCCGAGGATGAGCCCGTGGGGACGGCAGGAACGATCGGTCACGACACGGTGCCTGCGCGAGGCGGCCGGCCGGCGGGACAGGCGACCGCGCTCGCTGTCGGCGTCGTACTCGGTGCCGCTGTCGTCCTTGCCGGCCGCCGTCGACGCCTCGGAGGCTCAGCCAGGCGTGACGGCTGAGCGCATCAGCCGAACGAGTCACCGAACTCGCGTACCCCGTCGACGTCAAGCGTGATCCGGTCGTTCTCGGCCCACTGGCCCGCGGCGGCGAGCCAGCTCGGGTCGTCGCGCTCGTCGATGTCGCTCCAACTGTGCCTGTGGTGGCGTAGCTGGATCGGCCCGGTCGACGCTCCCGGGGCGAGCGTCCCTTCGGTAAAGGTCAGCTCGACCCAACCGGGGACCGTGGTGCCCGGGATCGGATAGCCGGGCGGTGTGCCCGGCACCACGAAGAAGCCCACGGTCTGCCGGATGCGCTCGCAGCCCAGCGCGGCCCAGTCGCAATTGGTCACCAGCGAGGTGTTGCCGCCCTCGAAGCGCAGGTGGTAGCGCGCCCGCACCGTCGCCAGGTCGAGCGGCGCGCTGCCGGTGTTGGTGACCTGGAGGACGTACTGGATCTGGTTGTTCGTGGGCGACCAGTCCAGGTTGCGGTAGCCGACCGTGGCGCGGCCGGCGGCGGTGCGGACGGCCGTCGCGGTCGAGCTGTCGGAGTACCCGCCGGGCGCGCGGGCGGCGACCGCGATCCGGTACGTCGTGCCGGGCGCCAGATCGGTAAGCGTGAGGGTGGTGGCGGTGGTGGTGCCGAGAAGGCGGTACGTGTACGGGCCCAGCGGCGCCTGCACCTCGTAGCTGATCGGGCCGTCGCCGGTCGGCTCGCCCGTCCAGGTGGCGGGCGCCCAGCTCAGGGTGAGCTGGTGTGGTTCGTTGGCCAGGACGGTCGGGCTGCCGGGGGTGGTAAGCGTCGGGGTGTCGTCGGCTCGGGCGGGGGCGGCGACGGGCAGGCTCGCCAGCGCGGTGAGGACGACGGCGGTGATGACGCGGCGGGCACGCATGTCCCGAATCGTATCCATCATGGACAAGTATCAATGCTTTTTCCCACTGGCTGGCGGATCCCTGCTCGCAAATTCCACCAGCGTGCATTACGGCCAAATGGGAAGCCCGCAATCTTGCCCCAATAGTGCATTGTCAAAATGCCGCACCGCCTCGATCTGGCGATCAATCGCGGCTTGTCCATACGCTGGCGTGGCGGCGTACCGCAGAAATTCGCCGCGCTGGCACCGGCCGTCACACCTGGCCGGTGCTGTCGTCTGTCCGTCCCTGCGCGCCCACATCGCGAGGTGTCGAATGGCCACTCCCCGTCCTTTACGTACGATGCTCGTCGCCGTACTCAGTTGTCTTCTGATCGTCGTCCCGGCACCCGGCCGCGCAGGCGCGGCGGCGACCGACGGTCCGGAAATGGCTGCCTATCTGGCCGCCCACCCGGGCGGGAAAGCGATAAGCGACAACGAGATCAGCTACGACGGTGGGGCTTTCGTCGTGACCCTGCGGCGGCCGATCGGCACGCTCGTCGCCGCCGACTGCCCCTCGGGCTGGTACTGCTTCTACGAGTGGCCCAACTACGGCTACCCCCGGGGTCGGCTCTCCGACTGCGGTCGGCAGAGCCTCGCCACCTGGAATTGGCAGTTCCGGGTCGAGTCGGCGCACTACAACCTCGGCAGTGGGACTGTGTCGTTCTACTACTACGACACCCGGCTCTTCGACATCGGCGCGTCCAGCCGGGTCCGCAGCGACGCGTCGCCCTTCCGGAACTGGCCGAACTACGTGCAGCGTCGCTGCTGACCCGCGCCGAATCGTCAGGCGCAGCCGGGGCCTGTGGTCCGGTCGGTCCGCGCCTTGCTCAGGACGAGCACGTAGTCAAGGATCTGGTTGTCGCGCACCGTTGTCGTCTCGTGGCTGAGCAGCTCGCCGGTGTGCGGGTCGAACTGCACCGTCTCCCGGCGACCCTGGGTGTCGTCGGCGCTGAAGGCGAGCCCGGCCCGATCGTGCCAGTCCGGGTACGCGCCCCGATCCTGGATACCCGGCATCGCCGCCAACTCGAACAACAGCGCCGAGATCTGCCCCGGGCTCAGCAGGTGGTAGCGGAAGATGCGGCTTACCACGGTGATCATCCCGGCGGCGGTGCGCAGCTCCGCGGGCAGTTCACCCAACTGGGCGTCGAGTTGCCGGCGCAGCTCCGCCGGATCCGCCGAGGGCACGGGTGGGATCTCGGACAGGTCGCCCGGGCCGTACGGCGCCGACGTGGGCTCGCCGGACGGCCTACCGTCCGCGATCACGGTGACGGTCCGGCGGCCGGACAGGGCAGGCGTCCACCACAGTTGCTCGTCCCGGTAGTTCCGCCGATCGACTCCCGGCGCGAGGTCCGCCGGTGCCCAGATCCGCCGACAGACAACTGTGTACGACCCGTCATGGATCGTCGCCGTCATGCCGGCCACAGCCAGCGCGAGGTCCGCGAGACGGCGGCCATTCCCGGTGTACGCCTGGGTGGCGCTGCCCGATGACGACAATGCCCCCGGCAGGGCCTCGGTCGGGGCGACCCGGGTCTCCCCGCGCCCCCGGTTCGCTGCGGTGCCGACCGCCACCAGCGAGGTCAACGACACCCCGCCGAGCAGGATCGCCAGGACTGCCCGCAGCTTCGGGGGCAGTCGGCCGATCCGGCTCGTGCCTGTCGGCGCGACCCTGGAGTCGTCGCCCATGGGTTGGCGGGGTCGCGGGATCGCGTTCGTCCGGGCGGAGACGGCATGCCGAGGAGCCGGCCGGTTGACGCGCCGTTCGCCGTCGCGGAGGGTCGGCCGGCCCGGCACGCCGGCACGGATGACGCTGGCCGCGTTTCCCGTCGGCGTCGCCCCCGCCAGGTTGCCGGCCGGCGCATTGCCGGCCGCTGCCTTCCCGGCTGGTGTGTTGCCGACGGGAGTCGGGGTGGCCTGGTGGTGTGGTGGCCTGTTCTCGTCGCCGGAGCGGGCCGTCGGGAGCGCCGCCGGGTGCCGGGACATCCCGTGCCAGCCGCCGGGGGTCGGTCGCTGCTGAATCGGGATCATCCCCCAGGGCCACGGGGGCGCCCCCGGGTCGGCGGGAGGTCGAATCTGGTCCGTCCGCGTCCGGTCCAGTGGCGCGCTGCGGTTCTGCTGGCTCGGCAGCGGCCCCACGGCGTCGAACCGGGCCGACCGGTCGTTGGGCGGGAACGCGAGCTGTGGGGCGGTGCCCGGCAGGATGGGCAGGCCCGCCGCCGACGGCGGGGCGATCTCGGGGCGGAACTCTCGCTGGTAGGCGAGCCCCGCGTGGGCGGCCAGTCGGAGGTACCAGGCGCGCCCGGCGGGCCCGGCATCGTCGTAGGTGCAGCAGATCAACGCCTGGCTCAGCAGGGAGAGCAGGTACTGCGCCCGCCAGATCCGCGCCCAGTTGCCCTTCTCGACGAGAGCCTGCCCGACCGCGTAGCTCGCCTTGATCACCTTGACCGTCAACGCCGGCAGCCGGCCCGAGGCACTACCGGCCGGGTCGATCAGCAAGGCGCGCAGGGCGTCGGCCCGGACGGTGCGCGGGGCCTCGACCACCTCGGGGAGGACGAAGTCCAGGAGCAGGGTGCCCAGGTCGCGGGTGAGCGGCGCGTCGACGGCGAACCGGTCCAGGTCCACCAGGCAGAACTTCTTGACCTGTACGTGGCCCGCCCGGGAGCAGGGGAAGAGGGCGTTGCGCGCGTGCAGGTCGCCGTGCGATGGCCCGCGGAGCTGGTCGAGCTGGAGGTCGTGAAAGAGCGACCCGGTCACGGCGAACCGCAGCGGGTTCGGCACCACCACGCCGCTCGCGGGGTCGTGCAGCCAGTCCGCGTCGAGGTCGTCGAGACCGAGCGCCGTGACGGCCGCGTACACCTCGGTCTCGGCGTCGGCGTCGGTCAGCTCGCGTCGGACGAACTCGTCGACCGTGGTCCGGGTGCTCCGCAACCCCTGGTGGTGCCATCCCCACACCCTGTCGAGCAGCGTGCGGTAGGCGTCCCTGAGCTGGTCGTCACCCACCTCGGCGAGCGGAACGACCTGCTCGGCCCCGTGCGCGATGTCCTGGAACATCAGGAATCGGCCGTCGCCGACCGGATATGGCGGGTACGGCTGGGGGACCAGGTGGCGTTCGGCGAAGCCCGCGTCGAGCCGGACCGCCTTCGCGTGCCGGGCGGTCTCCTCGCGCGCCTGCGTGGCCGACAGCACCTTGACGTAGAGCTGTTCGGGGTCCTGGCCGTCGCTCTGCTGCACGATCACCGGGATCAGCTGCGCGCCGCTGCGCCCCCGCAGTCTTGTGCCGTGACACGGCGGGCGGACGGTGGCGTCACGCCCGGCCGCCCAGTTCCGCAGCGCGACCGAAATCGTCGCATCCTCTATGTACTGTTCGAACTCGTCAACGAGGTCGTCGCCCATGTCCGCCGTTGGACCTTCCACGAGTGGCGAAAGTGATCTTCCACGAGTGGTGAAAGTGGACGCGGACGGGCGGGGGTGGCACGTCCGAATGAGGATGCGCCTGTGGGCGCGAAGCTCAAGGTACCGCAAACTTTCGGGCGAACGCGTCAGTAATTCGCAGCCGCCCCCGCATCTACCTAAAAGTAATAAATGCTTACCTTCCGCTTTCGGGAGAGCGCAATCCGTGACATCTAGAGAGGCGGATATATGATCGTCACGGAAAAGGGAGGTGCCGGTGACGGAACGCACGCAATCCCTGCTCCAGCGGCAGCGCCGACCCGAGATGATGGCGCTGCTGCACGCCATGTCGGTCTGCCACGGCCGGGCGCAACGGCTCGACAACCTCCGGATGACGCTCTCCGTCGCCATCGGCGTCGCCGGGGCGGTCGTCGCCTTCACCGGCGTGTCGGCCCTCGGCGTGACCGCCGTTGGCGCGCTCTGGGCCGTCGTCAACGCGATCGGGCTCGGCTCCTGGTCCGCGGGCCAGATCCGCCGCGCGGCCACCCTCCAGGAGATGTTCGACGTACGCCTCTTCGAGTTGCCCTGGAACACGGTGGCGGCGGGCGAGCCCGTCGGCCCGGAGGAGGTGAGCCGGCTCGACCGCGCCTACCGGGGCGACGAGCGATACCTCCGCGACTACTACGAGGTGCCGCACCTGCCGCACCCGTATGACGTGCTCGCCTGTCAGCACCAGAACCTGGGGTGGGGTGCACGCGTCCGGCGGCGCTACGCGTACACAGTGCTCGCCGGGGTGGCGTTCTGGACGGCGGTCGGGGTCGTCTTCGCGGTGACCGCCGACCTGACCGTGGCCGACCTGCTGACCCAGTGGTTCGTCCCATCCCTCGGCGCACTTCTGCTGGGTGTCGAGATCTACCGGGGTCAGCGCGACGTCGCCGCCGAACGGGACCGCGCCCTGGTGATCCTGCAGCGGCAGATCGCCGCCGCCGTCCGCGCGGATGAGCCCGCCACCGATCCCACCCTGCTCAACCTCGCCCGACAGATCCAGGATCTGATCTTCCACAGTCGGCGGGGTCAGGCCCGCGTGCCCGACTGGTACTTCCGACGGTTCCACGCCGCCGACCGCGTCGACTTCCAGGCCGCGATGACGAACCTCGCCGAGTTGCTGGGCACCCGCCCGCCGGCGGCCCGCACCGACTGACACCACCGCCTCGGACGCGGTGGTCCGTCACGTGACGTCGCTTCAGGAGCCGCCCTGGCGTTGGATCCGTCCGTCGCCGGAGATCCTGGCCCGACCGAGGTCGCGTTCAGTGCCGGCGGAGCCGGTCGCGGTACGGCGGTGCCGCTGATCGGGCGAGTGCTCCACCGTCGAACCCTGGCGGCCCCGAGCGCCGCTGCCCGGATGCCGCCGACCTCGCGCCGATTCGCCACCACTGTCGTGTTTGTTCTCCTTGTGGCTACCCATGCCGCACGCGTACCCGGCCGCCGGGCGGCTAGTCCTCGTGCTCGGGGGTCGACCGTCCGTTACGCGACGTAGTCGGTTTGGAGATAACGCCTGGTCGCGCGACTACTTACCGTCAAGCAGTCATCACCACTGGCCTCGATCCTGGCTTCGTGACAGGGCCGTCGAGGTCTCAGACGGGAGAAAACACCATGCGTGCTCAGAGCCAGACTCGACGGTTCGGCGCCCCAGCATCCGTACTCGTGCTCGGTCTCGTCGTTGCCGCGACGGTGCTCGCCCCGGCGAGCCCGGCTTCCGCCGCGGTCCCCGGCCTGGTGCGGATCTCCGCGACCAGCGTCGCCGACTCGGCCGACTTCCACTCCACCACCGCCACCTGCCCGGTCGGCAAGGTCCTCACCGGCACGGGCTACGAACTCAACGGGGCGACAGGCGAGGCCATCCTCGACGACCTGCGCCCCAACGGAGGCCCGGCAACCGCGCCGACGGCCGTCACCGTGGGCGCCTACGAGGCCGAGCCGTACGCCGGCGTCTGGTCGGTGACCGCGTACGCGATCTGCGCCAGCCCGGTGCCGGGGCTCGTGCGGGTGTCGGCGGTAAGCGTCAACGACTCGGCCGACTTCCACTCGACCACCGCCACCTGCCCCGTCGGCAAGGTGCTCACCGGCACGGGCTACGAACTCAACGGGGTCACCGGTGAGGGTGTCGTCGACGACTTCCGCCCCAACGGCGGCGTCGCCACCGCGCCCACCGCCGTCACGGTGGGCGCCTACGAGGCGGATGCCACCGCGCTGAGCTGGTCCGCGACCGCGTACGCCATCTGCGCCAACCCGCTGGCCGGCCTGGTCCGGACGTCCACCGTGGGCGCCAGCAACTCGCTCGACTTCCGCAGCGTCCTGGCGGGTTGCCCGGTCGGGAAGGTGCTGACCGGTGCCGGCTACGAGCTGAACGGGGTCACCGGTGAGGGCGTCGTCGACGACTTCCGGCCCAACGGCAACACGACGACCGCGCCGACGACTGTCGACTCGGGCGCGTACGAGGAGGACGCGTTCGCCGGCAACTGGTCCAACACGGCGTACGCCATCTGCGCCACCGCCTGACCACCCGCTGTCCGGCATGGCCGCCCCGCAACGCGCGGGGCGGTCACGTCTCGGGGCTGGAGCGCGGATACCCCGATATGGCGTTCTCGGACGGTCGGGCCGGTGGGTGCGGCCATAGCGTGCAGGCGACGGAGGCGCCCGAGCGCGGCGGGCTGCTTCGCGACCTGAGGGAGGCGGTCATGCGGCAAGCACTACCGGGGGAGTGCCCGATCCCCGTCCAGGTTGACCGGTGGCGGGCGGGGCTGCCGGCCGATGCCTGGCCCGACGGCTTCCCGACCAGCGGCGACGTCTGGCGGCGGGACGTGTTCGCGGTCGCCGACGCGTACCGAGCCGGGTCGGCGAGCGCGCGGCAACTGCTGGCCGCCGTGCTGATGTGGGGTTACGGGCCCATCGGGTACGGGCCGTGGCGGGCCGCCAAGTCGCTCGGCGGCGACCCGACGGGCCAGCGTCTGGCGGGGGTCCTCGACGAGGTGTCGGCGTCGGCGTTGGACGAGGCGCTGCTGCGCACGGCGTACCGCCGGTTCCGCGACCCGGGCCAGGCGCGCCTGCCCTGGTTGGGGCCGGCCTTCTTCACGAAGGTTCTCTACTTCGTCGGCTACCGCCAGGGGGCGGGCGGTGTGCAGCCCCTGATCCTCGATCGCGTCGTGGCCGGTCACCTCCCCGCCGAGGCCGGTGTCACCCGCCGCAACGGTTGGCTGGCGGAGGAGTGGCTGGCCTACCTGCGGTGGGCCGCCGAGCAGGCCCGGAGCAGGGGCGTCGAGCCCGACGAGGTGGAGCTGGCGGTCTTCCAGGGCCGGTGACGGCGTCAGGACGCGGCGCGCAGGCGCTCGTCGAGGGCGTCGAGGTCGGGCACGAACCAGATGTGCTCGCCCCGGTTCGACTCGTGCACCAGGGCCCGCAGCGCCGAGCTCTGGGCGAGCTGCGTCGAGATGTCACCCACCACGGCGAGCCGCATCCGGTAGTTGACGAACTTCTGCATCACGTCGCCGGCGAAGCGGGTGCCCAGCGAGAAGAAGCGTTCGTCGAACCGGTTGGCCGGCACGGCCACCACCTGGGCGCCGAGAAAGGCCGCGCCGATCAGGTCCAGCGCGTCCTGTTCGGTGGCGACCGGCGGGCCGGCCGGGTCGCACACCAGCACCGGCACTCCGGCGCGCTCCTGCATCTCGTCAGGCATCGTTGACCTCCCGGTCGAGTAGGCCGTTGTCGGCGTTGAGGACGGCGTCGAGCAGGTGCAGCAGCTCGGCGGTGCCGGCGGGATCACCGAGGATGATGATCTTCAGGCGGCGGCGATCGTCGTCGTGCACGGTCTGCACACGGATCGGCCGGGCCGGGTCGTGCCCGGTGTTGACGCCGGCCAGCACGAGCGTGCCCAGCCGGTCGGCGGCGGCCCGGTCGACACCGTCGATCTGCACGATGCTCGACACCTCGGCCTGCCCGGCCACGGTGGCGACGGGCGGCCGCCCGGTGAGCGCGTCGAGATCACTGGCGGCGATCCGGTACTGCTTGCCGATCCGCACGGCGCGCAGCCGCCCGGAGCGGATGTAGCCGCGCACCGTCCGCACGTGCAGGCCGAGCCGGTCTGCGACCTGTTCAACCGAGTACATTTCTTCCGTCATCGCTCCCTATCGTAACCAGATAAGGAAAGTTAGGTAACGATGGGGTCGAGTCGTGGACGACATCAACTCCGCAGGACCGCCCGCCCCCGATGTGGTGAGCGGCGGCGGTCAGGTCGCTGCGGACCGGAGGGTGTCCGCCACCGGACGGCGTGCGGCGGCCAGCGCCGGGATCGCAGTGAGCGCGACGACGGCGAGCAGCACTCCGAACGCCGCCGAGAGCATCCAGGAAGCTGGTGCGTACCGGTTGTCGTCCCCGGCGAAGTAGGTCACGAGGCCGACGAGAATTCCGCCGGCCACGCCCGGTATCGCGGGAAGTAGTTGTGCCGTCGCCAGCCCCAAGCCGGCCTGCCCGGGTGTCGCGCCGAGCGCGCGGGCCACCGCCAACGGGTGCCGGGTGTCGAGAACGGCGGTCCAGGTGCTCACGGCGGTGTTGAGCAGGGCCAGGACACACACCACGCCGACGAGGAGAAGCATCGCCTGGGTGGTGCGCTCGTCGCGAACGTCCGGAAGCTCCGAGTAGCCGAGTTTCAGTGGGGCGCGATCCTGCGCCAAGGCCATCAGCACGACGGCGATCGCGGTGGTGGTGATCAGAGTGTTCACCGTGATGAGCCGGGCGCGGCGCGGTCGGCGCGCGTTGATGCGTACCCCGATCAGGAGAGCGGTGGGCAGCCGGCGCGACAGCCAGATGGCCCACCGCCGGCGGCGCGGCGGTGTCGCGGCGTCGGCCAACGCGTGGACGGTGCTGGTGGTGGCGGCGCGGACCACCGACCCCAGGGTTGCCGTGACCGCGATCCCGAGGGCGAGCGCGCTGGCCGCGACCACCATGCGCGGCGGCGGCGGGTGGACGCCGACCGAGCCGATGAGCCCGGCCGCCGGGCGGAACAGCGCGGGCGCGGCGAGCCAGCCGGCGGCCAGACCGGTGCCGGCGGCGGTGAGCCCGATCACGAGGTACTCGGCGAGGTGGATGGTCGCGATCATGGCGGGCCCGGCGCCGACGGCCTTGAGCAGGCCCACCCGGCGGCGCTGGCCGATGGCCCGGCCCGCGACGATGCCGGCGACACCGGTCACCGCGAGGGCGGTCAGCAGCCAGCTGCCGATCAGCAGGGCCTGCCGCGCCGGGGCATTCAACATGCTGTTGACCTCTGCGATCTGTGGCCCGGTGCGGAAGCGCCACCCGTGGAATCGCGCATCGGACCCGATGCCGCCGCCCGGCGGATCCACCGCCGCGATGCCGGCCCGCGGGTCGGTAAGTCTGAGGTTCAAGGTGTACGACAGCGGCTGGTCCCCGGCGAGCGTGGCGATGTCACGGCGGTCGACCCAGACCAGGCCGCCGCCCTCCGTCGTGATGCTTCCCGGGAAGTGCCACCCGGGGCGCGGATACGCGGGCCGGGCGGCCGTGACCGCGAATCCGATGACGTGCAGCGGGTGACCGTTGACGCTGACCGTGTCGCCGGTGTGCAGGTGAAGGGCGTCGGCGAAGGCGCGTTCGACGACGACCCCGCCGGGGCGTGTCCAGGTGCCGTCGGTGACCGCCGGCCGGTCGACGGCGGCCGGCGTGTCGTCGCGGCCCTCGACGACGACCCGGACGGTCGTGTCGCGGGCGGTCAGCGCCAGGAAGGCCAGTGGGTACGGCCCGCTGTGGTCGGTGACACCGGGCAGAGTCGTCAGCGGGGTGAGCGCGTCCCGGGCCTGCGGTCCGGTGAATGCTGGCTCCACCACCAGGTCGGGGCCGGCGGTAGCGGATCGGGTGCGTTCGTACGGGCGATTGACGAGTTCGTTGAGGGTGAGACCGAGGGTCAACGTCGCGGTCGCCGCGGTGATGGCGACCAGCAGCAGCACGTTCTCGGTCCGGTGCCGACGCAGGCTTCGCACCAGCAACCGCCACACGAGCAGCAGGCGGCCCGCCACGTCATGCCCCGTTCTGCACGGCGGTGCCGGCCAGCATGCTGTCGTCGGCGAACGCCCCGTCACGCATGGAGATCACCCGGTCGGCGACCGCCGCGATGCGGGCGTCGTGCGTGACCACCACGAGGGTCTGCCCCGCGCCGCGCAGGTCCTCGAAGAGCCGCAGCACCTCAAGGGTGGCGGCGCTGTCCAGGTTGCCGGTGGGTTCGTCGGCCAACACGACCTGCGGCTCGTTGCTCAGCGCGCGGGCGATGGCGACGCGTTGACGCTGGCCGCCGGACAGGGCCGAGGGGAGGTGCGAGGCACGGTCGGCCAGCCCGACCTGGTCGAGCAGGTGCAGGGCGCGTCGGCGGGCCTGACCGGGTGACCGACCGGCCAGCAGGGCGGCCATTTCGACGTTCTCCACGGCGGTCAGTTCGTCCATGAGGTGGAAGGACTGGAACACGAGGCCGATGGTGTCGCGTCGCAGCCGGGCGAGGGCGCGCTCGCTCATCGTGTCGATCCGGCGGTCGGCCAGCCACACCTCGCCGTCGGTGGGGCGCTGTAGCCCGCCGAGCAGGTGCAGCAGGGTGGATTTGCCGCACCCACTGGGACCCATGATCGCCACCGCCTGCCCGGTGGGCACGTCCAGGTCCACGTCGTCGACCGCGCGGACCAGCGCGTTGTCCCAGCCGTAGTACCTGCTGAGCCCGCGTGCCCGCAACGCCATCGACCCGTTCATGCCCCCGCCCTCCGTCCCGCTCGACCGCGCTCGGTCCACATGCGTTCGCACGCCTCCAGCCACTCCAGGTCAGCCCGCAGACGCAACACGACGCCCTCCACCAGCAATCCTGCGACCGGATCCACCGACCGCTCCAACGCCGCCCGTTGGGCGTCGCGCAGCCTGCGCAGCACCTCGCGCCGCTGGGCGTCCACCAGGGCGACCGGATCGGCCAGCCGGGCAGCCGCGGCGGCCACCAGTTTCAGGTGAAATTCCGCGAGGTCCGGCTTCGGCCAGCTCACCTCGGTCAGCCAGCCGGCGACACGCTGCTGCCCGGCCGGGGTCAACGCGTAGACGCGCCGATCCGGCCGATCCGGCAGACCGTCCGCCCGCTCGGAGGTCACCAGGCCGGCCTTCGCCAACCGGGCCAGGGTCACGTAGATCTGCCCCGCGTTCATCGCCTCGCCGAGGGGACCGAGCGCGCCGCGCATCCGGCTGCGCAGCTCGTACCCGTGCGCCGGCTCCTTGGCCAGCATGGCCAGCACCACGTCCTGCATCCGGCACGCCCCCCACATCGACCGCTAATAGATAACCGCTAGCTATTGCGCTGTCAAATCTCGACGCTCACCGTCGGTGGGGTCCAGTACCGTCTGAGGACCATGGACGCGCGGGGCGGCGACGCCATCATCGGGCGGGATCATCCCGCGGGTCTGCTGCGCGCCGAGCTGGATCGGGCCGCCACCAGCCACGGCGGTCTCGTCCTGGTCACCGGTGAGCCGGGGATCGGCAAGACCACCCTCGTCACCACCGTGGCCCGGGAGGCCCGCCGGCGCGGGGCGCTCGTGCTCGGCGCGGCCTGCTGGGATTCCGACAGCGCCCCCGGCTACTGGCCGTGGGTGCAGGTGCTGCGCGTCCTGCGGCGCTCCGCCGACGACTGGGCGCTCGCCCGGCCGGACGCCGAGCCCGCCCTCGCCGCACTGCTCGGCGAGACCAGCACCGCCGACGTTCCCAACCTCGCCGCCGCCTGGCCCGCCCAGGCCGACGGCCAGGACGAAGCCGCCTGGACCGTCCAGGAAGACGCCCGGGACGTCGCCGACCAGGAGGCGTTCGCCGTGTACGACGCGGTGACCGCCGCCCTGGTCGCGGTCTCCCAGCACCGGCCGGTGGTGGTCGTCCTCGACGACCTGCACTGGGCCGACCCTGCCTCCCTGCGGCTGCTGGCGTTCGCCGCCCAGCACACCTGGTTCGAGCGGCTGCTGCTGATCGGCACGTACCGCGACGCGGAGATCGAGGCGGGCGAGCACCCGTTACGCCCGCTGCTGATGCCGCTGGTAGCCAAGGCCACCACGATCACTCTCACCGGCCTCACCCGTGACGAGGTGGCCGCGTTGATGGCGCGCACCGCCGGGCGTGCGCCCGACGCCGACCTGGCCGACGAGGTGCACAGGCGTACCGGCGGCAACCCGTTCTTCGTCGAACAGACCGCCCGGCTGTGGCATGCCGACGGCACGACAGGCACCATCCCGCCCGGTGTCCGGGAGGCGGTGCGCCGGCGGCTCGACCAGTTGCCCGCGACGGTGGTCGAGGCGCTTACCGTCGCCGCCGTGCTGGGCCGCGAGTTCCACCGAGAGGTCCTGGCGGCCAGCGCGCCTGCCTCGGCGGCGCAGCTCGACCGCCTGCTCGACCAGGCGGTGACCGCCCGGCTGATGGTCAGCCGGGGCGGCGGCCGGTTCGCCTTCGCCCACGACCTGGTCCGCGAGACCCTCTACGACGGGCTCACGGCCGACGACAGGCAGTCCCGGCACGCCGCGGTGGTCCGAGCGGTGGACCCGCCGACGGCGCTTACCGACCGGCTGATCCCGGCCGACCTGGCCCGCCACGCCTACCTGGCCGGCCCCGCGCTCGACCGGGCCCGGGTCGTGGAGCTGCTGGTCGCCGCCGGGCGGGACGCGTTCGCCCGGCTCGCCGCCGACGAGGCGGCTGTGCACTTCCGCCGGGCGCTGGAGGTCGTCGAGGATCGGGCGCAGCGCGTGCGGCTTCTCGTCGACTTCGGTGAGGTGCAATATCACCACGCCGGTCGGGACGAGGCCGTGCGCCTGCTCGCCGAGGCCGCGACGCTGGCCCGCACGCTCGACGACCCGGTGCTGCTGGCCCGCGTCGCGCTCACCGTGCACCGCTCCCGCCAGGTGGACACCATCCACTCGGTCGACGCCGCGGACCTGGTACGCGAGGCGTACCAGCGGTTGATCGGCGAGCCGGCCGCCACCGCGTCGGTGGGCACGCTGGTGGCGGATCTGATCACCGCGACGGAGACCATCGCCCGTTCCGGCCGCGACGACGAGGCGCTCACCTTCAGCCTGTGGGCCCGCCACGACACCACCTGGGGTCTGGGCACCGCGGCGGCACGAGCCGCGCTCACCGCCGAGCTCCGGGATGTGGCCCGCCGCTCGGGCGACCGGGAGACCGAGCTGTGGGCCACCTCGCTGCGCTGGGTGGCGCTGCTGGAACTGGGCGACCCGCGCTTCGTCGAGGAGTTCACCGCCTTCGTCACCGCGGGCCAGCACGATGACCTGGCCCGCCCCCGGATGGCAGCGGCCGTCGACGGCGGGATCATCGCTGCGTTCCGGGGTGACTTCGCCGAGGCTGACGAGCGGTTCACGGTCATCACCGACCTGTCCGACCCGGGGCATGCCGAGTTCGCCTTCATGGGCCATCACCTGCGCTGGGCCCGGCTGCTGTTGCAGGGGCGGTTCGACGAGATCGACGCGTTGCTGCGCGAGTGGGCGCCGACCGACTACCCGTACCGGGAGCTGCTGTCGGCGATCACGGCGGCCGAGCGCGGTGATGACGAGACGGCGGTGCGGCTGACCGCTGTCATCGAGGCGGCCGACATTCGCTACCCGCGTCCGGTGTCACCGCTGTGGCTGCGCCTGCGCGCGCAGGCCGCCGCCGCGTCCCGCGACCCGCAGCGCTGCGGCGACGCGCGGGCCGCGCTGACCCCGCACCGGGGGCGGTGGGCGGTGGGGCTCTTCGGCTGCGACATCAGCGGGCCCGTCGACCACTGGCTCGCCGTGGTCGACGCCGCCGAGGAGCGCTGGGACGACGCGATCGCCGGATTCACGGCGGCCCGCGAGGCCGCCGACCGGATGGGCTCCCGACCCTGGTCGCTCATCGCCCGCGCCGGGCTGGTGAACGCCCTGGCCGGCCGCGACGACCCGAGTGACGCCGCGACGCTTGCCGAGCTGCGTGCCACTACCGCGCGGGACGCCACCGCCCTCGGCATGAGACAGGTGCTCCTCCGGCTCGCCACCCCGGAACCGGCCCGCCCCGAGCCGGGACAGGTCACCGGCCGTGCCCAGGACGCCGGGCCGGGCCGAGTCGCCCTCCCGGGCCACGCCGCCGAGGCAGACCACGTCGCCCTCCCGCGCCGGGCCGCCGAGGCAGGCCAGGCCGTCGGGCGGCGCCAGGTGACCCCGCCCGACCCGCCGGTCGAGGGGTACGCGTTCCGGCGCGACGGGCCGGTCTGGCAGCTCGCGTACGCCGGAGTCGTGGCGCACCTGCCCGACGCCAAGGGTCTGCACGACCTGCACCTGCTGCTGAGCCGCCCGGGCAGCGACGTGCCGGCGGTGGAGCTGCTCGACCCGGCCGCCGGACCGGAGCTGGTGGCCGCCCGCCGCATGGGCGGCGATCCGGTCCTCGACGACGAGGCGAAGGCCCGCTACCGGCGGCACCTGACCCGCCTCGACGACGAGATCGACCGGGCCGCCGCACGCGGCGACGAGCGCAGGGCGGCCGCGCTGGACGCCGAACGCGGCGCGCTGCTCGACGAGCTGCGCGCCGCGGCGGGGCTGGCCGGCCGGAGCCGGCGGCTGGGCGACGAGGCCGAGCGGGCCCGCAAGACGGTCACCGCGCGGATCCGGGACACGCTGCGCAAGCTCGACGAACGCCATCCGGCGCTCGGCGGTCACCTGCGCGAATCCGTCTCGACCGGCAGCACCTGCCGCTACCTGCCGCCCGAGCCGTTGCGCTGGCGGCTCTGACCCGGTGATTCGCGGGCACGGTCAGCGGCGGTTGTACCTGTACATGGTCAACGTGCCGAAGACGAGCACGAAGCCGACGCTCCACGCCAGCAGCCACATCGTGGCGGACGGGTCCGACTCGCCAGCCATCACCGCGCGCACCGACGCCACCAGCTGCGTCACCGGGTTGACCTTCACGAACGCCTGGAGCCAGCCGGGCATGGTGCTCGGCTCGACGAAGACGTTGCTGAGGAACGTCAGCGGGAACAGCACCATCATGCTGACCCCCATCACCGACTTCTCGCTGCGCAGGATCAGCCCGAAGAACGTCCACACCCACGAGAACGCGAACGAGAAGACCACCAGCAGCCCGATCCCGGCAGCCACCCCGGCGACGCCGCCGTCGGGTCGGAAACCGAGCGCCAACCCGACGCCGAGGATGACCAGGGCGGCGAGGACGTAGCGCAGCACGTCGCCGAAGATCATGCCGACAAGCGCGGCCGGCCGCCAGACGGGCAGCGTACGGAAGCGGTCGAAGATGCCCTTCTCGATGTCGGTGTTGAGGCCGATGCCGGTGTACATGGTGATCATCACGACGCTTGTCACCATGATGCCGGGCAGGAAGAACTGCAGGTAGTCGCGCGGGCTGTCGGCGAGGGCGCCACCAAACAGGTACGTGAACATCAGCACCATGATGATCGGGAACGCCGTCACGTCGAAGAGCTGCTCCGGCACGTGCTTGATCTTCAGCAGGGCCCGCCAGCCGAAGGTGAGCGACGCGCCCAACGCGCTGGGTCGGGGCGGTCGCGCGCCCGGCGCGAGGACTGTCGCCAGCGCCTCGGCGGACGGTACGTAGACCGACGGCGCCCGCTCGGTAGTGGTGGTGGTGTCGCTCATCGGGCTGCCTCCAGCTCGTCGTCGCGCTCGTCGGCCAACACGGCCGGATGATCGGTCAGGGCCAGGAAGACCTCGTCCAGGCTCGGCTGGCCGAGGGAGAAGTCGTCGACGACGATGCCGGCGCGGGCCAGGTCACCGAGCGCGCGGGCGGCCTGCGCGCTCGCGTCGAGGTCGCTGCCGGCCTCGCCGACCCGGGCGGTCAACGCGACCGGATCCGCGGCGAGCTGCACCGGCACGTCGAGCGCCTCGCGGAGCACCAGCTCCGCCTGCGGACGCTGACCGGGGTCCCGCAGGCGCAGGTGGACGGTGCCGGAGCCGACCGACGACTTCAGCTCCCCCGGGGTGCCCTCCGCGATCACCCGGCCGTGGTCGACGACAGCGATCCGGCCGGCGAGCTGGTCGGCCTCGTCGAGGTACTGGGTGGTCAGCAGCACTGTCGTCCCGTGCGACACCACGGCCCGGACGATCTCCCACACCTGGTTGCGGCTGCGCGGGTCGAGACCCGTCGTCGGCTCGTCGAGAAAGAGCAGGTCAGGGGTGTTGAGGATGCTCGCGGCGATGTCGATGCGCCGCCGCATCCCACCCGAGTACTTCTTCACCTGGCGGTCGCTCGCCTCGGTCAGACCGAACGCGGCGAGCAAGGCCGCCGCGCGCTCGCGGGCGGCCGGCTTGCGCAGGCCGAGCAGGCGGGCGAGGAGCACCAGGTTCTCCGTACCGGTCAGATCCTCGTCGACGGAGGCGTACTGGCCGGTGAGGCTGACCCGGCTGCGGACCTTGTCCGCCTCGGTGACCACGTCGTGCCCGAACACCCGCGCGGTGCCGCCGTCGGGGCGCAGCAGGGTCGCCAGCACCCGGACCGCCGTGGTCTTGCCCGCCCCGTTCGGGCCGAGCAGGCCGTAGACGGTCCCGGCGGGCACCCGCAGATCCATGCCGGCCAGCGCCCGGGTCTCCCCGAACGAGCGGGTGAGCCCCTCGGCCTCGATGGCCAGGCCGGTGGAACGTCTATTCATGATTCGTACCTCTCGTCCGACGTGTGCACAGACGCGCAGCGCCGTGGTTGGTGAGATCAACGACGCCGCCCCACCGCAAGGCGCGAGGTGACGGCAGACCGCCCGCTAGATCGGATCTAGCGGGCGCTGTTTCGGAACGCGATGTCGGTGGGATCGGCTTGACTGGGGTCGACGAAGGGGACGGAATGGCGCAGCTACGCATCGAGCCGTGGCACGAGGATGATCTCGATCTGCTGCGGCAGCTCAACTCACCTGACACGCGCCGACACACCGGCGGCCCGGAGACCGACGAGCAGGTGCTCGCCCGGCACGACAGGTACGTGCACTTCGCGGAGGGCGGGCAGGGGTGCATGTTCACACTTGTGCTGCCGGACGGCGCGCGGGCGGGCAGCGTCGGCTACTGGGCCCGCGAGTGGCGCGACAAACAGGTGTACGAGCTGGGCTGGGCGGTGCTGCCCGCGTACCGGGGGCAGGGGCTGGCCACCGCCGCGGTGCGCGCGGCTCTCGACGTGGCCCGCGCCCGACGGGACCGTCGCCACGCGCACGCCTACCCCTCGGTCGACAACCCCGCCTCGAACGCGGTCTGCCGCAAGGCGGGCTTCACGCTGCTCGGAGAGACGAATTTCGAGTACCCGCCCGGGCAGATGATGCGTGCCAACGACTGGCAGCTCGACCTGACCGCCCCGCCGACCGACGACTGAGGTCGGCGGGGCGGCCGTCGCCGGTCACCAGGTGGTGTCGAGGCGGTGTCGCTGCTCGGCGGTCAACTCCAGCTCCACGGCGGCCAGGCTCTCCTCAAGCTGGGCCACCGAGGACGCTCCCACAAGCGGAATCGACGGCAGGTCACCGCCCAGCAGCCAGGCGAGCACCACCTGGTTCACAGTCGCGCCGGTCTGCCCCGCCACCTCCCGCAGGACGGCCAGCCGCCGAGGCGCGCTCGGCAGGTCGTACGCCGAGCTGAGCGGCTTGTCGGCCCGGGTGAACGCCCCCTTGAGCAGCGGCGAGTACGCCACCAGGGTCAGCTCCGGCTCGGCGCGCAGGTAGCTGAGCAGGTCGCCGCCCGCTCCGCCCGGCTCGCCGTCCGGATCCAGCTCGCTGGCCAGGTCGGTGCGGTTGGGCAGGTAACTGCGGTGGTACTGGAGCACCTCGTACCCCGGGAGGCCGGCGGCTGCGGCGAGCGCCCGGGCACGCTCCACCCGCCACGCCCGGTGGTTGCTCGCGCCCAGCAGGCCCACAGTCCCCTCGGCGACCAGCTCGGCGAAGCCCTCCACCGTCTCGGCGAGCGGCACCGTCCGGTCCTCGATGTGTGCGTAGAGCAGGTCCAGCCGCTCCACGCCGAGCCGGTCGCGGCTGCGCTGCGCCGACTCGCGGATCACCTTCGCCGACAGGCCCTCGGCGTTGTCCAGGTAACTCGTGCCGGGGGCCAGTGGGCGGGCACCCAGCTTGGTGGCGATGACGATCTCGGCGCCGATGCCCCGGCTGCGCCGCCATCGCCCGAGCAGCTCCTCACTCTGCCCGCCCTGCGAGCCGTCGACCCAGAACGCGTAGTTGTCCGACGTGTCGATGAACGTGCCGCCCGCCTCGACGTACCGGTCGAGGATCGCGTACGAGGTGGCCTCGTCGGTGGCGCTGCCGAACAGCATGGCCCCGAGGCTGAGCACGCTTACCTCGCGCCGGGTCGCCGGGTCGGTGCCGATCGTGCGGTACCGCATGGGATCTCCTTCCGTGCGCCCTGCCGGTGGGCGCCCGAGGACCACACTGGTGGCTGGAGTGCGCTCCAGGTCAAGCGCTCGTCCTCACCAGGGGAGTACGCCGTACCCGCCGCCGGCGTCCATCTGGAAGCCCCACAGCAGTCCGCTCGGCCCGTCGGCCGGCAGCGTCGCCAGGCGCACGCTCACCTCGGCACCCTGCTCGGCGGTGCGGAAGCCGCTGTTGCCGTTCAGGTCGGTGGCGCAGTAGCCGGGGTTCGCCGCGTTCACCTTGATCGGGGTGTCGCGCAGCTCCTTGGCGTACATGGCGGTGAGCATGTTCAACGCCGCCTTCGACGACGGGTACGGCACCGAGGTCAACTCGAACAGCGCGCCGTTCGGGTCGGTCATCACCGCGATCGAGCCGACCTCGCTGGAGACGTTGACGATCCGGGCTGCCGGCGCCCGGCGCAGCAGCGGCAGCAGCGCGTTCGTGACGGTCACCACCCCGCCCACGTTCGTCTCGTACACCCGCAGCAGCGTCGCCACAGTCGTCTCGCTGGGCAGCCCTCGCTCGCCGTCGGCGAGGACGATGCCCGCGTTGTTGACAAGCACGTCCAGCCGGCCGTACTCCGTCTCCACCAGTTTCGCGGCGGCGGCCACCGACTCGGCGTCGGTGACGTCAAGCGGCACGAACCGCGCGTCCGCGCCGCCGTCGCGCAGCTCCCGTTCCGCCGCCCGGCCGCGTTCGGCGTCGCGTGCGCCCACCAGCACTGTCATCCCGAGGCCGCCGAGCTGTCGTGCGGTGGCGAAGCCGATTCCCTTGTTGGCCCCGGTGATCAGGGCGATCATGTTCGTCATGCCGTCGAGCCTCACCCCGCCGACGGCAGGTGGACAGGGACGGGCCGAGGCTGGGACCGGCGGTACCACCCTGGCCGGCCCCGCCCGGGGCATGCTGGTGTGATGACGAGCAGCGGCCTGCGGCGTGACGAACTGGCGGCGTTCCTGCGCACCCGCCGCGCCCGCCTGAGCCCCGCCGAGGTCGGCCTCCCCGAGGGGACGCGTCGGCGCACCCCCGGGCTGCGTCGGCAGGAGGTCGCCCAGCTCGCCGGGATGTCGATCGACTACTACATCCGGTTGGAGCAGGGCCGTGGCCCACACCCGTCCCGGCAGGTGCTCGCCGCGATGGCCCGGGCGCTGCTGCTGAGCCGCGACGAGCGGGAGTACCTGTTCCGGATCGCCGGGGAGCACGCGCCCTCGACCGTCGGCCCGAGCCGGGAGGTGACCCCCGGGCTGCGGCACCTGCTCGACGCCATGACCGAGTCGCCGGCGTACCTCGTCGACGCCGCGTACCACGTGCTGGCCTGGAACCGTCTGGCCACGCACTTCGTGGGGGATCTCGCGGCCGTGCCGGACGCGGAGCGCAACATGATCCGTTGGACGTTCCGGCAGCCGATGACCGACGCCCACTGGACCGACGCCGACGCACGCCGGTTCGTGCACAGCACGGTGGCGGACCTGCGGGCCGCCTACGGCCGCTACCCGGCGGACCCGGCGATCCGCGAGCTGGTCACCGAACTGCTCGGCACCTCGCCCCGGTTCGCTCGGCTGTGGGCCGAGCATGACGTCGAGGAGCGCCGTCCCGTCGTGAAGCGGGTGGCGCATCCCGAGCTGGGGCCGCTGGAGTTCGAGTGCCGTGTGCTGCTGGTGCCGGAGACCGAGCAGCGGCTGATCGTCTACGTCGCCGAGCCGGGTTCGCCGACCCAGGCGGTGTTCCGCCGGTTGGCCGAGCGCGTCGGCACCTGACCCCGAGGGCGATCGTGCTGCCGCTCGGTCAGCGCACTGACCGAGCGGCAGCACCAGCAGGCGAGCGTCAGCGGGGTACGTAGGCGAAGGTGTCCGGGTTCGGGCCGGTCCGCCCGGCCTCACCCTTGTCCAGCCCGGTGATCCGCTCCATCGCCGCGTCGTCCAGCTCGAAGTCGAAGATCCGGGTGTTCTCCTCGATCCGCTTCGGCGTGGTCGACTTCGGGAAGATGATGTCGCCGCGCTGCACGTGCCACCGCAGCACCACCTGCGCCGGGGTACGGCCGAGCTGCTCGGCGATGTCCACCACCGTCGGGTCGTTCAGGACCTTGCCCTGCGCGATCGGCGACCACGCCTCGGTGAGGATGTTGTGCTCGCGACCGTAGGCGCGGACCTCGTCGTTGACGAAGTACGGGTGCGCCTCGATCTGGTTGACCGCCGGCACCACGCTCGCCTCGTCGGCCAGCCGCCGCAGGTGTGCCACCTGGAAGTTCGACACGCCGATCGAGCGGGCCCGACCGTCGCGCTGGAACTCCTCCAGCACCTTCCAGGTCGAGACGTAGTCGCCGTCGTAGAGCGTCGGCAGCGGCCAGTGGATCAGGAACAGGTCGATGTAGTCCATCTTCAACGCGGACAGCGTCGAGTCGAACGCCTTGCGGGCGTCGTCCGGGCGGTGGAAGCCGTTGTTCAGCTTGCTCGTCACGTAGACGTCGCCCCGGTCGAGGCCGGACACGCGGACCGCCTCGCCGACCTCGGCCTCGTTGCCGTACATCTCGGCGGTGTCGATGTGCCGGTAGCCGGTCTCCAGCGCCGTGGTCACCGCCGCGACGGTGTCCTTCGGCTCGATCTGGAACACCCCGAAGCCGAGCTGCGGGATGGTGGTGCCGTCGTTCAGGCTGATGTCAGGAATCGTGTTCGCCATTGCGGCTCCTTCGCGTCTTCGGTATCCGTCATCCATACCCGGGCGGGCGAAGGATCCACCGCCCAACACGTGGTGACGAGCGCAACGTCGGTCCGGTTCACCCGGTCGTGTCGAACAACACCGGCCAGGGCCGTTCCGCCGGCACCGGGGGCGGCGTCGACGGCGTGGGCGGTGCCGGCTCGGCGGCGGCCAGCACCTCGGCGGCGAGCTGCCCGACCATCGGCGCCGCCGGGTGCGCGGCCCGCTCCGGCCAGACCGCCGAGGTGCGCTTCGCGAGCGAGGTGTCGGCGATCGGCCGCCACGCGATCCGGGGTTCCCGGCGTGCCAGCGTCGCCGGCTCCACGGCCACGCCGCCACCGGCCAGCACCAGCCCGAACAGGAACTCCGGGTTACGCGCCGGCCGCACCCGCGCCGGCCGCCACCCGTGTCGCCGGCACACCGCGAGCAGGTGGTCGTGCCAGCCCGGCGCGGTGGCCCGGGGCGCGGCCACCAGGTCCAGGTCGGCGAGCGCGGCGAGCGGCACCTCCCGGCCGCGTGCCAGCGGCGAGGTCCGCGGCAGCAACACACCCAGGGGTACGTCCACCGGGGCGCCGAAGCGCAGCCCGTCCGCCTCGACCGGATGGTGCACGAGCCCGACGTCCAACCTCCGCTCGGTGAGCATCCGTACCTGCTCGGCGGTGGTCAGCTCGTGCAGCTCCACGTCCAGGCCCGGCGCCCGACAGGTGAGCTGGTCCAGCAGGGCGCGCAGCGTCACCGCCGGGGTCTCCGGCGGCACACCGGCACGCAGGACGCCCAGCTCACCCGCGCGGACCTGCCCCATGAGGTTGCGCAGCCGGCCCTCGCCGGCGAGCAGCTCCTCCGCCTCGGCGAGCAGCAGACCGCCGGCGGTGGTGAGCCGCACCTGGCGGCGGGACCTGTCGAACAGCTCGACCGCGAGCTCCCGTTCCAGCCGCTGGATCGACTGACTCAACGGCGGCTGGGCCATCCCGAGCAGTTCGGCCGCCCGCCCGAAGTGCAGCTCGTGGGCGACGACCACGAAGTGCCGCAGGTGCCGGAGCAGGTCCACGGCCGGACCCTACGCCAGCGGCGGAACAGCCCCACTGGATACCGTGCCCGGGTGGATGTGGGGGAGCGGATCGAGACGATCTTCGCGGGCGTCGGGGTGACGGCCAGCCTGCACGTCGTCGACCTGGACGCGGTGGACGCGGGCGCCGTGGACCGGCAGGTAGGGGTGCGTGCCGACGAGCAGGTGGTGATCGCGTCGATCTTCAAGATCCTGCTGGTGCTGGAGTTCGCCCGGCAGGTCGACGCCGGCCAGCTCGACCCCACCGAACGGGTGCTGGTCACCGCCGCCGACCGGCTCGGCGGGTGGGGGCTGGCCGGCTGCGCCGACGACGCCGAGGTGTCGCTGCGCGACCTCGCGTACTTCGCCGTGTCGGTCAGCGACAACACGGCCGCCGACCTGCTGCTGCGTCGGGTCGGCCCGGACCTGCTGCCGATGCTCGCCGCCGAGCTGGGGCTGACCCGTACCCGCGTCCTCGGCGGTCCCCGGGAGCTGGTCGAGCTGATGCTCGCCGACGTGGGCGCACGGACCGAGGTGGAGTTCGCGCGGATCTTCCCGACGCTGCCGGCGGAGCGGGTCCGGGCGATGCGGGTCTTCGACCCCGCGCACACCACCAGCAGCACCGCCCGGGAGATCACCCGGCTGCTCACCCTGATCTGGCGGGACGAGGCCGGGTCGACGGCCGCCTGCGCGATGGTTCGCGCCTGGATGGCTCGGCAGATCTTCTGGACCCGGCTCGCGGCCGGCTTTCCGCCCGGTGTCCGCGTGTCCGGCAAGACCGGCACCCTGCCCGGCCTGCACCTGGAGGCCGGCGTTGCCGAATACCCCGACGGCGGCCGGTACGCCATCGCCGTCTTCGCCCGCGCCGACGAGCTGACCCCGCGCCGGATCGACGTGGACCTGGCGATGGGTAGGGCCGCCCGCACGGCCGTCGAGGCGCTGCGCGGCGGCTGAGTTTTCCGCGCGTCCGAGCGCCGACAGGCAGCCGTTGAGCAGGCACGATATGCCGGGACGTATCGGAGGTGGCGGCGTTCGATCTTGGACCGGGACGCGGTGGCGCTGGTTGGCTCGTGTCGACCGATCACCCGAACACGGGGAGTAGATCCGCATGTCCAACCTCGACCGCCGCCGCTTCCTGCGCGACGCCGCAGCCACCACCGCCCTGGTCTCGGCCGGTGGCCTCGCCGCCACCTCCACCACCCCGGCCCAGGCCGCGCCGCCGGCCGCCGCGCCGACACCCGCCGCCCGCCGCACCGGCGCGGTCAGCTTCCGCTGGTGGGGTACGGCCGGCTGGCGCATCGACATCGCCGACCGGACAGTCCTGGTCGACCCGTTCCTCAGCCGCATCGACACCGGGCTGTTCGCCGGCGCGTTCAAGACCGACGCCCCGTTGACGGTGCGCGCCGACGTGATCGATCCGCGCGTCGAGAAGGCCACGACCGTCCTGGTCACGCACACCCACTGGGACCACTTCATGGACGTCCCGTACATCGCGGGGCGCACCGGCGCGCGGGTGTTCGGCACGCTCACCGCGTACCACCTGGGGTTGGCCTACGGGGTGCCGGCGACGCAGCTCAGCGCCGTGAAGGGCGGGGAGGTGCTCGACTTCGGCGACCACAGCATCGAGGTGGTCGGCTCGCTGCACAGCCGCAACGCGTCGTACTCCGTGGCCTTCCCCGGGGTGCGGGTGAGCCAGCCGGCGCGGCCCGCGACCATCGCGGACCTCCCGGAGGGCGACACGCTGGGATACCTGCTGCGGGTCGAACGCGGCCCGTCGGTCTACTTCACCGGGGCCAGCGACGTGGCCGAGCGCAACCTCTCCGGCCTGGCGCCGGACGTGGCGATGGTGGCCATGCAGAGCGCCACCACCACAGGCGACTACCTGCCCCGGCTGCTGGCCGGTCTGGACTACCCGAAGGTCGTCGTGCCGGTGCACTGGGACAACTTCGAGACGCCGTTGCAGAATCCGCCGGTCGTGGCACCTGCCGACCGCGCCCGGCTCGACGACATGATCGCGGCGGTGCGTCGGATCTCGCCGCGCAGCCGGGTGCTGGTGCCCGAGTACGAGACCGCGTACCACTTCTGACCGGATCCGGGCGGGCGCCCGCGCCCGCCCGGTCAGCCGGCGACCAGCTCCGCCAGGGCACGCACCGACTTCCAGTTGCGGGTGGTGGCCACCACGCCGAGCTTCTTCTCCAGGTACGCGTTTGTGAACTTCGACCGGCCGTAGCCGCCGTCGGGGAAGTGCAGGAACACCTCCCGGCCGGTCACCGTGAACGACACGTTCTCACCGCCGGGCACGGTGAGAGCATCCACCGTGGACTCCCTTGGAGCGGTGGCGAGGAAGGCCACCAGCAGTCTCTTCGGGTCGTCCTCGCGGTCGGCGTACGGGTTGCCGCCGGCGACCGCCGCCAGCTCCCGGCCGCTGCGCACCAGCACCGGCACTGTCAACGACAGCTCGTCGGTGAGCGCCCGCTCGATCCCGGCGGCCAGCTTCTCCGCGTCGCGGACCGAACTGCCGAAGGCCACGTTGCCGCTCTGCAGGTACGTCGTGACGTCCTCATGGCCGAGGTCGGTGACGATCCGGCGCAGGTCGGCCATCGCCAGCCGGACGCTGCCGACGTTGACTCCGCGCAGCAGGGCGACGTACCGGGTCATCCCGTCCTCCTACGTCCACATGGGTACGGCGTCAGCCTAGCGGTGTGCGCGGAGCTGTCGGACGGGATCGATAGGCTCCCACTGCCGGCCGCCACTCAGCGAATCGCCGGTCTTTCCTGGAGGTCAGCTTTGATCCGTTCCCGTTTTGCCGTGGCGATCGCCGTCGCCGCGGCGACGGCGATCGTGGGGCTTCCCGCGACCGCACACGCCGACGATGTTCCGATCGTCACGTCCGCCCACAGCGACTACGACCTCGATCGGGGCACGCTGCTGGTGTCCATCACGTCGCCCAGCGACGTCACCGATGTCCGTGCGCACATCCGCGATTACAACACCGGGGCGGAGGTTGCCGTTCAGGAGAACTTCTACCTCCAGTCCGGCACCGAGCGGGACGGCGTGTGGCGATCCAATCCGATCATCCTCGACAAGCTCGGCTACTACCGGGTCGACGTGGAGGTCAGCGACGAGGCCGGGCACCACGTCACCCAGACCGATGCCGGCGACCTGGACTACTCGGTGGTCACGTTCTTCGACAACGTCACGCTGAACCGCACCACGGTGACCTATGAGAACCGCAACGTGACGGTGCGGGGATGGCTCAAGGGCCGCTGGCCGGGCAGCCGCGAGATCAGGTCACTGGGGAAGTTCCCCATGTCGGTGAACGCCGACCTCAGTTGGGACGCGGTCACCACCAGGGCCGATGGTTCCTTCACCGGCACGGTCACGATCGGCCGCAAGGACGAGATGGTGTACGCGGCCTACAGCTATGACAACGACCATCTCTTCCACGGCTCGTCGCGGTCGGCCGAGACCACCATCGCGATCACCAAGCGGCCGATGCGGATCACCATCGGGGCGGATCGACCCAAGATCCTCAAGGATGAGACCGTCACGGTGAGCGGCCAGCTGACCTGGCGGACGCCGGAGGGCTGGGTGCCGGTGCCCGGTGTGCAGCCCGTGGTCTCCCTCTGCTCGAGTGTCGACTACTGCCAGACGTTCCTCGGCTCCGCCACCACCGACGCGGACGGGCGATACTCGCTGACCGTCTCCCCGTACCAGAGCGGCCGCCTCCAGGTCGGCTACTCGATGAACGACGAGTTCGTCAGCTCCGTGACCGCCAGCACGAACATCTCCGTGCTGCAACCGGCCGCCTTCCGGAGCTTCTCGGCCGTCCGGGAGAACGCGACGACCGTGGCGCTCAGCGGCGAAATGGAGTTCAACGGCGGGATCTCCCCGGGGACGGTGCCGCTGAAGGTGCAGTTCTCGGCGACCGGCGAAGACGGCACCTGGGCCACCCCGGCAACCATCTACGCGGGCGGCAGTTACGACTTCGCCACGTCGATCTACAAGAAGACGGCCGGTTACTGGCGAGTCGTCTACCCCGGCACCTCGACCGACTTCCAGTCGGCGACCAGCGCGTCGGTGTACGTCAGCTGATCTTGGTAAGCGCGGGAGCGTCTCTCCGCGGGTGCTCCCGCGCCTACCCTCCTGAGTCACCCCGACCGGCCCGGCCCGACCAGGCCCGTCTCGTACGCGACGATGACCAGTTGCGCCCTGTCGCGTAGGGCCAGCTTGGTCAGCAACCGCCCGACGTGCGTCTTCACGGTGGCCTGGCTGAGGTTGAGGTGCGCGGCCAACTCCGCGTTGGACAGGCCCCGGGCGATCAACGCGAGCACCTCCCGTTCCCGATCGGTCACCCCGTCGAGCTGCCGGGGCAGTGGCCGGGTCGGCTCCGGCTGCCGCGCGAACTCGTCGATCAGCCGGCGGGTCACCGTCGGCGCGAGCAGGCCCTCACCGGCGGCGACCACCCGGATTCCGGCCAGCAGGTCCGCTGGTGGGGTGTCCTTGAGCAGGAAGCCACTGGCGCCCGCGCGCAGCGCCCCGTAGACGTACTCGTCCAGGTCGAACGTGGTCAGGATGATGACCCGGGTGCCTGCCGTCGCCGGGTCGGCGCAGATCCGCCGGGTCGCCTCGATACCGTCCATCTCCGGCATCCGGACGTCCATCAACACCACGTCCGGCCGGTGCTGTCCGGCCAATGCGACGGCCTGCGCGCCGGTACCCGCCTCGCCGACAGTCGTGCAGTCCCCGGCGAGATCGACAAGCAGCCGGAAACTGCCGCGCAGCAACGCCTGGTCGTCGGCGATCAGCACGCGGATCACGCGGCCACCCGGTACGGCAGGCTTGCCGTCACGGCGAAGCCGCCGTCGGAGCGCGGCCCGGCCCGGAACTCACCCCCGTGCAACGCCACCCGTTCCCGCATGCCGATCAACCCGTGCCCCTCCCCGCCGATCAGGACCGGCCGTCGGCCGTCGTCGGTCACCTCCACCCGTACCTCGTCGGGCGTGACGGTCACCGTGGCCCGGCAGGCCGCCGGTGCCGCGTGCTTCACCACGTTCGTCACCGCCTCCTGCACGATCCGGTACACCGTGAGGCCCACCGACTCCGGCACCGCGCCGATCGACTCCTCCCGCCGGACGTCGAGTCGGACGTCGACACCGCCGATCGCCGCCTGCCGGGCGAGCACCTGCAACTCGTCCAGGCCCGGCGTCGGGGCGTACGGGGTGCCCTCGCGCAGAACGCCCAGCACGCGCCGGACGTCGGTGAGCGCGGTGCGGCCGGTCTCCTCGATCACCCGCAGCGCGGCCCCCGCCTCACGGGGATCGGCCTCGGCGACATGGTTGGCGACGGCGGCCTTCACCACGATGAGGCTCAGCGTGTGCGCGACCACGTCGTGCAGCTCCCGTGCCACCCGTAACCGCTCCTCGGCGGCGGCCTGCCGGACCAGGTGCTCGCCCTGCCGGGCGGCGAGGGCACGTCGCTCCCGGAGCAGCCAGCCGATCACCCAGGCCGGCGCGATCATGACGGCGGCGTAGACGACCGCGCCGGTCCGCGACCAGAGGTCGCCCGCGGTCAGCACCAGGGCGACGCTCACCAGAGCGAGACAACCGGCCGCGCTGAACAGCGAGCGGCGCGTGGTGGTCGACACGGCCACCGTGTAGAAGGACAGGCCGATGGCGAGGGCCGGCGCGGCGGCGGCGAAGTTGGGGATCACCCCGGTGATCAGGGCGCCGGTGGTGACGGCGCTGATCACGACGGCGACGGGGATCGGCCACCGTCGGCGGGCGGCCAGCGGCAGGCCGAGGGCCATCCCGACGAGCACCGACACCCAGAGCGGCTCGTGCACGCCCCCGCGCAGCGGTGACTCCAGAGCCGCGTACGGGCAGAGCAGCCCACCGACCGCCACGGCGAGCACGGCGTCCACGACGTACAGGTCCACCGGTCGCAGCCGTCGGGTCAACAGGAGAGCGGTCACCTGTCCGACCGTATCGGCCGGTGAGCCGGACCGCGTCCACCCGTGGGGGGTCATCCCCGAGGACGATCCGCCCGTGCCCGCGGGCCTCCGCCTCCTACCGAGGGCGGGCCGGAAAGTGTCCGCGCCGGCACGACGCGCCGCACCCGCCCGAACCGGCACCGTGTCGGTCATGACCACATCCACGGTGACCCTGACGGGGCTGCGAGCGGTGTACGGCGCCGGGACCCGACAGGTGACGGCGCTCGACGGCGTGACCACAAGCTTCGCGAGCGGGACGTTCACGGCGGTGATGGGCCCCTCGGGCTCGGGAAAGTCCACCCTGCTGCACTGCGCGGCGGGGCTGGACAGCCCGACCGAGGGGACCGTCACGATCGACGGCATCAGCCTCGACGACCTCGGCGAGGACGAGCTGACCCGGCTGCGGCGCGACCGCGTCGGCTTCGTGTTCCAGGCGTTCAACCTGGTGTCCACGTTGACCGCCGCGCAGAACGTCGAGTTGCCGATGCGGCTGGCCGGCCGCCGCCCACCGGCCGCGGACGTCGCCGCCGCGCTCGACGCGGTGGGCCTCGCCGACCGGGCCGGGCATCGGCCGAGCGAGCTGTCCGGCGGCGAGCAGCAGCGCGTCGCCGTGGCCCGCGCGTTGATCACCCGGCCGGTGGTGGTGTTCGCCGACGAGCCGACCGGGGCACTGGACAGTGCCGCGTCCCGGCAGGTGCTCCGGCTGCTGCGCGGGCTCGTCGACGACCACGGGCAGACAGTCGTGATGGTGACCCACGATCCCGCCGCCGCCGCGTACGCCGACCGGGTCCTCCTGCTCGCCGACGGTCGCGTCGTCGACGAGTTGACCGGCGGGATAACCGCCGCCGCCGTCGCCGCACGCATCGCCGAGCGGGAGACCGTCGCGGAGTCGTCGTGCTGAGCGTCCGGCGGTCGGCCAGCGCGTTCGTGGCCGTCGCCGTCGGAGTCGCGCTGGTGTCGGCGGCCACCCTGCTGCTCGCCTCCGGACGTCCGCAGGTGCCGGACCGGTTGGCGCGGGCGGCGGTAGTGGTGCAGAGCCCCGAGGCGGGCGCGTCGGCCGACTCGTTCGCGCCGACCCGGCCCTGGTCCGCAACGGCTGCGGCGGAACTCGTCGGCCGGCTGGCCGCCCTGCCCGGTGTCGCGGCGGCGGTGCCGGACCGGACCTTCTACGCCCAGCCGCTCGTCGACGGACGGCCTCCGGCAGCCGACGCCGGGCGGGAGGACGCCCACCAGGGGCACGGCTGGTCCAGCGCCCAGCTCGGTGGACTGCGCCGCACGGCCGGCGAGCCGCCCCGCCGGCCCGGTGAGGTGGTCGTCGACAGTGCGCTCGGGTTGCGGACCGGCGCGCGTGTCACCCTGCTGACGGCGGCGGGTCCGGAGGCGTACACCGTCAGTGGTCTGGTCGACGGGCACGGCGTCCATGTCGCGGACGAGGTCGCCGCCGCGCTCGCGCCCGGCGTCCGGGCCATCGGGCTGGTGCTCACGGCGGGCGCCGACCCCGAGCGGGTCGCCGCGGCGGCTCGTGGTGTCGTCGGCGGTGACGGGCGGGTGCTGACCGGCGACGCGCGGAGCGCGCTGGAGCCGCGCGACGACGCCCGCATCCGCTGGATCGGCATGCAGGTGCTCACCGGTACGGCTGTTCTCGCCGGCTTCGTCACGGTGTTCGTCGTCGCCTCCACCTTCGCGTTCACCATCGCCCAGCGCCGCCGTGAGTTGGGCCTGCTGCGTGCCGTCGGCGCCACCGGACGTCAGGTCCGCCGCATGGTCCACGTCGAGGCGCTCGTCGTCGGCGCGTCGGCCGGGCTCGTCGGCCTGCTGGTCGGCGCGGTGCTCGCCCCGCTCCTGGGTCGACTCCTCGTCGATGTCGGGTTCGAGCCGACGACCTTCCGGGTCCGGTACGCCCCCTGGCCGGTCGCGGTCTCGCTCGCCGCCGGGCCGGTGATCGCGCTGCTGGCCGTCTGGTCGGCGTCGCGCCGGGCAGCGCGGGTCCGCCCGCTGGAGGCGTTGCGCGAGGCGGCTGTGGAACAGCGGCCGATGGGACGGCCGCGCGTCGTCACCGGGGCGCTGCTCGTCGCGGCGGGTGTCGCGCTCAGCGTCGGGACGGCGACCGCCGGCGAGGCCCGCGTCGCGGCGCAGTACGCCCTCTACGCGGTGATGGCGCTGGTGGCCGGTGCCACAGTGCTGTCCCCGGCGGTCGTCGGGCCGGTGGTGCGGCTGCTGCGGTCTCCGGTGCGGCGCTCCGGCGGCGCGGTCGGGATGCTGGTCCGGGGCGCGGCGCTCACCGCGACCCGGCGGACGGCGTCGACGGCCGCCCCGGTGCTGCTCACTGTCGCCTTCGCGGTGCTGGTGTCCGGGATGGTGCGAACCACCACCGCGGCGTACGCGGCAGGTCGGGCGGACAACGTGAACGCCGGCTGGATCGTCGTGCCCGACCGGACGCCGGGACTGTCGGAGCAGGCAGTCACCGCGACCGGTGGCACCGCCCTCCTGCCGACCACCGTCTTCCGCACCGACCCCGGAACTGGGCCGACGGACCGTCCACTGACCGCGCTCGGTGTGGACCCGGCCGGCTTCGCCGCCGCGAACCGGGCGCTCACCGTCGTTGCCGGCACGCTCGACGACCTGCGCGGCGACGACACTGTGGTGGTGACCGCCGCGGCGAACCTGCGGCCGTCCGAGCCGTACGTGGTGGTCTTCGCGGACGGGACGTCGGTGTCACTGCGCGTCGTCGCCGTGGTCACCGACGCCTCGCTCCCCGGCGACCTGCTCCTGCCCCGGGCCGTGGTGCGGGCGCACGACCCGTCGGCGCTCACGTCCACGGTGTACGTCCGGGACCGGATCGAGCCTCCGGTCGGCGCACGGATCGTCGACGTCGCCGCCTGGGCGGCGGAGGCCGACGCTGCCGAGGACCGTCTCGTCTGGCTCTTCACGCTGCTGCTGATCGGTGTGTCGGCCGGCTACGGCGCCATCGCCGTGGCCAACACGTTGCTGCTGGCCGCCGCCGGCCGAGCCGCCGACCTGCGGCTGATCCGGTTGGCCGGGGCGACCCGGCGGCAGGTCATCTGGCTGGTCACGGCCGAGTCCGCCCTGGTGGTGATGATCGGTGCGCTGCTCGGTGGGGCTGTCGCGTTCGTCGGTCTGCTCAGCATTCGCGCCGGCCTCGCCGAGCAGGTCGGGGCCCCCGTCGACCTGGTGGTGCCGTGGTCGGTGGTGGCCGGGGTGGTGGGGCTGTGCCTGCTGCTCGCGACGCTGGCGAGCGTACTGCCGACGTGGCGGTCGCTGCGACACCGCCCCGCGCGCTAGCTACTCGACGACCGGCAGGACGACCTCGTTGCGGCGCAGGAACCACGGCTTCCACGGCGGGTCGAAGCGCGCGTACCTGATCGCGCCCGTGGGTTGCAGCCCGGCGGCGGTCACCGACCGGCCGAGCATGGTGGCCCGCTGGCTGAACGCCCGCTCGGTCCACCGGCCGGAGAAGCGGATCGCCGCCGCCAGGCGTGCCGGGACCTCGTGGATGCGTACCCGGGCGTCCACCGGCTCGGGCAGGGTGGCAGTCGTGAAGGTGGCCGGCATGACGAGCTGGATCAGGTACGCGCCGGGCCACTCGCCCTCGATCTGGACCACCGGCACGGTCATGGCGATCTTCTCCGAGTCGCTGGCCGCCGACAGCGCCGGCGCGGCCGACCCGATCGGGTGCCGGGCCCGGTTGGCGCCGCCGATGTAGGCGGCCAGCGGCCGGAACGCCTCGATCGGCGCCCGGGTGAAGGATGCCTGGATCCGCATCTCGGCCACCAGGTGGGCCGGGTAGCGGCGCAGCTCGAAGCCGGGGTGTCGGGACACCACCCGGTACGGCTGCTGCTCGGTCATCGCGCGCTCCCAGGATCTCTCTGGGACAGACGCTACCGCCCCTCCGGCTCCCGCTCGGCCGAAGTCGGTCGTCCCGCACCCAGGGCGACGGCCCGCCAGTACTGGCGTTTGCCCTCGTCGCGCAGCACCACCCCGATCCGGCTCAGCTCGCGCCGCAGCTCCCGGGCGTCGTCGCGGCGATCCCGCTCGATCGCCCGCTCGCGGGCGCGCAGCAGCGCGTCCGCCCCTGCCGGCAGACCGGGCAGGTCGGGCACCCACAGCCGGTACGCCGACCGGTGCGGGTCGCCGTCCGTCCAGGCCCAGCCGTGCTCCCGGAAGGCGGCGGCGAGCCGCGCGGCGGGCAGGTCCGTCGACTCCCGGACCAGTTCCGCCCCGTCGGCGTCGAGTAGCACCAGGTGCTTGTCGGCGAGGAAGACCACGCGGGCGTCGGCCCGCGCGACGGTCCGGTTCTCCGCGGCGCGGCGCAGCCGGACCTGCGCCGCGTCGACGGTGACGATCAGCCGTTCGGCGGTGCCCAGCCCGGCGACGACCAGGCCGGCCAGGACACCCACGCCTATCGTGCCGGCGGTGGCCTGCGGCTCGGGCAGCCGGTCCAGCCACTCGATCAGGTCGCTGAACGGCACCCAGGACAGCCGGGCGAGCCAGCCGGTCGTCGCCGCGAGCAGCCATCCGACGCCCGCGCCGACCAGCGGGAAGCCACCCCACATGACGACCAGCTCGACCACGCCGCCGCTGACCACGGTGCGGGGTCGGTATCCGGCCAGGTCCATGGTCAGGACACCTCGCGGCGCAGCGTCCGGAACAGGCCGGCGGCCAGCGGCAGGACCATCCAGACCAGCAGGGACACCGCTATCCGACCCCACTGCCCGCCGGTGACGGCGTCGCTGCTGAACAACGGTTCCATGGTCTTGCTGGTGTCCAGCCACTCGGACGGGCCACGCAAGGGCTTGACCATCTCGCCGAGCACCCCCCACAGGGTGGGCAGCAGCAGGTAGCCGACGATGGCCAGCGGCGGGTTGAGCAGCAGCAGACCGAAGGCCGCGCCCATCAAGACGCTGGTGACCTGGAGGATCGCCGCGTTCAGCACCAGCGACCAGTCGAACTGCCAGGTGCCCGCGCCGCCGATGGCGGACGCCACGAGCGTCCCGACGGCGGCGACGGCGAGGCTGGTCAGCACCGAGGCGATCGCGGTCAGCGCCACGGCGACCAGCTTCGCGGCCACCACCCGCTCCCGGCGGGGCACCAGCGCGTACGTGGTGAGGGCCGTCCGCTGCGACCACTCGCTGGTGATCGACAGGATGCCGAGCACCGGCAGCAGCACCGACACCGGCAGCAGCGAGGGGACGAAGAAGTTGAGGAAGGTCTGGTCGACCTCCTCCGCGTAGATCAGTTGCAGGGTGACGATCGCGGCGGTGAGCAGGCCGATGGTGATCACCAGCCAGCGACCGGCCCGGGTGTCGACGAGCTTGCGCAGCTCCACGACTGTGAGCCGGAGCAGCGACGGGCGGCGTGCCGGAGTGTGCTGCCGGGGAGCGACGGCGTCGGCGGCGGGCACGGTGGTGGTGGTCATCGGACGGCCTCCTTGGTGGATTCGCCGGCGGTCAGGGTGAGGAAGAGCTGTTCGAGGCCACCGCCGCCGGCGGGGCGCAGCTCGGCCAGCGCGACGCCGGCATCGGCGGCGGCCTGGCCGACCGCCTCGGCGTCGGCCTGCACGAGCAGCCCCTCCGAGCCGTCGGCCGCGCTCAGTCCGGCCAGTTCCAGCGCGCGACGCAGCGCCGCGCCGTCGCGGGCCCGGACCACAGTGCCGCCCCCCGACAGCAGCTCGTTCTTGTCGCCCTGGGCCACGATCCGGCCACCCCCGATCACCACCAGCCGGTCCGCGACCGCCTCCACCTCACGCAGCAGGTGGGAGGAGAGCAGCACGGTGCCGCCCCGGTCGGCGAAGTCGCGCAGCAGGCCGCGCATCCAGAAGATCCCCTCCGGGTCCAGGCCGTTGGCCGGCTCGTCGAGGATCAGCACCCGGGGGTCGCCGAGCAGCGCCTGCGCCAGGCCGAGGCGCTGGCGCATGCCCAACGAGTACGCCCGTACCCGACGCTTCGCCGCCACCGCGTTCAACCCCACCAGGTCGAGCTTCGCGGCGACCTCGCGCCGGTCCAACCCCATGGTGTACGCGGACAGCGTCAACGCCTCGCGGCCGGTGCGCCCGGCGTGCTGGGCGGAGGCGTCCAGCAGCACCCCGACCTCCCGCCCCGGGTTGGGCAGCTCCCGGTACGGGTGCCCGGAGACGGTGGCGCGGCCGGCCGTCGGGGCGGTGAGTCCGCAGATCATCCGCATGGTGGTGGACTTGCCGGCGCCGTTGGGGCCGAGGAAGCCGGTGACGGTGCCCGGCTCGCACCGGAACGACACGTCGTCCACGGCCGGGTGTGGCCCGTACCGCTTGGTGAGGTTCTCTACCGTGATCATGCCGTTGAGCGTGCCCGCGCCGCCCGGCCATCCGCTGCGGCCGCCGGTAGGTGTCGTACCGACCTTGGTCGACGTTCGGGTCTCGACTTTGGTAGCTGGTCGTGGTGCCCGTCGGCTGCCTAGCATGGGTGCCGTGACCAGCCTCGCCGTGCCGGAACACCCCTGGCTGCTGCCGGGGGAGCTGGTCGTGCCGGGCGAACGTGACCGGGCACACCCGCGCCGCACCACCCGCGACTGGGTCGTGGACGGCTTGGCGTTCCTGGTCTCCCTGGTCTGGGTGTTGTTCGCCACGGCCGACGCCCTGGCGCCCGACCCGACGATCGCCACCGCGCTCCCGCACGACTGGATGGTCGGCGTCGACGCGCTGATCGGGCTGGTCTGCTGCGGGCTGCTCTGGGTGCGCCGCCGGTGGCCGCTGGGGCTGGTGGTGGCGACGATACCGCTGACCCTGTTCTCGTTGGCCGCCGGCGTCCCGCTGTTGATCTTCTACTTCACCGTGGTGGTGCACCGCCGCACCGCCATCGCGATCGGGGTCACGGGCGCCGGCCTGATCACCAACCTGGGCTTCAGTTGGCTGCGTCCGGACCCGAATCTGACGTACTGGGAAACCGCGGCGTGGGGTGTGGTGTTCAGCCTCGTCGTGCTGGCCTGGGGGATGTTCGTCCGGGCCCGGCGGCAGTTGATCGTGTCGCTGCGCGACCGGGCCGAGCGTGCCGAGTCCGAGCAGCAGTTGCGGGTGGCCCAGGCCCGCCACCTCGAACGCACCCGGATCGCCCGGGAGATGCACGACGTGCTCGCCCACCGGATCTCGCTGCTCAGCCTGCACGCCGGCGCGCTGGAGTTCCGCCCGGACGCTCCCGCCGACGAGGTGGCCCGCGCCGCCGGGGTGATCCGGGGCAGCGCCCACGCCGCCCTGCAGGACCTGCGGGAGGTCATCGGCGTGCTCCGGGCCGAGGACGACAGCGTCGGCGATGCCCCCGAGCCGCCGCAGCCCACCCTCGCCGACCTGCCGGCCCTGATCGCCGAGTCGCGGTCGGCCGGGGTGCGGGTCAACGTCAGCGACACCGTGGACCGGTCGGGGGAGGTGCCGGCGGCGCTGGGCCGGGCGGCGTACCGGATCGTGCAGGAGGGGCTCACCAACGCCCGCAAGCACGCGGCCGGCGCGGCGGTCACCGTTGACGTCGCCGGCGGTCCGGGCGCCGGGCTGACCGTGGCGATCAGCAACCGGTGGCCGGTCGGCACCTCGGCCGGCGGCGGTCTGCCGGGCGCCGGCACCGGCCTGGTGGGCATCAGCGAGCGCGTCACGCTTGCCGGCGGCCGGCTGGCCTACGGCCGGGACGACGCTGGCGACTTCCGCCTGGCCGCCTGGCTGCCGTGGCCGGCGTGACCGGCCCGACCGGCCCGACCGGTCCGGCCGGAACCGGCACGCCGCCGGTGCGGGTGCTGATCGTGGACGACGACGCGTTGGTCCGGGCCGGCCTCTCGATGATCCTCGGCGGCCTGCCGGACCTGCTGGTGGTGGGCGAGGCGGCCGACGGCGGCGAGGTCCCGGCGGCGGTCGCCGCGTACGCCCCGGACGTGGTCCTGATGGACATCCGGATGCCCCGGGTGGACGGGCTCACCGCCACCGAGGCGCTGCGTGCCCAGCCGCACCCGCCGGAGGTGCTGGTGCTGACCACCTTCGACGCCGACGAGCAGGTGTTGCGGGCGCTGCGCGCCGGTGCGGCCGGCTTCCTGCTCAAGGACACCCCTCCGGCGGACATCGTGCACGCGGTCCGCCGGGTCGCCGCGGGTGAGGCGACGCTCTCCCCGACGGTGACCCGCACGCTCATCGACCACGTGACCGCCGCCACCCCGGGTCTGGCCGGCCCGGATCCGCGTCGCGAGCGGGCGCTGCGGCTGCTCGGTGGGCTCAGCGAGCGGGAGCGTCAGGTGGCGGTCGCGCTGGGGCGGGGCCGCACCAACGCGGAGATCGCCGGGGAGTTGTTCATGAGCGTGGCGACGGTGAAGGCGTACGTCTCCCGGCTGCTGACCCGGCTCGATCTCAACAACCGGGTCCAGGTGGCCCTGCTGGTGCACGACGCCGACCTCGTCTGACGGCACGTCGAACCGCATCACCAAGCCATCCGTGCCACTGTCGTTGATACACTCAGCCGTGAGTGTTCCATAAATGAGAGCCTCAAGGATGGTGTCGTGGACGGCTTCGTGGGACGAGAGCGAGAGCTGGCCCTGCTGAAGGGGGCACTCGCGCGGGTCGAACGCGGGGGCCGTGCCGGTCGACCCGGCCGGGCCCTGTTGATGCGCGGTCGCCGCCGGGTCGGCAAGTCGCGCCTCGTGGAGGAGTTCGTCGAGCGAGCGGAGGTGCCACACCTCTTCTTCACCGCCTCGGCGCAGCCGACCGTCACGGCCGATCTCGCGCTCTTCGTGGAAGCGGCGGCCGCATCGACGCTGCCGGGCGCGCAACTGCTCCGGGGACAGCAACCACGGACGTGGGACGCCGCACTCACTCTGCTCGCCGCCGCGCTGCCGACCGATCGGCCGAGCGTCGTCGTCCTCGATGAGATGCCGTACCTCATCGAGACCGACCCGGGGTTCGAGGGCACCCTGCAGAAGATCTTCGACCGTGAGCTCTCCCGGCTTCCGGTCCTGCTGATCTGTGTCGGGTCCGACCTGGCGATGATGGAGGCGCTCAACGATTACGGCCGACCGTTTCACCAGCGTGCCACCGAGATGGTCATACCGCCGTTGAGCCCGGCCGACGTCCGCGACATGCTCGACCTGTCGGCCGCCGACGCGTTCGACGCCTACCTCGTGTCCGGTGGTCTGCCACTGATTCTCGACGAGTGGCCGGCCGGCGCATCAGTGCGCGAGTATCTGAGCGCCGCGGTACCGGATCCGACCTCGGCCCTGCTGGTCAGCGGCGAGCGGGCACTGGCGGCCGAGTTCCCGGCGCAGTCCCAGGCCGGCCTGGTGCTGCGGGCGATCGGCTCGGGTGAGCGGACCTTCTCACTGATTGCGCGTGCCGCAGGGGATCTCCCGCAGGCGTCACTGAGCCGAGCTCTGCGACTTCTGACCCAGAAGCGGGTGGTGGACGACGCACTCCCACTGTCGACGAAGCCGTCCCGGGAAACCCGGTACGTCGTGGCCGATCCGTACCTGCGATTCTGGCTCTCCTTCCTGGGCCCACACCTCGCGGAGATCGAACGAGGTCGAGGTGATCTCACCTTGGATCGGATCACCGGGTCATGGACGTCCTGGCGCGGGAGAGTCATCGAGCCCGTCGTCCGAGAGGCGCTGCGCCGGCTGCCTGTGGATCACCTGCCAGCGGAAGCGCCGGTGATCGGCGGCTACTGGACGCGGACCAATGATCCGGAGATCGACATCGTCGGCGCCGATCGTGCGCCCGTGGCGGCGCGCATCTGCTTCGTCGGATCGATCAAGTGGCAGGAAAGTCGACCCTTCGACGCGCATGACCTGGGCCGACTGCTCCTGCACCGATCCCGGTTGCCCGGTGCCGACGAATCGGTGCCGGCCCTCGCCGTATCGCGCAGCGGCAGCGCTGTCGACGGGATCCATGTGCTGTCGCCGGACGATCTGCTCAGCGCGTACCGGAATTGAACCTTCGTCCGATGCCGGCCGTACCACTGCCCGAGGATGTCGGTGCGGTGAGTCCGCCGTACCGCTGCCGAACTGCGGGAGGCCTGCCGTGCGTGTTGGTGAGCAGTCGACGGATCCCATCGACCTGGTGCTGGGTGAGGTGCCGGTGCCGGCACCACTGACCCCCGAGGATGTCCGGCTCGCGGTCCGGGCGGTGGTCGTGCACACCGCCGAGGAGTGGCCGACCGGGCCGCTGTGCCGCAACGACGGCGCCTCCTACCCGTGCCGACTGCACAGGTGGGGGCGTCGGGTCCTGGAGTCACACGGGCTCAACGAGCGGCAGATCGAAGCGTTGATCCAGCACGGCAACCCCTTCGTGCACGTGCCCTTCCCGTTCACCGCGACCGGGCCGTCGGCGGCACGCCCCACAGGCGTCCGGCCGGCGACGACCGCCGGCTATCCGGCGCCGGCCCCGGGCCGCGGCGGGCTGCCGGCGCGACACCAGGCCGCGCGGGCCACCCCTGCGGGGGTACGGCAGGGGTCTGCCGGCCGGCCGGTGACTCCCCCCGTCACCGCGCCGCGCTGGCCCCGGGCGAGCTGAGCGGTCCCCACCCCACGCTCTGTCCGGGGTCGACACGACGTCGGCCCGACGCGGAGGTTCCCCACCCACCCGCGCCGGGCCGACGTCACACTGCCGGCTCGGTCAGTCGTTGCCGGCGCCGATGCCGCAGTCCGGCGCGGACCAGCTCGTCGTGTTCGAGCTGTTGTCGCTGTTGTTCTCGCGACGCGAGTCGACGTGCACGTGGTCGTCGTGGTCGGGGTAGCCCGGCCCGTAGATCCCGCTGAAGCCCTTGCTGCGGGCGCTCTTGGCCACCGTGCACAGCGAGGACGTCCGCGAGGTGACGTCTGCGGCGTTGCCGTACAGGTGCTGGCTGTCCGACGCGCCGCCCACCTGGTTGTTGCAGGCGCGGCTGCGGAAACCGCTCGACACGTTCAGCGGTTTGTCGCCGAGGCTCTTGCGCAACGCTTCCAACTTCCACATCGTGCGCAGCGCGTTCTGCTTCGTCTGGCTCGCCGACACCGGACCGCCGCTCCACCCGCTGCCGCCGCACCCGTTGTCCAGCTCGTTGTAGCTGAAGTGCGCGGGCGTGCAGTCGTTGTCCTGGAGTTGGTACAGCTTGGCGTAGGTCTGCGGGCCCGCGATGCCGTCGGCGCGCAGCCCGTACGCCTGCTGGAACCGCTTGACCGCGGCGGCGGTCTTCGGTCCGTAGCGACCGTCGTTCTCCACGATGTCCCGGTAGCCGGCCCAGCCGGCGACCCGGATCTGCAGCTGGCGGACGTCGTCGCCGGAGCGCCCCTGGTACAGGTTGCGGTTCCAGGTGTAGCAGCCGTCCGCGTACGCTGCCGGCGCGGCGACCACCGAGGCGATCGCTGCCCCGGGCAGCGCCAGGGCGAAAGCGACAGCAACTCGCTTCAAGGTGTTTACGCGCACAGAAGTCCTCCCGATAGGAGAGCGAATGGGGTTGCTTCGGGACATCGACCGGGACGTCCCGTGATTTCCACCCTCGCACTGATCGGTGCCGTAGGCGGCAATTAACGAGAATTGTCCTCACGATTCGTTGTTCCTGGGCATCGGCTGGGAATTCGACTGATTTGCGAAACAGCCATTTCCCCCTGATCGACCCGGCGACGGAACAACCCCACCGAACGTCGCAATCGGTCACACCCAGGGTGATGTTCCTCGCCCGTCGGGGGCCGGTAACGTCAGCGCTGGGCGGCGGACTGGCGGAGGTGCACGTGGCACGCGGTGGCGTCTTCTGTGTCGAGGGTCAGTGGCACCGTGACCTCAACGAACGCGGTTCCGTGCTGCCCACCCTGGAGTTGCTGGAGCGGCTGGGCAAGATCCGCTTCATTCACAAGGACGCGGCCACCCGCGACGAACTGTTCTACTTCCTGGACCGCTGGCTGCTCAAGCAGTACGCCGACCACCGCGTCGGCTTCTTCGCCATGCACGGCGAGCCGAGTCGACTCTGCCTCACCGACTGGCAGTCGGTGGAGCTGAACGAGGTGGCCGAGCTGATGGCCGGCCGCTGCGAGGGGCGCCGGCTCTATTTCGGCAGCTGTTCCGTCCTACGCGCGTCGGACGCGGTGCTGCGCGAGTTCCTGGAGGTCACCGGGGCCGCCCTGATCTGCGGCTTCACCCGGGACGTCGACTGGGTCGAGTCGGCCGCCTTCGAAACCGTCCTGCTCGACGTGCTGGCGAACGGGCAGCGGCACAATGCCGCCGAACTGCGGATGGGCTCCGCGCACTGGGCGCCGCTGGCCTCGTACCTCGGCTTTCGGGTGATCTATGCCAACGGCCGGGCCTGGCGCCCGGTCGGTCGGCCCCGCGTGCCCACCCAGGCGGTGCACCGCGCCGCCGCCGGCCCCCGCTGATCGCCCACCTGAACGCCGCGGGCCAGGTGAGCGGTCGCTGATCCGGCCCCGCCTCCATCGTTTGCTCACTCACGACCGCCGATCGCGTCGACAGGCGCCTGTCGCAACGCGTACCGGGTGGCCACTCTGATCGCACCCCAGGAGAGCGCGACGGTGATCGCCACGATCGCGCTGAGCCCGGTAAGGGAGATGCTCGGAACGGGCGACTGCGTCAGTCCGAGGCTGATGCCGATCAGAGGTGGGATCGTTGCCAACGAACCGAACAGCAGTGCCGAAAAGACCACGAGCCTGGCCTCGCCGTTCATCATCGCGTGGAGCTGGTTCCGGCTGGCGCCGATGAGTTGCAGCATCGCGAACTCGCGAACCCGCGCCGTCGTGGCCATCACGAGAGTGTTCACCACGGCGATGGCGATGTAGCCGAGTAGTACCGTCTGGAACAGCAGGTTCAGCGCCCAGTCACCCGAGCCGCCGAGCCCCGGGGCGGCCAGGAACGTCTGCCGGTCCCCGACCTGAACCGTCGGGTAGCGTGCGACGACGCCACGCAGCGCGTCGGCGAGCGACTGCGGGTCGGTCCCGTCCACCGATCGGATCAGCACCGCGGCGTCCACCCGCGCGGTGGTGTGGGGCACGACGAGGTCGTTGGGCAGGACGACATCACCGAAACCCAGGCCGTTCTCGTAGATCGCCACCACCCGTGGCGCGACAAGCGTGCCGTCGCCGAGCCGGAGGTCGACAGTCCCGCCGACTCTCGCTCGGACGGTCTGCGCGGCGACTCTGCTCAGTGCCACCGCCTCGCCGTGCAGTTCCGCGATGTCGCCCTGGTCCACCGCGAGATCCATGGTTTCGGAGAGCCGTTCGGGCTCCACGCCCTGGGCGGCGAAGACCTTGGTCGCGGTGCTGTCCTCGGACGGGAAGGTCAACAGCACCTGCATCCGGGCCACCGGCGTCACCACTGCGACGCCGGGCACGCCGCGCACGGCATCCGCGACTCCGGGAGACACCCCGGCACCGGACGACGCGGTCAGCACGTGGTCGGCCCGCAGGCCGTCCTCGAGTTGGTGCTGCGCCCCCGCGATCGCCGTGGAGGCGCCGAACACCTGCACGGCGGCCAGGGTCACGCCCATGGCCAGCGGAATGGTCGCCGAACTGAACCGCTTCGAGTTGGTCCGCGCGTTGGCCTGGGCGAGGAACCCGCTGGCCGTGGACTGCCGGTTGAGGCGCGAGCCGAACAGCACGATGGCGCCCCGAAGCAGTTGGGGTCCAAGACATCCGAGCGCCACGACGAACACCAGGACCGCGCTCCCGGCCGTGTCGGCGGCCGAGTCGCCCGGTGACACGGCATTGCCGAACGTCAGCAGCAGCCCGAGCGGAATGAGGACGACGCCGATGATCAACCGAACCCAGCCGATCTTCGTGGGCTCGACCGTGGCGTCACCGAGAGCCTCGACCGGGCTGACCTTGGCCACCCGCCGCGCGACCAGCCAGCCGGCAAGCCGGGCGCTCGTCATGCACAACACCAGCGAGGCCAGGACGGGCAGCAACCCCACCCGCATCCGGAAGTCCGGGGGCATCACGCCCGCGAGGACGAACACGCCGCGCATGACGAATGCGAGCGCCACGCCGGGCACCGCGCCGACCACGGCGCCCACCGACGACACGACTGTCATCTCGGCGCCGATCATCCAGTGGATCTGCTGAGGTGTCGCGCCGATGGCACGTAGCAGGGCCAGTTCTCGTCTGCGCTGCCGCACCGACAGTGCGAGGGTGCTCGCCACCACGAACACCACGATCAGCACCATGGTGCCGCCGAACGACGCGGCCGTCTCCACCACCAGACTGCGGGCAGCGCCCACGTCCAGGAACTCCACGTCGCCGCGTCCCGTGCCGGTGTGCGCCAGCACGCCCGGTACGGCGGCCGTGATGCGCTCGGCCAACTGCTCCGGGGTGGCTCCGGGCGCCGCGAGCACGCCGACCGCGTCCACCCGGTCCGGACGGCCGGACAGCCTGGCCGCCTGATCGTCGGTGACGAACACGGCGGACTGCCGATCCAACCCGTTCCCCTGGATGGCGGCCGTGCCCACCACGCGATAGGACGATGGGATCGAGCCGACCACGAGGCGCACGGTCTCGTCGAGCGACACGCCGCCGCGCGCGGCGAGGTCGGCGTCGAGCACGACTTCGTCGGGCGCGGCGGGCGCCCGGCCGTCGCGGACCCGGAACGGCGCGAGCGCCGCGGCGGACCAGCCGTGCCCGAACACCGGGAAGCCGTCCGGGCCGGGCACCGTGTCGCCGTTGGAGGTCAGCACGCTGACCTCGACGTTGACGTCTCCGATCGCTGACCGAACACCGGGCACCGCGGCGACGGCGGCGACCTTGTCGACGGGCAGCGTGACGCGCTCGCTGTAGCGGACCTGGGAGGTCTCGTCCAGCCGGAACGACTGCTGACCGCCGAGAACCACAGCCGTCCCCGAGTAGCGCTCGGGGGCAACGCCGGTGCCGAGCCCGGACACCAGCAGGGTCCCGCAGGCGGTGATGACCGCCGAACCCGCGGCGATCGCGACGAAGGAGCCGACGAAGCCGCCCTTGCGCCCCTTGATCGTGCTCCACGCCAGCGACAGATCTCTGGGGTACGGCACCACGAGGCGGACCAGCCGCCGGATGCGGCGGATCACCATTCGCCCAGGTGCGTCATACGCGACGCGATCTGCTCCGTGTTGGGTCGGGTCAGCTGGCCCGCGATCCTGCCGTCGGCGAGGAACACAACCGAGTCGGCGAAGGAGGCGGCAACCGGGTCGTGGGTGACCATGAGCACCGTCTGCCCCATGTCGTCGACGATGTGTCGCAGCAGTTCCAGAACCTGCTTGCTGGACCGGGTGTCCAGCGCGCCGGTCGGCTCGTCCGCGACGACCACATCCGGGTGCGTGATCAGCGCGCGGGCCACCGCGACCCGCTGCTGCTGACCGCCGGAAAGCTCGTTCGGCCGCCGCTTGACCTGCTCGCCGAGGCCGACAGCGGTCAGCACTTCCCGCAGGAACGCCTGATCGGTCTTCCGGTCCGCCAGCCGCAGCGGCAGCGTGACGTTCTCCTCGACGGTCAACGCCCCGAGCAGGTTGTACGCCTGGAAGACGAACCCGATCCGGTCGCGTCGCAGCTCGGTCAGCTCGCGCTCCGACCGGCTGGAAAGCTCCGTGTCACCAAGCATGACCCGGCCCGACGTCGGCCGGTCCAGGCCGGCCGCGCAGTTCAGAAATGTGCTCTTGCCCGACCCGGACGGGCCCATGACGGCGGTGAAGGTGCCGCGCGGGAACGCGGCTGTCACCGCGTCGAGGGCCCGTACCGCGTTCCTCCCCGACCCGTACTCCTTCGACACCGACTCCAGGTACACCGCTGCCGGCGCCGCACGGGTCTGCAGGGAGCCGGCCGCGGCGGTCTCCGCGGGTGGGACGCGCCGGTCCGACGGCTCCCTGTTTGGTCTCATGCGTCCGATGCTAGGAACGGCGGCGGCCCTGGCCGATACCGCACGCCACCGGAAAAGGGGTACAGCTGGCGGTAGTGCCCCGGTGTTCCGCGGCCCTCGGCCCCTGGTAGGAACGGGGAATGGCGCGCAGCATCGCGAAGAACACCCGGGTCGACCGGGACACCCTGCTCGACTTCATCCGGCCTCGGCACCGTGTCGTGCTGATGACCACCCGGGCCGACGGCCGCCCGCAGTCCTCGCCGGTCTCCGCCGGCATCGACGGCGAGGGCCGGCTCGTCGTGTCCACCTATCCCGAGCGGGCGAAGGTGACAAACATTCGTCGTGACCCCCGAGTCTCGGCCTGCGTGCTCTCCGACGACTGGAACGGCCCGTGGGTGCAGCTCGACGGCACCGCCGAGGTGCTGGACCTGCCCGAGGCGCTGGAGCCGTTGGTGGAGTACTTCCGCAGCATCTCCGGCGAGCACCCGGACTGGGACGACTACCGGGCGGCCATGGTGCGCCAGGGCAAGTCGTTGATCCGGGTCACCATCGACGCCTGGGGTCCCATCGCCACCGGCGGCTTCCCGGCCCGCCTCGCCGACTGACGCCCCTTCTCGGTACGCGGCGGTGAGCGCCACCCCAGGTCCGGCGGCGCTCGATCAACCGAACGCGTCCGCACCCACCGGGTGGGTTGGCGTGCTGTAGAGCTGCCCCGGATATGGGGCGGACGACGAGGGTGGCGTGTCCGCCGCGTGCGGGTGCTGTGCTGCTCGCCGCGCGCTGTCCTTGTCCTCTGCGGGTTGCTCCCGCGTCTGCCCCATCTCTGGGGCAGCTCTACAGGGGGCGAGGGGAGGTAGGTTCCTCGGCCCCGACCGTCGGTTGCCGCGATGGTCAGTACGCGGCGGTGAAGCGCGCGTCGACGTACCGGGGCTGCTCGATCTCGTCCACGATCGCGACAGCCAGGTCCTCGTAGGTGAGCACCGACCGGCCCTGGTCGTCGGTGACGGGCTCGTCGGTGCCGGTGCGGTAGTGCCCGGTGCGCTCGCCCGGGTGGAACTCCAGTGGCGGCGGCGACACGTAGGTCCAGCTCACCCCGTCGGCGGCGGTGCGGTAGTAGTCCAGGGCGTCGGCCTGGCCCAGGGCCGCGTCCCGGTACTGCTCCGGGAAGTCCGGCTCGTCCAGGATGCGGGTGCCACGCGGGGTGAGCAGGGTCGAGCCGCCGCCCAGGTGGATGATCCGCGGCGGGGACGGCACCGACCGCAGCGTGGTGACCAGGTTCTCCGCCGCGTCGCGCCACAGCCCGCGCTCGCCGCCGCCGATCGCCACCACCAGCGCGTCCGCGTCCGGCGCCAACTCCCGGACACTGCGCTCGCTTGTGGCGTCGCCGGTGACGGTCCGTACCCCGGCCGGCAGGTACGAGGTGGCCTCCGGGCGGCGGACCGCGGCGATCACCCGGTGCCCTCGGTCGACCGCCTCGGCGGTGACCCGCGACCCGGCGGTGCCGCCCGCGCCAAACACGACAATGGTGCTCACCAGCTCAGGCTAGGGACCGGGTCGCCCACCCGTCGGCGGAACGGCGATCCCGGTCACCCGGCGAGGGCCGCGTAGACGAGCTGGCGCAGTTGGGAGCGCAGCGGGTACGTGCTCGACGGCATGAGCTGGGTGAACAGCAGCGCGGTGATCTCCTCCGCCGGGTCCACCCAGAAGGCCGTGCTGGCGACCCCACCCCAGTAGTACTCGCCGACGCTGCTCGGCACCCGGCTCGGGATCGGGTCCTCGACCACCGCGAAGCCGAGACCGAAGCCGATCCCGTCGAGGGTGGTCTCGGCGAAGCCGCCGGTGGACAGGGTGCCCAGATCCTGCCCGCCGGGCAGGTGGTTGCGGGTCATGAAACGCACCGTGCGCTGCCCGAGCAGGCGTACGCCGTCCAACTCGCCGCCGCGCAGCAGCATCTGGGTGAACCGGTGGTAGTCGGCGGCGCTGGAGATCAGGCCACCGCCGCCGGAGAGCAGGCCGGGCTTGTGGTGAGCGAGCGCGCCGAGCCGGTCGTAGCGGACCGCCCGCCCACTGCGCGGATCGGGCGCGTAGAGCGCGGCCAGCCGCTCGGCCTCGTCGCCCTCGACCCACCAGCGGGTGTCCGTCATGCCCAGCGGGCCGAAGATCTTCTCGGCGAAGAAGGCGTCCAGGGTCTGCCCGGAGACCACCTCGACCAGCCGGCCGAGCACGTCCGTGGCGACCGAGTAGCCCCACGCCGTGCCGGGCTGGAAGAGCAGGGGCAGCTCGCCGAAGGCCGCGCAGGCGCCGGCCAGGTCGACGTCCGCCGGCGGGTACAGGTCGTAGCCGGCCGCCCGGTAGAGCCCGTCGACCACCGAGGTCTGCATGAAGCCGTACGTCAGGCCGGCGGTGTGGGTGAGCAGATGCCAGACCCGGATCGGCTCGCCGGCCGGCACGGTGTACGGCTTGAGCGCCGAGCCCTTCGAGTAGACCCGCAGGTCGGCGAACTCGGGCAGCCAGCGGCTGATCTCGTCGGTCAGCTCGAAGCGGCCCTCCTCCCACAGCATCATGGCGGCGACCGAGGTGACCGGCTTGGTCATCGAGTAGATCCGCCAGAGCGTGTCGGCCCCGACCGGGGCGCCCGACTCGCGGTCGGCCAGGCCGTACGTCGAGGAGTGCGCCACCTCGCCGCCCCGGGTGACCACCACCTGCCAGCCCGCCAACCGGCCGTCGTCGACGTACCTGCCGAAGTGGTCGTCGATCCGCGCCAGCCGTGCCGGGTCGAAACCGATCTGATCCGGGTCCCTGTTCCGAGCCACACTCACGTCGCCGAACCTACTCGCCGGTACGCCACCACCGGAAGGGGGCCGCCTTCGACGGGCCGCCCCGAGGGCGTCGGTGGGCGGCACTAGCCTGGCCGGATGCCGGAGTTGACCGAGGACGTGACCTTCCGCCACGAGGACTGGTACGCCGAGGAGCTGACCGACCGCCAGTTCGTGGCGTGCGAGTTCTTCGACGTGGACCTGACCGAGGCGGTGACCCGTGGCGCGGTCTTCACCGGCTGCACGTTCGGTAACGTGCAGTTCAACGCGTCCCGGCACCTCGACTCGGCGTTCACCCGCTGTGTCTTCCGGCGGTGCAACTTCTTCGAGGCCGAGTTCACAGGCTGCAAGCTGGTCGGGAGCACCTTCGTCCAGTGCGAGCTTCGCCCGCTGCGGGTCGACGGCGGCGACTGGTCGTTCGTCGCGCTGCCCGGCGCGGACCTGCGCGCCGTCTGGCTGAGCGGCGTGCGGATGCGCGAGGCCGACCTGACCGGCGCCAACCTCACCGGCGCCACGGTGGCCGGCGTCGACCTCTCCGGTGCGCAGCTGCACAACTGCCGTCTGGGCGGTGCTGACCTGCGGCGCAGCGATCTCACGGCGCTGGACCCGACGTCTGTCGAACGGGCCGGCGCCATCGTCGACGCCGAGCAGGCTCTCGTCATCGCGCAGGCGCTCGGCTTCCGGATCGGCTGACACGGGCTCGCTCTCCGTCGATCTGCCACGAGACCGTCGGACGTCCCATACCGTCCCGATCCGGACTGGACAGGCCAGCCTGTCCCGATTTAGCGTGTCGACCACGCCGGTGCGAACCTGAGCGGCCCACAGTGGACGGTCGATCCGTCGCGTGCCGTGGCGGCCGGGCGGCGGAGTGGAGGGGTCGGTGGCGGACGAGGACCGTACGCGGGATGGTGCGCGGGCCGGAGACGAGCCGACCGGGCGACCCGCGTCGCACCGGCCGGGCTCCGTCGCCACCGGGCTGAACGGCCGCATGCTGCGCCGGCTCGCCCGTGCCCGGCAGCGGCGGCGCTGGGCGTTGGAGGGACTCGGCGCGCTCGTCTGCCTCGTGCTGCTCGTCGCGTACCTCGGCACACGGTCCGGCCCGGAATCGGCCGGTGGCCCGGTCGGTGGCGCGGGTGGCGTACCCGCCGGGGCCACTCGACCGACGGCCTTCCCGGCTGCCGACGGGCACGCCAGCGACGCCGGGCCGGCGCTGCCCGGCCTGCGCCCCCGGGAACGGCCGCCCTCGCCCGAACCGACCCCGTCGACGAGCACGCCCGCCCCGCCGCCGAAAAGGCCGGGCGCCTCGCTGCTGTCGGTGAGCCGTGCCGAGGTGCCCGCCGAGGTCGACCTCACCGCCGTGGGCGTTCGCGACTGGATGCACTGGGGCCTGCGCGGCGGCACCTCGACCGTCCGCAAGCGCTCCGGATCCGGCGAGATCGTCGACGGAGGTGGGAGGGGCAACCGGATCGGCTGGGATGGCAACCAGGAGGTCGTCCGCTGGTCCGACGGCACGCCCGAGCGGTTCGACAGTGGCAGTTCCCACGGTGTCTACACCTGTGGTGTGGGCAACGGGTTCACGCTGGCGGTCGTCGGCAGCGGGGCGCCGCGTACCGTCCAGCTCTACGCCGGGATCTGGATGGCCCGGGGTCGGCTGGACGCGCGCCTGTCCACCGGCGGGCCGGTCGGCACCGCACGCCTGGAGGACCCGTACACCAGCCAGAGCGCGGTGTTCACCATCCGGTTCGAGTTGCCGAAGAACGCCCGGCTGGTGCTGACCTGGACCGTCGAGAAGGTCTTCACCGAGCGCTGCGGCAACGTCGGGCTCCAGGCCGTCGCGCTGCGCTGAACCGGGCGGGGTGCGGGACAGTTTGTCCGTCGCCCTCGGTCGACAGCGACGTAACTTTCTGTGGTCCCCGTCTCACCTTCCACTGTGGAGGACCCGCAGATGAGCAGCAGTACCGCCCACCGCGTCCGTCCCGTCGTCTCCTCCGGTGCCGACGACCTGCCCGGCGAGGTGCTCCGCGACATTCCCCTGCCGCCGTACGTGACGGGCGAGGACGCCCAGTTCGCGGTGCGTGCGGTGGTGGTGCACGCACCGCGGCGCTGGTCCGGCGGTGTGGTCTGCCGCAACGACGCCAGCCCACACCCGTGCCGGCTGCACCGATGGGGCACCCAGGTGCTGGCGCTGCGCGGACTGCGCGCCGCCGAGATCGCCGCGCTCATCGAGCGCGGCGACCCCACGGCGGTGCCCCACACACCGGACCGTCCGGCCTGACCAGCCGTTCAGCAGGTGATCGGCTTGACCCAGGAACACTCGACGCCCTCCGGCGTACGCGGCGTCTCCGGCACCGCGGGCGGCGCGACCCGGGCCGCGCTCGCCGCGTCCTCCCGATGGCCGGCCAGCGCCACGGCGATCTGGTCCTCCAGCGGCTTGACCGACGCCGTCAGGTAGTTGTTCAGCAGGATGGAGAACGCCAGCAGGTGACCGTCCGCGCTGGTGACGTAGCCGGACAGCGCGGAGACGCCGGTGAGGCTGCCGGTCTTCGCGTGCACGTTGCCCGCCGCCGGGGTGCCGGCCATGCGGCTGCGCAGCGTGCCACCGACGAACCGTTCCGGCTGCCCGGCGATGGGCAGCGCCGCGTACCAGGTGGCGAACCAGGGCTCGGCCCGCACGGCGGCCAGGAGGTCGACGAACTCCGTCGCCGGCACCAGATTTCGGCGGGACAGTCCCGAGCCGTCGCGCTGGCGCAGCGTCTCGGTGTCCATTCCGGTGTCGGCGACGTACTCGCTTATCGCCGTGAGACCGGCGGACCAGGTGCCCGCGCCGGACAGCACCCGACCGATCTCCTTGGTCAGGACCTCGGCGTGCCCGTTGTTGGAGAGCTTGAGAAACGGCGTCATCAGCTCACCCAGGCTCATCGAGTCGTGCCGCGCCACCTGCTGGGCCGCCTCCGGGGTGGGCTCGCCGAGCACCGTCCGGCCGAGCACCCGTACGCCGTGCCGGCGTAGCGCCGCCCGGAAGACCTCTGCCGCGTAGCCGCTGGGCTCCCAGACGGTCACCCAGTCGCTGGCGGGCTCGTCGCCGACGGCGATCTGGCCGGTCACCACGATCGTGTTGCCACCGTGCTCGCGCTCGATGGAGATCGAGGTGTCGCCCTCGCTCACCGTCTCGGCGCGATTGTCGATGTGGACGTACCCGGTCGACGGCGTGGTGCTGACCACCGGCCTGGCGCCGGCCCGGTCGGCGGGCGCGGCGTGCACGATCACGGTGCCCGCGTCGTAGTCGGTGTCCGGTGCGACGGTGAGCGCGGAGACCTGCGCGGCGTAGTAGTAGGGCTCGTCGTCCCAGGTCCAGTCGGGGCCCAGCCGGGTGCGGTCGTAGCGGGTGTCGTCGGCTACCAGGTTGCCTGTGACGACCCGGACGCCGTCGGCGGCGACCTGCGCGGCGAGGGCGTCGTAGTCGGCCGCGAGCATGGTCGGGTCGCCGCCGCCGCGCAGGTAGAGGTTGCCGGAGAGCAGCCCGGCGCGGCGCTTGCCCGTGGTGTGGACGTCGGTGCTGAAGTGGTGCCCCGGGCCGAGCAACTCCAGGGCGGCGGTCGAGGTCAGCAGCTTGGTGTTGGACGCCGGGACCAGCCGCCGGTCGCCGTTGCGGTCGTAGAGGGTCTGCCCGGTGTTCGTGTCGACGACGACCACCGAGGTCTGCGCGCCGGCCAGCCGGCTGTCGGCGAGGATCGTGTCGATGGTGGCGTGCAGCCGGGTCGTCGCGGGGGTGGGCGACTCGGCGGTGGCGCCGGACGCGCCGACGGTGGCCGCGGTGACGGCCAGCGCGAGCAGCGCGGCAGCGTGCGGAAAGAGACGACGATGCATGCGCCGATGCTGTCACGGAGGTAATCGCCAGAAAAGAGCCTCGGTCGAAGGTTATTGCCGTCGGCGTCTACTTCGGTCCGCCGACCGACCTGTCGTGCCCACCCCAGTAGTGCCGCTGCGCGCCCATAACCAGCGGTGCCACCAACGCGGCGAGAGCCCCGCCGAGCAGCGGGAAGACGATGAACACCCAGAGTTGGCGGAGAGCGGTGCCACCCTGGAAGACAGCCGGCCCGAAGGCGCGGGCCGGGTTGACCGCCGCGCCGGTAAGCGTCACGCCGACCAGTTGGGTGGCGGCCAGGGCCAACCCGATGGCGACGCCCGCGACGCCCGGATTCTCGCTGCGGCTCGTCACGACCAGGACGACCAGGACGAAGAGGAAGGTCAGCACGATTTCCAGCACGGCGGCGCCGCCCCGGTTGATGTGCGCGCCGTACCCGTTCGAGCCCAGCGCCCCGGTCTGGTCCGCCACGTCACCCCAGCGGGTCAGCGCCCAGAGCAAAAAACCGGCCACTGTCGCGCCGACGAACTGGGCGACCCAGTAGGCCACCGCGCCGATCAGCGTGATCTTGCCGGACAGCAGCACGCCGAGCGTCACCGCCGGATTGACGTGACTGCCGGACAGGGGGCCGATCGTGTAGACGAGGGCCAGCATGACGAACCCGAAGGCCAGCGCGACGACCACCACGCCACCCTGGATCCGCGCGGCGACGGCCGCGCCCACGCCGAAGAACACCAGCAGCAGGGTGCCGAGGAACTCGGCGCCAGCACGACGAGCGTCATCCATTCACTCAGCGTAAGGATGATTCGGGCAAAACGGTGGGGGAATCCGGGTGTCGGTCGGCCCCTGTCCCCGCGCTCGACTGATCCGGCTCTATTTGACGGATCGCCTGGTGGCGGGCACCGTGGGAAGGGACGGGGCCCTTCAGCTGCCCCGATTCGATGCGACGGCGATGACCGTCCGTCCCTCCCGTCGCCTCCCACGCGCGCTCGTACGCGGGCCGACTGTCCGGTCCGCGCGCCAACCGACCGCGAGCCGAGAATCCACGAGGAGTTCCGCAAATGCTCACCATGACCGACAACGCCGTGCTCGTCATCCGTGACCTGGCCAACCAGCAGGACGTGGCCGAGGACGGTGGTGTCCGGATCGCCGCCGACGCCGACGCCGGATCGCTCACCGTGGAACTGGTGCCCGAGCCGGCGCAGGGCGACCACGTCGTCGACAACCAGGGCGCCCGGATCTTCCTCGACCCGGACGCCGCCGAGCTGCTGGGCGACGCCTCGGTGGACGCCACAGTCGACGACGAGGGAATCATCCAGTTCGGGTTCACCGAGCAGCAGTAGCCGGTAAGCAGCGTTTCCTGGGCGGTTCTCACTGCAACGCCTCCTGGGCGGTTCTCACCGCAACGCCTCCTGGGCGGTTCTCACCGCAACGCCTCCTGGGCGGTTCTCACCGCAGCGATCGCCCTCGCTGCGGCGGGCCCGACCGGGGGTTCCACCCGGGCCCGGTGGTGTCGTCCGGTCGGGACAGCGCGGCGAGCACGTGTGCCAGGTGGTGCGACGTGCTCCACGCCGTCCAGGTGGCGATCGACCCGGCGCCGGCGCCCCGGCGGGCGCGGCGCAGCAACTCGTGGTCGCCCCAGGAGAGGGCGGCCCCGGTGCTCGACCAGTGCGGCGCCGACACCAGTGTGCGACACAGGTCGGCGAAGCGGTCGTCCCCCCGGCCGCCCCGACGTGACCAGCGGTAGACCCACCAACAGTCGTCGGCGGTGTAGCGCACGGTGGGCATCCGGTCGCCGGGATCGCCGGAGTCCGACAGCGCCGGCCCGACACCGTAGTCGCCGTAGTCCACCCCGACGTCGGCCAGCCGCCGCCAGAGCTGCCAGTCCCAGCGGTCCAGCCGGACCGGCTCGTCCACGGGCAGCCGGGACAGCGTCGGCGGCATGCCGCCGGCCGCCACTGTCGCCGAGCGCCAGGCGTGGCGACGGGCCCAGTCCAGCAGCCGGCGTACCCGCGGTTCGGCCACCCGCACGTCCGCCGGGCAGCACACGTCGCCGGCGTCCACCAGCAGGTCGCATTCCTCCGGCGCGAGGCCGGTGAGTCGCCAGATCCGCTCGACGGCTGTCGTGTCCGCGTCCGGCCCCGCCCGGTCGTGCGCGGTGCGCAGCCGGACCAGCGCCCCCCGCGCGTACGCCCGGGTCGCCGTCCCGTGCGCGACCAGCCGCCGGTCACCCTCCGCGAGCCCGATGACGGGCATCAGCGGTACGCCCCACCCGGCCAGCTCAGTGTCGGGCGAGTCGGGCAGGGCGGTGACGTCGACGGCTGGCAGCAGACCGACCGGAAGCCGGCGCAGAGCATCAGTGGTGGAGCGATCGACGGCGCTGATCTCCAGGATCGGGGCGAGTAGCGGGGCGACGGCCGGGTCGAGGTGGTTCAACGCTTCCAGCTCGCCGCGTCGGCGGCTGGCGAGGATGGGGCGGTAGACAGGTTCCGCCGCCCGGCCCCCGGGGGCGGGCACCATACCTCAATGTAGTCAGGCATTCGCATACGTCCACAGGTTTCGGGTCGAAAATCCGCTGCCCGGCTGTCGGTTCGGCGACTGAAAAGAGCGCACGGCGCCGCTTCGACAGTGGTCGGAACGTCGCCGCGCTCTGGCCGTCTCCCACCACCGCAGCCGTTCGGCGGTACGCCGGCGGGGACCTGGCTCGACCGGCCGCTCGCGCCGGTCTGGGTTTGTCGATCCCCGCTCGGAGATAATCCAAACCTGCCGACCGTGGGGAATTCCACCATCTGCCAGTCCCGGCGTGACGCGCGAGCGAACGGGGTATGAGCAGGCCATGGAGCATTTCACTATCGCGACCGTCGCCGAGAAGAGCCCGGACTTCCGGCGGGTGCTGTGGACCGGCGAGCACACCCAGCTGGTGATCATGACCATTCCGCCGGGCGGGGAGATCGGCGAGGAGGTGCACGAGGGGATCGACCAGATCCTGACCTTCGTCAGCGGGACCGGCGAGGCCCGGGTCGCCGGGGCCACGAAGGAGGTCGTCGCGGGCGACCTGGTCGTCGTACCGTCCGGAACGAAGCACAACTTCGTCAACACCGGCCCGAACCCGCTGGTGCTCTACACCGTCTACGGCCCTCCCGAGCACGCCGACCAGGCCGTGCACCACACCAAGGAGGAGGCCGACAGGGCCGAGGAGGCCGGCGAGGACGAGCCGCCGACCGCGTGACGGCTGCGGTCTGATCCCGGCCGGAGCGGGTACGCCCCGCGGGTGCAGCAGCCGCCGATCTCCGACTACGGATTCCTGTCGGACTCCCGCTCCGGCGCGCTTGTCGGCAGGGACGGTTCGATCGACTGGTGGTGCCCGCAGCGGTTCGACAGCGCTTCGGTGTTCGGGCGGCTGCTCGACCCGAACGGGGGGCACTTCCGGTTGGCGCCGGTTGGCGCCGGAGGCCCCGGCTACCGGGTCGAGCGTGCGTACCGGCCGGACACGCTTGTGCTGCGCACGGTGCACCACACTCCGCAGGGCAGCGTGGCGGTGACGGACGCGCTCGCCGCCGAGATCGGCGCCCGCGCCCACGACCTGGGCAAGAACTCACCCGCCGTGCTCATCCGGGTGGTCGAGGGCCTGTCCGGGCGGGTCCGGATGGCGCTGGACTTCGCCCCCCGCCCGGAGGACGGGCTGCTCACGCCGTACCTGCACGAGCAGCCCGGCGGCGCGGTGCTGGCCGGCGCCGGCCCGGTGGTGCTGGTGCTGCGCGCCGGCGACCTGCCGCTGCGGGCCGGTCGGGACCGGGTGACCCACGAGTTCGAGATCTCCGCCGGCCAGGTCGTCGGGATGGACGTGGCGTTCGGGCAGACGTACGGGACGCCGCCCGTCCGGCTGGATCCGCTGGCCGCCCTCGCCGAGACGACGCGGGCGTGGGAGGCGTTCCGGGAGACGCACGGGTACTCCGGCCGCTACCCCGAGCTGGTGCGGCACAGCGCGACGGTGCTCGGCGGCCTCACGTACGCCCGGAGCGGGGCGGTGATCGCGGCCCTGACCACCTCGTTGCCGGAGCGGATCGGCGGCGATCGCAACTACGACTACCGCTACTCCTGGCTGCGGGACTTCTCGCTGACCATGCGCGCACTGTGGGTGGCGGCCTGCCCGGACGAGACGTCGCGGCTGTTCGCCTGGGTGGCCCGGTCGATCGGCCGGGTCGGTGACGAGCCGGTGCCTGTGGTCTTCGGCGTGGAGGGCGAACGCGACGTCTCCGAGCACCACTGCCATCACGTGCGCGGATACCACGACAGCCGGCCGGTGCGGATCGGCAACGACGCCTGGCGGCAGCGGCAGCTCGACGTGCCGGGTGAGGTGATGTCGGCGGTGTGGAGGCTGCGCGACTACCTCGGCACCCCGTTCGAGGAGGAGCTGCGGGAGATGGTGCTCGGACTGACCGAGCAGGTCGCCTCGACCTGGCATCTGCCGGACCGGGGCATGTGGGAGACCCGGGACGAGGAACGGCACTACCTCTCCTCGAAGGTTTCCTGCTGGTTGGCCATGGACCGCGCGGTGGGGCTCGCCGACCGGCTCGGTGATCGGGCCGACACGCGTCGCTGGGCCGGCGTACGCGACGAGATCCGCGCGGCGGTGCTGCGCGAGGGGTGGAACGACCGGATCGGCGCGTTCACCGGCGCGTTCGGCTCGGCGGAGCTGGACGCCTCGGTGCTGGCGCTACCGGTGGCGCACTTCCTGCCGGCCACCGATCCGCGTATGCGGTCGACGATCGCGGTGGTGGAGCGGGAGCTGGGCACGGACGACGGGCTGGTCCGGCGGTGGACGACCGACCCGGCCGGGTTCCTGCTGTGCTCGTTCTGGCTGGTGGAGTGCCTGGTGATGGCGGGTGAGCAGCACCGGGCCGAGGAGCTGTTCGAACGGGTGGTGGGCAACGCCAACGATGTGGGCCTGTTCAGCGAGCAGATCGACCTGACCAGCGGCGCGCAGCTCGGCAACACGCCGCAGGCGCTGTCGCACATCGGGCTGATCAACGCGGCCTGGCGGCTGACCGATCCGGAGAGCTTCTGACCGGCTCGCCCGGAAAGCCGGCGACTACCGCTCAGGCCAGCACGGGTACGCCGGAGACGTCGACCGTCTCCGGATACTTCAGCCCCGCGCCGGTGTTGAGCACCACCACCCGTTCCCCGGCGCGGATCCAGCCACCGGCGCGCAGCTGCCGCGCCGAGGTCAGGCAGGCCGCGCCCTCCGGGCAGAGCAGCAGACCCTCGTGGGCCGCGAAGTCGCGCAGGTCGGCCAGGATCTCGGCGTCGTCGACGGCGACCGCGGTGCCGGCGGACGCCCGCAGCGCGGCCAGGATCAGCTCGTCGCCCAACGGGGACGGCACGGTGATGCCGAACGCCACCGTGTGCGCGTCCTCCCACGGCCGGGCCCGGGACTCGCCGGCGGCGAAGGCCCGCACGATCGGAGCGCAGCCGGTCGACTGCACCGCCACCAGCCGGGGCAGTTTGTCGCCGACCCAGCCCAACTCGCGCATCTCGTGCAGCGCCTTGTGGATACCGATCAGGCCGACCCCGCCACCCGTCGGATAGATGATCACGTCGGGCACCTGCCAGCCGAGCTGCTCGACGATCTCGTACCCCATCGTCTTCTTGCCCTCCAGCCGGTAGGGCTCGCGCAGCGTGCCGGCGTCGAAGATCGCCCCATCGGACTCGGCGATCAGCTCGGCCACCCGGCGGCCCGCGTCGCTGATCAGTCCATCCACCAGGCGCAGGTCGGCTCCGGCGGCCACGCACTCGCGACGGCAGATGGTCGGCGCCGCCAGCGGCATCACGATCGTGGCGCCCATCCCGGCGCGCGCCGCGTACGTCGCCCATGCCGAACCGGCGTTGCCGTTGGTGGGCATCGCGATCCGCTCGACGCCCAACTCGTGAGCTCGACTCACGCCGACCGCCGCGCCGCGCGCCTTGAACGAGCCGGTCGGGATCAACCCCTCGTCCTTGACCATCAGGTCCGCGATGCCGATCTCCGCGCCGTACGACGGGGTGCGCAGCAGCGGCGTCCAGCCCTCACCGAGCGTGGTGACGTGCCGGGGATCGGCGACGGGCAGCAGTTCCCGGTACCGCCACAGGTCGGCCGGGCGCAGACCGAAACGCTCCGGGGTGACCGCCTTCGCCACCGCCGGCAGGTCGTAGCGGGCCAGCAGTGGCGAGCCGCACTCGCAGAGGTTCTGCAGCTTGTCGGCGGCGTACTCCAGGCCGCAGCGTGGGCAGTCCAGGTGGGTCAGGTACACGTCGCTCCTCGCCGTCAGGCCGCGTCGATGCTCAGCCACCGTCGGCTGCGCCGGCCCGGCTCGTAGACCGAGTCCAGCCGCTTGGCGACCACCCCGGGCAGCCCCTGCTCCCGCCCGGTGCGGAGGGCGTCGTTGCCGGCACCGGGAAACCACGGCGGAGTCTGCCAGTGCGTACCGGCCAACGCCAGTCCATCGAGCAGTTCCCGGCGTTGCGCGTACGGGACGTCGACGCTGCTCACGCCCTCCAACCACAGCAGGTCGACGAGCAGGTACGCCGCACCGGCCGGGACCCGGCCACCGCTGGCGGGGCGAGCGGGTCGCACCCGGCCGGAGCCGTCGACGCGGACCAGCACGCCGTCGAGCACCGCCTCGGTGGGTGCGAGCGCCTCGGCCAGCGCGCGCAACCACGGGTAACCGCCGGTGATCTCCTGGTCGGTCTCGGAGAGCAACCGCAACCTCCCGCCGGAGACGTACGCCATCGCCCGAACCCCGTCCCAGCGCAGCTCGTACCCCCACGCGTCGTGGTCGCGGGGCAGCCCGGCGGCGGGCGTGGTGTGCATCGGGCGGATCAGCTCGGGCATCGGCGTCCAACCCGGCGGCGGGGGATCGGTGCGGCGGATCATCCAGTCCCGGCCACCGGTGGCGAACAGCGCGTAGCGGCCGGCGGTGCGGTCACCGGAGAGCGTCACGATGACCTCGTCGTCGCGCCACTTCTCGCAGCGGAACGTGCCCCGGTCGTGGATGACCATCCGACCGCCCCCGTACTCGCCGGCGGGGATCTCGCCGGAGAAGTCCAGGTACTCCATCGGGTGATCTTCGGTGTGGACAGCGAGGTGGTTGCGGCCCGGGTCGCGGGGCAGACCTCGGGGCACCGCCCAGGACGCGAGCACGCCCTCGTGCTCCAACCGCAGGTCCCAGTGCAGGCTGCGCGCGTGGTGCTGCTGGATGACGAAGCGCCCGGCGCTCTCGTCGGACCCCGTCGTCGTGGGGCCGCGCTCCGGCACGGGCTCGGGCGTGCGGGCCGCGTCGCGCCGACGCCGGTACTCCTCCAGCCGGTCCGTCACACCGGCATTCTCCGGCAAACCGACCCATTGCGCTGACCACCGGAGTGTCCGGTTCGCTCGGCGTCCGGGGGCGCGGCGGGGTAGAACGGACCTCATGGACCTCAGCGACCAGCCCACCGCCCTGCTCCCGGGTGACGTGCGGATGCCCCTGCTCGGCTTCGGCACCTGGCAGGCCACCGGCCAGGCGGGTTACGACGCGGTGCTGGCCGCGCTCGACACCGGCTACCGCCACCTCGACACCGCCACGGTGTACGGCAACGAGCGGGAGGTCGGCCGGGCGGTCCAGGAGAGCGGGCTGCGTCGCGAGGACGTCTTCATCACCACCAAGCTCCCGCCGGACCGGACGGGCCGGGAGCGCGAGACGTTGCAGGCCAGCCTGGAGGCGCTCGGCGTCGACCAGGTGGACCTCTGGTTGATCCACTGGCCGCCGTCGTCGCCGGCGGACAGCATTCCGCTGTGGCGTGAGTTGCTGGCCGCCCGGGACGAGAACCTGACCCGCGCCGTCGGGGTCAGCAACTACAGCACGGGCGAGATCGACGAGTTGATCCAGTCGACGGAGGAGAACCCGGCGGTCAACCAGATCCGGTGGAGCCCCGCGCTGTACGACAGGCAGCGGCACGCCGAGCACCGGGACCGGGGCGTGGTGCTGGAGGGGTACAGCCCGTTCAAGACCAGCGACCTCAGCGATCCGGTGCTGACCAGGATCGCGGCGGCGCACGGCGTCTCACCGGCGCAGGTGGTGCTGCGGTGGCACATCGACCACGAGATCGTGGTGATTCCGAAGTCGGTGACGCCGGAGCGGATCAGCGCCAACTTCGACGTCTTCCACTTCTCGTTGACGGCGGAGGAGATGCGCGACATCGACGCGCTCGGCGACGCCTGAACGGCGGATTCCTTCACAGCGCGCCCGGCAGGTGAAGGCTATCGACATCGACGCTCATGACGGTATAGCGTGCCGTCATCACGTACGTCGATGCGTGTGAAGCCCTCGCCGCTGGAGGACCGCCATGGCCCGATCCCCGTCCGTCCGTCTGCGCCGCCGTGGGGTGCTCGGCATCCCCGCCCTGGTGGCCGCCGCGCTTACCACAGTCGCCGTCCGACCGGCCCCGGCGAGCGCCGCACCGAAGGCCGAGTGCCTGGCCGACCTGTTGCAGGACTCCTGATATGGCGACCATCGGATGGCTCGTGGACGTGCTGCGCGGCGCCGGGGTCCAGGTCGTCGTCGAGGGCGACTGGCTCAACCGGATGCGGCCCGGCTCGTTCGACCCGATCGGGGTGCTCTGGCACCACACCGCCTCGACCTCCAGCGCCAGCAACCCGCACCCGGCGCTCGGCATCTGTATCAACGGCCGCTCCGACCTGGCCGGCCCGCTCTGTCAGGCGCTCGTCGACTACAACGGCGTCTTCCACGTCATCTCCGCCGGCCGCTGCAACCACGCCGGGGTCAGCGGCGGCAGCGGCCCCATCCCCGCCGGAGACGGCAACACCCTCATGATCGGGTGGGAGATCGACTACAACGGTGTCGACCAGCAGATGACCACCGCGCAGTACAACGCGTCGATCGCCGCCACCGCCGCCGTACTCACCCGGCTCGGCCGGGACAGCAGCTACGCCCGGGGGCACCGGGAAACCAGCACCACCGGCAAGATCGACCCGTCCTTCATCGACCTGAACGTGATGCGCGCGGACGTGGCGGCGAAGATGGCCGGCGGCGGCACGGCCTGGTCGTCGACTGTGGACAACACGACCTCGGGCCGGTTCACCGCCAGCGCGAACTGGGGCGTCTCGACGTTCTCCAGCCAGCGGTACGGCGCCGACTACCGCTACGCCGACCCGGTCGCCGCCAGCGACCCCGCCTGGTACCGGTTCAACGTGCCGGCGACCGGCAACTACCGGGTCGAGGCCTGGTGGCCGACGAACAGCGGCTACAACAGCGCCACGCCGTACATCGTCGCCACCACCACCGGCAACAAGACGGTGTACGTGGACCAGCGGGTCACCGGCGGGCAGTGGCGGGTCCTGGGTACCTTCGCGCTGCCGGCGGGGGACGCCAACCGGGTGGCGGTGAGCCGCTGGAGCAACGCCACCGGCCTGGTGATCGCCGACGCCGTACGCCTCACCCGGATCTGATCCGAAGGGCGCCGGTCGCCGACGGAAGGGAGGTGCGCTGTCCACCCGGCAGCGCACCTCCCTTCCGGCGTCGAGGGCTTTCCTCTGGCCCGGCGGGGTTGGCACCTAGCGGACGTGCACCTTGCTGCCAGCGCCCGACCGGTGACTTCCGCGCCGGCCGCGGCCATCCTTGTCCTACCGGGCTGAACGAGCACGGCGAAGACAAGGCCAAGGAGTGCAGATGCGGCAGGCGTCAACAGTGGCCACGGCGACGAACCAGGGAGTGCTGTCGATGGCCGCCCGTTCGTCGGCGCTCGGGCCGACCGCCGCCGGCTCCGCGGCTCCTGCGATCGACGGGGGAAGTGAGTGGGGATGAGTGCGCCTGTTCAAGGCCGAGCTGAGGCCGGCCGAACCCGTCGGTGTCGCGATCGCACCGGAACAGGTCAGTGATCTGATCTGGACTCACGCCGATCCTGGCGACCAACTGGAGTATCTGCGGGTGCGGGTCTTCGACGACCACGCGACAGTCGTCCTCTTTCTCCGCACCACCGGTGGGCAGTGCCCACTCCTGACGGCCGTTGGTCTCCTCGAACGGACGCTTACCGCCCCCGCACTGCGGGGCTGGGAGATTCGACAGTAAGTGAATTGGCCTGACTCGACGACGTTTCGACAAACGTCGCCGCGCTGAACCGTGCCCACCAAAACCGCTTTAAGGAGTGGAATGTTCGGAAAGACAATCGCCATGCGTCGTGCCGTCACCGGATTGCTCGGTGTCACCCTCGCCACCATCGCCGCGGTGGCCAGCGCCCCCAGCACGGCAATGGCCGCGCCGCCCACGCCCGTCTTCAGTTCCGCCATCGACGGCTACGCCTCCTACCAGGGCCAGGAGATCTGCGACCCGACCAACAAGCCCGGGGTGGTCGACTTCAAGGACCTGCTGAAGTCGACCTACGGCGACCGCGACTGGGGCATCTCCCGGGACTGCGACGCGGGCGACACGAGCGAACACAAGGAGGGCCGGGCGCTCGACTACGGCTTCGACGTGAACGACAGCGCCGAGCGGGCCCAGGCCGACGACTTGATCAACTGGCTGCTCGCCACCGACCAGTACGGCAACAAGCACGCCATGGCCCGCCGACTCGGCATCATGTACATCATCTGGAACAAGCAGCAGTGGCGGGCCTACGATCCGTCCGCCGGCTGGCAGCCCTACACCGGAGAGATCCCGCACACCGACCACATCCACTTCAGCTTCAGCTGGTCGGGTGCGAACAAGCGCACCTCGTGGTGGTCCGCCAACCCGGTCGGCCCAGGCTCGGAGGACGTGCCGATCTCGGGTGACTGGGATGGCGACGGCGTCGAGACCGTCGGCGTCTTCCGGCCGAGCAACTCGACGTTCTACCTTCGCAACATCAACGGCGGGGACGCCACGTCCATCTTCAAATTCGGTCACGGCCCCTCGGGCGACATCCCGGTCTCCGGTGACTGGGACAACGACGGCAAGGACACCGTGGGTGTGTTCCGGCCGGGCACGTCGACCTTCTACCTGACGAACGGCACCACC
>NZ_JBICSN010000003.1:577563-943139 GCF_043197115.1 Micromonospora sp. NPDC049275
TCCAGCACCGACGCCACCTTCAAGTTCGGGCATGGCCCGTCCGGCGACCGCCCGGTTGCCGGTGACTGGGACAACGACGGCAGGGACACCGTGGGTGTGTTCCGGCCGGGCACGTCGACCTGGTACCTGACGAACGGCACCACCAGCACCGACGCCACCTTCAAGTTCGGGCATGGCCCGTCCGGCGACCGCCCGGTTGCCGGTGACTGGGACAACGACGGCAGGGACACCGTGGGTACCTTCCGGCCGGGCAACTCGGCCTGGTACCTGACCAACGGCACCACCAGCACCGACGCCTCCTTCATCTTCGGGCACGGCCCGTCGGGCGACGTGCCGGTGGTGGGCGACTGGGACAACGACGGCGACTCCACAGTGGGCGTCCGCCGACCCACGAACAACACCGTCTACCTCCGCAACACCAACAACGGCGGTCCGGTGGACATCCAGTTCGTCTACGGCATCTGATCTCACCCGTACGCTGGCGGGGCCCGGAACTTCTCCGGGCCCCGCCAGCCGTGCCGTGGGTGCCGGTCAGATCCAGCCGCGCCGTGCGGCCTCCGCACCCGCCTGGAATCGGCTCCGTGCCTGCAACCGCTCCATCAGGTCCGCCGCCATCCGGCGCGCTGTCCGCAGGGACACCCCCAGCTTGCGCGAGGCCATCTCGTCGGTCTGCCCGCCGGCCAGCAGCTCCAACATCTGCCGGTTCTGCGGATCGAGACCGTTGGCGTCGACCGGGGCGGCTTCCCCGAACGGCACCGCCGACGACCAGAGCTGAGCGAAGAGAGCGAGCACGGCGGCCACCACGCCGGGGCTACGCACCTCCAGCGCGCCGCGCCGGCTGTTGCCCGGGTCGAGGGGAAGCAGCGCCACCTCACGGTCGTACACGATGGCGAGCATCGGGACGGTGGAGACGGTCCGCAGGTGGCCGCCGAGGGCGGTGAGCCAATGCGTGTAGCTCACCAGCGCCGGCTCGTTGCGGCAGCTCTCCTGATAGATGCAGCGGACCTGGACGCCCCGGGCCAGCATCTGCTCGTTCAGCCCGGCGCTGGCCGCCTTGGCGTCCGGGGTCTGTGCGTTGCGCGGGTTCAGGGAGACGCACTCCACCCGGGCACCGCGGGTCAGGTCCTCGAGCCGGGCCCGTACCGTGTCGATTCCTTCCAGGCGCACGGACTTCTCACGCTGCGACTGCCGCCCCTGCTCCATGGCGATCGCGGCGATCGCGTCCCGGGCCGCCGCGAGCTGGCGCTGACGCTCCAGCATCTCGGCTTCGGCCTGGGCGAGCAGGGCGCCGAGCCCGACAGCTGGACGGACCACGCGCACCCCGCCACCGGCATCGTCGTCGGTGAGCAGCGCCAGGTCGGCGAGCTGGTCCAAGGCGTGACGAATCTGTTTTTCGGTAACGCCGAGGCGGACCGCCAGTTCTTGCACACCGCCCGTGGGATCGGCGAGCATGGCCCGGTACACGGATTCGGCGAATCCACTTATGCCCAAGGTCGTCAACACTGAACACCCCCGTATTCGGATCCTGCGATTATGGAGAAGTGACGGGGTGTTTACAAGATTCTCAAAAGTCAATGCGAGGCGACACTTCCCGCGGTGGACGGCGGGCCGCGGCCGTCCCCGACCGACGGCAGGGCCGCGGGGGCGTGACCTGACGGTCACGCCCCCGCGGCCCTGGTGGTACCGCTCAGTTGCGCGTGCAGGTCGTCCCGTTCAGCGCGAAGCTGCTCGGGGACGAGTACGACCCGCTCAGCGTCCCCTGGTAGCCGAAGCTGGCCGTGCCCCCGGGTGCGACCGATCCGTTGTGGCTGACGTTGCGGGCGGTCACCGCCGACCCGCTCTGGCTCACCGTGGCGTTCCAGGCGTTGGTGACCTGCTGTCCGCCGGGCAGGCTGTAGGTGAGCGTCCAGCCGTTCAGCGCGCTGGACCCGGTGTTGGTGATCTGCACGTCCGCGGTGAAGCCGTTGTTCCACGCGTTCGCCGTGTACTTCACCGCGCACCGGGCGCCACCGCTCGGCGGCGGGGTGGTCGGATTGGTCGGCGGCTGCCCGCCACCGTTGACGTTCGCCGAGAACGAGGTCACCGCGAGACCCACGCCGCCCTGCCACGGCTCGAAGCCGGCCTGGATGCTGGTCAGGTACCAGGAGTTGCTGATCGCGCCCCGGTTGCGGGTGTCGTTGATGAAGTCCAGCACGCTGAAGTTCAGGCTGGAGGTCGCCGACTGCGCGACGTACGAGATGACGTTGTTGGAGCCGTTGCTGCCCCGCCAGACCTCCCAGGTGCGGCCGGCCAGGTTGGTCGTGCCGACCACCGAGCCGATGGGCTGGATCGGGCCCTGACGGTTGAGCCAGATCATGATCTCCATCTGGTTGACACCGTCCCGCTTGGGCGACGGGTCCAGCCAGATGTCGTACGACGCGTTGTAGGTGGCGCCGCCGACGTACCGGTAGGAGATGCTGCTGGTGGCGCTGCTGATCTGGCTCACCTGGATCGGCAGGTTCGTGCCGGGGGAGCAGTTGGTGTAGTGACAACCGAAGAAGATCGAGGGGTACGCCGTGGGCGCGCCGTTGGTGGGGCTGCTGCCGTTCAGGGTGGTGATCTCGAAGCCGTTGCTGGTGGCGTTGATGCACTGCTGGGCGGTGGTGCCCCAGCGGTTGTTCTGCACCACGTAGCGGCCCCCGACGACAGTCGAGCCGTACTGTTCGCAGATCTGGGTGTCGGCGGAGGCGCTGCCGCCGAGGGCCACGGCGACGAGTGAGCTGGCGACCAGCAGCCCGGCGGCGGCCAGGGCCCGAAGTTGACGTTTCATGACGCTCCTTGACTCGGCGCGTGCCGGGCGCCGGATGTGGTGGGGTGGTGCGGGAGCGCTCCCACGCTCAACGACACATTTACATGCCTGAAACTGGTGCGCAACCGCCAGCGTCAAACTGGTGAATTGTGAGGATTGCCATCCTGCCGCCGAACGGGCGTCGAAAGGCGGCCAGCTAAGCGGCGCGAACGGCCGACGAGCGGATCCGGCGGGCCGATCAGGCCCTGGTGTGCGCCGATAGCTCCGAGTAGCGTGTTGCCTCCGACGCGTGCCGCTCCCCCTCCGGAGGCGTACACCACCATGGCAGGCTCCCCCCTGCGCATCCTCATCGTCGGCGCGGGCATCGCCGGCCTGGCCGTGGCCCGGGCCCTGCGCCTGGCGGGCTTCCGGCCGGACGTCACCGACAAGCTGCCCCCGGGGGAGTCGACCGAGACCGGTCTCTACCTGCCGGGCAACGCCGCCCGCGCGTTGCACCGACTGGACCTGCACGACCCGGTCCGGCCTCTCGGGCAGGTGATCCACCGGCAGCGCTTCTTCGACGCCGCCGGGCTGCCCCTCTGCGAGGTGGACCTCGACACCCTCTGGGCCGGCGTCGGCGAGTGCCGGGCGCTGCCCCGGGCGGACCTGCACCGGGTGCTGCTCAGCGGCGCCGGCGGGGCCGTCCGACACGGCGCCGAGGTCCGCACCCTCGATCTGCTGTCGCGCGCGGTCGGCGTCACCTTCACCGACGGCACCAGCACCGAGTACGACCTGGTCATCGGCGCCGACGGGCCACGTTCGTCGGTCCGGGCCCTGGCGGCGCTCGGCGGGCCGCCCCGCCCGGCCGGGCACGTCGTCTACCGGGCCGTCCTGCGTGACGGCCCGCCCGTCACCGACTGGACCGCCCTGCTCGGGCAGCGCTCCGGCCTGTTGCTGGTGCCGATCGGGGAGGGTCGGCTGCACTGCTACGCCGACGAGGCGGGCACCGAGCCGCCCGCCGACCCTCTGGCTCGGCTGCGCGAACTCTTCGCCGACTATCGGGGCCCCGTGCCCGAGGTGCTGGAGATGCTCGACCGGGTGCACGCCGGGATCACCGACGAGGTCGAGCTGGGCCGCTGGTACCGGGGGCGGGTGCTGCTGGTCGGCGATGCCGCGCACGCCACCGCGCCGACCCTGTCCCAGGGCGCCGCGATGGCCCTGGAGGACGCCGTTGTGCTGGCCGAGTCGCTGCGCGCCGCCGGGAGCGTGGAGGCGGCCCTGGTGGCGTACGAGAGCCGTCGTCGCCCGCGTACGCGGTGGGTGGCCGACCGGACCCGCGACCGCAACCGCACCAGGGACGTGCCGCCGGCGCTGCGCGACCCGCTGCTGCGCGGACGCGGCGGACGCATCTTCGGGGAGCACTACCGGTTGCTGGTCGGCCCGCTGTAGGCCCGTAGTAGATCGTGTCACGCCACCCCACGCGGCGCTGCGACCTGCCGAGGACTATCCTCCTTGCGGATGACGGCCCGCAGATAACCGCGTGTGCCGAGCGGGACAACCGAGAACCGGAGGCCACTCGTGACCACCGTCGCACCCAAGCCGGTCGTGACCCGGCCCTGGCCGGTCCGGGAGCCGGTCAAGGGGTCGGCCATCGCGCGGCTGCTGCGTACCACGGACGCGAAGCAGATCGGGATCATGTACATGGTCACCGCGTTCGCGTTCTTCTTGATCGGCGGCCTGATGGCCCTGGTCATGCGGGCTGAGCTGGCCCGACCCGGGCTGCAGTTCCTGTCGCCCGAGCAGTACAACCAGCTCTTCACGATGCACGGCACGATCATGCTGCTGTTCTTCGCGACGCCTATCGTGTTCGCCTTCGCGAACTACATCGTGCCGATCCAGATCGGCGCGCCCGACGTTTCCTTCCCCCGCCTGAACAGCTTCGCCTACTGGCTGTACCTGTTCGGCGGCACGATTGCGACGGCAGGCTTCCTCACCCCGGGCGGCGCCGCCGACTTCGGCTGGTTCGCGTACGCGCCGCTGAGCAGCGTCGAGCACTCGCCCGGCGTCGGCGCCAACATGTGGATCATGGGTCTGGCCATCTCCGGCCTGGGCACCATCCTCGGCGCGGTGAACATGATCACCACGGTGCTCACCCTGCGTGCGCCCGGCATGACCATGTTCCGGATGCCGATCTTCACGTGGAACATCCTGGTCACCAGCCTGCTGGTGATCCTGGTCTTCCCGCTGCTGGCCGCCGCGCTGTTCGCGCTGGCCGCGGACCGCATCCTCGGCGCCCACGTGTACGACGCGGCGACCGGTGGGCCGATGCTCTGGCAGCACCTGTTCTGGTTCTTCGGGCACCCCGAGGTCTACATCGTGGCGCTGCCGTTCTTCGGCATCATCAGCGAGATCATCCCGGTCTTCTCCCGCAAGCCGATCTTCGGCTACAAGGGTCTGGTCGCCGCGACCGTCGCGATCGCCGCGCTCTCCATGAGCGTCTGGGCGCACCACATGTTCGCCACCGGCCAGGTCCTGCTGCCGTTCTTCAGCTTCCTGAGCTACCTGATCGCCGTGCCGACAGGCATGAAGTTCTTCAACTGGATCGGCACCATGTGGCGGGGCCAGATCAGCTTCGAGACGCCCATGCTGTGGGCGGTCGGCTTCCTGGTCACCTTCCTCTTCGGCGGTCTCACCGGTGTGCTGCTGGCCAGCCCGCCGCTCGACTTCCACGTGTCGGACTCGTACTTCGTGGTGGCGCACTTCCACTACGTGCTCTTCGGCACCATCGTGTTCGCGGTCTTCGCGGGCATCTACTTCTGGTTCCCGAAGATGTTCGGCCGGATGCTCGACGAGCGCCTGGGCAAGGTGCACTTCTGGCTCACCATGATCGGTTTCCACACCACCTTCCTGGTGCAGCACTGGCTCGGCGCCGAGGGCATGCCCCGCCGGTACGCCGACTACCTGCCTGGCGACGGCTTCACCACGCTGAACACGATCTCCACGATCGGCGCGTTCATCACCGGTATCTCCACGCTGCCGTTCATCTACAACTGCTGGAAGTCGTACAAGACCGGCCCCGTGGTCGAGGTGAACGACCCGTGGGGTCACGGCAACTCGCTGGAGTGGGCGACCAGCAGCCCGCCGCCGCTGCGTAACTTCGACCGGATGCCCCGTATCCGCTCCGAGCGGCCGGCGTTCGACATGAAGTTCCCGGAGCTGGCCGCCGGTCAGACCCTGGCCGGCCCGCCGGAGGGTGGCTCCAAGCCGCTCACCAGTGAGTCGGACGGCGGCGCTCGCTACAGCGAGGACACCGCCAGCGACATCGACAGGCACTGACCCGCTCAGTCGTACGACGGGCGCCGCCCCCGGGACCACCCCGGAGCGGCGCCCGTCGCCATGTCCGGCCCCGCCCACTCTCGTCTGGCGGGGTGGCTTCGCCAGGTCCGGGCACCCCGGCGGGTCGGTGGGGCTCCGGACCGTAGTGTGCTGTTGAGTGATATGACTGTGAGTCATATTCAATGACTTACAGTCATAAGTGTTCTCGGCAAGAGTGCCGCCGACCAGAGCCGCTGTGGCGGCTCCACTGATTGCGGTCGCGAGCGAGGCCGCTGCAAGCACGGCCCGGCCCGGTTCGGCCCGCTTCGGACCGGTGCGGCGTGGGCGGTTCGGCGCGGTGCGACGTCGGCCCGGCCGGCGTTTGCGATGTCCTCAGCGAGTGGCGGCGGCGAGCTCGGCCTCGGCGGGCGGCACCGACGCGAGGGCTGCGGCCTGCCGGCGGTGGCGCAACTCGACGGGGAGCACGACCAGGGTGACCAGAGCGCCGAGCGCTCCGGTCACCACGAAGCCCCACAGCGGCGCGCTGCCGTCGATCACCGCGCCGGCGAGCGGTGCGCCGACCGCGATGCCGACGGTGACCGCCGAGCCGTGCAGGCCCATCGCCTCGCCGCGTACCTCGGCGGGGGCCAGACGGCTGACGGCGTCGGAGGATGCCGCGATGGTCGGCGCGCACAGCGCGCCGGCCGGGATCAGCGCCAGGCAGAGCAACCACCAGTGCGCGCCGCCCAACCCGACCGGGATGGTGCAGAGCGCGAGCGCGGCGGTGAGGGCCAGCGGAGAGAGCGAGCGGTGCACCGCCCCGTAGGCGAAGCCGCCGACCAGGGAGGCGATCGCCCAGCCGGCCAGCACGACGCCGGTCCAGCCGACCTCGCCGCTGGCCCGCAGGACGGCCACCACCGCGACGTCGGTGCCGCCGAGCACCAGGGTGGCGGCGGCGCTGAGCGTCAGCACGGCCAGCAGTCGGGGCGTCAGCCACTCCCGGCGAGGCACGTGGCGCCGCGGGCCGGAGGGCTCGGAGGCACTGCGGGTCGGCGGGTTCACCAGCCACAGGGCGATCCCGGCTCCGACGATGCCGGCGCCGACGAGGTACATGGTGGTCTGCGCCGAGATCGCGGTGACGAGGGCCACCGCCAGCGCCGGTCCGATCATGAAGGACAGCTCGACCGACATGGAGTCCAGCGCGTACGCAGGTCGTCGTTGATCTTCCGGTACCAGCGCGGCGATCGACTGGCGAACCACCGAGAAGATGGGCAGGGCCAGCGAGCCGGCCACGAACGCGGCCGGCAGCAGCACCGGGTACGACAACGACGGCGCGGTGGTCCAGAACAGCGCCTCGGCGATGCCGGTGAGCACCAGAACCGGACGAAGGCCACGCCTGTCGACCAGGCGGCCGAGCAGTGGCCCACCGATCGCCGCGCCCACCGTGATGGCGGTGCCCACCAGGCCGGCCGCGCCGTAGCCCCGATCGAGATCGAGCACCACGTGGAAGGTCAGCGTGACCCCGGTCGCCGTGAGCGGGATGCGGGCGAGGACGGCGACCAGTAGCAGCGACCGCAGGCCGGGCAGGGCGAGGGCTGTCCGGTAAGGCTTGATGTTCACGTTGGTCCGTACCTCCGGCGCCATCCTCGACGGGCGGCGGACCGTTGGCCAACCAATTACCGCCTCATGCGGCCCTGATCACAGGCTCGCCCTGCAGGACCACCCCGGCGCCGTCCATCGCCCGCAGCGCGACGTCGGTGGTCTCCGGAGCGACCGCGGCGGTCAGCTCCAGCAGGACGGTGGTGGCGAAGCCCTCCCGGGCGGCGTCGAGCGCGGTGGCGCGGACGCAGTGGTCGGTGGCGATACCGACCACGTCGACCCGGTCCACGTCGTGCCGGCGCAGCCAGTCGGCCAGGCACTCGCCGTCGTCGGCGTGGCCCTCGAACCCGGAGTACGCCGCCGCGTGCTCACCCTTGTGGAAGATCGCCTCGACCCGCCCGGTCTCCAGCTCCGGATGGAACTCCGAGCCGCTGGTGCCGACGACGCAGTGCCGGGGCCACGACTCGACGAAGTCCGGCGGATCGCCGAAGTGCGCGCCCGGGTCGACGTGGTAATCCTTCGTGGCGACCACGTGTCGCCACCGGTCCGGCTCGGCGGCGAGCAGCCGGGAGATCCCGGCGGCCACCCCGGCGCCGCCCGGGACGGCAAGTGAGCCGCCCTCGCAGAAGTCGTTCTGCACGTCCACGATGATCAGCGCGTCGGCCATCGGGATCTGCCTCTCGTGTCGGGTTGGCGGGAGGGCTCAGGCGGCGGGTACGACGGTCACCGGCACGGCCGGGTCGCCCGCGGAGAGCTTCAGCCCCTCCCACGGGATGGAGATGAGGCACTCGCGCAGGTGCTCCCGGGACTCGTCGAGGGTGGGCAGGGCGACGGGCTCGCCGTCGATCACGTACGAGCGCTGGAGCAGCCGGTCGTTGGCCTGCCGGTCGGGCACACCCTGCGGGACGATGATCTCGTCCGTGGCGGTGCCTGTCGGCTTGTGCCGGCGGACCGCCACCTTGCGCCCACCGATGGTGGCCTTGTGCTCGGACCGCTTCACCACCGGCCGGCCCTCGACCTCGACGAGCTTGTAGACCAGCCCCGCCGTGGGTGCCCCGGAGCCGGTCACCACGGCCGTTCCCGCGCCGTACATGTCCACCGGCTCGGCGGCCAGCGAGGCGATCGAGTACTCGTCCAGATCACCCGAAACGATGATCTTCGTCTCGGTGGCGCCCAGCGAGTCCAGCAGTTCCCGGGACTGCTGCGCGATCACCGCCAGGTCACCCGAGTCGATCCGGATCGCCCGCAGCTCCGGCCCGGCCACCGCGATCGCGTTGCGGATGCCCTGGCTGATGTCGTACGTGTCGACAAGCAGCGTGGTGTCCTTGCCCAGCGTGGCCACCTGCGAGGCGAACGCCGTCCGCTCGTCGTCGTGCAGCAGGGTGAACGCGTGTGCCGCCGTGCCCGCCGTGGGAATGCCGTAGCGCTCCCCGGCGGCCAGGTTGGAGGTGAACCGGAAGCCGGCCAGGTACGCGGCTCGCGCCGCCGCCACCGCCGCCTCCTCGTGTGCCCGGCGCGATCCCATCTCGATAAGTGCCCGGCCCCGGGCGGCGGTGACCATCCGTGCCGCGGCCGCCGCCACCGCACAGTCGTGGTTGAGCACGGACAACGCCACCGTCTCCAGCACCACGCACTCGGCGAAGCCGCCGGACACGGTCAGGATCGGCGAGCCGGGGAAGAACAGCTCGCCCTCGGCGTACCCGTCGATGTCGCCCGTGAAGCGGTAGTCGGTGAGCCAGGCCGCGGCGGCTTCGTCGACCACCCCGGTGCGGCGCAGGAAGTCGACCTCCGCCGGGTCGAACCGGAAGTCACGGATCAGCTCGATGAGCCGCGCGGTGCCGGCGACGACGCCGTAGCGCCGGCCGCTGGGCAGCCGACGGCTGAACACCTCGAAGACACAGCGGCGGTCGGCGGTGCCGTCCTTGAGTGCCGCGCTGACCATGGTCAGCTCGTAGTGGTCGGTCAGCAGCGCGGGGCGGAGGGTGCTCACCGCCCCAGCCTAAGGTTCAGCCCGCGCCGCCGCCGTCGTGGCCCGGGATCGAGCGCAGCGCGGCCCACAGCTCGGACCGGCCGGTCACGCCGAGCTTGGTGTAGATCCGCTGCAGGTGGTTCTCCACGGTGCGGGCGGAGAGGTAGAGCCGCTCGGCGATGGCCTTGCTCGTCGCACCGTGCGCGGCGAGGCGAGCCACCTGCCACTCGCGTTCGGTAAGCACAGGCGCCCCGGCCCGCAGCGCCGGCGTGCGGATCAGGTCGCAACGGCCGAGCAGCCCCGCCAGACGCTCCCGCGCGTCGCCTGCCGCCACCGAGTGCTGCTGGCGCAGCCGGTGCAGGGCCTGGGCGGTGGCCTCGGCGGCGTACACGGTCAGCTCCAGCGCCGCGTAGTCGTCGGCGACCGCGAGCAGATCGGTGGCCGAGTCGGTCACCGCGGCCCGGGCGTGCCGGGCCAGCAGCGGCGGGAGTACGCCGTCCACCTGCTCGGACAGCTCCGCGAGGCGCTGCGCCACGGTGCGCCGCCCGCCGTCGGAGCAGGTGGGCCCGACCGGCGCCCCGGCCTGGTCCAACCGGACCAGATCGTGCAGAACGTGCACCTCGTGCCCGGCGAAACCGTCCGCGCGGAGCCGGTCGGTCAGGTCGTTGAGCTGCTTCACCGCGCCCGGCAGGTCACCCGACGCGGCGAGCACGGCACCCCGGGCCTGCTCCAGCCACGGGTAGAGCACCGCCATGCCCGGCGCGTGGGTGCGGTCGGCCTCGGCCATCGCCTCGCTGGCCTGCGCCGCGTCGCCGCGCAGTGCCGCCGCCTGGGCTCGCTCGGCCTGGGCCAGACCGGCGTAGACCCGGCTGGTCGCCAGCACCGCGCAGGCGCCCAACGACGTCCGCATCGCCGAGTCGCTCTGCCCGCGCAGCCGCGCGGCGTACGCCTGGAGGATGGCCAGGTATCCGGTGCCGAGCCGGAAGTCGCCGGCGCCCGCCAGATCGGCGAACTCGTCGGCCACGATCGCGTCGATCCCGACGAGGTCGCCGGTGAGCATGAGCCGGGTGCCGCGGGCCAACTCCAGTGCCAGTTGCAGGTACGGCATGTCGGTGCGCCAGCTGGCCGCGGCGGAGTGCACCTGCGCGATCGCCGCGCCGCTGCGTGTCAACTGACCCTGGACGGCCTGGACGTACGCGATCGTGCTGCGGGCCAGTTCACGGGCGGCGATGCTGGCCGCGGGCCGATCGAGCACGGTCTGACTGAGCCGTACGGCGGTGGTCGTGTCGAGCCGGTGCAGCCGCATGATCGCCTCGAAGGCGTGCACCCGGGCGCGGTCGGCCGAGTCGCCGAGCTGCTCGACCCGGCTCGCGATCTCCTCGACTGTCGACTCTCGGCTGAGGCCCCAGTAGCTGACCATGCCGCGAACGGTCAGCCACCGGCAGAGCCGGCGCTCGTCCCCGGCCTCCAGGGTCACCGCGTCGAGGACGGTGAGCGCCTCGTCGGGTCGGTCGGCGAACATCAGGATCGTGGCCAGCAGCTCTGCCGCGTCCGAGCCGCCGTCCGCGTGCAGCGCGGCCCGGGCGAGCCGGGTCGCCAGCGGTACGTCGTAGCGGGTGAACGCCTGCATCGCGGCGTCGACGAGCAGGGCGGCGTCCTGCGCGGTGCCCGAGTCGAGCCGCCAGACCGCCACCCGCAGCAGGTCGTCGCGGCGGCGCTTGCCAACCTGCTCCAGCAGTTCGGCGAGGTGCGCCTGGAGGCGCCGGGTGCGGCTGACCGGGCACCGCCGACGCATCACCTCGCCGTAGAGCGGGTGGGCCAGGCGTACGTTTGTGCGTCGATCGTGTTGGACGACTGTGATCAGCCCGCGCTCCTCGGCGAACTCCACATCGGACTGCTCGGCGGCCTGGTTGAGCAGGTGCAGGCCGAGCGGCTCGCCGAAGGCGACCAGCTCGACGACCGTGCGAACGCCGTCGGTGAGCTGCCCGACGCGGGTGTCGATCAGCTCGGTGAGGCTGGGGGCCAGCTCCAGTCGCCCGGTCCACTTCCAGATCCCGTAGGTGCGCTTCAACTCCTCGCTGCCGTTGGCGGCGTGCACGAGCTCGCGCAGCAGCAGCGGGTTGCCTGCCGACAGCCGGCCGAGCCGGTCGGCGGAGCCGGCGTCGACCGGGCCGCCCAGGATCGCCGCCAGCAGGCCGGCGGTCTCCGAGGGTGGCATGGGGGTCAGCTCGACGTGCTCGACCAGGTCGTCGGTCCAGAGTGCGCGGATCGGCAGCGGGATCTGTTCCCCGTCGCGCAGGGTGCCCACGACTGTGGCGTTGTCGGCGCGGGCGACCAGATGGACCAGCGCCGCGGAGGGCGGGTCGAGCAGGTGCGCGTCGTCGATGGCGAGCACGATCCGGCGGCCGGCGGCCTGCTGTTGCAGAACGCCCAACGCCCAGCGGAGGATGCCGGCGGGGGAGAGGCCCTGGGGCTGCTCTGCCGGGAGGACCTGCACCAGCCCGCCGAACGGCAGTGCCGCCGTGGTGGCGCTGGCCGCGATGGACCAGATCGCGTACCGGTCGGTGGGCAGGGTGCTGAGACCCTCGCGCAGCAGCCGGCTCTTGCCGATGCCCGCGCTGCCGCTGAAGAAGAGCCCCCGGCCGGCCCTGCCGGTCACCGCCGCCAGCAGGCGGTTGAGCTCATCGGTTCGGCCGACGAACTTCCATCGACTCATCCGCGCAGCATATCCATCGAATCCCGTCCGCGCCCGCACCGTCACGCACTGAAGTTGAGTAGCCACACAATTACCGGTGAGTATCCGAAGTGTTCCGCCTGGTCGGCCGGCCGAACGTACTCTTCCGACATCCGGGTGGTGTCACCGGATTTCCACGCGACCGGCGCGCCGGTCGCCTGCCCCGGGAGGCCACCCGATGCAGCAGGGCCCTCTCCCCTCGCTCGACTCGTCCGGCGACATGGCCAGCTCAGCCGATCTGCCGAGCTGTGGCCCGCTGCCCACCGAGCTCGGCGTGCCCGTTCCCCGGCCGGACGAGCCGCTCGGCGTGGTCGCCGTCGGCCCGGCCGGTGCCGACCGGCGTGCGGTCCTCGCCACCCTGGTCGGGCTCGATCCGGTGATGCTCACCGTGCCGGCGGGCAGTTGGCTGCTGGTCCGGCACGCCCAGGTGCCGACCCGGGCGGCGTTCGTCCCCGGCTACCGCCAGCCGCACTCGTACGGCGCGGATCGGGACGCCGCCGGCCCGGCGCTGGCCCGTCCACCGCGGCGGGTCGAGCTGAGCGTGCCCGAGCCGCTGCTGCGCCACTTCACACTGATCGACACCCCGGACACGGGCGCGCTCGGCGTGGCAGGCGTCCGGGTGCTGCGCGATGCCGTCGGCCGGGCCGGAGCGCTGCTGTTCGTGATCGCGGCGGATCAGGCGTTCACGGCCCAGGAGCTGAATCTGCTCGCCGAGGTGGCCGCGGCCCCGGTCGAGGTCGTGTTCGCGGTGACCCCGGGTGCGGCCGGTTGGGCGCCGGTCGCCGACGGCGTGGCGGTGACGGAGGACGCGGGGGCGTCCGTCTCGCCATCCGGCCGCCGGTCCGGGGAGGTGGATCCGGTCGCGGTGACCGTCGAGGCGCACCGGGCGGCTCTGCTGGCCGCGGTCCCCTCCCTGGCCGGCGCGCGGTGGTTCCCGGTCGACGGCGCCGATTCCGCCGACGACCTGCGCCGGGCGTTGGTGGGCTGGTCGGCGACCGAGGGGTTGCAGCGGGCCAGCGCCGATCCGCCGGTGCTGCCGGGGCAGCACGACCGGGTGGCGGTGGCCGCCGACCCGGGGGACTGGTCCGAGCGGCTCGACCGGCAGACCCGCTCCTGCGCCCAGCGGATCCGCCAGCACCTGGCCCTGGAATTGGCGAACATCCATCTGCGGGCGGTCCAGGAGATCGTCTTCGGGGTCGGCTGCGCCGGCCTGCCGGACCTGCTCGACCGGGAGATGGCGGCGCTGTCGTTGCTGGCCACCGCGCAGTGCGACCACGCGGTGCGGGGCGTCGTGGCCGACACCGCCGCCCAGGTGCTCGGCGCGACACCGGCGGAGGGCGTCCGCCGCCGGATCGCCACCGCCGTCCAGTACGGCCTGGCCGACCACCGCCCGGGGCGCGACCTGGACCGGGTCCTGCTGATCACGAGTACGGCGGGTGTGGCCGGGCTGACCGGCGCGGAGGCGATCGACGCGCTCGCCGGCTATCCGGCGGTGACCCGGGACGAGGTGCTTCCCCCGATCGCGGTGGCGCTCTCCGGCGGGTGCTGGCAGCAGTGGCGTACGCCGGGCAACGACGACCACAACGCCGCGCGGGCCTGGTCCCAGCGGGCGTTGCGGGAGGTCGAGTTGGAGCTTTCCCGGGAGATCTCGCGGCGGTTCGAGGTGATCCGCCTCTCGCTGGACGTGGTGCTCTCCGACGCTGTCGACCACGGCATCCTGCTCGCCTGACGGTTGTGGTCACCTACCGGCTCGGGTCCGCCCCGCACCTCGCGTTCGACGAGGCGCGGGGTGGTGGTGGGGTGCTCATGGCGGGTGATCCTGGTTCGCCCGGCGTTCCGGTTCCTCGGTTCCGGGAAACCGGTGGCACGATGGGGGGCATGGCGGCTCCACAGGTTGCACCGGTCGAGACGCCGGCCACTGACGACGTGCCGGCGCCCGACCGGCAATGGGTGACGATCGTGTGGGACGACCCGGTCAACCTGATGACGTACGTGACCTGGGTCTTCCAGAAGCTGTTCGGCTACAGCCGGGAGAGGGCGGAGCAGCTCATGCTGGACGTGCACCACAAGGGCCGCGCCGTGGTCTCCACGGGGGCCCGGGAGCGGATGGAGCATGACGCGTCGCAGCTGCACGCGTACGGCCTGTGGGCAACGGTGGACCGCTCGTGAGCGCGAGGAGTGAGCCGGGTTTGCGAGCCCCGCAGTCGCGAACAGGACAGGCATCGTGAGCGCGAGGAGTGAGCCGGGTTTGCGAGCCCCGCAGTCGCGAACAGGACAGGCATCGTGAGTATGTTCCGGCGGCAGGCTGGCCGCTATGTCGCCACCTTCGCGGTGGACGAGGTGCGGGTGCTGCGGAAGGTCGCCTCCGAGGTGGTCGGTCTGCTCACCGACGGTTTCGACCACACGGACCCGGTGGTGGGTCGGCTGTTCCCGGCGGTCTACCCGAAGGACGCGAGCGGCACCGCGGAGTTCCGTCGCTACACCGAGGGTGATCTGAAGACCGCCAAGATCGACCAGGCGGGGGCCATCCTGGCCGCGCTGCCCGACGAGGCCGGCGGCGAGGTGCGGTTGGACGCCGAGGCGGCCGAGGCGTGGCTGCGGGCGCTCAACGACGCGCGGCTGGCGATGGGTGTCCGGCTGGAGATCAAGGACGGCACGGATCTGGGCGAGGAGTTGGACGACGCGGTGACCGAGGATCCGGGCTCGAGCCGGGTGTTCCAGCTGTCGGTCTACGCGTATCTCGGATATCTGCAGGAGTCGCTGCTCAACGCCTTGATCGACTAGGCGTGACCGGCACCACTTCAGGGCCTGCCCGGTAGGCGTTAGGCTGGTGCACGTGCTGAGCATCGACCGGTCGATCATCGACGCGATCGTCGCCCACGCGCGGCGGGATCACCCCGACGAGGCGTGCGGCGTCGTCGCCGGCGCCGTCGGCAGCGACACCCCGACCCGGCACATCCCGATGGACAATGTCGCGCGGTCGATGACCTTCTACGAGTTCGACTCGATGGAGCATCTGCGGGTGTGGCGGGAGATGGACGACCGGGACGAGGAGCCCGTCGTCATCTACCACTCGCACACCGCCACCGAGGCGTACCCGTCTCGCACGGATGTCTCCTTCGCCGGCGAGCCGGGCGCGCACTACCTGCTCGTCTCGACCCGCGAGCCCGACTCGGAGGAGATCCGGTCGTTCCGGATCGTCGACGGCGTGGTCACCGAGGAGCCGGTCCAGATCGTGGAGGCCGGGGTCGACCCGCACGCCGTGCAGTCCTACATGTTCGGGCAGAGCCCGGCGACGGTCGACTACGAGTGTTCCGGCCGCTGACCCGTCAGCGTTCGCACCCGTTCTTCCCGTCACCGTTGGCACACCCGTTTGAGGAGCACGACATCATGGCCATCGAGATTCGCATCCCCACCATCCTGCGCAGCTACACCGGCGGCGCCAAGGTCGTCGAGGGCACCGGCGACACGCTGGGCGACCTGCTCACCGACCTGGACTCGCGGCACGCCGGGCTGCGTGGCCGTCTGGTCACCGAGGCCGGCGCGCTGCACCGTTTCGTGAACGTCTACGTCAACGACGAGGACGTCCGCTTCCTCGGCGCGCTCGACGCGAAGCTGTCCGACGGCGACAGCGTCACCATCCTGCCGGCAGTGGCCGGCGGCGCGTTCGGCTTCGCGGCGGCAGCGGCGATCAGCTCGCACAGCGCCGCGGCAGCGGCGATCAGCTCGCACAGCGCCGCGGCAGCCGTGGCCGGCTCCCGCAGCGCCGCCGTCGCGGCTCGCTGAGGGCGGCCGCCATGGCGCGGTACGACAGCCTGCTCGATGCGTGCGGGGGCACGCCGCTCGTCGGTCTGCCCCGGCTCTCTCCGACGGTGCCCGAGGGTGCCCCGCCGGTGCGGCTCTGGGCGAAGCTGGAGGACCGGAACCCGACGGGCAGCATCAAGGACCGCGCGGCGATGTTCATGGTCCGCGCTGCGGAGGAGGCCGGCCGGCTCCGGGCGGGCGACACCATCCTGGAGCCGACCAGCGGCAACACCGGCATCTCGCTGGCCATGGTGGCCAAGCTGCGCGGGTACCGGCTGGTCTGCGTGATGCCCGAGAACGTCTCCACCGAGCGGGTCCAGCTGCTCCGCATGTACGGTGCGGAGATCATCTTCTCGGAGGCGGCGGGCGGCTCCAACCAGGCCGTCGCGACGGCCAAGCAGATCGCCGCCGAGCACCCGGACTGGGTGATGCTCTACCAGTACGGCAACGAGGCCAACGCGCGGGCGCACTACGAGACGACAGGCCCGGAGTTGCTGCACGACCTGCCCACCATCACGCACTTCGTGGCCGGGCTGGGCACCACCGGCACCCTGATGGGCACCGGGCGCTACCTGCGCGAGAAGGTCGAGGGCATCCAGGTCGTGGCGGCAGAGCCGCGCTACGGCGAGCTGGTCTACGGGCTGCGCAACATCGACGAGGGGTACGTGCCGGAGCTGTACGACGCGTCGGTGCTGTCCCGGCGCTTCTCGGTGGGCACCCGGGACGCGGTGCTGCGTACCCGTCAGCTCGTCGAGGTGGAGGGCATCTTCGCCGGGTTCTCCACAGGCGCGATCCTGCACGCCGCCCTCGCGGTGGCGCACGAGGCGGTCCGCGACGGCCGGCGTGCCGACGTGGCTTTCGTGGTCTGCGACGGCGGCTGGAAATATCTGTCCACAGGCGCGTACGGCGGCACTCTCGCGGATGCCGAGGAAGCGCTGGAGGGCCAGCTCTGGGCCTGACCGCAGGGGTCTTCGCGAACGGGCCGTCGGCGTACGCGTCGGCGGCCCGTCTCGTCGCCGCCGCGCTGTGAGCAGGTGTCACGTTCGTGACAACTTCCAACGGATGATTCTTGTCGCCGGGCACCCCAGCGTAGGCTGCGCAGCGTGGCGTACGCGTCGGTAGAGATCATGGCCGGGACGACCGCCGGCATAGATGCTACTGACAGTAGCAGTGAGACAACCCGATGCGACTGACCGTCCTGGGGTGTGCCGGCAGCTTCCCCGGCCCGGAGTCACCGTGCTCCGCCTATCTCGTCGAGGCCGACGGCTTCCGCCTCCTGGTCGACTTCGGCCCGGGGTCGCTGTCCAGCCTCCAGCGCTACGTCGGGCTGCACGCCCCCGACGCGATCCTGCTGACCCACCTGCACTGTGACCACATCCTCGACGCCGCGTCGTACGTGGTGGTCCGCCGGTACGCCCCGGACGGCCCCTACCCGCCGTTGCCCGTGTACGCGCCCTCCGGCGCACCGGACCGGCTCAGCGCCGCCTACGGCGACAACGGCACCGTGGAGGACGTCTACCAGTTCTACGCGTTGCAGCCGGGCACCTTCCCGATCGGGCCGTTCACGGTCACCGTCGACCGGGTCAACCACCCCGTCGAGACGTACGGCGTGCGGTTGGAGCACGGTGGTCGTTCGCTGTGCTACTCGTCGGACACCGCCCCCTGCGACGCGTTGCTGCGCCTGGCGCAGAACGCCGACGTGTTCCTGTGCGAGGCCAGCTACCTCGATGGCGCGGACAATCCTCCGGACCTGCACCTGACCGGCCGGGAGGCCGGCGAGACGGCGACCAAGGCGGTGGTGGGCAAGCTGCTGCTCACCCACCTGGTCGCGGCCTGGGGCAGCGAGGCGCACACGTTGGAGTCGGCCGCCGCCGCGTACACCGGGCCGCTCGAGGTGGTCCGGGCCGGCGCCAGCTACGACATCTGACGCCCGTCGCGACGGTGTTGTGCCGTACTGTTCGCCGGCCGGTCAGCGGCCGGTAGCCTGGCGCACCCGTGGCACCCGCACGGTGTGGGCATGCGGATCGCCATCGTGACCGAGTCGTTCCCGCCGGACGTGAACGGCGTCGCGCACTCCGTGGTGCGTACGGCGGAGCACCTGCTGGCCCGGGGCCACGAGCCGGTCGTCATCGCGCCCGCCCCGACCGGGGCGGCGCGGCGGGACATCGAGGGGCTGCCGTACCCGGTGGTGCGTATCCCGAGCGTGCCGATGCCCCGTTACCAGGGCTTCCGGTTGGGCGTGCCGACCACCACCCGGCTGGCGGGGGCGTTGCTGTCGGCAGCGCCCGACGTGGTGCACCTGGCCAGTCCGTTCGTCCTCGGCGCCCGCGCGGCCACGCTCGCCAGCCGGTACGGGTTGCCGATGGTGGCGGTCTACCAGACCGACGTGGCGGCCTACGCCAGGGCGTACCGGGTGAGTTGGGGTGAGGCGGCCGCGTGGCGGCGGCTTCGGGAGATCCACAATCTGGCGCAGCGGACTCTCGCGCCGTCGACCCGGGCGGCTGCCGACCTGATCGCCAACGGGGTGCAGCGGATCTGGTTGTGGGGCCGGGGGGTGGACGCGGTCCGGTTCGATCCGGCCAAGCGGTGCCCGGAGCTGCGGCGGCGGTTGGCCCCCGACGGGGAGCTGCTGGTCGGCTACGTCGGCCGGCTGGCCCCGGAGAAGCGGGTGGAGCTGCTGGCGGCGACGTCCCGGCTGCCGGGCGTGCGGGTCGTGGTGGCCGGTGACGGTCCGGCCCGCCACCAACTGGCCCGGGCGCTGCCGGCCGTGGACTTCCTGGGCGTGCAGCACGGCGAGGACCTGGCCCGGCTCTACGCCAGCCTGGACGTGTTCGTGCACACCGGTCCGCACGAGACGTTCGGCCAGACTCTGCAGGAGGCGTTGGCTTCGGGGGTGCCGGTGGTCGCACCGGCGCGTGGTGGGCCCGTCGACCTGGTCGACTCGGGAACGACGGGCCTGCTGGTCCCGCCGGACGACGGGGACGCCCTGGCCGCCGCGGTGGCCGCGCTGGCCGGGGACGCGGACCGGCGGCGGGCGTACGGGGTGGCCGCCCGGTCCGCGGTTCGCCGGCGTAGTTGGGCGGCCGTCGGCGACGAGCTGGTCGGGCACTATTCGGCGGTACGTGCCCAGTCCGCCACCGTCGACCTGCGGTCCGCGTCGTGAGTGGCAGAGGCGGTGGGTTCCGCACCGCGCTGCGGCACCTGGCCCGCGGCGGTCCAGGGGTTCCTCCGGGTGCACGACGCGGACGCTGCTCGGGGCACCCCGAGCGACGGAGATCGCCGCACCGCATAGGGTGCAGGGCATGGCGCGACCTGACGGGCGAGGGCCCTCTCAACTTCGACCGGTGACCCTGACCCGGGGCTGGAGCACCCATCCGGAGGGCTCGGTGCTCGTCGAGTTCGGCGGCACCCGGGTGCTCTGCACGGCGAGCGTCACCGAGGGTGTGCCCCGCTGGCGCAAGGGTTCCGGGCTCGGCTGGGTGACCGCCGAGTACGCGATGCTGCCCCGCGCCACCAACACCCGCTCGGACCGGGAGAGCGTGAAGGGCCGCGTCGGTGGCCGTACGCACGAGATCTCCCGCCTGATCGGGCGCAGCCTGCGCGCCAGCATCGACCTCAAGGCGCTCGGCGAGAACTCGATCGTGCTCGACTGCGACGTGCTGCAGGCCGACGGCGGCACGCGTACGGCCGCGATCACCGGCGCGTACGTGGCGCTGCACGACGCGGTGGGCTGGTTGGCCGCCCGCAAGGCCCTCGCCGGCAAGCCGGAGAAGGTCATGCACCGCTCGGTCGCCGCCGTCAGCGTCGGGATCATCGCCGGCGAGGCGCGACTGGACCTCTGCTACGAGGAGGACGTGGCCGCGGAGGTGGACATGAACGTGGTGTGCACCGGCGCGGGTGACTTCGTCGAGGTGCAGGGCACCGGCGAGGCGGGCGTGTTCGCCCGTGACCAGCTCGACAGCCTGCTCGACCTGGCCATGGCCGGGTGCGCCGAGCTGGCCGAAGCCCAGCGGAAGGCACTCGCGTGAGCGCGAGGAGTGAGCTTGCGAGCCCCGCAGTCGCGAACGAAGGTGATTCAGCGTGAACAAGGTCCTGTTGGCGACGCGTAACCGTAAGAAGCTGGTCGAGCTGCAGCGGATCCTGGACGGCGCGCTCGGCGCGCACCGGATCGCCCTGCTCGGGCTTGACGACGTGCCCGAATACCCGGAGCTGCCGGAGACCGGCCTCACCTTCGGCGAGAACGCGCTGATCAAGGCGCGGGAGGGCTGCCGGCGTACCGGGTTGCCGACGATCGCCGACGACTCCGGGCTCGCCGTGGACGCGCTCAACGGGATGCCGGGGGTGTTCAGCGCCCGCTGGTCCGGCAAGCACGGCGACGACGGGGCCAACCTCCAGCTGGTGCTGGACCAGATCGGTGACGTGCCGGACGAGCACCGGGCCGCGTCCTTCGTCTGCACGGTGGCCCTGGTGCTGCCCGGCGGCAAGGAGCACCTGGTCGACGGTCGGCAGTCCGGCCGGGTGCTGCGCGCGCCGCGCGGCGACGGCGGGTTCGGCTACGACCCGATCTTCCTGGGTGACGGGCAGGACCGGACCAACGCCGAGTTGACCCCGCAGGAGAAGGACGCGGTCAGCCACCGGGGCAAGGCGCTGCGGGAGCTGGCCAAGCTGGTCGCGAAGGTGCTGCCGCCCGCCTGAGCACCACCGGGTCTATTGGCGGGGGACGGCTGTCACCAGCGCTTCGTCACGAGGTCGCCGCCCAGCTCGTCGATCGGGACGCGGTCCTCCGTGGCGAGCACCGTGAGCATTCGTTCGGCCTCGGCCACGGTGGCTATCCGGCCGGTCGAGGTGGCGCCCGCCGTGTCCAGCTCTTCGAGCCACAACCCGTCGCTCTCCCAGGTGACCTGCACGCAGCCGCCGGAGCGGCCGAAGGCGGTCAGGAAGTCGCTGCTCAACGGCCGCATCGCGCGGACCAGGAGGCAAGCCTCGGCAGCGTCCAGCGGCACGTCCTTCTGGCTGTCGTCGCGGTACTGGTAGGTCGCCTCGAGGAAATCCGGCGGAGCCGGCGGGACGGCCGCTCGCACCGACTCGCCGGTCAACCAACGGATCAGATCCATGCCGTCGTACCGGCCGACGGTGAGCTCCCGCCCGTCCTGCTCCGGATACGCGCCCACCAGGGCATCCCCCTCCCGCCGTACGACGAGGGCGGCGTCCTGGTGCGCCACCCGGATCCGCACGTCGGCAGGCAACCAGGGCAGGTGCAGACCGGCGAGCTGGGCGGCCGACAACCGTCCGTCGGACGGGGCGTACACGCCCGGCCACTGGTTCAGCAGCTCGACGTCGACGTCGAGGTCATCGTCGACAGTGGCGGGCAGCGCGGCCAGCCGGCCGACCCTGCGCCGCTGCCAGGTCAACGAGACCCTGATCCGGGTGCCGGGGTTGCCGTCCCAGTGCACCGTCAACCCTTCGGCGCGCAGCGCCGCCGCCACTTCCTCGCCGATGTCGGCCGACACCGGCTGCCCGAACAGGCCGTACGTCACGAAGACCCCGGCGCCGTCGACGCCCCGCTCGGCGTCCTGCCGGTGGTAGAAGGCGTACCCCCGGGCGGTGCGTCCCCGGGGCACCTCGTCGCCGATCTCGTCGGCCCCGCAGTTCTGGCAGCAGGTGAAGTTTTCCCGGGCCACCAGCCCAGCGGCCGAGAGCGTCCGGAAGGCCGCGGTGAGCCGATCGCTGTCGGTGACCTTCGGCCACCGCGCCTGAGCGGCGAGGTGCGCGCTCAACTCCTCGGTCACCGCTGGCCAGGCGCGGGCCTCGACCTCTGCCGGATTCGCCTCGCCGTGCAGGTATTCCACCGTCTCGGTGACGATTGCCGCAGCTGGCAACTCGGCCAGCGCCACCTGGCGGCGGACGAAATCCTGGATCTGCTCGCTGAGCCCCGGCTCTTCGACCTCCACGGCGGCGAACCTAGCAGCACCGGCCGACAGGCCGACGACGGCTGAGCGGGGTGCTGCCGCCCGCCGCCTGACCCGCGGCGGGCGACAGCGATCCGTGGAGGTCAGCCCAGCGGGCCGACCTCCCGTTCGATGGCGGCGCGCAGCTCCGGCCCGGCCAGCACCGCGCGGGCGGCCTCCAGCACAGGTGCGAGGAACACGTCCGGGCCGGGTTCACCGGCCGCCGGACCGAGCGCGGCGACGGCGGCCCGGCCGGCCGGCGACGGCACCAGCGGCGCGCGCAGTTGCAGGCCGCGTACGCCGGCCAGCAACTCGACGGCGAGCAGGCTGGTCAGGTTGTCCAGTACGGTACGCAGCTTCTTGGTGGCCGCCCAGCCCATCGAGACGTGGTCCTCCTGCATGCCGCTCGTGGGCAGCGAGTCCACCGAGGCGGGGGCGGCCAGCCGCCGGTTCTCCGCGACGATCCCGGCCGCCGTGTACTGGGCGATCATCAGGCCGGAGTTGACCCCGGCGTCGGGGGAGAGGAACGCGGGTAGTTCCCGGGAACGGGTGACGTCCAGCAGCCGGTCGACCCGCCGCTCGGCGATCGCGCCCACCTCGGCGGCGGCGATGGCGAGAAAGTCGGCGGCGAAGCCCAGCGGCGCGCCGTGGAAGTTTCCGGTGGACTCGACCCGCCCGTCGGGCAGCACCACCGGGTTGTCCACGACGGACACCAGCTCGCGGGCCGCGACCGTGCGGACGAAGTCCAGGGTGTCCCGGGCCGCGCCGGCGACCTGCGGTGCGCAGCGCATCGAGTACGCGTCCTGCACGGCGTGCGCCAGGTCGTCGCGGTGCGAGTCCATGACGCGGGAGTCCTGCAACAGCCGGTGGATGTTCGCCGCCGACGCCGCCTGGCCGGGGTGCGGTCGGATGGCGTGCAGCTCGGGCAGGAACGGCCGCTCCGAGCCGAGCATCGCCTCGATGGCCAGCGCGGCGGTCACGTCGGCCATGGCGAACAGGTGCGCCGCGTCGTGGATGGCCATCAGCAGCATGCCGAGCATGCCGTCGGTGCCGTTGATCAGCGCCAGCCCCTCCTTGGCGGCCAGCTCGATCGGCGTGAGCCCGGCGGCGTGCAGCACCTCGGCCGCGTCGCGCCGCTCGCCGGCCGGGCCGAGCACCCAGCCCTCACCGAGCAGCACGAGCGCGCAGTGCGCCAGCGGCGCCAGGTCGCCGGAGGCGCCCAACGAACCGTGCTCCGGCACCCACGGGGTGATGTCGTGGTTGAGCAGGTCGACGAGCGCCTCGGCGACCAGCGGGCGGACGCCGGAGCGGCCCAGGGCGAGCGAGCGGACCCGCAGCAGCATCATGGCCCGCACCACCTCGCGCGGCATCGGGGCGCCCACCCCGGCGGCGTGCGAGCGGATCAGCGCGTGTTGCAGCTCGGCCCGCCGCTCCGGCGCGACGAAGGTGTTGGCGAGCGCGCCGAACCCGGTCGACACGCCGTAGACGGGCCGCCCGGCGGCCTCGATGCCGTCCACGATCGCGCGGCTGGTCGCCATCGCGTCCCGGGTGGCCGGGGCGAGGGTCACCGTGGCGGTGCCGCGCGCCACCGCGAGGACGTCGTCGGCGGTGATACCGGTGGGCTGGATGGTCACGGTCGTCACTGTGGAACTCCGTTGCGTATTACCTGGTGGATCAGGGGGACACCGGGCCGGTAGGCCAGGTGCAGGTACGAGGGGGCGTCCAGGACGACCAGGTCGGCCCGCGCGCCGGGGGTGAGCACGCCGACGTCGTCGCGGCGCAGCGCCCGCGCGCCACCGGCGGTCGCCGCCCACAGCGCCTCCGCCGGGGTCATCCGCATCTCCCGGACCGCGAGGGCGATGCAGAACGGCATCGACGAGGTGTACGACGAGCCGGGGTTGCAGTCCGTCGCCAGCGCCACCGTGACTCCGGCGTCGAGCAGCCGGCGGGCGTCCGGGTACGGCGAGCGGGTGGAGAACTCGGCGCCGGGCAGCAGGGTGGCGACTGTGGTCGTGTGCGGGCCTTTGTGGCACATGCAGGCCACCGCCGTGGAGGCCAGCGCGTCCACGTCGGCGTCGGACAGGTGGGTGCAGTGGTCGACGCTTGCCGCACCCAGCTCCACCCCGAGCTGCACACCCGGCCCGGGGCCGAGCTGGTTGGCGTGCAGCCGCACACCGAGCCCGACGGCCTGCCCGCAGGCGAGGATGGCCCGGGCGTGGTCGACGTCGAAGGCGCCCCGCTCGCAGAACACGTCGATCCACTTGGCGTGCGGCGCGGCGGCGGCCAGCATCGGCCCGCAGACCAGTCCGACGTAGTCGTCCGGACGGTCGGCGTACTCGGCGGGGACCACGTGCGCGCCGAGGAAGGTGGTGTCCTCGGTGAACTCGGCGGCGATCCGCAGCGAGCGGGCCTCGTCGGCGACGCTCAGCCCGTACCCACTCTTGATCTCGATGGTCGTGGTGCCCTGGCGCAGCGCCTCCCCGCGCAGCCTGCGCACGGTGGCCCGCAGCTCGTCGTCGGTGGCGGCCCGGGTCGCGCCGACGGTGGTCCGGATGCCACCGCCGGTGTAGGGCTCGCCGGCCATCCGGGCGGCGAACTCGGCGGCCCGGTCCCCGGCGAAGACCAGGTGCGCGTGGCTGTCCACGAACCCGGGCAGCACGGCGGCCCCACCGGCGTCGATCCGCCGGTCGGCGGCCGGCGCGTACGCGGCCGGCCCGACCCACGCCACGCGGCCCTCCTCGATCAGCACTGCCGCCCTGCGGCGGATGCCCAGCGGGCCCTCGCCGACGCCGTTGGTGACCAGCTCGCCGATGTTGTCGACAAGCAGGGCGCTCATGAGGGGATCACCGCCTCGATGGACGCCGACAGTTCGGCCGGCACGTCCACGCTCAGGTGCCGGCCCTCGGCCACCACCACGCGGCCGTCCACCACCACCTGTTCGACGTCGGCCGCCCCGGCCGCGAAGAACGCCCCCACCGGCGGCACCCCGGCGGTGCGGGCGCTGTCGAGTCGTACCGTGACCAGGTCGGCGCGAGCGCCGACGGCGATCCGCCCGGCGTCGGCCCAGCCCAGCGCGGCGTGGCCGGCGGCGGTCGCCATGGTCAGCAGACCGGCCGGGGTGAAGTGGCCGCGGCGGCGGGTGCGCAGCCGTTCGTCCAGCTCCACCGCCCGGGCCTCCTCGAACAGGTCGACGACGGCGTGGCTGTCGCTGCCCAGACTCAGCCGGATCCCCGCGTCGGCCATCCGCCGGGCCGGGCCGATGCCGTCGGCGAGGTCGCGTTCGGTGGTGGGGCAGAGGCACACACCGGTCCGGCTGTCGCCGAGCAGCGTCAGGTCACCGCTTGTCGGATGGGTGGCGTGCACGGCTGTGGTGTCCGGCCCGAGCACGCCGTGCTCGGCGAGCAGGGCGGTGGGCGTACGCCCGTGCACGGTCCGGCACTCGTCGTTCTCGGCGGGCTGCTCGGAGAGGTGCACGTGCAGCGGCGCCTGCCGCTCCCGGGCCCAGTCGGCGACCGTGCCGAGTTGGTCGGCCGGGACCGCCCGCACCGAGTGCACTGCCGCGCCCACCCGGACGTGCGAGTCCGCCGGCGCGAACGCCGACACGCGCTGCGCCCAGCGGGCCGCGTCGCCGTCGCCGAAGCGCCGCTGCGGCCCGGTGAGCGGCCGGCCGTCCACCCCGGCGCTCAGGTAACAGGTGTCCAGCAGGGTGAGCCGGATGCCGGCGTGCGCGGCGGCCTCGACAAGCGCCGCCCCCATCGCGTTCGGGTCGTCGTACGCGCCGCCGTCGGGCCTGTGGTGCAGGTAGTGGAACTCGCCGACGCAGGTGATCCCCGCGAGGGCCATCTCGGCGTAGACGGCGCGGGCCAGCGCCAGGTAGGTGTCCGGGTCCAGCCGGTCGGCGACCGCGTACATCCGGTCCCGCCAGCTGAAGAAGTCGCCCCGGCCGCCGTGGGTACGCCCGCGCAGAGCCCTGTGGAAGGCGTGCGAGTGCACGTTCGCGAGGCCGGGCAGGGTCAGGCCGGGCAGCGGCACCGCGTCGGCGTACACGTCCACGCCGGCGCTCGGCCGGCCGGGAGCGGCCAACGCGGTCACACCGGTGATCACCCCACCGTCGGTCTCGATGAGCACGTCGGGCGTGGGCTGGGCGAGATCGGGCAGCCAGGCGTACTCGGCGAGCCAGCGGGTCGGTGTCACAGGCATGTCAGCTCCTCCAGCACCCGGGCCAGCGCCCGTACCCCGGCGGCGCAGTCGTCGTCCGTCGCGGCCTCGGCGGGGGAGTGGGACACCCCTGTCGGGTTGCGCACGAAGAGCATCGCGGTGGGCAGGTGCGCGGCGAGCACCCCGGCGTCGTGCCCGGCACCGGTCGGCAGCACCGGCGCGTCGAGCAGCGTCGCCAGGCGTTCGGCCAGCCCACCGTCGAAGGCGACAAGCGGGGTCACCGACTCCTCGGTGACTGTCACCTCCGTACCGTCGCGGCGGGCCCGCTCGGCGAGCTTGCCCCGGACCGCGTCGACGAGCCCGGTCAGGGTCTCCGGGTCGGCGGCGCGGGCGTCCAACCAGCCGGTCACCCTCGACGGGATGGCGTTTGTGGCGTTGGGCTCGACGGAGACCCGGCCCACTGTGGCGTGCGCCCCGCGCAGCCGGGCCTCCTTGTTGGCCGCCAGCACCGTGAACGCGTAGGTGAGCATCGGGTCGCGGCGGTCGGCCATCCGGGTCGTACCCGCGTGGTTGCCCTCGCCGACCACGTCGAAGCGCCAGCGGCCGTGCGGCCAGATCGCGCTTGCCACGCCTACGGGCGCGTCCACGTCGGCAAGCGCGCGGCCCTGCTCGACGTGCAGCTCCACGAAGGCGCCGAACCGGCCCAGCAGCTCCGGTCGGGCGCCCGCCGGTCGGTCGCCGAGCGCGTCGGCGAAGCTCACCCCGGCCGCGTCGCGCAGGCCGGCCGCGCGGTCGGCCGACAGCGCCCCGGTGAGCAGCCGCGACCCCAGACAGGGTACGCCGAAACGGGCGCCCTCCTCCTCGACGAAAGCGCCCAGCACCAGCGGCCGGACGGGGGTGACCCCGACGGCGCGCAGCTCGTCCACGGCCAGGAACGCGCTGACGATGCCGAGCGGCCCGTCGTACGCCCCGCCGTGCGGCACCGAGTCGAAGTGGCTGCCGGTCAGCACCGCGTCGGCGCCCTCGGGGTCACCCCAGTGGGCGAACAGGTTGCCGTTGCCGTCCTCGGTGACCGGCATGGCGCGGCGCTCGGCCTGCGCCCGGAACCAGGCCCGCAACTCCGTCTCCGGCTCGGTCAACGCGTAGCGCAGGTAGCCGCCGCTGCCGGCGTCCCGCCCGACCGGCGCGATCTCGTCCCACAACGCCCGGAAACGGGAGGAGAGGTCGTCGCTCACGCGGGTCCCCCCTCCGTCATGGGGACCCGGACGCCGGTGCGCTCGGCGACCTCGCGGGCGCTGTCGTAGCCGGCGTCGACGTGCCGGATGACGCCCATCGCCGGGTCGTTGGTGAGCACCCGCTCGATCTTCTGCCCGGCGAGGGCGGTGCCGTCTGCCACGCAGACCTGCCCGGCGTGGATCGACCGGCCGATGCCGACGCCACCGCCGTGGTGGATCGACACCCAGGACGCGCCGCTCGCCGTGTTGACAAGGGCGTTGAGCAGCGGCCAGTCGGCGATGGCGTCGGAGCCGTCGGCCATCCCCTCGGTCTCCCGGTACGGGCTCGCGACGCTGCCGGTGTCCAGGTGGTCCCGACCGATCACCACCGGGGCGGAGAGCTCACCGGAGGCGACCATGTCGTTGAACCGCACACCCGCCCGGTCCCGCTCACCCTGGCCGAGCCAGCAGATCCGGGCCGGCAGACCCTGGAACGCGACCCGCTCGCCGGCCAGCTTGATCCAGCGGGCCAGCGACTCGTTCTCCGGGAACAGATCCAGGATGGCCCGGTCCGTGGCCGCGATGTCGGCCGGGTCTCCGGAGAGCGCCGCCCACCGGAACGGACCCCTGCCCTCGCAGAACAACGGCCGGATGTACGCCGGCACGAAGCCCGGGAAGTCGAAGGCACGCTGGTAGCCGCCGAGCTGCGCCTCGCCCCGGATCGAGTTGCCGTAGTCGAACACCTCGGCGCCGGCGTCGAGGAAGCCCACCATGGCCTCGACGTGCTGCGCCATCGACGCGCGGGCCCGGTCGGTGAACTCGGCCGGCTTGGCCGTGGCGTAGTCGCGGGCGTCGGCCAGCTCGACCCCCACCGGCACGTACGCCAGCGGGTCGTGGGCGCTGGTCTGGTCGGTCACGATGTCGATCTCGACGCCCCGGCGGAGCAGCTCGGGGAAGACCTCGGCGGCGTTGCCGACCACGCCGACGCTCAGCGCCCGCCGGTCCCGCTTCGCGGCGAGAACCCGCTCGACGGCGTCGTCCAGGGAGTCGGCGACCTCGTCGAGGTAGCGGTCGTGCACGCGACGGTCCAGCCGGGTGCGGTCCACGTCCACGATCAGGCAGACGCCGTCGTTCATGGTGACCGCGAGGGGCTGCGCGCCGCCCATTCCGCCGCAGCCGGCGGTCAGGGTCAACGTGCCGGCGAGACTGCCGTCGAACCTCTTCGCGGCCACCGCCGCGAACGTCTCGTAGGTGCCCTGGAGGATGCCCTGGGTGCCGATGTAGATCCACGAACCGGCGGTCATCTGCCCGTACATCGTCAGGCCGAGCTGTTCGAGGCGGCGGAACTCCGGCCAGGTCGCCCAGTCACCGACCAGGTTCGAGTTGGCCAGCAGCACCCGGGGCGCCCACTCGTGGGTGCGCATGACCCCCACCGGGCGGCCCGACTGCACAAGCATCGTCTCGTCCTCGCGCAGGTCGGTAAGCGTACGGACCAACGCGTGGTACGACGGCCAGTCCCGCGCCGCCTTGCCGGTGCCGCCATAGACGACCAGGTCGTCGGGGCGTTCGGCCACCTCCGGGTCGAGGTTGTTCATCAGCATTCGCAGGGCGGCCTCCTGCTGCCACCCGCGGGTGGTGAGCTGGCTGCCCCGTGCGGCACGGATGGGCTGGGTCATCTGCGGTCTCCTCCGGTCAACCGAGGAACAACTGTCGGCGGGCCGCGGAGGCTTCGAACGCCTCCAGACGGCGTTGGGTGTCGGCCGGCGCGGCGTCGCAGATCGCCTGCAGCAGCACCATGGCCAGGGTCATCGGGGCGGTGTGCAGGTCGAAGACGAGCTGTGCGCCGACGGCGGCCGGCAGCACCACGTCGGCGTGTTCGACGGCCGGGCTGACCGGCGAGTCGGTGATCGCCACGACGGTGAGTCCGGCGGCACGCGCGTCGCGCAGCGCGTCCAGGGTCTCCCGGGGATAGCGGGGCAGCACGAAGGCCAGCACGGCGGACGCCCCGGACTCGGCGGCCTGCTCCAGGCGGTCGGTGAGCAGGCTGCCGCCGTCGTCGAGCACCCGCACGTCCGGGTGCACCTTGGCGGCGAAGTAGGCGAAGTACGCGGCCAGCGGCGCGGCGGCGCGCAGCCCGAGCACCGGCAGCGGGCGGCTGGCCGCGAGCAGTCGCCCGGTCTCGGCGATCCGGTCGGTGTCGGCGAGCTGACCGGCCAGCCGGTCCAGGTTGCCCATCTCGGCGCGTACGGCCTGCTGGAGCTCGTTGGCGGCGTCGGTAGGACCGCCCGGTGTCGTGCTGGTGAGGTCGCGCAGCCGGCGGCGCAGCGCGGGGTAGCCGTCGTGGCCGAGCGCGACGGCGAACCGGGTGACCGAGGGCTGGCTGACCCCGGCCAGCTCGGCGACCTCCGCCGCGGAGAGGTACGCCACGGCCGGGGCGTGTTGTACGAGGCAGTGCGCGATCCGACGCTGGGTCGGGGTGAGTCGAATCCCGTCGAACAACTCCAGCAGGTCGGTGGCTCCTGCACCGCTTTCATTCACGGCATGACTCTAAGCATGAGAACTTTCACCGACAAGACCGGGGCGCCGGGCTGTCGTCCGCAGGCGCGACCGGGGCCTCGCCCGGCATCAGTGCAGTCGGTGAACGGCGGCGACGTCGGTGTCCTCGGTTCCGGCCATTCGACAGCTGGACACCGCGCTGTCGCGGAGTCTGTAAGATCGCAAGGCGGCCGAGCTAGGGAGTGGCACGTTCTCTGTAGTATCCGCACGGCGGTTGAGCGGAGGAGTGCGGATGCAGCCGGATGGCCCGTACAGGTTCACCCACGTGCTGGGCGGATGTCAGGTGGGCAAGGCGTGGGCGGCCATCGACGAGCAGGGCCGGCTGGTGACCGTGGCTGTCCTGGACGCCAGCGTGGCCACGCCCGCCTGGCGGGAGGCGTTCTTCGCCACTGCCAAAGCGATGGCGCAGACGCAGGGCGGTCAGCCCTTCGTCCACGCCGACTTCGCCGCCACCGCGCCGTGGGTCGCCTACTCGGCCGAGGCGGGACCGGCTGCGGAGAGGCTCTTCCGTGCGTTGGGCATGGACTACCAACCGGTTCCGGTTGAAGCCACGTCATCCGGCACCGACGTGCCGTCGACCTTCGCCCCCGTGAGCCCGACCGCAGCGGTGCCGCAGCAGGTCTCCGGGCCGCCGCAGTCCGTCTCGGGTGTGCCGCAGCAGGTGTCCGCGCCGCCGCAGCAGGTGTCCGCGCCGCCGCAGCAGGTCTCCGGGCCGCCGCAGCAGGTCTCGGGTGTGCCGCACCAGGTCTCCGCGCCGCCCCACGCGCCCTGGGCGATGCACGGTGGTCCGATTCCCGTACAGCCGATCTCCGCCGCGCCACAACCGGTCTCCGGCGTCGGTGCGGAGGCGTCCACCGTGGACCCGGTGTTCCCGGATGGCGATCGGCCGTCCTCCGGCGACCCGTTCGCCGGCCCGGTCCGGCGGATCAAGCCGTCCGCGCCGCCCCCGCGCCGCACCGGCCTCTGGGTTGGTGTCGCCGCCGCGGCCCTGGCGGTGGCTGTGGGCGCCGGCGCCACCGTCTGGGCGGTCTCCGGCGACGAGAAGCCGACCGAGCCGCAGACCCTGCCCACGGCGTCCGGCAGCGCGGCCTTCCCCAGCGCCCCGGCGATCAACCCTGGGCTGAAGCCCTGGGCCCAGGCCGCGCCGTACAGCGTCGAGGAGCGTTCCCTCGCCATCGCCGGGCCGTCCATGGTGTTCGTCGAGGCAGTCTTCACCGGCACCCTGCGAGAGGCGAAGTCCAACGTTCCGCTGAGTGTGACGCCGGTCACCTTCAAGCGGCGGTGCAGCGGCTTCGTGGTGAACGCGGACGGCCACATCGTCACCAACGGTCAGTGCGTTCGCCCGGCCGTGGAGGCGGCCCGGGAGCGCGCCCTCTACACGCTCGGTCGGATCCTGATCGAGCAGAAGAGGCTGACCGCGCCCCAGCTCGACGGGTACGTCCGGAGCAAGCTGAACAGCAGTGTTTTCACAGGTGCCGAGCCCGGCTCGGAACCCGTCAGCCAGGTCTTCGCCCAGTTCAACGTGGCCCGCGGCGACCTCACCGCCAGCCCCGCCATCCCCGGCCAGATCGTCCGGGTCCTCGAGCCCGATGCCGGCAACCTCGCTCTGGTCAAGCTGACCCAACCCAGCCTCCCGACGGTGGAGTTGGCCGACGGCGGCGTGCCCGGACCGGGCGCCGCGCTGCTCGTGATGGGTTACCGCACCACCGACGCGGACTTCCGGGCCGCGACCTACACCGTGGAGAGCAAGCCGGCCCAGGTCGCCGGCACGGCCAGCCAGGGATCGGTGAGCGTCTCCCGCCTCAACGACGACGTCGGCATCTACTCCGCCGGTGGCGTCGCCCTGGACACCACCGGCAGGGTGGTCGGCGTGCTGGACACCGACCGTGCGGCAAGTGGCACACCCAACCGCGCGCTGGTGCCGGTGTCGGTGGTCACCGGGCTGCTCGAGGCGGGTGGCACCAGCAACGGCCGCGCCGACACCGACCGGGTGTACCGGGACGGGTTGGACGCGTTCTTCGCCGGTCGGAACGCCGATGCCATCGCCAACTTCGACCGCGTCGCCGACGCATCGCCGGTCAACCTCCTGGCACAGGCGTACCGGCAGAACGCCGTGGACCGCGCCCGGCTCGCCGGGGAGTCGGACGGCCCGCCCCGGCTCCTGCTGACGCTGCTCGCCGGGCTCGGTGGTGTGCTGCTGGTCGGGCTGATCGTGCTCGTGGTGGTGTTCCTCCGCCGGCGCCCCCGGTACTGACCGGGCCGCCCCGCACGGCAGCGGTCAGCGGGTGGAGTCGTCCCGCCCCCACCCGTCGCGCGGGTGTCGGCGGGCGCGCAGCGCCGCGGCGACCGTGATCGCCACGTAGACCGTGGCCGCCGGGACGAGCCACGGCCGGGGCAGGACGACGTCGCGCAGCCAGGAGGACGGTACCGACGCCCGGACCCCGTCGTGGCTGGCCCGCAGCATCGTGTTGCCGGCCCGCACCCGCGCCAGGGTGCGGAGCAGATCACGGGTACGGCGGGGCGCCTGCACATAGGACGTCGCATCGCCGACCTCGCGCTTCTCCTCAGACGAGAACTGCGAATCCAGGAAAAGATCGTCAGCGATCTGCTCGGGGAATTGGTCGAAGCGCCGGTGCCCGGCCTCCGAGATGCCGATGGCGCCGCGACCGAACAACGCGTCGGCGAAAATCGGCAGCCTGGTGTTGATGGCGTAGTACGCGTGCACCGCCGCCGGTCGGCCGGTTGTCACCATCTGCCGCCGCGGCATGACCGCCAGGGGCGGAGGGTCGCCCTCGGTGAGCGTCGCGGCCATCCGGCGCAGCGCTCCGGGGCTCAGGACGACGTCCGCGTCGAGGTAGATCCGGGGGAAACCGCGGGCGACGGTGTCTCCCACGTTGAGCGCGTGGGCCTTCCCCGCCTCGGCCACCTCGATGACCCGTACCTCCGGGCGCCGGGCAGCGACGAGCGCAGTGTCGTCCGTGCAGCCGTTGGCCACGACGACGATGTCCAGCTCGTCCGGGCCGGCGTCGGTGAGCAGCGCGTCGAGGCAACCACCGATGACCCGTGCCTCGTTGTGGGCGGCGATCACCACGGAGATCATCGAAGTAGCCACCATCCACAATCGAGGAAACCGGTCGCTTCGTGCTGGCGGCCGGACAGGTCGCAGGTCATGCCGGGCCGACCGGGTACGACGGTCCAGCTTGCCGGAGACGGTCGCGCCTCGCAAGACAGCCGAAAAAGCGGTCGAATTGGTCAATCCGAAATGTCCGTCCAGCCGGCTGAGATCGCAGCTCGGCAAGTGTGTCGGACCATGGCCGGGGGCCCCGGAATATCGGAGAACGCTGGTATCGTCCTCGTGATTCTGGGACCGGGCGGCGGCAGGCCACTGTGGATGTTCCGTAGCGACATTTGGTTCATCCGGTGTCTGTTGCCAGCTGCTCTCGTCCAGGGATCGATGGTCGGACGACATCGGCCGGAGCGACGGCGCGCCCACGATGCCGGCCGGCGCCCACGGCGGACACTGATGAGGAGACACGCCCGCGATGGGAACCTTGACCACTCCGGCCCCAGGACCACGGTCGGAGGTGGGGCACCGGGACGGGCCGACGCCCCGCCACGAGCAGATCGCCGGGTACCTGGCCGTCGGCGCCCTGGCTCTCATCGCGGTGAAGCCACTGCTCGACATCGGTGAGAAGGACGCCGGCGGCGGGATCGACCTCGGCGTGGTGCTCACCGCCGTCGGCGCCGCGCTGATGTTCGCCGCGTACGGGTTCGTCGCCCTCGGCGCCCGTCGGCTGCCGCCCAGGCCGCTGCTGCTGGTGGCGGGTGCGCTGGTGCTGCTCCTGGTCAGCTCGGCGGTCAGCTACCTCCTCGTGGGCGCCCGCGGCGACCTGCTCGATCTATTCGACGTGCGTCGCTATCCGATCTACGGCGCGCACCTGGAGCCCCGCTCGGCCATCCCGGCCGAGGCGTTGCGGCTGGTCGTCGGCTTCGCCCCGATCGCGCTGCTCGGCCTGCTGCTGATGCGGCGGTCCCTCGTCTCCTCGCGGCGACTCGTCCTGGTCACCGGGGTCGTGCTGGCGGGCGCCGTCGTCCACTGTGTACTCGCGTGGCTCCAGGTCGCCGGAGTCATTCCGTACTCGTTCTACTTCGAGCTGGCCAACTGGCAGAAGATCGGGCGTGCCTCGGGGGGTTACTACCACCCGATGTCGCTCGGCCGGCTGCTCATCTTCTCGGTCTTCCTGATCTACGTCCTGGGCGATCGGCTCCGCGTGCCGGCCGCCGTGCGGTACGCGCTGATCGGCCTCTTCGTCGCCACCGGCGCCGTGTCCCTGCACCGCTTCACGATCCTCTGCCTGATCGTCATCGTGGCCGCCTTCGAGGCGCGACGCGTCCGTGGCCTGATCGCGTCCCGGCGCGCCGGTGGCCGGGTCGACCGCAGGTCGGCGCTGCTGGTGGGCGGCGGGGTGGCGGCGGTCGCTGCCACTGCCGGTGGCCTGTGGGGCGGGGCCATCTGGGAGCGGGTCCGGGTCGCCCTCACGGAGGTGGGGTCGCTCGACGTCCGGTCCGACACCTTCATGCACGGCCGCGGCGCGATCTGGAACGACGTGGCGGACATCCTGGGTCGCTCGTCCGCGGACGTGTGGCTGTTCGGCTTCGGCTACGAGCCGTGGGACATGCACAACGACCTGATCCGCGTCATGATCATCTGGGGAGTCACCGGGCTCGTCCTGGTCGGCGCGATCCTCGTCGGGCTCTACCGCCTCGCCCGTGCGCAGCTCGGCCCGTCCGGTCGACTGCCGCTGCTGGTGCTCTTCGCCACGCTCCTCATCTTCGGGCTCACCCAGAAGCCCCTGGCGTACCCGTACTTCCTCTGGCTCTTCTTCCTCGGCATGCTGGCAGTGCTCGCTGTCGACGCGGAGAACGACGACGACACGCGGCCGGGGTCGTCGTTGCGGTCCGACGACAGCGGGTCGGTGGCGTCGGGCGGGCCGACATGACGAACCCCTCGGTCCCCGCATCCCTTCGTGCGGACCACCCCCACCCGCCCCGACAGGCCGACCGGGGCGAGGCGGACGCGGCCACCACACCTGTCGTCCGGCCCACCTTCACGGTCTGCATCGTCGTCCGGGACCGGGCCGCCCTGCTCGTCAACGCGGTCCGCAGCGTGCTGGCCAACACCTACCAGGATTTCGAGCTCGTCATCGTCGACGACGGCTCCGAGGTGCCGGTCGCGCAGGTGATCGCCGAGGCCGGGCTCACCACCGACCGCCGGATCAGGGTGCTGAGCCAACCGCCCACCGGCATCGCCGAGGCCCGCAACCGTGGGCTGCGCGCCGCGGTCGGGCGGTACCTGACCGTGCTCGACTCCGACGACGAGCTCACCAAGGACGCGTTGGCCCGGCTGCACCGGCTGCTCACCACCACCGGGCGGAGCTGGGTGTACGCCGACTACACCGAGATCACCCAGGGTGTGGACCGGCCCATCCGGCTGCCCGAGTACGCCTCGGCCGACCGCATGCTGCTCGGCGTCCTGACCCGTCCGCGCCTGCCGTTCAAGCATTCCGGCACCACCATCGACCGGCAGGTGCTCGACACCATCGGCGGGTACGACGAGACCTTCCGGCTCTTCGAGGACATCGAGCTGGTGCTGCGCGCGCTGCGGTCCGGTGTGCACCCCTGCCACCTGGACCACCCCATCGTGCGGTTCCAGCGCCACGACGGCAACGTCACCCGAGGCCGTCTCGGCGGCCTGGTCTTCTGGTTCCGACTGATCGACATGTACCGGCCGTGGCGGTTTCCCGGGGTGGGCCTGAGCATGAAGGCGCTGCGGGCGCTGAGCGAGACGGGCAAGTGGCTTGTCACCCGCATCCGTTGACCTCGACCCCGGCAGCCCGGTGCGCCCGGCGGCGTCGCGCGGACGGGTGACCCGGGTCCTGGGCCATCTGGGCATGCTGGGCCTGAGTCAGGTAGGCGTCACCGTCGCGGCCTTCGCCACCCAGATCGTGTTGGCCCGCAGCCTGCCCCCGGCCGCGTTCGGGACGTTCACCGCCGCCCTCGCCGTGGTGTCACTGACCGCGCCGCTGGCGGTCTTCGGTGTCTCCGAGCTCTGGTTGCAGCGGTTCGGGCAGGAGGGGGAGCGGGCCTACCGCTGGGTGCGCCCGTCGCTGCGTCTGGTGCTTATCGCCTGCGTGCTGCTCGTCGCGGGCACGCTGGCCTGGAGCGGCGCCGAGATGCACGATCCGGCCGAGGGCGGGGTGCGTGCGCTGCTGGCCAGCGTGGTCGTCGCGCAGGCGGGCCTCGCGCTCGTCGCATCGGTGCAGCAACTGCGCGGCGCGTACGCCGGCCTGTCGGCTCTGCAGGCCGCTCCGCACCTGGGCCGGGTGCTGGTGGTGCTGGCGGTGTGGCTGTTCGGGTTCTCGGTGGTGGTGGCGGCGGCCGGTTACGCCCTGGTCGCCCTGCTGACCGTGGTGGCCTGTGCCGTCGTCATGCGGCCCTTCCTCCGTGGGGACATGCCGTTGGAGGGGCACGCGGCAGCGACAGGGCCACCCGGCCCGGCGGTGCCGGTGACCGCTGTCGCCCGGGCCGCGACCCCGTTCGTGCTGGGCAACGTGTTCTACCTGCTCGGCATCTATCTGGGCACGGTGACCGTCGCCGAGGTGCGCGGTCCCGAGGCGGCCGCGGTGCTGTCCGTGCCGATGTCCGTGCTGACCGCCGTGTACCTCGTGCCCCGAGTGGTCTTCCAGCAGTACTTCCTGGCCAAGCTGCACCGCTGGTCGCAGACCGACCGGGGCGCGATCCTGATGGCGTACCGCTACGGCGGCACCGGGATGTTCGTGCTGGGTGTGGTCATCGCGGCGCTGGTGGCGCTCGGTGGGATGCCGGTGCTGCCGTTCCTGCTCGGTCCGGAGTACGCGGAGTCCGCTGCCGTCCTGGCCGTGCTCGCCCTGGCCATTCCGTTCCGGTTCGCCGGCGCGGCGGTGGCCTCGCTGCTCACCAGCGGCGGCCTGCTGCGTCGCAAGGTGGCCTATCAGGGCGTGGGCGCCCTCGTGTTCCTGGTGGCCCTCGCCGTCGCCACGCCGCTCTGGGGCATCATGGGTGCGGCGGCGGCGACCGTCGCGGCGGAGATCGTCCTCTGTGTGCTGTTCTGGACGGCGGTCCGCCGACGGGTCGTCGGGGACGCCGAGCTGCCGTCGTGGCACGATCTGCGCCAGCGACTTCCGAGGAGGGCCCCGCGTGCGTCCTGAACCGAGTGCCGCGGCTCGGCGACCCCTCGTGGTCGGGTACTACGGCATGGAGAACGTCGGGGACAACGCCTTCTGTGTCGTCCTGGACTGGGCGACCCGCAGCTACTGGGGTGCCACTCACCCGGTCTTCGCCGCTCCGCCGATGGTCGACCTGCCCAGGGCGAGCGTGGGCATGAGCCCTCGGTGGTACGGCGGCCGGGGTGCCAGGGATCGCGCGGGGGCGCTGCTGAGCAAGGCGACCCTGCTGAGCCGCTCCTCGATGCTGATCTTCGGAGGCGGCTCGGTCTTCCGGGACATGGGGCCGCTGAGCGAGAAGAGGCTGTTCAGCCTGTTCAGCCGATTCTCCGGGCATCCGATGGCAGCGGTCGGTGTCTCGATCGGCCCGTTCCTGTCCGCCGCCGCGGAGCGCCGCCTGGTCGAGGTGCTGAAGCGGATCGACGTCATCGGGGTCCGTGACGCCGCCTCCGCGGAGGTCCTGCGCCGCGCGGGCTATCCCGGTCTGCTCATCCAGGCGGGTGACCTCGCCGGCCTCCTGCCCGAGGCGCTGGGCGAGCCGATCCCACTCCGCCGGCCCCGCCCGGCGCCAGGCGCTCGGGCCCGCCTCGGGGTGACCCTGCTCGGCGTGGACTACGAGGCCGCCGCGCCGGACGTGCGACGGCGCGAGACCGCACTGGTCGAGGGCGTGCGGGCACTGGTGCGCAAGGAACCGGTGGACGTCACCGTCTTCGTCTTCAACACCCATGCCGAGCACGGCGACGAGCAGATCAGCGAGCGGCTGCGCGCGGCGGTGGCCGACGACTGCGAGGTGTGCGTGGTGACCGCGCGCGACGGCGTACGAGCCTGCTGGGACGAGATGAAGCGCTGCGACCTGGGGTTGCACATGCGGCTGCACGGCGCGGTCTTCGCGTATCTGGCCGGCGTGCCCTTCGCGTTGGTGCCCTACCAGCAGAAGTGTGACGACTTCCTCGACGACATCGACCAGCCGCCGTCCCTGCGGCTCGGGCGGGTCCCCGAGGATCCGGCCGAGGTGACGCGGGTGCTGGCCGGCATGCTCACCGACGACGCGGTGCCCGGTCTCACACGCGAGGAGTTCACCGAGCGGGCACGGTGGAACTTCACTCGGGCGCCCTGGGCGCTCGCCGCCGTGGCAGATCCGTCCGCAGGGTGACCAGCCGGGTGTCCATGCAGGAGCGCGAGCCGACCACACCAGCGCCGGCCGCGCCCCTTCCGCCTGTCGTGGCACCGGCGACGACCCCGGCCAGCCGACCGCGCCGGGCGGTGCTGGCCGTGGCCCTCGTCCTCGTGGTCGTCGCGCTTCTGGCCACCGGCCTGACGGTGGTGTACGGGATCCAGCGCACGCCCGGGGGGGCCACCGCCCCCGCTGTGCCGACCGTGCCGGCGCCGACGGCGTCCCGACCGCCGGCCCTGCGCGACCTGATGCCGCCGACGGTCCGGGTCGGCTCGGCGGCGGACGGCCGGTGGGTGAGCCTGGACGCCGATTACGTCGAGCTGCTGGGCTCGGAGTTCGACGCGATCACCCCCGAGAACGCCATGAAGTGGGCCAACCTCGAGCCGTCGCCGGACGTGTACACGTGGGCGGGTGCCGATCAGCTGGTCGGCTTCGCCGAGCAGCATGACCAGTCGGTCTACGGCCACACGCTGCTGGGGCGCAGCGACGTACCCCGGTGGGTGGACCCGCAGTGGTCCGCGGAGCAGCTCCGAACTGTCCTGCGGGACCACGTGACCACCGTGGTGTCCCGCTACCGCGGTCGGGTCTGGGCGTGGGACGTGATCAACGAGGCGCTCGACGAGGACGGTTCGCTGCGCGACACGATGTGGCTGCGCAAGCTGGGCCCCGGCTACATTGCCGAGGTGTTCCGGTGGGCGCACGCGGCCGACCCTGGTGCGCGGCTGTTCATCAACGACTACGGCATCGAGGGCCGGACCCGCAAGGCCGATGGACTCCTGGACCTGGTACGGGAGCTGCGTCGCGCCGGTGTGCCGGTGGACGGGGTCGGGTTCCAGAGCCACCTGCGCTGGGACGAGCAGCCCCGCGACATGGTGGGCAACCTGCGGCGCTTCGCGCGGTTGGGCGTCTCGGTGGCGATCACCGAACTCGACGTGCGCATCGCGCTGCCGGAGACCGCCGCGAAGCGGGATCGCCAGGCGGCGCTCTACCGGCAGGTGCTCCAGGCATGCCTCGCCGTGACCGCCTGCGTCTCATTCACCGTCTGGGGCTTCAGCGACGCCCGTAGCTGGATCCCGAGCTACCACCCGGGTTACGGTGCCGCCTGCATCTTCGACGCGGCCCTGGTCCCCAAACCGGCCCACGCCGCTCTCATGGACCAACTCCGCCGGCTCCCGTCACCCACCGGAGCCGGGCCAGGCCCGGGCTGAGCCCACCCCTCGATGGCCGAAGGCGCCGGCCACCGACCCCCGAGCGTTGACGACATGCGTCGGTGAAAGGAAGATCGTGTCCGCGCACACCCAGTTCCTCACTGCTGTCACCCCACAGCAAGCACCGAGTTTCGACCCCGACCTGGGGGTGATCACGCCCCCCTCCAACGGCATGGCCCGATCCGTGTTCGCGCGTCCCGCGCCGCGGGCCAACTGGCGCCGACGGTACGTGGCCTGGCTGGTGCTCCTCGACGTCCTCGCCGCCCTGGCCGCCAGCCGGACGGTGATCGCCCTGCTCGACGAGGCCGATGCCGGCTTCTGGGACCAGCGGGTGCTGGGCAACGTCAGCTCCTTCACCCTGGTGACGAACGTCGGTGTGCCGGTGGGGTGGCTGGTCCTGCTCGTCGCGGCCGGGGCGTACGACAGGCGGGCGCTCGGGCTGGGCACCGAGGAGCTGAAGCGGGTGGCCCGGGCCAACCTCGCGATGGCAGCCACGGTGTCCTTCCTGGCGCTCGGCTTCAAGAAGGACCTGTCCCGGGCGACGGTCGCCGCCATCATCATCTGCCTGCTGCTGTACACGCTTGTGGCGCGGTTCGCCGCCCGGGTGGTGCTGCGCCGCATCAGGCGTACCGGGCGGGCGGCGCAGAAGGTGCTGCTGGTCGGACGGCTCGCTGACGCGCTCGCCCTGCACGAGGTGGTGACCCGCAATTACGGTGCCGGGCTGCACCCGGTCGCCATCCACCTGCCCCGTCACCCGAGCCCGGGTGCGCGGGTGACGGCCCCGGTGCCGGTGTACGTGGGCTGGGACCTGGTCCCGCTGGTTCAGCAGCTGGGAGCCGACACCATCGCGGTGTGCGGCCCCGCCAGCCTGGAGTCGTACGAGCTGCGCAAGCTGGCCTGGCAGTTGGAGGGCACCGGCCTCAACCTCGTGGTGGTCCCGCAGGTCACCGACGTCACCGGTCCGCGCATCCACGTCCGGCCGATCGAGGGTCTGCCGCTGCTCAACGTGGACGAACCGACGATCTCGGGCCTGTCGCTGCTGGCCAAGAACGTGCTCGACCGGGTCACCGCTCTGGTGGGCCTGGTCGTCCTGAGCCCGGTGCTGCTCGCCATCTCGGTGGCCATCAAGGCCAGCGGCCCGGGGCCGGTGATGTTCCGCCAGACCCGGATCGGCCACGAGGGCCGGGCGTTCAAGGTCTGGAAGTTCCGGACCATGTACCTGGACGCCGAGGAGCGGCTGGCGACCCTGCGGGACCGGAACGAGAGCGACGGGCTGCTCTTCAAGATGAAGGACGATCCTCGGGTCACCCCGATCGGCCGACACCTGCGGGCGCTCTCACTGGACGAGCTGCCCCAGCTCATCAACGTGCTGCTGGGTCAGATGTCGCTCGTCGGCCCGCGCCCGCTGCCCACCGAGGACGACGACTACCGCGGTGACGTACGCCGACGGCTGCTGGTGCGACCGGGCATCACCGGCCTCTGGCAGATCTCCGGTCGCTCCGACCTCACCTGGGACGACGCGGTCCGCCTGGATCTGCACTATGTGGACAACTGGTCGCTGCTCTACGACCTGGCCATCCTCTGGAAGACGGTGAGCGTCGTGCTGGCCCGCAGGGGCGCGTACTGACCGGGTGCTCGCACCCGCCTCACGGCGACGGGCGGCGGCCCCGCGGCCACCGCCCGTCCCGTACCCCGATCGGCCGGCCTGTCCCGCGCCGGCCGCCTGTCACTTCTTGGAGCCGAGGCTGACGATCTCACGAACCGAGTCCCGCCGGACCGCGTCGTAGAACGTCTTGACCCGTGCCTTGTCCGCGAACACCACGCTCTCCGAGCCGACCTGACCGGTGCCCTTGGTGGGGCTGGTCAGGAACGTCATGTTGCCGCCCCGGACCCCGCGCAGTTGCGTCGCCATGTCCAGCAGGGACAGCTCCTTGTCCACCGACACCGAGTTCGAGGTGGCCTTCAGGAAGCTGTTGAGTTTGGCGGGGTTGGTGAGGATGCCGCCGGACGACGCCTTGTCGATGATCGCGCGGATCACCTGCTGCTGATGCCGGATCCGGGCGAAGTCGCCCTCCGCGAACTGCTTGCGCTGACGCGAGTAGTCCAGGGCGGCCTCACCGTCCATCCGCTGCACGCCCTGCTTGAACGTGCGAAACGGCGGATGGATCGAGGTGAAGCTCTTCTCCGAGTCGATGTCGACGCCGCCCAACGCGTCGATGATCTCCTTGAAGCCGGCAAAGTCGATCAGGGCCACATGGTCCACCCGGACCCCGGTGAACGACTCCACGGTCTGCACCATGAGCGGTACCCCACCCCAGGCGTAGGCCGCGTTGATCTTCGCGTCCCGTCCGCCGTGGTTGCCGTCCTTCGACTTCGGCACCGGCACCCAGGTGTCCCGGGGGATCGAGATCAGCTGTGCGCTCGACCGGTCCTTCGGCAGGTGGGCCAGGATGATCGTGTCGGTACGTGACCCGCTCGTCCGCTCCGGGTCACGGGAGTCGCTGCCCAGGATCATGATGTTCGTGGCACCCGTGACGGCGGGCTGGGGGCGGGACTCCTCGGGCACGCCGTCGAAGGCGTCGACCCGCTCGATGTCCGACTCGACCGAACGTAGGTAGAGCCCGCCGGCCACCGCGCCACCGGCGCCCAGCACCACAAGCACCAGCAGGCTGATCAGGATGACCCGCCGCCAGCGGCGACGCGGCCGCGGACCGTCCGGCGTGGATCCCTCGGTGGGCTCCGGAGAGCCGGCGGTGCCGGTCGTCGGTTCCGTCCCGGGCTCCGAGGTCTGTTCACGATGTGGCATGGGCGCGATGCTACTGAAGCTGGTTCTCCGCCGCGTACCCTCGCTCACCGGGACAGCCACGCCCACCACCGATGCGCCGGCGCCGGCATCGGCGTGGCATGGTGGCCGGGTGCGGTTGACCTCGATCCACACGTACCCCGTCAAGGGCTGTCACCGGCTCGACCACGACGGCGCTTTCGTGCAGCCGTGGGGCCTGGCCGGCGACCGACGCTGGATGGTGGTCGACGCCGACGGCGTCGGCGTCACCCAGCGGGAAACCACCAGGCTGGTCGGCCTGCGCGCCACCGTGCGCCCGGGCGGCCTGGTGCTGCGCGCCGACGGGCAGCCCGACCTGGACGTGCCGGAGCCGGCCGGCGGCGACCCGGTACCGGTGCGGACCTTCCGCAGCCGGACGATCCGGGTGCCCGCGCTGCCCGCCGGCCCGGCGGCCGACGTCTGGCTCGGCGCGCTCCTCGGCCGGCCGGTCCGACTGGTCTGGCTGGCCAACCCGGCCCGGCACCTGGCCGCCGACGCGCGTGAACACGACACCGGCGACCAGGTCAGCTTCGCCGACGCCTACCCGCTGCTGCTGACGAACGCCGCCTCTCTCGACGCGCTCAACGGCTGGCTCGCCGAGGCGGGGGAGGAGCCGGTGCCGATGACCCGGTTCCGGCCCAACCTGGTCGTCGACGGCGCACCGGCCTGGGCCGAGGACGGCTGGGCCGGCAGGTCACTGCGCATCGGAGACCGGCGGCTGCGCGCCGCCGGGCCGTGCGACCGCTGCGTGGTCACCACTACCGACCAGGAAACCGGGGTACGCGGGAAGGAACCGCTGCGCACCCTCGGACGCCACCGCCACGTGGGCAGGAAACTCCTCTTCGGACTGAACGTGGTGCCCCTCGACAGTGGTCCGTTGCGGGTCGACGACCCGGTCGTCATCGAACCCTGACCGGCCGGCTCAGCGTTCGGGTGAGCACCCGTCACCGTCCGTCGATGCTGTCTTAGCTTTCGCTTATCCGGCTTGTCCACTCACACGGGGTCCGGCAGCATCGCCGACGTGACGGACGGAAGCGCTCCCGGCGGCGTCGACAGCAGCAGCGACGTCAGAGGTGTGGACGTCAGAGGCGTCGACATCGACCTCGACCTGGACCGTGCTCCGGAGGAGCGGCCGGCGTCCCCGTCCGGTCCGCTGCCCTGGCTGGTCGCAACCGGCGTCACGGTGCTCGCGGCGGCGCTCGGGCTGACCCTGGCCCTGCGGTCCGGCTCCGCCCCGGCCTGCGCGGCCGGGCGGACGCTCGCCGCCGCGCCACCCACCGGCACCGCCACCCACAGCGGCAAGGCGACCTTCTACGACTCGAAGGGCGCCGGCGGTAACTGCTCGAACCCCGCGGCGCCGGCCAACCGGCTCTACGTCGCGCTCGGCCCCACCGAGTACGCCGCCGGCGCCGCCTGCGGCGGCTTCCTCGACGTCACCGGCCCGAAGGGCGCCGTCCGGGTCCTGATCATGGATCAGTGCCCGGAGTGCGAGCCGGGGCACCTCGACCTGTCCCGAGAGGCGTTCGCCCGGATCGCCGACCCGGTCCAGGGCCTCGTCCAGGTCACCTACCGCGCGGTGGTCAACCCTCCGCTGCCCGGCCCGCTGACCTTCCGGATCAAGGAGGGCGCGTCGCAGTTCTGGTTCGCCGTGCGGGTCGGCAACCACGGCAACCCGTTGCGCGCCGTCGAGGTGCGCAAGGGCGACGACGGCCCGTGGCGTGCCACCGCCCGAGAGGACTACAACTACTGGCTGCTGGCCTCCGGCGCGGGTCCCGGCCCGTACAGCATTCGGGTCACCGACGTGTACGGACACCGGGTCACCGTCTCCGGCATCCGCATGACGCCCGGCCAGGTCCAGAACAGTGTGGTGCGGATGTACGAGCGGGGCGTCGTGGCGAAGACCCCGCGCCCGTCCGCCACGGCCCGCCCGCCGAAGGCCCGACCCGGCGGTACGCCGACACCGGCGCGCCGCCCGGCCGAGGTGGCGAAGGCCAACGCCCCGGCCACTCCGGTCGCCGAGGGACCCTCCACCCGACCGGCCGGGGCAAGCGCCCGCTGGTGCGGCTGACCTACCTGTTGGTGCGGGCCTGGCGTGGTCGCCCGGCCGTGTTGTCGCCGTCGGCCTGGTGTCGTCGGCGGCGCGGTGTGGCTGGCTGGTCAGTCGGTTGGTGTCAGGTCGAGCCACATGAGGATCTCGTCGCGGTCGTCGCCCGGCGCCACCCGCAGCGCGCCCGGCAGCCGGCCGATCTCCCGGTACCCGAGACGGCGGTAGAACCCGTCCAGCCCCAACCCGTCGCGCACCGTCACGTGCAGCGCCTCGTGGCCCCACGCGCGACCCAGCCGGGCGGCCTCGCGCATGAGCGCCGACCCGTGGCCCGCACCCTGGGTGTCCGGGTGGACCATCACGCGCTTCAGCACACACCAGTGCGCCTTGAGGCCGAACCGGTTGTCACAGAAGACCAGCACCGCCACCGGCCGCCCGTCGTCGTACCCGACCAGCAGCCGGTCGGGCCCGTCGGCGATGCCCGCGAACGTCGGGTCGGCGATCGTACGGACATCGGTGGTGGTGACCGGGGGTACGAATCCGACAGCGCCACCGGCGTTGCTGACGTCCACCCAGAGGGCGACGATCTCGGCGCGCAGCCGTGGGGTCAGCTCGGGATCGAGGACGAAGCGCAGAGTCACGGCGCCATCCTGGCTGCTCGACCAGGCTCATGGCCCGCGACCGTGACGCGTTCGACAGCGGGCCCCGCGTACGAAACCTGTGTTGAATTGTGCGGGAGAGGGGATTCGAACCCCTACGCCCTTTCGGACAATAGGACCTAAACCTATCGCGGCTGCCGTTACGCCACTCCCGCCAACTCGCTGAGTCTAGAGCGTCTGGCTTCGACGGTGTTGAGCCCCGCCTCCCTGAGGATTGTGGAGATCGTGCCGTGGCCCACCGTGCACTGCCCGTCGGGCAGGTTGCGCAGGATCCCGACAGCCGCTTCGGCCCGACATCCGGATTGGCCAGCGCTTGTTCGATCACCGCGTCACGACAAGCCCGCGAACGCCAGCTGCGGTCCGGACGCGGTGTCAACACGCCCTCTCGCTCGAGCATCCGCCGAACCTTGTGCAGGTATGACGGGTGCCAGCCCAGGTGCTGTGCCGCTTCCAGGGCCGTCATCTGCTGCGCGTCGACCCGGCCGAAAAGGCCGACGATCTCCTCCCGCGTCACCGGTCGGCGCTCGGAAGCCGCCGTCTCGTGCGCGCAATCCCCGCCACCGCCCGCCGTGGGCACGGTTGTGGCGAGATCGCGAACCCGGTTCCGCCGGCCGGCGGATGTCTCGGTCTGACTGTGGCAGTTCGGGCAGAGGAGCCGCAGGTTCGGTGGCCGGTTGTCGAGGAAGTCACCGTTGATGTGGTCGACGTGCAGGACCAGTGGTGCGCCTCGCCAGACCGGCCCTGTCCCGCACGCTTCGCACTCCTCCGGCACACCGAGTGTGGCGAGGGCCCGCTTCAATCGCACACCTGGCGTCCGTCGGGACCCCTCGGGCATTTGGACCAGGAGCTGTGCTGATGTCCTCCGCCGTACGCCTCGGTTGTGCGCCTGCCCCGTGAAGTGCGACGTGTCGATGCCGAACCTCTTGAGCTGCCGGCTGATGTGGGCATGGGAGCCGCCACTGACCCGGACGCCGAGCAGGCGCATCACCTCGGTGATGTTGCGCGCAACGGCGGCTGCCTGCGCCAGCGCGTCGGGCGTGTACTTGTATCGAACCATTGACGCACGGTAACGAGACCGTACGACAGGGTCAGTCCAGGCCGAGGTCGCGGCGGAGTTTGGCGACGTGCCCGGTGGCCTTGACGTTGTAGAGCGCGCGTTCGATCTTGCCGTCGGGGTCGATGACGAAGGTCGAGCGGATCACGCCGGTGACGGTCTTGCCGTACAGCTGCTTCTCGCCGTACGCGCCGTACGCGGTAAGCACCGCCCTGTCCGTGTCCGACACGAGCGGGAAGGTGATGGCGTCGCGGTCGCGGAACTTCGCCAGCTTCTCCGGCTTGTCGGGTGAGATGCCGACCACCTCGTAGCCGGCCGCCTGGAGCGAGGCGAGCGAGTCGCGGAAGTCGCACGCCTGCTTGGTGCAGCCGGGGGTCATCGCCGCCGGGTAGGCGTACAGGACCACCTTGCGGCCGCGCAGGTCGGCCAGGGAGAGCTGGTCGCCGGTGTCGGTGGGGAGGGTGAACTCGGGTGCGGGGTCACCGGGGGAGAGGCGGTCGGGCGCGGTCATGGCCCGACCCTACCGCCGGGCGCGCCGGTGTCGGTGTCGGCGGCGCGCCAGCGCGTTGATCAACTCGCCTTCCGTGAAACGGGGGTGTCCCCGAGCCGCGGACACCCCGGTTTCCAGGAAAGCGAGTCGATCAAGCGACCGAGCGGCGACCGAGCGGCGACCGAGCGGGCGCCGCGAAGGTGATCAAGGCCATGCGTTGTTGCCAGAGTCTGGCAACAACAAGTCCTAGGAAATAGGCTGACCCCGCCGGTCCCGGAATGGGTCCGCTGACGCGTGGGAGGTCGCGTGGAGACACTGGCGATGCACATCTCGAACGGGATCATCGACGGTCCCGTCGCGGCGGTCTTCGCGGCCCTGGCGCTCGCCGCGCTCACCGCTTGCGTGCTGCGCGGCCGGCGGGACCTGGACGACCGGCTCGCCCCGATGGCCGGCCTGGTCGCGGCGTTCATCTTCGCCGTCCAGATGCTCAACTTTCCGATCTTCACGGCCGGTGTGAGCGGTCACCTGCTCGGTGGCGCGCTCGCCGCGATGCTTGTCGGGCCGTGGGTCGGCGCGCTCTGCGTGGCCGTGGTGCTCGTCGTGCAGGCGCTGATCTTCGGTGACGGTGGTGTGGCGATGCTCGGCCTGAACATCACCAACATGGCGCTGATCGGCACCGCCGCCGCTTACCTGCTGATCGCCGTGCTGTTGCGGGTGCTGCCGCGCACGCGCGCCGGCCTGGCCGTCACGGCGTTCGTCGCGGCGCTTCTCAGCGTGGTGGTCGCGTCCCAGGGGTTCGTCGTCGAGTACTGGCTGGGCGGCACCACCGACCTGGGCGGCAACCTCGCCGGCCTGGCCGGCACGATGGCCGGCGTGCACCTGCTGATCGGCATCGGGGAGGGCCTGATCACCGCGACCACGGTGCTCACCGTCGCGAAGGTGCGCCCCGACCTGGTGTACGCGCTGCGCGCGCTGCCCACTCCCGCCACCCCTGCCGTCGAGGTCTCCGGAGGTGTCCGATGAAGAACCGAACCTGGGCGTTCCTGGCCGGCGGTCTGCTGGTCGCCCTGCTGCTCGCCGGTGTCGTCAGCAACTACGCCTCGTCGCACCCGGACGGCCTGGACTCGTCCCTGCTCAAGGGCTGCACAGTCGACGCCGACGACAACATCGTCGGTGGCAGTTGCCCGGCGCAGCAGGCCCGCGAGCACGAGCTGGGGGACAGCCCGCTCGCCGACTACGGCGTGCGGGGCATCGAGAACAGCTTCGTCTCGACAGGTCTCTCCGGTGTGCTCGGGGTGCTGGTGACCTTCGCGATCGGCGGCGGCGCCTTCTGGCTGCTGCGCCGCCGGGGCGACGCGTCGACCACTGGCGACGACACGGCCGACGGCGACGCGACGGCCGCCGAGGGCGCGACCGGCGACGCCGTCACCGCCGCGCGCCACACCAGCTGAGCAGGGGGTACGTCGATGGGTGCCGGTCACGGGCACGTGCTGTACCGCGAGTCGACCTCGCCTATGCACCGGCTCCCGCCCGAGGTCAAGATCGTGGCGATGGTGGTCTTCACGATCGCCGTGGTGGCCACCCCGCGCGAGGCGTTCTGGGCCTTCGGGGCGTACGCCCTGCTGGTGGCGGCGGTGGCGGCGCTGGCCCGGGTGGGGCCGCGCTGGCTGCTCAGCCGGGCGTTGATCGAGCTGCCGTTCGTGCTGTTCGCGGTGGCGCTGCCGTTCCTGGGCGCCGGCGACCGGGTCGAGGTGCTGGGACTGCGGCTGTCCGAGGACGGCCTGCACGGCGCGTGGAACATCCTGGCCAAGGGCACCCTCGGTGTGCTCGCCTCGCTGCTGCTCGCGGCGACCACCACCACCCGGGACCTGATCGTGGGGTTGGACCGGCTGCACTGTCCGCAGGTGCTCACCCAGATCGCCACGTTCATGCTGCGCTACCTGGACGTGCTGGTCGGCGAGGCGCGACGGATGCGGGTGGCGCGGATCTCCCGGGGCGACGACCCACGCTTCCTGTGGCAGCTGCGCGGCTTCGCCGCCGGCATCGGGGCGCTGTTCCTGCGCGCCTTCGAGCGCGGCGAGCGGGTGTACCTGGCGATGCTGTCGCGGGGCTACACGGGGCGGATGCCCGCCGTGTGGCAGGGCGACGGCGCGGCGACCGCCGGTCAGTGGTTGGTCGCGGCGACCGTGCCGGTGGTGGCGGCCTCCATCGCCGCGGCCGCTGTCGTGCTGACATGATCGGTGTCGTGCAGACCGCTCTCTCGCTGGACGTTCGTGGCGTCCGGTACGCGTACCCGGACGGGCACGTGGCCCTGCACGGGGTGGACCTGACGGTGCCGCGCGGTGACCGGGTGGCACTGCTGGGGCCCAACGGCGCCGGTAAGACGACGCTTGTGCTGCACCTCAACGGCATCCTCACCCCGACCGAGGGCAGCGTGCACGTCGGCGGGCTGACCGTCACGCCGGACCGGGCCACCCTGGCCGAGGTGCGCCGCCGCGTGGGCATCGTCTTCCAGGATCCGGACGACCAGCTCTTCCTGCCCACGGTGGCGGAGGATGTCGCGTTCGGGCCGGCCAACCTGGGCCTGCGCGGCGCGGAGCTGGCCGCCCGGGTGGACGAGGCGCTGGCCGCCGTCGGGATGAGCGAGCATCGGGCCCGAGCGCCGCAGCACCTCTCGTTCGGGCAGCGACGGCGGGTGGCGGTGGCGACGGTGCTGGCCATGCACCCGGAGATCCTGGTGCTGGACGAGCCGTCGTCGAACCTGGACCCGGCGGCCCGGCGCGAGCTGGCCGAGATCCTGCGCGGCCTGCCGGTGACCCTGCTCATGGTCACCCACGACCTGCCGTACGCGGCGGAGCTGTGCGAACGTTCGGTGATCCTGGACGGCGGCCGGATCGTCGCCGACGCCCCCACCCTCGACCTGCTGGGCGACGAGCCCCTGCTGGCACGCCACCGTCTCGAACTCCCCTACGGCTTCACTCCCCGGCCGTAACGCCCCGATGGTGCTGTGGCGGCGCGGGAGGCGGCGTGCAGGCGGAGGATCCCGGCCGCTGTCGCGCCGACGCCGGTGGTGAGGACCGCGGCCACCATGACGCGGGCGACCCCGGCTGACCACGGCACTCCGACGACCGACCGGGTGAACACCGACGCGTTCGCCACTCCCGCGAAGAGGGCCAGGCAGGCGCCGGCCAGCGCCACCGCGAAGTCGGCGGCCGGGCGGCGGGCCAGCGCGTAACCACCGGCGGCGAGCGCGCCCAGGCCGGTGAGCAGCGCCCAGACCTGACCGCCCAGCAGCCCGGCGAGCACCCCGCCGACGCCCTGGGCGCCGGCGTCCAGTTCCCGCCCCACCGGGTAGAGCACGGCGACCGCGCCGCCGAGGAGCAGCAGCACGCCCACCGCGGACAATGCCCGGGCGCCGGCCGTGGAGGTGGCGGCGAGCAGCCCGAGCGCGCCCACCGCGAGCAGGCCGACGATTGTCACGGTCCACCAGGTGTACGCGTCCGGCGGCGGTACCCAGTCCAGCGTGCCGGTTATCTGTGCGGGGTCTGCGCCGTCGCGCAGCGGGATCGTCCAGTCCCGCACCCGGTGCGTACGCTCCGGCGCGAGGCGTGCCGCGTCGGGTGGCGCCGACTCCTGCCACAGTGCGCGCTGGTCGTGCCAGCGCACGGTGACCCCGTCGTCGACGCGCCGCCAGGACGGCGGGGCGGCCGGGTCCGCGTCGGCCGGCAGCGCGGTGTCCCCGGCGAGGGTGCGGTTGAGGTAGGTGGCGGGGGACCGGCTGTTCTCGTACACGCCGTCCGGGCCGACCCGCAGGTACGGCTCACCGGAGTAGCCGATCACCTCGATCGCCCGGCCGGTGCGGTTGGTCAGCTCCAGCCGGGCGCCCGCCTCGATCGCCCGTACTGTCAGGCCCTGCCGGGCCGGCGTGACGCCTGTGACGCCTGTGCGGTAGTCGGTGCCGTCCGGCGCGTCCGCGCCGTGCGCGGCGGCGGGCGCCGCGGTGAGCAGCGTCGCCGCGCAGGCGGTGGCGGCGATCAGTGTGGCGCGCGCCAGCAGCGTACGGATCACCTGCCGGCCGCCGCCACGGCTGCGATGAGGCCCTGCGGGCTGCGGTCGGCGAGGGGCTGGCCGTTGACCAGGACTGTGGGCGTGCCGGTGACCTCGCTGCGGCCGGCCTCGTCGGTGACGTGCTCGGTCCACGTCTTGTACGTGCCGTCGGAGACGCAGCCTCCGAAGGAGCCCCGGTCCAGTCCCACGCCGACGCCGATGTCGATCAGCTCGTCGTTGCCGAGCCCGGCGCTGCCCTCGGGTGGCTGCTTGGCGAAGAGCGCCTTGGCGTACTCGCGGAACTTGCCGCCGGCCGCCGCGCAGCCGGAGGCGGCGGAGGAGCGCGTCGAGTACTCGGTCGTGGAGAAGCGGTTGAGGAACGCGACGGGGTGGTAGACGACCTTCGCCTTGTTGTCGGACACCAGCTGCTCCAGCGTCGCGCCGGTGCTCTGCTCGAACTGCTTGCAGACCGGGCAGAGGAAGTCCTCGTAGACGTCGACGGTGACCGGCCCGCCCCCGGTGACGATGCCGGTGCCGGGCCCGTTGGCGCCGGGCGGGGTGGTGAAGCTGTCGGAGCGTTGGCTGGACCAGACGCTCCAGCCGATCAGGCCGGCGATGACAAGCACGGCGACGGCGGCGGCGGAGACCCAGAGCGTGCGGCGGCGGCGTCGTTCGCGGGCCAGTTGCTCGCGGACCACGCGGGCCGCGTCCCGTTGCCCCTTGCGACTACTCATCCTCGTCCTCCACGGCGGGTTCGGCGGACAGCCACCCGTCCACCGACACGGGCGTACGCGGCCAGATCACCAGAAATCCGGCCAGCACCAAGAATCCCAGGTCCCGCAGGATCTCCGGGAGGTAACTCGGGGCCTGTCCCTCGGCGAGCTGCCCGCCGCTGCCGAAGCAGCCGCAGTCGATGGCCAGGCCACGCGCCCAGGCTGAGGAGATCCCCGCGATGAAGACCAGCAGCAGCGCCACGGAGACGGCCGCGCTGAGCCGGGTGGCCAGCCCGAGCAGCAGCAGCACGCCCAGGGCCAGCTCGACGAAGGGCAGCGCGGCGCCGACCACTGTCGTCACGTCGTAGGGCAGCACCTGGTAGGCGTTCACGGCCCGGCCGGAGGCGGCCAGGTCGCCGACCTTCGACGCCCCGGCGACCAACCAGACGGCGGCGAGGCCGAGGCGGGCCGCCGTGCTGAGCCAGGGCCGGACGGCCGCCCAACGGCCGGCCCGGTTGGGGGGTGCGGTCACGTTCATTTGTCGTCCCGTCGGTGCCGGAAGTTCCGGCTCAACCGGTCTGGGCGTCGCCGACGGCCTCGACCAGCTCGTCGCGGGCTCGGGCGACCCGGGAGCGGATGGTGCCCACCGGCACCCCCTCGACGGCGGCGGCCTCGGCGTACGACAGGCCGAGCAGTTGGGTGAGCACGAACGCCGCGCGTCGCTCGGGGCTCAGCCGACGCACGAGGTCGGTGGCCCCGAGCTGCCCGGCCGGGTCGGGGTGCGGACGGTCGGTGTACGCGTTCGCGGCCAGCTGCTCGTCGAGGCGACGACGCCGGATCACCGTCCGCAGGTGGTCGGCGCAGGCCCGTCGGGCGATGCCGAGCAGCCACGTGCGGACGCTGGAGCGGCCCTCGAACACCGGCAGGGCCCGAAACGCCCGCAGGTACGTCTCCTGGGTGAGGTCGTCGGCGCTGTCCGGGCCCACCAGGGCGGCGACGAAGCGCCACACCTCGGCCTGCGTCAGGCGGACGAACACGGCCTGGGCTGCGGGGTCGCCGTCGCGCGCGGTCAGGGCAGACTCGGTCGCCGGGTCCCGTGCGACGTCATCTGTCGCACCGGCGGCTGCGGAGTCACGCGGGACGGGGATCACGACAGACCAGGTTACGCGCCGCCGGGGGTGGCGTCAGGATTCTTCGCCGCTTGGATGGTCTGCACCACGTCGGGAACTTTTTCCCGCCGCCGTTCGACTACCTGCTCATGACACGCGACCCCTCGTGCGCGGCGCTGGCGGCTGGCCAGAGGTGAGCCGTTCCTCCGCCTCGGGTCGCCGACTGACAGGTCCGTCGGCGACCATGGCCGGCATGACTGTCGCACCCCGCCGCTGGATCGCCCGGCTGGCTGCCGCCGCCGGCCTCCTGGTCACCGCCGTCGCCCTGTTGATCGCGCCCGCCACCCCGGCCAGCGCCCACGCGGTGCTGTCGAGCACCAGCCCGGCCGCCTCGTCGGTGGTGCCGAGCGGGCCGGGCGAGGTGGTGCTCACGTTCAGCGAGTCGGTCCGCAAGGTCCCCGACAAGGTCCGGGTCATCGGGCCGGACGGCTCCCGGGCCGACCGGGGTGAGCCGTCCTTCGACGGCGCCGTGGTCACCATTCCGGTGGATCCGGCCGGTCAGCGCGGCACGTACCTGGTGACCTTCCGGGTGATCTCCGCCGACAGCCACCCGGTCTCCGGCGCGTTCACCTACTCGGTGGGGGCGCCCTCGACACCGCCTGTCGATTCCGGCAACGACAGCCGCGCCGACCCGGTGGTGGAGAACGCCGTGAAGGTGGCCCGCTTCCTCGGCTACGCCGGTCTGGTGTTGCTGGTCGGGCCGGCGCTGGTGCTCGCCGCACTGTGGCCGCGTCGGCTTCCCCGGCGGGGTCCGGCCCGGCTGGCCTGGACCGGCCTTGGCCTGGTGGCCTTCGCCACCCTCGCCGACCTGTGGTTGCAGGTGCCCTACACCGCCGGTGGTGGCCTCTTCGAGGTGACCGGCGAGGGGTTCGGCAGCGTGTTCGGCAGTGCCTTCGGCGCCGCCCACCTGGTCCGGCTCGGCCTGCTCGCGGCCTCGGCGTTCCTGCTGCGGCCGCTGCTGACCCGGCCGGCCGGTCGCACCGACGCGATCATCCTGGCCGTGCTCGGCGTGGCGGCCCTGCTGACCTGGCCGCTGGCCGGGCACCCCGCGGCCTCCCCGGCGCCGGCGGTCTCCGTGGTCGTCGACGCGGTGCACCTGGGCAGCATGGCGGTCTGGCTGGGCGGGCTGCTGATGCTCGCCGTCTTCCTGCTGCGCCAGGCCGACGAGCGGGAGTTGGGCGCGATCCTGCCGATCTGGTCGCGCTGGGCGGCGCTGGCCGTCTCGGCACTGCTGTTGGCCGGCACCGTCCAGGCGCTGATCGAGGTGGCCACCCCGGACGCCCTGTTCACCACCACGTACGGGCAACTGCTGCTCGCCAAGATCGCGCTGTTCGCGATCGTGATCGGCGTGGCCGCGTACTCCCGGCAGTTGGTCCGTCGGCGCACGGCGGCGCAGCGCCCGACGCGGGTGCGCCGGGCGGTCCTGGTGGAGTTGGCCGTGACCGTGGTGGTGCTGGGGCTGTCGGCGACGCTTGTGCAGACCACGCCCGCCCGTACCGCCGTGGCCGGCCCGTCCGGCACCGAGTCGGGGCTCTTCTCCACCACCCTGACCAGCTCGCTCTTCACCCTCCAGGTCGAGCTGGATCCGGCGCGGCGGGGCAACAACTCGGTGCACCTGTACGCGTACGGCAAGGACAACCAGCCGCTTCCGGTGGCGGAGTGGCGGGCGACCGCCGCGCTGCCCTCGGCCGGGATCGAGCCGATCGAGCTGCCGCTGCTGCCGTTGACCGACAGCCACTCCTACGGCGACGTCAGCCTGCCGGCCGCCGGCGACTGGCAGTTGAAGATCACCGTTCGCACGTCCGACATCGACCAGGCCACGGTGACCGCCACCGTGCCCATCCGTTAGAGAGGTTCCCCACGCTCATGACCCGACTCCGGCGTACCGCATCCGCCGCTGCCGCCCTGGCGTTCACCGCCGTCGCCACCGCCGTGCTCGGGTTCGCCGGGCCGGCGTCCGCCCACGTCACGGTGAACCCGAAGGAGGCGACCCAGGGCGGCTACGCCCGGGTGGCCTTCCGGGTGCCCAACGAGAGCGACTCCGCGTCGACCACCAAACTGGAGGTCGTGCTGCCGGAGAACGCTCCGGTCGGGTCGGTGTCGACCATCCCGGTGCCCGGCTGGACCGTGGCGACGGAGAAGCGCAAGGTGAACCCGCCGATCGAGGTGCACGGCAGCCAGCTCACCGAGGCGATCTCCAAGATCACCTGGACGGCCACCGGGGACGCGGCGGTCAAGCCGGGCCAGTTCCAGGAGTTCGGCGTCTCCATGGGGCCGCTGCCGAAGGTCGAGACCATGGTCTTCAAGACCCTGCAGACGTACTCGGACGGCAACGTGGTGCGCTGGATCGACGAGCCGCAGCCGGGCGGCGAGGAGCCGGAGAAGCCCGCTCCGGTGCTCACCCTTGCCGCCGCCGCGGCGCCGTCGGCGTCGGGCGCCCCGGCCGCCTCGGCCGTCGCCGCGGCCGATGATGACGACGACGAGAGCGTCGGCGCCGCGGTCGGCCTCGGCATCGCAGGCGTCGCCACCGGCCTGGCCGGCCTGGTGTTCGGCGGGTTGGCGTTCGCCCGCACCCGCCGGGGCCCGGTCGTCAAGTCCTGACCGCCTCGCTCACCCGCTGGCCTGCCGGAGTTTCCGGCGGGCCAGCGTGCTTCCCGGAACCAAAGCTGGCCGTGCCGTCGATATCCCCTGATCAACCGGTGTACGTCGGTAAGGTCGGCCGGGTATCTGGCTACGGAGGGGGACGCTGCGAATGCGGTTCGTGCGGGCGATCAGCGGAATGCTGCTGTTGGTCATCGGGATTCTGGCGCTGTCCGTCGGCGGCGGGCTGTGGCTCGTCACCCGGCACGCCGACCCCGGCGGGGCCTTCGCCGCCCGGTTCGAGACGGTCCGCACACCCGGGCACGCGGTAGTGGTCACCGACCTCGACCGTCTGCTGCGGCGGGAGGCGCCCTTCGCGCGCGGCGCGCAGACCCGCCTCCGGCTCGACGCCCGTACGCCCGACGGACCGGCCTTCGTGGGGCTCGCACCCACCGCCGAGGTGCGCAGGTGGCTGGAGCCCGTGCCGTACGCCTCGGTCCGCCGGGTGGCCCTGGCCCGAGGTCCGCTGCCGGTCCGCATTGACCCGGCGGTCCCGGCCGCGGCCCCGACCGCCGGTGCGGCGCTCCCCCCGCTCGGGCTTCCCTTCTGGGTACGCGAGGGGGTCGGCACGCTGGAGTGGAGTGCCGACGAGTTGGACGCCGAGTCGATGAGCCTGGTGGTGATGCGCCCGGACGGTCGCGCCGACCTGAGCCTGGAGCTGCACGCCGAACTGCGCGCGGGTTGGGTCGCGCCGGTCACCTGGGGTCTGCTGGCGACGGGGGTGCTGCTGGTGGCGGGCGCGGTGCTGCTCCTGCTGCGCCCGCCGCGTGCGCGAGAGGTGGTCTTCGTGGTCGAACCGGATCAGGTGCCGGTGCTCGCCGGCCGGCTCGGGGTCACGTCGCTCACCGGCCTGAGCGCCCGGGCTTCCCAGGCGGCCGCACCACCGCCGGCGGTGCGGCAACTCGCTTCGGTCGGCGTTGGCGCGGCCGAGTCGTCCCGGCCGGCGACCGGGGCCGAACCGACCCGGCCGGTCACCCTCGCCGACCTGGACGCGCCGTCGCGACTGCCCCGACCGCCGGAGGTGGCGTTGAGCCTGGCGTGGCCGCCCGCCGGCGCCGAACCCACGACACGGCCGGTGCCCTAGCTGACGGCGGCGAGTGGCCCTCCGCGCTGCCGACGCGGAGGGCCACTCTCACCGGGGATCGGTGCTACCCGAGCGACGCTTGAGGTAGGTGAGTCCAGATTAGCGCTTATCGTCGCTACTGGGGAGTTGTGTCCATTTGGCGCGACTTTTCCGGAGTGCGGATCGGGCGGGCCACGCGGACCGGCAGGGCCACCAGCAGGAGCAGGCTGAGCAGCACATAGGTGTTCTGCAGGACGAAGTCCACCGGATCATGGGTGCGGACCGGCGCCGTGCCCCAGTCCTGGAACGTGACCACGCCGTAGATGATCAGGGCGGCGGTGCCCAGCGCGAGCCCGGCCAACCACCGACGCCGGCGTACCTCGTCCGGGCGGCCGGTGCTCAGGACCGCGTCCGCGAGCAGCACCACCGCCGGCACGAACCAGTAGATGTGGTGGGTCCAGGTGATCGGGCTGACCAGCGCGCCGACCAGCCCGGTCAGCGTCAGGCCCGCCAACAGGTCACCGCCGCGCGCGGCGCGGGCGGCCCGCCGCAGGCCGTAGACGGCGACCACGGCGACCATCAGCAGCCAGAGCAGCCAGAGCAGGTGGGCCGGCTTCTCCGGCGCGGTGAACCGGCTGAGCAGGCCGAACAGCGACTGGTTGCCGACGTAGTCGGTGCGACCCACCCGGTCGTTGTCCCACAGTTCCCGGGTCCAGAACCGCCACGAGTCCCCGGGCGCGATCGCCGCCGCGAGCAGGGTCGCCGCCGCCGCGGTCGCGCTCGCCACCGCGGCGGCCCGCCACCGTCGGGTCGCCAGCAGGTACAGGATGAAGATGCCCGGGAAGAGCTTGAGCGCCGTCGCCAGCCCCACGCCGATCCCGGCCCAGCGCCGCGCCTGCGGTACGGCGAACAGCAGGTCGGCCAGGATCAGCACGACCAGCAGCATGTTGATCTGCCCGAACGTGATCGTCTCGCGGGTGCTCTCCACCGCCAGCACCAGCAGCACGGCGACGATCAGAGTGAACGTGCGTGGCAGGTGGTGCCGGGCGATCACCGGCGTCACCAGCCAGCGGGTGGTCACCACCACGGCGAGGACGGTGAGCACCGTGAAGATCGTCACGGTGGCGCTGAGCTTCAGCAGCCCGAACGGCCAGAGCAGCAGCGCGCTGAACGGTGGGTAGGTGAAGTACAGCTCGCCCTGCACCCGATCGGGTTGCGCGTAGTCGTAGAGCGGGTGCCCGACGCGCCACCAGTCGACCGCCGACATATAGATCTTGAGGTCGAGGAACTTGTGGTTCAGGCCCGGCAGGTAGAGGGCGGGCAGCACGGCGAGGAGGGCCACGACCGCGACCAGGCGACGGACCGTACGGCCGCCGGGATCGTCGTCGCTGACGGCGGGCGGTGCGACGGGTTCTGCTGGCACCCCGAAACCCTAGCGGGCGGGCGGGCCGAGAGCGCGCAGCCGTGGGGTGTGGGCTGCGCGTAGTCTGTCCCGGTGGCTGATCTCCTCGTCTGGATCGATTGTGAGATGACCGGGTTGGACCTTGGCAGCGACAAGCTGATCGAGGTCGCGGCACTGGTCACCGACCCCGACCTCAACGTGCTCGGTGATGGTGTCGACGTGGTGATCCACGCCGACGAGGCCGCGTTGGAGGCGATGCCGGAGATCGTCCAGACGATGCACGCCAAGTCCGGCCTCACCGAGGAGGTTCGCCGCTCGGCGGTCACCCTGGCCGAGGCGGAGGACCGGGTGCTGGAGTACGTCCGCACCTTCGTCAAGGATCCGCGTACCGCGCCGCTGTGCGGTAACTCGATCGCCACCGACCGTGGCTTCATCGCCCGGGACATGCCCCGCCTGGACGCGCACCTGCACTACCGCATGATCGACGTCTCGTCGATCAAGGAACTCTGCCGCCGCTGGTACCCCCGCGTGTACTTCGGCCAGCCGCAGAAGGGCCTGGCGCACCGGGCGCTCGCCGACATCCGGGAGAGCATCCGCGAGCTGGAGTACTACCGGCGCACCATCTTCGTCCCGCTGCCCGGCCCGGACGTGGAAACCGCCAAGGGCATCGCCGCCGACCTCTGACGGCGCCCACTGCCTGCCGGCGAGGAACCCGCTGGACGCCGTGAGCGGTGGTGTGGCTATTATTGGTCCGCACCCCGCCCGGGGCGATCGACCGGGCGACGGCGGCATGGTGGCTGTAGCTCAGTTGGCAGAGCACCGGGTTGTGGTCCCGGTTGTCGTGGGTTCAATTCCCATCAGTCACCCCACCGCGCAGGCCCCCTCCTCGGAGGGGGCCTGCGTCGTTGCGGGGGCTGGCCGGCTGGCGGATGATCCACTCCGTTTGCAGGAATCCGAGTCGATCGTGCCGTGTGGATCAGGCGGTCGGGGTGGGCGTCGGCGTGGCGGCGTCGTCGGGGCCCGCCGTGGCGTCCGGGTCGTACGGCAGGGCGCTGCCCTTGACGTACTCGTCCCAGCTCATGTTCCAGTCGGTCCAGCCGTTGCCGTTCTGGAGCTTGCGCTCGGTGCCCTTGACCGTGATCGGGTCACCGACCTGGGTGTTCCTGAACAGCCAGTCACCGTTGGCCATCGACACGTTCACACAGCCGTGCGAGACGTTGACGCTGCCCTGCTGTCCTTCGGACCAGGGGGCCGCGTGGATGAACTCGCCACCCCAGGTGAGCCGCTGCGCAAAGTCAATCTTGGTGCGGTAGCCCTCATCCGGGCCCAGCTCCTCCATCGTGTCGAAGACGGTCTTGCGGAGCTTCTCGATCACGACCATCGTCCCGCTGGACGAGGGGGTGCTCTTCTTGCCCAGGCTCACCGGGATGGTCTTGATCACCGAGCCGTTGCGGGTCACAGTCATCCGCTTGGTCTTGTTGTCCACAGTCATGATCAGCGACGAGCCGATCTTGATGTCCACGGAGAGATCCGAGCGACCGTAGTAGCCGTCACCCATCGGCAGGCCGCCGGCCTGCACCCGGTAGGAGACCTTGCTGTTCGCCTTCCAGAACACCTTCGGCCGGTAGCGGATCTCGGTGGGGCTGACCCAGTGCCAGATGCCCTCCTGGGCCGGCGTCGAGGTCACCGTCATCCGACGCTGCACGTCGTCGCGGTAGTCCTCCGGAACGGCCCGGTCGAACTTCACGATCAGCGGCATCCCGACACCGACGACCTGGTTGTCGCCGAGGAAGCTGCTCACCCGGATCTGCTTGGCCGGCTTGGCCATCGTGGTGAAGGTGCTCGTCGCCGTCGCCGGCCGGCCGTCGTCGCCGGTGGCGGTGACCGTGGCGGTGTAGCTGGTGCCGTACGCCAACGCCCCCTTCGGCAGCCACGTCTTGCCGTCCTTGGCGAGGGTGCCCTCGACGGCCTTGCCGGCCGCGTCCTTGAGGTCGACGGTGGTCTCCTCGGCGTCCTTCGTGGTGAAGGTGATGCCGGTGGACGCCGGCACGTCCTTGGCGTCCGCCGCCGGCTCGCTGATGGTCGCCGTCGCCTTGGTCGCCGGGCTCTCGGAGCCGCCCTGCCACGAGGACGGCTTGCCGCCCTCGTCAGCGGTGCAGGCGGAGGTGAAGGCCAGCGCCACGGCGAGAAGCCCCGCCGCGAGCACGCGGCGTCGCCCACGGGGCCGGATCAGCTGGTCCTGGCTAGCTCGCATGATGTCCTCACAGTCGTGGTCCCTGACCCATCGTCTCCTAATGACGCGCCAGAACCGGCCTCGGTTGCCGAGGGTGAACCGGAACACGCCGATCAGGATGTCGGAATTTTGGTACTATCCGGCGTTTCGTGATTCCGACTCGTCTTTGTGTCGGGACTGAGGGGTCGCCGCCGCCGTCGTCGCGGCGCGGGCAGTGCAAGGGTACGCGCCGGCCCCTGCCATCGGCAGGGGCCGGCGCGAAGCAACCGAGCCCTCAGAGCGTCGGGCCGGACCCACCCTTGGGCACCGGCAGCGCGCTGCCCTTCACGAACTCCGACCAGCTCAGGCTCCATGCCGTCCAGCCGTTGCCGGCAGCGATCTTGCGCTCGGTGCCCTTGATCGTGATCGGATCACCGATCCGGGTCTTCTCGAACAGCCACCTGGCGTTCGCCGTCGACACGTTCACGCAGCCGTGCGAGACGTTCGACCGCCCCTGTACGCCCTCGGACCAGGGCGCGGCGTGGATGTACTCGCCACCCCAGGTGAGCCGCTGGGCAAAGTCGATCTCGGTGACGTAGCGGTTGGCCGGGTCCGGGTCGTCGCGGGTGTCGAAGACCGTGGACTCCTTCTTCTCCATCACGACCATCGTCCCGCTCGACGACGGGGTGCTCTTCTTGCCCAGGCTCACCGGGATGGTGCGCGAGAGCGCGCCGTTCTCGTACACCAACATCTTTTTCGTGGCGTTGTCGACCTTCATCACGAACGACCGGCCGATCTTGGCGGTGGCCTTGCGGTCGACGTCGCCGTACCTGCCGTTGCTCAGCGGCACGCCGGCCAACGCGATTCGCACCGTGATCGTGGTGCCCGGCTGCCAGTACTCCGGCGCGCGGTAGTAGGCCTGGGTGCCGTTGTCGACCCAGTGCCAGGCGCCCGGCTGCGGCGGGTCGGTCTTGACGAACATCCGCTTCTGCACCGCGGCCCGGTCCTTCTTCGGAATACCCGGGTGGAACTCGGTGACCACCGGCATGGCGACCCCGTAGCTCTTGTCGTCGAAGAGGTACAGGCCGGATCCGATTGTCGACTTCGGCTTGGCCATCGTGGTGAAGGTGCTGGTGCCCTGGCTGGCCGTGCCGTCGGGCCCGGTCGCGGTCACCGTGGCCGTGTATGTGGTGCCGTACTTCAGGGCAGCGGACGGCACCCAGGCGGAGCCGTCGGTGCGGAGCTTGCCCTGCACCGCACCCCCGCCGGCCGCGGCCAGGGTTACCGCGGACACCTTCCCACCCTCCGGGAGCTTGGCGCTGATCTCCGTGCTCACGGGCTTGTTCTTCGTGCCGTTCGCCGGGCTCAGCGTCAGTGCCGGCCCGCTGGGCGCGCTCGATGCGCCCGCTGCCGACGGCGCAGCCGAGTCGGGTCCGGCACTTGCGTCTGCCGACGTCCCGCCGACGAATTCCGGCTTCTTCTGCTCGTCGCCGCACCCGGTCAGTGCCAGCGACGCCGCCAGGGTCAGAGCGCCCACCACCGCCCCGGCTCGCGTGAACCGTGCCATCCCCACCTCTGTTCTCGCGTACCTGGCGGACATCGTGCCGTATCAGCGCCGAGACCCACGCCCCCGTGCCGGCACCAGCGGCGGGTTTGTGGCCGTATGCCCGTTAAGCTCGACCGAAGGGGGGAGCCGGGTAACCGGATTGGAGCCCCGGTTGGCGGGGTGCTAATGTTCTCTCCGTTGCCGACGAGCGCCGCTAGCTCAACTGGCAGAGCAGCGGACTCTTAATCCGCGGGTTCGGGGTTCGAGTCCCTGGCGGCGCACCAACGATCAAGGCCTTGACCTGGTGGTTCACACCGGGTCGGGGCCTTTTTCGTGTCCGGCTGCGGTGGGTGGTGGCTCGGTGGGCGCTCGGGAGCCGATGGACCTGGGTGGCGTCCGTGGGACTGGCGGGGGTGCTTCGGGATGCCCGGTCGGTGGCTGCCGGCGAGGGATGGTTGGGCGGCCGAGCGGGGAACGCGTGGAAAGTTGGCTGCTGCGGCTCGCTGCCGGCGCCGCGCTGCTCATCGTGTGGTGGATAACGCTGCCCGCCGAGGGCCTGACCTGGCGGACCGGCGTCAGCGTGGCGGTGCTCTCCCTCGCATGCGGGCTGCTGGCCGACGGCGTGCGCAAATGCGGGCCAGGTTTGTAACTCGCTGGCCCACGCCGACCGCTGAGCCACGGCCTTGATTCGTGGTCGGTGGCGCCGTTACTTGTCTTCGCCGGCTCCGTAGAGGCTGGAACCCTCTCGCAGGCCGTAGATGAACCCGGCGACGGCCGCTCGTTCGCGGGCGGGCATAGCCATCAGCGCATTGAGGATCCATCCGACCTCTAGAGAGGAGCCTCCCTGAGGCTTCGCCCTCATCAGTTCGGTCGGGAGGGGCCGTGTCACGGGCTCAGGGCATGCGAAGGTGGCCATCGTCTCCAGAGATCCGTCCGAAACCTGTGCCCGCAGCTCGATGTTGACCACTGCGAGGTAGCCGTCGGAGGGCTCACGGAGGCCGATCTCGGCTTTATAGCGAACCTTCCATGATTCGCCAAGCATGCGCGCCAGGATCCCGCAGATCGCGTCGGCGAGGGCGAACAGGGCCGCCGGAGGCGCGTAATAGTCGTCGTTCGGAGTCCACTTCGTCTTGGCGGCGGTTTCGGAGCGGTGAAGGTCGAGTTCGGCGTCCAAACCCGGCCTCAGCTCGCGCCACCACTGCTTGACCACGCGCTCTTCGGCCCTGCTCTCCAGTGCGACCATCCCCTGCATCGCCCACCAGAGATCGAGCAACGCATCCTCGTCGAGTTCCAGGGCCGCGGCGTAGCCCCGGACGATCGCCTCGGTCTTGGGTGGGCGGTTGCCACTCTCGGCCATGGAGACTGCGGCCACAGAGAGCTTGGGGTCGAAGGAGGCGGCGACATCGGCCTGGTTCCTCGACAGGTACTTGCGCACGGCCTGCAGCACGCGGCCGAACGCCACCGCCGAACCCGATCCGGATTTCACGGCAACACGCCTTCCTTGTGAACTGTGTTGGTGATACCTTTTCACCGGTAACACGGAGAAGCTCGAAAACCGTAACACGGGGTGTCGCTCGATCCGTACGTCCGACGCAGCCACCCCGCACAGGAGAGGAAAGTTCCGATGAGCCACCAGGACTGGAACAAGCGCCGAAACGTCCACAAGGTTGAGCAGGCGGGCCAGGACTTCAGGCGATACGTGGACGTGGCTTTGGTGGTCATCGGTGGCGTCAAGGACGTTCATGCGGCCGTGTCTCCGCTCGTCGCGGAGTGGAAGCGGCGTAACCGGCGTTGGGCTAACGCCGGTTAGGTTGGTGGATCACTGTGATGCGCTGGCGGGCCTGTGCCCTTCGGAAGCTCTCGTAGAGGCTCGATCGCCTCGTGGCGTGAGGGTCGAGGCCGGCGGCGTGAACCAGATGGTCGAGTTCGGCGTAGCTGTCCAGCGACTTGGTCACCAGGACGGCTATACCGCCAGGGCGTAGGCAGCGGGCGATCTCCGCTACAGCCAGATCCGGCGTCGGAGAGTGGTACAGGCAGAAGGCGGCAACCGCAGCGTCGGCCAGGCTGTCCGGCAGTGGCAGGTGGTGGAAGTCAGCGCAGACCACTGAGCCCAACGCGCCAGCGGCGCCGAGGCGGTCGCGGGTGGTTCGGAGAAGCGCGGTCGAGGCGTCGACGGCAATGAGCCGGCGGGGCCGGAGCCGGTCGGCCAGGCGCAGGGTTGTGGTGCCGCGCCCGCAACCGATGTCGAGCACGGCCGCCCCGGCCGGGACCCGGGCGGCGAGCAGGTCGGCGATCGTGTCGGCGGCATCGCTTCCGCTGATCTTGGCAAGATGCAGCGCGTGGGTGCGGTCGGCGAGCCGGCCGCCGCCCCGGTAGAGGTCGCCGTGGACCAGCGTGGGATCAAGGAACGGGTTGGCCGACATTCGTCGCCTCCCGCTCCGCGGCGGTCAGGTCACGGGCTGATGCTCGTCGCGGACGCGTTTGATCAGTTGGGCGGCCTGGCGGCGGCTGGTGAGGGTGATCAGGTGGACGTGTGGTCCGTGTTCTCGGATGAGGTTCTGGACTCGCGGGCGCATGGTGCGCCGGTAGCCGAGGATGTAGCGGACAAAGTTCCAGGTGATGCGGTCGTAGACGCCGTCCTTGCGGTGTTGCCCGCCCCGGTAGCGCCAGCGGCGCTGGGCGATGCCCCACAGGCAGGTTCTGGCCGGTAGGTCGAGGAAGATCACGGTGTCCGCGGCGGCGAGTCGGATCGGCAGGGTACCGGCATAGTTGCCCTCGATGATCCATCGTTCGCCAGCGACGAGTTTCTCCTGCTGGGCGGTGAACTCGTCCTGCGGTAAGGGGTTCCAGTGCTCGTCGTAGTAGGTCGCGTCGAGGTGCGTCAACGGCGCGTCGAGGATCCGGGCCAGCTGGCGTGCGACGGTGGACTTGCCGCTGCCGCCGCAGCCGATGATGGCGATCCTGTCCATGGTTCTCCAGGGTAGAGGTGTAGTGCGCTCGTCCGGTGGTGACACGGTGGGTCATGACGGCACCGACTCCGGGTGATGTAGCAGATAGGTGAGCACCTCGAGCTGGGTCGAGAGTCGAAACGGGTCGAGGTGCTGTAGGCACCCCGCGATCAGGTTGGCGTGGTCACCGGTGCGTGCGATCTCGCTGAGCCAGCCAATGCGGTGCCGCACGTCTGTGCCGTCGCGGACGATCAGTGACGAGGGAACAAGGGCGTCGGCGCCGCGGACGTCATGAGGCAGCAGGGGCACGCAGCCGGCGAGGACGGCCTCGAAGATCCGTTGGGTCATCTGTCCTGCTTCGGCGTATCGGGCGGGAAGCAGCAGGACGGTGGCGAGCGCGTCGGCGTAGATCGCGGACACTCTGGGGAACGGAACGCGCCCGATGAAGTTCAGATCCGGCCAGCGCCTGGTGTCGGCCCACTTGCCTGCGATCAGGTGGGGCAGTTGGGCGGCGGCCGGCGCGAAGTAGGCGTCGAACGCGTGGTCGCGGTCGTACTGGTTGCCGACGTAGACGAGCGGAATCCGGCGGGGCAGGGCCGCCAGCGCAGCCGGGTCAGCGGCGTCGATGGCAGTGTCGGCCACAGGAAAGAGCAATGGCACCGCGCCCGGAGTCGGGTGCAGAGCGGGTTCACAGACGGTCACGTTGTGGGCACGGCGAAGGGGGTCTGCTGCGAGCAGCTGACGGTCCTTGTCCCACAAGAGCGTCGGGGTGCCGACCTGATGGGTGTAATGGTCAAGCAGTTCGACCTGTCGATGCAGGTCGCAGGTGTGGCCCGGTCGGCCGCAGACGGTGGTGTTACGACCGGGAATCGGCCAGCGCCATTCGAGGAAGAGAGCGTCGAGGTTGGGCAGGCCGACGTCCCAGCGGTAGTGGCCGGTGAGATCGTCGCCGGCCTCGCACAGGTCCCGGTTGGGTTGAAGGAAGACGATGTCATGGCCGGCTGCACGTAGCCCGTCGACCAAGGTCCGGCGATGGCTGCGACCTCCGTCCGGGGTGTCGGTGATGCCGGGGCCGAGGAATCCCCAGAAGCTGTAGCCGATACTCACTTGGTCACCCACCAGCCTTCGATGAGCAGCGGGTCCAGGCCGGACTCGGTGAGGCAGTCCAGCGCCATCTCCGGCGTGCCGCAGATCGGCTTGCCTTTGATGTTCAGCGAGGTGTTGATCAGCACGGGATGGCCGGTGATCTCACCGAAGTGGGTAAGGACGTCGGCGAGGAAGGGGTGTTGCTCGCGGGTGACGGTCTGGACTCGGGCGGTGCCGTTGACGTGCACGATCGCGGGTAGCTTGTCGCGGGTCAGCTCGGTCACGGAAGCCGCGAGCGACATGTACGGCGACGGTTGGCGTAGCCGGAAGTAGTCGGTGGCCTTGTCAGCGAGTACGACAGGGGCGAAAGGCCGGAACGGTTCGCGGAACTTGACGCTGGCGTTGAGCCGCTCGACCACACCGGCCTCCAGGGGAGAGGCGAGGATCGACCGGTGCCCCAGGGCCCGTGGCCCGGCCTCCAGCGCGCCGGTGAACAGGCCCACGATTGCCCCGTCGGCTAACTGCCGGGCCAGATGGTGGGCGGGTTCGGCGGGGCGGCTGGCGTGCAGTCCCGCTCGCGGTGCGGCCGGTAGTACCAGGTCGGGATAGGCGGGGCCGAGGTAGCAGTGGTGGCGTATGCCGGTGGGTGGGCGGCCGGTCGCCTCGAGCCAGGCATGGGCGGCGGCGCCGATCGCGGTGCCCGCGTCGCCGGGGGCGGGCGGTACGTGTATCTCGTCGACAATGCCGGCCTGAGCGATGAGGCCGGCGGCTACGCAGTTCATCGCGACCCCACCGCCCAGGCAGAGCAGCCCGGAGCCAGTCAGCCGGCGGGCTCGCGCGGCGAGATGCAGCATTACTTGCTCGGTGCGTTCCTGCAGTGCAGCGGCCAGGTCGGCATGCACGGGCTCTACCGGTGCCATCGGCGGGCGGGGCGGGCAGGTCGCCGCGGCGAACGCGGGTGTGACCCGGCCGTAGCGGCTGGCGAGCACCCGCAGGGCGATCAGCGCTGGGTCGAGGGTGAACCCGTCGGTGGTGAGCCGGATCGCTCGGCACATCAGCTCTCGGAACCGGGCGGGGTCGCCGAGGGCGGCCAGCGCCATCACGGTGCCTTCCTCGTCACCGCGGCGCCAGCCGAGGTGTTCGGTGACGGCACCGTAGGCGTAACCGAGGGAGGCCGGGTCGTCGATCGCGTGTGCCAGGTCGAGGCTGAGTCGCGGGTTGCGCCAGCGGGCGTGCCAGGTGGTGGTGGTCTGCAACTCGCCGAGGCTGTCGACGATCAGGACCGCTGCGTCATCCACACCAGCGGCGGCGAAGGCGTACAGGGCATGCGCGCGATGGTGCGGCACTGGCTGGAGGTGGGCGCGTGGGAAACGCTCGGCCAGGTCTCGCATCCGGGCCTGGTAGCGGCGGTGGACCGTGGTGAAGCTGCGGGCCCGTGGTACGGCTCGGGCGCGGCTGGCAGCCTGTCGCAGATGGGTCGGCAGTTGACCCAGCGCACGTAGGTAGCGGCGCCCGTCGAAGTTGTACGCGACCGTGGTCACGTCCGACGACGACAGGCCAGCCCGGGCGAGCAGCCAGGCGACACCGTATGCCGGGTACGCCTTGCTGTGCTTGACCCCATCGAGCCGTTCCTCTTCGACGAAGCCGATCAGATGGCCGTCGACCAGCAGCGCCGCCGCCGAGTCATGCGTGTACGCGCACAGTCCAAGCACCACATCCGCGGTCATGCCAGCTCCGGCGATGCGAGGGCCGGCCGGGTGAGGTGCTGGTACCAGGCGACGAGGGCAGCGCCGAGCGGCCCTGGGCTGTCGTGGGCGATCTTGCTAGCCAGGTCCCGCTCACCGAGCTTCCATGTCCGGTAGCTGGTCAGCACCCGTCCGAACGTGTCCCACAGGGTGCCGTCGGGCAGGTCGCCGTCACCGGAGATGACCTGCGCGAGGACAACGTCCAGGCTGGGCCAGTCCACGTCGACCGGATCCATCTCGGTGACGGTCGGTTTGTGGTGGAGACACTCAGCGGCGGCCGGAGCATGATCGGCGTAGAGGTGCAGTGAGTCGACGTGGTGGTGGTACTCGCCGACCTCGACACCGAGCCAGCCGGCCATCAGTTCCTGCAGGAGCGTGGTCGCGAAGATGTCGTACGGGAAGCCGAGCCAGAGGTCCTGGCTGCGCATGCTGGTGTGCATCTCGAGCCGGCCCTGCCGGATCAGGAACCGGTATCCGAGGGTGCACGGCACGTCCCGGTAGCCGCGGTGGTCGCGTGCCGGGTCGTAGATCTGGACGACGGCTTGTCGGGAGTCTCGGTCGGCCGTCAGTTTCCGGACGACCGCGTCGAGCTGGTCGAGGCTGCCACCCCACCGGCGGATCCGTGGCCCGTACGCGCCCTGCAGGATCCCGTCGTCCGCGTAGCGCCGCAGGTTGTCGTTGAAGTCGAAGATCCACGGGTCATCCGAGCCAGAGAGGATCCACAGCGCCTCAGCGACGGCGAATGCCGGGTTGATGACGCGTACGGGTGGCACGGAGACCAGCCGGCGCCGAGGGTTGGTCAGGCACAGGTGCGCGCCGACGACCTCGGTGGTCATCATGTCGCGCGGGCAGGCTGTACGGCCGTTGAGCAGTACCGCCTGGCAAGCGCCGGTGAACAACTCGCTCGCGGAATCCGCTTTCAAGACGATCATGAGAGATTTCCTTCAAGGTCAGGAGGTAAAGGCCGCGAGCCGATCGCGGGAGAGATTGACCAGCCAGGAGGACTGCCGGGCCATGCCCTCGTGCAGGCTGACGGTGGGCCAGTAGCCGAGCAGCCGGCCGGCAAGGGTCAGGTCCGCGGACGTGGCGGGAACGTCACCGGGCTGTGCGTCGGCTACCTGGACCGGAATGTGCCGTCCCGTAACCGTGGACGCTTCCTGGATGGCGTCGCGCATGGACACGCTTGCGCCGCCGCCGACATTCACGACAGCGCAGCGGGTATCGATGTGAGCGGCAGCGGTCGTCGCGGCGACGACGTCGGTGATGTAGGTGAACTCCCGCCGTTGGCTGCCGTCGCCGAACAGCGTGACCGGCAGACCGGTGTAGGCCGCGAACAGCAGCCGGCCGATGGCCATGTCGGGTCGCTGGCGTGGTCCGTACACGGTGAAGTAGCGCAGCGCCACGACGCTGAGCCGGCTGTCGGGGCGACGGGCGTGGGCCAGGCACAGCTGCTCGGCGGCGAGCTTGCTCACCCCGTGCGGCGACACCGGACAGGTCGGGTCGGTCTCGCGGCTGGGCCGCTCCGCTGGGCCGTAGACGCTGGATGACGAGGCGTAGACCAACCGCCCTACGCCCGAGCGGACACAGGCGTCGAGCAGCCGGTGAGTGCCGAGCACGTTGGACTGGGCGTAGTCGTGGAACTCCATACCCCAGGAGGGCCGCACTCCCGGTCGGGCAGCCAGGTGAAACACGATGTCGCAGCCATCGAGAGTGTCATCAAGCGGGTCGGTGGCGAGATCGCGACAGAGCGGTGTGAACAGCGGATTGCCGGCTGCGGCTGACAGGTTCTCGTCGGCGAGGGCGTCCCGGCCGAGGCGGCGGCGGTCCAAGCCGATCACCTGCACGCCCCGGGCGAGAAGCGCGTCGACGACGTGTGAGCCGATGAAGCCGGCCGCGCCGGTCACCATCACCCGCGCCGTCACCGGCGGCCACCGGCCTGAGCTGGTTGCGACAGCATGCGCTGCCACACGAAGGTGAGCAGCAGGGGCTCGGTCTGGGAGACCTTTGCCTGGCCGGTCGCCGAGATGCGGGGCTGCACCGCCGGATCGGCCCCATCCGCGGCGCCCGTGGAGGCGTGCCGCGAGACGTACACGGTCATGACGTCACCGCCCGACGAGTTGCGGTTGACTCCCGCTGGTTGGTCCAGTCGTGGCGGGCCCGCCGAAACGCCGGCGGGCCCGCCGTGGTGAGGCGGCGGCTGGGAGCACCCCGCCGGTCACCCGCCCACGCAGCCCCGATGGCGGTACGCGGGCGAGGAGTCAACCTCACGACTGCACCTCCGGCTGCCGCCATCACAAGCGGCGCCTGCTTGTTGACCGTCTTGTCTGATCTCTTCACCGTGAATCCCCTGGCGTCGATGACATTGGGTTGGTGAGCTGGAGCCGCCCGGCAGCGTCCGTCGATGCTCGTCAACAGCGAACCGTCCAGCGGACCCGGTCGGTACCGTCCACGACCCGTCCGCTCGCAACCAGGTAGTGACGGCCCGTAGCGGTGATGGCTAACGTGACCGTCGTCGACAGAGGACGTACGGAGGTGCTCGCATGGCCGGACGGCGCTACCCCGCCAATCGGCGGCTAGCGTGGGAAAGGCTCCAGCGGGGCTGGTCCTACGAGGAGGTCGCCGAGCGCATCCGCACGGGAATGAGCCATGCCGGGGAGATCGACACCGGGCTGAACGCCAACACGGTGCGGCGATGGGAAACCGGTGAACGGTGGCCTGACCCGCGCTATCGCAAGCACCTTGTGGCCATCTTCGACAAGCCGGCGAGCCAGCTCGGTCTTCTCACCCCCGACGAGCTGGCGATGCGTCCGCAGGCGGAGACACTGCAGGAGTTCAGGAGGTTGTGGGAGATGATCACTGGAGGCGACGAAACCGGCTGGGACCGGGCAACTGTTCTGCGCGCGTTGTTCGGCGCCAGCATGCTTCCCCTGGTAGCGCCCCTGCTGTCACTCGATCCGCAGGCCGCCTACGCCCAAGCCAAGCCCGTAGATCCAGACGCGTACGGCGAGATCGTGCGGTGCCAGCGCACGCTGTACTGGACCAGCCCCGCCCGACCGCTCTACGAGGCCGCGTACGCCCACACCCAGCTCGGTAGCGGACTCGTCCGTGCGGCCACCGGCACCAGCCGGGCGACCCTCGCCAGCGCCCTCGCCGAATCGGCGCTGCTCACCGCACGGCTGGCGTTCTTCGATCTCAACCAACCCGCCGTCGCCCAACGCTGCTACGACGTCGCCCTTGCCGCTACCCGTGAAGCCGGAGACCACGCCCTGGCCGCCGCCGTCCTCGGCCACATGGCCTTCATCCCCGCCTTCGGACAAGATCCGGCCGCAGCCCGGTCACTGATCGACGCGGCGCTCCAGCACACCTGGCACGGCGTCAGCCCCGCCGTCCGCTCCTGGCTGCACTGCGTGGCCTCGGAAGTCGGAGCCCGCGTGGGTGCCGGAGCGGCGAGCCGCCACCAGATCGACCTTGCTGCCACCGCGCTCGAAGCGCGTCCCGAAGCGCCCGCATGGTTCGACTACTACGACACCGGCCGGCTGCACTCCTTTGCCGGCTACGCGGTCCTCGCCGCTGGCGACCATGCCGAGGCCGCGCGCCACCTGACCGAATCCCTCGCCGGCTTGACCGCGACAGGCGCCAAGCAGCGCAGCGTCGTTCTCGCCGACCTGGCCTCGGCGCACAGCAACGACGGCGACCACGCCGCCGACTACCTCAACCAGGCCCTGGACGCCCTGCACACCGACTGGTACGGCACCGGACTGAAGCGGGTCAGAGCGGTCCGGCAGGCACTCGGCGACAGCCGGGCAGGCGGCCAACTCGACGAACGTATCGCCGCCCTGGCGACCAGCCGGGCCGCTCTTCCGGGGAGCTAAGCTGCCGACTCGTTGTGCCTGCTTACCAGTTCGGGTAACTCCGCCAGCGAGTCGAGCTGGAAGAGGCAGCGCTCGCTGACGGTCTTGTCGTCGAGGATGTGTCCCCACGGCCCACGTCGCACCAGCGCCGTCGCGAGCCCGGCCGCCTGTGCCGGTCGGATGTCGTTGTCCAGCCGGTCTCCGACGTAGAGGACCTGGTCGGCGGGGCAGCGGGCCTCCGTGACGACGCGGTCGAAGAACGCGGCCGATGGTTTCTCGACGTTCCAGCCGTCGGAGGTGCCGATCACGTCGACCGGCAGGTCCAGGGCACGCAGGATGGTCTCGGCTCGGGCGGTCTGGTTGCCGGCCAGGCCAACCTGCACGCCCAACTCCCGCAGGGCCGCCAGGCAGGGCCGGGCGTCCGGGTAAAGGTTCTCCTCGGAGAAGTGTTCCGGCTGCCCGGCATCGGTCCGGCGCTGCCGCTCCTCGGCCAGGTCAAAGCCGGGCCGGAACACCTGGAACGTCTCGCGGTAGTCCAGGCCGCGGGCGATGACGGCGCCGAAGACGGCCGAGAAGGTGTGCCGCGGGACGCCGAGCCAATCCGCCCAGGTGCCGTACTCCCGGGACTCGTCGACGATCGTCTCACCCACGTCGAAGAACACGCTCGAGATCATCCTGGGATTGTGCCTCTCGGGCTCAGGCGGATCAACGCGTGCCGCAGGCGTCGTCGTACGGGTCGTGGCGCCTGCGATGGCAGGCTCAAGGCCAGGCTCGCCGAACTCGGCGAAAAACCCACCGAGCCCACCCGGCAGGTAGATGCCTACTACAACGCCTCGCACCGCGACTTCCTCGCCCCCGAGGTGATCTCCGAATGGCTGCGTCTCTGTACGCAAGACCACGGAGCGTCGATCAACTTCAAGCGCTGGCACCCCGTTGACGCCGTGGTCAAGACCACGCCGACGAGTACGAAACCTCCGTCGGGAACGCCGAGACCATCCGCCTCCTGCTGGAATCCCTCGACTTCCAGCCCCTGGTGACGGTCGACAAGACCCGCCAGGCCTGGACCCTGCCGGACGTCGAGATCGTCCTCGACCACGTCGTGGACGCCGGCGACTTCGTCGAGTTCGAGTTCAAGGGCGACGCCGAGGACGTGAGCGACGCCATCCAACGCCTGGACGCGTTCATCGTCGCCCTCGGCATCGAGCTCGGCGAGCAGATCAACAAGGGTTACCCGCACGTGCTTCTCGGCCGCGACCACTGATCGCTTACTGCTCCGCGACGTCTGGTGACGTCGGTGCCGTGCCGGTAGGTTCAACCCTCCTGAGAGCTCTCGTGGCTAGGTGGAGGGATCCGGCAGCGTGTCGTACGTCGAGAAGATCACTACGGAGCTACGTACGCTCGCCGCCGGGGTCGAACGTGCCCAGGCCCTGGCTGCCGCCGCTGATCAGCAGGCGCAGGAGATCGCGCTGCGCGCGGCGGGTGCCGGGTTCGCCGCGGTTGCTGCCGGTGTGGCGCGGGTGCGCGGAGCCGTCGCCACCATCCGGGGTGGACTGGGTGGTCTGGCCGGGGCTGTCGGTGATGCCACGAAGGTGGCCGCTGGTGTCCCGGAGCAGGCCAGTCCGGGGGAGACGATCACCGGGCTGACTCCGGTGCAGAGTGCGGTCGACGGCATCCGTGACCAGACTGCCGCCACGATCACCCAGGTCGGTGAGGCGCAGCAGCTTGTCGCCGGGGTTCTGCAGGGTGGGCAGCCGGGGCCGCTGCTGCAGGCCCTGGAGAGCATCAAACAGGTGCTTGTCCTGCTGGTTCAGCGCACCGCCACCACCCGCCAGGCCGTTGACGCGGCGATCGCCGAGGCACGACAGTTGGGAAACTGAGCGGGGCTGGCGGTGCCGTACCGACCAGCCCTGCCTCGGTTCCCACACCGTCCCCCGGCAGGGGCGTGACGACGCCGTGGACGCGCAAGCCGACCGGAGAGCGCGGCGGTTCGCCTACCGGCCGGCGTACCCGGATTCCTCCGAAGGAGGACGAACGCGTGCGACGCTCCCTGGAACTGGAGAACCAGTGTGCCGATACCGTCGCTGCGGAGGGATACCGGCTCCATCAGAACCCGACCAGGCAGGAGGTCGCTGATGCCCGGCTCGGTACCGGTGATTCCGGAAAACCGGCCAAGGGTCCCGACTACCTGATCGAGGGACACGTCTTCGACTGCTACTCCCCGACGCCGGCGAAGAGCGTGCGAGGTGTGTGGAGTGGGGTATCCGACAAGATCGCCAGTGGGCAGACCCAACGGGTGGTGGTCAACCTCCACGACTGGCGTGGCGATCTCCCGGCGTTGCAGAAGCAGTTCGACGAATGGCCGATTCCGGGGTTGAAGGAACTGGTGGCGGTGACGCGAAGCGGGGCGATAATCCAGATCCTGCGACGAGACTGAAGGGCTAACCATGGCGACCGAGTACCGCTTGACGCTGGCCGGCGACGTTCCGCTCGATGCGCTGGCCGGCGTCGTCGCCCCAGACGGTGCCGAGGAGTCGGCGGTAGATGGCAGACCCCGGGTGTTGAGTGCGGACCTCAGCGATCGATGTGGTTACACGGTGAGCATCCACGCCGGATCCCACGGCTACTTCGAGGCCGAAGATGGTGACGGCTCGATGTGGGAGTGGGAACCGGAGCGGTACGTCACCATCGGCTTCCGGCTGGGGAAGGACGAATTCTCCGACCGGGCGACGCGGGAGATGCTGGCGTCCGTGGCCCGGGTGCTAGACGAGCGGTCGGAGGACGCCGCGCTGATCCTCGACGCCGACTGGTTGCTACTGACCCGCTTCTCGGGAACGCTGCGCAGGCACGCGCCGAGTTGGTGGAGCGTGCACGGCGGGGACGATCTTGTCGACCGGTGAGTGGTTCGGAGCCGGTCGTCGGCGATGACGCCGCTGGCGTGAGGAGACCTCACCGGCTTCGCGTGCAGGGGGCGAACCCTATGTCCTGGTACCGGGCTTTGGTCGAGGGTCCGTGTTGACGACTATCTGTTCGAGGTCGCGACTCCATCCTCGAGGTAGACACCGCCATGGCCGATAGCGGCGATCGCCGCGGTGACCCGCCGAGCCAGTCGGGGAATCAACATCTCGTCCAGGCGTTCCGGCTCGACGAACTCGAAGCCGTCCAACTCGTCCCGGCACAGTCGCATCGCCGCGATCTGATCCGCCGTCAGCGCCCCGCCGTCGAAGACGAACATGAGTCCGCCGTCCCACGGCGGGCTCGCCGGTACCCAGTCGACGCACAGCAGCGCTCCCGCGGGTATCGACAGACCCAACTCTTCCTGGATCTCGCGGGTGCAGGCGTCTGCCGGGGACTCGTCCGGCTCCACGGTTCCGCCGGGAACTTCCCACACGTCTTTGTAGGCCGGGTGGACCAGCAGCACCCGGCCGGTCTGGTCGCGGAGGATCACGCCGGCCGCCGCGCGGACCCGCGTCACGCTGGCGATGTAGGACAGGTCCGGTTCGGTCCACGTCTCGGCCACGCGACCGACCCTACGGGCTCGCCTCGGCGCATCGTCCGTTCCTGAAGGAAGACGCGGCAACGCTCCCCCGGGCGTGGTCACTTTTAGTAACCACGCATCGGTGCGTGGCGCTGCGTCGTCGAGTCGAGCTGGCTTTGGTCTCGGGCCTCTGGCAGATCGGCGCGCTGTACGGCGCCGATTGTGGAGATCAAGTAACGGCGGTCTGATTTGACCGTATCGCGCTTTCTGTCCTCAACTCTTCGGCTGATTCACTGAACAGTGATCTCCAAAATCGGCCCCAAAACCCCGGTTTGGATATGTGGGTGCTCGCACGGCCCGCCGACGCCTCGTATAACGGCCGAAGGCGAGCGCTGTGTGCGGTCACGGCGGTCCCGGCTTCCGATGTTCCCGTCGGCGCATTGACCACTCTCTGTTACGGCTGTCAGGGACAGGATGTCGGACTGTCGACGCCAGGAGGATCATCGGGGAATGGGCGACCAGGGTGCCACGGGGCGGTTGTCCCCGCGGCGGTGGCGGATCCTGTCGTACCTGGCGCAGCATGGTGCCGCGACGACACTGGACGTGGCGCTTGTCTGCGGAGTGTCGCGGCTGACGGCTCACCGGGACCTGGTGGGGCTGCACGAGGCGGGATTGGTGCGCCGCGACCGCTCGGCGGAGGACCGGACCCACACCTGGTGGTACGAGGTCACTGCCGAGGGAACCGACGTGCTCCGGCGAGCCCTGACAGCGTCGGGGCGGCCGGTTCCGCTGCGGCTGGGGCAGCGTTCCTCCGGTCGGGCGGATGCCTTGCTGTTCCTGCCGTTGGCGGAGGTGTCGCGGCGCAACCCGGGGCGGTGCGAGTTGTTCCAGTGGCTGGCGATGATGGACACCTCGTCGTGGTTGCGTCAGCACGACCTGGCGCAGGTGCGGGCCGACGGCTACGGCGTCTGGCTGCAGGACGGGCGGTGCCTGCGGTTCCTGGTCCACGTCGACCGTGGTCCGAGCGGCGGCGTTGTCGCCGAGCACGAGCGAGCGACGTCAGGTCTGGGTGGATTGTTGGCGGGCTACCGGCGCGCGGACCGGCCGGTACCGGTCGGGGCGGTTCTGCTGATCGCTCAGGACGCCGAGCGGGAGGAACGACTGCGGGCCGACCTGCTCCGCGAGCCGCTGCGGAACGCTGTCGCCACGACCACTCAGCAGTTGTTGTACCGCCACTGGCCGGACGACCAGGTGTGGCAGGTACCGGGCGAGAGTGGCAGGCGTCGCCTCATCGAGGTCGGATCCTGACCGCACCACGTCACGATTCCCGGGCCCCCGCCGACGCCAGCGGGATGGTGCGGGACCTCAAAAGCGACGGCCCCGACTGGCAGACAGCGGTCCAGCGCGGCACCCGCGACGGCTGCTGGCCCTACTGCGCCTGCACCAGCCAGCTTTCGATGGCAGCGAGGTCCTGCTCGGTCAGGCCGCGATGTGGATCGACCCGATGCAGCAGAGCCGGGCCGTGGTGATGAGTCGATACCCACTGTTGATCGGCGTGGGAGATCTCGTCGTCGACCCAGATGAAGGGGCGTTCCTGCGCCCATTCGACGAGCCCACGGGTCTTCCAGTGCAGGGGGCCTATCTCGTCGGCGTCGGGCCAGTCCACGACAGGCAGTGGCGGTAGCCCGAGCAGCGGCGCGAGCACGTCGTTCGCGTCGCTCATCCAGGTCGTCGCCCACACCAGATCACACGGCAGGACCTCCAGTCGGCGGCCGTGTTCCGGATTGACCTTGTGCAGCAGGGGATGGGCGTCGGCCGATGGGACCGGTGTCTCGGGGTGGCCGTGCCGCATCCCCTGCTGACCCGCCGTGGGTGTGCCGAGCGGGATGAGGGTGCCGTCCACGTCGAGGAACAGCAACGGATGGGTGGCAGGGGCGGACATGACCGAGAGGCTAGCCCTCGCCCCGCCAACGGCTACCTCCGCGCGCTTGCCCTAAGGCCATTCGTCGCGCCGTTGCTCCCGGCGGTCGGCACTTACGAGCCGCTGACGGCGACCACGACAGGGCCGGCGCCGGATGCAGCCCACCGGGCCCTTTCCGCTTCGGCGGCGCTGCCGTGCCCGGACCAGGCCACCAGCACCACATCCCACATCCTCAACCAAGGAGTTCACGTGCTTTCGTCGACACCTTCACCCACTGCCGCAGGCATTGGCAGTGACGAGTTCCGGCTTGATCCCCGTTCGGGGGTCGGGCTTGGCGTCAGCGTTGACGTCAGTCTTCAGCCGGACCCCCGAACCGACCCCCTGTTTCCTCTCACACCGCAGGTCAGCGCGTCTGTCAGCGCCGTCGGCTTGTCCTGCGACAGACCCTGCCTGTTCTCGGGTCTCCCCTGGGGCTGGCATTCCGTACCCGGGAAGGAGGTGGTAGCCGGTGGATGATCCGGTCCTTCGGGTCCAGTCCCAGCTGACCGGCCGTGACCGTGTGCTGCTGGGCTGGTTGTACGACCACGGCGTACTGACCTCGTTCCAGCTCGCGACCGCCCTGTTCCCGTCGTTGGACTTCTGTCAGCGGCGGCTGCGGACCCTGTACCGGTTGCGGTTGGTGGCCCGGTTCCGGCCGCAGCGGGCCGACGGCGGCTCGTATCCGTACCACTACGTCATCGACCAGCTCGGCGCCGAGGTCGTCGCCGCGAGTCGGGACGAGCGTCCACCGCGGCGGGACCACGCCCGGGTGGAGCGGCGGCGCTGGACCTCGACCCGCAGCCTCGCCCACCGCCTCGGGGTGAACGGGTTCTTCACCGACCTGGCCGGGCGCGCCCGTACTCATCCGGGCACTGGCTTGGTGGAGTGGTTGCCGGAGGCGGTGTGCCAGCGCGCCGGTACGTTCACCAGCCGCCGGGATCCGGGGCTAATGCGGGCGTATCAGCCGCGGGTGCGCCCGGACGGCTACGGCCGGTGGGCCGAAAACGGGGTCGAGGTGCCGTTCTTCGTCGAGTACGACACCGGCGCCGAGCAGCTGTCAATCCTCGCCGACAAGGTCGACGGCTATCAGGAGCTATTCACCACGCTCGGGCGGGCGTGGCCGGTGCTGTTCTGGCTGCACTCGGCCGCCCGCGAGCGCAACCTGCGCCGCGTCCTCGGTGAAGTGCCGCTGGCGGTGCCGGTCGCTACCGGGGCCCGCGACCACGCCGCGACGGCGGGTCTGAGCCCAGCGGAGGCGGTGTGGGCCGTGGCCGGCGGAGAAGGACTGCGGCTGCGGCTGGCTGACCTGGCCGGGTACGTCGTTGACGTCTCCGAGCGGGCGGGTGAGGCCGCGTGATCAGCGACGGCACGAGGGCGGCGGACGGTACCTCTGCCGTGGAGCGGACAGCAAGGGTCGGCATCTGTCACGGCTCTGTCGTGAGCAGCTCGGCTGGTGCTGACGGATCGGTGAGAGCACCGGACGTCCGCTCCCACAGCGGCCGGACCGCGTCCCGGTCTCGCGTTCGGGGCGGGCGGTCCGCAGTCGGCGTCTGGTTGGCATCCCGACGGTTGTCCGACGCCGGGCCGGTCCGCTATCCGGTGCCGCCTCCTGCGACTGACGGACGGACCGGAACCCGGTCTGGGTCGAGGAGGTGATCGACCACGACAGCACCGACCCGTGACCCGGAGGCAGGGCCGCGCGATAGCCGCGTCGAGGCTGTCGTCCAGGTCGTCATCATGCTGGCGATCGGCGGCGCGGCGGGGGCGGCCAGCTTCACCCACGTGCACAACGTGGCCGCCGCGCACGGTCAGCCCGGTTGGCTGGCCTGGGCCGACGCGATCGTTCTGGAGCTGATGTCCATCGCCTCCGGCGCCTGGAACTGCGCCGCCGCAAACGCGCCCACACCTCCACCGTGTTCCCCGCCACCGTGCTGGCCTGCGCCGTCACCCTGTCCCTAGCCGCGCAGGTCATCGAGGCCGAACCCTCGGTCATCGGCTGGGTCGCCGCCGCCGTACCCGCGCTCGGGTTCCTTGTCATGGTCAAGATTGCCCTCGGTCGGACGGGCGCCGCCACGCCCGCCGCTGCCCGAACGGCTGCGGACTGGCGGCCGGACGAAGCCGGACGGGCCGCTGCGGACAGCGGACCGGACGAGGCGACGCGGTCCGCTGTCAGGGCGGGGGAGCGGCGGTCCATGACCCGGACCGTCCGCTCACCGGAGGCTCGTCGCCGACATGGTGGACGGGACCGGCAGCGGCGAGCGGACCGGGGACCGTCCGCGCAGCCGTCCGGTGACGTGGCCGAGCTGCTGCCGGCAGCGCGAACTGTTCGGGACCGGCTCGCGGCGGACGGGCAGGCACTGACCCGGGCGGCACTCGCCGAAGCCCTCCGCGCAGCCGGTCACACCGTGTCCAACACCCGAGTATCCGAACTCCTTAAGACCCTCAAGGCCGAGTCGTCGGCACCACCCGAGCTGATCGTGGAACCGGTCATGCCGACCAAACCGACGCCACCGCCTCTGTCACGGAACCGGGGCAGCGGTGACCGAGTAGCCACCCCTGCACCAGTCGATTCCGGCGGGGCTACCCCGCTCCTACCGCACAGCCATCCCTCTCATAACCAGGAGAAGCCTGATCATGAACAGCCCAACCAACCACGCTGACCAGACAACCCGCACCACGACCGACAACACCACCGCGCCCAGCGTCCGGGAGGTGTGGACGATCGAGCGCATCCGTGCCCTCGGCGTCACCACCACCCTCGCCACCACCGCCTCCGTGCTCGGAATCAGCCGATCCCAGGCCTACCGGCTCGCCGCCACCAACCAGTTCCCCATACCGCTGATCCGGGCCGGCAGCCGCATCATCGTCCCGGTAGCCGCCCTGCTCCACCTCCTCCAACCCGACCCCGCCGCAACCGGTGGCGGGCGACTTGAAGCCGACGCGAAGGTGAGCGTGGATGCGATGACCCCGCCACCAGCGGATTCCACGCGGCACCGCTGGCGGCACCACAGAGAGCATCCAGGAGACGATGAGTGAAGGGATCCACCTTCAAACGCTGCGGCTGCCGCGACAGCGTCACGGGCCGGCGACTGGGACGCTCCTGTCCCCAGCTTCGCCGGCCCGGCGGCGGCTGGTCCCGCACCCACGGCCACTGGCACTGGCAGATCGAAATCCCCGCCCGCGCCGACGGCACCCGCCGCCCACTGCGCCACGGCCCCTACGCCACCCAAGCCGACGCGGACGCCGTCCTGGACCGCATCCGGGCCGCGCTCGCCGTCCCCGACCACACCGACCCGCACACCACCGTCAAGACCGGCGACCTGATCGAGGCCGCCGTCAAGACCGGCGCTCCCGTCCCCACCCCGGACCAGATTCGGCGCGCGCTGCACCTGGACATCACCCCCACCGAGCTGCCCACCATGCAGGCGTACCTGACCGACTGGCTCGCCGGACGCAAGAACATCAAGACCGGCACCCTGCGCTCCTACGAAGGCCACATCCGGCTGTACCTCATCCCGCATCTCGGCCACCTGCGCATCGACCGGCTCCGGCCCGGACACATCGACGCCATGTACGACGCCATCGCCGAACGCAACACCACCATCGCCACCCTGCGCGCCAGCCGCGACCCCGCAAAGCGCACCCAGGTCAAGAACCAGCGGATCGTCGGCCCCAGAACCCTGCACGTCATCCACGCCACCCTGCGCAAGGCCCTCAACGACGCGATGCGCCGCCACCGCTACATCGACACCAACCCCGCCCTCATGGTCGAACTACCCACCGCCCGAGCACCCAAGCCCACCGTCTGGACCGACCAACGCATCCGCACCTGGCGCGACACCGGCAAGACCCCCAGCCCCGTCATGATCTGGACACCCGAACACACCGGCAGATTCCTCGACCACACCCACGACGCCGACGACCGGCTCTACGCCCTCTACCACCTCATTACCTTCACCGGCCTACGCCGCGGGGAAGCCTGCGGCCTGCACTGGGACGACCTCGACCTCGACGCCCACACCCTCACCGTCCGCTGGCAACTCGTCCAACACGGCTGGGCCACCGCCATCGACACACCCAAAACCACCGACAGCGAAGCCGCGGTCGCCCTCGACACCGAAACCGTCGCAGTGCTGCGCGCCCACCGCACCCGGCAACACCGCGAACGCCTCGCCGCCGGTCCTGCCTGGACCACCACCGGACTCGTGTTCACCACACCCACTGGCGGGCGGCTCCACCCTGCCGACGTCACCGACCACTTCCACCACCTCGCCACCCAAGCCGGACTACCACCCATCCGACTCCACGACCTCCGCCACGGCGCTGCGACCATGGGACTGGCCGCTGGCGTCCAGATGAAGGTCATCTCCAACCGACTCCGCCACTCCAGCCCACACTTCACCGCCACGTTCTACGGCGCTGTCCTCCCCGAACTCTCACACGCCGCAGCCGAAGCAACCGCCGCCATCGTCCCCCGCCGCGGTAGCACCGCAATGCCGGCGTAGTTCGCAGCTTCGCCTCCATCAGTCGCGCAGGGCCGGCCGACGACGCTGTCGGCCGGCCCTACGCTGTCTTCGTCAGCGCGGCGTCTGCCGGCCCGCTCTGGCTGATCCGGTTCCGCAACGTCTTGTGATGCAGACCAAGTTGTCGTACTGACGGATCATCGACTGGCGTCCAGATCCGGCGGTCGGTCTGGGGCGAGGGCGACCTGCAGGTCGCGAGGTGCGATCCTCTCTGGGAAGCCAACCCCTCGAGCGCTTCGTGACCGTGTGCCTGGTCGACGCCCCTGTCAGCTCAGCAGTGTCCGGGCACGTTGACTCGGCTTGAGGGTCGTGACTTTGAATGGACAGTTCTTGTCCGTCAACAGGGCATATGCGTCGATGGCCCGGGTGGCGGCGTCTTGAGCCTGGTCGGCAGGCTTCACGCCGCGTCCACGGTTGCGGAACAGGGCACCGTAGAAGGCGGAGCTGAACACGCCGCTCTCATGCCAGCCGATGATGGAGGAGGTGCCCACGTAGGTGACCTCGCCCTGGAGGCAGTCTCGTACCGCCTTCTGCCACGCGCCGGTGCCGGTCTTGCAGCCGTCCGCGATGATGGCGCCGGTCGAGATGCCTCTGCCCCTGCCTGCCGCGACTTCCCCGAGCTGCTCGAAGGACACGGCGAACTCGCCGTCCGTGCTGGTGAACGACGGCGTGACGCTGTGGTCGCCGTGGGCCATGACGTGTAGGACGTCGCATGACGAAGTGAACGCGGACAGCACGGTGTCGGGATCACGGGAGCGGACGAAGTCGATGTCCACGATCGGAGCTTCACAGCCGGCGTTGATGTTCTGCAGTGTCGACTGGACGAACGTCATCGCAGCATCGAACGACGAGTCCAGTCCGATGTCGAGCAAGGTCACTCTTCTCGGCCTCATTTGCGACCCTCCCTGGCGCTTGCATGGTCGACATGGCCTGGAAAGGGGTATGCGTGAACGACCGTAGTGACCGGAACCCATGCCGCTTCACCGACTCGTTCAGCCTTCCGATCTCCCATATGACATCGGGCGTGGCCTTCTTCCCAGGCCTCCTACTCGGCTGTCAGCTTCGCTGCACCACTATCAGCTGGTCACGCGCCCGGGTCGCCGCGACGTAGGTCAACGACCGGGCCCGGAGCTCCGCGTCCGCGCGCTCGGCAGGATCCAGCAAGGCAAGGCGTTCCATCTCCGCCGGCGATGGTTTGCCTGCGGCCAGCAGGACCTTGGAGAACTCGGTGCCCTTGGCACGGTGCATCGTGAGTACTGGTACCCGGCCTGCCGGGGGGCGGTCACGGTCCACGGCGCGGGCATCGATGCCGGCATCGGTGAGAACGGTGACGACGCGGTCGCGGTGGTACCGGTCGGGGACCAGGACGGCGACGTTCTCGAGCGGATCTCCGGCGTCGAGCCAGGTGCGCACGTGTCGGACGACCACCGCTGCTTCTTCGGCAAGGGAGTCGACGAGTTCGATGATGGGCATCGGGCCGGTGCGGGCCGATCGGTAGCCGGTGCCTTCCGGCTCGTCCTGCAGGTCGACGTACTGGCCGCCGCCGAGGATCGTCATGGCGTAGTGCAGGTTCTGCGCCGTGGTCCGGTAGTTCAGGGTCAGCCGCTGGGAGCGACCGACGATGGCGACGCCGTACCGCCCGAGCACGACGCGGGTGCCGTAGATGCGCTGGTGGGAGTCCTCGGCGATGAACAGGTCGTCGGCGTGCTCCCCGACGACGGCACGGAGCAGGAGCCAGTGGGTGGGCGAGAGGTCCTGCCCTTCATCGACGAGCACGTGATCGGCGGGACGCGGGTCGGTGACCGTCAGGTGCGCTGCGGCGACTGCGGCGGCCTCAGCGAAGTCAAGGCCGCCGTCGGCCCGACAGCGGGCCCGGTATGCCTCGACGAGTGCCCAGACGGCTCGGCGTTTGGCACGGTCCAGCGCGACGCCTCGACCTGGTCGGCGTACCCGTAGATAGCCGACCTCGTCGTGCACCTTGTTGGGTAGGACGACGTGCGCGTACTCCGAGGCGAGGAACGTCTCGTTGGCCAGCTCGTACGGCAGCATGGTGCCGGTCGATTCGATGACCTCCCGCCAACGATTCGGTGCGGTGCGGGCCAGCGGCGTCGACCGCTCCTCGCCGAGGACCTCCCGCATCGCAGGGGCCAGGCCGCGACCAGCGGTCCGTAGCACTGCGGAGGCGAGCGCGTCCACACCCGTCACGTACACGCCGGGCTGGTCGAGGGCCTTGGCCTGTGGCACACGCGGGTCGAGCTGGCCGAGGCTGTCGCCCAAGGCGTCCGCGAGGTTGGTGGTGAAGGTGGTCAGGATGATCCGGGCGTCGGGATTGCGGCGGGCGAGTGCGCGGGCCCGATGGACGAGCACGACGGTCTTGCCGGTGCCGGCTCCGCCCGAGAGCCGGAACGGGCCACTGTACGAGCGGTCGACGTAGCGACGCTGCTCGGGGTGCAGGAAGATCCGCCAAGCACCGAAGTCGCCGCCTTCGATGACCCGCCGCAGTTCCTCCTGGTCGTCGATGAACGCGTACTGCAGCGCGGCGGCCGGATGTTTGAGTGACTGCAACACGTCGGCATCGTCGTCACCGGACGAGGAGGCCTTCTCCAACTGCATCCGTCGGACGATCGCGTCGATGTCGTCCCCTGCGGCCAGGTCGACCAGGATGGTGCCGATCCAGCCCTCGTGTCGCTGTGCGAGGTCGAGGATGCCGTCCTCGTCGGAGGCGGCCACGGCCTGGGTGACGACGTCTTCAGGGAGGCCGAGCCGCTCGACGAGTTCGCTGCGTTCGTGGCCGAGTTGGGCGAACAGCGGCTTCGTAGGCCTCGTCTTGGTCTCGTCGGGAGGCGAAGTCGGGGCTGGGGAAGGCTCGATCTCTTCGATCTGGGGTAGGCCGTTGATGGGGTTCACCCTCAGTCGCACGCGTCGTGCGATGCCGATGGCGTCGTCGTGTGGCCAGATGCCGTGGATGACGTAGTGGGTTTCACCGTCGCCGTCGAGGCGGAACATGACGGCCCGCCAGAAGTCGTCGACCCGCCCGGTGCGAACCCGTGGGTCGACGCTGTGCTGGATGGGTTCGACGTGCAGGCCCGGGGTGGCGTCGTCGACTCCGAGCTTCTGCAGGAAGGTCATCGCCTTTCCACGGACCGAGCCGTCGATCTTGCTGGCGAGCTTTCCCATGATGATGGTCGGCATCAGTGTCCTTCGTCCGTCTCGACGGCAGCGTGGGCCAGGGCAGCGACGACCTCGGCGGGCGTGGGCGCCACCAACCGCCAGCCGTGGCGGGCCAGGTCGGTGCGGTCCTCCGGCGGCATGTGGGGAAAGACCACGGCGACGCGCAGCGTAGGCCAGCAAATGTCGAGCGGGATGCCGTCCGGGCCCTCCGCTCCGACTGTCGGTGGTGTGACGTCGTGGCTGGCCAGGGAGCTGATCAGTTCCTTCTCGTCCTGCGAGAACGCGGCCTCGTACACGTCGGCCCAGGCACCCACCGGCCGCAGCGGCTCGGCCGTGTCCGGACTGCCGGCGATCGGCTCGACGAGGCTGGTCGTCGTCACGGCGGTCGGCCAGTCTCGTGGACCGAGCGCGTTCGCGAGCCGCAGCCAGGCTCGCCACGATTCGGCATGTCTCTCGTCGAGCATCTCGGACCGATCGTCGAGCACGACTGCGACCTCGACGCCGGTGGTGTGCCTCATCTCGACGACAGCTGCGAGGGAACCGCTGCGATGCAGGTGGACTCTCCGCTCGCCGACGGGCGACTCCTCACCGAGCAGAACCGCCCGGCCCACCTGGGCGAGGGTGACGTCCGAGGCAACCTGGAGCGGTTGCGCCCCGGCGGACAGAAACATCGGCACGGCGCGTGCGGCAGCCCGCGCCGCAGCCGGGTTCGGGTCGAGAACCCAGCCGACCAGCCAGTCGACCATCCCTCGACCCAGTGCCTTGTACGCCTCCGGCGGTGCCTGGAACCCCGGTACGTTCATCAGGTTGCCGGCCAGGGCGGCATTCCACCACTGCGGCGCGGTGTGGGTGCCGGTTTCGGCAGCGGCGATGTCGGCGCTGGTGAGGGCGACCACCACCATGCCCAGGTCACGCAGGTGGGCACGCTTGGCGGCATCGTCCGCGAGTCGGTTCACCGTGGCGGTGGCGTGGTAGGCCCGGCCATCGGTGAAGACCGCGACGTCGGGCACGTTCGTGTCGTTGGCCTTGAGCAGGAAGTCCGGCCGCGAGTTGGCGACGTTCACCTGTGGCGTCAGGGTCCAGTGCCGGGGTGTGCCGGGCAGGGTGAACCGGGCGACGTTGCCGACCGGGGAGGGTGTTTCGGCGACCGCCGCGCCGCTACGGCGCAACCGGCCCAGGAACACCCGGTGGAACGCACGCTCCAGATGGGACTCCGGTTCCTCGTTCGGGGCCACCTTGGTCACCGTCCAGGTCGTGTCCTCGGCTGTGTGCACGTCGGGAGCCAACCCGAGCAGGGTGTGCAGGTGTCGTTCGGCAGAGGCCCGCGAAACCCGGCGGACGACTCCCGGCGGAGGGAACGGTAGCAGGCAGCGATGGCAGGCTAACCGCTCCTCGAGGCGGCACTCGCAGTCCCGCACCCGGTTCCAGGCAAGGACCAGCAGCTTCCTGAAGTCGTCCGGATCGGCGATGCCGGCCAGATACCCTGTGCCGCCCGGAACGGTGTCGTGCAGCAGGATCGCGTCGTGGTTGTCGCTTCCGTCGGACAACGTCGGATCGACGACCTGCTCGACCCGGATGTGGTCGGGGTGACCGCCCATCTGCTCCCGCAGGCCCAGCAGCAGCGCTGCGGACAGACTCGGTACGGCGAAGTCGTCGCCGAGGGTGACCGTATGGGGCAACCGGACCAGCAGACCCTGGGTGCGCAGGGTCCGGGACAGCGCGACGGTGCTGGTCACCTCGCTCACCGAAGTCCGGTGCGGGCACCAGGGGCGGTGCTCGTGCGGCCGGTTGCGGCCGGTGTCGGTGTCGCGTTTCCCGCAGCCGGAGCAGACCCGGAACAACGTTCCCTGCCGTTCGGCCCCGGCGATGGTACGGGTCGGACCGTGCCCGGCCGGGCCGAGATTGAGCCAGCGGATGTCGACCGAGCGAAGGAGGCTGCAACCCAGCCCGATGCCCTCGGCGAACCATCGGTCCGCCACGTCGTCCGGGTTCACGTCGACGGTGGTCACGATCTGGAAGGCGACCCGGCCTCGCTCGTCGCGGCGGTCGGAGATGGCCACCTCGTCACGGCGCAGTTCGGCGGAGACGCGGGTGAGTTCGACCACGTCGAGGCGTTGCCCGGTGTCGTGGATTCCCCGGCTGCCGCAGCGCGGGCAGGTGACCGGGACGACTTCCCTCCCGGTCAGCGCCAGATCGGCGGCGTACCCGCAATCCGGGCAGAACGCCCAGGTGCGGACCGACGCCCCGTCCAGGCCGAGATCGACAGCGTCGATCTCGATCTCCCAGCCACGGGCGTAGAAGGTGGCTCCGGGCGCGAACTCACGCAGGGCGTGTGCAGAGCCCCGCTGGAACTGCGCACTGTCGTAGCGGTACTTGGCGTCGTCCGGGTCGATCCACGACAGCCCGACGTCCAGGGTGACGGTGTCGTCGAGCAGTGTGTAGTTGGGCAGTAGCCCGTACTCCTCCAGGACACCGATCCAGTAGCTGCTACGTAGATGAGCCAGCTGACCACTGGTCATCTGTCGGGTCGCCTGCGCGGACCGCAGTGCCTGCCGGTCGTCCTCGGTCACCGCAGGTGACTGCGCCCGCGCCTCGAGTTCCGGAAGTAGTTCGGTGATCTTCGCTCGGCGCTGTTCGAGCACCGCGACCGTCTGCTGCCAGCGCCCGCTCGCCTCCTGCAGGTGCCGGGCGAATCCGCTGCTGCGTGGGCCGGCCTTCGGCACCAGCCAGTCTCGCAGCCCGTCCACCACCTCGCCGGGTAGGTCGGCCAGCGTCGCGACGAATCGGGCCAGATCCTGCTCCCACGACTGCTCGGCCCGCAGGACCAAGTCACCGAGGAAGGTGCCCGGCGCGCAGGACCCGATGGCCCCGGCCGCCCTGCTCGGATGCCGGCGGCCCTGCTCCCGAGCCGACGCGTCGATTAGGTAGGCCGTGTACTGACGGCGCAGGATCTCCGCGGCGGCCAGGTAGGTCGCCGGTGGTCGCACCTCGCCGTCGATCACCGACAGCGGATCTCCGAGCTTCGGCAGGTGCTCGCCGCGACCGGTGACGAACGACAGGTCGAAAGCGTTTCCGGTGAGACGGCCGGCCCGCCCGACCCGCTGCAGATAGGAAGCCACCGTACGGGGCAGCGAGGCGAGGAACACCGCCGACAGGTCGCCGATGTCGATGCCCATCTCCAGGGTGGGCGTCGCGACCAGCACGTTCGGCGCCTGCGGGCTGGTCGCCGCACCACGGAAGCCGTCCTCGTACGCCAGACGCGTCGCGTCGTCGAGCAAGCTGGTGTGCTCCCGAGCGACGACCCGCCGCATGTCCGGCGAGGCGTAGAGGCGGCGGTAGAAGTTCTCGGCCGGCAGCGGCTGAGACTGCAGGTGTCCACGGCACCGTACGTTTAGGCAAGGTGCCCCGGACAGCTGGACGACGGTGGCGACGCCGCCGGGCATGCTGCCCCGGCAGGTGTCGCAGACCAGAAGGTGCCGCCCGGAGGCCAGGTCGGCCTCGCCCGTCGGGGCCACCACCACCCCGGAGGCGGGCAGGGCGTAGACGGTGGCCCCGGACTGGCTGGTCGTCGTGGTCAGCACACCGTCACGGGCGAGCCGCTCGAACAGCATCCGGGCGAGTCGGCCACCGTCGAGGGGCGAGACGTCGAGCACCCGCGACGTCCAGCGGGCGTACCAAGACTGAAGGGCGGTCACCGGGTCCAGGTGGGAGTAGTTGGTCGGCCCCGGCGAGCCACCCACCTTCGGGTACGCCGGTCGCGGCCGGTCGCGGGGAAACGCCGGCATGCCGTCCCCACGGGGCCGGCCACCCCAGATCGACCAGTCGCGGCCGTCCTCGGCGCGATAACGGTCGAACCACGGATGCTCGATCGCGCCCTGTACCCGCATCCGGTCCAGCACACCGCGCACCCACTGCACCAGGATGTCGTCACCGACGCCGGCCGACCCCAGACGCTCCTGCCAGGCGGTGCCGTCGAGGGCGGCCCGAGCCAGGCCGGCGATGCGCGCCGGAAGACCCGCCTCGACCTCGACCGCCACGGACCCGGTCAGCTCCAGCGTCCGGCCGATACGGGAGTTCAGCCCGAACTCCAGGGAGGCATCCAGGGCCAGCCGCTTGCGTACCCGCGAGTGCACCGACGTCTTGACGGCCCGCTGACGCGGCGCCTGCCAGAACGGCGTGAACGACTCCCGGTCGGCGCAGTCCGGTGCCAGGACCCGGTAGCGCCGGACCGGATCGTCACCCGCCTTCGTCAGCACCTCCTCCACCAACCGGTCGAGCGTCAGCGCCCCCTCCGCGACAGCCTCGTGCAACACCGAACGCATGGTCAGCGTGTGCGAACGGGCCTGCACGAAGCCGGCCCGGTGCGCCGCGTCCTGCACCGAGTCGGTGAAGACCAGCGCCTTCTTCTCCTCGGAGGCCAGCTTCGGCGCACCGAAGAGGGTGGACAGCGACACCGACAGCAGGGTGGCGATGGCGCTGCCCAGGAACCGGATGCCGTCCTCCTGCCCACACGACGGGCACGTGTCCTTGCGGCTGAGCTCGTCGGCGGCGTCCCCGACGTTCGTCAGCACCGGCAGGACCCAACCGTCACGCAGATCCGGATCGTCCACGTCGACCGTGCCCAGCAACTCCCGGCTGCGCACCGCGAACCACACCAGTCCCTCGACCGGCGACTCGTCGTCGGACCGAACGGCGGCCTCGGCCGGCGCGTACAGCAAGGGCCGGAACCGGCCCTCTCGGGCGGCATGCTGCCGACGGATGCCCTCGTCGTCCGGGGCCAGGCTGTCGCCCACCGGGGCGAGCCCGACCCCCCACCCGGACCGCCCGCAGTGCCGGCAGAAGATCGCCGGGAACGACGGGCGAGCCTCCTCGGCCTCGTCGCCCGCAACCACCGGCCCGTCGTCACTCCACCGGAACCGCGCCGTGGCGGCCGCAGCCCGATCGATTCGGGTCAGCTCCCGTACCCACAGGTGCACGTCGACCGAGAGCGCACCACCACCGACGACCTTACGCACGTGCCCGAGCATCGCCAGGACCTGCGACAACGACGCCTCGGCCTGCTCCGGTTCGGCCTGCGGACCGAACACCTGCAGGGCGAGGTCGCTGAGCGCGACGGCCTGACCGGCCGACCGTGCCAGCTCGATCACCAACGGGTGTGCCCGGCACAACGCCGACAACGACTCCGGCGCCGCACCGGCGAGCTCGTCGCTGGTCACCCCGTACAGCAGCCCGAGTACGGCGTACGCGGCTTCCGCGCCGGAGGCGTCCAGGCTCACCTCCGGCAGCGGCCGGATTCCGGCGGCGCGCAACTCGTCGAGGCTCTTCGGTGTGAACCCGGCCGTGGCAACCGCCTCGGCCGCGCCGTCGGTCCAGTCCGTCAGGCCCAGTCGCGTCTCGGTGACCACCGACGTGGAGTCGAAGCGTTCCCCGAAGACGGTGTGGGCGAACTCCCGCATCACCGACGGGTCGCCCTTGTCGCCGAGCGTCGCCGAGGTCGCGACCGGCGTCATCAGGCCCAACGGCCGGGACCGGGCGGCGTCGTCTACGAGTGGATCGTCGTCACGCCAATGGCTCTTGAGCGTCAGTCCCAGCCGGCGCAGGAGCATCGCCACGTCGGTACCCTGCGCCCCGTCGTAGGTGTGGAACTCGTCCAACACCAGGTAGCGAAGGCTCGTCGCCGACTGCAGCCACAACTCCTGGTCCTCGGAGCGCAGCAGCAACTGGTCGAGCATCTTGTAGTTGGTCAACAGCAGGTCCGGAGCGGTGTCCCGGATCGCCACCCGGTCCGTGATCAGCCCATCCGGGGTGACCGTGGTGCGGGTGGCTCCCTCCTGCCCGGTGTAGAGCGCAGCCGTCACACCGGCCAACGCCGAGTGCGTGGTGAGCAGGCGGGTCAGACGCGCCGCCTGGTCGTTGGCGAGCGCGTTCATCGGATACAGGATCAGCGCCTTCGTGCCGGTCACCCCGTCGCGACGGGCCCGGATCACGTGGTCGAGGATCGGATGCAGGAACGCCTCGGTCTTGCCCGAACCCGTACCGGTGGTGACCAAAGTCGGCAGCGGTCGACGCGGCTCGCCGCCGACCGCCGATGCCAGCCGAGCGAACGCCGCCGCCTGGTGGCCGTAAGGCGGGAAACCCTCGTACCACTCCAGGCTGTTTCGCCACCCCTCCTCGGCGGGCCGGAACGGCAGCCGCAGTCGCACGTAGGGGCCCTTGAACATGCCCGTGTCCGGGTCGGAAAGGAACCGATCCAAGCCGTCGCGTGCGTCGCCGTCGGTCAGCCCGAACGTCGTCGTCAGGTAGTCGACCAGACCCTGCCGGACCCGGGCTGCCTGGAAGGTGGGCAGCAACTCGGTCACGAACGCTCCCGCAGCCGCTGCTCGAAGACGGCATACGCCTGCCGCATGTCCGCCTCCCGATCGAGGGTGACGAAGGGCAGTTCGTAGGTGTAGGTGTAGCCGGACTGGTTGGTCGCGGTCCGCTCCTCTGCGGTGATCCGGTCGCCCTTCCTGCGCCACACGGTGAGCACCGAATTAGGCACGAGACGCCCGTTGACGTCGTAGAAGTAGACGCTGCGGTCGTAGCCTCGCAGTACCGCGAACTGGGTCCGGTAGATCGAACAGAGCTCGTCGGCTGTCAATTCGAGCATCAGCGCGACCAGGGCATCGATCTCCACGAGCGCCTGACGCCGGTCGGCGGTGATCCGCAAGGGCGTGTCGGCGGTCCACTCCGGGCTGACCTGCTCCAGCGGCTTCCGCCGCCGATGCTCGAAACCGCCTGCCCAGGAATCCTCGACGAATTCTTCCTCGTAACCCTCTAGCCACAGGTCCACATAAGCGTTCGTCACGCAGTTGAGCCTCAGTGCGCGCAGGATCAGTAGATCACGGAATCGAGTGTCGGTGTCGATCCACGGCAACCTTGTAATGCCGGGACCGCGAATATCGCCCTTCGGGGCAGTGCGCGTCATGAAGTCGCAGATCAAGGAGCCGAGAATGGCCTGGATCAAGCCTGTATTGCCAGCCGACCCGTTTGGATCTCCAGCAGAGAAGACTCCGTCAACGTGAGCGGCTCCAGGCGGGATGATGGCCGGGATTAGGGTGCGCTCGCCTTGGTTTGCGGCCATGCGGCGCCAGGCGATGCGGTAGTGGTCGCGGGCGGGGTCAGGATGGTCCTCGTCACCCCAGTCGGTGTAGGCGCAGTCGTATTCGTACCGGTCGCCGATGGGTTGGTATGCGGTGGCCGGGATCTCGTCGGCCGCCAACTGCTCGAAGTCCGTCGCTGTCCAGTCTTGGTGATGGAGCATTGTCGGGTTCGGGGTCTTGTAGAAGGGCGTTGCTACGAACAGGTGCGGCCCTTGCAGGATAGCGTCATCCCAGGATGCCGGTACGGCCCACTCCGACTCGAAGTAGCCTTTGCGTCGATCGGTTGTCTCATTCCATCCCTGCGAGAATCGGAGCCCCAGTTCGCTCATGCGCTTGGCCTGCGACAGCTTGTCCAGAACGGCAGCTGCGGACTGGTTCACCGCGTACACCATTCGAGTCTGTCGCACTGGGACTTCGTCACTTTCCATGGTGGAATGCCAGGAACGCAGTGTCTCGCCGGTAACGCGGGTGATCCTAGAGCCGTGCGGGCGCACATCCCAGTTTCCGTCGTCGTCCTTGAGGCCGGGCTCCGGCCCGGATCCGTCATGGGCGAGCGAACGCAATGCCGTGTCAGGGTGGTAGAGCCAACTCGCCTGGGTAAAAGTAGGCTCCGACTGCCGCGAGCCGTGGATGGTAACCCCGAAGTGCTTCTGGTGCTGAATTTCAAAGAGTTTCAGTACGTTGACAAGATGCCAGTGGCGACGGAGACGCAGGTACAGCTCGGAACGGAGTTGGCCAGCGTTCTCATCGGTGAAGTGCGAGTTCAAGTGGATCATGCCGATAGTGCCGCGCTCCGATGCGTGCCGCCACATCCCCTCCATGAAGCAGCGATAGAGGTCGGGCCGTAGCCCCGCGAGATGCGGGTACTGCGGCGTTGCGCTGACAGAAGATCCGATGCAGACCATGTCCGCGATGCCGTCGATGACGAAGTCCGTCATGCCGGGCAAGGCAAGCGTGTCGGCGCGCTTCACGGCGACCTGTGCCTGGGTTGGCCTGAGCGCGAGCTGCCACCATGGATCCCCCTCGGCCAGCAGGGCTGCGACATCGACATCCGGTCGCACCCACGGAGGGTTACCAACCTGGAGGTCGAAGCCGCCGCGGGCGAAGACCGTCGCGAAGTCGAGGTTCCAGTGGAAGAAAGCCTGTCGCTGGGCGATCCGTTCGCAGACCATCAGCCAGGGGTGCTTTTGAAGCGCCTCGTCGATGGATTCCGCGCTGGCGAGGCCGAGATCCAGGCGTTCGGCTTCGTCTATTTCGTCCCAGCTTATGCCGACGCCAAACCGCAGCTCAACCGGCTTGCGCTTGTGTACGTCCGGATTACGGCCGAGCAGTGCCTGTAGGCCAGCGATCCATTGGGCGGCCGTCGGCGGCTCGATCACGGTGCCGTTCACGGTGGCGAGCGAGTCGGTGAGGGGCCAGAACCACAGCGCCGTCCAGGCGTCCATCGCTCGGCGTAGCCGGCGGTAGGCGCCATTCTGGTCGGCGAGTGCCGTCTCGATCTGCTCGCGGGTCACTGCACCGCCGGCCGGCAGCTCACCCGCTCCCCACACCGGGATCGACCGGCGGATCTGCTCCTCGGCGATGGTCAGCCGCCGGTACGCGATCTGCCACAGGGTTTCGACCCGGTGCGCGAGTTCGGCGTACGCGTCGACCTGGGTCTTGGTGGGTTTGTTCCGTGTGCCGGTCCGCCATCTCTTCAGGTTCTTTGCGGCATCCGGAGCGAGGGCGGCGGCCTCTTTCGCGTCGGCGGCCGAGCCCCAGCCGTCGGCGGGAAGCAGGAAGTGGTGGATACCGTCGGTGGCGACGCGCCCGGCAGCGATGTCCTCGACCAGGGAGGTCAGCGGCACCTCCTGCGGCACGGCTCCCAGCCAGGACTTGTCGGCGACCTGGCTGCGGCGGTAGACGGCACGGCGAGCCCCGATCAGCGAGTTGCCGCGGCGCAGGTGCAGGCCGAACCACGGTGCAGACAGGCCCTCGACCATGGTGTCCAGCCAGAGCGAGATTTCAGCTAGCTCGACGGCGGTCTCGTTGAGGTCGACGCCGTAGACGTTGTGCAGGGCCAGGTACGCCTTGACCTCCTGCAAGCGCTTCGGGTACTCGTCCGGGTCGATACGCTGGTCGAGTTCCTTCTGCCGGCGCTTGAGGTACTGGTCGGCGAGCTGGCGGACCGCTTCGATGGCGAACGCGCCCGAGCCCAGCGCCGGCTCGCAGATTGTCATGCTCAAGATCTGCTCGGCTGGAGTCTCGTCGGTGAGCAGTTCCTCCAGGGCTTGCCCGACGGTGAAGCGGGTCAGCACCTCGGGGGTGTAGTAGGAGGCCGACTGCTGCCGTTCCCGTCCGGCGAGGCGGAACACGAACGAGCCCTGTTTGTGCACCACCGGGCGGGACTCGCCGGTCACCGGGTCGACGGTTTTCACGAAGTGGACGGCGTCGATGCCGTCGGCTCGGTCGACCGGGACGACCCACGATCCCTTCGAGCCGTCGCCGTTCTTGGCCACCTCGTACAGGTCCGTGTCGGCGAAGAAGCCGGTGTAGGACATCAGGCCCTCGTAGACCGCGCCGAGCTGGTTGATGCCAAGCTCGGTGTACGAGATGAAGCCTCGGTCCTTTCCGCGCTGCTCCTTGCTGAGCAGCAGGTGGGCCAGCACCTGCTGGACGGCGACGTTGCCCAAGCCGACCTCGTCGATGTGGGCGATGGCTTCGGGACGGAACAGGTCGGCGCGCAGCGGGTTGAAGGTCAGGCCCGGGATGCTCGTGGCATCATCGTCGTCGTCGGTGGCAGCTGATGGGTGGCCCTTGTCGACGAGGCGGAACAGGACTCCCAGCGACTCGTAGAGGTGCGTGCCTGTACGGGCCCGGGGGGTGGCCAGTTCGACCTGCACGAGTTCGCGGAGCCGGTCGAGGCTGTAACCCTGGTCGTACTCGGGGGCTCCGACCGGCAGCACGCCCAGCTCGGGGGAGGCTTCGGCGTAGAGCAGGAACAGGATCCGGTAGAGGAACCGCAGCGACTGCCTGGCCAGTGGCTGGGCCTCGGATTTCGGCAGCGGAGGTAGACCTCGGGCGCGCCGGCGGGTGACGACCTCGTTGGCGACGATCTCGATGGAGAGGCGTACGCCCTCGCGTAGGTCCTGGGAGACGCCGACGGTGTGTTTGACCGACGCCTCCAGCACGCCGTGCCACCACAGCTTGCCGTCGGCGTCCGGGGCGATCGACTCGGCGCACAGGCAGGCCAGCGCCCGGTCGACCTCGCCGCCCTTCTTGCTGTCGTTGCGTTCGCAGACCAGTTGGATGTCGACGGCGAGGTAGCGGCCTTCGGCCCAGCGTTCGCGTTCGGCGAGCAGCGCCCACCGACCGGCCAGCACCAGCGCCAGTTCGGGGGCATCGTCGGCGACGAAGAGGGCGGACAGCAGCCGGGCGACGCTCTTGACGTCCTCGCCGTCCTCGGTCAGCCGAGTCGGTTCGTCGAGCGTCACCGCGTCGCGGGCGAGCAGTTCCTCGACGGTGGCCACGGGCAGAGCCGTGAGGACGACCAGGGGCGCGGGTCCGGTCACGCCGACCGAGGAAACCCGGGTGACCGGCCCGGTTTCGACGGTGACGAACCCGGGCGCGTCGAGTCCGAGGACGGTGCGCACCGTCGTGGCGACGCGGGCGGGTGCGCCGTGGGCTGTCCGACTGCCGGTTTGCTCGGTGGCGGCGGCCGGGTCGAGCAGCTCGGACAGGGTTGCCAGGTCGCTTTCCAACTCCTTGCGGGCGGCGAGGAACCGGGATCGTGGTGTCGGGCGCTTCTCCGCGTCCTCGGTGTCCCACGCGGTGCGGCGTTCCAGGACCTTGGCGCGGAACGATTCTCTCGTGGCCTCGGTGGTGAAGTAGTGCTCGGAGATCCAGCCTTCGCCGACGAGGATCGCGTCCGACCCGCTCACTCGTTCTCGCTTTCCGTGTCGGGCACGACCACCAGCAGTGGGCGTACCAGTTGTCGGGACGGTGCCATCGATTCGGCCAATTCGCGTTCCTCGTCGATGCGGGCCCGGCTGGCTTGTACGTCGCTGCGCCGGATCAGGACGTCTGCTCCCTCGTCCCACGCGTCGAGCTTGCGGCGCCAAGTCTCGACCCGTTGCTGGGCGTCGCGGCTGGCCGCCTCGAAGACGTTCTTCTCCAGGTAGGCCGCCGCCTGGTGCACCGCAGGCGCGACCAGAGGTTCGATACTGTCGATCGAGGGCACGGGGCCGGGGTTAGCTCGCGGTGTGGTCCAGCCCAGCTCCTGCAACGCGGTACGGACCGACTCGTGCGGCGTCACCAGGACGAACGACGGGTCCTCCGGGGCAGGGAACTGCGCGGTCAGCCACGCCGTGGAGACCACCTGTCCCCGCTTGTTCGTCAGCGTGCCGAGCAGCAGCACCGTCGGGGTCTCCACGGTGCCGCGCACGGCGAACACCTCGTTGCGGCCGAGGGCGGCCAGGGCCCGGTCGGCGGCCCAGTCGAGGACCGGGTGCAGTGGGCTCAGGTAGTGCGCGTCAGGCCAGGTCGTACCACTGCGGTCGCGAAGGGCTGCGGCGAGTCGTTCCCGGCCTCGGGCCATGGTCGTGGCGAGCACCAGGCGTTCGGTGACCTTGCGGTCGGCGAGATAGCTCTGCGGCAGCACGTCGAGGCGTTGCACCAGGTCGGTCGGGGGGACGAGTTCGGCGGTGCCGAACGCCTCGTCGCGGCGCCAGCCGACACCGCCTCGGGCCGGCGGCGCGGTGGGGTCGACGAACGCCTCCCGCAGGGCCTCCTCCAGGTACGAGATCTCGTCGTCGTAGAGGCCCGAGCCGGCGTCGCCAGCCTCCATAGTAGAGTCAGAGGCCACAGTTTCGCTGGTCGTCTGCCCGGCGGACTCGAAGATCTGGGCGAACAGCGCGGCGAGGTCGTTTCCGGCGGCGACCTCGGCGACCGGTCGGATCACGTCGTCGAGCTGCTTGGTGCGGGCGAGCACGGACCGGATCTCGTTCTCTTCGCCCTTGACGTCGTACTGCCCCATCAGCGAGGCGACGTCACCCAGAGCGGTGTGCGCCTCGTTCTCCTTCTCGATCAGCTTGGCGAGCACGCGGACGTCTCCGGCAAACTTCTCGCTGGCAGGGTCGAGCAGCAGGGCGGTGACGCGAGGCGGGTGCTTCTGGCCATAGCGGTCGATGCGGCCGTTGCGCTGCTCGATGCGGATCAGGCTCCACGGGATGTCGTAGTGGACGAGCTGGTGGCACTGGGCGTGCAGGTTGACTCCCTCGGAGGCGACGTCGCCGGTCACCAGCACGCGTACCGCCGCCTGCTCCTGCTTGAAGCGCTCGACGACGTCCTGCTGCTCGGCGTCGGTGAGACCGCCGTGCATCAGTTCGACGGCGCTCGTCGGTAGGCCGAGGTCCTTCGGAAGGCTGCGGTGCAGCCAGCGCAGCGTCTCCAGACGCTCGGCGAAGACCACTGCCCGGGTGGAGGAGCCGGGGCCGACACCGATCTCCTTCAGGTACGCCACCAGCCGGGTGTACTTGGCCGACGGCTCTCGCATGGTCCGCTCATTGAGCTGTCGCAGGTGGCGCAGGGCCCGCAGTTCGACCTCCGCTCGCTGGAACGGCACCTTCTCGTCCTTGCCGACCCGGTCGATTCGGCCGTCGATCGTCTCCTGAAGTGCGGCTGGTGAGGACAGGAACGCCTTCGCGAGCGTCCAAGGGAATAGCGCCGAGCGCGGCCCCGAGTACGGGCTTCCGCCCTCGCCGGGCCACAGCCAGGTGTGCTCGAGTTCGTCGGCGACCGCGTTCTCGGCCGGGGTAGCCGGCACCAGGACGTTGTTCGGCTCCTGCCGCTCCGCCCAGTCGGCGCCGACGGCGTTTGCGACCTCGGGGCTGTGCCGGTGGCGACGGACGACGAGCCGGCGAACCTCCTCCCGGTCGAGGACCCCGCTCGGTGGCACGGCGGACGGGTCGAGCAGACGCACCAGTTCGGCGAAGGACTCCGCGTTGCCGTTGTGCGGGGTGGCCGAAGCCAGGATCAGGGCTTCGGCGTTGCGGGCGAGTAGACGAGCGAGCCGATTGTTCAGAGTCGCGGCGTTCGACAAGTTGTGCGACTCGTCGATGACCACCGCGTCCCACCGCTGTCTACGCAGGCTGGCCACGTATCGGTCGGACTTGAGCGTGTCGATCGAGATGATCGCCCGGCGGTAGTAGGTGAACGGGTTGCGGGTCGCCGGTAGTTTCTGCCGAACCCGCTGGATGCCTGCGGTGTCGAGTCGTACGAACGGCAGGGCGAACCGGGTCCACAGCTCGTGCTGCATCTGTTCGAGCACGTGGCGTGGGGTCACCACGAGGATGCGGTCGCCGCGGCCGCGGCGTACCAGCTCGGAGAGCATCATGCCGATCTCGAGGGTCTTGCCGAGGCCGACGGCGTCGGCGAGCAGGATCCGGGGCCGTAGGTTCGCCGGGTCCAACGCCTTGCGTACCGCCGACTGCTGGTAGCTCAACGCGTCCGCCAGCCCTCTTGTCGCCGCCGTCAGCGAGCGTTCGCCGAGGGGCACGGCTGTCTTCCGGAGCGTCGATTCCAGCCAGAGGCGCGCGGTGCGGTATCGAGGGCTGGCGTCGGCCACCACCCGGGCCCGAGCGGGGTCCGACACGACCACCCGGTCCAGCCGGGTATAGAACGAGGCGGTGGTGTCGCGGACGAGTTCACCGAGCCCCTGGACGTGGACCAGGGTGCCGTCGGCTGTCTCCTCGGCCGCGCGGACGAGCCATTCCTCGTCGCGGACCACCACGACCGATCCTGGTGCGAACGAACCGTGGACGTCAGGCTTGGTTGCCGGCACAGGCGCATGCTCCGTCTTCGAAACCGTACGAAAACGACACCGAACAAGTCTCGGGTCGTTACCCGGCGAAAGCCTAACCGTGCACGATCATTCACGATTCCGCAGAGAGGCCGAGAGTATGGTCCGAAAGTCGACTGTGCCGACACCGCTCGACGCCGCCACGTCGGTCCGCATGCGCCGCCAGCCCCGCACGTCCACCAAGCCCGAACTGGCACTCCGCCGTGAGCTGCACCGGCGGGGGCTGAGGTTCAGGGTCAACCACCCGGACCTGCCCGGGCGGCCTGACGTGGCCTTCAGCCGTGCCAAGATCGCCGTCTTCGTCGACGGTTGCTTCTGGCACCGCTGTCCGCAGCACGGAACCGTTCCCCGCAACAACCGCGAGTGGTGGCAGGCCAAGCTCGACCGCAACGTCGCCCGCGACCGAGCCAAGGACGCCGCTCTCGCCGAGCTTGGCTGGGTCGTGCTGCACGTGTGGGAACACGAAGCCATCGACGCTGCCGCCGACCTGGTCCAGGCCGAGTGGCGACGCCGGGTGACGACTATCGGGCGGTGACCGAGGTACGCAGGAAGCCGTCCCTTCCGAACAGCACGCCGCGATCAAGGAACCGGTTGAAGAATCGGCACGACGGCTCACCGAGGTGTACGCAGGCGGTGCATGCGCCGCTGCCGATGCTGCAGCCCGGGTCCAGCGGGCACCGGTGCTCGGCGTCGACGAACGCGGTCAGCAGATCGTCGAGATTGGACTCGAAGACCGCTTGCATTCCGCCGAGCACGAAGTCGCCCCGGGCGGCCGCGTACACGAAGAAGCCGAGGTGCTCGGGCACCAGGTACTCGCTGACGGCGTCGCGCTCGATGCCAGCAAAGACCGCCGTCTGCCGGATGAACCGGTGTGCGTACGTGTGGATCAGCTTGAGGACGTCGGAGCCGACGGACTCCACCTTGGGATCGTCGCGCTTGGTGGGAATCACTGCCGACTCCAGGATCGCCACCCGCGCCGCGAGCGCGTCGGTCGGCTCGGAGGTCCAGCCGGGCAGTCGGTAACCTCGGCCGGACAACCATGTCGCCACACGTACCGGGTCGAGGCGGATCAGGAAGGCCTCGGTCTCCGCCAGGTTGCCGTAAAGCCGATAGCCGCTGCGCTTGCGCCGAAACGGCACCAGCCGACACTTCGACGGATCGTCGTCACCTCGGGTGTAGCCGTACATGGCGTTGAGCACCGGGAACCTGTCGACCAGGTCGAGCCCGTCGATGCCGGCACGGCGCAGGGCCGGAGGATAGGCCTCCCGGTAGCGCCGCTCGAGTGGGTCGTGCGGCTCGGGCGCGCGCAGGGCTGTCGTCGGTGTCCGGCTCTCCGCCAGGGCCATCGCGATGTCGACGGCCACCCGCTCGGCCACTTCGCGGCGCGCTGTCGACAGCCGGTCGACCGGGTGGTCCCCGGCTACGGCCAGCTGACCGCCCGCCTCGGCCAGGTCCGCCATCTGTTCGGCGATGTCGGGAGCCATGCCGTTGGAGATCAACTGTTCGACAAGGTCCTTGCGGGTCTGCTTCGCCGCCACGTCGGCAGGGCGGCCTGCGGTCAGGCCTTCGACCACCCAGACGAGGGCCTTTCGGGAGCCGCCGGCGAGCTTCAGGCTCTCCCGGTGTTCCGGACGCGGCGGGTTGATCAGCACCATGCCGCGCGGCACGTAGACCATGCGGGCCTTGTGCACGTTCCATCGCACGTTGCCGTCGCCGCACGCACACTTGCGCCCGTGGCCGAGCCCCTGCCCCTGCATAGTTTCCGTGCGGCAGGTCGGGCACACGAACTTGATGTCGGCCGCCTTGGCGCTCTTCGGGATGACCACCTGCACGTCGTCGTGCTGGGGGCAGCGCCTGATCCAGGGCTCGGTGATGGCTCCGCACTCGTGCACGCCGACGAAGTGCAACTGCCCCCAGGCCCGTTTGCCGCACTTGCATCGGGCGTCCTCGGACTTCCCGATGCGCTTGCAGGCGCGGCACAGCCAGACTCGCGGGTATCGCTCGACCGTGACGCCGCGGCGTTCGTCGAGTTCGACCACCTCCACCGGCACCTTGCGCAGCAAGTCGCCGGCCATGCCGCTGTCCTTGTCGTTGGCGCTCCACACGGCAATCTCGTTCAGCAGGCTCCAGCGAACCAGCTCGGAGTCGACGTCGATCGGGCTCGGTGCCGACCACTCGTCGACCCGGTAGATGTCACCGCGCAGGTCGACCGTCTGCGCTGGCAGGAAGGTCCGCAGGATCTGGCTGCCGCTGCGGGATCCCAGGATCGTCATCTCGTCCGCCTTCAGTCGTGGATCGGGGCTTGGGCCTCGACGTCGCGCAGGCTCGTCATCGGGGACGGACTGCCGATCTCGCCGATGAACCTGGCCTTGCTGGCGGGGTCCTCGAGGTCGGCGAACCACTCCCGGACCCATTCGACGATCTGCTGCTGGTGCAGGGAGTCCTCCGGTCCGTCGAACCCGAGGACGGTCGCCACCGACGCCGCTTCGTCGGCCGGAGTGAGTCCGGCGTCGCGGGCGTACTGTCGGAGCTTCGCCGGTGTGCTCAGCCGTTGCTTGCTGGCCGGCTCCTTGAGCATCAGGACCCGCGCCGCCACGACGCCGGGCATCGTGAGGGCCAACACGCGCCGGCTGCGGCGGGTGATCGGAATGGCGTCGACGAACCGGTCGCCCTGGCTCACGTACTTGTCGAAGTGGCGGAACGTCTGGGCGTCGCGCTCACGGCCGATCTTGTGCAGGACGTACACCAGGCCGGGGTAACGACGACCGACGCGGGCCGTGGTCTGGATGAACTCGGCCGTGGTCAGCGGCAGGCCAAGGATGACCATCGTGTTGAGCCGGTTGACGTCGACACCGTGGGAGAGCATCGAGCTGGCGGCGATCACGTGGATGCGGTCCTCGAATGCCTCCTCCGGCTTCTCCAACCGCTCCAAGATGTTCCGGACCTCGTCGAAGTCGGTCTGACCGGTCAGCTGCTCGACGTTGATGCCGTCGACGGTGTTGTTGCTGCCGAGGCTCCGGCCGGCTGCCTCCACGTCGTAGAGAGTCGAGCCGTAGACGACGTCGGTGCCGTAGATGCTCAGCAGCTTCTCCGCGTGCACCGGATCGATCCCGGCTTCCGCACACACGGTCGTCGGATCGTCAAGCAGCTCCCGGACGCATCGCTGCAGGGCGTCCAAGGTCCGGTCGCTGACGTGCTCCATCGTGACACCACGCGGCGCGACAGCGACGAAACGCCGTAGTTTGGCGGCCTCCGGAGCGGTCCAGAAGGACTCGCCGGCGCGGGGCCCCGGCTGCGGAAAGACGCGTCCCTTGCGTCGGTACAGGATCTTGATCTGGTGGTCGTACCCGGTCAGGGTCGCGCTACTGGCAACGATCTTGGCGCGGGTGCCGCACAGTTTGTCCTGCAGGTGGTCCAACAGACTTTCGTAGTGCGAGTCGACTGCGCCCAGGCTGTCGCGTAGCAGGTGCAGCTCGTCCTGCAGACGAAGTGACGGACCGAAGCGCTCCGCCGCCATGGGTAGCGAGTTGAGGGTGCCCTGGCAGTCGGGAACGAGGCAGCCGTTGGGGGACTTCGACCGGGTGGAATAGGTGAAGCCGTGCCACTCTTCGGAGCAGAGCTTCTGCGGCGGACCGATGAGACCCCGCATGGCCTGCTGCAAACCGATCGACGCCGCCTTGTCGAGCGTGCCGACGACCACAGTCGGCAGGAAGCGGAACACCTCCTGGTCGACGACGTAGACCGGCAGCGGCCCCCGCTGCCAGGGGCACGCATGGTTGGTGCAGTGGTGCTCCAGCTTCCATCGCTTGCGGTCGAACTTCATGGTCAACCGTTCGTCACGGCAGAACGGGCAGTGCAGCAGCACCCGGTACTTCTCCGGCATGCCCGGGCTGTCCGGCCCGGTCTCGTCGTTCTCCGGCTTGGGAACGATCTTGTTCGGGGTGCCGGCCTGACCGACGAGGAAGCCGAGGCTGAACGGAGCGCTGCGCCGGAGATCCTCCTGCTGCCGGCGGACCAGTTCCGCACCGGCGAGCGCATCGGCGAAACGCTGTGTCTGCTGCAGGCTCAGCAAACGCAGCGGGAAGCGCGACCACGCGGTCACCCCCGTACGCTTTCCCGTCAGCCGGTCGAAGAACGCCGTGGTCAGCAGCAGGCCCAGATACGTCTCGGTCTTGCCGCCGCCCGTGGCGAACCAGACGGTGTCGACGTGATCGGCTTCCTCCGCCGGCTCGGCGAGGAACCGGATGGCGGAGAGCAGGAACCCCACCTGGAACGCCCGCCACGTCTGGTAGCCACGTCCCTTGGCGCTCAGCCCGATCGCCTCGTTCATGAGCTGGAACGAACGTCGGATCTCCGGACGCGTCCGGACCAGCTCCAGGCCGGCACGCAGCCGAGCGAGCTCGTCGAACACGTCAGCGGCCGACCGGTCTGCTTCGGCACGCATCGCGTCCGTCCAGCCGTCGGCCAGGTGGCGTCCGTCCAGGGCGGCCGTAGACCAGTGCTTCTGGTCGTACTCGTCGAGCGCGTCCACGAGGTCGGTGAGGACCGGGATCGGGTCGGCGGCCAGGCGAGCGAACGAAAGATCAGGCTGGGGACGGGGGCTGTTCCAGTACTCCGGCCGGAAGGTCTGCACACCGACGGTGTCGGTGGTGCGGAACACCCCGGGGGCCACCACCTCGACGCCCACGTTGATGCCGTAGGCCGGCACCCGCCGGTCGTAGCGGAAACTGTCCGGCAGGGCCTCCAGCTCGAACGGCACCGTGCCGAGCCCTGTCACCTCCAACTGCGTCTCGTAGAGGTGGGGGTCGGTCAGGCCTGGGGCCTTCTCCGGGCTGGTGTTCACCAACTGCACCACCAGTTCGGGACGGCGGTGCCAGTCCTCGACCTCGACGCGTACCTCGGCGCTCAATCCGGGTTCCCCCACCGCTGCGAAAGCGTCCTGCAACTGCTTGGCACCGAAGGTCCCGCCGGCCCGGTCGACCACGAGCGGAACCTTCTCCTCGACCAGACCGGTCCGCCACCACCGGCGCTCGGGATCGGGACCGTCCTTCGGATCCTTCACCCACGCCCGAGCCCGTACCGTCACCGTCGCCGACCACGGTGGCGCCTCGTCCGGACGGAACCGGATACCGATCGCGCACGGGTCCAGGCGCTCCGATCGGTCGTCGCCCGCGCCCTTGCGGACCTCGTCCTCGCAGGCCAACCGGCCGAGCCAGAACGTTCCGGAGGGTGCCACCTCCAACCGCTCCAAGCCGTCACCCCGGCCGGCCGCCACCACCCGACCGTCCAGCCAGGTGACGAACCGGTCGCACGCCTCCGTCAACGGCTGGCCCTTGCCGTAGCTCGTCACGCCTTCTCCTCGTCACCGTTCCGCGACATCTCGGTCAGAGGGGCATCGGTCACGTACGCCCGCAGCGCCGCAGCGGCTCTGTGCTCCCGAAGCGTCTTCAACGCCTTCACCTGGATCTGTCGGATCCGTTCGCGGGTGACACCGTAGTCGACTCCGATGTCGTCGAGGGTCTCCTGCTCGTCGGTGCCGAGGCCGAACCGTCGTCGGAGCACGCTCACGGCTCGCTCGGGAAGTACCTTCTGGAGAGTGCGCTCGACGTCCGCGTGGAACATCGCGTGGCAGACGATCTCCGCCGGGTCGGTGCGGCCGTCGCGCTCCTGTTCGGTGACGAGAATGTCCGACCGTCGCAGGTCACCCTCGTCACCGAGTAGATCGTCGAGACTGACCTGTGGACGCCGATGATCCAACACGGCCTGCACCTTGCCGGCATCCAGTCCCGTCTCCTCGGCAAGTTCCGACAGCGTGGGCGCCCGATCGAGCCGAGCCGTGAGTCTGCGGACGGCCTTGTCGACCTTCCGCATCTGCTCGACGAAGTGGACGGGTAGACGGACCGTCCGGCCAAGGTTGGCGATGGCGCGTTCGATGTGCTGCCTTATCCACCACGTCGCATAGGTAGAGAACTTGTACCCCTTCGAGCCGTCAAAGAGATGGGCGGCGTGCATCAGACCCAGGTTGCCCTCCTGGATCCGGTCGGTGAACTCGAGACCTCTGCCGTCGTACTGCTTGGCCTTCGCGATCGACACCACGAGCCGCAGGTTCGCACACACCAGCTCGGCGTGCGCGTCACGGCCTTCTTGGGCCCGCTGGCGCAAGGAGCGCCGTTCCGTGCGCGACAGCTCGTTCCAGTCGGCCTCGAGCGTGCTCTGTGCCGCCTTGCCCTGCTTCATCAGCGACCACAGCTCCACCTCCCGTCCGGCGCCGATCAACCGGTACCGGCCGATAGCCTTCAGGTACTGACGAATCGTGTCCCCGTGATGCTCGTAGCCCTTGTCAGCGGACCGGGCCGGGCCCGTGTCACGGGAGGAGGGCAGCCCGACCCCGGCGCCGTCCAACAGACACAGCAGATCGCCGTGCTGGCTGACGGACAGAGCCCGTCGTGTCACGAGCATGGCGACGTCGGCGTGCGTCAGCTTCCCACCGGTGCGTGACCAGTCACCGAGCAGATCCTCGAAGGCCCTGTCCACCGCCTCGTCCGATGCCGGAGAGGCCGGTAGGTCGGGTGGCTCACCGAACATCCAGTCCGGGCCGTCGTCTGTTGACTCCTCCTCGGGTGACCGAGAGGCGTCTGCCTTGGAGGCAGGCGAGGATCCGTGGGATGCAGCGGGCGCAGCGTAGTCATCGGACACTACCGAACGGTCGGTTTCGGGCGAAGCAGACGCAGGGACTTCACGACGGGTGGGCGATGCGACCGAGGAGTTCGAAGGGCGCTGCCGAGGCAGCATCACCAGCAGGGCGTCGACGTCTCTGTGGGTGAGGCGGTGACGGACGGCGAAGTCCGCCACCAAGGACTGGGCTCGGTCCTTGTCGTGGCGCTCGATGATCCCCCGCAGCTCGTCGACCAGGACTGGAGAGAGCCTGCTGGACGGTGGCGCCGGAGACCGCGTGGCTGCTGCCATGGGCCCTCCCTCCTCCACGAGGATCCGAGCATAAAGTCGGAGTGCGACAGAAGCGGACGAGTCGAACAAATGTTCTAGTCGTCGTGATGCGTCGCCCTACTTCGGTTTCGAGAAGTTACGAACGTCGTCGCGAACGTGTGCCAGCCTTCCTACCAGTCATCCAGTGCTCGGAATGCCTCGATGTCGGGTAGCAGTCCATGATCCAACCGTCCGTCGCCGAACCGGGGCCGAAGGTTCGACCGTCGACGCCGGTCGGCGTTGACGCCAGTCGACCCACTACAGTCCTGGCATGGCCCCGCGCACCGTCCAGATCTCCGCAGTCGACCTCTTCTGCGGAGTGGGGGGCCTCTCGTACGGGTTGAAAGAGGCGGGCATCGGCATCGCCGCAGGCGTCGACATCGATCCGGCGTGCGAGTACCCCTACCAGGCCAACGTGCGTGCGCCCTTCCACAAGAAGGACGTGCGCGACCTCGGAGCCGAAGAGCTGTCGGCCATGTGGCCGAAAGGGGCGATCCGCGTATTGGCTGGCTGCGCTCCCTGTCAGCCGTTCTCCTCGTACCGTCGCGGCACCGACACCTCCCGAGAGGCCCAATGGCCGCTGATCGACGAGGTCAGCCGCCTCGTCGAGGGCACGATGCCCGAGGTCGTCACCATGGAGAACGTTCCTCGCATCGGCAGCACTCCGATCTTCAAGGCGTTCGTTGCCAAGCTCGAGGAACTTGGTTATCGGGTGCAGTACGAATCCTGTCACTGCCCGGCCTACGGAGTTCCTCAACATAGACGGCGCATGGTCCTCGTCGCCTCACTCCTCGGCGAGATCCGTGTACCCAAGGGCAAAGTCGGGACAGACGACTATCTCACCGTCGAACAAGCGATTCGCCAGCTTCCTCCCCTCGCGCACGGTGAGACCGACCAGGGTGACCGCCTCCACAAGAGCCGCACTCTGACGGACGTCAACCTCGAGCGGATCAGAAGCTCGAAGCCGGGTGGCACCTGGGAGGACTGGCGGGAAGAGCTCCGGGCACCCTGTCACCGCAAGTCCTCCGGCTCCACGTTCCGCAACGTCTACGCTCGGATGACGTGGGACGAACCCTCACCCACCATCACGACGTTGTCCTACAACTATGGAGCCGGTCGGTTCGGCCACCCTGAACAGGACCGGGCAATCTCCCTTCGCGAAGCCGCGATCCTCCAGAGTTTCCCGCGTGACTACGAGTTCGTGGCGCCTGAAAAGCCAGTGCACTTCGCTTCGCTGGGAAGACTCATCGGCAACGCCGTACCTCCGAAGCTCGCCCAAGCAGTAGGCGAAGCGATCGTGCAGCATGTGAGGTCCGTGGACGCACCCGTCAAGCGAACTCATCGGCGAGTTGTGGATCCACGTACCTCTGCCAAGTTTCCCGGCCGGGTGCCGTCGCCCTCCGCGACCGTGTGACGAGGTAGGCCAGCCGAAACAGGGAACCCCGTCATCCTCGTCCAGTTGCTTGATGGATCGCCGTCGCGTCGGCTCGAGCGAGTACGAGGCATCGCGTAGTCACGGTGATCAAAAGGGTGGGCAGGGCGAGCGAGTATTTCGGTCACCCGAGTGAGCCTACCAACGAGCGCCGCTGGGCCGGGCCCAGCGGCGCTTGTGTGCGGCTCATCGGCTGCGCATCCAGAGTCTCAGGGCCGGCCCGGCGACGAGGTGAGGAACGCCGCTATCGCCAGCAGGAGGAGCACGGTGCCGGTGAAGCTGGCGGCTCCGGTCAAGATCCCGTCGACCGGATCTTTCGAGCTCATCCCTGTCAACAGCCCGGCGGCCGCGCCCACCATGAGGCTGAAGATGATGATCACCGCGAGCCAGAGGGGGCGCGTCGGAGGAGTCATTGCCGATCCGTCCTTTCGTGGCCTCCGGCTGTTCCCGGGTGCTTGTGGGGCACCGGGGCACGTCAGCGCCTGTCGATGGCGAACGGCGTGCGGCGGAGAGGGGAAGCTGTGAGGGTAGAGTAGCGGAAGTTCTAACACGGTTCAAAAATTCGAGGAGGCGAGTCTCACGTGTCGACCGTGGAGCTATCCACCCCTTTGCGCCGGCTCGTGCGGCTTGTCGAAGAGGACCTACGCGCAACCCGGGTCAGCGAAGCCTCGGACGCGCAGGTCGACCATGCAGCGGTCGCGTGGGCGCTGAGCACCCTGTTTGTGCGGTTCGCGGAGGACAACCGCCTGATCGATGGACCGTTGCCACCTGCGATGCCGGGCCAGCATCTGCCTTGGCTCCTCTCCCGGTTCGAGGCCTTCGCTGCGGTCGATCCGGGAACTGGACTGTTCGAGCGCGGGCAGAACGTGCTCTTCGACCTGCCGATCTCGGAACAGATGGCCAGCCAACTGGTCGCCTTCTGGAACCGCACCGACGCGGCCGGAGGCAAGGCGCACGACCTAGCCGTCGCTGACCTGAATACCCGCTTCCTCGGCGACCTCTACCAAGTCATCGATGAGAGTGCCAGCAAGCAGTACGCCCTGCTGCAGACGCCTGCCTTCATCACCGAGTTCATCTTGGATCTCACGCTTGAACCTGCCATCCAGGAGCGTGGGCATGAGGCCCTCCGCCTGATGGATCCGGTCTGCGGGTCGGGGCATTTTGTCCTGGAGGCATTCACGCGGCTGTTTTCCGCCTGGCGACGGGCCGCCCCCACGGTTGCTGTCGAGGATCTGGTCGGTCGTGCGCTGCGGTCCGTGCACGGGGTGGACCTTAACCCTTTCGCTGTGGCTATCACCCGCTTCCGCCTGCTCATGGCTGCGGTGCGCGCGTGTGGCGCCACGAGGCTCAGCGAGGTTGCCGGGTTCGACTGGCGGTTCTCGGTAGCCGTCGCCGATTCGCTGGTCGAGGACCCCTTCGGCGGCGACTACGACGTGGTGGTGGCCAATCCGCCCTACACCACCGTCCGGGACAAGATCATCGACGAGGTCTACCGCGCCCGGTACGACGCCTGCGTCGGCAGGTACGCCCTCACGATCCCCTTCTCGCAGAGGCTCTTCCAGTTGGCGCGGCCCGGTGGACATATCGGTCAGCTGACGTCCAACTCGTTCATGAAGCGCGAGTTCGGTCGAAGGCTCGTCGAGGAGTTCTTCGGGCACCGGGTCGCGCTCACGCACATCATCGACACTTCGGGCGCGTTCATTCCAGGCCACGGCACACCCACTGTCATATTGATCGGACGCAACGAGCCGCCTCGTGACACGGCGCTGGTGCTCACCGTGTCCGGTCTGCGTGGCGAGCCGGCCGTCCCCTCCGAGCCCGCTCAGGCGCCGGTCTGGCGATCGTTGCTGCGACAGACGGCCCATCCTGGTCACGCCGACACGTGGTCGGCGTCTCGCTACGTCAGCCGAGAACAACTCCGTTCGTTTCCGCTGAGGATTGCTACAAGCGAGGCGGACGAGGTCCTTGCGCAGATCGCCGGTGCGCCACGTCGGCTGAACGACTATGTGGTGCGGATCGGATACTTCGCCAACACGGGATCGGATGACATCTTCACCGCGGCACGTCACACCTTCGCGACGCTGGGAATTCCTGCTGATGACGCCCTCGTGGGCGTGATCTCCGGCTCCGAGGTCCGGGACTGGAACGCCCGGGCCGACCGCTACGCCTTCTGCCCGTACGATTCATCGGGCAACATCATCTCGATCGAGCAACATCCCGCGCATTTACGACGGCTGTGGCCGTACAGTCTGGTGCTGCAGAACCGCCCGTCCGGTTTCGAGGGATCTCCCGAAAACAGCGGAAGACCCTGGTACGGCTGGCATCAATTCGTTGGTCGGAGGGGCACGCACGACCGGCTGATCACGTATTCCTGGATCGCCACCCACAATCATTTCGCCTCCCTGCACAGGGATGAGGTGCCACTGCAATCCGCGCCGATCATCGAGCTTCCCCCCGACGCGCCGGCACAGCGTCGCACCGACCTGACCGCGTGGCTCAACAGTTCTTCGGTCTGCTTCTGGTTGAAGCAGGGCAGCAACAGCAAGGGAAAGCCGGGCCTCGACCAGACCGGCACCGGCGAACACTGGGACGCCTTCTACGAGATCGCCGCCACCCGGCTGCGTGAGCTCCCATTGCCCGAGAAGCTGCACACGACGTATGCCGATGAGTTGGACCGGCTCGCCCGGGAGCTGTCTGAGGCCGCCCCCGCGGCAGTCCTCAGCCACCGGTCTCCGAGCCGCGAAGGCTTCTCCACGGCTCGCTCCCGTTGGGAAGCTATCCGCGCCCGTATGGTGGCCCTGCAGGAGGAGCTGGACTGGGAGGTCTACCTCCGGTATGGCGTATCCGAGGACGAGGGCCTGCTAGCCGCTGTCTCCGCCGTTCCGCCACTGAGCTTCGGCCAGCGAGCCTTCGAGATCGCCATGGCCCGACAGTTGGGCGCCGGCGAGCTGGACACTGCTTGGTTTGCGCGGCACGGCGGCCTTCCAACCACCGATCTGCCCGCGCACTGGCCGGCGCCCTACCGTGAGGTGGTCAAGCGGCGCATCAATGCGATAAAGCAGGACAGGCGGTTACGGACTCTGGAACAGCCGGAGTTCAAACGCCGGTGGGCCTCCCCGGGCTGGGACGTCATGGTGGCTGACGCCCTGCGAACCTGGTTGCTCGACAGGTGCGAGACGGCCGAGTTCTGGTACGACGACGCAGACGGCGCAAGGTGGGCGCGACCGCTAACGATCACGAAGCTCGCCGAGCTGCTGGGCGAGGACCCAGCGGTCATCGAGGCCGCTGAGCTGTACGCACCGGGCCAACCGCTGGTCGACGTCGTGAGGGGTCTGTTCGCAGACGAGGTCGTTCCGTATCTCTCCGCCCTACGTTATCGAGATTCAGGCATCGCGAAGCGCGCTGAGTGGGAGGAGACGTGGCGGCTGCAGCGGGAACAGGACCTGGATCCTCCCGCGCCGGTCTCGCTGCCTCCGAAATACAGCAGCGCAGATTTCCTTAAGGCGAGCTATTGGCGACACCGCGGCAAGTACGACGTGCCTGGCGAAAGGTTCGTGTCCTATGCGCGCTCGGGAGGCGCGATCAAGGGCGCCATGGTGGGGTGGGCCGGCTGGCCCGTCGAGGACCAGGCGATGGTGTTGTCCGACCTCGCGTCAGCCGCGCTGACTCGCGATGACGCTGTTCCGCTGCTCGCCGGTCTGCTCGAGTTACTGCCGTGGGTGAAGCAATGGTGTAGCGACCAGCAGTACCGGAGCCACCGCACGCTGCTTGACGACTTGATGGTCCGGTGGGTTGCCACGGAGGAGGAGCTACGCGGTTGGCGTCCCCCGAAGTCGAAGCGCGGGCGTCCCCGCAAGCACGGCTAAGCGATGTGGTGGGGGCCGGGTCGCGTTCGGCGTCGCGGGCGTTTGCTATGACTCGTGCATCCTCAGCCGGACGGCTCTCCAGTTAGGACTGGGCTTGGGTATTCTGCGCGGGTGTCCGAGATCACAGGCTTCGAACAGGTCCCCTCTCACCTGTGGCAATACGCGCAGCACCAGGATTTCCTGGCCGACGCGGCCCGGGAGACAAAGCGCTTCCTCACGGAGCTGGCGCTGGACGCCAGTATTGACGTCCACCTCGTGGAGGCACGTCCTAAGACTCTGGCCTCATACATGGTGAAGTCGGAGAAGGCGAAGGACGACGGCACACCGAAGTACACCGACCCCGCCGCGCAGATTCATGACTGCGTAGCTGCCCGCGTGATCGTCTACACCACCCGGGCGCGCAACGATCTGGCAGACCTCATCGTGAGCCGCTGCGAGTTCCGGGAACGGCAGAATCCTGGCGACACTAAGCATAACGGTTACGACAGCGAGCACATCGTCATCTCCGGCATCAAGGATCCCGACGTGCACTGGCGCTTCGGGGCCCTCGTGAAGTTCCTCGGCAAGTACCAGGGCCTGGAGATCCAAGTGCGCAGCGTGGCGGGTCACGCGTGGGCGGAGTACGAGCACGACATTCGCTACAAGTCCGGCGCATACCAGGAGCTGACGCCCGAGGACAAGGGGCGGGTGGACCAGTACTTCGTAGAGGCTGGTGGCATGCGCCGGTACATGGACGAGATCTTTGACAGGATCGAGGAGCTGCTCCGGCCGCAAGACGTCGGCGACGCAGCCCCGGTAGACGAGCCCGTGATCGGGGTGGAGCCGTCGCCGGAACCGCTCGACCCGACTCCCCTGGACGTAGATACTTTGAGCGAGCTGATCGCCGAACGCTTCCCGAGGGACGAGCCGGGAGACCTGCCGTCGCTCGTTGTGCTCGTCGAGCAGCTAGCCGCGCTGGGCGTCACCACGATCGGCCAGCTGGAAGCGGCGCTTTCTAATCTCGATGAGGGCCAGGTTGCCCGGCTGATGGACTACCCGACCGATACCACCCGGGTCCGGCGGTTGGACGATGAGCTGCTTGCCGTCTTCCTCGACCGCTACGTCGAGGCCGCCGAGGAGACCGACCGGCGGCAACTCCTGCGCCTGCGGCTCCGCCGGGTGCGTGGCCGATTCGCAATCTACTCTTTGGAAGCGCCAGACGGAACGCAGCGGCCCGTTGCCGCCGCGCGAGCCGTGCGTGACCTAGTGAAGCTCGTCGCGGAGCGCGAGGGCACCGCGGCGACGACGATTAGGGGCGCCGTCGGCACGAACCAAAGCGACGTGACCCCGGGATGGTTTCCCAAGAAGGTCGAGACCTCCGCTGGCCCCGTGTACGTCGCAACGAACCTGTCCCGCTCCTACGCTGAGACCCTGATGTGCGAGTTGGTATCGCGGATTCCCGGCTCAGGCGTGCGGGTCAAGCGGGCCGGCGACCTCCTCTTTGAGGCGCCTCCAGAGAATTCGGTGGCGGACTCAGCTTGAGTCCCTCCGCCTCATTACCGCCCCCGATCCGCTCGAGTCCGACGATAGTCCCGCGGGCGCTCAATCGCAGCTGCCGTTGGCGCGCAACGGGCGCATCGGTGGGTGCTCGGCCTCCGTGGACCAGCCGCTACCCGGATGGACGAGTGGGATAGGGTTACGGCGGAGCTTGGCCGCAATCGCGAGTAGACGGACTACTGCGACGCCATTGGACGCAACGACTCGACCAAGATTATGCTCTTAATCCGCGGGTTCGGGGTTCGAGTCCCTGGCGGCGCACCAGCGATATCCAGGGGGCATGGCTAATCAGCCATGCCCCCTGGATCATGTCTGGGCTCCTCCGCGTCGCCTCGCCACCCCAGCGACCTCGATCGATGGCGCAGAATCGACGGCGTGGATCTCTCTGCGGACTGGGTCTCGTTGCTGGGCCACCTCGACCGGAACGTGACGTCCGGGCTGCTCTCGCCGGACACGGCGACGGTGACCGACCTGATGAGCAGTTATCGGGTGCCGGGGGTCAGCATCGCCGTCGGGCACGTGAGCGGGCAGGTGTGGGCGACGGGGTGCGGCGTGACGGGTGGCGAGACGTCGGCGCCGGTGACGGCCGGCACCGCGTTCGCGGCCTGTTCGATCAGTAAGCACGTCGCCGCGTTCGGCGCGTTGCTGCTGGTCCAGGAGGGTGTCGTCGATCTGGACACCGACGTCGACGCGTACCTCACCTCGTGGCAGCTGCTCGACCGCGCGGGTCGGCAGTCCCGCGTCACGGTCCGGCAACTGCTGGCGCACACGGCGGGTCTGTCCGACACCTGGTATCGCGGCTACGCCGCAGATCGCGCCCCGTCGCTGGTCCAGGTCCTGGAGGGCAGCGGCCTCACGACGACCCCACCGGTTCGGGCGACCCTCTTGCCCGGCAGTCGTTTCCGGTATTCGGGCAGCCACTACTCGGTGCTCCAGCAGTTGGTGGCGGACGCGACCGGAACTCCGTTCGAGGACCTCATGCGAACCCTGGTGCTGCGACCGTTGGCGATGGCCGACAGCAGCTTCGACAAGCGGTTTCCGCACCAGCGACCGCAGTTGGTGGCTCGTGGTCACCACGTGGGCGGCACCCGCGTTCCCGGCGGTTGGCGCGTACAGCCGGAGGCGGCCGCGGCCGGACTGTGGAGCACCCCGAGTGACCTGCTCCGGCTCGACCTGGAGATCGCCCGGGCGGCTGCGGGGGACTCGACGTTGCTCGGCCGCGACCTGGCCACCGAGATGTGGACACCGCAGATCGCCGGCGGTGGCTACGGGCTCGGCACCGAGATCGATGACCGCGCCGGGCACCGACGTTTCGGGCACACCGGGTTGAACGTCGGCTACACCTGTTTCTCCTACGTGTGGCCGGACAGCGGCACCGCGGTCGCCGCGATGACCAACTCCGAGGACGGCTGGGAGCTGCTGACCAGCATCCGCGCCGCCGCCGACCGCCGGTACGCCACAGGCGTCCCCGCCGCGCCGCTGGGTGGCGTGACGGGCCGCTACCTCCTGCGCGACGACTGTCCGATCGACATCGCGGTGACCGACGGCCACCTGACCTTCGCCGCCGCCGGCCAGCCACCGGTGGCCCTGCTGGCCGAACCCGACGGTCGCCACCTGCACCCGGGCCTCGACCTGGAGGTCCGGTTCCGGGAGAGCGACGACGGTTACCTTCTGGAGCTGCGGCAGGAAGGGGTCACGCAGACCGCGCGAAGCCAGTGAAGGAGGCGCGCTGCGTCCGTCTACCTGACCCGTGACTCTTTCAATGGTCCAGGCTGGTGAGGCGTCCGTCGCGCATCTGGACGGCCCGGTCGCAGCGCGCGGCGATGCCGTTGTCATGGGTGGCCATCACGACTGTCGTACCCTGCTCGTCGCGCAGTCTCAGCAACAGGTCGACGATCGCGGTGCCGGTCTGACTGTCCAGGTTGCCGGTGGGTTCGTCGGCCAGGAGCAGGGCGGGTTGGTTGATCAACGCGCGGGCGATGGCGACCCGTTGTTGCTGTCCGCCGGAGAGCCGCGACGGCAGGGCGGCGGCCCGGTCGGCGAGCCCGACCATCGCCAGCAGTTCGCGTGCCCGCGCGGCCTTGTCGAAGTCGGTGCGGAACGGAATCAGCGGCGCCATCACGTTGTCCAGGGCGGTGAGAGTGGGCAACAGGTGAAACCGCTGGAACACGAATCCCACCCGTCGTCGGTACGCCGCCAACGCCCGGCCGGACATGCCGGTCACCTCCTGGCCGCCGACGTCGATGCTGCCACCGTCACCCCGTTCGATGGCGCCGATCAGGTGCAGCAGTGTCGACTTGCCGGAGCCGCTCGGCCCGGTCAACGCGATCGCGGTGCCGGCGTCGATCGAGAGGCTCACGTCGTTGACCGCGATCAGCGGTGGGCCGTCGGGCAGCGGGAAGGACTTCCGCACATCGGTGAGACGAACCAGCGACGTGGTGGCCAGGGCCTCGACTGACGTCCGTTCCAAGGGACCTACTCCTTTGCCGCTCACCCGTCGGCGAGCAGTTGGGCCGTGGGTAGTCGGCGGAGCATTGCGATCGGCACCACGACCGAGACGGCGGAGACGACGACGCCGAACGCCAGCGCGACCACGGAGCACCAGATGAGCGGGGCGGTGACCCCACCTGCGAAGACCGCCGCGGCGCCCAGACCGGCGGCGGCGCCGAGCGTACCGCCGATGACGCCCATGCCGGTGGCCTCGACGATGACCAGCCGGTTCAGCATGGCGTCGGTCCAGCCGACGGCGCCGAACAGCGCGAACTCGGCCGCGCGCTCGGAGATGTTGAGATAGAGCACGTCGGCGACGGACACGATGCCCAGCACGATGGTGACCGCCACGGCTATGTGATCGACCGCGCGGGCCTGGAGGGTGACGGCAGCACCGAGCAACGTGCCGGTGAGCGCCCCGCGGAACGCGAACGTGATCGCCAGCAACATGGTCAGCGCGGCCACCCCGATCATCAGGCTCAGTGCGCCGAGCGCGGTCCGACCCGGTGTGCGGGCAAGGTTCGCCAGGGCGAGGGTCGTCAGTCGGCGCGGGGCCTGCCGGCGTACGGCGAGGCCCAGGACCGCAGGGCGGATGATCTCGCCGGGATCGGGTCGGGCGGCTCGCCAGGCGGGCCAGCCACCGGCGAGCAGCGCGAGGGCCACCGCCGCGGGTGCGGCGAGCAGGGTGTGACTCCAGGCGATGTTCAGCCCGAGGCCTAGTGCGATCCCGAGTGCGAGCCCGGTGCCCGCGACGCCCGCGGCGAGGCCGATGCCGACGATCTCGATGAACATCAGCTGGAGCAGATGTCGCCGGCCCCAGCCGAGGCAGGTGAGGATGCCGAACTCGGTGCGTCTGGCGCGGATGGCCGCGGTGTTGGCGTTGAGTACCGCCAGCGCGCACACGGTGAGCACCAGGACGGACAGCAGCACGCTCTTGCGGTCGGCCGCGCGGACGAGCACCGACGCGACACCCTTCCGCACCCACGGCTCGGCGACGGCGAGGTCTGGCCGACCGTAGTTTCCCGCCGGGTAGTGCACAGTCATCGCGGTGGGTGACGATCCCAGCGTGATGTCGACCTGCAGGCCGGTGCGTTGCGCGATCTCCTCGGCGATCACCCGGACCCGCTCCCGGGAGAGCGAGTCGATGCCCACATCCCCGGCCAGCCGCACCCGTACCACGCTGATCGGCGCGGCCGTGTTGAGCTGGTACTCGGGGTAGCTGGGTTCGGTGCTGTAGGCGCCGGGGTCGAAGACGGCCGGCAGGGCCTCCATCGTGGTGAGCATCAACGGCGGTTGGCTGAGCAGGCCCGTGACGTTCGAGTTGGGGGCCAGGCGGCGGCCGCCCAACGCCTGCCGGGACGCCTCGTCGGCGCCGTTCGCGCCCGGGTTGAAGTAGGTGTCCATGGGCACCGCCGACAACGCGCTGCCCAGCGAGATCCTGGCGGGGTCGAACGTGCCCACCGCGCCCAGCGCGGCATCCGGCATCTGCACGTCACCGGGTTGCGCCTCGTATCCGTGCGACAGGTTCTGATGGACCGCGACGCCGCTGCGCACGCTCGTGTCGGCGAACTCCATCGGCACCCGCCGCGACGACCCGCCGTCGTCGGCCCCCTGACCCCAGATCTTCAGGTCGTACGGGTCCGGCTGGGCGCGCAGGCCGTCCCCGGACTGCACCCTCTTCGGTGGTCCCACGGTCCAGAACTGGTCGAGCCACATCGTGTTCGCCGTCGCCAGGTCGTCCTCGACGCCCAGATCGTCGGGCCGGAGCATCCGGTTGACCATGTCCTGGTAGGGCTTCTGCACCGGCGTCGAGCTCTGCGCGACCGGGATGCCGACCTGGGTGCCCAGGGCTGCGCGTAGCCGCTGGTCGTCGGCGGTTGTCCGGACCAGGTCGGCCGCGTCCGGGTTCAGGCGCTGCACGGCCACGTCGAGTGTCGAGTCGACCTGGGGCTGGTCGGCGACCAGTACCGGTAGCACCGAGTACGGATACGGCATTCCGTCCAGTCGCCGTGACGTCGGCGCCTCCGCCGGTGTGAAGTAGCGGCCCGACGTCACGGCGTCATCCAGCCCCGCCAGCGCCGCCTCCGAGTCGGGGTCCACCGCTGCCATCAGGAACGGCACCGTCCACACCAGCGTGACGACGGGTCGCATCGCCTTGCCCTCGCGATCCGTCGATCCGGGACCGCCGACGCACGTCAGCGACGACCGGGCTCGCGGATCCGTCGGCGACAGCCAGTCCTGCTCGTTGACGGCGGCCGCCGCGGGGCAGATCTTCACCCGCCGGCCGTCGGCGTCGATCTCCTCGGGCGGCGGTAGGCCCCCGCCGCTCCTCAACTCGTCGTTGCGCACCACCTCCAGTCGGTTCCGCGTCACGTAGAGAAACGCCGGTCCGTCCGGGATGTGACTCAGCCCCGCGTCGGTCAGCCACGTCGGCTGAACCCGCAGCACCTGGCGCTCGGCGTTCGGGTCGAGGTGTTGCGACAGGTCGACCGTCACGGGCACGGTACGCATCACGTACCCGATCATCGCGACCGGCGCCGCCACCGACACCCCCTGCACCGCCTGGATCTCGTGCCACTGGGCAGGAGTGATTCCGCCATGTATGCCCGCCAACTGACCCGACTGGACGAGATTGCGCTCCTGCTCCAACGGCAGCACCGCATCCTTCGGCCGCACCAGAAGGTCGTAGACGGGGCGGTAATTGGCGCTCACGGTGCCGACCGCTTCCAGACGCGAGGTCACCGCGGCCCCGGTGAGCAGGGTGAACCCCGCTACGGCTATGGCGATCATCGACAGCAGGGCCACCGACCGACGCAGTCGTACTCGCCATTGCGACGCGGCTTTCGCCAGCATTGACGCACCATGCCCCGCATCATTGGTCCTCCAACGTGCGGCCACCGGCCGCATGGCGATCTCCGACCCTTGTTGTTGTAGCAGAAGGGCACGCGCCACGCGGATGCCGTGACCGTCGGTGAGACCGAGGGCCGGTGGGCGGCATGGTGTTGCGGTATTGCCAGCCCATTGGCATACATCTATAGTTGCGCGGATCACCACATTCATGGCCGTGGTCAACGCGGCCGAATCGTCGAAGCGCTTCGACGATTCGTCGTTCAGGCCCGTCAGCCGGGTGTCGAGCCTGGCCACGCCGGTCTCGACGCCCGCCGGGTGTCTGTCGTACGACATGAGGAGAACCGCATGCGGAACAGGCGCCTCCGGCGCGGAATCACCGCGCTCGCGCTCGCACTGCTCGCCCTGCCAGTCGTCCCCGGCACGGCGCACGCCGAACCCACCTACCCGTTCCGAGATCCACACCTGCCCGTGCAGGCAAGGGTCGACGACCTGCTCGGCCGGCTCACCCTGGACGAGAAGATCTCGTGGCTGCACCAGTACCAGCCGGCCGTTCCCCGGCTGGGCATCGGCCTGTTCAAGACCGGCACCGAGGCGCTGCACGGGGTCGCCTGGTCCACCGACATCGACAACAACGGTGCGGTCGTGAAGGCTCGCGGCACGTCCTTCCCGCAGCCGGTGGGCATGGCGAGCACCTGGGACACCGACCTGATCAAGCGGGTCGGCTCCGCCGTGGGCGACGAGGCGCGCGGCTACCACGCGCAGAACCCTCGGGTCTGGGGTCTCAACCTCTGGGCGCCGGTGGTCAATCTGCTGCGCGATCCCCGCTGGGGTCGCAACGAGGAGGGTTACTCCGAGGACCCGCTGCTCACCGCGAAGATCTCCACCGCGTACGGCACGGGCATGACAGGCGGGGACCCGGACCACCTGAAGAGCGCACCGACCCTCAAGCACTACCTGGCCTACAACAACGAGGTACGGCGTGACGTGACCTCGTCGAACGTACCGCCGAGGGTCTTGAACGAGTACGACCGCGCCGCCTTCGAGCCGGCCATCGCCGCCGACGCGGCCACCGGGGTGATGGCGTCGTACAACCTGGTGAACGGTCGTCCCGCCACTGTGGACCCGGACCTGGCCACTGTCGTGCGCGGCTGGACCGACCAGCCGCTGATGAACGTCACCGACGCCTGGGCGCCGAACAACCTCGTCGCCTCGCAGGGCTACTACGCCACCCAGCCCGAGGCGAATGCCGCGATCGTCAAGGCCGGTATCAACAGCTTCATCACCGACGACACCAACGCGCAGCCGACAGTCGCCGCCATCAAGCAGGCGCTGTCCTCCGGCCTGCTCACCGAGGGCGACATCGACGCCCGGATCTCCGAGACGCTCAACGTCCGGTTCCGCCTGGGTGAGTTCGACCCGGGCGGCGGTCGCTACGGCGGCATCACCCCGGAGGTCATCAACAGCCCGGAGCACCAGCGGCTGGCGCGTCAGGCCGCCGGCGAGGCGATGGTGCTGCTGAAGAACTCCCGGCAGGCGCTTCCGCTCAACGCGACCCGGACCCGCAAGGTGGCGGTGCTCGGCCCGCTGGCCGACACCCTCTACTCCGACTGGTACGGCGCTGACCTGCCGTACGAGGTGACCGCCCTGGACGGCATCCGCGAGCGGCTGGGCGGCTCCGCAAGCGTCAGCGGGCTCGACGGGGCGGACCGGATCGCCCTGAAGGACCCGGCGACCGGCCGGTACGTCACGGCCACCGGCACCACCGACGCCGACCCGGTCGCGGCGACCGGTGCCACCGCCTCGCTCGCCGCCCAGTTCGACGCGGTGGACTGGGGCCAGGGTGTGGTGACGCTGCGCAACGCCGCCAACGGCCGTTACCTCGGCTACAACTGGGGGCCCTTCATCACCCGTGACGAGCAGCCGAACGGCTGGTACGTCCAGCAGCAGTTCACGCTGGAGCCGCAGGCCGACGGCACCGTCGCGCTGCGCTATACCGGCTACGAGACGCAGGAGAGCTGGTTCGGCGTCAACACCTATGTCACTGTCGGCGGCGACGGCGCTCTCACGCTCGGCGCGTCCACCGCGGCGGACGCGACGCACTTCGCTCGCGAGGTGATCAGCAGCGGCGTCGACCGGGCCGTCGCGGCGGCCAAGGCCGCCGACACCGCCGTCCTGGTCGTCGGCAGCAACCCGTTCATCAACGGGCGCGAGGCGCACGACCGGACCTCGACGGCGTTGAGCGCCGGCCAGGAGGCGCTGGTCAAGGCCGTGACCAAGGCCAACCCGCACACAGTGCTGGTGCTGCAGACCAGCTACCCGGTCACCATCGGGTGGGAGCAGGAGCACGTCCCGGCGATCGTCTGGACCACCCACGCGGGCGCCGAGACCGGGCACGCCGTCGCCGACGTCCTGTTCGGCGACCGCAACCCGTCGGGCAGGCTCACCCAGACCTGGTACCGCTCGGACCGGCAACTACCGCCGGACCTGCTGGAGTACGACATCATCTCGTCCGGGCAGACCTACCTCTACAGCACCGCGAAGCCGCTCTACCCGTTCGGCCACGGGCTGTCGTACACCCGGTTCCGGTACGGCCAGCCCCGCGCCGACGCCCGGTCGGTCGCGGCCGACGGCACCGTCACGGTCACTGTCGACGTGACAAACACCGGCAGCCGGGCCGGGTCCGAGGTCGTCCAGCTCTACACCCACCAGCGCGCCTCGCGGGTGAAGACCCCGATCCGGGCGCTGAAGGCGTTCCAGCGGGTGGAGCTCGCACCCGGGCAGACCCGGGCCGTGACGCTCCGGCTGCCAGTCGCCGACCTGGCGAACTGGGACGTCACCCGGAGCCGGTGGGTGGTCGAGTCATCCACGTACGACCTGCTTGTCGGCGCGAACGCCGAGGACATCCGGGCCCGGACGGCTGTCGCGGTGCGCGGCGAGACGATCCCGGCCCGGGACCTCTCCCGGACCACCAGGGCCGAGAACTTCGATCGGTACGCGGGGGTCCGGCTCGTCGACGAGTCGAAGGCGCGGGGTACGGCCGTCGGCGCCACCGCCGCCGGCCAGTGGATCTCCTTCACCGGTTCCGCCCTGCGCCCCGGCGCCCACACGTTCACGGCGAGGGTCGCCAGGGCCACGGTGGGTACCGGCACGATCCAGGTCCGGCTGGGCTCACCCACCGGCCGGCTGCTCGGTACGGCAACCGTGCCCAGCACCGGCGACGACTACCGGTACGTGAGCGTCAGCGCCGAGGTGGCCCGGGCCGCCGGCACGCAGGACGTGTACCTGGTGTTCGACTCCGCGCTGCGGCTGGCGGACTTCTCCCTCAGCTGACGAGGTGGCTCGGGTCGGGGTGCCGTTCGGCCCCGGCCCGAGCCGGTCGAGACCGCGCTTCGTCACCGGAAAGCACGGCTGAAATTCATCGGATGATCTGGCGGAGGCCAGTAGTCGCGGTGGTTGTTTTGCCCCACCTTGAAGCTGTTTACGCATAGACAGGTTACGATCTCGTATTGCAGTCGTCACACGTGTGACTTACGCTCCGGGAGACAGTTCGTAGCGATTGGCAAAAGAGTGCGGCCGGGCGGCAGGTGCCCCCGCCGGTCCTTAAGTGGCGTCGCTGTTTCCTGCTCGTCGCTCGATACACGCCTCAGGCACCACATCGACGACCAGGAAAGGAACAGCACGTGAGATCAGCCGCATCCACCACCCGTACGGCACTGATCGCGGCGGCGATGCTCGTCGCCGCCACGCTGCCGGCCGTGATGACACAGCAACGGCCGGCCATGGCCGCTGCCCAGGCCACCTACTACGTCGCCCCGGACGGAAACGACGCCAATCCCGGGACGCTCGAAGCGCCGTTCAAGAGTCTGCAACGTGCGCGGGACGTTGTCCGTACGGTGAACACGAACATGACCGGCGACATCAACGTGTATCTGCGCGGTGGCACCTATCCGGTGAGCAGCACCGTCGAGTTCGGGTCGAGTGACTCCGGCACCAACGGCTTCCGGGTCGTCTACGCCGCCTACAACAACGAGACCCCGGTCCTCGACGGTGGTGTTCCGGTGACCGGCTGGACCCAGCACAGCGGCAACATCTGGAAGGCCCCGCTGGACCGCAGCACCAAGCTGCGGGCGCTCTACGTCAACGACAAGCGGGCGCAGATGGCGTCGAAGACGATCAGCTCGGGAGGGTGCTACGGCACCTACACCGTCACGGCCGGCCAGGCCGCCTGGGCGTGGGAGTCGGGGTCGCAGTGCGACGGCGCCAAATACAGCCTGAACGACTTCCCCGCCATCGCCCGCAACCAGGACGACCTGGAGATCGAGACGGGGACGACCTGGACCACGGCCATCGTGGGCGTCCGCCAGGTGACCACGAGCTCCGACGGCGCGAACCGGGTCGCCCTGTTCCAGCAGCCGGGCGCGGCCATCGCGCAGGGCTCGTTCAACGGCAACGCCCAGGTCGGCGGCACCCACAAGCTCATGAACGCGTACGAGTTCCTGGACGCGCCCGGCGAGTTCTACTTCGACAAGAGCAGCAAGACCGTCTACTACTACAAGGCCAGCACCGAGGACATGTCGACCGCGTCGGCCTTCGCGCCGAACAACGTCACCACAGTGCTGCGGGTCGCCGGCACCTCCACGAGCAGCCACGCGCGCAACATCACCTTCTCCGGCCTGACCGTGCAGCACTCCGACTGGAACCTGTTCAACGTCGCGGGCTCGTCCTTCAAGCAGGCGCAGCAGGGCAACCTCGGCGCCCAGGTGTACGCCAAGGGCAACTTCCACGTCTACTACTACCGCAACGTGGACGTCACGCCCGGCATCGTCCAGGTGCAGAACGCCGACGGGATCCTCCTGCAACGCAATCGGATCCAGCACACCGGCGCCGACGGGATCAGCATGGTCAACGACGTGCAGAACACGCAGTTGATCGGGAACTACACCAACGACGTCGCCGGATCCGCCATCGACGTCGGCCATCCCCAGCACGTCTACATCGGAGACGGCACGTCGACCAACCGGGAGAAGTACTCCCCGCAGGTCGAGGGGCTGCCGAAGAACATCGACATCAAGAACAACTACCTGTACGACAGCGCGGTCCTGTTCAACGGACACAGCCCCATCTCGGCGTACTTCGTCGACACCCTGACGATCCAGCACAACCGGATCGAGAAGGCCCCCTGGTCCGGCATCACGATGGGCTGGGGCTGGTGGAACTTCGACGGGTCATCGGGCTCGATCGTGCCCAACCGGCCGACCACGACCGCGCGGAACAACACCATCAGCTACAACCACATCGTCGACACGGTCCAGCGCCTCAGCGACACGGCGCCCATCTACACGCTGGGCAGCCAACCCGGGACGACGATCACCAACAACTACTTCCAGGGCGTGCCCTCGGGCCACAAGTACGGACTCCACCCGGACGAGGGATCGGCGTTCATCACCTTCCGGGACAACGTCCTGAACATCGACAAGAACGTCACCTGGATGATCAACTCCGACGACTTCGGCCGGAAGCACGATCTGAGCATCACGCAGATCTACGGCCCGATCAACAAGGTCTCGAACAAGAACCTGCCGAACAGCACTGTCGCCGACATCCTCGTCTCGTCCGACTACGTCTGGCCGGCGGCGGCCTACAGCATCGCGGCTAACTCCGGCCTGGAGGACGCCTACCGGGACATCATCCCGGCGAGCAGGTTCTCCGCACCGAACTACGTGCTGCCGGCCAGCACGTTCGTCACCAGCGCCACGGCGACGATCCCGATCCGCAGCACCGGCGACGCCACCAAGTCGGTCTGGCTGGCGCCGTCCGGCACGACCACCTTCACCGCCGGGGCGACGATGACCAGGGCGGCCGGCACCGCCACGTCCATCGCCGTGCCGGCAACCCAGGGCGAGTACCGGCTCTTCGTCGTCGACGCACAGGGCAACCGGTCGGCCGAGTCGACGTCGATCGTCCGGCAGCAGAGCGGCGGCGGCACTCCGCAGGGCGGGCAGCTCGTGGGCGGTCAGTCCGGCCGGTGCGTGGAGGTCCCCAACTCCTCCACCACCAACGGCACCCAGGTGCAGCTCTGGGACTGCGGCAGCGGCACGAACCAGCGGTGGACCTCCACCGCCAGCAAGCAACTGACGGTGTACGGCAACAAGTGCCTCGACGCGTCCGGGGCGGGCACTGCCAACGGCACCCAGGTCATCATCTGGGACTGCCACGGCGGCCTCAACCAGCAGTGGAACGTCAACACCAACGGCACCATCACCAACGGCCAGTCCGGGCTCTGCCTCGACGCCAACGGCGCGGCCAGCGCCAACGGCACGAAGATCATCCTCTGGTCGTGCAACGGTGGCGCGAACCAGCGGTGGAGCCTGCGGAGCTGACCGACCGACCACACCGGGGCCGGGCCGATCACGGCCCGGCCCCGGGCCGTTCCCGCTGCCGCCCACACCTCGTCGGTGCCGCATGTGCTACCGGACAACAAGTGGGTAATGGTGGGTGATGAAGACAACCTGGAAGCCTCACGAGAAGCACGGCGGCCTGTCGGAGAAGGACAAGCGCGAATTGCCGGAGAGCGTTTTCGCGTTCCCCGACGAGCGCAAGGAACCGATGACCGACGCGAGCCACGTCCGTAACGCCATCGCCCGCTTCGACCAGGTGCAGGGCGTCACCGACAAGGACCGCGACCTGGCCTTTCAGAACATCCTCGCCGCCGCCAAGCACTACGGCGTCGACGTCGCGGAGACGAACTGGCGGCAACTCGGCAAGCTGCCGCACACGCCCAACCCCGCGCACTGAACCCCGGTGCGGGACGGGTCCGAAAGCAGAATCGGGGACGTGTTAACGTCTCTTCCCGTTGCCGGCGAGCGCCGCTAGCTCAACTGGCAGAGCAGCGGACTCTTAATCCGCGGGTTCGGGGTTCGAGTCCCTGGCGGCGCACCAAACAAAGGCCCTGACCTGGTGGTTCACACTGGGTCGGGGCCTTTTTCGCGTACGCCGGTGGTGGGTGGTCGCTCGGTGGGTGCTCGGGAGCCGATGGACCGGGGTGGCGTCGGTGGGACGCGGCGCCGCGGGGTGCTCCGGGACCCGGTCGGCGGCTGCCGGCGCGGGATGGTCGGGCGGCGGCCGGGAATTGCGGCTGTCGATGATTCCGGATCGGTTCCGGTTGGCGGTTCCCGAATGGGCTCGGAGCCGAGGTCCGGCGATCTCGGCGGAACGCGGTATGCCGGTTCTGCGGCTTCTGCCGTCAACTCTTCGACTGATTCGGTGAACAGTGATCATGGAAAACGTCTCACAAAACCCGTTTTGAGGGGTGCGGGAGTTCTTCTGGGGCGTCACCGCGGCGCCGGATCGCCGGGATGGCGGGACGTCGACGGGGTGGGGGATCATCGATGGGTGGCCGGTGGTCGTGAGCTGTCGCTCGGCGGATCCTGTCGTTTCTGGCATCGCAGGGTGGGCCACCACGAGCGACATCGCGGTGGTGGTGGTGGAGGTGCCGCGGTTGACCGCCCACCGGGATCTCACCTGGTGCACAACTTGGGCCTGGTGGGCCGGGAGCGGTCGGCGGAGGAACCGTCGGTGCGGGGCAACGGTAGGCAGCACACTCTTTTGCCGCAGATCGCGCGGCTCGGTACGGCCGTCCGCGAGGCCGGCGAGATGGCGTTGTGGGTTCAGGTACGCGAGCTGGCGCCGACGGAGGGAGCGGTGCCGATGGCGCTGATGGTGTCGGCCCTGCTTGAATGTCCCGCGGTAGACAGAGGAGCTGTAGCTGATCGGGATCGGCCCCGGCCTGCCCTACGCTGACGCCATGAGGGAACGGGGCGTGAACCAAACTCGAGCGCTGGCCCTACCCGGCGGATGCTGATGGACCGGCAGGCGGCGGTGCCGACTCGCGTGCTCCCGGACGAGGTCCGGGCTGACGTCGAGACATTGTGGCGCTACCACGACATGCGCCACGAGTTGCGCCCTTGCGACGTGGGCATCGGGTTGGGAAGCCATGACCTCGGCGTTGCGGTAATCGCAACGCGGCTGTTTCAAGCGGGCCTGTTTCCATGGATCGTTTTTACCGGTGCGAACGCCCCGACCACTGTCGAACGGTTCCCGCGTGGAGAGGCGGTCCACTACCGCGAGTACGCCGTTGGGCAGGGTGTGCCCCCGGAAGCGATTCTTGTGGAGCCGCGTGCCACGAACACCGCCCAGAACCTGGAGTACTCGCGCCAGCTCCTGACCGAACACCGGATCCCGGTGAAGTCGGTGCTGATCATGTCGCGGCCCTACCAGCAGCGTCGGGCCTACGCCACCTGCAGGCTGATGTGGCCGGAGGTCGATGTGGTGTGCGCGTCGAACCCACTCGAACTGGACGACTACGTGCGCAGCATCGGCGATCCCCGGCGGGTAGTGGACATGCTGGTGGGCGACACGCAGCGGATCGAGGTGTACGCGGAGCGCGGGTTCGCGATCCCGCAGGAGACGCCGGACGAGGTACGGGCGGCCTTCGAGCGCCTGGTAGCGGCTGGCTACACGAGCCGGCTGATTTGAGCCCGGCTACCAGCGCGGTCCTCCCGATCGAACGCCCATCCGGTCGCTGAGTTCGACGGCCAGTCGAGGCGGCCGAGGGCGGGTGAGGATGTCCCGGACAAGGTCGCGGGAGAGCTGGTGGTAGCGCACCTGGTCGGGGCCCATGACCTCGGCGTCCAGAAGCGCCGCGAGCGCGTCGTCGATGCGGTTCCACCGGGCAAGTGCCCGGGCGGTTTCGATGGCGTGCCGAACCTGCCGCTCGACGGGCACCGTGCTGGTGTCGAGTGGGGCGCCGATGGCGATGGCGCGCTGCACGTCGCCGAGTTCCATCGCCACTGTCGTCTTGTGGATCGACACGTTGGTCGGCCCGAAGGCGGTCCAGACGTGGTTGCCATCGGCGCCGAGCCGCCGTGCGGCGGCATCGGCCTCGGCGATGTGGGTGTCGGCGGAGGCGCGGTCGTCGTCTCGGGCGGCGGCCAGCGCGCAGACGAGGTGCAGGCTGCCGTAGACCGACAGCAGCTGCGGAGTGGGTTTGGCGAGCCGTGGTTCCAGGAATTGCGCCGCCGTGGCGGCGAGGCCACGAGCCTGCGCATATTCGCCGATGGACGCCAGCGAGTGCGCGGCGGAACGGCTGAGCGAGCCGATGACGACGTGGTCGTGGCTGGCGTTGGCGGCGGCCAGTCCACGGCTGGCGGCGGTCCACGCGAGGTCACCTTCGCCGAGCTTGGTGAGGAACAACGCGGCGAGCTGATGGGCGTAGGCGGTCATCGCGTGCGCTCGCTGGCCATCGCCTCCGTCGTACGCCTCCGTGGCGGTGAGGCAGTCATGGATGAGGTAGGGCAGCCGACGGGCAAGGGTGCCGTATCGCGAGTGCTGGTAGGCGGTCCAGATCTCGGCGACGTCGATCTCGATCTCGCGCAGGGCGGGGGCCGCGATGTCCCCCGTGCTGGCCAGCGTCGGGGCGAGGTGACGATAGTCGTGAAGCGCGGCCCGCAAGGCCGGGATGGTCTCGCGCCCTGAGTCGTCCGACCACTCGAACAGGCTCGGTGCACCGATCAGGTCGCCGAGGGACACGTCGAGGGCTTTGGCGATCGCGCGTATGACTGACAGCCGGTCGAGGTCGGCCCGGTTCGTCTCGACCTTGCGTAACCACTCCTGGGTCTTGCCGACCAGACCGGCCAGCACCTCCTGGGAGAGCCCTCGTCGACGCCGGTAGAAGGCGACGCGCTGGCCGATCGTCATGTCGTCCGTCATCCCTCGCACACCATCACCCTGCCCGCTGGAGGCCGCCAGACCCGGTAAGGATTTTCCCGGTCCTCCGTATGAACCGCCCCTACGTTCAGTTCACCCCAGATCACCGGCGCGTGTCGATGCCGGTGTCGGGGATGACTAACAGGGAGCTGCAGATGGAGGGATCGATGGGCGGCGCACCACACCACGGCTTGGGCCGCTGGCTCGGCCCGTCCTGGAACGAACTGTCTCGGTGTTCTCCCCGTCTGCGTACCGCCATGAGGGCTGCGTGGGTGGGTGATCGGCGGCCTACTCCCAGCCGCCGTGATGCGGCGGCGGGCTCGCCATTCCCCCGGCGAGCCCGCCGCTCATCGTTCCTGGCGGGGGTGGAGGCATGACGGTGTACGTCTCGCGTAACGCGATGGCCAGCCAGTCCCGGCGCCCCGAGCCCAGGTGGACGTCCTTACAGGGGCAGGTGCGGCGCGCTGATCCTCCGCTGCTCACCTTCGTTCGGCGTCGGCTGTTCGAGCAGCAGGCCCGCGAGGGCGGTCGCCGGTGACCGGGCAACAGCGCCGTCTCGCGGCGAACCGGGTCGCGCCAGCCGAGGTGGAACATCTGCCGATGTGCCCGCTGTGGCTGTGCCGCCGGTGCGGGCAGCCATGGCCCTGCGGCGCGGCGAAGCTCGCGCTCCTCGCCGAGTACCGGGAAGAGCCGGTGAGCCTGTTCCTCTACCTGGCCGGCTGCCTGCACGACGCGATCGACGACCTGCATCGGCTCAACCCGAGCGTCACGGGCAGCGCCGCCGACATGTTCGACCGGTTCCTCGGCTGGCCCGCCCGCCACACCCGTGCCTACCGCGTCAGTACCACGACGGCCGCCAACATCGAAGAGGCCTCCTCGTGAATGGCATCGGCCTCATCAACGCGACCGGCCAGCCGGCGGTCGCCGGCAGCTTCCACACCCTGGTCGTGCAGCCGACGAGCTTCTGCAACCTCGACTGCACCTACTGCTACCTGCCCGACCGGAGATCCCTCCGCCTGATGAGCGGCGCGGTCGCGCAGGCTTGCGCCGGGTCGATCGCCCAGCAGAACAGCGAGCATCCGGTGAGCGTCGTGTGGCACGGGGGCGAACCCACCGCCACACCCACCGGGTTGTTCCGGGATCTACTAGACCCATTCGAGGAGCTCCGCCGCGCGGGGATGGTGCGTCACGAGATCCAAACGAACGCGACGTTGATCAACCGACAATGGTGCGAGCTCTTCACCACCTACGGCTTCGAGATCGGGGTCAGCATCGACGGACCGGGCGCGCTGAACCGGAACCGCCTCGACCGGGCCGGCACGTCAACAGACGCCCGCACTCTGCGCGGCATACAGACCCTGGCCGACGCAGGGCTGAGGTACTCGGTGATCTGTGTAGTCACCCCGGAAACCATCGATCACGCGGAAGCCCTCATCGATTTCTTCACCGGCCTGCCCGGCTGCGAGTCGGTGGGCTTCAACATCGAAGAGCAGGAGGGCGCCGACCGGGCACCGGTGTCGGAGGACGCCGCGTACCGGTTCTGGCAGCGCCTTGTCGAACGTCGCGCCGGCGGCAGCCCTCTGCGGATCCGCGACGTGGACCGGCTGGCCGACTATCTCGCCGCCACCCGCGCCGGCCGCGTCGACCACGAGCCGTACGAGCCGATCCCGACCGTCTCTTGGGATGGGCAGGTGGTGCTGCTGTCACCGGAACTGCTCGGCATCACCGAGCCGCGATACGGCGACTTCATCGCCGGCAACGTCCTTCATCAGCCCATCACCGCCATGCTCGCCGGCGCCGGCGACCTGGGCTACGTCGCCGAGTTCGTCACGGCCCTCAACGACTGCGCCGACCACTGCGCCTTCTACGACTTCTGCCGCGGCGCCCAGGCCGGCAACCGCTACTTCGAGCACGCGACGTTCACCGCCCGAGAGACGACCTACTGCCGGACCACTCGACAGGCCCTCGTTCGTGCCGCCGCGGACCACCTCACCCCTCAAGGAGGAGCACCATGACCAATGCTCTCGCGACTCTCGTCAACGCCGCACCCGAGCAACTCGCTCGCCTCGGCGTCGACCCGCAGCGGTCGGTAGCGTCGATCGACGCGGCGAAGTTCGACAACCGCCCCGCCTGGGCTAACAAGGGTAAGTTCGACAGCCGACCCGGCTGGGACAACTGGAACAAGAAAAAGTAGCCCCACCACGGGACCCGCGGGGTGGCGTGCCTACCCCGCGCGCACACAGGTTGAGGACACATGCGCACCACCACGATCGGCGACGTGAAGGTCCTGCTGCCGGACCTCGAACCGGACGACCTCGACACCACGACGGACCTGGCCGGCACCCTCACCGAGGCCCTCGTCGAGGGCGCCGCCTGGCGCAGTGCCCACCTTGAGGACGCCCGTATCCGCAGCAGTCTGATCACCGGCGTGGACCTGAGCGAGAGCACCTGGGAAGCCGGCCGCCTCTACGGCTGCGAGATCACCCGCACCGACTTCTCCGGCGCGACCCTGACCAGCATCACCATCGAGCGCTGCGCCATTACCGGCTCCCGATTCACCGGCACCAGACTCACCGACGTACGCCTCAAGGACGTCCTGTTCGACGGCTGTCGCTTCGACTACGCCACCTTCCAACGCGTCACCGCCGCCGGCTCGGTCGCGTTTACCGACTGCACTTTCGCCAACGGCGCGTGGTCTTCCTGCCGACTACCGCGCATCGCGCTGCGGTCATGTGACCTCGCCGGACTGGAATTGGACTCTTGCCACCTCGACGGCACCGACCTGCGGGGCAACCGGCTCCAGGGCCTCAAGACGCCGCTGGACAACCTGCGCGGCGTCACCCTCGGCGAGGACCAACTTCCTGACCTCACCCAGTTGGCCGTCGCCGCCCTCGAACTCACCGTGCGCAACGACTGAAGCCGAGGAGGCGTCGTGCTCGCTGAACCCACTGGCAGCCCGGACACGATCCTCGTCTGCGTCCGGGGCAACTCCGGCTCCGGCAAGAGCAGCATCGCCCGCGAGCTACGACGCCGGAACGGCCGGGGCTGCGCCCTGGTTGAGCAGGACTACCTGCGCCGCATCCTGCTGCGCGAACGGGACAAGCCCGGCGGCATCGCGCCTGCGCTGATCGCGCAGACCGTTCGGTTCGCGCTTGACCACGGCTATCACGTGGTGCTGGAGGGCATCATGCACAGCAGCCGCTACCGAAGCGTGCTGGCCGCCCTGCGGGACGGCCACCGCGGGCGGTCCCTGTTCTGCTACCTCGACGTGTCCCTGGCCGAGACCCTGCGCCGGCACCTCACACGCCCGCAGGTCAGTGAGTTCACCGCCGAGCACATGAGCGGCTGGTACGCCGCCCACGACGTCCTGGGCTGGCCCGACGAACTCGTCCTACCCGAGACCACTGGACTGAACGAGGCCGTCAACGCCATCGCCACTGTGGCCGGGCTACCCCAGACCGGACGCGACGACGACCTGCTACCGGACGTTCCGTCCCCGTAGAGCAGCCAAGCGGCCTACTGATATCGCCCCATCAGGCCACAGCGAGCCGACGCTCTCGTACCCGTGCCACCAGGTGATCGATCAACTCGGGGCTGAGGCCGTCGCGGCCAGCCGGAGCGAACGCCACGGTCGATGCTGCCACCCCTGTGGCAGCATCGACATTGCTGAGCAAGACTGGACCGTTCTACAGGGAGTGCGTATGGCGCTGGGTCCCGTACTGGTGATCGGTCTTGATCCGGCACGGATCCCGGGGTGGGACCCGGAGCCTGTGGTGGCGGCGATAGCGCGCGGTCAGGCCCGTTTCGCGGAGCATGACGTCGAGGCCGATCTGTGCCTGGTCGCGCCCGACGACGACGCCGAAGCCGCTGTTGTCGAGGCCCTGACCCGCAGGGGCTACGCCTGCGTGGTGGTCGGTGGAGGCATCCGCAAGCACGAGCCGCTGCTCCCGCTCTTCGAGAAGGTGGTCAATCTCGTCCGGCAGTACGCTCCCGGCGCGGCGATCGCCTTCAACAGCACCCCGGAGGACACTGCCGACGCCGCGCTGCGGTGGCTGCCCGGTGACACGGGAGAACGCCGCACCCCTTGACGGCAGCCTGGTCAGCTCTTGGCGGCGGTCGCTGACGCGTACCGGATCAACGAGCGGGGTGGGCCGCGGGGCCGGCGAGCCACGGTTGCGACCACTGCCCGACAGTGCGCGGGAACAAGGGCGGACCGGCCCTACAGTCAGCCTCCATGAGGTTGATGGCGCGACTCGCGGCCGGTGTCGCCGTACTGCTTGCCGCGCTGGTGGTCGGGCAGGGCACGGCGGCCGCGGACGATGGCCTGGGGTTGGGGCTGCGCGCGGAGCGACAGTCCTACCGGGTCGGTGAGCCGGTCCGCTTGGATCTCACCGTCACCAACTCGACGGGCGCGGCCTGCGCGCTGGCGACCGAGGCCACCGGGACCGTCCAGGTGACCGGAGTACGCCGGGACGGGCACGACGTGGCGCCGGTGCTCGGCCGCAGCTTCTACGCCGACGGGGTGGCCGCGGTCGCCACCGCCGGCCTCACCACTGTCGAGCAGGGCACGAGCATGACCGTGCCGTTGACAGCCGTCCGGGTGCACGACGGTGACGACGCCGGTGACGTGGTGCTGCGTTCGGTGGCCGCGACGCCGGACGGCGGTGGGCTGGACACGCTCTGGCCGATCGGGGCGGCCGGCCGGTACGAGGTGACCGCCGGTTACGTAACGTTGCCGGTGAGCGGTGCCGCCAACTCGTGTGTGGGGGTCAGCGCGCTGCGGACCGCCACCTTCGTCGTCGGTGACGGCGGTTCGGGCGTACCCCGATGGGCCTGGCTGCTCGGCGGCACCGCGCTCGTGCTGCTGCTCGTCGTCGCGACAGTGGTCCTGCGGGTCCGCCGCCGGTCCCCGGCGGGCGCCGCCGCCCTGCTGCTGGTCGTCGTCGGTGGGCTCGTGGTCACGGCGGCGCCGCCGGCCCGAGCGGCGTACACGGTCGACCCGAACTCCGGCGTGCCCGTCGCCGGCGTCGACTTCCAGGCGGCGGTCGACGGCTGCCTGCAGGGGTTCGCGGCGGCCGGCGGTGATCCGACCGGGATTCTGGCCCGGCTCAAGGATCCGAAGTCGCCGAAGGTGCGGATCATCCCCACCCCGGGTGGCTCGGGTGCCTTCGAGACCCCGGACAGCGCGGATGGCAGGGGCTCCTCCACGGTCACCTGGAACCCGACCTCCACCGACCCGTACGGCGACGGGGTGGTCCGCGACCCGTGCGCCGCGCTGTACCACGAGCTGAACCACGCCGACGACATCTCCCGCAGCGCCGTGCCGGCGGGCGAGTGCGGCGCCACCGGGATCAAGACCGCCGAGGTGAAGGCGACGCTCGCGGAGAACCGCTACCGCGCGGCGAAGGGACTGCCGCCACGCACCGAGTACGACGGCAAGCCGTTGCCGAAGAACCTCGACGAGTGCAAGAAGCCGGCGAAGAAGAAGCCGCCGGCGAAGGGGCCCACGAAGCTCTGCGAGGAGGGTGCCGCCTGCGCGAGCACCAACGGCGATCCGCACCTGGTCACCTTCGACCGGGCCTACTACGACTTCCAGGCGGTCGGCGAGTTCGTGCTCGTCACCGCGACCGGCGGCGATCCGCTGGAGGTGCAGGTCCGGCAGGCCCCGATGGCCGGCACCCGGACCGCCTCGGTCAACACCGCCGTCGCCTTCCGGGTCGGCGAGCGCCGGGTCAGCCTCACCCTCAGCGGCGGCGGAACCCGGGTGTACGTCGACGGCGCGCAGGTCGCCGTACCGCCAGAGCGCACCGACCTCGGCGGTGGCGGCGCCCTGGTCCGCCGGCCCTCCGACACCGGTCCGGCGGACGGTTACGACCTGCGCTGGCCGGACGGTTCGGCGGCGGCCGTGGACCAGATCGGCCACTACGGCTACCGGCTGCTGGTGAAGCTGGACAAGAGCCGGGCCGGAAAGGTGCGCGGCCTGCTCGGCGACTTCGACGGCGACCCGGGCGACGACATCGCCCCCGCCTCCGGGCCGGCGCTTGCGCAACCGGTGCCCTTCGAGAAGCTCTACCCGGCGTACGCGGACGGTTGGCGCATCGCGCAGGAGCGCTCGCTGCTGCACTACGAGGACGACCAGGACACCGGGACCTTCACCGACCGCTCCTTTCCCGAGCGGCCGATGACGACTGCCGACCTCGATCCGGGTCGCCGGGCGGCGGCGGAGGAACTGTGCCGCTGGGCCGGCGTCACCGCCCCGGCCGCGCTCGCCGACTGCGTCTTCGACGTCGGAGTCAGCGGCCGACCCGAGTTCGCCGTCGGCGGCGCGGCCACCGAGCGGATCGCACCACCGCCGGCCGTGCCGATCGCCGCCACGCCTGTCGCCACCGCCGCCCTCACCCCGGGTGGTGATCGGCTCACCTTCCCGGCCCGCGCCGGGGACGCCGTCTTCGTCGACGTCGTCGCCAGTGGGATCGCCAATCGCTGCTCCGCGTACCGGCTTCTCGACCCGGAGGGCCGGGAGGTGGGCAGTGGCTGCAACATCAACGGCTCCGGCTTCATCGACCGCGTCGACCTGACCGCTGCCGGCAGCTACGCGGTCGAGGTCACCGCCGCGACGGGCGACACCGGCCGGGCCACCGTACGGGTCTACGCCGCCTCGGACACGGTGGGCACTGTCGAGTCGAACGGGCCGGCGGTCTCCGCGACTATCGGGCAGCCGGGCGCGCAGGCCCGGTACCGGTTCACCGGCCGGGCCGGCGAGCGGGTCTTCGTGGAGGTGCCGACGAGCACCCTGAGCGACCAGTGCTCGCCGCTGCGGATCGAGGACGCCGACGAGCAACTGCTGAGCACCGGCTGTGTCGTCAACGGCGTCGGCGAGGTCGACGGCACGCTGCTGCCCGCCGACGGCGCGTACACGGTGGTGGTCGATCCGGTGGACCGCACCACAGGTGAGGTCGCGCTGCGGCTCTTCGCCGGTCGGGACGGCAGCGCCACGATCACCCTGGACGGGCCGGCGGTGGTGGCTGTCGTGGACCGGCCGGGTGCGCTGATCGGTTACCGGTTCACCGGCTCGGCGGGAACCTCCGTGGCCCTGACGGCGAGCGCCGCCACCCTGCCCGACCAGTGCGGCGTACTGGAGCCGCGTGGCCCCGACGGCATCCTGCTGGCCAGCGGCTGCGTCATCAACGGCGCCGGCACTGTCGACGCGACGAGGCTGCCGGCCACCGGCACGTACACGGTGGTGGTGAACCCGTCGGGCACCGCGACCGGGCGGGTCACCGTCACCCTGCACCGCTGAGCCGGAGGATCGGCTCTGTGCCGGCGATGGATGAGCCTCACGTTGCTTCCGGCTGCCACGCGGGTCGACAGGTGCTGACGAGCCGTGGCCAACGAATGCTCCCTCCGGGGGTGGAGACGGCTCGCGCGGCCGGGGGATGGCATGGCTCGCGCGAGCCGGCAACGTGGATCCCGACAGCGACGACAGTCGCTACGAGGGAGGACCGATGAGGAACACGTTTCGGGGGCTGGGCACGGCGGCGATCATGGTCGGCGTGACGCTTGTCGCCGTGCCGGGCGCCAACGCCACACCGCACCGGCCGAGGGTCGCCAGCGTCGTCGGGTCGGGCGAGGTCAGGTTGACGTATTCGCCGGACAACGACGTACGCAGCTTCACCTTCGACGCGCGAGCGACCCCGTACACCCGGGCACTGCCGGGCGCGCCGCACGGCCTGCCCACCGACGCGACAGGCACGGTTCGCGTCGCCCACCGGGTCGCCGCGAACGGTCTCACCGTCCGCTTCGCGGCCCGCGTCGACTGCCTGGTCACGGCCGAGCGGACCGCGAGCCTCACCGCCGTGGTCACCGAGGCCGACACGCCGGCGGCAGACCTGGTCGGTAGGCGTCTGGGCTTCAGCGTGTACGACGGGCCGGGCGGCGATCGGGTCGGTTTCTCCTGGTCGGTGGTCAACGCCGACCAGGGGCCGGACGGTCAGTGGCGCGAGGGGACGGTCGGCACCTGCCTGGCGCCGGCGGCGTTCGCCCCGGTGACCAGGGGCGACTGGACCGTCCGACACGCCGAACTGCTGCCGCCGCCAGCGGACAAGTAAGCCACCGGCGGCGGTGACCCCGGCGGATAGGCGCGCGCGTCGTGGGTAAGCGGCGCGCGTGCCCGCCGACCAGGAGCCGGAGACCGAAGGCGGCGCCTCACCGCACGGATGGCTCAGGGTGCGCCGGATGGTCGCTGGTCTGCGGGAGCGAGCACGCGAGGGGCTGCGCTCCCGCGCCTGGCGGCTGCGCCTGTACGGCCTGCTCGCGGTGCAGGCCGGCTTCGCGGCTGCGATCGCCTGGTACGTGGCGTACCAGTTCCTGCACAACCCGTCCCCGATTCTCGCGCCCACCACCGCGGTCGGCATCGTGGCCGCCTCGATGGGGTCACGCCTGCGGCGCACCGTCGAGCTGCTGGTCGGGGTGATCCTCGGGCTGGCCGTCGGCGACGCGCTCATGCCGTTCTTCGGCATCGGGGCCTGGCAGACCGGCGTGGTAGTCGTGCTGGCGATCGTCCTCGCCGTCCTGTTCAAGGGCGGTGGTTCGCTGCTCACCCAGGCCGGTGGCACCGCGGTGCTCATCGCCACCCTGGAGCCACCCGTACGCGAGCTGTCCGTCCCCCGCTTCGTCGACGCGGCGGTCGGCGGACTGGTCGGGCTGGCTGTCGGCCTGCTCCTGGTGCCCATCCACCCGCAACGGACGCTGCTGCGGCTGGCCGAGCCCGTCGTCGGACCGGCGGCCGCCGCCATCCACGAGCTGGCCGCGGCGCTGCGGATCCGCGATCTCGCCGGCGCCGAACGGAGCCTGCGTCGGTTGCGGGAGCTCGGCCCCCAGTTGACCGCCCTGAAGGAGGGGCTCGGCGCCGCCCAGGAGGTGGGGCGGCTCGCGCCCCTGCGCTGGCGGGAGCGCGACTCCCTGACCTTCCACACGGCGTCGATCCAGCATCTGGACCGTAGCCTGCACAGCTGCCGCTCCCTGTCCCGACGGCTCACGACAGCGCTCAAGGACGAGGAACCCATCCCCGAGGAGTTTCCCGCGGCCATCGACCTGCTGGCCTGCGCCCTGCTGACCCTGCGCTGGACGATCCAGGCCGGTGCGGAGCCGCGGGAGGCCCGCGAGCAGATCCTGGTGGGCGTCGAAATGATCGGACGGGCGCAGGGGGAGGCCGTGGGGGACCCCACCCGCCCGCACGTCCACCGTCTGGGTTATTCCGGGCTGATCGCCGCGGGCGAGTTTCGCATGGCCGCCCACGACCTGCTCATCGCCAGCGGACTGGACGCCGAGAGGGGGGCCGTGCTCGTGCGGAGGGCGGTGGACGGGCACCGGCGGAACTGAAGGGAAGACTCACGCCAGGTCAGGTCGCCGTACGTGCGGCGAGCACGTCGAGGTAGTGCGGGTTGGTCATGACGCCCAGCACGTTGCCGAACGGGTCGACCACCGCCGCGCTGACGAACCCCTCGTCCCCGTGCGGCGTGATCGGCTGGTACTCCGTGGCGCCCAGGGCCAGGAGTCGCGCCACGGTGGCGTCGAGGTCGTCGACGTGCCAGTGCATGACGGCGCCGCCGGGCCCGGTCGCCGCGCCGGGTGGCGCGTACCGGCGGTCGATGATGCCCAGCTCCGCCTGGTAGTCGCCCACCCGGAACTCCGTGTAGGCCGGACGTCCGTCGGGGCCGGGCCGCGAGAAGTACGCGTCCTGGCCCAGGAACTGGGCGTACCACTCGGTGGCCGCCGCCACGTCGTCCGCCCAGATGTTCAGCGTGGCGAATCCGCGCAGACTCATCAGGTGTCCTCTCGTCGTTGGCCTCCGGTGTCACGCTATCGGTGGGCACCGACACGTTCGTCCCACACGGAGATGACGGGCCGTGTAGGGCGCGGTATCCCGGGTAGTCGCCGCCGTCAGCCCGACGAGCGGCGGGAGCCAGCGTGGAGACGTACCCCGCAGTGGAGGAGCACGGCCTGATCGGCGATCTGCAGACCGCCGCGCTGATCAGCAAGGACGGCACGATCGACTGGTTCTGTGCGCCCCGCTTCGACTCGCCGAGCGTCTTCGGCGCCCTGCTGGACCGCCGCAGGGGCGGGCACTTCCAGCTCTCGCCGGACGGCATCGACTACACGAGCAAACAGCTCTACCTGCCCGGTACGCCGATCCTGATCACCCGCTTCCACAGCGCCGACGGCGTGGGGGAGCTGGTGGACTTCATGCCCGTCACGGGCGAGCGGGCCACCGACCAGCACCGGTTGATCCGGCTGGTCCGGATGGTTCGGGGGAGCATGCGGTTCCGCTTCGACTGCCGGCCACGGTTCAACTACGGGCGGGATCCGTACGAGCTCGAGGTCCACCCGGAGGGCGACGTCTTCCGCAGCTCGACCCTCTCCCTCACCCTGACCCCCTTCAAGAACGCGGAGCGGTTGGTCGACACCGGGACCATCCACCGGGACGCGGAGGGCGTCTGTGTCCGCTACGAGCTGCACGCCGGCGACATCGGCGGCGTCGTTCTGGAGACGGCCTGCCCGCACGCTCCCCGGGCGCTCAGCATCGAGCAGGCCTGTGAACTGCTCGCCGAGACCCGCGACCACTGGCGTCGGTGGATCGGCCGCTCCACCTACACCGGCCGCTGGCGGGAGATGGTCGAACGGTCGGCGATGACGCTCAAGCTCATGACGTACGCCCCGACGGGGGCTCTGGTCGCCGCGCCGACGGCCGGGTTGCCCGAGCAGATCGGCGGGCCGCGGAACTGGGACTACCGCTACACGTGGATCCGGGACGCCTCGTTCTCGGTGCACGCGCTTCTCCGCCTCGGCTTCACCGACGAGGCGGAGAAGTACCTTCTCTGGCTCGACGCGCGCATCCGTGACGCCCGCGACGGCGACGTTCCCCTCCAGGTGATGTACCGGATCGACGGCTCACCGGACCTCCCCGAGGAGGTGTTGGGCAACCTGGAGGGGTACCGCGGGTCGGCGCCGGTGCGGATCGGCAACGGCGCGTCGGGTCAACTGCAGCTCGACATCTACGGCGAGGCGCTCCTGGCGCTGGATCTCGCCAGCCGGAACGGGCTCTTCGTCTCGTACGAGGCGTGGCGGAAGACGGCGGGGCTGATGGACTGGCTCTGCGACCACTGGGACCAGCCCGAGGACGGCATCTGGGAAACCCGGTCCGGCAGGCAGGACTTCACCTACGGGCGGCTGATGGCCTGGGTGGCGTTGGACCGTGCCATCCGTCTCGCGAAGCGCCATGGACGCCCCGGCGACACGGCCCGCTGGACCGTCGAGCGCAACGCCGTCTACGAGCAGGTCATGGCGCGTGGATTCCATCCCGGACGGGGCGCGTTCGTGCAGCACTACGGCAGCGACATCCTGGACGCCTCACTTCTCGCGATGCCCGGGCTCGGCTTCATCTCGCCGACCGATCCGATGTGGGTGTCGACGTTGCGGGCCATGGACGGCGACCTCGTCTCGGACAGCCTCGTCTACCGCTACGACCCGAAGGCCTCGCCGGACGGGCTCGCCGGCTCCGAGGGCACCTTCAGCATGTGCACCTTCTGGTACGTCCAGGCCCTCGCCCAGTCCGGCCGGCTCGACGACGCTCGGCTGACCTTCGAGAAGATGTTCACGTACAGCACGCCGCTGGGGCTGTACTCGGAGGAGATCTCTCCCAACGGTGAGCAGATCGGCAACTTCCCGCAGGCGTTCAGCCACCTCTCGCTGATCAGTACGGCCGATCACCTCAACGACCTCCTCGACCGCGAGCGGTGACCGGGGGCGTACCTGCTCAGAACAGGGTGAGGGGTTCGACAGGTATCGGTTCGGGCAGTGCGGCGAGGCCGGGGACGCGTGCGCGTACCTCGTCATGGAAGCGGCGGGCGAGCCTCGGCGCGTCGGCGTTGTCAGGCGTGTGGACGAACACGGTGGGGGAGCGTCCCTCGCGCAACCAGTCGGCGGCGACCTCGACCCAGCGCTGCCAGCCCTCGACCGTCCGGGCGCTGTCGTCGCGGCCCAGGTAGCGGACGATCGGACGGTCGGTCAGCGCGACCGACCGCAGTGGCAACCGTGGTTTCTTGGTCCAGGCGTCGCGCTCCGCGTCGCTGGTTGGCGGGCTGGCGAAGAACGCAGTGGTGTCGAAGGGAATCCATTCGGCCGCGGCCGCCGTCAGGGTCTCCTCGAGCAGCCGGACCGCGCGGGGCTCGGTGAAGAACGCGGGATGGCGGACCTCCACGGCGTACCGGTGGGAGCGCGGAAGTCGTCCGAGGAACCGGCCGAGGGTGGGCACGTCGGACGGCGAGAACGACCCCGGGAGCTGGATCCACAGAGCGTGGGCGCGTGGGCCGAGGGGCTCGATCGCGTCGAGGAAGGCGCGCAGCGGGTCGTCGACGTCGGTGAGCCGGCGTTCGTGCGTGACGACCTTGGGGAGTTTGACGACGAAACGGAAGCCCGGGTCGGTCTGCGCCGCCCAGGACGCGACGGTGTCCCGGGCGGGCGTCGCGTAGAACGTCGTGTTCCCCTCGACGGCATCGCACCAGCTCGCGTAGTGGTGTAGGCGTTCCTGGGGCGTACGCGGCTGTGGCCAGGACCTGTGGGTCCACATCGCGCACCCGACGTGCAGCCGCATGACCGCCCCTCCTCCGCCGACAACGGCGCCCACGGTATACGCGCTGGCGGTCGCGACCAGAATCCCGCCCGCGGGCAACCGTCAACTCGGGGTTGACGAGAGGAGTTCGTCAACCTATGGTTGACGCATGACCGAGCCTTTCCAGATGAAGAACCACGTCAAGCTCGACGACCTGATCCAGGCGATCAAGAAGGCGCACACCGACGCGCTCGACCAGCTCACCGACGCGGTGATCGCCGCCGACCACCTCGGTGAGGTCGCCGACCACCTGATCGGGCACTTCGTCGATCAGGCCCGGCGCTCGGGCGCCTCGTGGACCGACATCGGTCGCAGCATGGGGGTCACCAAGCAGGCGGCGCAGAAGCGCTTCGTGGCGAAGGGCTCCACCGAGGCCGCGGCGCTCGACCCCAACGCCGGCTTCGCCCGGTTCACCCCCCGGGCCCGCAACGTGGTGATGGCCTCGCAGGAGGAGGCCCGCGCCGCCCGCAACGCCGAGATCGGCCCGGAGCACCTCGTGCTGGGGCTGCTCGCCGAGCCGGACGGACTGGCCGCCAGGGTGATGGCCGGCCGGGGGGCGACAGCCGAGGCGGTCCGCGAGGCCGTCGGCGCCGTCCTTCCGCCCGGAGTCGACGAGGTTCCGGACCTCATCCCCTACAACGGACGTGGCAAGAAGGCGTTGGAGCTGACCTTCCGGGAGGCGCTGCGTCTCGGGCACAACTACGTCGGCACCGAGCATCTCCTGCTCGCCCTGCTGGAGTTGGAGGACGGCGCGGGTGTGCTCACCGATCTCGGCCTGACCAAGGAAGCGGTCGAGGCCGACCTGGCCGTCGCCCTCGCCGCCATCGTCAAGGCGTCCGCCCCCGAGGGCGACGCTCGATAGCGCCGGTACGACGGCCGTCGGCTCGTCTCAGGAGACGTCGGGGAAGCCGTAGCGCAGGGCGTGCTCCGGATCGGCCGGGTCGATCTGGCGTACGCCCGCGTCGGCGAGGCGCTTGTTGACCTCGTCGAGCTGCTCGCGGACGAGTCGGGCCTCCTCCTCGGTGACCCGGCCCCGGTGCGGCTTCCCGGCGTGCTCCAGCGTGCCGTAGTCGATCTTCTCGGGGCTCTTGCGGGCCTTCGGCGGGCGGACCCGCTCGGCGGTCCTCAGCAGTTGCGCCATCGGAACGTCGGTGGCCATCGCGTCGAACTCGCTGGCGGTGAGGACCACCCGTCGGGGCTCGCCGCCGCCGTGCCGGTCGTGGATCTCCACCACCGCCACGTCCAGCGCGGCGTCGTCGATGCTCTCCACCTCACCCGGGGTGGCGTCGAGCTGCACGGGCCCGGCGACCAGGTCCGGGTGCTCCAGGACGACGACACGAACCACCTCGTCGTCCTGCTGCAGAACGGTGCCGGTGAAGTCGGAGACGTGGATCGTCTTCTTGCCCATGCGCGGAGCTTCTCCTGTCGTAGGCCGGATGCCGGACCACAAGAAATTACCCGACAGGTGTGCGAAAGCCGCCGCTGGTCCTCCTGCGGTGTGTCGTCCCCGACCACCGTCAGCGCGTGTTGAGGCCGTGCCGGCTGGAGCTTCCGGCCGGCAGCTTGTTCAGCTTCGCCCAGGACAGCTCGCCCGTCGTGCGGGTCACCCGGTAGCGCGGCTGGGCCGGAAGGGGTCCGGTGGCCTCCGCTGCACGCCAGAGGCGCGTGGGGTTCTGGTGGAAGGGGGCGTTCGGCTGAATGGGCATGACCAATACCGTCCCAGAGAAAGGTGTCCAGATATGGAAATACCTATGACGATCGATATCGCCACCCGGTTCCCGGATTTTGGGCAGCATGTCGGCGCTTTGGCGGGGCGCTCCTGACCCCGTACCACCCGGCCTCGGTGGGAAGGCCCGCCCGCGCGGGCCGCCCGGCGTACGGTGATCCACGACGTGTGGGTGACGGAGGTACGCATGCTCGACCGGCGGCTGCAGCTGCACCTGGCCTCCTGGCTCGGCCAGTGGCCGGCCGGCCCGGGGCTGCACGTGGTCGCCTCCCAGCGCCGGGCCAGGCCAGCCTGGGACGGCCGGTTGCGCCCGGCCCTCGCCGTCGACACCGGTCGGAGCGCGGTGCTCTCCGTCGCGCCGGACCGGGTGGCGGCGATCCGAGCGCTGGTCGGGCGAGCGCCGGACCGGCTGCTCGCGGCACTGCCGCAGGCCGTCGGCCTACCTACCTTCTCCGTGCACGACGGCCCGTTCCGCTGGAGCAGTTCTCCCGCACCACTGCCCGACGTGGGGGAGTGGACCGAGTCGACGGCCCCCGGCCTGCCGACCTGGCTGCGGTTGTTCGACCGCCCGGTGCTCGTGGTCCGGGACGCGGACGGCACCTATCTGGCCGGAGCCGGAATCAAACGCCACGACGCGTACGGCCACGAACTGGCCGTTGGCACCGCCCCGGCGGCCCGGGGTCGGGGCCTCGCGCGTCGGCTGGTGGCACAGGCGGCACGGCGGGTCCTGGACGAGGGAGCGGTGCCGACGTACCTGCACGAGAAGGACAACCACGCCTCGGCCCGGGTCGCGGAGGCGGCGGGTTTCCCGGATCGGGGTTGGCGGGCGTACGGGGTCTATCCGCGGTGAGACGGGCAGCCGTCGGGCGCCGATCTCAGTGCGCGGACCGTGGATCCCGGGCCGGATCCACGGTCCGCAACCTGCCCCCAGGTCCCGGTTCTCGGGCGATCGGCCGCGTCGCTGATGGGCCGGTTCGATGGCGATCACGCTACGTATCGAATCTGCTCGGTGCAAGGTGCGAGCTGTCGGGTCGGAGTGTCGAATAACGGACTTGACCTGCGACGAAGCGGAGCGGCGACGGTGCTGCGGTTAGTGACGCAGCGTACGGATGAGGTCGAACACCTGTCGGGTCACCGGGCGGAGCACCCGCAGCCGCGACAACGCGACCAGCCGGTCGATCAACGGCACCACACCGTCGATCAACTGTCGGGTCTTGACCTGACCAGCCGACCGGTCGTGCACCCAGTAGAGGACGACGCCCATGTACGCGAGCCAGAGCAGCTCGGGCAGCTGAGGTCGCAGCTCGGCGTCGACCTTGGCGGTCGAGCCGGTCAACACCTCGGCGAACAGGTCGATCGCCGCCTGCCGGGGGGCGGACGACTCGGCGGAGAAGGGACTGAGCGGGGAGGTCGGCTCGGCCGCGGTCTTGAAGAAGGTCGCCGCGAAGTCGTGCGACGGGGTCAGCACGTCGATGCCTGCGTGCAGCACCCCGGCCAGCCGCGCGCCGAACGCCTCCTCCCGGTCGAGCACCGGTTGGGCCGCTGCTCTGATCTCGACCTGGGACTGGGCGTAGAACTCCTGGATGAGGTGGTCCTTCGAGCCGAAGTAGTAGTAGGCGTTGCCCACCGCCACGCCTGCTTCCTGCGCGATCGCCCGCATCGTGGTCTGGGCGTAGCCGCGCTCGCGGAACAGCCGCAGCGCGGTGTCTCGGATCAGCTGCCGGGTCTGCTCGCCACGGGCGGTCGCGGGCTCACCCGCAGTGGTCGTCGGCGCAGGTTGTTCGGTCATCGAGGTCACGGTATCCCGCCGGTTCGTCGATCGGCTCGGCCCACGGATCGCGAACCCGTTCCCGGATCGCCGAGGCGGCCGTCACCACCTGCCGGGCCAGCGGCAGCAGATGCGGTCGGGACAACCGCTCGGCCGCCGACCGGTGGTCCGCCAACGCCCAGAGGCAGGCGAACCACGCGCCGTCGCCCGCGTACACCTCGCCGGTGTCGGCCACGACGGTCAGGTCACGCAGCGTCGCGTCGTGGTCCAGGCCGGGGAAGCGCCACCGGGCCTCGGTCGAACCCGCCGGCACGAACTCCAGGGGTACGAGTTGGGCGCGGGACGAGAGCCACCGGCGGGCGGCCCGGCAGAGCGGGCAGTTCGCGTCGAACAGGACGGTGAACCCACGGACCCCACCGCCCCCGAACGCGGTGGGATCCGAGGGCTCGGTGGGCCCGCCAGTCGGTGCGCCGGTCATCGGGTCGCGGGGTTGGGTCCCGGCCCGTCGGCGCCGGGCTGTGCCGCGCGGGGCTGTGCGGTGCCCGGCTGTGGCCCCACCGACTGGGGCCCGGTCGGGTAAGGCCCGGCCGGCTGTGCTCCGACCGGCTGTGCTCCGACCGGGTAGGGCCCGCTCGGGTATCCACCGTGCGGTGCGGCTTGCATGGGGAGTCGGCTGATCGGAGCGATCGGGGGGTGGGGAGCGAGTTGGCGAAGTCGGTTTCGGCGGTAGCGGCCCAGTGCGAAGACGTTGAAGAAGTGCAGCGCGCCGAGTACGAGGAGCACGAGGCCGATCTTGAGGGACAGCTCCTCCATGGCCTGGCTGGTGGAGCGCACCGGGTCGGGATGCTTCATGGCCACCGTGACGTAACCGAGGTTGAGCAGGTAGAAGCCGACCACCAGGAGGCTGTTGACCGCTCGGGCGAGTCGTTCGTCGGCGAACACCTCTTCCAGGAAGACCTGCCCGTTGCGGGACAGGGCCCGAGCCACCCAGATGGTCAGGCCGACGCTGACCGCGAGGTAGATCACGTACATCCAGACCTTGATGTCCATGTGGACGCCTTTCTTGAACGTGTTCAACTACCGACGACGTCAGCCTAGAGCGCCTGTTGAACATGTTCAATAAGGAATGACGAGTGACTGTGGACACTCTGGTGCGGCGCCGAGCGCGCCATCCGGTCGAGCCCTGGCGTCGGACCGGACGGCGCCGGGGCTCAGTGGGCCAGGCCGAGTGCCTCGGCCGCCGCGCGGCCGTTGGCGTGGCTCGCGCCGTAGGTGGTGACGAAGGCGCGTACGCCAGCCGGGCGCCACTGTGCCGGCCAGCCCATCTCCACCACCGTCACCGGGTGCTGGGCCGCCAGGTCGGCGATCAGTTCCGGGCCGCCGGGCAGCCGGTGCAGGTGCCGCCCGACCAGCACGATCTGCCGGCCGCCGGCCAACTCACGCAGCGTGGCCGGATCGGTCTCGGTGGCGATCACCCGGATCTCCCGTACGCCGTCGAGGTGCGGGCCGAGGCCCCACGGCACCCGTCCCTCGGCGATTGTCGACTCGGTGTGCAACTGCACCACGAGCGGCTGGTCCAGGCCGGTGAGCGGGCCCTCCACCCGGACCGCGCGACGCGCCGCGGCGTACCCCAGATCGGGGTCCTCGGTGGTCGGTGGCCCGCCCGCGGCCCGGGTCCAGGCGGCGAGCGCGGCGGCGCGGCCGGCCGCCTCCTCGACCCGCGCGATCGGCAACCGGCCGTCGGTCATCGCCTCGACGATCTCGGCGGCCACCCGCTCGACAAGCGTCGCGTCGACAGTCGCGCCGATGCAGAGCAGGTCCGCGCCGGCCGAGAGGGCCCGGACCGCGGCCGGCCCGACACCCCCGGCGGCCACCGCGGCACCCTTCATCTCCAGCGCGTCGGTGATCACCGTCCCGGTAAAGCCGTACTCGGTGCGCAGTAGGTCGACCAGGACGGCCCGGCTGAAGGTGGCCGGGTCGTCGCCGGTGAGCGCCGGCACCCGGATGTGCGCGGTCATCACGGCCTGCGCTCCGGCGGTGACGATCGCGGCGAACGGCGGCAGGTCCCGCCGGCGCAGCAGCTCCAGCGGGACGTCCACAGTGGGCAGTTCGTGGTGGGAGTCGGTGACTGTGGCGCCGTGGCCGGGGAAGTGCTTGGCGCAGGCCGCGACGCCGGCGGCCTGGAGGCCGCTCACGGCGGCGGCCGAGTGGGCGGCGACCCGCATCGGGTCGGCGCCGAACGAGCGGGTGCCGATCACGGGGTTGTCGTCGGCGGTGTTCACGTCGACCGTGGGAGCGAGGTTGACGGTGATGCCGAGCGCGGCCAGCTCGGCGCCGATCGACCGGTAGACCCGGCGGGTGAGCGCCACGTCGTCGACCGCGCCGAGGGCCGCGTTACCGGGGTACGGGCTGCCGGTGGCGTGCGCCAACCGGGTCACGTCGCCGCCCTCCTCGTCGATGGCGATCAGCACGTCCGCCCGGCCGGCGCGCAGCGCGGCAGTGCTCGCCGCCACCTGGGCGGGGTCGTGCACGTTCGTGCCGAACAGCGTGTGCCCGGCCAGCCCGTCGGCCACCAGGTCGACCGCCCAGTCCGGTGGGACCGGTCCCGGGTGCGCGGCGAGCAACGTGCCCAGCGCGAGCCGGCGCAGTCCTGGATCGAGCCCCACGTGATCTCCCCTTCGGTCCTCCCGGGCACGCACGTCGTACCCGCGGTGGTCATCGCCCTGCCGGGTCGGCCGAGCACTCTGCCTCCGGGCGGCCGTTACGCTACGGCTACCCGTTCGCAGGTAGGTTTACAGTTAGCAAAGTTTACTAAAACTAGAGGACGTGGCATGAGTGCGACCCGGCTGCCCGGCACCCCCCGCCTGTTGCGGGCGCTCAACGACCGTGCGGCACTGGAACTGCTCCTCGAGCGCGGGCCGCTCACCCGGGCCCGGCTCGGTGAGCTGACCGGGCTGTCCAAGGTCACCGCCTCGCAACTGGTCGAGCGGCTGGAGGAGCGCGGCCTGGTCAGCCGGGTCGGCGAGCAGGCCGGCGGGCGGGGGCCGAACGCCCAGCTCTACGCGGTGCGCCCGAGCAGCGCCCACGTCGTCGGAGTCGACGTCGGGCCGGACCGGGTGGTGGCCGCCTGCGCCGACATCACCGGCGCCGTCATCGGTCGGGTGGAGCAGTCGACGCGGGACACCGACGACCCGGTGGGCGTGGTGCACAACGCCGTGGTCCAGGCCGCCAGCAGCGCCCAGGCGCAGCTCAGCAGCGTCCGGCGGATCGTGCTCGGCACGCCGGGCCTGGTCGATCCGCACACCGGCGACATCACCTTCGCCTTCAACCTGCCGCGCTGGCACAGCGGTCTGCTCGCCGCGCTGCGCGACGATCTGCACACGCCTGTGGTCTTCGAGAACGACGTCAACCTGGCCGCGGTGGCCGAGGCGCAGTCCGGGGCCGCGCAGGGAGTGGCCGACTTCGTCCTGGTCTGGGTGGGCGCCGGCGTCGGCCTGGCGATCATGCTGGGTGGCCGTCTGCACCACGGGAGCAGCGGCGCGGCAGGCGAGATCGGCTACCTGCCGGTGCCCGGAGCACCCATCCCGCGCGACGTCTCGCGTCGCGCCAAGCCGGCCTTCCAGCAGGTGATCGGCGGCGACTCGGTACGCGCGGTGGCCCGCGAGCACGGCTATCCGGACACCGACGCCGCCGAGGCCGTCCGCGCGGCCGTCGCCGATGGCGCTGCCGGCGGCGCGATGCTCGACGAGTTGGCTCGTCGGCTCGCGCTCGGCGTGGCCAGCACCTGCGTGGTGCTCGACCCGCCGTTGGTCGTGCTGGCCGGCGAGGTGGGTCAGGCCGGCGGGGCGGCGCTCGCCGACCGGGTGCAGCGGGAGGTCGCGGCGATCACCCTGGTCCGGCCAAGGGTGGTGCCCACCGGCCTCACCGAGGAGCCGATCCTGCGGGGCGCGCTGCGCACCGCGCTGGACGCCGTCCGCGACGAGGTGTTCGGCTCCACCGTCGGCTGAGCCCGCTGGGGCGGTCATGTGAAGGAATATTTCACCGCAGACCATCAGGCTGCAAGCTCTTGCCGGCGCTCGCCGGGCCGCCGCGCTGAGCGGTCGGCACGCGCCGAGGCCGTCGCGCGACGAGCGGCCGGGCCGCCCGGCTCTCGGCGGGCGGCCCGGTCCGGCCCCTCAGACCAGGTCGCGGCGACGGAACACGGCGAACGCCCCCACGGTCAACCCGCCGGTGATCGCGAGCAGCACCACCAGCGACGGCCCCCAGGTCAGGCTGTAGAAGCCCGAGCAGGGGCCGGTGCCGGGACTGCTCACGCAGAGCTGGTTGTCCCAGAAACGCACCTCGCCGTTGAGCCATGCCGCGATGTGGCTGGAGAGCATCAACCGGTCCGGCCGCCGGGCGTCGACGATCTCCAACACCAGCCGCGCGCCCAGCTCCCACACCACCGCGTACGCGGCCGCCGCGCCGAGCGCCGCCGAGGTGTGCCGGCCCAGCGTCGCGATGGCGAAGCCAAGCGCGGTGGCCAACAGCACCAGCACCAGCCCCCGGCCGTGCACGGCACCCAACGACCGCCAGAAGTCGGTACTGAGCCGACCACCCAGTCCGGCGGTCTGCCCGATCACCCAGAAGGTGGCCAGATAGACAAGGGAGGCCACCACGGCGACGGCCAACACCGTGCCCAGCAGGGTGCCCAGCTTGGTGCCGAGCACCGTCAGCCGGCGCGGCCGCCACAGCAGCAGGTTCACCACCCCACCGGAGTTCAGATCCGCCCCGATGTACGAGGCGCCCACCAGGAACCCGAACAGCACCAGGAACGCGATGAGGAAGTACAGCAGCGGGCGGGCCTGCTGCTCGAAGCTGAACACCCCGGGCAGGTAGTCGGCCGCGATCGGCAACCGGTCCTGCCGGATCGGGTCCACCTCCGAACAGTCGGCCGGGAGGTACTCGTCCGGGTCGATTGGGAGCGTGCCGTCCTTCCGGGCCAGGCACCCCTGGTGGACGGCCTCCATGTTCTGCAGCGCCTCGGCGGCCTGCGTCCGCGCCGCGCTGAGCTCGGCGGCACTCGGCCGGTGCGAGCCGGCCAGGGTGGTGGCCGCGGTGACGGCGAACGCCAGCGCCAGCAGGACGACCATGAGCTGCACGAAGCGGCGCGCGGACAGCCGCTCCAACTCGGCCCGGACCAGGTTCACGCGTCCACTCCCCGTACGTCGAGATCGATCACCGCTGCGCCGTCGCCGTCCGTCGGCAACGCCGAGTCGTCGACCTGGCGGGGCACCGACGGATGCTCGCCCGCGCCGGTCAGCTCCAGGAAGACGCTCTCCAGATCGGGCCGGAGCGGCGTCAGCTCGCCCACCCACAGCCCCTGCTCGCCCAGCACCCGGCTGATGACCGTCGGATCGGTCACCCCGCTCACCACCAGTGCCGTGCCCTCGACGGCGGCCGTCAGCTCCGCGTCGAGCAGCAGATCGGCCGCGCGTTCCGGCTCGGCCACCCGGACCAGGAACTCGTGCCGGTCGTGGCCCGCCAGCACCTCGTCCACCCGGCCCGCCGCGACCCGCCGCCCCCGCGAGATGATCGTGACGTGGTCGCAGATCAGTTGGATCTCGCCGAGGATGTGGCTGGACACCAGCACGGTCACCCCTGCCGCCGCGAGCGAGCGCATGAGGTCACGCATCTCGCGGATGCCCGCCGGGTCGAGACCGTTCGCCGGCTCGTCCAGGATGAGCAGCCGCGGATCCTTCAACAGCGCGGACGCCACCGCGAGGCGCTGCTTCATGCCCAGCGAGTAACCCTTCACCCGATCGTCGCCCCGGTCGCGCAGGCCCACCAGCTCCAGCGCCTCGTCCACCCGGGAGGTCGACACCCCGCCGGCGCGGGCCAGCAGCCGCAGTGTGCGACGCCCGGTGAAGTTGCCGAAGAACTGCGGACTCTCCACGATCGCGCCGACGCGACCGGCCACCCGGGGCAGCAACTCCGGCGACGGCTCGCCGAGCACAGTCATCCGCCCGCCGTCGGCCCGGACCAGCCCGAGCAGGGCGCGCAGCGTGGTGGTCTTGCCGGAGCCGTTGGGCCCGAGGAAGCCGTGGATCTGCCCGGCCTCGACCAGCAGGTCGAACCCGTCGACCGCCACCCTCTTGCCCTGGCGCACGCTGCGGAAGGTCTTGCGCAGCCCTTCGATCTCGATGACCGCGCTCATCTACGCGACTCCGTACGCCGATCGGGCATCTGTCGTCCTCCGGTTGTGGTGATCAAGGACACGGTGCCCCACCCTATGGCCGGGGCGCCGCCCGTGGGGGGCGCCCCGGCGCTGCGTGGTTGGATGGTCAGGTGACTGGTGACCTGATCCCCGGCGCTGCCGGCGCCGCGCCTGCCGCCGCACCCGTGGACCCGGATCTGGTGGTCAGCCTCGACAGCGTCGGCGTACGCCGCTCCGGCACCGCCCTGCTGCAGGACCTGACCTGGCGGGTCGAGCTGGACGAGCGCTGGGTGGTGCTCGGCCCCAACGGCGCGGGCAAGACCACCCTGCTCAACATGGCCGCCGGCCGGCTGCACCCCACCTCCGGCGTCGCGCACGTGCTCGGTGAGCGGATCGGCCGCACCGACGTCAACGAGCTGCGGACCCGCATCGGGCTCTCCACCGCCGCGCTCGCCGAGCGGGTGCCCGCGGACGAGCAGGTCAGCGACGTGGTGATGACCGCCGCCTGGTCGGTGGTCGGGCGCTGGCGGGAGAGCTACGAGCACGGCGACTTGGCGCGGGCGCGGGCGCTGCTCAGCCAACTCGGCGTGGGCAACCTCGCAGAACGCCGCTACGGCACCCTCTCCGAGGGTGAACGCAAGCGCGTCCAGATCGCCCGGGCACTCATGACCGACCCGGAGCTGCTGCTGCTCGACGAGCCCAGCGCCGGGCTCGACCTGGGTGGCCGCGAAGACCTGGTCACCCGGCTGGCCGAGCTGGCGTACGACCCGGACGCCCCCGCCATGGTGCTCGTCACCCACCACGTGGAGGAGATCCCGCCCGGGTTCACCCACGCGCTGCTGTTGCGCGAGGGCGCCGTCGTCGCCCAGGGGCTGCTCGCCGAGACGTTGACCGGCGACAACCTCTCCAAGACCTTCGGTCTGCCGCTGGTCGTCGAGCGGTCCGGCGACCGCTACACCGCACGCGCCGCCTGAGCGGGTGACCGTGTCGCAGACCCGGGTAGTGGTGGTGGGCAGCGCCAACATGGACCTGGTCGCGATGGCGCCGTCGCTGCCCAGGCCGGGCGAGACCATGCTCGGCACCGACTTCGTGATGGTGCCCGGGGGCAAGGGCGCCAACCAGGCCATCGCCGCGGTTCGAGCCGGCGCCTCCTGCGCCTTCCTCGGCGCGATCGGCTCCGACGCGTTCGGCGTCACGCTCCGGGCCCGGATCACGGCGGCCGGCGTGGACACCGGCCACCTGCGGGTCGTCTACGGCACCTCCGGTGTGGCGCTCGTCATGGTCAACGCCCAGGGGGAGAACGCCATCCTGGTCACCCCCGGCGCGAACGACGCGCTGGTCGGCCTCACCGACGAGGAGCTGGCCACGGTACGCGGGGCGGACGTCCTGGTCGCCCAGCTGGAGATCCCGGTACCGACGGTGACCGCCGCCGCGCTGGCCGCCCGTGCCGCCGGCACCCGGGTCATCCTCAACGCCGCACCGGCCCGGGACCTCCCCCCGGAGCTGCTCGGGGCGGTGGATCTGCTGATCGTGAACGAGGGCGAGGCGCAGGCGTTCACCGGTCGAGGCCGGGAGGAGCCGCGGGCGCTGCTCGACCTGGTGCCCCGCGCCGTCCTCACGCTCGGTGACGCGGGTGCCTGGTACGTCGACCGGGACGGCGTCGAGGCGCACGTGCCCGCGGTCCGGGTCGACGTGGTCGACTCCACGGCGGCCGGCGACGCGTTCACCGCCGCCCTGGCGGTCGGCTGGGGCGAGGGGCGGGACGTCGTCGACGCGGTGCGCTGGGCGGCGGCGGCCGGCGCGGCCTGCGTCCGCAAGCTCGGCGCGTCGGTGGCGCTGCCGCGCCGCGCCGAGATCGACGAGTTGTACGCGCAGGGCTGACTGCTCGGGCTACGCCGCCCGCCCGCCCGTCGTCGTGCCGGTGCGGAAGGCGCGACGGTACGCCGACGGCGAGGTCAGCATGACCCGTCCGAAATGATGGCGGTAGGTGACCGGGCTGTCGAAGCCCACCGAGCCGGCGATCTGTTCGACCGGGGCGTCGGTCTCCTCCAGCAGCGCCAGGCTGGCCCGGATCCGCTGGTCGATCAGCCATCGGATCGGACTGCTCCCGGTGGCTCGGGCAAAGTGCCGCAGGTAGGTGCGGGGTGACATGTGCGCCTGCCCGGCGAGCTGAGCCACGGTCAGCGGGTCGGCGAGGTGCGCGAGCGCCCAGTCGATGCTGCTGGCGAGCCGGTCGTCGTCCGGCTCGGTGGTCACCGGCGCCTCGACGAACTGGGCCTGCCCACCGTCGCGGTGCGGGGGGATGACCAACCGTCGGGCGACCGCGTTGGCGATCGCCGCGCCGTGGTCGCGCCGTACCACGTGCACGCACAGGTCGAGCCCGGCGGCGCTGCCGGCGCTGGTGAGCAGGTCTCCGTCATCGAGGTAGAGCACGTCCGGGTCCACCTCGACCCGCGGATACCGCTGTGCCAACAGTTCGGCGTACTGCCAGTGAGTGGTGGCCCGCCTCCCGTCCAGCAGCCCGGCGCCGGCCAGCGCGAAGGCGCCAGAGCAGATCGACATGATCCGTGCGCCGCGCTGGTGCGCCCGGAGCAGGGCGCTCACCACCTCGGGTGCGGGGTCGGCGGTCACGTCGGGTACGCCGGGGACGATGACCGTCTGCGCCGCGGCCAGCTCTACCAGGCCGTACGGGGTGTGCAGGCTGGCCCCGCCGACGACCGGGACCGACCCGGGCCGCTCGGCACAGACGACCAGGTCGTACCAGTCGACGTCGAACTCGGGTCGGGGCAGCCCGAACACCTCGGTGACGATGCCGGACTCGAACATCGACATCCCCGGGTACGCGAGCAGGGCGACGCGATGTCCGGCGGCCGGTCGCCGGGCCGTCGGCAGCGAGAGTGGAGTGGCGGCCATCTGGCGGCTCGGCATGGCGGTATGTTAGCGCAGGACGTCGTTCCCGCCACTCGTCCGGAGGTGGGAGGGCAGCCAGGATCGGTGCATGACCTTCACCTTCGCCGTCCCGGCAGCCGACCCGGCCACCGCCTCCGCCCACCTCCTCGCCCGCCTCAGCATCCAGACCGATGTCAGCGACGTGCACGCCGACCTGGCCGCCCGTACTCCCGGGCTGGTGGTCGTCGACTCCCGGGGCGAGGCCGCCTGGGCGCAGGGTCACCTGCCGGCGGCGGTGCACCTACCCAGCGCCGATATCGCCGCCCGGGCTGCGGAGCTGATCCCGGAGGGTTCGGCGGTGGTCACCTACTGCTGGGGGCCGGGCTGCAACGGCGCAACCCGGGCCGCTCTGGAGTTCGCCCGGCTCGGCTACCCGGTCAAGGAGATGCTTGGCGGGTTCGAGTACTGGGTGCGGGAAGGCCTGTCGGTGGTGACCGGGGCGGGGGTGACCCGCCGGCCGGTGGACGACCTGACCGCGCCACTGTCATCGATCACGTGCGAGTGCTGAGGAAGCGGTGAACGGCCCGGCGCGGGCTCAGCCGGCGGGTTCGTCGCTGAGCTTCTCGCCGCGCCGCCGCAGCATGCCGAGGCCGGGAATGCCCGCCACGGCGAGCTTGAGATCACGGGTCACGTCCAACAGGTCGTGCAGGTCGGGGCCGACCCGGTCCAGCGTCGCCAGGATCGGCAGGATGTCCGCCGTCAGGTGCTCCTTGAGCTTGGGCAGCTCGTCGATCAGGTGGATCGCGGCGGTGATCTCCTCATGGCTCAGCTCCTCGACGAACCGCCCGGTCATCGGCGCGGCCCGGCGCAGCGCCGGCTCGTACGCCGCCAGCAGCTCCGCCGCGGTGGACGCCGCCTGCGCGGCGGTTCCCACGGTGACCGCGGCGCTGCCGGCCACCGCCTCGGCCTCGGTGACCACCGTGCCAGCGACCTGCGCGACCTTCTCGGCCTCGGTGACCACCACGGCGGCGGCCGTCGCGACCTCGGTGGCCGTGTCGATGGCGGTGGTCGCGGAGGCGCTGATCACCGCCACCTCGCGGACCGCCGCCTCGGCGTCGGTGAGCACCCGGTCGGTGCGGTCCAGAGTCGTCTCGATCCGATCCACCACGCCGTTGATCCTGGCCAGCAGCGCTTCCACCCCGTCCAGCACCGCGAACGCGCGGGTGGGCACGGCGGCGAACGAGGCGGCCGAGCCGAGCGCCTGGTCGAGGGCAGAGCGGGTCAGGCCGACCACCGCGCTTGGGGTGGGGAGGGGAATCGCCATGAAACCAAGTGTGCGTCGGCCCGGCCACAACCGCTCGCGGGCGACCGCCGATGCGGTCTGCGGCGGGGCGTCCGGCGGTAGGGTGCCGGCATGCCGGCCGCCTCGCCGCACCACCCGCCGAGCACCCGCGTGGCAGTCCTGCTCGCCGTGCTCGCGGCGCTGGCCGCCGCGCTCGGCACGGCGGTGCTGGTCCGCGCGGACGCCGGCCTCTCCGTGCGGCAGGTCACCGTCGACGGCGTACCGATGACCGAGGTACGCGCCGGCCCGCCGGCACCTGACGTCCGGCGGCCCGGCGTGGTGATCGCCCACGGCTTCGCCGGCTCGGCACGACTGATGCGCCCGCTGGCCGACACCGTGGCCCGCCGGGGAGCGGTCGCGCTGCTGTTCGACTTCGCCGGGCACGGTGCCAACCCGGCCCGACTCGGCCCGGACATGTCGCCCGCGACGCTCGCCGCCGACCTGGACGCCGCAGTCCGATACCTGCGCTCCCGACCCGACGTGGACCCGGCCCAGATCATGCTTGTCGGACACTCGATGGGCGCAGGGGCCGTCACCCGGTACGCGGCCGGGCACCCGGAGATCGCCCGGACCGTGGCGATCTCGTTGCCCGACGCCGGCGAACTGCCTCCGGGTCGCCCGGCGGAGCTGCTACTCATCGTGGGCGGCGCGGAGTTCCCCGCGTTCCGGCGTGCGGCCGACGACGCCGTGGGGCGCGGTGCGGCGGTGGGCCGCCGACCAGCAGTGGTGGTGCCCGGTGTGGAGCACATCTCGGTGTTGTTCGCCCCGCGTACGCACGAGGAGATCGCCGACTGGCTGCCCAGCGTCGACGGGACCGCGTCGCCTCGACCGCTCGTCCGGCTCGCCGGGGCGGCGCTGCTGGTGCTGGCGTTCGCCGTCGGCGTCGTCCCCGTGGCGGCGCTGCTGCTGGGCCGGCGGGGCACCGCAGGATCGGAAGCCGGGGCCCCGCTGCGTGGTCTCACCCTGCTCGGGCTTGTCGTCCTCGCGAGCGGTCTCGCGGCGGCCGTCGCGACCGTCCTGCCGGCCAACCGTCTCCCGCTGGCGGTAGGCGGTTACGTCAGCGGCTTTCTGCTGGTCAGCGGGGTGCTGCTGAGCGGCGGCCAGCACTGGCTTACCGCCGCGACGCGAGTGCCCGGCGTGATCTCGGCGCCCGGTGCGACCCTCGGCGGGACCGGACGTCGTACGCCGGCACGGACCGCCGTCGCGGCGGTGGCGCTGACGGCGTACGCGGTCCTCGCCGTGGGCCTGCCGATCCACCTCGGACTGACCTCGGCGCTGCCGGTCGGCGCCCGTTGGTGGCTGCTCCCGCTGGTGGTGGGCGCGTGCCTGCTCTTCCTGCTCGGCGTCGAGCAGGTCGCGGCCGGCCTGACCCGGCGTCGCCTGCTGGTCGTCGCGGTCACCGTTCTGGTGTTGAGCACGTCGGCGGTTCTCGGCCTGGCACCCGGGTTCGTGCTGCTGGTGGTGCCGTTGTTCGCCGTGCTGCTCGGCTGGCACGTGCTGTGGGCGGCCGTGCTGCGGCGGTACGCGACTCCGCGCTGGCTGCCGGCCCTCGTGGGCGCGGCCCTGCTGGGCTGGCCGATCGTCACCACCCTGCCGTTGCGCTGACCGACTCAGCCGCGACGGGTGGTCATCAACGGTCCCCCTGCTGCTCGACGGCCCGCTGCACGGCCCGGTAGATCTGCCCGAACCGGAGCGCGTCCGGCGTACGCAGCAGCATGTGCTCCTGGCCGTGGTGCTGCACCCAGAGCTCGTGCACGTGGCTGCCGCGCTCGTAGGAGCGGTCCAGCCAGCCGAGGGGAATCTCCAGGAACGGGGCCAACCCCAGCGCCCCCACCGCGCAGGCGGCGAGGATGATCAGCGCCAACTGCCAGTTGCCCCGATCCTGTGCGGACCAGGCCAGCGAGACCACGCAGACCAGCCCGACGAGGGGTGGCAGCGACAGCAGGAGAACCAGCACACCGCGACCCAGCACCCGGCCGCGGACGGCGAGGGTCTTCGCCCCCCGTTCGTGCCAGACGAACGTCACGTCGGGCAGGGCGATCACCTGACCACCCGCCCGGATCGACTCGGAGGTCACCTGCACCGCGTCGTCCCGGTAATAGAGGGTCATCACTAAGCCTAACCACCGGCAGGCAAACCCGCAGCGCTCGCGGCGTGCGGCGCAGCACGACGAGACCTTGGACAGTTTCCGTCAGCGGCTGACGGAAACTGTCCAAGATCTGCGCAGGTCGGGAAGGCCTGGCGGCGGCCCTAGCGGCGGGCGGCGGGGCGGGTGGGCTGGGTGTGCTCCATCGCGCGCTGCACCGCCCGGTAGATCTGACCGAAGCGCAGCGCGTCGCCGGTCTGTAGCAACCGCACCGGCTGCCCCCGCCAGCGGGCCCAGATCTCCAGGTGCCGGCTGCCCTTGGCGTACGAGCGGTCCAGGTGTTCGAAGAGGAAGTCGGCGACCGGACCGACGGCCAGGCCGACAAGCACCGATGCGCCGACGATCGCGATCGTCACGGTGGGGGAGCGGTGCAGCCAGACGGCCAGGCCGATCCCGAGCACGGCCGCGACCAGCGGGCCGGCCAGCGCGGCGCCGAGTGCGCCCCGCCCGACCAGCACCCGCCAGGAGCGGCTGCCCCGGCGGTGCCAGACCATCGTGATCTCGGCCAGCGAGTAGCTGCGGCCGTCGACTCGGACGGCGCTGGAGGTGACCTGCACCGACCTGTCGTCGTAATACGTGATCATGGCTGGACTCCCGCCCGCGGGGCTGACACCACACTACTTACCCCAACGAGCCGGGTCGTAAGGTTGGCACGCGACTTCGACGAGGAAGTGAGGGCAGCGTGGGCGAGTTCGTTCGGCTGGAGACCACTGACGGCATCGGCACCATCCGGCTGGAGCGGCCGCCGATGAACGCGCTCAACACCCAGGTGCAGGAGGAGTTGCGCGCCGCCGCGACGGCCGCCACCGCCGACCCCGAGGTCCGTGCCGTCATCGTGTACGGCGGGGAGAAGGTCTTCGCCGCCGGGGCGGACATCAAGCAGATGGCCGAGATGTCCTACGTGGACATGGCCGAGCGGGCCGCGAACCTGTCCAGCGCGCTCGGGGCGATCGCGCGGATCCCCAAGCCGGTGGTGGCGGCGATCACCGGGTACGCCCTCGGCGGTGGCTGCGAGCTGGCGTTGGCCTGCGACTGGCGGGTGGTCGCGGAGGACGCCAAGCTCGGCCAGCCGGAGATCAAGCTGGGCGTCATCCCCGGTGCGGGTGGCACCCAGCGACTGGCCCGCCTGGTCGGGCCGGCGCGGGCGAAGGACCTGATCATGTCCGGGCGGATGGTGGACGCGCAGGAGGCGCTGCGGATCGGCCTGGCCGACCGGGTCGCCCCGGCCGACGAGGTGTACGACATGGCCGTCGCGCTCGTCACGCCGTACCTCCGAGGGCCTGTGCAGGCGTTGCGCGCGGCGAAGCTGGCGGTGGACGGCGGCCTGGACATGGATCTGAACTCCGGCCTGGCCTGGGAGAGTCAGCTCTTCGCGGCGCTGTTCGCGACCGACGACAGGCGTGAGGGCATGGCGGCGTTCGTCGAGAAGCGCAAGCCGAACTTCACCGGCCGCTGACGCCCGCACCGGCAGTGAACCGAGAACGGTTCACATTATCCCTACCGGCCAGTAGCGTGGGGCTTCGATCATGAGCGACGAAGGGGAGCGGCGAATGACGGAGCGGATCGAGGGTCACGGCGGAGAGCTGGCCCTCGCGGCACTACGCGCGCACGGCGTACGGGAGATGTTCACGCTGTCCGGCGGGCACGTCTTCCCGCTGTACGACGCCGCGCACAAGGCCGACTTCCCGATCTACGACGTCCGGCACGAGCAGTCCGCGGTCTTCGCCGCCGAGGCGGTGGCCAAGCTCCAGCGCCGACCCGGCCTCGCCGTGCTCACCGCCGGCCCCGGCGTCACCAACGGCATCTCGGGCATGACCAGCGCGTTCTTCAACGCGTCCCCGGTGCTGGTGCTCGGTGGCCGGGCGCCCGCCTTCCGCTGGGGGTCGGGCAGCCTCCAGGAGATGGACCACCTGCCGCTCGTCGCCCCGGTCACCAAGCACGCCGAGACGGTGTTCAGCACCGACGACATCCCGCGTGCCGTGGACGCCGCCCTCACCGCCGCGCTCACCCCGCACCGGGGCCCGGTCTTCCTGGACTTCCCGCTGGAGACGGTCTTCTCGGTCGCCGAGGCCGACAGGCCCGCGGCGTCCGGCGTCGACGCCATCGAACCGGACCCGGACGAGGTCAGCCGGGCCGCGACGCTCATCGCCGGCGCGCAGCGGCCGGTCATCATCGCCGGCTCGGACGTGTACGCGGGCGACGCGGTCGCCGCGCTGCGCGAGGCCGCCGAGGCCCTTCAGGTGCCGGTCTTCGCCAACGGGATGGGCCGCGGCTCGCTGCCCCCGGAGCACCCGCTCGCCTTCGCCAAGGCCCGTCGCGCCGCGCTCTCCGGTGCCGACGTCGTCGTCGTGGTCGGCACGCCGCTGGACTTCCGGCTCAGCTTCGGCGACTTCGGCGACGCCAAGGTCGTGCACATCGTCGACGCGCCCAGTCAGCGCGCCACGCACGTGCAGCCGGCCGTCGCCCCCGCCGGTGACCTGCGCCTGATCCTCTCCGCGCTTGCCGACCACGCCGGTGACCGGGCCGACCACAGCGACTGGATCGCCGACCTGCGCAGCGCCGAGGACGCGGCCCGCGCTCGCGACGCGGCCGAGATGGCCGCCGAGACCGACCCGATCCGGCCGGCCCGTGTCTACGGCGAGCTGCGTCGGGCGCTCGCCCCCGACGCGATCACCATCGGCGACGGCGGCGACTTCGTCTCGTACGCCGGTCGGTACCTGGAGCCCGCGCAGCCGGGCACCTGGCTGGACCCGGGCCCGTACGGCTGCCTGGGCACCGGCATGGGCTACGCGATGGGCGCCCGGGTCAGCCACCCGGACCGGCAGATCTGCGTGCTGATGGGCGACGGCGCGGCCGGGTTCTCGCTGATGGACGTCGAGTCACTGGTCCGGCAGAAGCTGCCTGTGGTGATCGTCGTCGGCAACAACGGCATCTGGGGGTTGGAGAAGCACCCGATGCGGGCCATGTACGGCTACGACGTCGCCGCCGACCTCCAGCCCGAGCTGCGCTACGACACGGTGGTCAGCGCGCTGGGCGGCGCGGGGGAGACCGTCGCGAAGGCCGCCGATCTTCAGCCGGCCCTGCAGCGGGCCTTCGACTCCGGAGTGCCGTACCTGGTGAACGTGCTCACCGACCCGACCGACGCGTACCCCCGCTCGTCGAACCTGGCCTGAGTCGCACCCGCCGCCGCCGTCGCCCCTCGCGGGCGGCGGCGGCGCGGCGTCTTCCCGCAGCTAAATACGCCGAATGTCAGCGTCGGTCGACGTAACGTCAGCGCGGGAACGGCGGGATGTCAGCCCTGTCGCCCATGGTGGTGTCATCACCCGCAGACGACAGGAGTTGCGATGGACCACGCGATCCGCGCCGAGGGTCTGGTGCGGCGTTTCGGCGCCACCACCGCCCTCGCCGGAGTTGATCTGGCGGTCCCCACGGGGACGGTCTTCGGTCTGCTCGGGCCGAACGGCGCCGGCAAGACCACTGCGGTACGGGTGCTCGCCACCCTGCTGCGCGCCGACGAGGGACATGCCACTGTGGGCGGGTTCGACGTGGTCCGCGACGCCCACCGCGTGCGTCAGCTCATCGGCCTCACCGGCCAGTACGCCTCGGTCGACGAGACCCTGACCGGCGCGGAGAACCTGCTGCTCATCGGGCGCCTGCTCGGGCTCAATCGGGCCGACGCCAAGCGGCGGGGCCGGCAACTGCTCGACGACTTCGGGCTCAGTGACGCGGCCGACCGGGCCGTGAAGACGTTCTCCGGCGGGATGCGGCGGCGACTGGACCTCGCCGCCAGTCTGGTCGGTCGGCCGCAGGTGCTGTTCCTCGACGAGCCGACCACGGGCCTGGACCCACGCAGCCGCAACGACCTGTGGGACATCGTCCGCACGCTAGTGGCGGACGGGGTGACGGTGCTGCTCACCACGCAGTACCTGGAGGAGGCCGACCAGCTCGCCGGTCAGATCGCCGTCGTCGACCACGGGCGGGTGATCGCCCAGGGCACGCCGGAGGAGCTGAAGGCCAGGACCGGCGGGCAGACCCTCACCGTGCGTCCGACCGACATCGCCGATCTCGCCACCGTGGTCGCCATTGCCGGCGAGGTGGCCGGCGTGACCCCCGACGTCGCGCAGACCGCCGTCACCGTCGCGGTGAACGACGCTCGCGTGCTGCCCGTCATGGTGGGTCGCCTCGACGCGGCCGAGATCCCGGTCGCCGAGCTGGCGCTGCGCGGCGCCAGCCTGGACGAGGTCTTCCTCTCCCTCACCGGCCACCGGGCCGAGGACGCCCCTGCCGACACCGACCTGGAAAGGACACCGGCATGACCGCCGTCACGCTCGCTCCCGCTCTCGCGCCGACGCGCCGGCTCGGCCCGGTCGCGGGGCTGCGGCACACCTTCACGCTGGCCTGGCGCAGCCTGGTGCAGATCAAGCACAACCCGATGGAGCTGCTCGACCTGAGCATCCAGCCGGTGATGTTCGTGCTGCTGTTCACCTACGTCTTCGGCACCGCCATCGCCGGCTCGTCGGGCGAGTACCTCACCTTCATGCTGCCCGGCATCATGGTGCAAAACGCGCTCTTCGCCACCATGACGACGGGGTTCGGGCTGAACAACGACCTCACCAAGGGCGTCTTCGACAGGCTGCGGGCGCTGCCCATCGCACGGTGGGCGCCGCTGGCCGGCCGGATCCTCGCCGACACCGTCAAGCAGGCGTGGTCGATCGCGCTGCTGCTCGGCGTCGGATCGATCCTCGGCTTCCGGGTCGGCAACGGCGTGCTCGGCGTCGTGGGGGCGTTCGCGCTGCTGCTGGCGTTCACGCTTGCCGCGTCCTGGATCTCCGTGCTGGTCGGGGTGCTGGTGAGCGAACCGGACAAGGTGCAGATCTTCGGCTTCATGGTGATCTTCCCGCTGACCTTCACCAGCAACATCTTCGTCCCGACCGACCGGATGCCGGGCTGGTTGCAGAACTGGGTGGAGGTCAACCCGGTGACAGTGGTGGCCGACGCGCTGCGCGGGCTGCTGGTCGGCGGGCCGGTGGCCGGGCCGGTGGTCCAGACGCTGCTGTGGGGCGCCGGCATCGCGGTGATCTTCGCGCCGCTGGCCGTCCGCGGTCTCAGGCGTCGAGTGTGACCCGCAGCAACTCCGGCACCCCGTCCGACCGGATGCCCCGGCCGCCCGCGTACGCCTCGGCGAACTCCGACTCGCCGAGCGCCGCGCGGGCGGCCAGCGCCACCCGGATCGCGTCCAGCGCGCCCTGGTCGTCGCCGCCGCGTACCCCGTCGGCCGCGCCGAGCACCGTGGCCGCCACGGCCGGCCGGCCGCCGCGCAGGGCGAGGTCCGCGTAGCCGACGAGCGCGATGGCGACCACCGGCGCGTCGCCGGAGGCGAGCGCCAGCTCCAGGGCCTGGTCCAGGTGGGTACGGGCGACAGCCAGCTCCCCCTGGGCGGCGGCGACGTGCCCGAGCGAGGTGGCCAGCATGGCGCTCCACTGCGGAGCGATGCTCCGCCGCCGGACCAGCTCCGCCGCCCGATCCGCCCAGCGGGCCGCCTGTTCCCAGTCGCCGCAGTCGCGCAGCAGCTCCGCCCAGACGGCGGCGACGCCGGCCCGTGGTTCGTCGGCGCCCAGCCGTTCGGCCTCCTCCTGCGCCTCGGTGAGCAGCGTGCGGGCCACCTCGTGCTCGCCCACCTGCCAGTACAGCTGAGCCAGCCGGGACCGCATCTGCGGCACGTCCTCGGCGGCGCCCAGCTCCTCGACGTCGCGCAGGGCGGCGCGAAGCTGGTCGATGGCGAAGTCCCGGTCGCCGGTCCGACCGGCCAGCTCGCCCAGGGAGAAGCGCGTGGTGGAGAGGCCCCACCGGTCCCCGACGCCGCTGAACAGCTCCAACGCGGCACGGAAGTCGTCGGCCGCGCTCTCGGCCGGCACGCCCAGGTTGAGCTGGGTGTGCCCGTGCATCATGCGGGCCGCCCCGGCCACCCACGGGTCCTCGTCGGTGAAGAGTCGCCGCAGGGCGGCCAGCCCCTGCACCTGCGTCGCCGGATCGAACATGAGGGTCATCGCTCCGGCCATCCGCAGCAGGGGCGAGTCGACGCCGCCGTCGGCCAGGGTCACCACCCGGTGCATCCAGACCTGGGCCGTCTCGAAGTCGGCGTGGGCACTGAGGGTGTTCAACGCCCCGGCGAGGTACGCGCTCGCCAGCGCGGTCGCGGTCGGTTTGTCGTCGTCCCCGTCCGGCCGGCCGACGGACCGTTCGGCCAGGGCGAGTACCTCCCGGGCGAGGTCCGCGCCCTCCAGTCGGTTGCCGCGCGACCACCAGTACCACCCGAGCGCGCCTGTCAACCGGACCGCCCGGGTGACCTCGTCGGCCCCGATCGCCCAGCGCAGCGCGCCGTGCAGATTGTCGTGCTCCGCGCGCAGGCGCCGGACCCAGCGCAACTGGTCCCGACCGCGCAGCTCCCGATCGGCCCGCTCGGCCAGCTGGAGGAACTCGTCGGCGTGTGCCCGCCGGACCCGCTGCTCCTCACCCGCCTCGCCCAGCCGGTCGAGCCCGTACTCCCGGATCGTCTCCAGCATCTGGTAGCGCGGTTCGCCGGCATCGCTGGCGATCACCAGCGACTTCTCCACAAGCGCGAAGAGCCGGTCGAGCACCTCGGGCGCGGCCAGTTCGCCACCGCCGCAGACCCGCTCCACGGCGGCCGCCGTCGCGCCGCCGGTGAAGACGGCGAGTCGCCGCCACAGCGCCCGGTCGGCATCGTCGAGCAGATCCCAGCTCCAGTCCACCACCGCCCGCAGCGTCTGGTGGCGGGGCAACGCCGTCCGGCTGCCGCCGGTGAGCAGCCGGAACCGGTCGTCCAGCCGGGTCGCGACCTGCTCGGCCGTCATGGCGCGCAACCGTGCCGCGGCCAGCTCGATGGCGAGCGGCATGCCGTCCAGCGACCGGCAGATGCCCACCACCGGCCCGACCGTGCGGTCGTCCACCTGGAAGTCCTGTCGCACCGCGGCGGCCCGGTCGGCGAAGAGCCGCACCGACGGGTACGCCAGCGCGGTGACCGGGTCGGCGCCCACGGGCGGCTGCTCCAGTGACTCGACGGGGTGCAGCGCCTCGCCTGTGATGCCCAGCGGCTCCCGGCTGGTGACCAGCACCCGTACGTCCGGGCAGGCGGCGAGCAGGCGGTCGGCCAACTCGGCGGCGGCGTCCAGCAGGTGTTCGCAGTTGTCCAGGACCAGCAGCGCTCGCCGGCTGGCCAACGCGTCGATGGCCCGTACGGTGGGCTCGGTGGCCTCCCCGGGTGGGATCCGGGACCGGCTGCCGGCGAAGAACGCCTGCTCCCGAAGGCCGAGCGGGCCCAGCAGCGCCTGCGGCACCTCGGCCGGGTCGGTCACCGGGGCCAGCTCGACGAGCCACACCCCGTCCGGGAACCGTGCCGCCACCTCGCGGGCCGACTCGATCGCCAGCCGGGTCTTGCCGGCGCCCCCGGGCCCGGTGAGGGTGACCAGCCGAGCCCTGTCGAGCAGGGCGCCGACCCGGTCGACTGCCGCTTCCCTGCCGACGAAGCTTGTCAACGCCGTCGGCAGGGCGCCCCGGGCGCGGGCCGCCGCCGACGGCGCAGGGCGGGGCGCCGCGTCGACGTCGAACGGTGTGGGGTCGGCCCGCTGACCGCGCAGCACCGCCAGGTGCAGAGCTGCCAGTTCCGGCCCGGGGTCGGCGCCGAGCGTCTCGGCCAGGTCGGTGCGGAGCCGCTCGTACGCGGCGAGCGCCTCGGAGGGGCGGCCGGCCCGGTGCAGGGTGCGGATGAGCTGGCCGGCGAGCCGCTCCCGCAGCGGGTACGCGGTGACCAACTCCCGCAGCCAGGGCACCAGGTGTGCGGGTTCCTCCAGCGCCGAACGGGCCTCGATCAGCTCCTCGGTGGCGGTGAGCCGCAGCTCGTCCAGCCGGGCCAGCGGCGCGCGGGTGAACGGGGCGCCTGCCACGTCGGCCAGCGCCGACCCGCGCCACAGCGCGAGAGCCTCCTCGAGCACCTTGCGGGCTGCTCCCGGGTCGGCGGGCAGCAGCGCCCGGCCGGCGAGTACGGCGGCCTCGAACCGGTGCAGGTCGACGGCCTCCGGGCCGAGGGTGAGCTGGTAACCGCCGGGACGCGCGTCGACTCCGAGGCCGGGTACGGCCCGGCGGAGCCGGGAGATCAGTGCCTGGAGCGCGTTGGCCGCGGCGGCCGGCGGCTCGTCCTCCCAGAGGGCGTCGACCAGGTGCGCGACGCTGACCACCCGGCCGGGCGCCAGGGCCAGCAGGATCAGGAGCCGGCGCAGCCGTGCCCCGTGGATCTCGACAGTGGTCGTCGGATCGACCCGGACCTGCAACGGGCCGAGCAGGCTGATCTGCACTCCGCCGATTGTGCCGCCCGCCGGGTCGGACGTCGGCACCGGCGCGGCCGGGCTGGTGCTCACACCTCCGGCCGGTCACCCTCACGGGGCGGCTCACCGTCGCGACGGCGCAGGTCGTCCTCACGCCGGCGCAGGTCCTCCTCCCAGCGGCGGAAGAGTTCCTGGTCCTGCTGGCGGGAGCGGTCCTGCACGGAGCGGAGGAACTCCGGGTCGTCGTCGGGGGCGAGCGGGCGGCGTGGCTGCCGTTCGGTGGAGCCGCCGCCGGCCGGCCATGCTCCGCGGGCGGCGGGGTCGGGCTCCCGTCCGGCGACGAACCAGGCGATCGACCCGACCAGGGGGAAGAACAGGATGATCAGCACCCAGGCGATCCGGGGCAGGGCACGGATCTGGCCCTCCTCGGCGGAGAGGCAACTGATCAGCGCGCAGACGGCGAGGACAATCTGCACCAGGAAGAGGAGAACGTACAGCCGGGCCATGCACCCATCATGGCGCACCGCGTCGCGTCACCACAGTCCGCGAACGGTCACCAGCACGCCGAGCAGCGCGAGCCCGACGGTTCCCAGCGCGACAAGCGGCAACGTCCGGCCGCCGGTGCGGGCCGCCCCGGTGCCGGTGCTCCGGGGCCAGCAGAGCACGAGCGCGCCGCCCCACACCAGGACGGCCGCACCGGCGACAAGCGCTCCGAACGGGCCGCCGCCCGATGCCAGCCGGACGGCGAGCGCGGTCACCACGGTCAGCGTCAGCAGGGTGCGCCGCCAGGCCAGGCGGGTCCGCTCCGGTTGCAGCCCGGGATCGCGTCCGGCGCTCACCGTCCGCCGACCGCCCGCACCAGCACCGCGATGACCAGCAGCACCGCGCCGGCGCCCACGGCGAGGGCGAGGACGGCGGGGAAGCGGGAGGCGGGCAGCTCCTGACCGAGCCGGATGGCCCGTTCGGTACGCGCCCAGTGGTCCACCGCGCGGATCGCGACAGCGCCGCCGAGCAGCAGCAGCGCGACCGCGATGACCTCCCGCAGGTGACTCATCGGCAGCTGCGGAAGGAACTGCGCGGCGGCCAGCCCGCCACCGACAAGCGCCAGGCTGGTGCGCAGCCAGGCCAGGAAGGTGCGCTCGTTGGCCAGGGAGAACCGGTAGTCCGGCGTCTCACCGACGGCGCGCGCCTCGGCCGGGTCGAACCACCGCTTGATCGCCTCCCACATGGTGGGAGATTATCCGCTTCCCTCGGGCCTTAGCCTGATGTGGTGACGGATCTTGATGTGACCACGCTGCGCACCGCCTACGACAACCAGCTCCGCCCGGAGATCCCCGACCCGGTCCCGGCCGGGGTGACCGTGGAGCGGGACGGGCCGCTGGTCCGCATCATCGGGCTCGACGCCGGCGGGTTCCTCACCTACCGCGACCTGGGCGGCTTGACCGGCGACGCGCTGGACGAGCTGATCGCCCGGCAGGTGGCGCTGTTCCGCGAGCGCGGCCAGTCGGTCGAGTGGAAGCTCAACGAGCACGACCAACCGGCCGACCTGGCGGACCGGCTGCGCGCCGCCGGCTTCGTGCCGGAGGACCGGGAGACCGTCGTGGTCGGGCCGGTCGCGCCGCTGGCCGCCGCGCTGCCCGTCGTCCCCGAGGGTGTACGCCTGCGTGAGGTGACCTCCCGCGCCGACCTGGAGCGGATCGCCGCCATGGAGGAGGAGGTCTGGCAGGAGGACCGCTCGCACCTCGTCACGGGTCTGGCCAAGGAGATCGACGCCGACCCGAACTCGATCACTGTCGTGGTGGCCGAGGCGGACGACACGGTGGTGAGCGCCGGCTGGGTGCGGTTCCCGGCGAACACCGGCTTCGCCACCCTCTGGGGCGGCTCGACCCTGCCGCAGTGGCGGCACCGGGGCATCTACCGGGCGTTGGTCAACTACCGGGCCCGGTTGGCGGAGCAGCGGGGCCGCACGCTGATGCAGGTCGACTGCTCCGAGGACAGCAGGCCGATCCTGCAGCGACTCGGCCTCGTCCCGGTCACCACCACCACCCCGTACGTCTACACTCCGTGATCATGGAGCAGCGGTTGACCGACGAGGAGCGCCTGACCCTCAAGACGGGCGCTTTCGGCGCGGTCTTCCTGGTCTCGAACGCCGACCCGGGACTGCTGGGCGTGATCCGGGAGAGCGTCGCCGCCTCCGGTGCGTTGGCCGATGCCAGTGGGGTGGTCAAGGAGGCGCTGACCACCGGGCCGCTGCCCCGGCTGCCGCGCGACTCCCAGCTGGAGATCGAGTCGGTGGTGTTGCCGGCGCTCGGCCGGGCGGTGCGGATCCTGCGGGAGAAGTCGCCGGCCGACGTCGAGGCGTACCGGTCGGTGGTGCTGAACGCTGCGGACCGGGTGGCCCGCGCGCACGACGGGGTGGCCCCGGCGGAGGCCGCCGCCATCGACTCGATCCGGGATGCGCTGGCCGAGCCTGCCTGACGGGTGAGCTGTGTCACTCTCCGTGCCCGGGAGCCGCAACCTACTGGCAGGTAACATTGCGCTCGTGGGCAACTGCACAACAGCTCACGGTTGACCTGACGTCGACCGACGCGCGAGGCTGCGGCCCAACCGGGCGAGCCAGTCGCAACACCACACAGGAGGGTCGTCGAAGCGCGATGAACATCGTCGTACTCGTCAAGCAGGTGCCTGATTCGGGCGCGGACCGCAACCTGCGCAATGACGACAACACCGTCGACCGCGGTTCGGCGAACAACGTGATCAACGAGATGGACGAGTACGCCATCGAGGAGGCGCTGAAGATCAAGGAAGCGCACGGTGGCGAGGTCACCATCCTGACCATGGGTCCGGACCGGGCGACCGAGTCGATCCGCAAGGCGCTCTCCATGGGCCCGGACAAGGCCGTCCACGTGCTGGACGACGCCCTGCACGGCTCCTGCGCGGTGGCCACCTCGAAGGTGCTCGCCGCCGCCCTCGGTCAACTCAACGCCGACCTGGTGATCTGTGGCGCCGAGTCCACCGACGGCCGAGTCCAGGTCATGCCGCACATGATCGCTGAGCGGCTCGGCGTCGCGGCGCTCACCGGCGCCCGCAAGCTCACCGTCGACGGCGCCACGCTCACCGTCGAGCGGCAGACCGAGGAGGGCTACGAGGTCGTCACCGCCTCCACCCCGGCCGTGGTCTCCGTGTGGGACACCATCAACGAGCCGCGCTACCCCTCGTTCAAGGGCATCATGGCCGCCAAGAAGAAGCCGGTGCAGACGTTCTCCCTGGCCGACCTCGGCGTCGCACCGACCGAGGTGGGCTTCGACGGCGCCACGAGCGCCGTCGTCGAGCACACCAAGCGCCCGCCGCGCTCCGGCGGTGCCAAGATCACCGATGAGGGCGAGGGCGGCGTCAAGCTGGTCGAGTTCCTCGCCACCGAAAAGTTCGTGTGAGAGCGGGTCTGGACATGTCTGAGGTTCTCGTCGTCGTCGAAGCCACCAAGGAATTCGGCGTCAAGAAGGTCACCCTGGAGATGCTCACCCTCGCCCGCGAGCTGGGCACCCCGAGCGCGGTCGTGCTCGGTGGCGCCGGGGCCGCGGAGGCGCTGAGCGGCAAGCTCGGCGAGTACGGCGCGGAGAAGATCTACGCCGCCGAGGGTGACGAGATCGACGGTTACCTGGTGGCGCCCAAGGCCACCGTGCTGGCCGAGTTGGTCAAGCGGGTGCAGCCGGCCGCCGTGCTGCTGGCGTCGGCCCAGGAGGGCAAGGAGATCGCCGCCCGGCTCGCCGTCAAGCTCGACAACGGCATCCTGACCGACGTGGTCGGCCTGGCCGCCGACGGCACCGCGACCCAGGTCGCCTTCGCCGGCTCCACAATCGTCAAGTCCAAGGTCACCAAGGGCCTGCCGCTGGTCACCGTCCGGCCCAACTCGGTCACCCCGGCCCCGGCCGCCGCGAGCCCGGCGATCGAGCAGCTCACCGTGTCGGTCACCGACACCGACAAGCTGGCGACTGTCGTCGAGCGGGTCGCCGAGCAGAAGGGCTCCCGCCCCGAGCTGACCGAGGCCGGCGTGGTCGTCTCCGGCGGTCGTGGCGTCGGCAACGCCGACAACTTCAAGCTGGTCGAGGAGCTTGCCGACCTGCTCGGCGGCGCCGTCGGCGCGTCCCGCGCGGCTGTCGACTCCGGCTTCTACCCGCACCAGTTCCAGGTGGGCCAGACCGGCAAGACGGTCTCCCCGCAGCTCTACGTCGCACTCGGCATCTCCGGCGCCATCCAGCACCGGGCCGGCATGCAGACCTCGAAGACGATCGTCGCCGTCAACAAGGACGGCGAGGCACCGATCTTCGAGCTGGCCGACTTCGGCGTGGTGGGCGACCTGTTCAAGATCGTCCCGCAGGCCGCCGAGGAGATCCGCAAGCGCAAGTGATCGTGTGACAGAGAAAGTGGCCGCCCGTCTTCACGGGCGGCCACTTTTCCTCGTGGGGAGCTGATCGGCGGGCCGGGGAGCTGAGCCGGCCCGCCGATCAGCCCGTCAGGGTGCCCCTCAACAGGCTGTCGCCGGAGTGGCGGGTGTTGTTGTCGTACTGCTCGGCGGACACGTCGACCACCGTGTAGCTCTTGAGGTCGACGTTCGGGGGTAGGGGCAGCAGAGCGTCCGAGTCGCCACCGAGGGTGCCGATCGAGAACATCTTCATGTTTGTCGGATTGATGAGCCAGACCTCGTAGTACCCCGGCACGCGCGGGAGATTCGCCACGTGCAGATGCAATTGGCCGCTCCGCAGAACCCGCGCGTCACCCTGGGCCGACTTCGGCGTCGAGCCGAACGCGGCCAGCGGCGCGCTGGCCAGCACCGCGGGCGTCGGAGCGGGCGCCGGCTCGTCCGTTCGCAGCACCGAGACCGTGCCCACCACGCCGATCGCCGCCGCCGCGACGGCGGTCACCGCGGTGGCCGCCCAACGCGACCAGCCGGCACGCCGACGGGCCCGTGACCTGCCGCCCGCTCCGGGGCCTCCCGCCACACCCGGACCCGAAAGGCCGGCCTCGGTCAGCGACGGCACGGCCTCGGCAGCCCTGATCTCGGCGGCAATGCCCTGCCAGATGTGCTCCGGCGGGTCGGGCAGGTCACCCAGGCCCTGCGTCTCCACGCCGAGCCCGGCCACCTGTCGCAGGGACGTCAGCTCCGTACGGCAGTGCGCGCAGGTGTCGAGGTGGGTGCTCTCCCCGTCGTCCGCATCGCTCTCACCGAGCGCCAGAAAAACCAGCCGCTCGTGCTCCAGGTGCTGCACCGTCCACCTCCCATCTGCGTTTCAAGCTCGCCATGCCGCGTCGGATGTGACTCTTCACGGTGCCCAGCGGCACCCCCGTCACAGTGGCTATCTGCTGGTGTGTCAGGTCGTCGTAGAAGGCCAGCTCCAGCATGCGTCGCTGGTCGTCGGGCAGGCGTGCCAGCTCGTCCGCGATCACCAGCCGGTCCACCACCCGGTCCGGGTCCGGCACCGTCTGCGCCGGCTCGGGCAACTGCCGGACCGTCTCCACCACCCGGGTCTCCCGCGCGCTGGCCCGCATCCGGTCGATCACCTTGCGCCGGCCGATGCCGAGCAGCCAGCCGATCAACGAACCCTTGGCCGGATCGAAGGTGTCCCTGCCCAGCCAGGCGGCCACGAACGTCGCCTGGGTCACGTCCTCGGCGTCGGCGCGGTTGGCAAGCATGGAGGTGGCCAGGTGGAGCACGGCGCGGCCGTAGCGGTCGTACGCCTCGCGCAGCGCCACCTCGTCGCCGGACCGGAACCGGGGCGCGAGGTCGTCCACCGGGGGGTCCGGTTGCTGCGGTAACGCCGTCATCGGGCGGCCAGCCTTCGATGGGGCATGCCCGACTGTAGCTGCCACAGCCTCCGCCCCACTCTCCCGGTCGATGTCATCTCACCAGCTCTTCGTCCGCCGGGCCCGATCCGGATGCGGTCGGAGCCGGAAAAAGAAATCGCGTCGCGGGCGCATCCACCCGTCGCGGAGCCGGCGTAACCCGTTCTGCAAGCCAGGCCTGACGAATCAGCACCAATCACCAGGAGGCAGACATGCAGCTCTCGTACTTCCGTCGGGTCGCCGCGGGCGGCGCCGTCGCCGCGTTGGCCTTCGCCGGCGTCGCCGCGTTCACCGCCACCCCCGCGTACGCCGCCACCTCGAAGGTGTCGGTCGTGCACGGCATCCCGGACACCCCGGTCGACGTCTACGTCAACGGCAAGAAGACGCTCGACAACTTCAAGCCCGGTGACGTGGCCGGCCCGCTGAACCTGGCCGAGGGCGAGTACGACATCGCCCTCACCAAGCCGGGTGAGCCGGTCGGCAGCGCGATCCTCAAGGTTGACAACGCCGAGGTGCCGGGCGGGGCGAACATCAGCCTCGCCGCCCACCTCGACGCCGCAGGCAAGCCGAAGATCACGCCGTTCGTGAACGACGTCTCGAAGGTCGACGCCGGCAAGGCTCGGCTGATCGTCCGGCACACCGCCGCCGCCCCGGCGGTCGACGTGCGCGCCGGTGGCACCCCGGTCTTCAAGGGCCTGACCAACCCGAAGGAGGCGAAGGCCGACGTCGACGCCGGCACGGTGAAGGCGGACGTGGTTCTTGCCGGCACCGACACCGTGGCCATCGGCCCGGCGGACCTCAACCTCAAGGAGGGCACCGCGACGATCGTCTACGCCATCGGCTCCGCCGAGGGCAAGAGCCTCGACGTGGTTGCCCAGACGATCACCGGCCTGCACTCCGCCCCGGGCGGCGTGCCCAGCGGTGACGGCGGTCAGGCGGGCACCGGCGTGCAGACCTGGTGGTACGCGCTCACCGGTGCCGGCGTACTCCTGCTGCTCGGTGGTGGGGTGCGGATGGCGACCGCGCGGACCGGTCGCAAGTGACGGTGCGCAACCGCGGCGCGCTGGCGGCCCTGGCCGCCGGCGTTGCCGCGCTCACCGTCGCCACCCTGGTGGCGTGCAACTCCCAGCCGACGGGGAACGTCGGCGCCGAGGAGGCGAGCACGCTGGCCGCCAGCGCGACCCCCTCGGCCGTCGGCAGCGACCCGTCGGTGCCGGTGACCTCGGGCGAGCTGCCCGCCGGCGCCCGGATCGTCCCGCCCGTCCGACTGGTGATCCCCGAGATCGACGTCACCGCCACTGTCAACGCCGTAGGCATCAACGAGCGGACCAACGAGTTCGAGGTGCCGCCGAGCGTCGACGAGATCGGCTGGTACCGCTACGGCCCCGGCCTGGAGGCGGGCGCCGGATCGGTGGTCATCGCCGGTCACGTGGACAGCGCCAAGCAGGGCAGGGGTGCGTTCTTCCGGCTGCGCGAACTGGACCAGGGCGACACTCTGACCGCGACCGGCAGCGACGGCAGGGCACGCAAGTACCGGGTCGTCGCCCGCGAGGAGTACGCCAAGACCAGGATCCCGCTGGAGCGGTACTTCGCCCGCGACGGCAAGCCCCGACTGACTCTGATCACCTGCGGCGGGCCGTTCGACGCCAAGGCCCGCAAGTACCGCGACAACATCGTCGTCACGGCGGTGCCCGCCTGACCGGCGCGCCGGGGCGGGCGGAGTGCTCCGCCCGCCCCGGGGTCCCCTCCGGCATTCGGCCCCCGACCCCTCGGCCGTACGCTGAACGGTGATGGCTTACCTGGATCACGCGGCGACGACTCCGATGCTCGACGAGGCACTGGAGGCGTACGTCGCTACCGCCCGCGAGGTCGGCAACGCGTCCTCCCTGCACGCGGCGGGTCGTCGTGCCCGTCGCCGGGTCGAGGAGTCGCGCGAGCGGGTGGCCGCCGTGCTCGGCGCCCGACCGTCCGAAGTGATCTTCACCGGTGGGGGCACGGAGAGCGACAACCTCGCGGTCAAGGGCATCTTCTGGGCCCGCCGGGCCGCCGGCCCCGACCGCCGCCGGGTGATCTCCAGCGCCGTCGAGCACCACGCCGTGCTGGACTCGGTCGACTGGCTGGTCGAGCACGAGAGCGCCGAGGTCGGCTGGCTGCCGGTGGACCCCACGGGCCGCCTCGACCCGGAGGACCTGCGTGCCGAGTTGACCGCGCACGCCGATCAGGTGGCAGTGGTCACCGCGATGTGGGCCAACAACGAGGTCGGCACCGTGCAGCCGGTGGCCGAGTTGGCGGCCGTCGCCGCCGAGCACGGTGTGCCCTTCCACACCGACGCCATCCAGGCCGTCGGGCAGGTGCCCGTCGACTTCGCCGCCAGCGGGGCCGCCGCGCTTACCGTCACCGGGCACAAGCTGGGCGGTCCGACCGGGGTGGGCGCGCTGCTGCTCGGCCGGGACGTGGCGGCCGTACCGCTGCTGCACGGCGGTGGCCAGGAACGCGACGTCCGTTCCGGCACGCTGGACACCGCCGGCATCGTCGCCTTCGCGGTCGCCGTCGAGACGGCGGTGAAGGGCCAGCAGGAGTACGCGGCCCGGGTGGCCGCGCTCCGCGACGACCTGATCGAGCGGGTCCGCCGGGCGGTGCCCGAGGTGGTCTACAACGGTGATCCGACCGACCGGCTGCCCGGCAACGCGCACTTCTCCTTTCCGGGCTGCGAGGGCGACGCCCTGCTGCTCCTGCTGGACGCCCAGGGCATCGCCTGCTCGACGGGTTCGGCCTGCTCGGCCGGGGTGGCCCAGCCCTCGCACGTACTGCTGGCGATGGGTGCCGACGACGACCGCGCCCGTTCCTCGCTGCGTTTCACCCTCGGCCACACCAGCACCCAGGCCGACGTGGACGCCCTCGTAGCGGCCCTGCCGGCAGCCGTGGAACGCGCCCGCCGAGCAGCAGCCCCCCGCACCCCCCGCTAACACCAACCCGCCCGCCCCGGCCCGGCCGGCCCGGCCGGCCCCGCCCGGCCCGGCCCGGGCCCGGCCCGCCCCGTCGATCATGGAGTTATTGCCCCGCGGATCGGCGTGTCGTGGCGATAACTTCATGATCGACGCGGTTTGCCGGGAGGGCGTGCGCGGTTGGAGGGGGCGCGGGCATGACTGGGGATGGGGGTTGGGGTGGCGTGGTGGATAGGGTTGGGGTTGGCCTGTGGGCAGGGGGGTTAGCTGGTGAGGGTTCTGGCGGCGATGTCGGGCGGGGTGGACTCGGCCGTGGCGGCGGCGCGGGCGGTGGCGGCCGGGCATGACGTGACAGGCGTGCACCTGGCGCTGGCCCGCAACCCGCAGACGTACCGGACCGGTGCACGCGGCTGCTGCACCCTGGAGGATTCCCGGGACGCCCGCCGGGCCGCTGACGTGATCGGCATCCCCTTCTACGTGTGGGACATGGCCGACCGCTTCCACGAGGACGTCGTCGACGACTTCGTGGCCGAGTACGCCGCTGGTCGTACGCCGAATCCGTGCCTGCGCTGCAACGAGAAGATCAAGTTTGCGGCGGTGCTGGACCGGGCGGTGGCCCTGGGCTTCGACGCGGTGGTCACCGGCCACCACGCCCGCCTCGGCCCGGACGGGCTGCTGCGCCGCAGCGTCGACATCGCCAAGGACCAGTCGTACGTGCTGGCGGTCCTCACCCGCGAGCAGCTGGACCGGTCGATGTTCCCGCTCGGCGACTCGACCAAGGCGCAGGTCCGCGCGGAGGCCGCCGAGCGTGGCCTGGCGGTGGCCGACAAGCCGGACTCGCACGACATCTGCTTCATCGCCGACGGCGACACCCGCGGCTTCCTGGCCGGCCGGCTCGGTGAGGCGCCCGGCGACGTCGTCGACGCGAGCACCGGCGCGGTGGTCGGCAGCCACACCGGCGCGTACGCCTATACGGTGGGTCAGCGGCGCGGTCTGCACCTGGACCGACCCGCCCCCGACGGTCGGCCACGCTACGTGCTCTCGATCACGCCCAAGACCAACACGGTGACTGTCGGCCCGGCCGAGGCGCTGGAGGTGACCAGGGTTCGGGCCACCCGGCCGGTGTGGACCGGTGGTCCCCGCCCGGGCACGCCTGTCGAGTGCGAGGTGCAGTTGCGCGCGCACGGTGACGTGGTGCCGGCGACCGTCGACCTCGACGGCGACACGCTGCACGCCGAGCTGCGTCGGCCGGTCCGCGGTGTCGCCGCCGGTCAGGCCGTGGTGGCGTACCGCCCGGACCCGGCCGGCGACATCGTCCTCGGCTCCGCGACCATCACCGGCTGACCGAGCGACCGCCGGTTGGCCGGGTCGTGGGCGTCGCGGCGCTGGTGCGCGGGCGTCGCGGGGCCGGCGGTGCGCGGTCGCCGAGCGGTCGGCGCGTCCAGCGGGATAGCCTTCGGCCGTGACAGATCAGGCGTGGCCCTGGCCGGCCGGCGCGGCGACAGGTATCGGCTCGCTGCCCGGCACCGACATCGCCGAGGCCCAGCGGGTGGTCCTCGGTGAGCTTCCCGAGCTGCCGCACCTGCCCGAGCTGCCCGCGCGCGGCCCCGGAGCCGACCTGATCGGTCGCAGCGCCGGGCTGCTGGTCGAGCTGCCCGTCGAGCTCTACACCGGGCGGTGGCGGGTCGCCCCCCGCCCCGGCCGTGACCTGCGCCGCGCCCGCGATCTGATGGAACGCGACCTGGACCAGCTCGCCGAGCAGGCCGAGGGGTACGCCGGCCCGATCAAGGTGCAGGCCGGGGGCCCACTCACCCTGGCCGCCTCCCTGGAGCTGCCGATCGGCGGCCGGCTGCTGCGTGACCCCGGCGCCGTCCGCGACCTCACCGGTTCCCTCGCCGAGGGGCTGCGCGGGCACGTCGCGGCGGTCGCCCGGCGGCTGCCCGGGGCATCGGTGCTGCTGCAACTGGACGAGCCGTCGCTGCCGACCGTGCTGGCCGGGCGGGTGCCCACCGAGAGCGGCCTGGGCGCGTACCGGGCCGTGGACTCGGTGGACGCGGCCGCCCTGCTGCGCACGGTCGTCGACGCGGTGGGCGTACCCACGATCGTGCACTGCTGCGCCCCGCAGGTGCCGCTGGAGCTGATCCGCTCCACCGGCGCCGTCGCTGTCGCCCTCGACCTCGACCTGGTCACCGACCTGGACCCGCTGGGTGAGGCCATCGACGCGGGTCTCGGACTGCTGGCCGGCGCCGCGCCGACCCGGCCGCCGTCGGCCGGTGGCGCACCGACCTCCGCGCAGATCGCCGACCGGGTACGCCAGATCTGGGACCGCCTCGGCTTCCCCCGCCGACAGCTCGCCGAGCAGGTGGTCGTCACCCCGGCCTGCGGCCTCGCCGGCGCCACCCCGCAGTACGCCCGGGCGGTGCTCGCAGCCTGTCGGGACGCCGGCCGCCGGTTCTCCGAGGAGTGACGTTTTCCTGTCGTACCGGCGGGGCAGGATGACGGTCATGATTGGACAGCTTCGTTCAGTGGTGATCGACTGCCCCGATCCGCGGGCGTTGGCGGCTTTCTACTCCGAGCTGCTCGGCGTGCCCTTCGCCGAGGGCGACTCCGATGACGACTGGGTGGTGCTGGGCGGCCCACCCGGCCACCAGCCGCGTCTCGCCTTCCAGCAGGCGCTCAACCTGCGGCCGCCGGCCTGGCCCGACCCGGAGCGCCCGCAGCAGTTCCACCTGGACGTGACGGTGGCCGACATCGAGAGCGCCGAGAAGGCGGCGCTCGCACTCGGCGCTCGGCGGCTGCCCGGCGAGGGCGAGGGCTTCCGGGTCTACGCCGATCCGGCCGGTCACCCGTTCTGTCTCTGCTGGGACTGACCGTGGCGTGGGTTGCGGCGGCCCGGCATCATGGCCGCCGTGATCGACTCCATCCCGCTGGCCTGGGACTGACCGGCCGTCCCTCGACGCGGCGGCCGGTCAGTGATCCACTCGGATTCCTGGAAGTCGCGGTGTTGCTGGTGAGCGGATGCCCCGGATTCCTGGAAGCCGAGTGGATCACGGCCCGGCCCGGCCCGGCCCGGCCCGCTGTCAGCTGGCGGGTAGGTGGCGCAGGTTGCGGACCTTCCGCCACAGATCGGCGTCACAGCGGCCGGCCCGGTCGGCGAAGTCGGCCGAGCTGATCCGGATCGGCTCGGTCAGGCTCAGGTAGCTGTCGTGCTCGGCATCGGGATCCCAGTCCCGGGTGGGAATCCGGACGTGGTCGTCCCGGTCGCTCTTGTCCTGGCTGGTGATCTTCAGGACGTCGGCGCCCCGGGAGTCGGCGCGCAGCACCAGACAGGGGCGGACCTTCGAGCCGCTGCCGTCGGCGTACGGCACGTCGGCCCACCAGATCTCGCCGGCCGTCGGCGTGCCGGTCGCCCCCCGAGTGTCGCGGGAGCGTTGCGTGGTGGCCTGTCGATCGGTGCCGCGTGGCCTCGGCGGCGCGGGACGGCGACCACCCGTTCGGGTCGGGGTGCCGCGCCCAGGTCGGTCGGCCGAACGCCGGCTGGTCACCCGATGCCGCCAGCTGTTCCACGCCCAGCCGGCGGCCACCGCCAGCAGGATCGCCGCCGCCCAGAGCAACGCCTCGGTCATCGCCACCCCCCGCGTCAGTGCGGCACGTGCGCCGCGTGGTGCGGCACGTGCGCCGCGTGGTGCGGCACGTGCGCCGCGTGGTGCGGCACGTGCGCCGCGTGGTGCGGCACGTGCGCCGCCTCACTGCGGCGATCGTCGCACGCCACCGCCCACGCCGCCCGAGGACCACACCGCGAGCGTCGATGCCTTCGTGATGATCGACTCTGGGTCGGCGACGTCGCGGCATCCGGGCCGTCCGGACGCGCCCATATCGCCGCCTGAAGTCGATCAGGTGCACGGCCGACCGGTTCGGACGTCGCTGCGGACGCAGGTGGGCGTCGGATTGTCACCCCGGACCGATACCGTGCCTTAGGTAGCGTGATTCAGGGGGGTCGCAGGCGTGTCCGAAGGTGGCGGGGTGTCCGAGGAGCAGATCGGTCAACAGGTCAGCCCGGCTCAGGAGGCGGCGGCCGGCGCGGAGCCGACGCCGCAGGCGCGGGAGCGGCACGCCACCCTCAGCCGCGAGCTGACCGAGCATCAGTACCGCTACTACGTGCTGGACTCGCCGATCATCACCGACGCCGAGTTCGACAAGCAGTTGCGCCAGTTGGAGGCGTTGGAGGAGGAGTTCCCGGCGCTGCGCACGCCGGATTCGCCGACCCAGCGGGTGGGTGGCACGTTCTCCACCGACTTCACCCCGGTCACGCACGCCGAGCGGATGCTCTCGCTCGACAACGCCTTCGCCGACGAGGAGCTGGCGGCCTGGGCCGAGCGTGTCGAGCGGGACGCGGGCGGGCCGGTGCCCTACCTCTGCGAGCTGAAGGTCGACGGTCTGGCGATCAACCTCACCTACGAGGCCGGCCGGCTGGTCCGGGCTGCCACCCGGGGTGACGGCCGCACCGGCGAGGACGTCACCGCCAACGTGCGCAGCATTCGGGGCGTGCCCGGCCAGCTCGCGCCGTCCGCCGAGTTCCCGACGCTGCCCGAGCTGCTGGAGGTCCGGGGCGAGATCTACTTCCCGGTGGCCGCGTTCGCCGACCTCAACGCGAGCCTGGTCGAGCAGGGGCGGGCGCCGTTCGCCAACCCGCGCAACGCCGCCGCCGGCAGCCTGCGGCAGAAGGACCCCCGGGTCACCGCCTCCCGACCGCTGCGTCTCGTCGTGCACGGTATCGGCGCCCGCCGGGGCTTCCAGCCCACCGCGCAGTCCGAGTCGTACGCGGCGCTGAAGGCGTGGGGCCTGCCGACGAGCGACAGGTGGCGGGTCGTCCCGGACCTGTCCGGCGTGGCGGAATACATCGCCTACTACGCCGAGCACCGGCACGACGTCGAGCACGAGATCGACGGTGTGGTGGTCAAGGTCGACCCGGTCTCCATCCAGGGTCGCCTGGGCTCGACCAGCCGTGCCCCACGCTGGGCGATCGCCTTCAAGTACCCGCCGGAGGAGGTCACCACCAAGCTGCTCGACATCGACGTCAACGTGGGGCGTACGGGTCGGGTCACCCCGTTCGCCGTCCTCGAACCGGTGCGGGTGGCCGGCTCCACAGTCGCGCTCGCCACCCTGCACAACGCCCGCGAGGTCGAGCGCAAGGGCGTGCTGATCGGCGACACGGTCGTGCTGCGCAAGGCCGGCGACGTGATCCCCGAGGTGCTCGGCCCGGTGGTCGACCTGCGACCCGCCGACGCCCGCCCGTTCGTCATGCCTACCACCTGCCCGGCCTGCGGCACCCCGCTCGCGCCGTCGAAGGAGGGCGATGTCGACATCCGGTGCCCCAACACCCGCAGTTGCCCGGCACAGCTCCGCGAGCGGGTGTTCCACCTCGCCGGTCGTGGCGCGTTCGACATCGAGGTCCTGGGCTACAAGGGCGCGGCGGCACTGCTGGACGCGGAGATCATCGCCGACGAGGGTGACCTCTTCCAGCTCGACGCCGACCAGCTCTCCCGGTCGCCGTTCTTCGTCAACAAGGACGGCAGCCTCGGCAGCAACGCGGTCAAGCTGCTCGACAATCTGGCCGTCGCCCGGGAACGGGACCTGTGGCGGGTGCTGGTGGCGCTCTCCATCCGGCATGTCGGCCCCACCGCCGCCCAGGCGCTGGCCCGACACTTCCGCTCGATGGAGGCCATCGACGCCGCCAGCGAGGAGGAGCTGTCCTCGGTCGACGGGGTCGGGCCGACCATCGCGGCCAGCATCCGGGAGTGGTTCGCCGTGGACTGGCACCGCGAGGTGGTCCGCAAGTGGGCCGAGGCGGGCGTACGGATGGCCGAGGAGGCCGTCGACGAGGGTCCACGCCCGTTGGAGGGGTTGACAGTCGTGGTGACCGGCACCCTCGCCGGCTTCTCCCGGGACCAGGCCGCCGAGGCCGTGCAGACCAGGGGCGGCAAGGTCAGCGGGTCGGTCTCCAAGAAGACGAGCTTTGTCGTCGTGGGCGACAACCCGGGGTCCAAGGCCGACAAGGCGGCCAGCCTCAAGGTGCCGGTGCTCGACGAGGACGGTTTCCGGGTGCTGCTGGACGCGGGCCCGGAGGCCGCGCGGGAAATCGCCCGGGTGGAGGGCTGACCGCGGCGGCGAAGCCGCGCGGTGGCCGTCGCGTATACCAACTTAATTACGACTACGACCGATTCGTGACTGTCATACCGGGAAACTTGGGGCTGAGGGCGTTTCATTGGGTCACGGCGTGCTCATCGGCACGTCGACCGTCGGTCGGGAGGTGTGATGGAGGTCGCCGACCCGCGCAACTCCGTCCCACCGGGGCGGGTGACGCCGTTCGCCGCCTTCGTCGTCGGCATCCTGGTGGTCGCGGCGCTGACCGCCACGGGTCCACTCACGACGCTCCCCGAGGAACTGCCCCGCCTGCCGGTGGCGTTCTGGACGATGGCCGCCCTCGCGGTGATCTGCGACGCGCGCCCCTTCGTTCCGCCCGGGCGGCGGCAGACCTCGGCGGTCTTCCCGTCCACCTGCTTCACCTTCGCGATCCTGCTCGGTTGGGGGCTCGGTCCGGCGGTGGCGGTGCAGGCGGTGGGGGTGATCGTCTCTGGTTGGCGGATGCGTCACGCCGCCTGGCGGACCGCGTTCAACGTCGGCCAGTACGCTTGCGCGCTCGCCGCCGCGTACGCCGTCATCCAGCTCGGGCCGAGCACCGTTTTCTCCGGCGGCCGCCTGCACCCGACGGACGTGGTCGCCGTCGGCGGGGCGACGCTGGCCTGGTTCGTGGTGAACTACGGCCTGGTGAGCTGGGCGGTGCGGCTGCGCTTCGGTGACCGCTGGTGGCCCACCGTCCGCCAGGGCGTCGGTTTCGAACTGCTCTCCACCGGCTCGCTGCTGCTGCTCGCGCCGGTGCTGGTCGCCGCCGCCCGTCTCAGCGCGGCGCTGATCCCGTTGGTGCTGGTGCCGCTCTTCGCCGTGTACCGGATGGCCCGGCTGACCGTCGAGCAGCAGCACCTGGCCGCCGCCGACCCGCTGACCGGGTTGCCCAACCGCAAGGCGCTGCTGGCCGAGGTGGCGGAGCAGGTGCACCTGCACGCCGAGCGGACCGCCCGCGGTGAGCCCGGCAGGCACCTGGCGCTGCTGCTCATCGACCTCGACCGCTTCAAGAACGTCAACGACGCTCTCGGGCACGCGGTGGGTGACCGGCTGCTGGTCGAGGTCAGCGCCCGGCTCACCGACGTGGAACCCCGACCGCAGATGATCGCCCGGCTGGGTGGCGACGAGTTCGCCATCGTGATGACCGGCCTGACCGACGTCGGCCAGGCGCGTGAGCTGGCCGACCGGGTCGTCGGGGCGTTGGCCGAGCCGGTGCCGCTGGACGGGCTGCCGTTGGACGTGGGCGGCTCCATCGGGATCGCCCTCTTCCCGGAGCACGGCGAGGACTTCGCCACCCTGATGCGGCACGCCGACGTGGCGATGTACGACGCCAAGCACCGCAACGACACGGTCGCCGTGTACGCCCCCGAATCCGACCACAACTCGGCCGAGCGTCTCGGTCTCCTCGCCGACCTCCGCCGGGTGCTGGAATCCGGCCCGTCGGCCGCCGGCCCGCTCGACGCCGCGCCGCAGCAGATCCACGCCGAGCACGCCGGCCGGGCCGAGCACGCCGAGCACGCCGGCCGGGCCAACCGTGCCAACGCCGGTCACGTCGACGAAGCCAACCGATTCAACGCCAACCACGCCGACGAAGCGGGGCGGGCCAACGCCGGCCACGCCGACGAAGCCGGGCCGGCCAACGCCGGTCACGCCGACGAAGCCCACCGTGCCAACGCCGGCCGGGTAAACGCCGGCCGCGGCGAGCCGGGTGAGGCCGAGCGGACGGCAGACGTACCCCTGGCTGTGGAGGCCGAGGTGCGCGGTGGTGACGGTGCGGCGCTGCCCGCCGGGGCGGCGGCCGAGGTTGCGCCGCAGCCGGATGGCACGCCGGTGATGGCCGCGGCGCCCCCGACGGGCGGGCGGTGGTGGGGTCGTCGGCGGCGGGCCGGCGGCGAGTTGGCGCACGCCGATGAGCTCATCAACCGGATCGCCACCGGCGCCGACCCGATCCGGGGCCGCAACAACCGCGCGACGATCCCCGGCACCCGCCCCGGCCCGTCGCGGGACCGGCGTGCCGGCGGCCAGGGTCGGCGATCGCCGAACGGTGGGGCGGTGCCCCCGCCGAGCATCGGCCGTCCGGGGCGCGCAGGCCTGTCGGTTCCCGAGGGCCACGCGATCGAGCCGACCGGGTGGGTACGCGACGATGGCGAGCCGGTCGACGACGCCGGTGAGATCACCATGTACTACCAGCCGCAGATCGCCATCGCGACCGGCGAGGTCGTGGGCGTCGAGGCCCTGTTGCGGTGGCGGCACCCGCGCCGGGGGATGGTCGACCCGGAGGAGTTGATCCGTGTCGCCGAGCAGAGCGCGGTGATGCGGCTGCTCACCCGGCGGGTGGTGGACGACGTGGTGGAGCAGCTCGCCAAGTGGTCGGCGGCCGGCATCGGGCTGCGCGCGGCGCTCAACGTCAGCGTGCGGGACCTGCACACCGGCGAGATCGCCGACCAGATCGCCGACCGGCTGACCCGCTACGGGGTGCCGGCCGAGCGACTGCAACTGGAGATCACCGAGGGCGCCCTGATGGCCGATCCGCGTCGGGTGCTGGCCACCATCTCCCGGCTGCACCGCATCGGGGTGGCCATCGCGCTTGACGATTTCGGCACCGGGTACTCGTCGCTGCAACATCTGCGTCGGCTTCCGCTGTCCGAGGTGAAGGTGGACCGGTCGTTCGTGCTCGGCATGGCCGAGGACGCCGACGACGCGGCGATCGTCCGATCGATGATCGAGTTGGCGGGCGCGCTGGGGCTGCGGGTGGTCGCCGAGGGCGTGGAGGACGAGCGGACCTGGCGGATGTTGTACGCCGCCGGCTGCGACGCCGCCCAGGGCTGGTTCTACGCCCGCCCGATGCCCGCCGAGCAGCTCGTCACCTGGCTCGCCCGCTACCGGCCGGTCCGACCGACGGGTGGTCCGGAGCCCGAGGCCGGCCGCCGTTCGACCCGCTGACCCACGGCACGAGCCTCCGGAGGGGGAGTCGGGGACGCGGCACGGGAGCGGAACAATAGACTCGCTCCGGTCACCGCGCGTCACACTGCAACCGTCGCGCGGCCGGCACACCGCCCGACCAGCAGGACATCAGAAGGGGGCACGGATGGCCGCCATCTCCCGCGAGGAGGTCGCGCACCTGGCGCGCCTGTCGCGGCTCGCCGTCACCGAGGAGGAGCTGGACACCTTCGCCGGTCAGCTCGACGTGATCCTCCAGGCGGTCGCCCAGGTCGGCGAGGTCGCCGCCGCGGACATCCCGCCGACCTCGCACTCGGTGCCGCTGACCAACATCTTCCGCGAGGACGTCGTCACGCCGTGCCTGACGCCGCAGGAGGCGCTGTCGGGCGCGCCGGACGCCGAGGACCAGCGGTTCCGCGTACCGCGGATCCTGACCGAGGATGTGGCCTCATGACCGATTTAACCAGAATGACCGCGACGGAGATCGCCGCGCTGGTCGCCGGCGGCGAGACCTCCGCCGTCGAGGTGACCCGGGCGCACCTGGACCGGATCGCCGCGGTCGACGAGCAGGTGCACGCCTTCCTGCACGTCGACACCGACGGCGCGCTCGCCGCGGCCCGCTCGGTGGACGAGCGCCGGGCCGCCGGCGAGGAGCTGGGCCCCCTGGCCGGTGTGCCGGTAGCGGTGAAGGACGTGCTCGCCACCCGTGGTGTGCCGACCACCGTCGGCTCGAAGATCCTCGAAGGCTGGCGCCCGCCGTACGACGCGACGATCGTGCAGCGGTTGCGCGAGGCCGGCACGGTGATGCTCGGCAAGACGAACATGGACGAGTTCGCCATGGGCTCCTCCACCGAATACTCGGCGTACGGTCCGACGCACAACCCGTGGGACCTCAGCCGGATCCCGGGTGGCTCCGGTGGTGGCAGCGCCGCGGCGCTGGCCGCGTACGAGGCGCCGCTGGCGATCGGCTCGGACACCGGCGGCTCGATCCGTCAGCCCGGAGCGGTGACCGGCACCGTGGGCGCGAAGCCCACCTACGGTGGCACCTCCCGGTACGGGCTGGTCGCCTTCTCGTCGTCGCTGGACACCCCCGGTCCGTGTGCCCGTACGGTGCTCGACGCGGCCCTGCTGCACCAGGTGATCGCCGGGCACGACCCGCGGGACTCCACCTCGATTCCGCAGCCGGTGCCGGACGTGGTGGCGGCGGCGAAGCTCGGCGCGACAGGTGACCTGACCGGCGTGCGGCTCGGCATCGTCAGCGAGTTCGTCGGCGAGGGCGCCGAGCCGGGCGTGATGGCCGCGTTCCGCGAGTCGGTGGACGCGCTGACCAAGATGGGCGCCGAGGTCGTGGAGATCTCCTGCCCGACGTTCGCGTACGCGCTGCCGGCGTACTACCTGATCGCCCCGAGCGAGTGCTCCTCCAATCTGGCCCGGTTCGACGGTGTCCGGTTCGGCCTGCGGGTCGGCGACGACGGCAACCGGTCGCTGGAGGAGGTCATGTCGCTGACCCGCGAGGCCGGCTTCGGCCCGGAGGTCAAGCGCCGGATCATGATCGGGACGTACGCGCTGTCGTCGGGTTACTACGACGCGTACTACGGGCAGGCGCAGAAGGTCCGGACCCTCATCACCCGGGACTTCACCGCCGCGTTCGAGCGGGTCGACGCGCTGATCTCGCCGACCACCCCGTTCACGGCCTTCCCGATCGGCGCCCGCACCGCCGACCCGTACCAGATGTACCTGGCCGACCTGTTCACCATTCCGACCAACCTGTACGGCGGGCCGGGCATCTCGGTGCCCTGCGGTCTCTCCGAGGGGCTGCCCGTCGGCCTGCAGGTGATGGCACCGACGTTGGCCGACGACCGGATGTACCGGGTCGCCGCCGCGCTGGAGTCCGCAGTCGGCACGTTCACCCCGCCGGCGCTGTAGCGCCGTCGCGACCGGCCCCGACGGATCCGTCCGTCGGGGCCGGTGGTCTGTCCGGGGGCTCTCAGGTGGTGCGGTGGTTGGCGAGGTAGCGGTCGGCTTCCCGCAGGTCACGCCAGCGCATCCAGCCCTGGACCGCCCAGAAGACGCCGAGCACCACCGCGAACACCCGGGTGGAGGGGCGGGACGCGCCGACGACCAGCAGCGCCTCGGCCAGCACGGCGGCGCCGAGGATCCACAGCACCCAGCGTCTGCCCCTGCGGCGTTCGGCCTCCTCGCGGGCGAGGGCGTCGACGCGCGGGTCGTCGGTGTGCCCGGCGCGCAGGGCCTGGCGGGCCGCCGGGCTGGTGGTCCGGGGTGCGGGTAGCCGGTGGCTGGCCAGGAGGGCCACTGCCGCGCCGAGCGCTCCGAAGACGAGCGCGATCAGGAAAATCTTGAGGAGGCCGCCCGGCGAGGTGTCCCGCCCGTCCAGGGCGATCGCCGCCACCGCCACCGCCGGGAGCCCCACCGCCAGACCCGCGGCGACCAGCACGGCGCGGCGGCCGATCGGCTGTCGCCGCGGGGACGGCGGCGAGGTCACGACTCCGCCCGGGCGCGCTCGCGCGAGGCCGTCAACCTGCCCGTCCCCCAGGCGACGGCCAGCCCGATCAGGCCAGGAATGGCGAGCAGGACCACCAGCAGCAGAAGGTCGTCCGGCTGCCGCTCGCCGCCGGCGACGGTCCAGCCGATCAGGGCTACCACGGCCCCCACCGCCCATGCGGCCAGCACCACCAGCAGGACCTGCTTCGTGTTGTACCGGTGCCCCGGCCCGGCCGGGTTGACGGATCGATCATTCCCCGTATTCGTCATGGTCGACAGGTACCCCGGTGTCGTCGCGAACACACCCGGTCACGACGATTGCCGGTGCGTCGGGAAACCCGGGAGAAGCGTGGCCGGACAACCCCACTAGGCTGGACGGGTTCTGTCCGGATCGCGCCTGGAGCGTCTCATGACCACGACACTGCCCGCGTACGACGAGGTCGTCGCGCGCTTCGAACCGGTGATCGGCCTGGAGACCCACGTCGAGCTGGGCACGAACACCAAGATGTTCTGCGGCTGCCCGACGGACTTCGGTGGCGAGCCGAACACCCGGGTCTGCCCGGTGTGCCTGGGCCTGCCCGGCTCGTTGCCGGTTGCCAACAAGGCCGCCATCGAGGCGATCATCCGGATCGGCCTGGCGCTGAACTGCTCGATCGCCGAGTGGTGCCGCTTCGCCCGGAAGAACTACTTCTACCCGGACATGCCGAAGAACTTCCAGATCAGCCAGTACGACGAGCCGATCTGCGTCGACGGCTACCTGGACGTCGAGGTGGGCGGCGAGACGGTGCGGATCGAGATCGAGCGGGTGCACCTGGAGGAGGACACCGGCAAGACGCTGCACGTCGGCGGCGCCACCGGCCGCATCCACGGTGCGACCGAGTCGCTCGTCGACTACAACCGGGCCGGCATTCCGCTTGTCGAGATCGTGACCAAGCCGATCACGGGCACCGGTGCGCTCGCCCCCGAGGTGGCGAAGGCGTACGTCGCCGAGCTGCGCGACGTGATCCGCACCCTCGGCGTCTCCGACGTGCGGATGGAGGAGGGTTCGCTGCGTTGTGACGTGAACACCTCGCTCAACCTGCCGGGTCAGGAGTGGGGCACGCGTACCGAGACGAAGAACGTCAACTCGCTACGCTCGGTGGAGCGGGCCGTCCGTTCGGAGATGCTGCGGCAGGCGTCGGTGCTGGACGCGGGCGGTCGGATCACCCAGGAGACCCGGCACTTCCACGAGGACACCGGTGACACGACGCCGGGGCGCTCGAAGGAGACGGCCACCGACTACAGGTACTTCCCCGAGCCGGACCTGGTGCCCATCGCACCGGACCCGGCCTGGGTCGCCGAGCTGAAGGCCGCCCTGCCGGAGCTGCCCCGGGTGCACAGGCGTCGCCTTCAGGAGCAGTGGGGCCTGTCCGACCTGGACATGCAGTCGGTGCTCAACGCCGGCGCGGTCGAGCTGATCGAGGCCACCGTGGCCGCCGGCACCACCCCGGCGGCGGCCCGCAAGTGGTGGCTTGGTGAGCTGTCCCGTCGGGCCAACGAGAGCGGCGTGGAGCTGGCCGACATCGGTGCCACCCCCGCGCAGGTCGCCGAGCTGCAGGGCCTTGTCGACGCGGGCAAGCTCAACGACAAGATGGCCCGTACGGTGCTGGAGGGCGTGGTCGACGGTGAGGGTTCGCCCACCGAGATCATGACCAGCCGGGGCCTGGAGGTCGTGTCGGACACCGGCGCGCTCACCGCCGCCGTGGACGAGGCGATCGCCGCCAACCCCGGCATCGCCGACAAGATCCGTAGCGGCAAGGTCGCGGCCGTCGGCGCCCTCGTCGGCGCGGTCATGAAGACCACCCGTGGTCAGGCCGACGCGAAGACCCTGCGCGAGCTGATCCTGGAGCGCCTCGGCGTCCAGGGCTGATCCGCCCGATCGAACACCGCTGGCGCGTGCCGCGCCAGCGGTGTTCGCCGTGCACACCGCAACCCCCTCGCGAGGGCGTCAACGGCGACGCCCGGATGGAGCCACCGTGAACCAGCACGACCTCGATGTCCTCGACGAGATCCAGCGGCGGGTGCTCTGGCTCGCCACCCGGATCGTGGACGCCGCCAACCACGACCGGGCCACCGGTGACGGGGTGAAGGTCGGCGGCCACCAGGCGTCCAGCGCCTCCCTCGTCACGGCGATGACCGCCCTGTGGTTCGCGCACCTGGACGCCGAGGACCGGGTCGCCGTCAAGCCGCACGCCTCGCCGGTGTTCCACGCCATCCAGTACCTGCTGGGCAACCTGGACCGCTCGTACCTGCCCCGGCTGCGGGCCCGGGGCGGTCTGCAGTCGTACCCGTCGCGCACCAAGGACCCCGACGAGGTGGACTTCTCCACCGGCTCGGTGGGTCTGGGCGCGGCGGCGCCGCTCTTCGCCGCCGCCACCCGACGCTACGTCGACGCGCACTTCGGGGCCCGCCCGCACTCCCGGTTCGTGGCGCTGATCGGCGACGCCGAGCTGGACGAGGGCAACATCTGGGAGGCGGTCGCCGACCCGACCACCACAGGCCTGGGCAACGTCATGTGGCTTGTCGACTTCAACAGGCAGTCGCTGGACCGGGTGGTCCCGGGCATCCGGATCAAGCAGTGGCGCGGTCAGTTCGAGGCGGCCGGCTGGCACGTCGTGGAGGTCAAGTACGGTCGCCGGCTCGCCGAGGCGTACGCCCGGCCGGGTGGTGAGGCGCTGCGCGACTGGATCGACCTGATGCCCAACGAGCAGTATCAGTCGCTGTTCGGGTTGGCCGGGCCGGCGCTGCGCAAGCAGTTCCTGGACGGCGCGCCGGCCGGCATCGACGAACTGATCGCCCACGTGAGCGACGAGGACCTCGGCCCCCTCGTCACCGACCTGGGCGGGCACGACCTTCAGGCGATGCTCGACGCGTACGCCCAGTGCGACGCGGTCACCGACCGGCCCAGCGTCGTCTTCGCATACACCGTGAAGGGTTGGGGTCTGCCCATCGCCGGCAATCCGCGCAACCACTCGGCGCTGCTCAGCACCGAGCAGGTCGACGCGCTGCGGGCCGCGCAGGGCCTGACGGCCGAGACCGAGTGGGACCGCCTCGACCCGGCGTCACCCGCCGGCATCCAGGCCGGCGCCCGCCGGGAGGCGCTGTCCCGCGCGCCGCGCGAGCGCGCGCTCGGGGTCACCGTTCCGGAGAGCACGGGAGTACGCGCCAACAAGCCGATCTCCACGCAGGAGGTCTTCGGTCGGGTGCTTGTGGACCTGGCTCGCGACCGGGAGGTGGGCCGCTACCTGGTGACCACCGCCCCGGACGTGGCCACCTCCACCAACCTGGCCGGGTTCATCAACAAGACCGGGGTGTTCGCCCCCACCGAGCAGCGTTCCTGGAACGAGGACCGGATGCTGCGCTGGACCGAGAGCCCCTCCGGGCAGCACATCGAGCTGGGCATCTCGGAGATGAACCTGTTCCTGCTGCTGGGCCAGCTCGGCCTGTCCTGGGATCTGTCCGGGCAGCCGCTGCTGCCGGTGGGCACCGTCTACGACCCGTTCGTGCTGCGTGGCCTGGACGCGTTCCTGTACGGCACGTACTCCGGCTCCCGGTTCGTGGTGGCCGGCACCCCGTCGGGCATCACCCTCGCCCCCGAGGGCGGCGCCCACCAGTCCACCATCACCGCGTCGGTAGGCCTGGAGCTGCCCGGGGTGACGTTCCTCGAACCGGCGTACGCGGGCAGCCTCGACTGGCTGCTGTGTGACGCGCTCGGGCAGATCGCGGGCGGGGCGGCGCCGGCCGCGACGGCCGCCCCGACCGAGGACGGCGCGTACTACTTCCGACTGAGCACCCGACCGCTGGACCAGGCGCCGTTCGAGGCGGCGCGGGCCCGGCTCGGCGACGCGGTGCTGCGCCGGCAGGTGGTCGCCGGGGCGTACCGACTCGTCGACGCGCACCAGGCGTACCCGCACCTGGCCGACGCCCCGGTGGTGCAGCTGGCCGCCTCCGGCGCGGTGCTGCCCGAGACGTTGGCCGCCGCCGCGGAGTTGGCCGAGGAGGGCATCGCCGCGCACGTGGTGGACGTGACCTCGCTGGACCGGCTCTACCGGGCGTGGCAGCGCACCCTGCGCCAGGGCGTACGCACGGCGACCGTGCCCAGCGTGCCGGGCGCGCTGCGGTCCGCGTTCGCCGACCGGGTGCCGGTGGTGACCGTGCACGACGCGGCGTCGCACGCGATGGCCTGGCTCGGGTCGGCGCTCGGCGCTCCGGCGGTGCCGCTCGGGGTGGACGAGTTCGGCCAGTCCGGCAGTGTGGCCGACCTGTACGAGCTGCACGACCTGCTGCCCGGCAGCATCGTCAACGCCGCCCTGGCCGCGCTCGCCCTGCGCTGACCGCCCCGCACGCCCCGGCCGGCGCTCAGCGGGTCGGGGTGGGGGTGACCGAGGCGGACGCGCCGGCGCTCGGGTCCTGCACGATGTGGCGTTCCAGGTTGACCTGCGCCTGGCCGGTGCCGCCGACGGTGATGTCGTCGTACGCCTGGAGCATCTTCTGCTGGTCGAAGTAGAGCACCGTCATCGACAGCGGGGTCGGCTTCTCGCCCTCCAGGCCGCGCAGCCCGGCCCCGCCTGTCGAGCCCTCCACGAAGAGGGCGGTGGGCTGCTGGCCGGGCGCCTGCGGCAGCTTGGAGACCTGCCGGGCGTGGGTGTGCCCGGCCAGCACCAGCGGGCAGGTGCCGGCGAGCGGCCCGGCCGACGCCGGGTCGTGCACCAGCGCGATGTTTACCGGCCGGGGCGAGCTGCGCACGGTCGCGGCGAGCTGCTCGCCGACGCCGATCACCTGGTCGGCCACCTCCTGGGTCAGGCCGCTGCCGGCCGGCGAGGTGTTCTTGTCCGGGGTGAAGCGCGGATCGCCGATGCCGGCGATGGTCAGCCCGGCGACAGTGGCGGTCGAATTGTTCAGCACTATCGCGTTCGGCTGGCGGGCCACCGCGGCGCCGGTCTTGCCCGAGTCGTGGTTGCCACGGATGAACACGTACGGCTTCTTGAGCAGGCTGATCGAGCCGACGAAGGACGCCTCCGGCTCGCTGCCCCAGTCGGTGATGTCCCCGGTGTCGATGACGACGTCGATGCCGAACTGCTCGACCACCGTGCGGATCAGCTGCCAGCCGGTCGGATTGAGGTGCATGTCGGAGACGTGCAGGACCCGGGTGGTGCCGGGCGCCGGCTCCAGCACCGGCAGCGCCGACACCGTCGTGTAGAGCTGGCTGACGTTGCCGACGATGCGTTGCAGCTGCTCGGCGTACTTGGTGTAGTCGTTGGCGATGCGGCGGGCGTCACCGACGATGGCGGGCGCGTTGACCAACAGACCCTCGTACCGCGGCTCCTCGATCGCCTGTGGGCGCAGGGTCGCCGCGGCCGTGCCGAGGCTGCCGGCGGTGACCAGCAACGCCAACCCGCCCGCCCAGGCGGTACGCCGCACGTTGCGGAAGATCAACCCGGCCAGGATGAGGGTGACAAGCACCGCCGAGGCGAGGGTGCGCAGGCCCAGTCGCATCACCCCGGAGCGGACGTCCTCCACGGCGCTCTGGCTGGCGCGGCTGATGCTCGCCGGATCGTCGAGCAGCGCCTCGGTGCGCCCCTGGTCCAACGCGCCCAGCCGCACGGTGAGGTGGGTCGGCCCGCTGTGGCTGTCGAGCAGCAGCGCGCCGAGTGGCGGCACGTCGATCGTCGTCCCGCCCTCGGTGGCCGGAGAGAGGGTGAGGCTGGCCCGGAACGGCCCGATGTCGGTGTTCACCCGACCACCGGCAAGCACCCCGAGCACCGCCCCGGCCAGAGCCACCACGAGCACGGCGAGGACGACACCCGTGCGGCGCACCGGTCCACCGGGCCTGCCGATCCGCCGGCCCGCCGGGCGCGACGGCTCGCCGCCGGTCACCGGGTCGCCCCGGCCCTCGGCGTCGTCGTGCTGCTCGTCGCGTTGCCCGTCCATGCTGAGATTCTGACCTGCCCGTCGGAGGATCTTGGCAAACCCGCGCGGAAGGTGGCGCCTGTCAGCTGCGACCGCCGTCGCCGCCGGCGAAGACCACCCGCAGGAGGCGGTCGTCGTCGGCCGCCGGTTCACCCCGCCCGTCGTGGTTGGAGGTGCTCACCCAGAGCGACCCGTCCGGCGCGGCGGCCACCGCACGCAGCCGGCCGTAGCGGTTGGTGAGCAGCTCGCTGGGCTGCCCGAGCAGCGTGCCGGTGTCGGTCAGCTCCATCACCCAGAGCCGCTTGCCGCGCAGGCACCCGGTCACCAGCAGCCGATCCGTCGCGGCCAGCCCGGAGCAGGACGCGTCCGAGGTCGCCCACTGCGTGATCGGGTCGGTGTACCGCTTGTCGCCGGCCCGCCCCTCGACCTCCGGCCAGCCGTAGTTGCCGCCCTTGGTGATCTGGTTGATCTCGTCCCAGGTGTTCTGGCCGAACTCCACGGCGTACATCCGCTTGGCGCCGTCCCAGGCGAAGCCCTGCACGTTGCGGTGACCCAGCGACCAGACCGGGGAGCCCGGGTACGGGTTGCCCGGGGCGGGCTTTCCGTCGGCGGTGATCCGCAGGATCTTGCCGCCGAGGCTCTTCACGTTCTGCGCGTTGGGACGCTGGCCCGCGTCGCCGGTGCTGACGTAGAGCTGCCCGTCCGGGCCGAAGCCCAACCCGCCGCCGTTGTGCACGTTCGCCTTCGGGATGCCGGTGAGGATCGCTGTGGGTTGCCCGCCGAGTTGCAGGCGGGCAACCCGGTTGTCCTGCTCGGCCGTGTAGTAGACGAAGACCGTCCGGTCCCGGGCGTAGCCGGGGGAGACGGCGATGCCGAGCAGCCCGCCCTCGCCCGCCGCCGCCACGTCGCTGATCGTCTGTACCACCCGGACGCGCAGCCCGTCCGGGCCGGACTCCGGGCCGACCTGGAGTATCCGGCCGCTGTCCCGTTCGGTGACCAGCGCGCCGCCGTCGGGCAGGAACGCGATGGCCCACGGCACCCGCAGCCCCTTGGCCAGGACTGTCGCCACCGCCTGCTGGCCGGCACCGCCGGGGCTCGCCGACGCCGACGGGGTCGGCAGGTTCGGCGGCTCACCCGCCGGGTCCGGCTCCGGCTCGCCGAAACTGCAACCCGAGGCGAGCAGCAGCGCCGCGCAGGACGCCGCGAGGACCACCCGGAGGCGGCGGACGCGAGGGTACGGGAGACGGGCTCTCACCCGGCCCAGGGTAGCCCGCCGGACGGCCCGGTCGGGCCCGACAGATGGGCCACGGCTCGCGCCCGAACCGTTCAGCGGACCCGGACGGCCAGCAGCGCCGTGTCGTCCTCGCGGTGTTGGATCGAGGCGAGCAGCAGGTCACACAGGTCGTCGAGGGGCACCGTGTCGGTGCCGGTCAACCGGTGCACCAACTCGGCGAGCCCGTCGTCGATGGACCGGTCCCGGCGCTCGATCAGCCCGTCGGTGTAGAGCAGCAGCGTGTCGCCGGTGGCCAGGCTTGTCGACCGGCTGGTGCGTACCGACGGTCGGGCAAGGCCGAGCAGCGGCTCCGGCGTCGCCTCGAGGACCTCCACCGCACCGCCCGCGCGGACCACCAGGGCCGGCGGGTGCCCGGCGTTGCACCAGGTCACCTCGCGGACGCCGGAGCGTTCGCCGCAGATGCGCACGAGCGTCGCGGTGGCCGCGATGGGCAGTCGCAGGCCACGGATGGCGTTGTCCAGGTGGCTCATCAGCGCTCCGACCGCGTCCGGCCGGCCGAACGCGTTGCCGCGTACCAGGTTGCGTAGCTGGCCCATGGTCGCCGCCGCCTCGATGTCGTGCCCGGCCACGTCCCCGATCGCCGCGATCACGTCCCCGTCGGGCTGCACGAAGGCGTCGTACCAGTCGCCGCCCACCTCCACCCGGTCGGCCGCCGGCTGGTAGCGGGCGGTCAGCTCCAGTTCCGGCACCAGCGGCAGCCGCGGCAGCATGCTGTGTTGCAGGACCTCGGCGACGTGCCGCTGCTCCCCGTACATCGAGCTGTTGCCGACGGCCTGGCCGGCCCGGCGGCCGATGTCCACGGCGGTGAGCAGGTCACGGTCGTCGAACTGCTGACGGTCGGGGGCGTTGACCAGGGTGATCGCGCCCAGCACGGTGCCCCCGACGGCCCGGACCGGAACGCTGAGGTAGGAGGCGATGCCCAGCCGCTCGGCGATCGCCGCCATCTCCGGATCGGTGGTGCCCCGGGCCACGTCGGCCAGCGACGCCACGCCCCCGAGGCGCGGCTGGCCGGTGCGCAGCACCGCCCGGATGATCGACTCTTGACTCAGCCCGGTACGCAGCAGTTCGGCGAAGCGGTCGACGTCCGGCGTGCGGGCCGGGTCGCGGTGCACCGCGACCACCTCCCGGGGCTGCCCGGACGGCCCGACCAGGGTGAGCAGGCACCAGTCGGCGAGCAGCGGCACCATGGTGGCGGCGAGCCGGCGCAGCGACGTGCCGACGTCAAGCGTGCCGGCGAGCGTCTCGCTCACACCGGCCAGCAGCTCCAGTCGCTGGTGCGCCCGGACGATCCGACGACGCGCCTCCTGCGCTCCGTCCAGCGCGATCCGCAGTCGCAGCTCCGACGAGCAGGCGGCGGCGAGGTCGGCAAGCGTCCGTAGCTGGCCGGCGGTCCACGCCCGGGGTTTGTTGTCGATGGCGCACAGCGAGCCGAGCACCCGGCCCGAGAGGTCGGTCAACGGCATCCCGGCGTACGCGACGACGCCGAGGTCGTCGATGGCCAGGTTGTCGCGGACCCGGGGGTAGAGCCGGGCGTCCGGCAGCACCATCGGCACCTCGATGTCCACCACGTGCTGGCAGAACGAGTGGCTCAGCGGGGTCTGCCGCCGCTGCGACCACGGCTCCGGCAGACCGACCGCCCCCGGAAAGAACTGTCGGTCGGCGGAGACCAGGGAGACCAGCGCGACAGGCACCTCCAGCAGGTCGCTGACCAGTCGGGCGAAGCGGTCGAACGCCTCGTCCGGTACGGCGTCCAGACCCGTGTCGGCGAGCGCACGCAGCCGCGCCGCGTCACCGAGCGCCGGAGGTGGGGCGATCGAACGTCGCGCGCTGGCGGGGGAGCCGTCGGTCATCGAGCACCTGTCTGCCGGGGCGGAGGCCCGACCGGCCCCCCGACCCTTGGTTATACCTCGTCGTGGTCGGGACCGAACATCGGTGTGCCGAGTCTCGCCCGCCCCGCCGCCGCGCGCCATCCCCCGTGACGCCGGTTCGCCGCCGTGCCCGCACCGGCCGTCGCGCCGACGGCTATCGTCGGCGGACGTGAAGGTATGGATTCCGCATCAGGCCGGCCTGAACCTCGTCGGCGAGCTGCCTCCGGGCGTGACGGTGGAGGTCGCCGAACACGCCGGCCGGTTGCCGTCCGCCCCGGCTGACGTCCGTTTCTGGGTACCGCCGTTCCTGAGCGGGTCGGACGCGACCGCGTTGCTGGGCGAGCTGCCCGATCTGGAGGTGGTGCAGCTACTCTCCGCCGGGGCCGACGCCTGGGTCGGCCGGATGCCGGACGGGGTCACGCTCTGCGACGCCCGGGGCGTGCACGACCCGTCCACCGCCGAGTGGGTGGTCACCGCGATCCTGGCCCAGCTGCGCGCCTTCGGAGCCTTCGCCCGCGCGCAGGCCGAGCGGCGGTGGGCGTACGACGGCCACGCGCCCACCGACGAGCTGACCGGCAAGCGGGTGCTGATCGTCGGGGCCGGCTCGATCGGCACGGCGGTACGGGACCGGCTCGCCCCGTTCGAGGTGAGCTTCACCCTGGTCGCCCGGACGGCCCGACCGGAGCAGGGGGTGCACGGGGTGGCGGAGCTGCCCCGGCTGCTGCCCGACGCCGACGTGGTGGTGGTGCTGGTGCCGCTCACCGAACAGACCCGTGGCCTGATCGACGAGGACTTCCTGGCCGCGATGCCCGACGGGGCGCTGCTCGTCAACGCGTCCCGTGGTCCGGTGGCCCGCACCGAGGCGCTCGTCGCCGAACTGGCCACCGGCCGGATCTCGGCCGCGTTGGACGTCACCGACCCGGAGCCGCTTCCCGCCGAATCCCCGCTGTGGACGATGCCGAACGTGCTGCTCACCCCGCACGTGGCCGGGTCGGTGCGCGGGCTGCTGCCGCGGGCGTACCGGCTGGTCGGCGACCAGGTCAGGCGGTTCGCCGCCGGTCAGCCGCTGATCAACACGGTGGTCGACGGCTACTGACCGGGTGTTTCGGCGGCGTCGTCGGGCAGTGTCTGGCCGGTGGCCGAGACCAGTCGGGGCAGGTCGGTGCCGCGTACCGCCGGAAGACCGACCTGCTGGCCGTCGTCGAGGCGGGCCACCGCCCGCCCGCGCGCGTCGGTGGCCAGCTCGGCGACCCGGTCCCAGCCGATCCGACGTTGTCCGAACAGCGCCCGCAGGCGCAGCTCGCGGGAGTCGGCGTCGGTGCCGGCCCGCCAGGCCCACACCCCGACGGCGAGGGGGACGAGCAGCACCGGCAGTAGGTACGCCCGGGCGTTGGCAAGCGGCAGGGCGCCGATGAAGGCGATGACGGCGGCGGCCAGGATCGCTTGGTTGTACCGGAAGCGGACGGTGTCGGGCGTACTCACCAGGCGATGATCCCACTCCTGGTCGGCGAGGGTCGCGGCGGGCGGCGCCGCGGCACCCGGACGCCGTACAGTGATACGGGTCACTGTTCCGTTTCGATGACCGACGCGTAACCAATCTGGTCGCCGGTCGTTTTTTCCGGTTGGGCAGTGGACCAGCAACGTCCGCCGCCCCGCACCGCCGCACCGCCCCGTGCCCCCTCACGAAGGCGACCGCCGTGCTCCTCGCGTACCCGTTCCGTGTTCTCATTCCCCGCCGGGCGGCCCCGGAGGTCGCCGTGTCCACGGCCGTGGCGCTGCTCGTCGTCGCCGGGGCCGCCGATCTGGTCCCGCCCCCGGTGGTGATCGCGTTGTCCGGCGGCGCGGGCGCCACCCTCGCCGGCGTACGACTCTCCCGGCTGACCAGCCGTCGACCCAGCGACCCGGCGTCGGACGACCCGTCATGGCGGACGGCGGCCGTGCTGCTCGACGCGGCGGTGGTGACGGCCGGCTGCGTCGCCGCCGCTCTGCCGCTCGTCGACGCCGGGCACCGCGCCGCCGCGCTGCTCGGTTCGTTGACAGTGGCCGTCCTGTCCGTGGCCGGGCTGCGTCGAGGCCCGATTCGGCCGCCCCGAACGGCGCGACTGCGGGGGCTGGTCGAGGCGGCCGGGCCGACTGTCGGTCTGACCCTCGCCGGCTGGTTGCTGCTCCCGCCCGACACCCTGCCTCCGCCGGCCCGGCTGGTCGCGGCGCTGGCACTCGCAGGGCTGGGCATGGCCGCGCTCAGCGCGTTCACCGGGTCCGGGCGGCGCTCGGGCGACGCGATCTGCCGGGGGGGCGTCCTTCTCACAGTGATCGGGCTGGCGCTGCTGACGATCCTGCCGCCCGCGCCGACGGGCCGGGCGGCGCTGCTGGCGGTGCCGCCGCTGGTGCTCGGGATGCTGTTGACCGCACGGGGGGCGACGACCGCGGTGACGACGGCCGGTGCGCAACCGGCTGCCGGCCCGCCCGCCGTGACCTGGCCACAGGTGGTGCTCCCGGCGTCGGTGCTGCTGCTCGCGGCGGGTCTGCACCTGGGAGCGGGCCGCACTCCGGACCGGACGAGCGTGCTGCTCGCCCTGGCGGCGGTGCCACCGCTGGTCCTGCGGGAGTTGCTGCGCGGCGGTGACGCGGGCGTCCCCGAGCGGCACGCCGCGCACCGCCGCCGCGCCGACCGCGCGGTCCGGCGTCGGCGCGCGGCGCAACCACCGCGGTCCGACGCTGCCTCCGTGTCGCCCCGATCGGACCAGAGCCCAGTCGCCGCGGCGTGGCCCTCCGACGCTGGCGGAACCGCCGCCCGCGGCGTCGACGGTCTCTGGCCTCCGACCGGTGGCATCGGCGCCACGACCGCTGCCGACACGGCCTGGCCCGACGCGGGCGTCGCCTGGTCGGCGGTCGACCACCGGTCCGGTTCGGTAGGGGACCGGGCGGCGCTGCTGGACGCTCTCGCCGCCATCGGCGACGTCCCGGCGCCGGCCGGTTCGCTGCTGCTGGTGGAGCTGCACGGCGCGGACGGGCTGGGCCCGGTGGCGCGGGAGGATGTGCTGGCCGAGGCGGTCCTGCGGGTCCGCGCGGCGGTCGGGCCCGGCGACCTGGTGACCGGCTGCACCGGCACCGGCTTCGCGGTGGTCACCGGCGCCGGGCCGGTGGTGGCGTACGCGTTGGGCACCCGGCTGCTGGCCGCGCTCACCCCGCCGTACCAGCTGGCCGGGTCGGTGCTGCGCGTGCAGGTGAGCATCGGGCTCGCCGAGGTGGGTGGCGCTGGGCCCGCCGACGTGCTCCGTCAGGCCGAGCTGGCCCGGCGGCGGGCGGTGCAACTGGGCCGGGACCGGGTCGAGTGGTACGACGCGTTCCTTGAGGAGCAGTTGGTACGCCGCCTCGACCTGGAGCGTGAGTTGCCCGGTGCGGTGGCACGGGGTGAGCTGGACCTGGTCTACCAGCCGGTGCTCGACCTGACCGACCGGCAGCCGGTGGGCGCCGAGGCGCTGCTGCGCTGGCGCAGCCCGGTGCTCGGCACGGTGCTTCCGGCCGAGCTGCTGCCGGTCGCCGAGGATCTGGATCTGGTCGGCGAGTTGGAGTGGTGGGTGCTGGACCGGGCCTGCCGGCAGTTGGCCGGCTGGTCGGCGGGCCCCCGTGAGCTGTGGATGGCGGTGAACGTCACCACCCGGGAGCTGACCACCCCCGACTTCGTGCACCGCACCGCGGCGGTGCTGGCCGCGTACGGGGTGTCGCCGGAGCGGCTGGTGGTGGAGGTTGCCGAGCCGAGGATCGCCGCCGACCTGTCGACAGTGGTGGCCCGGCTGGCGGGGCTCCGGTCGCTGGGCGTCCGCACCGCGCTTGACGACTTCCGGGCCGAGCACGCTTCGCTGGCCCAGCTCCGCCGCCTGCCGATCGACCTGCTGAAGGTGGGCCCCGAGCTGGTGGGGGCGCAGTCGGCGGGGCAGCCGCCGCTTATCGACGTGGTGGTCAACGTGGGCGAGCGGCTGGGTGTGGAGATCGTCGCCGAGGAGTTGGAGTCAGCGACCCAGGTCGAGGGGGCGCGTCGGGCCGGCTGCCGCTACGGGCAGGGCTTCGCGCTGGCCCGTCCGGCCACCGCCGAGCGGGTCGAGGCGTACTTCGAGGAGTTCCCCTCGACGTCCCGCTGAACCGGTTCACTTCCCGCGCGGCGGTGCCGTGCTGCCGCGCGGGGTCAGCTGCGGGCTCTCGTCCTGCACCCGCGTCGCCGGCTGCCCGGCGATGACGGCGAGCAGGTGGCGGGCGGCGTGCGCGCCGTACGCGGGGATGTCGCGGCCCAGCGCCGTCAGGGGCGGGTGCACCAGCCGGCACAGCGGGGAGTCGTCCCAGGCCACGATGGACAGATCGTCCGGCACATTGAGGCCCATTTCCTGGGCGACCGAGAGCCCGGCGACTGCCATCACGTCGTTGTCGTAGATGACGGCGGTGGGCCTCGTGGCGGAGCTGAGCAGGCGGCGGGTGGCCCGCCCACCCTCCTCGCCGCTGTAGTCGGAGAAGACGGTGACCGCGTCGGCCAGGCCGAGTCGCCGGCACACCCCCGCGAAGGCGTCGGTACGGATCTCGGTGTGCAGCAGGTCGGGCAGGCCGCCGACCCGGGCGATGCGGCGGTGGCCCAGCGCCACCAGGTACTCCACCGCCTCGGTCAGCGCCGCCGCGTCGTCCGACCAGAGGCTTGCCAGCTCGCCGGTGCCGCCCGGCCCGCCGATCACCACGGCCGGCAGTTGAAGCTGGTGCAGGGCGGGGATGCGGCTGTCGTCGGTGCGCAGGTCGCAGACGAGCACCCCGTCGACCCGGCGCTCGCCCCACCAGCGCCGGTACACCGCGATCTCGGCGTCGTGGTCGGCCACCACCTGGAGGGTCAGCGCGTACGAGCGGGCCGAGAGTTCGGCCTCCACGCCGCTGATCAGCGCCATGAAGAACGGCTCGACGCCAAGTGTCCGGGCGGGCCGGCACAGGGCCAGGCCGACCGCGCCGGCCGTGGCGGCGGAGAGCGCCCGCGCGGCGCTGCTCGGGCTGAACCCGATCTCGGTGGCGATGGCGAGGATGCGTTCCCGGGTGGCCGCCGAGACGCCGGGCTGCCCGTTCAGCGCGTACGACACGGCGCCCTTGGACACGCCGGCGCGACGCGCGACGTCCGCGATGGTCGGCCGCTTCACCGGCGTGCTCCTTGGTCTCTGGTGCCGTTGACAGTCCCGAAATCCGAACCGTACGGTTGCTCAGCTTATCCGGTTCAGTAGGCATCTTTCGATGCAGAAGGTGCGGTGACATCGTGAGCCGACAGGGACTCTACGACGGCTGGACCGTGCGGGCGATGCCCGCAGCGCAGGTGCCGGCGGAGGTCGTCGGTCGGTCCGTGCCGGCGACCGTGCCCGGTTGTGTGCACACCGACCTGCTCGACGCCGGGCTGATCCCCGATCCGTACCTCGACGACAACGAGCTTTCCCTGGCCTGGATCGGGCGCACCGACTGGCAATACCGGACGACCTTCTCCGCCCCGGCCGGCGACCACGACCGGGTCGACCTGGTCTGCGCCGGCCTGGACACCGTCGCCACCATCCGCGTCAACGGGGTCGAGGTCGGCCGTACCGAGAACATGCACCGCTCCTACCGGTTCGACGTCGGTGCGCTGCTGCGCGACGGCGACAACGACCTGGCAGTCGGGTTCGACTCCGCTTACCGCTACGCCGAGGCGCAGCAGGAGCGGCTGGGCGACCGGCCGAACGCCTACCCGGAGCCGTTCCACTTCATCCGCAAGATGGCCTGCAACTTCGGCTGGGACTGGGGGCCCACCCTGGTCACCGCCGGCATCTGGCAGGACATCGCCCTGCACGCCTGGTCCGCCGCGCGGCTGGCAGGCGTCCGCCCGCTGGTCAGCGTGGACGGTCGCGACGGCCGGGTCGAGGTGCACGTCGAGGTCGAGCGGGTCGCGCACGTCCCGCTGACCGTCCGTGCCACAGTCGCCGACGCCCACGCCGAGGTCGTCGTTCCGGCCGGGCAGCGCACGGCCGTACTGACAGTCACCGTCCGCGAGCCCGCGCTGTGGTGGCCCCGGGGGTACGGCGAGCAGGCGCTCCACCCGCTGGACGTGACCCTGCACGCCCCGGACGGCGACACCCTGGACACCTGGTCGCGGCGGGTCGGCTTCCGCTCGGTGCGGCTGGACACCACACCCGACGAGCACGGCACCCCGTTCGTGCTGTCGGTGAACGACGTTCCGGTCTTCGTACGCGGCGTCAACTGGATCCCCGACGACGTGTTCCCCACCCGGATCACCAGGGACCGGCTCGCCGGCCGGTTCGACCAGGCGATCGGGGCCAACGTCAACCTGTTGCGCGTCTGGGGCGGCGGCCGGTACGAGTCGGAGGACTTCTACGACCTCGCCGACGAACGAGGGCTGCTCGTCCAGCAGGACTTCCTCTTCGCCTGCGCCGCGTACCCGGAGGAGGAGCCGTTCGCCAGCGAGGTCGCCGCCGAGGCCGCCGAGCAGGTGACCCGGCTGACGCCCCACCCGTCGCTGGTGCTGTGGACCGGCAACAACGAGAACATCTGGGGCTGGCACGACTGGGACTGGCAGGAACCCCTCGCGGGGCGCACCTGGGGGCGCGGCTACTACCTCGACATGCTGCCCCGCATCGTCGGCGAGCTGGACCCGACCCGCCCGTACTGGCCGGGCAGCCCCTGGTCGGGCACCGAGACGATCCACCCCAACGACCCGGCGCACGGCACCACCCACATCTGGGACGTGTGGAACACCGACGACTACACGAAGTACCGGGAGTACGTGCCGCGCTTCGTCGCCGAGTTCGGCTACCAGGCACCACCGACGTACGCCACCCTGCGGCGGTCGATCTCCGACGAGCCGCTCGCGCATGACTCACCCGGGATGGCGCACCACCAGAAGGCCGCCGGCGGTGACGCCAAACTCCAGCGCGGCCTGGACGCGCACCTGCCCGCCCCGGCCGACTTCGACGACTGGCACTACCTCACACAACTCAACCAGGCGCGGGCCATCCAACTCGGCGTCGAGCACTTCCGCTCGCACCGGGACGTCTGCGCCGGCACCATCGTGTGGCAGCTCAACGACTGCTGGCCGGTGACCTCCTGGTCGGCAGTCGACGGCGACGGCCGCCGCAAACCCCTGTGGTACGCGCTGCGCCACGCGTACGCCGACAGGCTGTTGACAGTGCAGCCGCGCGACGGCGGCCTGGCCCTCGTCGCGGTGAACGAGACCGGCGAGCCGTGGCAGGCGTCGGCCTCGGTGAGCCGGCTGACCCTCGGCGGGGAGCCCCGGGCGAAGAACTCCCTCGACCTCGACGTCCCGGCGTGCTCCGCGGTGCCGTTGGCCCTGCCGGCGGACCTGGCCCGGCCAGACGACGCCCGGCGGGAGCTGCTGGTCGCCGAGGCGGGGGTCGAGCGCGCGCTGTGGTTCTTCGCCGAGGACCGGGACGTCGACTGGCCGGCGGCGGCCTGGGACGCGACTGTCGAACCTTGTGACGGCGGTCAGCGGGTCCGGGTCACGGCCCGGACGGTGCTGCGCGATCTGACTCTCTTCCCGGACCGACTGGACGACTCCGCCACAGTGGACAGAGCCCTGGTCACCCTGCTGCCCGGCGAGTCGACAACGTTCACGGTGCACGCGGCCGGGCCGCTGGACGAGGCCGCGTTGATCACCCGCCCGGTGCTGCGCTGCGTCAACGACCTACCAACGGCTTGATCCACACGACTTCACCAATATCGCGGTCTCCGAGCCGACCGGATACCGCGATATCACTGAACTTGTGTTGATCGAGCAGCGATGGCATGCCGACGCGCTGGCCGAGGAGCTCACCCGCGAGGAGCCGGGACGTCACCACGACCGCCGGCCGCGAGGCCGCGACCACGCCGGCACCGTCGGCGATATTGATGAGATCTTGGACAGTTTCCGTTCCGAACGGAAACTGTCCAAGATCCGCGAATACGCAGGGCTGGTAAGAGGTGGGCTGGAGTTCGGGGACCTCATGATGCTTGATACACCTCGTCGAGGTGCCACTCCAGGAACTCGCGATGCGGGCGGTCGCGAGCGGCGGTCGGGACGGTGATCGCCTGCACCAAACCCTGCTGGTCACCGTCACCGACCTGCGGCACCGGGCGATGCACCTGACCTGGCGGGCCGGTACACCCGAGGTCGCGCCGCTGGTCGCCACCCAGCCGACGGCCGGCCCGTCGTGCAGCTACCCGACCGCTACCGACTGGGCTCCTGGTCCGCCGTCGTCGGCGCGCGGCCCGAGGACCTCCGCGACGCGGACGGCGGGCTCGACGTCGACCGGGACCTGCGCGACGGGTACGTCACCCTGCCCTGGGCCGGAGCCGATCCGGTCGGAGAGCACGTGCGCGGTGCCGGGCGCGGCACTGCCGCCGCCGCCTGATCGTGGTGGCGGCACCTCCCGACGCACCGCCGCTGGCCGAGCTGCTGCGGCTCGCACTCGGCCTCGACCTGCGTGATCTCCGCTTGGCGTGAGGCCTGATCGACACGAGATCGCCGATATCGCGGTGTCCGAGTGGACTTGATGCCGCGATATCGGCGAAGTCGTGTTGATCATGGGGCGCGGCGGCCCCGGTGGTTACTCCGGGACGCGGCGGTAGGCGCCGTCGCTGGCCGAGGTGGCCATCGAGGCGTACGCGCGCAGCGCCGCCGACACCGGCCGCTGCCGGTCGGTAGGGGTGTACGGCTTGTCGCGCTTCTCCTCGGCGACGCGTCGCGCCTCCAGCTCGTCCTCCGCGACGTTCAGGGAGATCGACCGGCCCGGGATGTCGACGACGACCTCGTCGCCCTCGCGGACCAGGGCGATCAGACCGCCGGAGGCGGCCTCGGGGGAGACGTGCCCGATGGACAGGCCGGACGTGCCGCCGGAGAAGCGGCCGTCGGTGAGCAGCGCGCAGGAGCGGCCCAGCCCGCGACCCTTGAGGAACGAGGTGGGGTAGAGCATCTCCTGCATGCCGGGGCCACCCTTCGGCCCCTCGTAGCGGATCACCACGACGTCGCCGGCGACGACCTGCTTGGCGAGGATCGCGGTGACCGCGTCGTCCTGCGACTCGTACACCTTCGCCGGGCCGCGGAAGGTCAGGCAGTCGTCCGGCACGCCCGCCGTCTTCACGACGCAGCCCTCGGGGGCCAGGTTGCCGTGCAGGATGGCGAGACCGCCGTCGGCGGAGTATGCGTGCTCGCGGTCGCGGATGCAGCCCTCGGCGGCGTCGGTGTCCAGCGACGACCAGCGGTTGGTGGTGGAGAACGGTTCGACGGTACGCACCCCGCCGGGTGCGGCGTGGAACAGCTCGACAGCCGTCGGCGTCGGTGAGCCGCCCCGCACGTCCCAGTCGGTGAGCCACTGGGCCAGCGAGGGGGAGTGCACGGCGTGCACGTCGCGGTTGAGCTGCCCGGCGCGGTCCAGCTCGCCGAGGATCGCCGGGATGCCACCGGCGCGGTGCACGTCCTCCATGTGGTACTTCGGGGAGTTCGGGGCGACCTTGGCGAGGCACGGGACCCGCCGGGAGATGGCGTCGATCTCGGCGACGCCGAAGTCCAGTTCCGCCTCGCGGGCGGCGGCGAGCAGGTGCAGCACCGTGTTGGTGGAGCCGCCCATCGCCACGTCCAGGGCGACCGCGTTCTCGAAGGCGGCCTTGGAGGCGACGGTACGGGGGAGCACCGAGTCGTCGTCACCGTCGTACCACCGCTTGGAGATCTCCACGACGGTGCGGCCGGCCTCGACGAAGAGCGACCGGCGCGCGGCGTGGGTGGCAAGCGTCGAACCGTTGCCGGGCAGCGCGAGCCCGATCGCCTCGGTGAGGCAGTTCATCGAGTTGGCGGTGAACATCCCCGAGCAGGAGCCGCAGGTGGGGCAGGCGGAGCGTTCGATCTCGCCGAGCTGGTCGTCGGTGACCGCCTCGTTCGAGGAGGCGATCATCGCGTCGATCAGGTCGATCTTGCTGTGGACGACGCCCTCGATCGCCGCCGTCTTGCCGGCCTCCATGGGGCCGCCGGAGACGAAGACGGTAGGGATGTTGAGGCGCAGCGCGGCCAGCAGCATGCCCGGGGTGATCTTGTCGCAGTTCGAGATGCAGACCAGGGCGTCGGCGCAGTGTGCGTTGACCATGTACTCCACCGCGTCGGCGATCAACTCCCGACTGGGCAGGGAGTAGAGCATGCCGCCGTGGCCCATGGCGATGCCGTCGTCGACAGCGATCGTGTTGAACTCCCGGCCGACGCCACCGGCCTCGGCCACCGCGTCGGCGACCAGACCGCCCATGTCCTTCAGGTGGACGTGACCCGGCACGAACTGGGTGAAACTGTTGGCGATGGCGACGATCGGCTTGCCGAAATCGTCGTCGGTCATCCCGGTGGCCCGCCAGAGGGCCCGGGCGCCGGCCATCGTCCGACCGTGTGTGGACGTCCTCGATCGCAGCTCAGGCATGCGTACCAGCATGACACCGCCACCGCGTCAGGCATCCGGAGTATCCGCCGTGTCCCAACAGATGCACATCCGGTCTCCCACGGCGTGCGCTCATCCGGCACTCTTGATGGCGTGCATCTCCCCCCGGGCATGGTCGCCGTCGCGGCGCTGAGCGGCGTGGTCGCCGCCGCGGCGACCGTGCTGCTGACCATTGTCGCCCGGCGACGCAGCGGGCCGCGCCGCCCGGCGCACCTGCTGCTCGCGGCGGCCGCCGGGACGTCCCTGGCCAGTCTGTTGGTCGGGCTGGTGGCCGTGCTCTCGACGAGCGACCACTGGGTCCACGAGCAGGGGCAGCGCACCGGCTGGGCCACCGTGGCGGCGATCGGCACGGCGGTGAGCGGGTTGGCCTTCGCGGCCGGGCTGCTCCGACTGCCGGGGGTCGCCGCCACCGCCGCGGGGACCGCCCGGCTCGCCCTGGACGGTCTGACCATGGCGGCGGCGCTCTGGTTCGTCGGCTGGGTGTTCTTCTCGGAGCCGACCCGGCTGCTCGGCGACGCCACCCCGATGGCCTGTCCGGCGATCCTGGTGGCGACTGTGAGCGCGGCGCTCGGCGCCGGCCTCGCCGTGATCGTCGTCTTCCGGGCCGCCGCCCCGCGTCAGCGGCTGGCCGTGCTCGCGGCCGGGATCAGCGCGGTGAGCTGCGGCGGGCTGGGCCTCAGCGCGGGGCTCTGCCAGGCGGGGCCGACCTTGGCGCTCGCCGGCGCCGCGGTGCTGGCCGCCGGCCTGCTGACCGTCGCGCTCGCCGTCTACCAGGCCGACCGGCCCGGGCACGTCGAGCTGGACCTGATCGGTCGCGACGGCGAGTACGCCATCGCCCCGATGCTGGCCATGGCGGCCTCGGCGATGTACCACCTGCTCCAGGACGGGCGGTTCACTGCGCCGGCCATCGTCGCCGGCAGCGTGGAGGGCTTCGCCCTGGTGGCCCGGCAGTACCTCACCCTCAAGGACGTCCGGGACTACGCCGGCCGGCTGGCCGAGCGGGAGGCGCACTTCCGCGAGCTGGCGCACACCGACCCGCTGACGTCGCTGGCCAACCGGCGGGGGCTGCTGCGGGCGCTGCACGACGGCGCCGAGGCCGGCACCCCGTGCGTCCTGCTCGGTCTGGACCTGGACGGCTTCAAGAACGTCAACGACATGCGGGGCCACGACGTGGGCGACGCCGTGCTGGCCGAGGTGGGCCGCCGGCTGCGCGGCAACCTGCGCCCGGGCGACGTGGCGGCGCGGCTCGGCGGCGACGAGTTCGCCGTGCTCATGCCGGCCCGGCCGGCCGAGGCGGACCGGGTGGCCGAGCGGCTGCTCGGCGTGCTCAACCGGCCGTACGACCAGCCGGAGGGCCCGGTCTTCCTGTCCGTGAGCATCGGCGTGGCCGGGTGGGCCGGCGAACCGGACGTGGAGCTGCTGCTCCGCCACGCAGACCTGGCGCTGCGCTACGCCAAGCAACGCGGCAAGAACCGGATCGAGCGCTACGACGCCGCGTACGACCAGTTGCTGCGCCGCCGCACCACGCTGGAGCACGAGCTGCGGGGTGCGATCGAGCGCGACGAGCTGCGGCTGGCCTTCCAGCCGGTGGCGTCGCTGCCGTCGGTGCGGCCGGTCGGCGCCGAGGCGCTGCTGCGCTGGCGCCACCCCGAGCTGGGCAACATCCGCCCGGACGAGTTCATCCCGCTCGCCGAGGAGTGCGGGATGATCGCCACCCTCGGGGCGTGGGTGCTGCACCAGGCCTGCTACCAGCTCTCCCGGTGGCTTGCCGACGGGCACGACGTCTGGGTCTCGGTGAACGTCTCGCCGCGCGAGCTGCACGCCCCGGAGTACGTGGTCCAGGTCGCCGAGGCTCTGCGCGCCCACCACGTGCCGCCGCAGCGGCTGGTGCTGGAGGTCACCGAGCACGCGGTCGCCACCGACCTGGACGAGCTGATCCGGCGACTGACCGCGTTGCGGCTGACCGGCGTACGGATCGCGCTCGACGACTTCGGCGCCGGTTACTCGTCGCTGGGGCAGCTGCGCCGACTGCCGATCGACATCCTGAAGATCGACCACAGCCTGGTCGCCGAGCACGAGCCGGTGCGTCCGGTGGGCCAGGACGGCCCGGCGTTCGCGCCCATGGTCGACATCGTCATGCGGTTGGGCCACCAGTTGGGCCTGGAGGTCATCGCCGAGGGGGTGACCACCCCTACCGAGTTGGCCGCTGTGGTCGCCGCGGGCTGCCGGTTCGGGCAGGGCGCGCTGTTCGGCTGGGGAGTGCCGGCCGAGCACCTGGAGGCGATGCTGGAGGCGGCCACCTCACCGGGCGCGCGGCCCGCCCCACTGCCCGCTCCGCGCCGGGTTTCCGGCGGGTCCGGGCAGGTCATGCCGCCCGGTGACGGCGCGGCGTCGGCCGACTCGCCGCCCTCCGTCAACCAACATGTGGGATCAGTTGACTCATCGCGTGAGATGCGTCAGGCTTAGCCGCATGTCGTCGTACCGGTCGCTGCGAGTACTTACCTGAGCGCACTCTCCCTCATCGAGAGTGCGCTGGCCCCGTGCATCTGCACGAGGGCCGTTTTTATTGCCGTCGGAACCTGTCGCGACGGGCCCACGCCCGCCTCGCATCGCTGAACAAGCCCCAGCCACTCCAGCCGAAGGCCAGAACCGCCATGACGAGACCCACGCCCGAGACCCTCGCCCACACCGCCCGGCGGGCCCGCGCGACCGCCGACCCGGCCGGCGCCGTCGACCCCGCCGCCACGCGCCCCGCGGCCACCCCGGCCGTCCCGGCCGTACGGACAGCCGCCCCGGCCCAGGTCTCCGGCGCCGGTTCGCTTGTGCGGTCCCTTGAGGCGCTCGGCGTCGACGTCGTCTTCGGCATCCCGGGCGGCGCGATCCTGCCGGCGTACGACCCGCTCTACGACTCCACCGTCCGGCACATCCTGGTCCGCCACGAGCAGGGCGCCGGGCACGCGGCGACCGGGTACGCGCAGGCCACTGGCAAGGTCGGCGTCTGCATGGCCACCTCCGGCCCGGGTGCGACGAACCTTGTCACGCCGATCGCCGACGCCTACATGGACTCGGTGGCGATGGTGGCGATCACCGGCCAGGTGGCCCGCCCGTCGATCGGCACCGACGCCTTCCAGGAGGCGGACATCCAGGGCATCACGCTGCCGATCACCAAGCACAACTTCCTCGTGCAGACCCCCGAGGAGATCCCGCAGGTGCTGGCCGAGGCGTTCCACCTGGCCAGCACCGGCCGGCCGGGCCCGGTGCTCGTCGACATCCCCAAGGACGTGCTCCAGGCGTCGACCACCTTCGCCTGGCCGCCCACGCTGGACCTGCCGGGGTACCGGCCCACCCTGCACCCGCACGGCAAGCAGATCCGCGAGGCGGCCCGACTGATGGCCGGCGCCCGCCGGCCGGTGCTCTACGTGGGTGGTGGGGTGCTCAAGGCCGGCGCCACCGAGGGGCTGCGCAAGCTCGCCGAGCTGACCGGCATCCCGGTGACCACCACGCTGATGGCGCTCGGGGCGTTCCCCGACTCGCACCAGCAGCACCTGGGGATGCCCGGCATGCACGGCACCGTCGCGGCAAACTACGCCCTGCAGAAGGCCGATCTGATCGTCGCGTTGGGCGCCCGGTTCGACGACCGGGTCACCGGCAAGCTCGACTCGTTCGCCCCGGACGCGGCGGTGGTCCACGCCGACATCGACCCCGCCGAGATCGGCAAGAACCGGCACGCGGACGTCCCGATCGTCGGTGACGCCCGGCACGTCATCGACGAGCTGATCGCCGCGGTGGGCGTCGAGCGGTCGGCGGGACGCGGCATCGACCTGGGCGACTGGTGGACCCAGCTGGACGACCTGCGCACCCGCTACCCGCTGGGCTACGAGGAGCCGTCCGACGGCACACTCTCCCCGCACTTTGTGATCAAGCGGCTGGGCGAGATCGTCGGCTCGGACGCGATCTTCGTGGCGGGGGTGGGGCAGCACCAGATGTGGGCGTCCCAGTTCATCTCCTACGAGAAGCCGTACACCTGGTTGAACTCGGGCGGTCTCGGCACGATGGGCTACGCGGTGCCGGCGGCGATGGGCGCGAAGGTCGGCAAGCCGGACACGGTGGTCTGGGCGATCGACGGCGACGGCTGCTTCCAGATGACCAATCAGGAGTTGGCGACCTGCGCGCTGGAGGGCGTCCCGGTCAAGATCGCCGTGATCAACAACGGCAACCTCGGCATGGTCCGGCAGTGGCAGACGCTGTTCTACAACGAGCGCTACTCCAACACCGAGCTGGGCACCCACAAGCACCGCATCCCGGACTTCGTCAAGCTCGCCGAGGCGCTGGGCTGCGTCGGGCTGCGCTGCGAGACCGCCGACGACGTGGACAAGACCATCGCGGCCGCCATGGAGATCAACGACGCCCCCGTGGTGATCGACTTCGTGGTCGGCAAGGACGCCATGGTCTGGCCGATGGTCCCCGCCGGCACCAGCAACGACGAGATCATGTTCGCCCGCGGCGTCCGCCCGGTCTTCGACGAGGATGACATCTAGTCATGACCGAACTTTCCGAGCACAGCGAGCGTCATGAGGGCATGACCGAGGAGACGCAGTGACGATGCACACCCTGTCCGTGCTGGTGGAGAACAAGCCCGGCGTGCTCGCCCGGGTCTCCGGCCTGTTCTCCCGGCGCGGGTTCAACATCGACAGCCTCGCCGTGGGCGAGACCGAGAACCCGGACGTCTCCCGCATCACCATCGTGGTCAACGCGGAGTCGTCCCCGCTGGAGCAGGTCACCAAGCAGCTCAACAAGCTGGTCAACGTGCTCAAGATCGTTGAACTGGATCCGCAGGTCTCGGTCGCCCGGGAGTTGCTGCTGGTGAAGGTCCGCGCCGACCGGGCCGCCCGGTCCCAGGTGCTGGAGACCGTCAACCTGTTCCGCGCCCGGGTGGTCGACGTCGCACCGGACACGCTGACCATCGAGGCCACCGGCACACCCGACAAGCTCGACGCGCTGCTGCGCGACCTCGAGCCGTTCGGCATCAAGGAAATGGTCCAGTCCGGGTTGGTGGCGATCGGGCGCGGCTCGCGTTCGATCACCGCCGGTCCCGCGCTGCGGGCCGCCTGACCCATCCGCACAGACCACGACGGGCCACCGAGGCCGTCGTACGAAAGGGAAGTCTCATGAGCGTTGAGGTGTACTACGACGACGATGCCGACCTCGGCCTGATCCAGGCCAAGAAGGTCGCGGTGATCGGCTACGGCAGCCAGGGCCACGCCCACGCGCTGTCGCTGCGCGACTCCGGCGTCGACGTGGTGATCGGCCTGCCGGAGGGCTCGAAGAGCCGCCCCAAGGCCGAGGAGCAGGGCCTGCGGGTCGTCACGCCGGCGCAGGCCGCCGCCGAGGCCGACGTGATCATGGTGCTCGCGCCGGACACCGCCCAGCGCAGCCTGTACGCCGAGTCGATCGCCCCGCACCTCGCCCCGGGCAAGGCGATCTTCTTCGGCCACGGCTTCAACATCCGCTACGGGCTCATCAAGCCGCCGGCCGAGGTGGACGTGGCGATGGTCGCGCCGAAGGGCCCCGGCCACCTGGTTCGCCGCCAGTACGTCGACGGCAAGGGCGTGCCCTGCCTGGTCGCCGTCGAGCAGGACGCCAGCGGCAACGCGCTCGCGCTGGCCCTCGCGTACGCCAAGGGGATCGGCGGCACCCGTGCCGGCGCGATCCGGACCACCTTCACCGAGGAGACCGAGACCGACCTCTTCGGCGAGCAGGCGGTGCTCTGCGGCGGCGCGGCGGCCCTGGTGCAGACCGGCTTCGAGGTGCTCACCGAGGCGGGTTACGCCCCCGAGGTGGCCTACTTCGAGTGCCTGCACGAGCTGAAGCTCATCGTCGACCTCATGTACGAGGGCGGCATCGCGAAGATGCGGTACAGCATCTCCGACACCGCCGAGTACGGCGACCTGTCCCGTGGTCCGCGCATCATCGACTCCCGCGTCAAGGACGAGATGCGCAAGATCCTCGGTGAGATCCAGTCCGGCGAGTTCGCCCGCGAGTGGGTCGCCGAGGACGAGGCGGGCCGGCCCAACTTCACCAAGTGGCAGGCCGAGGGTGCGGCGCACCCGATCGAGGAGACCGGCAAGAAGCTGCGCGGCATGATGAGCTGGGTCGACCGCCCGATCACCGAGACCGCCTGACCGTCCGCACCAGAACGGTCCACCGACGGCCCCGGGCCGGCGCTCTCCCCAGCGCCGCGCCCGGGGCCGTCCGGCATCTGTGACATCGATGCGCCAGGCCCACGTACTGGGAGCGAGTGACGAACGCCTCGGGCGAGTTCGCGGCGCGCAAACCGTTTCGGCGCGGTGAACGGCTGATGTCCGTCGCTCGACCGGGCGTGTGAGGGCCCTCACCCCGCAGACCAGAACACGCCAGCCAGCGCGGCCCCTACGATCGCGTGTAGGTGCGCTGAGCCGGCACCTGACGGCCACGGCACGGATCAGCGCGGGGCGCAGTGCGGCGCCCCGCCGCCCGGGCCGATCGCAAACACGACCTCTACGAGGACCGATGAATCCTGTCGTACTGATCGCCGAAGAACTCGCCCCCGCCGCCATCGAGGTGCTCGCTCACGACTTCGACGTTCGTCACGTCGACGGCACCGACCGTCCGGCCCTGCTCTCGGCGCTCTCCGAGGCCGATGCCGTCATCGTGCGCAGCGCGACCCAGATCGACGCCGAGGCGGTCGCCGCCGCGCCGCGACTCAAGGTGGTCGCCCGCGCGGGCGTCGGACTCGACAACGTCGAGGTGCCGGCGGCCACCGCGCGGGGCGTGATGGTCGTCAACGCGCCCACCTCGAACATCGTCTCCGCCGCCGAGCAGGCCGTCGCACTGCTGCTCGCCGTGGCCCGCAACACCGCGAGCGCCAGCGCCGCGCTCAAGGCGGGGGAGTGGAAGCGGTCCAAGTACACGGGCGTCGAGGTGCAGGGCAAGACCGTCGGCGTGGTCGGTCTCGGCCGCATCGGGGTGCTCTTCGCGCAACGCATCGCCGCGTTCGGCACCCGACTGATCGCGTACGACCCGTACATCCAGCCGGCCCGTGCGGCGCAGCTCGGCGTACGCCTGGTGGGGCTGGAGGAGTTGCTGCGCGAGAGCGACTTCATCTCCATCCACCTGCCGAAGACCCCGGAGACGGTGGGCCTGATCGGTGAGAAGGAGCTGGCGATCGTCAAGCCCGGCGTCCGCATCGTGAACGCCGCCCGCGGTGGTCTGGTGGACGAGCAGGCGCTCGCGAACGCCATCGCCGAGGGCCGGGTCGCCGGCGCCGGCGTCGACGTCTACTCGAAGGAGCCCTGCACCTCCTCGCCGTTGTTCGCCTTCGACAACGTGGTGGCCACCCCGCACCTGGGCGCCTCCACCCACGAGGCGCAGGACAAGGCCGGCCTGGCCGTGGCCAAGAGCGTGAAGCTGGCGTTGCAGGGCGAGTTCGTCCCGGACGCGGTGAACGTCCAGGCCGGCGGCGTGGTCGCCGAGGACGTCCGGCCGCTGCTGCCGCTCGCCGAGAAGTTGGGCCGGGCGTTCACCGCCGTCGCCGGTGGGGTAGCCGCCAGCGTCGCCGTCGAGGTGCGTGGCGAGATCGTGGGCCACGACGTGTCGGTGCTCAAGCTCGCCGCGACGAAGGGCCTGTTCAGCTCGGTCGTGGAAGACCAGGTCACCTACGTCAACGCTCCGCACCTGGCCGCCGAGCGCGGCGTGGAGGTCACGCTGGACAGCCTGGCCGAGACGGCCGACCAGCCCACCCTGGTCACGGTGCGCGGCGCTCTGCCCGACGGCCGGACGGTGAGCGTCTCCGGGACGGTCACCCACTCCGGCGCCCGCGACGTCCCCCGCCTGACCGAGGTGGACGGCTTCGACGTGGAGATCGCCGCGGAGGGCATCCTGCTCTTCCTGCGCTACGCCGACCGGCCGGGCGTCGTCGGCACCGTCGGCACCCTGCTGGGCGAGTCGGGCATCAACATCGCCGCGATGCAGGTGGCCCGGCGTGAGGCGGGCGGCGAGACCTTGATGACGCTCACCGTCGACCAGGCGCTCGGCGCCGACCTGCTCACTTCGGCGGCCGACTCGATCGGCGCGACCGCCGCCAGCGCGGCGGACCTGCGCGACGAGTAGGCAGTCGCGACGCCGTCGACCGTAGCGGCGCGTACGGCAGCACCACGGGGGGCCCGGCGACACGCCGGGCCCCTCTGCCGTACACCGCCAGGGCCGGGGATGCCTGCCCGCCCGCCTGGGGTCAGTGGGGCAGCCGGGCGGGGGGCGGGTAGACCGAGCCGTCCTGCGGGTCGAAGAGCATCAGCCCGTGCTCCCCGGCCAGTCGCTCGATGTCCAGCAGCACCTGGTCCGCGCAGGTCGGGTGCAGGTTCAGCTCGACGTGGTCGTGCGCGGCGTGCAGCGGCGCCACGGCCCACGGGCTGTCCGGGCCGGGGCGTCGGTCCGGATAGGACGCGGTGATCGCCCGGTAGAAGCCGACAACGCGCGGGTCCGGGTAACGGTCCACGTGCCGCCCCTGCCGGCAACCGTCGACCGCTGCCCGCACGTCCTCGGGCGTCGCCCTGTCCTCCAGGGCCCACACACTCAGATCGAAACTCACGGCGGACAGCGTGCCATCCGTCGTTCACCATGTCGAAACTGCCTCGCCGCAGGCCAATCGCCGACCTACCACTCTCCGGCCGGAAGGGTCCGCTGTGGAGACTCTTGCGTCGAGTTGCGTCGATTCGATAGCGTACGAGTGCGGTTACTGGCCGCGGGTCGTGACGCCGGCCCGTCTTCGGGTGACGCGGCCGACGTCCGGCCCGACCGGTCCGCACCCCTCGATTGTGCGAGCCACGCGCACTCGTCGCTGACCGGCCCCCACGGCCGTTGCCGAGGCCGTGGGGGCCGATCGCAATCCGGGTGGTGCGACGCGTTGGGCCTGTCTCGCGTGCGACCACGTGGCCGGCCGTCCGGCTATGATCTGCGGCCGTGACGAGCGCTCGGTTCTCGGACGGCGATACCCGTCAGGGCGGCCGATGGGTTGCCGAACTGCGGCGACAGGCGTTGCCTCGACGGTCGGTGGGGCCGACGAGGCTCCTCGCGGCCGTGGTGGCGGTGTTCGTGTTGGCGGGCTGTTCGACTGCTCCAACCGGTTCGCCTGCCTCGCGGGACTCGTCGGTGTCCACGGGAAGCGCCGAGCCGCGATCCACGAGCGGGCTGGGTCCGGCTGGCGGCCGGCAGCCCGGTACGCCGGGTCCGGTCAGCGCCGACGAGGCGCAACGCCGACGCCTCGCGGCGACGGCAGCCCTCCTCAAGAGCAAACCGGGAGTCCTCGGAATCCTGGTACGGGACCGGCGTACCGGCGAGCTCTGGAGGGCGGGAACCACCGACCATCCGGTCTGGACGGCCTCCACCATCAAGCTCGCGATGGCCGTCGGGCTGCTGGAGCGCTCCCGTGCGGGTGAGATCACGCTCGACGCCACCGCGCGTCGACAGATCGCCGACATGCTGAACGTCTCCTCCGACGACGCGGCTACCGCTCTGTGGAACCGCTACGGCCGTGACAAACAGCTCGAACGCTTCCAGCGGCGCTACGGGATGACGGGGCTGCGCACCGTCGCCGGGTACACGCGCTTCTGGGGTCACCTCAAGTGCACGGCAGCTGATCTGCAGCGGCTGATGTCGTACGTGCTGGATGACCTCGACCCGACCGACCGTGCCTATCTCGTCGGCGCGATGCGCTCGGTCGGCTCGATCCAACATTGGGGTGTCTGGGCGGCCGGCGCCGACCAGCGACCCGGCACCAAGGACGGCTGGTCGATCGAGCCGGATCCGGGTGGCGAGCACTGGGTCACCAACACGGTGGGCTTCGCCGGTGACGACCAACGCTACGTCGTCGCCGTGATGTACCAACTTCCACCCGGCAAGGGGATCGACGTGGGGGTACACGCGGTGAGCGATCTGGTCGCCACCGTCTTCGGGGCGCGGACCCCGGCGCGGGTCACCGTGCCGGACCCCAGCACCGGGCGGTAGCGGGACAGCGTTCAGCGCCGGTGGGCGAAGAGCGCGCGATAGTCGGAGCCACCACGGAACCAGGCCAGGCCCGTGGGTCCGGCGGCGTAGAGCGCGGTGGCGTACGCGTCGGCGACCGTCAGGTCCGGGCCGACGACCGTCGCGGCGACGAGCTGGTCGGCCGGCTCGCCGGTGTGCGGGTCGACCACGTGCCCCTGCCGCCCGGTCACCCCGGAGGTGCCGACGGCCCCGGCGGTCATCTCCAGCACCAGTGGCGCGCGCTCGGGCGCCGTCGGGTGGTGCACCGCAACCCGCCACGGCCCGCCGTGCGGGGCGCGGCCGCGGACCACCAGGTCGGCGCCGGCGAGTACGGCGTAGTCGTGGATGCCCGCGGCGCGCAGCCGGGCGGCGGCACGTTCCACGGCCCAGCCGCCCAGCAGGCCACCCGGGTCGAAGCCGCCGGGCACCGCCCAGGCGTCGAACCAGCCGTCGGTGGCGGCGCGCATGGCCGTGCAGCGGTCCACCAGGTCGGCCAGCGGCGGGTACGACTCCGGGCTGATCTCTCCCCGCCGCAGCATGGAGACCAGGCTCTCCGGGCGGTTCGGGCCATAGGTCAGGTCGACGGCGCGCAGCTCGGCGACGCTGTCCCGCAGGGCCTCGCCGACGCCTCGGCGGCCGAGCCGATCGGGGGCGTTGAGCAGCAGGGTGTACTCGGCGGTCGCGGTGCGTACGGTGTGCTGCACGGCGATCCGGCCGTCGGTGGCGGCGGTCGGGTCGATCCGGTGCCGTCGGCTGCCGAGTCGCAGGTCGGGCCGGCGGCTCCGGAATGCCGAAGGGTCTGGCCAGCGGGTCCGCGGCTGCTCGTCGATGCGCATGGCACCTGCCCCCTCGCAGTTGACGTCGCGTCCTCACGACCACGGTTCGCGGGCCCCCTGACCCGCTGACCCCCACCGTAGGCAGCGCAGATGATCGCCCCATGAATCCCAGCTGAGAGGGTGCTGTGGATTCTGATATCCCAAATAATGGAAGCATCGTACCGGGTTGCGGGACGCCGACGTACCGTGGGCGGGACGGGGCAGTCGAGCGTGGGGAGTGCGAGCGTGGCGCGGATCGCGGTGGTGGCCGGGGACGGCATCGGGCCCGAGGTGGTCGCGCAGGCTCGCAAGGTCCTCGACGCGGTGCTCCCCGGCGTGCAGGCCACCGAGTACGACCTCGGCGCCGCCCGCTGGCATCGTACCGGCGAGGTGCTTCCGGACTCGGTGCTGACCGAGCTGGCCGGGCACGACGCGATCCTGCTCGGCGCGGTGGGCGACCCCACGGTGCCGCCGGGTGTCCTGGAGCGCGGCCTGCTGCTCAAGCTCCGCTTCGCCTTCGACCAGTACGTCAACCTGCGCCCCTCGCGGCTCTGGCCCGGCGTCGCCGGTCCGTTGGGCAACGTGAAGCCCGGCGAGGTCGACCTGGTGGTGGTGCGCGAGGGCACCGAGGGTCTCTACGCCGGCGCCGGCGGCTCCCTGCACCGGGACACCCCCGCCGAGGTCGCCACCGAGGAGAGCCTCAACACCCGCCACGGCGTGGAGCGGGTCATCCGCGACGCGTTCGCCCGCGCGGACCGCCGGGAGCGGCGCAAGGTCACCCTGGTGCACAAGACCAACGTGCTGACCCACGCCGGGTCGCTGTGGGCGCGCGCCTTCGCGGCGGTCGCCGCCGAGCACCCGGACGTCACGACGGAATACCAGCACGTCGACGCGGCCGCGATGTTCCTGGTGACCCAGCCGCAGCGCTACGACGTGGTGGTCACCGACAACCTGTTCGGCGACATCCTCACCGACATCGCCGCCGCGGTCACCGGCGGGATCGGGCTGGCCGCCAGCGGGTGCATCAACCCCGAGGGCGCGTACCCCTCGATGTTCGAGCCGGTGCACGGCTCGGCGCCGGACATCGCCGGGCAGGGCGTCGCCGACCCGGTGGCCGCGGTGCTCTCCGTCGCGCTGCTGCTGGAGCAGCTCGGGCACGCCGACGCGGCGGCCCGGGTCAACGCCGCGGTCGCCGCCGAGCTGGCCGGCCGCACCCCGGGCGCGGCGCTGCGCACCGACGAGGTCGGCGACCGGCTCGCCGCCCACTCCGTAGCCTGACCGCTCTCGACCCTCCAGGGGCCGGAGCGGCATCCGCCTGTCCGGGCAGTCCACCCGGTCCCGAGCGGCGCTACCTTCTGAACGACCGTTCGGGGTAAGTTTCTGGCACAACCACGTCGGTGTGCGATCCCGCATGCCGTTGTCCCCCAGGGAGGTCAGCGCGATGAGCGGTGGTGACAAGCTCGACTTCGAGATCCGTCCGAATCCCGCGCCGGTATCCGTCGCCGACCGGGCTGCCCTGCTGGCCAACCCGGGTTTCGGCCGCGTCTTCACCGACCACATGGTCACCATCCGGTACGCCGACGGCAAGGGCTGGTACGACGCCCGGGTGGAGGCGCGTGCGCCGATCCCGATGGACCCGGCCAGCGCGGTGCTGCACTACGCCCAGGAGATCTTCGAGGGGTTGAAGGCGTACCGGACCGCCGACGGCGGCGTGACGATGTTCCGGCCGGACGCCAACGCAGCCCGGTTCGTCGACTCGGCGCAGCGGATGGCGATGCCGGCGCTGCCGCCCGAGGTGTTCGTCGACTCGCTGCACAAGCTGATCGAGATCGACCGGGAGTGGATCCCGGCCGGCGAGGACGGCAGCCTCTACCTGCGGCCGTTCATGTTCGCCAGCGAGGTCTTCCTCGGCGTCCGCCCGGCCAGCGAATACCTCTACATGGTGATCGCCTCGCCGGTCGGCGCGTACTTCAGCGGCGGGGTCAAGCCGGTCACGGTCTGGGTCTCTCCGGACTACACGCGGGCGGCGCCCGGTGGCACCGGCGCGGCCAAGTGCGGCGGCAACTACGCGACGTCGCTGGCGGCCCAGGCGGAGGCCATCGACGCCGGCTGCGACCAGGTGGTCTTCCTCGACGCGGTGGAGCGCCGCTTCGTCGACGAGCTGGGCGGCATGAACGTCTTCTTCGTGTACGACGACGACTCGGTGGTCACCCCGCCGCTGACCGGCACGATCCTGCCGGGCATCACCCGGGACGCGATCATCACGCTGGCCGGCAAGGCCGGGCTCCGGGTCGAGGAGCGACCGGTCAGCTTCGCCGACTGGCAGGCCGACGCGGCCAGCGGCAGGCTGCGCGAGGTCTTCGCCTGCGGCACCGCCGCGGTGATCACCCCGATCGGTGGCGTGCGCTTCCCCGACGACGAGTTCCTGGTCGGCGGCGGCGAGCCCGGCCGGGTCACCATGTCGCTGCGCCAGCAGCTCGTCGACATCCAGCGGGGCAAGGCCGCCGACCCGCACGGTTGGGTGCACCAGGTTCTGTGAGGTCCGCGTGCTGACCGGCCCGTTCGCACGGGCCGGTCAGCACGGCTCAGCCTTCGTCGAGCAGGTGGTCGCGCAGGGCCGCGAGCTGCTCGTCGGTCACCCCGGCGTGGCGCAGGTACGCCTCGATCGAGCCATGCCCCGCGCGCAGCTCGTCGAGGAAGATCTGCATGGCCTCGACGGGTGACGCCAGGAACGGCGCGGGCACCTCGGCCGCGTCCGGCATGGTGGTGGCCAGCCAGGCGCTGAACTTGGCCGACGCCTCGGTGCTGAGCGCGTAGTCGGCGGTGATGTCGGTGTCGTCGACGCCCAGGACGGCGAGGGTGAGGGCGCAGACGATGCCGGTGCGGTCCTTGCCGGCCACGCAGTGCACCACGACCGGGGCGTTCGCGGAGTCCGCGATCAGCCCGATCGCCTCGGCCAGCCCCGCGGTGCCGGTCTGGGCCAGGTCGGCGTACCTGTCGGCGAGGTAGCGGGCCAGGTCGGTGCCCTCCTCGTGCGGCGTACCCGACCAGTCCTCGTGCTCCGGGTGGATGTGCCGGTAGGTAAGCCCCTGGTACGCCGGCACCCGACCGTCGCGCTCGACCTCGGTGGGGCGGCGCAGGTCGATGACTGTGCGAATGCCGATCGCCGCGAACGCGTCCCGGTCCTGCTCGTCCAGGCGGTGCAGGGAGTCGGAGCGGAAGAGGCGGCCCCGGCGCACGGTGCGGCCGTCGTGGCCGAGGTAGCCACCGACGTCGCGGAAGTTGAAGGTCGCGGGCAGCGGGATGTGTCGGTTCTCGTCGATGGCGTCCACGTTGACACCGTAACGGCCGGTGCGGCGTTGCCCCACCGGCCGTCGGTGTGCGATCGGTTACCGCGCCGTCCCGGGCGGAAGCGCGCCGTACGTCTCGTCGTAGTAACCGCCCAGCTGGTCCCGGTACGCCGGGTCGCTGTGGCTGGTCTCGTCGTACTCCGGGGCGGCCTTGATCTGGTCCCGGGTGCGGTCGACGGAGACGGTGCGCTTGTCGTGGTCGACCTGGTTGACCGTGCCGGCGGGCAGCATCACCTTCTTGCCGAAGATCCACGGCCCGGTGTCCACGACCAGGTAGCTGCCGCCGACCTCGTGGCTGGCGCTGTCGATCTTGCCGACTCCACCGTCGGTGGCCTCGACCTTGTAACCGACCAGGTCGGCGTCTGCCACTCCGGCCGCGTCGCGGTAGCGCCACGGGTCGAAGGTGCCGGTCGGCGCGCCGCCCGCAACGGCGCCCTGGTCACCGCCGTGCAGCGGGTCGGGCCCGGCGTGGGCGGCGTGCGGGTCGATCCTGTCCATGCCGTTCACTCCTGACTGTCGCCGATCGTCTCGGCGGCGCTGGGTGCGTCTCCGCAGGAGCTACCCGGCGGCCGGGGGCCGGAAACGAGACGGGCCGACGCCGTGGCACCGCGTCGGGGCGTACCTGGCTCAGGCCAGTGCCGCCTCGGCGTCCAGGGTGACCGCCGCGGCGTGCACCACGGCGGAGATGCGCAGGGCCTCGTGTATCTGCTCCCGGGTGAAGCCTCTGCCGCGCAACGTCTTCTCGTGCGTCTCCAGGCAGATCCCGCAGCCATTGATGGCGGAGACGGCGAGGCACCACAGCTTGAAGTCGCCCTTGTCGACACCCGGCCGGGCGACCATCTGCATCCGCAGCCGGGCCGGCATCGAGGCGTACTGCTCGTCGCCGATCAGGTGCTTGGCCCGGTAGTAGATGTTGTTCATCGCCATGATGGCCGCGGCGCCCTTGGCCGCCTCGACGCCCTCGGCCCCGAGGTGCTCGACCGCCTCGGCGGCGATCTCCCGCAGCACCAGCGGGTTGCGGGCGGCGACGGCGCAGGCCAGCGCCGTGCCCCACGCCTGTGTCGAGGTCAGCGTCGACGTGCCGACTGTGGTGCCCAGGTTGAGCTTGATGTCCCTGGCGTACTCGGGCAGGGCCGCCTTGATCGCATCCAGGCCCACGGTGTCCTCCTTGAGAGCGGCACGAGAGCCGTCAACGGGAGCGGCGCGGGCCGCCGTCGCTATCTCGCGATGTGGATAGTTTCTCCCAAACCGGGGGAGCGGTGGCAGAGTGAACGCCGTGACCAGCACCACCCTGATTATTGCGACCTAGCGCGCCGGCTCTCCCTCCGCCGAGCGCGCAGACCTCCCGCATCCGCGGGAGGTCTTTTTGTTGCTCCGAGAAAGGATCCTGATGACGTTCCAGGTCTTCGACACGACACTGCGCGACGGCGCCCAACGCGAGGGGCTCACCTACTCGGTGGTCGACAAGCTCGCGGTGGCCCGGCTGCTCGACGAGTTCGGTGTCGGCTTCATCGAGGGGGGCTGGCCGGGCGCGGTGCCCAAGGACACCGAGTTCTTCCGCCGGGCGCGCGCCGAGCTGACCCTGCGGCACGCGGTGCTCGTCGCGTTCGGCGCCACCCGCAAGGCCGGCGTCGCGGTCGCCGAGGACCCTCAGGTGCGCGCTCTGCTGGACGCGCAGACCCCGGCCGTCGCGCTTGTCGCCAAGGCCGACATCCGCCACGTCGAGCGCGCGTTGCGCACCACGGGCGCGGAGAACCTGGCGATGATCCACGACACCGTCAGCCACCTGGTCGCCGAGGGGCGGCGGGTGTTCGTCGACGGCGAGCACTTCTTCGACGGCTACCGCCACGACCCGGCGTACGGCGCGGCCGTGGTGCAGACCGCGCTCGCCGCGGGCGCCGAGCGGATGGTCCTCTGCGACACCAACGGCGGCATGCTGCCGTCGCAGGTGACCGCGGCGATCGTCGACCTGACCAACCGGCTCGGCGTCGACCCCGCGCTGTTCGGCATGCACGCCCAGAACGACACCGCGTGCGCGGTGGCCAACACGATCGCCGCCGTCGAGGCGGGCGTCCGCCACGTGCAGGGCACCGCCAACGGGTACGGCGAACGTCCCGGCAACGCCGACATCTTCGCCGTCGTCGCCAACCTCCAGCTCAAGCTCGGCATGCCCGTCCTACCGGAGGGCTGCCTGGCGCAGATGGTGCGGGTCTCGCACGCCATCGCCGAGATCGCCAACATCGCCCCCGACACCCACCAGGCGTACGCCGGGGCTGCCGCCTTCGCCCACAAGGCCGGGCTGCACGCGAGCGCGATCAAGGTCGACCCGTTGCTCTACAACCACGTGGACCCGTCGGTGGTGGGCAACGACATGCGGATCCTGATCACCGAGATGGCCGGCCGGGCCAGCGTCGAGCTCAAGAGCCGTGAACTCGGCCTGGACCTGGCCGACAGCCCGGAGGCGCTGACCCGGGTCACCAATCGGGTCAAGGAGTTGGAGGCCGGCGGCTGGTCCTTCGAGGCGGCGGACGCCTCCTTCGAGCTGCTGGTCCGCTCCGAGCTGCCCGAGGGCGGTCCGGCTCGGCCGTTCAGCCTGGAGTCGTACCGGGTGCAGGTCGAGCACCGGGAGGACGGCGCGGTCGTCTCCGAGGCGACCGTGAAGATCCGGGTACGCGGCGAGCGGGTGATCGCCACCGCGGAGGGCAACGGCCCGGTCAACGCGCTGGACGAGGCGCTGCGGGTGGGGCTGGCCCGGCACTATCCGCAGCTGCGTGAGTTCGAGCTGGCCGACTACAAGGTGCGGATCCTGGAGGGCAGCCACGGCACCGGCGCCGTCACCCGGGTCCTGCTGGAGACCTCCGACGGCGCCGGCCGCGACTGGACCACTGTGGGCGTCCACCCGAACGTCGTCGAGGCCAGCTGGCACGCCCTGGTCGACGCCCTCACCTACGGCCTGGCCCCCGCCCCGGTCTCGACACCAACCCCCTGACCTCTGCCAACTCGCACCGGGCCGGCAGGCGCACGACCGCGAGGGGTCAGGCCGCGGGTAGGCGCAGGGTGGCCAGGACGGGGCGGTGGTCGCTGCCGGGCAGGTCGAACACCGCCACGTCGTCGGCGGCGATACGGCGGTCGACAAGCACGTGGTCGATCGTGACCGGGGGGATGAGGTCGCCGTCGTACGGGCCCCACGTGCCGGTCAGCCCCGTGCCGGTGGCGTCGGCGGCGTCGACGTAGCCGGTGCGCAGCAGCGCCCGCAGCGGCCCGTGGTCCAGGGTGGAGTTGAAGTCCCCGGCGAGGATCCGCAGGCCACCGCCCGGGGTGGCCGGTGGCTGGGCGACCAGGTCGGCGCGCCACGCGCCGACCTGGTCCAGCGCGTACGGCGCCGAGGGGTGGGCTGATTCGACCCGGACCGGGGGCCCACCGGGGACGGCAAGCGTGCCGTACGCCTGGCTGAAGCCCCAGCCGCCCCGGTTGTCGCGGACGCCGACATCGCCGATCGGCCAGCGCGAGTAGAGCCCGGAGCCGGGCGTGCCGTCCTGCGCGTTGAGCTGCCGGTAGGGCAGCAGCCGGTCCAGGCCGGCCCGGTCCAGGGCGGCCTGCGCGTCCGGCGTGAACTCCTGCACGGTGAGCACGTCGACCCGGTGCTCGCGGACCAGCTCGACGAGCGTCGACGCGTCGGCGGCGCCGGCGAGCAGGTTGGCCGTGAGCAGACGGATCGTCGGGCCGGTCACCGTCGGCTGTGGCTGGGCCAGCGCCCGGGGCACGACCACACCGAGCAGCGCCACCGCGGCCACTGCCGCGACCGCCGCCGGCCACCAGCGCCGCAGGGCGAGCGTCAGGGCGAGGGCCAGCACGCTCCATCCGGCGACGTACGGGGTGAAGGCGAGCGCCTGCACCAGCGGCCCCCGGTCCAGTCCGACCAGCCGCACGATGGCCCAGGCGGCGGTCGGCCCCACGGCCACCCAGCAGAGCGTCGTGCCGACAGGCACTCTGCGGCGGGCCGGCGCGGGCGGGGCGTCGACGATCATGGCGTCAGCCTAGCCGGAACCGGCGCAGCCTATTTTTGTGAATGGAAAGGCGCTCAGCTTTCACAATTACCTGACACCTGTGCGACAGGCCGATAATGCGAGATCAACTATTGACCTGCGGCTTTTTGCGGTGCTACGTTCCACGTGTTAAAGCGACGCAACACTGAGTAGTAACAGCAGCTCAAGCCGGATGTAGATCAACGAGAAATCAACTTTCCCGACTGCGGGTGAGCGACCTTCTACCGGTTCTCGTGTCGTCGTCGATCCCATTATTGGCAGTCATCCGTCCCGCCCCGCGGGTCGGCCGAATTCGCACGGTCACACAAGGGGGACCTGTCATGAGTACATCCTTCCGACGTAAGGCGACAGCGGTCACGTTCGCTGTCCTGGCGCTCACCCTGGCCGGTGGGGGGATCGCCATCGCCCAGCCGTCGGCGAAGGCGCCGCAGGCGGCCGTCAAGCCGACGGAGCGCGGCACGAACGCCCAACCGCCGGTCACGGCCGAGTCGGCCCGTTCGGCGCGGGCCCTTCTGAAGGCCAATTCGACGCTCGTCGCCAGCACCACCATCGTCGTCGTCAACCCCAACGGCACCAAGGCCCGAGGCACCGGCACTGTGATCAAGTACGGCACCGGCCAGTACGAGGTCCAGTTCGGGTTCAACGTCGCGAACGGCGTCTACGTGGCCACGATCGGCCGGCCTGACGCCTGCTGCATCCCGCCGGGCGGCGAGGTCTCGGTGGCACCCCGGCTCAGCACGCCCAACGGAGTCTTCGTGGAGACCCGCAACTCGGCCGGAGTGCCGGCCGACCGGGGCTTCCACCTGGTGGTCCACACCCCCTGAGCAAGTCGAGGTCCAGCCCCCGCGCAATCGCTGCGTGGGGGCTGGACCGTGTTTCGGAGCGCCGACCGCCGGGGCGGCTCGTGTCGGCTCGCGACTGTCGTACCGACTCGTGCCCATCGTCACCCTTCCGGGCGACTCATCCCCGTCCGGTGCACCCCGGGCCCGTCCGGCGCTCACAATCCGACGTTTGCCGAGGCCCCGGCCCGGGAAGCAAGCACCGTGACGGACATCTCGGACACCCTGGCCAGCCTGCCCACCTCGGTCGATCCCGAGCCGAGCGGCGTCGAGCTGGAACAGACCCTCTTCGAGGTCAAACGCGTGATCGTCGGGCAGGATCGGCTCGTCGAACGTCTGCTCACCGCACTGATCGCCAACGGGCACTGTCTGTTGGAGGGCGTGCCCGGCGTGGCCAAGACCCTGGCGGCGCAGACCCTCGCCACAGTCGTCGGCGGCACCTTCTCCCGGATCCAGTTCACCCCGGACCTGGTCCCCAGCGACATCGTCGGCACCCGGATCTACCGGGCCTCCAAGGAGACCTTCGACATCGAGTTGGGCCCGATCATGGCCAACCTCGTGCTCGCCGACGAGATCAACCGGGCGCCGGCAAAGGTCCAGTCGGCGCTGCTGGAGGCGATGGCCGAACGGCAGGTCTCCATCGGCGGACGCAGCTGGCCGGTGCCGACGCCGTTCCTGGTGCTCGCCACCCAGAACCCCATCGAATCCGAGGGGGTCTACCAGCTGCCCGAGGCGCAGCGCGACCGGTTCCTCATGAAGGTGGTCGTCGACTATCCCAGCGACGCCGACGAGCTGGCCATCCTCTACCGGATGAGCACCGACCGGCCCAGCGCGCGCCAGGTGCTCGACCCGCAGCGGCTGCGACACCTGCAGGTGCACGCCGAGCGGATCTTCGTCCACCACGCCCTGGCCGAGTACGTGGTGCGGCTCATCCTCGCCACCCGCGACCCGGGCCGGTTCGGGCTGGCCGAGATCGCGCCGCTGCTGGCGTACGGCGCGAGCCCGCGGGCGACCCTCGGCCTGGTCGCCGCCGCCCGCGCGCAGGCACTGCTGCGGGGTCGGGAGTACGTGCTGCCCGAAGACGTCCGGGAGCTGGCGGTGGACGTCCTCTCCCACCGGCTGGTGCTCTCCTTCGACGCCGTTGCCGACGGGATCTCGGCCGAGAGCCTGGTCCGGCGGCTCGTGGAGGCGGTGCCGCCACCCCGGGTGGCCACCGGGCACCTTCAGCACACCCCCGACCTGGCGGCGGCGTGAGACGCGCCGGCCGTACGTCGGTGGCTACGCCGCCCGACCCGGGCCTGGCCGAGCTGACAGCCGACCAGCGGTTGCGCCGACTGGAACTGACAGTCACCCGGCGACTCAACGGTCTGCTGCACGGCCAGTACCGTGGCCTGCTGCCCGGGCCGGGCAGCGAACCCGCCGGCAGCCGCGAGTACCGGCCGGGGGAGGACGAGGTCCGCCGGATGGACTGGGCGGTGACCGCCCGGACCGCCGTGCCGCACGTCCGACAGGTCGACGCCGACCGGGAACTGACCACCTGGGTGCTCGTCGACTCCAGCGCCAGCATGGACTTCGGCACCGCGGAGCTGGACAAGCGGGAGTTGGCGGTGGCCGCGGTGGCGGCGGTGGGCTTCCTGACCGCCGGCATCGGCAACCGGTTGGGCGCCCAGGTGCTGCGCGCCGACGGGGTACGACGCTTCCCCGCCCGCAGCGGGCGTACCCACCTGCTCGGTCTGCTCCGCGCGCTGCTGACCGCGCCGCGCGCGACCGAGCCCGACGACAGGTCCCGGTCGCGGCCGGCGACCGCGCAGCCGGTCGCGGCGGCCGAGTTGGCGGACGGGCTCGACGCGGTGCACCGGGTCGCCAACCAGCGCGGACTGGTCGTGGTGGTCTCCGACTTCCTCGACGGCCTGCCCGACGACCCCGACGAGCCGCCGCCGTGGGAGCGGACCCTGCGCCGGCTGTCCGCCCGCCACCAGGTGCTGGCGATCGAGGTGACCGACCCGCGTGAGCTGGAACTGCCCGACGTCGGTCTGATCACGCTCGTCGACCCGGAGACCGGCCGCCGCCGCGAGGTGTGCACATCGGACCGCCGCCTGCGGGAGCGCTACGCCGCGGCCGCCGCCGTCCAGCGTGACCAGGTCCGTCAGGCGTTGCGCCGGAGCGCGGCGACACACCTGGCACTGCGCACCGACCGCGACTTCAGCGCCGACATCGTCCGGCACGTGCACGCCCAGCGACGGCTGGCCGCCGCGCCGGCCGGAGCCGTCCGGGGAGGTGCCGCGTGACCTGGGAGTCCCCGTTGCGGCTCTGGCTGCTGATCGGCGTGCTCGCGCTGGTCGGCGCATACCTGGTGCTCCAGCGCCGCCGCAGCCGGTACGCCGTCCGCTTCACGAACCTGCGGCTGCTGGACCGGGTCGCACCCGTTCGCCCGGCCTGGCGCCGGCACGTCCCGGCCGGGCTGTTCCTGGCCATGCTGGCGCTGCTCGTGGTCGGCTTCGCCCGGCCCTCCGCCGAGGTCCGGGTTCCCCGGGAACGCGCCACAGTGATGGTGGCCGTCGACGTGTCCACCTCCATGCTCGCCACCGACGTGGAGCCGGACCGGCTGGCGGCTGCCAAGCAGGCGGCCCGACGTTTCGTCGAGGGCCTACCGGACGAGTTCAACGTGGGGCTCGTCGCGTTCGCCGGCAGTGCCGCCGTCCTGGTGCCGCCCGGCACCGACCGGGACGCTCTGGACGAGGGCATCGGTCGCCTCGCCGAGGGGGTGACCGGGGTGCAGGGCACCGCGATCGGTGAGGCCATCAACACCTCGCTCGGCGCGGTCAAGAGCCTGGACAGCGCGGCCGCGAAGGAGCCACCGCCGGCCCGGATCATCCTGCTCTCCGACGGGGCCAACACGTCGGGAATGGACCCGATGGAGGCCGCGGCGGAGGCGGTCGCGGTGAAGGTGCCGGTGCACGCGATCTCCTTCGGTACGCCGTCGGGGTTCGTGGACCGGGGCGGACGGCCGATCCAGGTGCCCGTCGACGGGCAGACCCTCAGGGCCGTCGCCGACGAGACCGGCGGAATGTTCCACGAGGCCAGCACCACCGACGAGTTGCGCGCCGTCTACGACGACATCGGCAGCTCGGTCGGCTACCGCACCGAACGGCAGGACGTCTCGGCCCGGTTCATCGGCCTCGGACTGGTGTTCGCGATGGGCGCCGCCGCCGGCTCGATGCGCTGGTTCTCCCGACTGCCCTGACCCAGAGCGCCGACGTCGACAGTGAGGAGTACGTATGGCAGTGCAGACCGGACTGGGCGAACCGCGCGGTCCCTGGTTCATCTCGCCGGAACTCGATCCGGACGGGCGCGGGTGGTGGGACGCGCCCGGCTCGGGTCGGGAGCCCGGAGGGCGACGCCCCGGGCGACTGCTCGCCGCCCTGGCGGTCGTGGCGGTCTCGGCCGTCTCGGGCGCTCTGGCGGGCGGCGTGGTGGCCAGCAGGGACGGCGGGGCCGGCCCGGCCGCGGCGTCGGCCGCGCCGGTGCCTGCGGAGCTGGTCACCGCCGCCGAACGGACCGTGCCCGGCGTGGTGTCGGTGCTCGCCGGCGGCGCGAACGGCGCGTCCGCGACCGGCTCCGGGTTCGCCATCGACGACCAGCAGCACCTGGTCACCAACGACCACATCCTCGCCAAGGGCGGCGGCGGGCCGGTCACGGTGGAGCTGCCCGACGGCCGCCGGTACGAGGCCGAGGTGGTCGGCCGGGAGCCACGTAGCGACCTCGCCGTGCTGAAGGTGCCACCGTCGGCCGGCCTCGCCCCGTTGCCGCTTGCCAAGCCGGATGCCACCCGGGTCGGTGAGCCGGTGCTGGCGGTGGGCTCACCGCTGGGGTTGTCCGGGACGGTCACGGCGGGCATCGTCAGCGCACTGGACCGCCAGGTGCGGTTGGGCAACAACAGGCACCGGGCGGTGCAGACCGATGCGTCGATCAACCCCGGCAACTCGGGTGGGCCGCTTGTCAACGCCCGAGGTGAGGTGGTCGGGGTGAACACCGCGATCGCCACCATCGACGGCAACGGGTCGATCGGCATCGGCTTCGCCATTCCCATCGACCAGGTGCAGCAGACCGCCGACACCATCATCGGAAAGGGTGGCTGAGCTGCCCGGACGGGCCTTCGGGCCCCCTGCACTGTCGGATATCCGGCCACACGCCATCGGACCATGGAAATATTACGCTCGGTATGAATACTGGCGGAGGTGGAGCGTCCTCTTCTCACGGTCCTCCTGCTGGTGGGCCTGATCATCGGATGTGCGGTGGGGTCGGCGTACGCCCGGGCGCGACGCGGGTGGACCGACTACCAGACTGTGAAGAAGTCGGTGCCCGGCGCTCGCCGCGGCGCGTGGTTGCTGATCCGCGGGGTCGCGTTGAAGGCTGCGGTGATCGGGTTGCTGCTGTTCGGCGCCGTGGCGTACGCCGCCGTGGGCGCGGACGACGAGACCGCCGGGCCGACGCCCACCCCATCGGTGACCGAGAGTGAGCCTCCGCGCCGGTGACCCCGGACGGGTCGTCGCGGGCTAGCCTCGGGACGTGGACGAGGGACTGCGGGTGACCGATCGGTGGGTCGTCCCCGCCGGGGAGCTGCGGGAGCGTTTCTCCCGCTCGTCCGGCCCCGGTGGGCAGGGCGTGAACACCGCCGACTCCCGGGTCGAGCTGAGCTACGACCTGGCCCACTCTCCGAGCGTGCCCGAGTCGCTGCGGGCACGGGCGCTGGCACGCCTCGCCAACCGCCTGGTGGACGGTGTGCTGACGATCGCCGCCAGCGAGCACCGGGCGCAGCTCGCCAACCGGGAGGCGGCCCGTGAGCGGATGGCCGCGCTGTTGCGCGAGGCCGCCGCCCCGCCCCCGCCGCCGCGGCGAGCGACCAGGCCATCTCGGGGCGCGAAGGAGCGCCGGCTGGCCGAGAAGAAGCGCCAGTCGCAGCGCAAGCGCGACCGCCGCGTCGACGGCGAGTAGTAGGCCTTCCCCGAGCAGTGTGCGTGATCTCTGCGACTGGCCAGTGACAGAATCTGGAATCTGTCAGCCGATCGGTGTACGGTCGACGGAAACCCAGGTGAGAGGAAGACCCCATGAACACCCGCACCCTCGGCACCACCGGCCCCACCGTCTCCGCGCTCGGGCTCGGCCTGATGGGCATGTCGGACCTCTACGGCCCCGCCGACGAGGCCGAGAGCATCGCCACCATCCACGCCGCGCTGGACGCCGGCATCACCCTGCTCGACACGGGTGACTTCTACGGGATGGGCCACAACGAGATGCTGCTGCGCGACGCGCTGCGCGGCCGCAACCGGGACAACGCAGTGATCAGCGTGAAGTTCGGCGCGCTGCGCGACGTCGACGGCGGCTGGAACGGCAACGACGTCCGACCCGTCGCGATCAAGAACTTCCTGGCGTACACGCTGCGCCGGCTCGGCACCGACCACGTCGACGTCTACCGCCCCGCCCGGCTCGCGCCGGACGTGCCGGTGGAGGAGGTCGTCGGCACCCTGGCCGAGCTGGTCAAGGCGGGCCACGTCCGGCACATCGGCCTCTCCGAGGTGAGCGCCGAGACGCTGCGCCGGGCACACGCCGTGCACCCCATCAGCGACCTCCAGATCGAGTACTCGCTGATCTCCCGCGCCCCCGAGGCCGAGATCCTGCCGACGGCCCGTGAGCTGGGCGTCGGGATCACCGCGTACGGGGTGCTCTCCCGAGGGCTGATCAGCGGCCACTGGACGGCCGGGCGGGAGACCACCGGCACCGACTTCCGCAGCCACCTGCCGCGCTTCGCCGGTGCGAACCTGGACCGCAACCTCGCCCTGGTCGACGCGCTGCGCGCCATCGCCGAGGCCCGCGGCGTCACCGTGGCGCAGATCGCCATCGCCTGGGTGCTCGCCCGGGGCGAGACCGTCGTACCCCTGATCGGCGCCCGTCGCCGGGACCGGCTCACCGAGGCCCTCGGCGCCGCCGAGGTCACCCTGACCGAGACGGACCTGGCCGCCATCGAGGCCGCGGTCCCGGCCGACGCGGTGGCCGGCAGCCGGTACGACGAGGCGCAGATGGCGTTCCTGGACAGCGAGCGGTCATGACGACCCGGTCGTGGCGCGACAGTCGACCGGGGGTCGCGCCACGACCGGCGGCGCGGTCAGGGAGGCTGGGACGATGAGCGACGCCACCGCCCTGACCGCCGACCGCATCCTCGACAGCGCCGAGGAGGTGCTGCGCCGGTACGGCCCGGCGAAGGCCACAGTGCTGGACGTCGCCCGCGCGTTGGGCGTCAGCCACGGCAGCGTCTACCGGCACTTCGCCAGCAAGGCCGCCCTGCGCGAGGCGGTCGCCGAACGCTGGCTGGCCCGCGTCTCCACCCCGCTCATCGACGTCGCCAACGGCACCGACCCCGCCCCGCAGCGGTTGCGCCGATGGCTGGCCGAGTTGAGCGGCACCAAGCGGCGGATGGCCCGGGAGGACCCGGAGCTGTTCGACAACTTCCACCAGCTCGCCACGCTCTCCGAGGGTGCGGTCGCCAACCACCTGGAGGTCCTCGCCGGTCAGCTCAGCCTGATCGTCGCGGACGGGGTGGCCGCCGGCGAGTTCACCGTGCCCGACCCTGCGGTCGCCGGCCGCGCGCTGTTGCAGGCCACCGCGCGGTTCCACCACCCGTCGCACCGGACGGAGTGGAGCGAGCCCGGCCTCGACGACGACCTGGCGGCGGTGGTCGCGCTGCTCCTCGACGGCCTGCGCGCCCGCCCGCGTTGACGTCGATCCGGGCGAGCCGCTCGGCGACGCAGGGGCCGTCGACGGTCAGGCTCGAAACAGTCCGCGACCAGCTCGGGTGGTACCGGCGGCGAGAATTTGTACGCCCACCTGTAGAAATTGATGCGTATCCTCATCCCAGGCAACGTCGAGGGAGGGAACGCAGGGATGGACGTCGTCATCTACGCACGACTCAGCCTGGACAAGCTGGGTAATGAGCTGGGCGTTGATCGGCAACTCGAAGCCTGCCGGGAGTTGGCAGCCCGTCAAGGCTGGCGGGTGACGCGGGAGCTGATCGACAACAGCATCAGCGCCACGACCGGCCGTGTCCGGCCGGCGTTTGAGAAGCTGCTCACCCTGAGCCCGAAGCCGGACGCCATCATCGTCTGGCATCTCGACCGGCTCGTCCGCCTCACCCGTGAGCTGGACCGGGTGATCAGCTACGGCGTACCCGTCCACGCCGTGACCGCAGGGATGCTGGATCTGAGCAACCCGACAGGCGTCCTGATGGCCAACGTGGTCACCGCGTTCTCTCAGTTTGAGGGCCAGCAGAAGGCTGCTCGTCAGCGCCTGGCAGCCACTCAGCGAGCTTCCCAGGGCCGGCCCTGGTGGTCAGCTCGGCCCTTCGGATACGAGCGTGACGGATCGCCTCGTACTGGCGAAGCTGACGCTGTTCAGCGTGCATACCAGGATCTGCTGGCCGGGCGCTCCCTGTTGTCGATCGCTGACGAGTGGAACCGCCAGGGGATGCACACCACCAGGGGGAGGAGATGGACGGGCGCGACTGTTCGTCAGCTCCTCCTGTCTGCTAGGAACTGCGCTATCCGTACGTACGCAGGGGATGAGGTCGGCCCTGGGAACTGGGATGCCTTGGTACCCGAGGAGATCTACCGTTCCGCTGTCCGTGTGCTCAACTCCCCGGCCCGCAAGACTGGTGGTGGGGGTCCCCGTCGCAGCTTGCTAACGGGTGTCGCTACCTGCGCCAAGTGCGGTGGCCCCATCCGCACGGCACGGCGTGGACGGAAGGGCGAGCAGGATAGCTACGGCGTGTACGAGTGCAAGCTCAAGCACTGCGTATCCCACCGTCAGGACGAGGCCGACACAATGGTCAGCGAGCGTGTGATCCGGTTCCTGACCGCTCCCCAGTTCGCGGCAGCGTTCGAGCAGAGCGAGGATGACCTTCCCGTTCAGCAGATGAGGGACGAGCTGGGGAGCCTGCGGTCACGGCTTGATGATCTGGCCACTGACTACGCCGCCGGACTCGTTACGCGATCGCAGTTCCTGACTGCATCGCAGACCATGCGCAGTCGGGTGGATGAGTTGGAGGATCAGCTATCCCAACTGGGGAGTGACAGTGCGGTCAACGGCGTTACCGGGATGACGGACGAGCAGGTACGCCGTCACTGGGATGGGTTGGATGTAGACCGCAGGCGGTCCCTGATCCTCGCGGTTGTCGTGAGCTGCCGTCTCCGCCAGAAGGGCCGTGGCGTCCGCCGCACCGATGAGCGGCATGTCGATGTGTTGTTCAGGACGGGAGACCCCTCGAAGGTTGCGAGTATCTGACCCGGGGAGGAACCGAATCGGGAAGAGGGCCCCGAAGGGGCCAATCTTCGGACTTCCGACCTCCGGGTTTCCGCCGACGCATGAACATCAGTGAGCGCAGCGATCCTGTGGCGCGGACGCTTCACGTCAGTGCCCCTGCTTAGGAGCAGTTCCGCGTCGGGCTGGACCGTGTGGTCGCCCGCTTGAGAACCGCGTAGACGGCTGCGGTCACCGCCGAGGCGAGCGTCTGTTGATGCCAAGGTCGGTTACGGCGGCCAATCCGGTGGTGTCGGTCCAGTGCAAGGGTGGATAGGCCCCGTCTATCGACCCGCAAACCGGGGCAAGGTGACAGCTGCTAACACATGGCGGTGCGGGTGAGGCCCTCCAAGGGGGTCATGCCCCCACCCGTGCCGGTGGCTCCGCTGCGTCGAGCAAGGCCGAGCAGACATCGATCAGTCGGGAACGCAGATGGGCGGCACGCTGCGAGAACTCGCGTTGCCGCGCGACGTACTCGGCCTTGCCCTCAGTAGTCTCGATGGCTACTGCCGGTTCCCCGTACGAGGAGAAGTCGTATGGGGACGCCTGCATGTCGAGTAGCCGGATGTCCCTCGCCAACTCGAAGCAGTCGAGCGCCAGGTCCCCTGGAACCGCAGGGCCCAGCTTGGTTGCCCACTTGTGGCAGTCCATCGAGGCGTGCAAGCAGCCCGGCTGGTCAAGCTCAACCTGGCTCTCCCTGGTGGGTTGGAGTCGGTTGAGGCTGACTGCGTCCGGGGTGAAGAACCGGAACGCATCGAAGTGCGTGCAGCGGATCTGGTGGGACTCGACTACCGCGTCAGTGCCCTCTTGCCCAAGTCGCAAGGGGAGTGGATGCCGATGCTCACGTTGGCGGTACGCCATCGCCCACTCATGCAGGCCGAAGCAGCCAGTGAAGGCTGGTCGCGACGCGATCGCGGACAACAGTCGATGGATGAAGCGCACCGACTCAGCCCGGTGGGAGAGGAACGCTGCGACGTCGAAGCTCACGACTCCGTCCGCGTCCGTGGCGTACCAACGCCACTGCTGATGTGGAGCAGAGCCGTTCGGTCCGGGCTCCAAGGAGATACCTACGCCGGGGTGCCACCGCCGCAGCACGGAGGGTCTGGTGCCGTAGTAGTCGTACAAGAAGTCATCGATCGCATGGCGTTCCCTCGTTGCCTTGCGAGCACGGTGGCCTGCGGTGAGGGAGTCGGCACGCTTCTTGTGAGCTTCCAGCAGGGGAAGCCAGGTTGTGGCTGGGAGGCCGGTCACCGGCTCAGGCCCTTGTTGTCCGCTTCATGCCGCTTGCATGCCCCCCACCGCTCGGGGTCCAGCCGCAGCGGCCAGGCGTTGTGCCGAAGCTCCTCGCGGGTCTGCCGGTACACCATCGCCCACTCGTGCATACCGAAGCAGCCGAAGTGCGCCGGCCGCCCCGCCGTGGCCGTCAACAGCGAGCGGATCCACTCGATCGACTCGCCGCGTCGCCCGCGTACCGCCTCGGTGTCGACTGTGACCCCGGCGGGCGTGGCGCGGTAGTCCCGGCCGACCTCGGCCGGATCGGCGTCGCGCAGCTCGACAGCCGCGCCCGGGTGCCACCGGCGCAGCTGCGCCGGCCGGTGCGAGTAGTAGGTGAAGAGGAAGTCGGCCACCGGGTGCCGCTCGCCTCGGCGCCGGCGGGCCAGGTGCGGCGTCAGCCAGACATCCACCCGCTCCTCGTGGGCCCGGCGACGCTCGCGCCAGGCGGCCACGTCGAGCACGGCGGGAGCGAGGGCGGCGGTCACGGACCCAGGGTACGACCGCCGCCCCGTCGCCGGTCAGGGCATCTGCACCCGGACGCCGGCGGAGAACACCCCGCTGCGCAGCTCCAGCTGCCGAGGCGGGTCCCGCCCGTCGACCGTGAACACCAGCGGGAGCACCGCCCGGCTGCCCGCGGCCACCGGGTTGGCGAAGACGTCCCGGCCCAGGTTGGCCGCCCGGGTGGCGGGCTCGTCAGTGCTCACCCACCGACCACCCGGCAGGTAGGCGCGTTGCAGCTGGCCGTGCCACGGCTGCTCGGCCCCGGTGACGTTGCGCACACCCACGGTGGCCTGGCAGCGCCGACCCCCGGCCGGTGCCGCGCCGGACCCGTTCGCCGCACCCGCGGCGCACGACATCCGGTAGACGGTGAACTCGAACGCGGACTCCCGCAGCGGCACGCCCACCGGCCCGGAGACCCCGGTGCCCGTCCACGCGCCGCTTGTCGGCTGCTTCTGGGTGTCGATCGACGACACCTGCCGGGTCGCCGTCCAGCCGGCCGTGCCGATCACGCCCGCCAGAACCACCACCGCCGCGCCGACCAACAGCCAGACCGGAGGCGTGCGCCGCCGTCGGCTCGGGCTCGGACTCGCCGCACGCGGGTAGATCGTTCCGCGTCCATCGTCCGGCGTTCCGCTGCTGGCCAGGGCGGCGGCGGTCACCCGTCGTCCGCGCCGTCGCCGCCACACCCACGCCACGAGGGCGCTGAGCAGCACCAGGACGCCCAACCCGGCCAGCAGCACCGGATACCGCCGCCAGGGCGGCGCCTCGGTGATCTCGGCCGCCGGGGCGCCGCCCGCCTGCCAGGTGGCGCTGGCGCAGTCGTACGGCCGGGTGCCGTCACTCGTGAACGCGCAGGCCGGCGCGGTCAGCGGCTGGCCCGGCGCGGCCGCGGTCAGTGCGGTGCCCACCGTGGTGGTGCTGTGCGCGGGCAACCGCAACCGCCAGGTCACCTCGGCCGTGGACCCGCCGGAGCGGCTCGATCGCCCGCCCCCGCTGATCGCGGTGGGCGACGACCCGGACGGCAGCTCCTGGCGCACGGTGGTGTCGAGCGGTGAGTTACCCACGTTGCGGACGTGGATCCGGTACCGCGGCGCTGGACTGCTCTCCGTCGCGACCGCCACCGTGACGGGCGGCGGGGGCACGGACGCCGGTACCCGCGACGGCGGTGCCACCGCCGGTGGCGCCGAGGGCGGGGTGGGCTCCGCGCTCGCCGCGGCGGCTGGCGCCCGCGCGGCCACCGCCACCGGCGGCGGCGTGACCGCCGTCGGTCCGGGCGCCGACGCCGTCGGACGAGGCGTCGGCGCGGCTGGTGGTGGCGTGACGGCCGCCGGTGGTGGCGCGGTCGCGGCTGGTTGTGGCGTGACGGCCGCCGGTCGTGGCGCGGTCGCCGCCTCCGGGGCCACCGCGGGCAGGGCCGGCGCGGCGGCGAGGATGCCGAGGCAGTGTACGAACACCGCGAGGGCTCTGTGGTGTCGTGTCGATGCAGGCATACGAACGAACCTCCGGAGCCGACGCTAGGGGCGTCCGCCCTCCGTGCGGGTACGAAGTCGGGAAGCCCGCCCCCGCCGACCCGAGCTGCGCTAGGGTGCCGCGACGTGACGGGTTGCGCACACTCGGCGGCCGGTTGTGGCCGGTGACGACGCCGGCGGGGCTAGATTGGCCCGGTGCGTATCGCTCGTTTCGCTCATGCCAAGGGAATGTCGTTCGGAGCCGTCGAGGGCGAACCGGAGGCCGGGCCGCAGGGCCTGACCATCGCCGAGATCGAGGGTCATCCGTTCGGCCAGCTCTCCTTCAGTGGGGCCCGCTGGGCCCTCTCCGACGTCCGGCTGCTCTCGCCGATCCTGCCCAGCAAGGTGGTCTGCGTGGGCCGCAACTACGCCGACCACGCCGCCGAGCTGGGCAACGAGGTGCCCAAGGAGCCGTTGCTCTTCCTCAAGCCGTCCACCTCGGTGATCGGTCCCCGCGACGCCATCCGGTTGCCGATCTTCTCCAAGCAGGTCGAGCACGAGGCGGAGCTAGCGGTGGTGATCGGCGCGCCGGGCGCACGCCGGGCCGACCGGGCCGCCGCCGAGCGCGCCATCTTCGGCTACACCTGCGCCAACGACGTGACCGCCCGCGACCTCCAGCGCTCGGACGGGCAGTGGACCCGGGCCAAGGGCTTCGACTCGTTCTGCCCGATCGGTCCGTGGATCACCACCGGTCTGGACGTCTCCGACCTGGAGATCCGCTGTGAGGTGGGTCGCAACCCCGACGAGATGGAGGTACGCCAGCTCGGCCGGACGAAGGACATGGTCTTCGACGTGGCCGGCCTGGTGTCGTACATCTCCCACGTGATGACCCTGCTGCCCGGCGACGTGGTGCTCACCGGCACTCCGGCGGGGGTTAGCCCTCTCGTCGAGGGGGATACGGTCACCGTGCGGATCGAGGGCATCGGCGAGCTCAGCAACCCGGTGGTCCCCGTCGCCTGATCCGTCCGATGCCCCTGTTTCCGCAGCTCACGGGTGGTTCGGGGGGATCGGATTTGGCCTGTCGGCACCGGGAGGGTAATGTTCACTCCCGGCGCCGCAAGGGGCCAATGGGGTATGGGGTAATTGGCAGCCCGACTGATTCTGGTTCAGTTAGTCTAGGTTCGAGTCCTGGTACCCCAGCGCAGCTGGAATTCGCGAGAGTTCCAGACGCTGGATTCTGACGGAGTTCGACTCCGCCCCGAAGGGGGCGGAGAGTGGTCTCTGGTAGAGTGCAGCTCCTCCGCCTGTGAAGGTGGGGGAGCGAAAGTTGTTCTGGCCCCGTCGTCTAGCGGCCCAGGACGCCGCCCTCTCAAGGCGGTAGCGCCGGTTCGAATCCGGTCGGGGCTACATCTGTGCACAACCCGTCTCACCTCGGTGAGGCGGGTTGTTTCGTTGGTACGCACGGCCGTCCACGGTGCCACACCCCACGCTCGCCCCAGCGGACGGTGCCGCTAGACTACAGCGGCACCGCCTGCGAGGGTGGTGAACAGGAAAGTTCTGGCCCCGTCGTCTAGCGGCCCAGGACGCCGCCCTCTCAAGGCGGTAGCGCCGGTTCGAATCCGGTCGGGGCTACAAAACAAAGGCTCACCTCGCCGCGCGAGGTGAGCCTTTCCCGTACTCCCACCCACCCCCCCCCGGCCCCCACCCCGGCATCGTTGATCATGAAGTTATTGCCACCGAACACGGCGTGTTGTGGCAATAACTTCATGATCAACGCGGGAAGGGGGGTGGGGCAGGGGGCAGGGGGCAGGGGGCAGGGGGTAGGGGGCGGCGGGGTTAGAGGCCGGAGAGGCGTTGGCCGGCTCTTACTACCGCCATGGCGTGGCGTTCGCCGGGGCGGCGGCCGAGGCGCTCGATCGGGCCGGAGATGCTCACCGAGGCGATCACTCGCCCGGTGCGGTCGCGGATCGGGGCGGAGACGCTCGCCACACCGGCCTCGCGTTCGGCGACGCTCTGCGCCCAGCCGCGGCGGCGAACCTCGGCCAGGGTGCGACCGGTGAACTTGCTGCGCGGCAGCAGCGGCATGACCGCCTCCGGAGGCTCCCAGGCGAGCAGGATCTGGGCCGCCGAGCCGGCGGTCATCGGCAGCACCGAGCCGACCGGAACGGTGTCCCGCAGGCCGCTGGCGCGTTCCGCCGCCGCCACGCAGATCCGCTCGTCGGCGCGGCGCAGATAGAGCTGCGCGCTCTCACCGGTGGCGTCGCGCAGCGCGGCCAGCAGCGGCTCGGCGGCGGTCAGCAGGACGTCCGGCGCCGCGTTGGCCAGCTCGCCCAGCCGGGGGCCGGGACGCCAACGCCCCTGGGTGTCCCGGACGAGCATCCGATGGATCTCCAGTGCCTGTGCCAGCCGGTGCGCGGTGGCCCGGGGCAGCTTCGTGCGTTCAACGAGTTCGGCCAGGCTGGCGCCGTCGACACAGGCGGCCAGGATGACCACCGCCTTGTCGAGAACGCCGACACCGCTCATACTGTGTCCCACAAGCCGAAACTTACCTCCCAGAATTTAGGATGTCCAGATGGTGGGAGTCACTCCTGAGCCGAGGACCCTGGCCGAGAAGGTCTGGGACACGCACGTCGTACGGTCCGCCGCTGGTGAGCCGGATCTGCTCTTCATCGACCTGCACCTCCTGCACGAGGTGACCAGCCCGCAGGCGTTCGACGGGCTGCGGCTCGCCGGGCGCCGGGTGCGTCGTACCGACCTGACCCTCGCGACCGAGGACCACAACACCCCGACCGGGTACGCCGATCCGGCGTTCCGGCTCCGCCGCGGTGACCTGCTCACCATCGCGGACCCGACGTCGCGTACGCAGATCGAGACGCTGCGCCGCAACTGCGCCGAGTTCGGCGTGCGGCTGCACCCGCTCGGCGACGAGAACCAGGGCATCGTGCACGTCATCGGCCCGCAGCTCGGTGTCACCCAGCCCGGCATGACGATCGTCTGTGGCGACTCGCACACCGCCACCCACGGCGCGTTCGGCGCGCTCGCCTTCGGCATCGGCACCAGCGAGGTGGAGCACGTGCTGGCCACCCAGACGCTGCCGCAGAGCCGGCCGAAGACCATGGCCGTCAACGTCACGGGCCAGCTCGCCCCCGGCGTCACCGCCAAGGACCTGGTGCTCGCGCTGATCGCCCAGGTCGGCACCGGTGGGGGTCGCGGGCACATCGTCGAGTACCGCGGCGAGGCCATCCAGGCCCTCTCCATGGAGGGGCGGATGACGATCGCCAACATGTCCATCGAGTGGGGCGCCAAGGCCGGCATGATCGCGCCTGACGAGACGACCTTCGCGTACCTCAAGGGTCGGCCGAACGCGCCCCAGGGCGCGGACTGGGACGCGGCGGTGGCCTGGTGGCGGACGCTGCCCACCGACGAGGGCGCACGCTTCGACGCCGAGGTGACCCTGGACGCCAGCCGCGTCACCCCGTTCGTGACCTGGGGCACCAACCCGGGGCAGGGCGCGCCGCTGAGCGCGCCGGTGCCCGACCCGGAGGAGTTCGTCACCGACTCGGAGCGCGCCGCCGCCCGCCGCGCTCTGGAGTACATGGACCTGCGCCCCGGCACCCCGCTGCGGGACCTGCCGATCGACGTGGTCTTCGTGGGCTCCTGCACGAACGGCCGCCTGGAGGATCTGCGGGCCGCCGCCGACGTGCTGCGCGGTCACCGGGTCGCCGACTCCGTTCGGATGCTCGTGGTGCCCGGGTCCGCCGCCGTTCGGGAGGCCGCCGAGGCCGAGGGCCTGGACAAGGTCTTCGCCGACGCCGGCGCCGAGTGGCGGTTCGCCGGCTGCTCGATGTGCCTGGGCATGAACCCCGACACGCTCAAGCCCGGCGAGCGCTCGGCGTCCACCTCCAACCGCAACTTCGAGGGCCGGCAGGGCCGGGGTGGTCGTACCCACCTGGTCTCCCCGCCGGTCGCCGCCGCCACGGCCGTGGTCGGGCGGCTGGCCGCCCCTGCCGACCTGTAGAAGGGACTCCAGGAGATGGACAAGTTCACCACCCACACCGGCACGGCCGTACCGCTGCGCCGGTCCAACGTGGACACCGACCAGATCATCCCGGCCGTGTACCTCAAGAGGGTGACCCGGACCGGCTTCGCCGACGGGCTGTTCAACGCTTGGCGGGAAGACCCGGCATTCGTTCTCAACGATGAATCCTATTCCGGTGCGTCGATCCTCATCGCCGGTCCGGAGTTCGGCACGGGCTCCTCCCGGGAGCACGCCGTGTGGGCACTGCGCGACTGGGGCTTCCGCGCCGTGGTGGCCCCACGCTTCGGTGACATCTTCCGCGGCAACGCGCTCAAGGAGGGTCTGCTGCCGGTCGAGTTGGAATTGAAAGCCGTCGAGGAGTTGTGGGATCTCGTCGAGGCGGATCCGACCACTCCGGTGACCGTCGACCTGACCGCCCGACAACTCCGAGCCGGGGACGCGACCTGGTCGTTCCCGCTGGACGACTTCAGCCGGTGGCGGCTGTTGGAGGGCCTGGACGACATTGGACTCACCCTCCGCCACGCCGCCGACATCGACTCGTACGAGGCGTCCCGACTGCCGTTCCTGCCCTCGGTGGCATAGCCGTACGCGCGCCCGCACAGCGGAATTCGCCCCCACCGGTCCGACCGGCGGGGGCGAATCCGTTACGACACAAGGGCTTTTTTCCACCGAATGTTTGTGTCCAGGCAGCACAGGGCATACGGTGCGCGCAGAATGGCTCGCGTCGAGTCAGTTGCACAATCGGGAGGAAGTCGTGAACAAGGCCGAGCTCATCGAGGCGCTCGCCGTTCGCCTGGGGGACCGGAAGACGGCGACGGCCGCGCTCGACGCGGTCCTCACTGAGGTCCAGGCGGCGGTCACCAAGGGCGAGAAGGTGGCGATCACCGGATTCGGAGCATTCGAAAAGCGTGTGCGTGGCGCACGAACAGCGCGCAACCCGCGTACCGGCGAGGCGGTGAAGGTCAAGAAGACCTCCGTCCCGACCTTCCGCCCCGGCGCCGGGTTCAAGGAGATGGTGGCCAGCGGCAAGGTGCCGAAGGCCACGGTGGCGGCGAAGAAGACCGCCACCACCACGGCCAAGACCGCCGGCACCAAGGCGGCGGGCACCAAGGCGGCGGGCACCAAGGCCACCGCCACCAAGGCGGCCAGCAAGAAGACCGCCCCGGCCAAGGCGAGCAAGACCACCACCGCCGCCGCGACCAAGGCGGCAAGCAAGAAGACCGCCCCGGCCAAGGCGAGCAAGTCCACCACGGCGACCAAGACGGCCGCCAGCAAGAAGACCGCTCCGGCGAAGAAGACCGCCGCGGCGACCAAGTCCGCCACGGCGAAGAAGACCACCGCGGCGGCGAGCAAGAGCACGGCGGCCAAGAAGGCGCCCGCGAAGAAGGCTCCGGCCAAGAAGACGGCCAGCAAGCGCTGACCGCCTGTCCGCCCAGAGGGCGTCCACCGTCTCGGTGGGCGCCCTCTGCGCGTGCCGGGACCGTTGACCCGGCCGGGCCGTACGCGCAGAATCGCCGTGCCGGCCCCCCTGAGGGACCGGTCCGCCGACGGAAATGGGGCGCCGGTGCGCTATCGCCAGCTCACCACCGGGTCGCTCGCGCTGGGCGTCGTTCTGCTCATCGACGTGCTGCGCGTGTGGCTACCCGGCATCATCACCATCTTCGGGCAGGCCGCGTCCACCCCTGCGGAGTTGATGGGCGCGTTCGCGCTCGGCTGGTTCGTCCTGGCGTTGGCCGCGCCGGCACTGGTCCGGCGGGTGGGCCCTCGTTGGGTCGCCGGCACCGCCGCCGTGCTGCTGGCCGTTGCGCGGCTCGCGCTCACCAGCACCCCCGGCGGTCGGCCGCAGCTCTGGTTGGCCACCGCCGGTCTGCTCGCCGGCCTGGTCTGGTTGGTGGGTGTCGCCGGTGGCACCGACCGTCCGGTGCCGGGACTGGCCCTGGGGTTGGCGGTCAACGCCGCCGTGCACGCGATCCTGGACACCTACGACCTCGTGTGGCGGGGCGGCTGGGTGGCCTGGCTGCTCAGCGCCGTCGCGGTGGCGCTGTTCCTGCTCGGCACGGCGCTGACCACGGCGTTGCCCGCCGCGTCACCGGGTCCGGGTGGCGCCCGGTCGTGGCTGCTGGCCGGGCCGGTACTGCTGCTGGCCGGTATGGTGGCTCTCGCTCCGGCCCTGGCCGAGGCCGGAATGTCGTACCTGGTCGCCGGTGGCGACGTCGCCCGCTCACCGCTGTTCGGCCTGGCGCCGGTGCCGCTGGCGGTCGGCGGGTTCCTGCTGACGGCGCTGGCGGGCCCGACCCGACGGTGGGGCCGACCACTCGGGCCGGTGGCCCTGCTGACGGGCGTGGTGCTCTTCGCCCTCGACCGTGGCGACCTGCTCGTCGCGGCCATCCTGCTCACCGCCGTCGGCCTCGGCGCCTGCCTCGCCCATACCGACGCTCCGAGCCGCACCGAGGCCACCACCACCGACGCCGCCGCGGCCGAAGCCACCGACGCCGCCGACGTCGTTGGCGCCGAAGCAGGCCATGCGGGAGCGACAGGTGCGGACGACACCCGCCGAGCCGCGGCCCGCCGAGGGTACGCGGTCGCCGCCGGCATGTTGCTCTTCGTGCTGGGGGCGGTGGGCTACTACTCCGCCTACGACCTGGGCTACCCGAACGCGGCGGTGCCGGTGGTGGTGGCAGTGGTGGTAGCCGCCGTGGCCCTGGCCGCCCGTCCATCGGGCCACTGGCGTCCCGGCCCGCTTCCGCCGCTGCGGACCGCCGGCGCGGTCGCCGCGCTGGCTCTGCTCGCGCCGCTGCTGGCCGACGAGGTGGCGGTGGCGAGCAACCGGGAGGGTCCGCCGGAGCGGTTGCGGGTGGTGGCCTACAACATCCGGATGGGCTTCGGGTTGGACGGCCGGTTCGACCTGGCCGGGCTGACCGCCGCGATCGCCCGCCAGCGGCCCGATGTGGTGCTGCTCAGCGAGGTGGACAGGGGCTGGCTGCTCAACGGCGGCCACGACACGCTGGATCTCCTGTCCGACCGGCTCGGCATGCCGTACGTGTTCGGGCCGGCCGCCGACCCGGTCTGGGGTGACGCGGTGCTCAGCCGGTGGCCGGTCAGCGACCTGCGGTCCCGCTCGTTGGCGTCTCTCGGGGCGCCCACCGGAGCGCAGGCTCTCGCCGTCACCCTGGACCTCGGCGACGGCGTGCGTACCGCAGTGGTCAGCACCCACCTGCAACCGCCGCCCGACGCGGGCCCGGTGGCGCAGGCCCGCGCGGTCGCCGACTTCGCCCTCGGGTACGCGGCCGGCCGGCCGCTCGTGGTGGCCGGTGACCTGAACACCGAGCCGGGCGACGAGGCGTTCGAGCAGTTCACCCGGGCCGGTCTGGTCGACGCGTTGTCCGCTGCCCGGCCGCTGGCGACGAGCCCCGCCGACGATCCGCGCCAGCAGATCGACCACGTCTTCGTCTCGCCCGGCCTGGCCCCGAGCGACCCGGTCGCACCGCGCGGCGAGGCAAGCGACCACCTGCCGGTGGCGGTGACCCTCACCCTGCCGCCCCGCTGACCGCCGCCGCAGGGCGTGCGAGCCCACCGCCACCGACGGTTGGCGGCGAGCCGACGGGCCCGCGAGCCGGCCGTTACAGGCGGTCGGTGGCGAGCAGTCGGTCGCCGTCGAAGGCGAGCAGCCAACCGCCGCCCTTCGGGGTGGTGAAGTCCTCGTCGGCGCGGCCGGTCAGCTGCTCCAACGCGCCCGGCAGCACCTTGCCCTGGCTGCACACCGCCACCTGCCCGCCGGCGCAGGCCAGCTCCAGCAGTTGGGCGGCGGTGGCGAGCACCCGCTCGTCGCGTTGCTGACCCGGCTGCGGCTCGTCCAGGTCGCCGCAGACCTCGATGGGGAGGTCGAGCAGCGCGGCCGCCGGGTCCAGGGTCTGCACGCAGCGGCGCGGCGAGGCCGACAGGAGCCGGGCCGGCCGGACCACGGCGATCAGCGGTGCAAGAGCGTACGCCTGGGCCCAGCCCTCGGCGTCGAGCGGGCGGGCGGTGTCCGGGCCGCTCCAGGTGGCCCGTTTTCCGGCGTGGCCGTGCCGGACCAGCGCGACGGTCGCGGTCACCGGCGGCAGCCCGGCGAACGCGGCCAGCACCTCGGCGTCGTGCGGGTAGCTGACCAGTCGGATCGCGTCGTCCACGGCGAGCCACCGGATGTCGTCGACCTCGGTGCCCGGCTGGAAACCGCCGTCGGCGACCGCGAGCATCGACCAGTAGTCGACAAGCTTGGCCTGCCCCTCGCTGCGGTAGCGCGCCGACGGCAGCCGCACCTGCGGCACACCCCGCACGTCGGCCTCCTCGGCCACCTCCCGCACCGCCGCGACAAGCGGATGCTCGCCCGGTTCGAGCTTGCCCTTGGGCAGCGTCCAGTCCCCGTAGCGGGGGCGGTGCACGACGCACACCCGTACGCCGTCGGCTGTCGGTCGCCAGCAGACCCCGCCGGCAGCCCGGATGCCCGTCACGGCAACCATCTGGTCCGCCGTCGCCGGGTGGCCCGGTGCCACGCGGCGGGGAACCGGGCCCGCATCAGGAGGACCGTGTGGCGTTCCCGCTCGGCCAACCGCCCGGCGGTGACCGCCAGCTCGTGGTCCTCCGGCCGGTCGGCGGCGAGGGCGAGCCAGGTTTCGGCGGCCACGGCGGCGTCCTGGTGTTCGCCGAGCACGTCCTGGACGCCAGCCAACGCGCGGGCCAGCCGCCGTGCGTCCCTGCCGACGGCCGGGAGCACTGCGGTGACCGCGTAGCGGGCCTGCTTGCCCTCCTTGCGGACGGCGTGCCAGCGGTCGTCGGGGGCCGACGGGTCGAGCCCGTCCACGCCGTCCCGGCCGGCGAGCTGCCGCCAGGGGCGGGCCACCAGCTTCGGTAGCGTCCGCGCCGCGGGGGCTGCCGCCCGGCGGGTGAGCCGGGGCGCGCGGGCGGCCAGCACGAGGGAGTCCACCAGGGCCAGGTAACGCGGCGAGCGCAGCGCCTCGTCGATGGCGGCGTGCGCCTGCTGTTGCCGTTGCGCGAGCGCCTCGTCGAGCCGGTCCACCGCGCCCGCGTCGAGCGGGCTGAGCGGGTCGGCGGTCGCCGTGCGCCGCAGCCTGTCGCGCAGCACCTCGGCGTCGCGGGCCGCCCCGAGCACCCCGGCCAGCCAGCGCAACTCGTCGCGGAGGGGCCGCGCCCAGCTCCGGCGCACCAGCGGCCGGAAGGTGCGCAGGTCGCTGCGCAGCCGTCGGCAGGCCACCCGCATCTGGTGTACGGCGCTGTCGCCGCCGTCCGTCGAGGTGCGCAACCGCACCAGCGGGTCGTGCGCCAGGAGCCGGCCCACCTCCTTGCGAACCGCCTCGGTGACCAGTTCCCCGGCGCTCGGGTCGGCCGTCAGACCGCCCGGCCCGACCAGGTCGGGTTCGGACTGCGCCACAGCCCCCAACGCGCGTACGTGCTTCGGCGTGAACGAGCCGCCCCGCGCCCCGGCCTCGCGCAGCACGCCGCCGATCCGTTCGAGCAGCTTGCGGTCGCCGGCCTTCCGTTCGACCTCCACCTCGCGAAACGTGTCGGTGGCGGTGCCGGCGTCGTCGAGCACTGTCACCCGGTCGTCCACCACCTCGGCGAGCACCGTGCCGGCCCGGTCGCACACCTCGTGGGCGTGCCGGACGGTGCGGACGACGGTCACGGGCGCCAGCGGCGCGCCCCGATGCAGGGCGGTGACCAGCTCGACCAGCTCCGGCGGAGGCTGCCCGGCCGGGCCGGGGCGGGAGATCTCGTGCCGGACGCCGGGCGTGCCGGTGGGCAGCTTCACCGTCCACGGCAGCTCGTCACCCTCGCGGTGGCGCAGCGTCGCCCCGGCGCGGGCCAGCCGCAGGTCGACCGTGTCGAGGTAGCGGGCGACGAGCGTCACCGGTGGCAGCTCCCGGACCCGGCCGCCGACCGGGGCCACGGCGGACAGGTCCGGCAGCACGAAGCTGTCGTCCACCTCGTACTTCTGCTCCTCCTCGACCATCAGCTCAGCCTATGCCGCGATCGGTCAGCCGGCCGTGCCACCGACGCGGCGCAGCAGCAGTTCCTGCAGATGCACCCGGGCCGCCTCCTCGTCGCCGGTACGCCGCGTCCAGGTGCCGTCGCCGGCCAGCTCGAACGCGTCCACGTCCGGGCTCATCGCGGCGGTCAGCACGTGGTCCAGCTCGGCACGGGCGACCGGATCGGTCACCTGCACCAGCGCCTCCACCCGCCGGTCCAGGTTGCGGTGCATCAGGTCCGCCGAGCCCATCCAGAACTCGGCCTCGCCGTTGTTGCCGAACCGGAAGACCCGGGAGTGCTCCAGGAAACGGCCGAGGATCGAGCGGACCCGGATGTTCTCCGACAGCCCCGGCACCCCCGGGCGCAGCGTGCACATGCCCCGGATGAGCAGGTCGACGTGGACGCCGGCCTGGGACGCCCGGTAAAGCGCGTCGGTCACGCCCTCGTCGACCAGCGAGTTGACCTTGAACTGGACCAGGCCGGGCATGCCCAGCCGGACGTGCGCGATCTCCCGTTCGATGCGTTCGATGAGGCCGCTGCGGATGCCCTGCGGCGCGACCAGCAGCCGTCGGTACGCGGTCTGCCGGCTGTAGCCGGTCAGCACGTTGAACAGGTCGGTGAGATCCGCCCCGATCTCCGGGTCGGCGGTGAGCATGCCGAAGTCCTCGTACAGGCGGGCGGTCTTCGGGTGGTAGTTGCCGGTGCCGATGTGGCAGTACCGGCGGATCTGGTTCCCCTCCTGCCGGACCACAAGCGCGGTCTTGCAGTGCGTCTTGAGCCCCACCAGGCCGTACACCACGTGGCAGCCGGCGCGTTCCAGGGTGCGGGCCCAGCCGATGTTGGCGACCTCGTCGAAGCGGGCCTTCACCTCCACCAGCACCACCACCTGCTTGCCGGCGGCGGCCGCGTCGACGAGCGCGTCGACGATCGGCGAGTCCCCGCTGGTGCGGTAGAGGGTCTGCTTGATGGCAAGCACGTTGGGGTCGGCGGCCGCCTGTTCGATGAAGCGCTGCACGCTCGTGGCGAACGAGTGGTACGGGTGGTGCACCAGGATGTCCCCGTCGCGCAGGGTGGCGAAGACGCTGCGCGGTACCTCGCCCTCGGCGAGCCGGGGATGTGTGGCCGGCACGAACGGCGGGTCCTTGAGGTCGGGGCGGTCGGCCTCGCCGTACACCTGCCACAGCGCGGACAGGTCCAGCAGGCCCGGCACCCGCAGCACGTCCTGGTCGTCCATGTCCAGCTCGCGGACGAGCAGTTCCAGTACGTGGTCGGAGATCGAGGCGGCGACCTCCAGGCGGACCGGCGGCCCGAACCGGCGCCGGGCCAGCTCCCGCTCGAGGGCCTGGAGCAGGTCCTCGTCGCGGTCCTCGTCGACCTCCACCTCGGCGTTGCGGGTGACCCGGAACAGGTGGCACTCGACCACCTGCATGCCGCTGAACAGCTGACCCAGGTGCACGGAGATCAGGTCCTCCACCGGCAGCATCCGCACGCCCGGCTGGTCCCGGTCGACCCGCACGAAGCGCGGGACGTTGTTGGGCACCTTCACCCGGGCGAACAGCTCGGACCCGCCGTCCGGGTCGCGAACCGCCACCGCCAGGTTCAGCGACCGCCCGGAGATGTACGGGAACGGGTGCGCCGGGTCCACCGCGAGCGGGGTGAGCACCGGGAAGATGTGCTCCCGGAAGTAGGTGCGCAGCCGCTCCCGCTCGGGGCCGCCCAGTTCACCCCAGCGCAGGATGCGGATGCTCTCGTCGGCCAGCCGGGGCAGGACGTCGTCGACGAAGCAGGCGGCGTGCCTGGCGACCAGCTCGGCGGTCCGTTCGGCGATCAGCTCCAGCTGCGTACGCAGGGGCAGCCGGTCCCCGCCGCGCACCGGCAGGCCGGCGGAGAGCCGCCGCTTCAGGCCGGCGATCCGCACCATGTAGAACTCGTCGAGGTTGCTGGCGAAGATCGCCAGGAACTTGGCCCGCTCCAGCAGGGGGGTGCGCTGGTCCTCGGCGAGGGTGAGCACCCGCGCGTTGAAGTCGAGCCAGGACAGCTCCCGGTTGAGGAAGCGGTCCTCCGGCAGCGGGGGAGCAGCCGGCGGGTCGTCTTCCTCACCGCCGGCGGAGGGGCTGCCGGGCAGGGCCGCCCCGGCCGACGGGCCGTCGGTCTCCGTGGGAGGCACGCCGGACTCGATGACCTCGTCGAGCCCGGAGGAGGCCGCGCCGGGGTCGTCGGCGAGGGTGTCGGCGCGGGCGGCGCCGGCCCGTTCGGCCCGGGACGGGCGGAAACGACCGTCGGTGCCGCGGACGCGGGCGCCGTTGCGGGGGTCGGTGGCGGGAGGGGTGACCGGATGCTCGCGAGGGGTGCTCACCCGCTCATAATCACCCGATTCGAGTTAACGCAAAATGAACTTGGCCTCGCCAGCTCAGTTCATCGTCGGCAATGTCACCCGGACGACCTCGCCGTCGGGATCGGTGTCGATGCGGACCCGCTGGCCGAGGCGGAGCAGTCGCAGGCCGGAGGCGTCGAAGGCCCGGGCGGGAAAGCGCAGCTCGGTGCCGTCGTCGAGCAGCAGGACGCCGCTGCGCGTCGCCGCGTCGTAGGTGGCCACCGTGCCCTGCATGCTGGCACCGTACACCGGCGGGGGCGACTCGTTTCCGCGCGCCGGGCAGCCCGCGGCTCAGTTCGTTCAGCGCGCCGGGCAGCCGGCGGCGAGCAGCGCGGCGGTGCGCGGGCCCAGCCCGAGCCGCTCGGCGGCGGTCAGGTCCTCGGCGGTGTCCACGTCCCGCCGCAGGCTGGGCCAGTCGCCGGTCAGCGGCAGCGCCCCGCTCGCCGCGTGCGCCGCCGCCGACCCGACCCCGAACCGTGGGTCGAGGTCGACACCCGGCGGCGCGGCGAGCAGCACCGTCCCACCGCCGGGGGCGTCCGCCACGAACCGGCGTACCCCTTCGGTGGCGTGTTGCGCCGCGAGCAGCGCGTCGGCCAGCTCGGCCGGGCGCAGCGCCGGCAGGTCGGCGGTGAGCCCGGCCACCCACCGCCCGGGGGTTTGTGCCGCGCCGTGCCGGAACGCCGCGTTCAGGCCGGCGTCCGGCACGTCGGGCACCGTCCGCGCCCCGGCGGCCCGCGCCGCGGCCGCCACCCGTGCGTCGTCGGTCACCACCAGGGCCTCGGCGACCGCCGGGCAGGCCAGCACCGCGCGGAGCGTGTCGGCCGCCAGCGCCAGCGCCAGCTCCTCATGCGGTACGCCGGGCAGCGCGCCCCGCAGCCGGCTCTTGGCCGCGGCCAGACGCTTCACCGGCACCACCACGGCCCACCTCGGCTCACTCACGTCCGCAATCCTGCCAGCCGGACGACGGGACCCTCGCTGGCCGTACCGGGGGCGAGCAGGCATGATTTCCGCTGCGGGTGTCGCGGGTGGGGCCCGCGGCGGGTCGGGGCGCGACGAGGAGGCACAGTGGCACGGCGGAGGCTGGGGTTCTGGCAACGGTTCGCCGTGGGGCTGGTCAAGCCGGTGATGACCGTCTGGACCCGGCGGACCTGGCGTGGTCAGGAGCACCTCGCCTCCGACGGCGGGATGATCATCGTCGCCAACCACATCTCGCACGCCGACCCGCTGGTCTCCGCGCACTTCATCTACGACTCCGGGCGGTGGCCGCAGTACCTGGGCAAGGCCAGCGTGTTCCGGGTGCCGGTGGTCGGGTGGATCCTGCACCGCTGTCGGCAGATCCCGGTCGAGCGCGGCAGCGTGGACGCCGTCCGCTCGCTCGACAAGTCGATCGCCGCGCTCGACGAGGGGGGCGCGGTGGTGATCTACCCGGAGGGCACCACCACCCGGCAGCCGGACCTGTGGCCGATGAAGGCCAAGACCGGCGCCGCCCGGCTGGCCCTCGCCACCGGCGCGCCAGTGGTGCCGCTGGTGATGTGGGGACCGGAGCGGATCTTCGACCCGCGGACCAGCCGGCTGAACCCACGCCCCCGGATCCCGGTGACAGTGGTCGCCGGCGAACCTGTCGACCTGAGCCGCTGGGCGGGCGCTCCGCCGACCCGGGCCACCCTCGAGGAGATGACGGACGCCATCATGCTGCGGCTGCGGGACATGCTCGTCGAGATCCGTGGCGGCACCCCGCCGCCGTTGTGGGAGCGACCCACCCGGCCGTCCGTCGAGCGCCACCACGGTGAAGCGGCATGAGCGGCCACGTCGCGGTGCTGGGCGCCGGCTCCTGGGGCACCGCCTTCGCCAAGATCCTGGCCGACGCGGGGCGGGACGTGACCGTGTGGGCCCGCCGCGCCCCGGTGGCCGAGAGCATCCGCGCCGAGCGGCGCAACCCGGAGTACCTGCCGGACCTGCTGCTGCCCGCCCGGGTCACCGCCACCACCGACGCCGTCGAGGCGATCAGCGGCGCCGAGGTGGTGGTGCTGGCCGTGCCCTCGCAGACCCTGCGCGGCAACCTCGCCGAGTGGGCCGGGCACCTGCACCCGGACGCCACCCTGGTGTCGCTGATGAAGGGCATCGAACTCGGCACCACCAAACGGATGAGCGAGGTCATCGTCGAGACCGCCCGGGTGGCCGCGGACCGGGTGGTGGTGGTCTCCGGCCCGAACCTGGCCCCCGAGATCGCCGCCGAGCAGCCGGCCGCCACGGTGGTCGCCGGCACCAACAGCGACCGCACTGCCCTCGTGCAGTCGTCGATACGGACGCCGTACCTGCGGCCGTACACCAACGACGACGTGATCGGCTGCGAGCTGGGCGGCGCGGTCAAGAACGTGATCGCGCTGTCGTACGGCATCGCCACCGCGATGGGCTTCGGCGACAACACCCGAGCCATGCTGATGACCCGGGGGCTGGCCGAGACGGCCCGCCTCGGTGTGGCGCTCGGCGCGGACCCGATCACCTTCGCCGGCCTGGCCGGCATGGGCGACCTCGTCGCCTCCTGCTCGTCCCCGCTGGCCCGCAACCGCACCTTCGGCGAGCACCTGGGCCGGGGCGAGACGCTGGAGCAGGCGCAGGCCGCGACGCGGCAGACCGCCGAGGGAGTCAAGAGCTGCCTCGCGATCCGTGACCTGGCTCGCGCCCACGGGGTGGAGATGCCGATCACCGAGCACGTCGAACGGATCTGCCACGAGGGGATGGACCCGCGCCTCGCCGTGGACACGCTCATGAGCCGAACCGCCAAGCCCGAGTCGTACGAGTGAGGGAACCGATGAGCGAACTGGGAGACGGCACCCGCTGCGTACGCGCCGGCCTGCCCGAGCCGGCACCGGGTGACCCGTTCCTGCCCGGTCCGGTGTTCGCCGCGCCCTACCACCTCGACCCGTGGCAGGGCCAGGGCACGTCGCCGAACGGCTACGGCCGCCCCGACAACCCGACCCGGCGGCTGCTGGAGGCCGCCGTGGGTGAGTTGGAGGGCGGCGACTGCCGGGTCTTCGCCAGCGGTCAGGCCGCCATCACCGGGACGCTGCTCACCCTGCTGCGCCCGGGGGACACCGTGGTGCTGCCCTCCGACGGCTACTTCCCCGTCCGGGCGTTCGCCACCGCCGTGCTGGAGACGATTGGCGTGCGCGTGGTCTTCGTGCCGACCGTGGGCCCGTACCCGTCCTTCGAGGGGGTCCGGCTGGTGCTGGTGGAGACCCCGGCCAACCCGGGTCTCGACGTGGTGGACGTGGCCGCCCTGGCGGAGCGGGCGCACGCCGCCGGCGCCCTGCTCGCGGTCGACAACACCACTGCCACCCCGCTCGGACAGCGCCCGCTCGATCTCGGCGCCGACCTGGTGGTGGCCTCCGGCACCAAGGCGCTCACCGGCCACTCCGACCTGCTGCTGGGCTACCTGGCCAGCCGGTCCGCCGAGGTGATCGAGGCGGTGACGCTCTGGCGTACCGGCACCGGCTCGGTCCCGGGCGCGTTCGACGCCTGGTTGGCGCACCGGTCGCTGGCGACCCTCGACCTGCGGCTGGCACGGCAGAGCGCGAACGCCGCCGCCGTCGTCGATCTGCTGGCGGGCCGGCCGGACGTGACAGGTCTGCGCTGGCCGGGGCTGCCGGCCGACCCGGCGTACGCGGTGGCCTCGGCGCAGATGCGCCGGATGCCCGGGGTGCTCTCGTTCGACCTGGGCGACGCCGACCGGGTGGCCCGCTTCGTCGAGGCCGCGCGCCTGGTGGCGGCGGCCACCTCGTTCGGGGGTCTGCACACCACTGCGGACCGGCGGGCGCAGTGGGGGGACGACACCGCCCCCGGCTTCGTTCGGCTCTCCTGCGGTGTGGAGGACACGGCCGACCTGGTGGCCGACATCACCGCCGCCCTGGACGCCGCCGGGCCGGCCTGAGGGATCCTGTGACGTTGAGCGACCGATCCGCCCTGGTACGCCGGCTGCGCGCCGCCGGCTGCGTGTACGCCGAGGACGAGGCGGAGCTGCTGCTGGCCGCCGCGGACTCCCCGGCGACGCTTGCCGATCTGACCGCCCGCCGCGTGGCCGGCGAGCCACTGGAGTACCTGCTCGGTTGGGCCGAGTTCTGCGGCCTGCGGATCGCCGTCGACGCGGGCGTCTTCGTGCCGCGCGGCCGGACGGCCCTGCTTGTCGACGCGGCAGCCGAGCTGACCGGCCCGGCGCCGGCAGTGGTCGACCTCTGCTGCGGCTCCGGGGCCACCACCGTCGCGCTGGCACGCCGGCTCGCGCCGCGCTGGCTCGCCGCCGCCGACATCGACCCGGCCGCCGTGGCCTGCGCCCGCCGCAACCTCGCCGGTCTGCCCGTCGAGGTGTACGAGGGCGACCTGTTCGCGCCGCTGCCGCCGCGCTGGCGGGGGCGGCTCGACCTGGTGGTGGCGAACGCCCCGTACGTGCCCACCGACGCGGTGGCGCTGATGCCGCCGGAGGCGCGGCTGCACGAGGCCACGGTGGCGCTCGACGGCGGGCCGGACGGGCTCACCGTGCTGCGCCGGGTGGGCGTCGACGCGGCGCACTGGCTGGCACCCGGTGGACACCTGGTCGTCGAGGCCGGCACCACGCAGACCGACGCGCTCTGCGACGCGTTCCGCGCGGCCGGGCTGGTTCCGAGCGTGCGGCACGACGAGGATCGGGACGCCACTGCGGTAACCGCCCGCCGCCCGGCCTGAGCTCGCCCGTGGGCGGGGGACAGCGACTCGGGGTGTCGCCGGGGCTCGACGGGTACCCCCAACCCGGTTTCGGTGGGCGGGCGTGGCGGGGGAGCGGGGTTGGCACTAGCCTCGGCTCACACTCACGAGGGCGGGAGGCGGTTTCGGTGGGCAGCGCAGGGGTGCCGGTGGTCGTCGGCCTGGACAACGGTGGCACCAGCAACAACGCCACCGTGCTGACGGTGGACGGCCGTTTCCTGGTCGACGGCCTGCTGGAGATTCCCAGCGAGGTACGCGCCGGGCCGGACGCGGCGATCGAGGCGCTGGCCCGGGCGCTGGACGGTGCCCTGGCGCAGACCGGCGTGCCGCGCGAGTTGGTCCGGGCGGTCGGGCTGGACACGCCCGGCCCGGCCAGCGCCACGGGCGTCATCTCGTCGCGCGGCTCGACCAACTTCTCCCAGCCGGCCTGGCGCGGCTTCGACGTGCGGGGGGCGCTCCAGCGGCGGCTGGGCCTGCCGGTGATCTACCACAACGACGGCAACGCGGCCGCGCTCTACGCCCACCACGTGTACTTCGGCGACGAGGCGATGAGCCGCTCGTCGGTTTCGGCGATCGTCGGCACGGGCCTCGGCGGTGGGGTGATCGAGAGCGGCAAGGTGATCGCCGGCGCGGCCGGGATGGCCGGCGAGCTGGGCCACGTGCACATCCCGCTGAACGGGCTGCTCGGCCCGGGGCAGTCGGAGCCCACCTGCGCCTGCGGCTTCACCGGCGACGTGGAGAGCGTCGCCTCGCTCACCGGTATCGAGCGCAACCTGCTGCCGTACTGGCTGACCCGCCATCCCGACCACCCGCTGGCCGCCGAGCCGGTGGCGCGGGCGGCGAAGCTCGTGCGGGGCTACGGCGAAGCCGGTGACGAACTGGCCCGTGGCCTCTTCACCCAGCAGGCGATGGCGCTGGGCCGCCTGTTCACCGTGGCCGCCAACTTCACCGACCCGCACGCGTACTTCGTGGGGGGCGGGGTGGTCGAGGCGGCGCCGGAGTTCCGCGACTGGTTCCTGGCGACGGTCCGCGAGCACACAGTCCTGCGCGAGGAGCAGGCCGCGGTGGCCACCTTCGCGCTGGTGCCGGACCGCGACATGGCCGGGGCCCGGGGTGTGGCGATCGCCGCCCTGGAGGCGCTGCGCGCGGTGCCGGAGCCCCGGCCGCTGGTCGCCTGAGTTTCCGCTCGTCGGCCGGGCCCGCTCGCCTGAGAGTCCCCTTCCGCGCCCGCGCCCCGCTGATCGGGCGGTGACGGCCCGGTCAGCGGGGCGCGGGGTGGTCGCGGTCGCGCGCTCCGGTCAGGGGCGTGGCGGAGCCTGGGCGAAGGCCGCCCAGGCCGCCGGGGGGAACAGCAGGGCCGGGCCGGTCGGGTCCTTGGAATCGCGGACGGCCACCAGTCGGGGGATCGTGGCCACCTCCACGCAGGCGCCCTCATCGCCGCTACGGCTGCTCTTGCGCCACGCCGCCGCGGCCAACGCCGCTGTGATCGTCGGTGTCATCGGTCCTACCGTCCCTTCAGGACTGACAGGAGCATCGCCCGGCTGTCCGCCGGACTGAGCGCCACGCTGCGCAGATGCTCCATGATCTTGGTGCAGGTACGTGTCTCGCCCGCGCGGTCGAGGATCATCTGACCGGCGACGGTCTCCACCGAGGCGATGATCGGGTCCTCCGGGTCGGCGAACTCCAGGATGTGCAGCGAGCCTCGGGTGCCCCGGTGGTAACCGGCGGAGAGTGGGATCACCTGGACGGTGATGTTGGGCAGTTCGGCCATCTTGACGAGGTGCCGTAGCTGGCCGTCCATCACCGACGGGTCGCCGACCGGGCGCAGCAGCGCGCCCTCGTCGATGATCGCGTCGAGGATGGGTGGTGTTTCGGCGGTGAGCCGCACCTGGCGGTCGAGGCGGACCTTGACCCGCTGCTCGACCAGCTCGTCGCTGAGGGTGTGCGGGCCGCCGCGCATCACGCCGCGGATGTAGTCGGCGGTCTGCAGCAGGCCGGGCACCACCGACGGCTCGAAGTTGGCGATGGCGGTGGCCTCCGCCTCCAGGGCGATGAAGTCGATGGTGCGCGGGTCGAGCAGGTACGAGTACGACACCCACCAGCCCGGTTTGCGGGCGTCCTTGGCGAGCTGCACCGCGGCGGCCACCTCCTCGGAACTCACCCCGTACGAGGTGAGCAGGGCGCGCACGGTGGCCGGGCTGATGAGCGTCTGGGCGTTCTCGTAGCGGGAGAGGGTGCTGCGGGTGCTGTTGATCTCATCCGCGGCGGTCTCCAGTGTCAGCCCGGCGGCTTCCCGGTGGTGGCGCAGGGCGATGCCGAGTCGGCGGGCGCGGGCGGTCTTCGGGGCCATGCATCGATGGTCGCACACATTCATGGGAACGGGTACATGAGAGATGGGCGATGAGAGTTGCATTCATGGCTGTAGACGTGTCAATCTGTCATCGCGTCCTCACCGCCGGTTGTCGTGGCGACGGTGGTGGTGAGCGACCGGAGGGGATAGGGCGCGCGGTGATCGGGTTTCTCCCCCGTACCCGATCGCCGCGTGCCGCCCGTTCGAGCCCGCCGGAAGGAGACGACGTGCGTACCGTTCCGAAGTCTCTCGCCGCGCAGCACGAGGTCCGGCGATGACCCGCTTCCTGGTCGTGCTCACGGACGTGCGTCCCGTCGAGGGCATCGACCGCAACGAGCGCGTCGCCCCCGAACGCCGCCGCCAGGTGGTCGGTGCCAGCAGCAGGGAGGCCGCCGACCGGATCGCCGGGGCGTTCATGGCGCTCGGCATGGTGCGGGCCGGCCGGCAGCGGGTGAAGGTGATCGCGGTCGGCCGGCGGCACACCGGGGACTGAACAGCCCTCGAAGCGTTCCGTCACGCACCGTATATACTCTGTTGACCGATTGCCGTGTCGGTCCGTGGCTCGCCGGGTATCGCCCCGCCTGATCGCCACGCACAGTAAGGTCAACCGCGTGAGCGCCACCGGCGAGCACGACCAGCCGCAGTCGCGTACGAAGAGGTGACCGGAGTGACCACCCCAGGCAAGACCCGCGTGGCGATCGTCTTCGGCGGCCGCAGCCCGGAGCACGGCATCTCCTGCGTCAGCGCCGGCAGCGTGTTCGGCGCACTCGACCCGGACGAGTACGAGGTGGTGCCGGTGGGCATCACGCGCGCCGGCCAGTGGGTCCTGACCAACGGCGATCCGGCCCAGCTCGCCATCAACGCCCGCCAGCTGCCGGAGATCACCGCCGACTCCGGCGCGGACATCGTGCTGCGCGCCGACCCGACCGGCAACGGGCTGATGGTGCTCGACCCGACCGAGGGCCCTCGGGCGCTTGCCGACGTGGACGTGGTCTTCCCGGTCCTGCACGGCACGTACGGCGAGGACGGCACCATCCAGGGCATGCTGGAGATGGCCGGCATCCCCTACGTGGGGGCGAACGTGTTCGCGTCCGCAGCGGCGATGGACAAGGAGTTCACCAAGAAGCTCTGCGCGGTCGAGGGCATCCCGGTCGGCGCGTACGCGGTGCTGCGCAACGGGATGACACTGGGCGAGCAGGACAAGGAGCGGCTCGGCCTGCCGGTCTTCGTCAAGCCGTCCCGCGCCGGGTCGTCGTTCGGCATCACCCGCGTCACCGACTGGGCCGACCTGGACGCGGCGGTCGCCACCGCCCGGCAGTTCGACCCGAAGGTCATCATCGAGGCCGCGATCGTCGGCCGCGAGATCGAGTGCGGCGTGCTGGAGGGCGAGGCCGGTGGTGCCCCCGAGGCGTCCGTGCTGGCCGAGGTGCGGGTCGTCGCCGACCACGACTTCTACGACTTCGAGGCCAAGTACCTCGACGACTCCTGCGAGTACGACATCCCGGCCGGGCTGCCGGATCGGGTGACCCGCCAGGTGCAGGAGTACGCCGTCCGCGCGTTCACCGCGCTGGACTGCGCCGGCCTGGCCCGGGCCGACTTCTTCGTCACCCCCGAGCTGGACGTCTACCTCAACGAGATCAACACGATGCCCGGGTTCACCCCGACGTCGATGTTCCCGCGGATGTGGGCGGCCTCCGGCCTGGAGTATCCCAAGCTGGTCAACCGGCTGATCCGTACCGCCCAGCGGCGCGGCGTCGGCCTGCACTGAGCCGCCGGCCTCGACGCGCGGCCGGCTGTTGCGGGCCGCGCGTCAGTGGATCAGCTCTGGCAGCCGGCGGGGACGGCGCCGCCGGAGGGCACCGACGCCACGATCGCACTGGAGATCGGCGAGGCCCACTGCAACGGCTGTTCGTACGAGCGCGGGATACGGACGGTGACAGGCGTCTCCCGGTCGACGGTGGTGAGCACCGTCACGTCGGCCTCCTCGACGGGGTGCCAGCAGACGCGATTCACCATCCAGACCTCGTCGGTGGCCGGAACTGTCGGTTTGGTGCCCCCACAGGCCACGGTGAGCGCGGGGTCGCCGTACGCGGCGTTCTGCTCCGGACCCGCGGTGACCGGGCGCTGGGACAGCTCACGGATGGTCTGCGGCAACTGCGAGAGCAGCGCGCGGCAGACCGTGGCCGGACGCTCGGCCAACGCGGGGGCGGCCATCTCGACCGGAGCGGTGGACTGCACGCGTGCGGTGCTCGGCGAGGGGCTCGGCGCGGCGGCCGGCGTGTCCGGGGCGAGCTTGGCGAAGGCCAGCACGGCGACCAGCAGCGTGACCGGCAGCGCGATCAACGTGGCCAGCAGGGCGGCGCCCCGAATGGTCCGGTCCCGGCCGGCCGGCGCGTCGGCGCCCGGGTCGGCGCTCTCGCGGATACCGTCAGCCGGCTCGGGCGTTCCGCCAGTCGGCTCGCCGTTCCCGGCAGCCGGCTCGCGGTTCCCGTCGTCGTCCAGGGCAGCCGAGGAGGTCGTCATCTCGTCCACTTACAGCCGCACCACCGAACACGTGAGGGTGCGGGTGATGCCGGGCACCATCTGCACCTTGCTGACGATCAGTTTGCCGAGCTCGTCGACGGTGTTCGCCTCGGTGAGGACGACCACGTCGTACGGCCCGGTGACGGCGTCGACGCGTACCACGCCGGCGATGTCCGCGATGAGACCCGCCACGTCACGTGCGCGGCCGACCTCGGTCTGGATGAGGATGTACGCCTGTACCACGACTCGACCTCCGTCCGTCGCCGCCCGGGAGCGGCCCGAAGGGTGAAACTACCTTACGGACCAGGTCTGATCCCTATCGGTCGTCAAGGAGCAGCGGTGAGCGAGCGCGGCGGTGCCGGGCAGCACGGGCGGAACGCCGGTGGTGGGGCCAACGTGGCCGGGATCGGCGAGTTCGGGCTGATCGGGCGGATCACCGCCCGGTTGGCGATGGGCCCGACGACACTGCTCGGCCCGGGCGACGACGCGGCGGTGGTGGCCGCGCCGGACGCCCGGGTGGTCGCCTGCACGGACGTGCTCGTCGACGGGCGGCACTTCCGGCGGGACTGGTGCTCGGCGGCGGACGTCGGTCACCGGGCCGCGGCGGCGAACCTGGCCGACATCGCGGCGATGGGCGCCACCCCGACAGCCCTGCTGGTCGCCCTGTGTATGCCCGCCGACCTGGAGACGAGCTGGGCGGAGGGCCTGGCCGACGGGTTGGCCGCGGAAGCGGCCACGGTCGGCGCGAGCGTGGTCGGCGGGGACATGTCGGCGAGCCCCACCCTGACCATCGCGGTCACCGCGCTGGGCGACCTCGGCGGCCGGGCGCCCGTTGTGCGTTCCGGCGCCCGCCCCGGGGACGTGCTGGCCCTGGCCGGCCGCATCGGGTACGCGGCGGCCGGGCTGACCGTGCTCACCCGAGGGTTCCGCACTCCCCGGCTGCTGGTCGAGGCGTACCGGCGGCCGCAGGTCGCCTACCCGGCCGGGCCGCAGGCCGCCCTGCTCGGCGCGACCTCGATGATCGACGTGTCGGACGGACTCCTCGCCGACCTCGGGCACGTGGCGCGGGCCAGCGGTGTGGCGATCGACGTGCGCCGCGACGCGTTCGAGGTGCCCCGGCAGATGGCCGACGCCGCGCAGGCGCTCGGCGTCGACCCGTACACCTGGATTCTCGCCGGTGGTGAGGACCACGCGCTGGCCGCGACCTTTCCCCCGACGGTGGCGTTGCCGCCGGAGTGGCGGCCCATCGGCCTGGTGACGGAGGGTGCTGAGGTGACAGTCGACGGCGGCGCGTACGACGGGCCCCGGGGCTGGGACCACTTCCGCTGACGGCGGGAGCCCGCCGTATTCTGGGCACTGTGAGTGAGATCGAGATCCGGGTGGTGCGGTTCGACGCGCCGGTGGCGCAGCAGTTGATCCGGGCCGCGCTGGCGGACCTGGCGGCCCGTTACGGGGGTACCGGCGACGACACCCCGGTCGCCGCCAGCGAGTTCGAACCGCCGGACGGCGCGTTCCTCGTCGCCTACCTGGCCGGTGAGCCCGTCGGCTGCGGCGGCTGGCGCAGCCACGGCGAGGACACCGCCGAGCTGAAGCGGATGTACACGGCCCCGGCGGCCCGTGGGCGTGGCGTGGCGCGGACGGTCCTCGCGGCCGTCGAGCGCTCGGCCCGCGAGCAGGGCCGCAAGCGGATGGTCCTGGAGTGTGGGGACAAGCAGCCCGAGGCGATCACCATGTACGCGTCCGCCGGTTACGACCGGATCCCGAACTTCGGCTTCTACAAGGACGCGGAGGGCTGCCTCTCCTTCGGCCGCACGCTCTGAACGGCCGGTGCCCACCCGGGGTGGACACGACAGAGCCGGCGGACCGCAGGGGGCCGCCGGCTGAGCCGAACGAGAAGAGTTGGTGCCGCCGCGTCAGGCGCGGGTGACCTTGCCGGCCTTGATGCACGAGGTGCAGACCTGCAACTTCTTGGTGTTGCCGCCACCGGCCGGGGTACGCACCGACTGGATGTTCGGGTTCCAGCGGCGGTTGGTCCGCCGGTGCGAGTGGGACACGTTGTGGCCGAAGCCCGGTCCCTTGCCACAGACGTCGCACACGCTAGCCACGGGATACTCCTGGGATTGAAACGTTCATGAGGTCGCCGGCAGGTGCTGCCCGGGCAACCTGGTCAGGTTACCCGATGACTCGCCGGGCCGGCCAACCGGCCCGGTCGGGCGGTCGTGCCCGGCCCGGGTCGGGCCTGCCGGTGGGCCGGTGGGCCGGCCCGACGGCAACCGTACCGGAGGCGTCGACCAGGGCCGGGAGCACCATCGGACCGGGCGGGGGCGGACACGCCGGACGAGCCCGGCGCGTGTCGGTGCGCAACAGTAGGCTTCTGGCCGTGCTGGACACCCTCGACGCCGCCGCGGTCCGCCGCTGGTGTGCGAGCGGGCTGGCCGCGCTCAAGCGCCACCAGGGCGAGATCGACGAGCTCAACGTCTATCCGGTGCCCGACGGTGACACAGGCACCAACCTGGTGCTCACCCTCACCTCGGCCCAGCAGGCGCTCTCGATGGACCTGGACACCCTCCCCGACAGCGGCCCCACCGCCCACGGGCACGTCCTGCGGTTGATGGCCCAGGGCGCGCTGCTCGGCGCCCGGGGCAACTCGGGGGTCATCCTCTCGCAGATCCTGCGCGGCTTCGCCGACGCCGTCGTCGCCGTGCCGGCGGTGCGCGGGCGGGCCCTGGCCGTCGCGCTGCGGGCCGCGACAGTCGCCGCGTACACGGCGGTCAGCCGTCCCGTCGAGGGCACCCTGCTCACCGTCGTCGCCGCGGCCGCCACCGGGGCCGAGCAGGCGGCCAGCGACGACCTGAAGGCGGTGGCCCGCGACGCGGCGCGAGCGGCGGCCGAGGCCCTGGCCCGCACGCCCGAGCAACTGCCGGCCCTGGCTCGCGCGGGCGTCGTCGACGCGGGCGGCCGGGGCCTCTGCGTCCTGCTCGACGCCCTGGTCGAGGTGCTCACCGGGGAGAGCACAACCCCACTCGCGCCGCCGCCGCGCACCGCCCGCCCGGCGGCCACCGTCGCACGGGAGACCGGCTCCGAGGAGTACGCCTACGAGGTGCAGTTCCTGCTCGACGCGCACCCCGACGCGGTGGCCGTGCTGCGCCGGACACTGGAGGCGCTTGGTGACTCGCTCGTCGTCGTCGGTGACGGGCGCGCACCGGGCGGCACCTGGAACGTGCACGTGCACGTCAACGACGTGGGCGCGGCGGTCGAGGCGGGGGTCGCCGCGGGCCGCCCGTACCGGATCTCGGTGACCCGCTTCGCCGACCAGCCGGAGCCGTCCGTCGGCCCGACCGAGGACGGCCGCGCCGCCGTGGTGGTGGCCACCGGCAGCGGGCTCGCCGAGCTGTTCGCCGCCGAGGGCGCGACTGTGGTGCCCGGCAATCCGTCGACCGGTGAGCTGCTGGACGCCGTGCGCAGCACCGGAGCAGCCCGGGTGGTGGTGCTGCCCAACGACCCCAACGCCGAGGCGGTCGCCAGCGCGGCGTCCCGCGAGGCGCATCGGCACGGCATCAAGGTGAGCGTGGTGCCGACCCGTTCGCCGGTGCAGGCCCTCGCGGCACTCGCGGTCCGGGACGGCACCCGCCGCTTCGAGGACGACGTGATCGCGATGGCCGAGGCGGCCGGCGCCTGCCGCTACGCCGAGGTCTGCCACGCCAGCCGGGAGGCGCTGACGGTCGCCGGCCCCTGCCGTCCCGGTGACGTCCTGGCGCTTGTCGAGGGGGAGGTGCACCTCATCGGCACCGACCTCACCGACACCTGCGCCGCCGTGGTCGACCGGATGCTCGGCGGCGGCGGGGAGTTGGTCACCCTGCTGGCCGGGGTGGACGCCCCCGCCGGGCTCACCGATGCCGTCCGCGCGCACGTCGCGCGGCGCTGGCCGTTCGTCGAGGTGCAGGCGTACCCGGGCGGCCAGCCGTTCTATCCGCTCCTGGTGGGGGTCGAATGAGCGAGCCGGCCACTGTCGACACGCCGTTGAAGAAGCTCGTCGGGGACAAGACGGCCAAGGCACTGGCCGCCCACCTCGACCTGCACACCGCGGGTGACCTGATCTACCACTTTCCGCGCCGCTACGACGAGCGCGGCGAGCACACCGACATCCGGTCGCTGGACGTCGGCGAGCAGGTCACCGTGCTGGCCCAGGTGCAGCGCACCGCCGTACGGCCGATGCGTCAACGCCGGGGCAACCTGCTGGAGGTGACCGTCGGCGACGGCTCCGGCGGCCTGCTGACGCTTACGTTCTTCGGCAACCAGGCGTGGCGTGAACGGGAGCTGCGCCCGGGCCGGTGGGGGCTGTTCGCCGGCAAGGTCACCGAGTTCCGGAGCAAGCGTCAGCTCAACGGTCCGGAGTACGTCCTGCTCGGTGAGGGCGGCGAGGGCGAGGCGGCGGTCAGCGACGAGATCGAGGAGTTCGCCGGCGCGCTGATCCCCGTGTACCCGGCGGCGGCGGCCGTTCCGACCTGGGTGATCGCCCGCTGCGTACGCGTCGTGCTGGACACGTTCACGCCGCCGGAGGATCCGTTGCCGGCAACCGTGCGTGCCGACCGCAAACTCGTCGGCCTGGGCACCGCGCTACGCGAGATCCACCGCCCGTCCAGCAAGGAGGAGCTCTACCGGGCCCGACACCGGCTCAAGTGGGACGAGGCGTTCGCCGTCCAGCTGACCCTTGTGCAGCGCAAGCACCGGGCCGCCGACTGGCCGGCCCGCCCCCGCCCGCCGCGCTCTGGCGGGCTGCTGGACGCCTTCGACGCCCGACTGCCGTACGAGCTGACCGCCGGCCAGCGTGACGTCGGCCGGGAGATCGCCACCGACCTGGCCGCTGCGCACCCGATGCACCGCCTGTTGCAGGGCGAGGTGGGCTCGGGCAAGACAGTGGTGGCGCTGCGGGCCATGCTCCAGGTGGTCGACGCCGGCGGACAGGCCGCGCTGCTCGCTCCCACCGAGGTGCTGGCCGCCCAGCACTATCGGGGCATGCTCGACCTGCTCGGGCCCCTCGGGCGAGCCGGTGAACTGGATTCCGCCGAGCACGCCACCCGGGTCGAGCTGGTCACCGGCTCGCTGGGCGCGGCGGCCCGCCGTCGGGCGCTCGGCGAGGTGGCCAGCGGCAACGCCGGCATCGTGCTCGGCACCCACGCCCTGCTCTACGAGGGCGTCGACTTCGCCGACCTGGGTCTCGTGGTCGTCGACGAGCAGCACCGCTTCGGGGTGGAGCAGCGCGACGCCCTGCGCGCCAAGGCCGACCAGCCGCCGCACACCCTGGTCATGACGGCCACCCCGATCCCGCGCACGGTGGCGATGACCGTGTACGGCGACCTGGAGGTGTCGACCCTCTCCCAACTGCCCCGGGGCCGGTCGCCGATCGCCTCGCACGTGGTGCCGGCCGCCGAGAAGCCCGCCTTCCTGGACCGGGCCTGGCGTCGGCTGCGCGAGGAGGTGGCCGCCGGCCACCAGGCGTACGTGGTGTGCCCGCGCATCGGTGACGGCCCGGTATCGGACGAGGAGCCGCCGCCCGAGGACGACAACGGTCGACGGCCGCCGCTCGCCGTGACCGAGGTGGCCCCGCTGCTGGCCGAGGGGCCACTGCACGGTCTGCGGATCGGGGTCCTGCACGGTCGCCTGCCCGCCGACGAGAAGGACGCGGTGATGCGCTCCTTCGCGGCCGGTGACCTGGACGTGCTGGTGGCGACCACGGTCATCGAGGTCGGTGTGGACGTGCCGAACGCCACCGTGATGATCGTGTTGGACGCCGACCGCTTCGGTGTCTCGCAACTGCACCAGTTGCGCGGTCGGGTCGGCCGGGGCACCGCCGCCGGGCTCTGTCTGCTGGTCAGCGAGGCCGCCGAGGGCTCGTCGGCGCGGGAACGGCTGGACGCGGTGGCGTCCACAGGCGACGGGTTCAAGCTCGCCGAACTGGATCTGGAGCAGCGCCGCGAGGGCGACGTGCTGGGCGCCACCCAGTCCGGGCACCGCTCGCACCTGCGCCTGCTGTCCCTGAAACGCGACGCCGACCTGATCCGCGACGCCCGCGCCGAGGCGATCACCCTGATTGAGAAGGACCCGGAGTTGACCCGCAACCCGGCGCTGGCGGCGTCGGTCGCGGCGCTTGTCGACGAGGACCGCGCGGAGTACCTGGAGAAGGGCTGACAGCCGTCGGTCCGACCTGGACCGTTGATCCACTCCAGTTCCAGGAAACCGGGGTGTCCCTGCCAAGGGGACACCCCGGTTTCAGTGATCTCGAGTCGCAGCAGCAACGACCGAGGGCGCGTCGACCGGGTGGTCGACGCGCCCTCGGGCTTCAGCTCAGCTCAGGTCAGGTCAGGCGGTGAAGGTCACCCGACGCCGACGGGCGATGACGAAGAGCACCGCGCCCGCGATCAGCAGGGCGACCGCGCCGGCGGCGATGCCGCCCGCCGCCGCGCCGGTGACCGGGAGGCCCGGCTCGTCGCCGCCACCGCCACCGCTGCCGCCGCAGTTGCCCTCCGGCGTGTAGATCGCCTGAAGCTCCAGGTCCATGTCCGGCAGGGCGACGACAGCGGTCTTGTCCTTGCCGGCCTTGAAGGTCACCGTCTCCGAGGCGCCGGCCGCGACCGTACGGGTCTCGGTCTTGTCGCCGTAGGTGAAGGTGGTCTTCACCGGCAGGCCACCCTCGGGGTTGGTCACGGTGAGGGCGAACTCCTTGCAGTCGGCCTTGGTGGTGACGGCCGGCAGCGGGCAGTCCTCGGGGCGCTGCCACGAGTACGTGCCGTTCTCGATGACCTTGCCATCGACCAGCACCTCGATCTTGCCGGCGTCGGCGGCGGGCACCACGATGCTGGTGTCGGCCTTACCCGGCGCGACGGAGACCTTCTTGGTGAAGCCGTTCTCGCCCTTGACCTCGAACTCGACGGCGTACTTGCTGATCTTGCCGTCGTTGCTCAGCGAGACGGCGACCGAACCGTCGCACTTGGACGCGAAGGTCGAGGCCGGGGTGACGCAGCTCTTGCTGCCGCCGTTGTACCAGCCCTGCGGGCCCTTGGACCGGTTGCCCGGAGCGCCGGGCGAGCCGAGCTTCTTGTTGTCGTAGCGCGTGCCGCCGTCGACGATCTCGTCGATGACCTGGTCCTTGCCGCCCCAGATGAGGTCGACCTGGGTGTGGCAGTCCGGGATCTCGACGTTCAGCGTGATCTCGGTCTGGGTGCCACCGATCCAGTTGCTGTCCGGGGTCCCGTAGACGTACTGCGGAGTGGCGAACTGCGGACGCGGCGCGAAGTAGGACACCAGCGTGAAGTACTGCTTGCCGTCGCCGCAGAGCGGCAGGTCGCCGTCGAGCTTGACGGTGGCGGTGCCCTTCGGGCCGTCGAAGGTGTGGCTGTATGTGGCCTTGTCGACCTCGACGCACTTCGGAGCCGGGGTGCAGGCCTTGTCGGCCGCGAGGTCGATGTCGCCGTTGGCGGTGTGGAACGCCGTGACCTTCCCCTCCTTGATCCACTCGGCGTAGACCTGGAGGTGGGCCTTGGTGGTGTTGCCGGGCACCCGCTGGACGGCCAGCTTGGAGGAGGCCATGGGGATCACCAGCCCCTGCAGCGGCTTCGCCTCCTTCACCCCCTCGACCAGCGACGTCACCGGGGTGTCCGGGTCGGAGGTCACCTTCTGGATGGTCGCGTCCTTGTTGTCTTCGCTGTTCTTCACCTTCCAGGTGATCACGCGCTCGCCGGTGAGCCGGTCGCAGTCGGCGGTGGCGCTGATCTCGGTGTGGTGCGCGCTGGCTGGGGTGGCCACCGCGGCGACCCCGGTGAGGCCGATGAGGGCGGCTCCCAGGATGGCCAGCGGTCGCCGGAGCGACAGCTTGGGACGGATCACGGGTACTCCTGGAGTGCTGAAGCGTTAGGGGTGTGGCACGGGAGCGACAGTGGACGGTCACTGCACGTCCGATCGGTGAGGCGCCCTCCCGAGCCGTGGGCCGGTGGGTTGGCCGCCGGCACCCGGCAGACCCTAGCGAGATCGCCGTGCGTGATACAGCGCTCAGGATTTGCTAAGACGGATGTTATAAACTTGAGATCATTGATATACGAAAAGTGATCATGTCATCCTCGTGGCGGTACCGACCGTGTCGGACGGCTGGTCCAACCTGTCGCGTAGCGTCGGGGCCATGAGCAGGAGGAGACGGTGACCCGGATCGTGGCCGGGACGCTCGGGGGCCGGCGGATCGCCGCGCCGCCCGGCGCCGGCACCCGACCCACCTCCGACCGGGTCCGCGAGGCGCTGTTCAGTGCCATCGAGGCCGAGGTCGACCTGGACGGGGCGCGCTTCGCCGACCTGTACGCCGGTTCCGGCGCGGTCGGGCTGGAGGCGCTGTCCCGGGGCGCCCGACACGTCCTGCTTGTCGAGTCCGATCCGCGGGCGGCACGCGTGATCCGGGAGAACGTGACGACCCTGCGGGCCGGTCCCGCCGTCCGCCTGGTCACCGCCAGGGTGGCGACGGTGCTGGCCTCCGGGCCCGACGGCGGGCCGTACGACGTGGTCTTCGCCGACCCGCCCTACGCCGTGCCGGACGAGGAGATCACCGCGCTGCTGACGACGCTCGTCGACGGGGGCTGGCTGGCGCCGGACGCGTTGGTGGTGGTGGAGCGGTCCCGCCGGACCAGGCAGTTCGAGTGGGTGGAGGGGATCACCCCCGAGCGCAGTCGCCGGTACGGCGAGACCACCCTTTGGTACGGTCGCCGATCATGAGACGTGCGGTGTGTCCCGGCTCGTTCGACCCGGTCACCAACGGACACCTCGACATCATCGGCCGCGCCAGCCGGCTGTTCGATGAGGTGATCGTCGGCGTGCTGGTGAACCAGTCGAAGAGCGGCCTGTTCACCGTCGAGGAGCGCATCGACATGCTCCGCGAGGTGACCTCCTCGTACGGCAACGTACGGGTCGAGTCGTTCCGGGGGCTGCTTGTCGACTTCTGTCGCGCCCAGCAGGCGAGCGTGCTGATCAAGGGGCTGCGGGCGGTCAGCGACTTCGACTACGAGTTGCAGATGGCCCAGATGAACATCGGGCTGGCGGGCGTCGAGACGCTCTTCATGCCGACCAACCCGCTCTACTCGTTCCTCTCCTCCAGTCTCGTCAAGGACGTGGCCAAGTGGGGCGGCGACATCTCCGCCCACGTCCCGGACCCGGTCCGCGAAGCCCTCCAGGCCCGCCTGGGCCCTCGCCCCTGACCGTCGATCGTGCGCCCACCGCTCCCGGAGCGTCCCTTTCCGGGTAGTTTGGCGCGATCGGAAGTGCGTGATCGGCGGGGAGTGACTATGTCGCGACTCGCCGGGTTGAGGTGAGGGGGGCGTGGGTGGGGCGGGCACGACATGATTGGTCGAGCAGGAACCCGGCCGTGGCCCGCATCATGGAGGTCGGCCGACGAACGACAGGAGTGAGGTACCGGTGGACCCGCTCGACCGCATCGACGAACTGATCGCCATGGTGGAGCAGGCGCGCTCCGTCCCGATGTCACGCAACAACTGCATGGTCGACCGGGGTGAGGTGATCGCCGCCCTGGACGAGATGCGCGCCGACCTGCCCGCCGACCTGCGTCGGGCTGCCGCGCTCCTGGACGAGCGGGACAAGATCATGGACGCTGGTAAGCGCGAGGCGGACCGGATCATCAGCGAGGGTGAGGCAGAACACGCCCGCCTCGTGTCGGTGAACGAGATCACCGTGTCGGCCGAGCACGAGGGCGCCCGGATCATCGCCGAGGCCCGCGCCGAGGCGCAGCGCCTGCGCGAGGAGGTCGACGACTACGTCGACACCGCGTTGGCCAACTTCGAGCAGTTCCTCACCCGGGCCCTCGCCTCGATAGAGCGTGGCCGGGACAAGATGCACGCGCTGCGGGAGATCGGTACCTTCGGTGGGGATGAGGCGGAACGCCCGCTACCCTTCTGAGCGGCACCTCACCAGCCGACATTCTCACCGCAGGCGTCCCCCCGGTTCGACGGTCCGGCGGTCGCCCAGGTAACCTTTTTTGTCGGCCTCTCACCGGCCGGAGTCTGACTATGCCCAAGCACTCGCCATCGACACTCGACCCCAGGGCGCCGCTGGTCCTCGACACGAGGGACCTGCCGCGTCGCCCTGGCGCGTTGCGTGAGGTCCAGCGGGTCGTGCCGGCACCGGCGGACCTCGGCGTGGAGTTGATCGGTGTGCCGGAGGGCGCGGACCTCGACCTCGATCTGAGGTTGCAGTCGGTGTCCGAGGGCGTGCTCGTCTCCGGGACCATCACCGGTCCCATCCGGGGCGAGTGCGGGCGTTGCCTGCGCGAGATCAACGAATCGATGGCCGTGACGCTCCAGGAGCTGTACGCGTACGAGAACAGCACCACGGACGCCACGACCGACGAGGACGAGGTGGGCCGGATGCAGGGCGATCTGATCGACCTGGAGCCGGCGCTGCGGGACGCGTTGGTGCTCACGCTGCCGACCAACCCGCTCTGCCGGGAGGACTGCCCAGGACTGTGCCCCGAATGTGGGGCGCACTGGGACGATCTGCCGGCCGACCACAGTCACCAGCAGATCGACCCGCGTTGGGCGGGCCTGTCGCAACTGACCGTTACAGAGGAGTAAGAACCGTGGCCGTCCCGAAGCGCAAGATGTCGCGCAGCAACACCCGGTCCCGCCGGGCGAACTGGAAGGCGACAGTGGTCGCGACCGTCGCGTGCCCGCAGTGCAAGTCCCCGAAGCTGCCGCACGCTGCCTGCTCCGTCTGCGGCACCTACAACGGCCGCCAGGTTCTCGAGGTCTGACCTGGACGCCGAGTGACGCCCCCGACCCCAGGTCGGGCGGCGCGCGCACCCTGGCATTCGCCCGGTGCCCCGGCTCCCTCCGACACCGGCCGGCCCAACCCGGCCGGTGTTCCGATGGAGCCGGGCACCGCGCGGATCGCCGTTGACCTCCTCGGCGGGGACGACGCTCCCGCCGTCGTGGTTGACGGCGCTCTGCGGGCCGTGCGTGCCGACCCCGATCTGCACCTGCTGCTCGTCGGCCCGACCGAGGTCGCCGAGGCGCTCATCGCTGCCCTCGCCCCGGCCGAGCGTTCCCGGATCACGGTCCGCCCGGTCCGCTCCGCCGTCGGCATGGCCGACCATCCCAGCGCCGCCCGCGCGGAGAGCACCGTCCGGGCCGCCGTCACCGCCGTCCGCGACGGCACCGCCGACGCCCTCGTCTCGGCCGGCGCGACAGGTGCCACGGTCACCGCCGCCGTGCTCGGTCTCGGCCGCTGGCCGGAGATCCGCCAACCCGCCCTGGTCGCCACCCTGCCCGCGGTCGCCGGGCCCGTGGTGCTGCTCGACGTGGGTGGTTCCCTGGAGCCCCGCCCCGCCACGCTGGCCCGGCACGCCGTGCTCGGCGCCGCGTACGCCGCGGTGGCCCACTCGGTAGTCGCACCGCGGGTCGGCCTGCTCTCGGTCGGCACGGAGGCCGGCAAGGGCGACCGGGTACGCCGCGCCACCGATCCCCTGCTCGCCGTCGAACCGCTGCCCCGCGGGGCACGCTACGTCGGCCTGGTCGAGGGGTACGACGTGGCCCTCGGCGCGCGCGCCGATGTGGTGGTCACCGACGGCTTCACCGGTAACGTGCTGCTCAAGGCGATCGAGGGCGCGTACGCGATGGCCGGCGGCCCACCCGTCGGCGGCGGCGCGCCCCGGGCCGCCGCCCTGCTCGGCGTCGCCGGAACGGTAGTCGTCTGTCACGGCTCCGCTCGCGCCGACGACGTCGCCTCCGGCATCGCTCTCGCCGCCCACCTGTGGCGGCGGCGGGCCACCGAACTGGTCTCCGCGTTGCTCGACGGCGACGCCGCGACGGACCGCACCGACCGCTCCACCGACACCGAGGTACGCACATGAGCAACGACAAGCGGCGGCGGGCGTCCGTCGGTCACCTGGAAGCCGCGTTCGGCGTCAGCCTGGAACCGGACCTGCTGCAACGCGCGCTGACCCACCGCTCGTACGCGTACGAGAACGGCGGTCTGCCCACGAACGAGCGGCTGGAGTTCCTCGGCGACTCGGTGCTCGGCGTCGTGGTCACCACGGCGCTGTTCCGCAACCACCCGGACCTGCCCGAGGGACAGTTGGCGAAGTTGCGGGCGAGCGTGGTCAACATGCGGGCCCTCGCCGACGTGGCCCGTGGCCTGGGCCCGGACGGCCTCGGCGCGTACCTGCTGCTCGGCAAGGGTGAGGAGACCACCGGTGGCCGGGACAAGGCGAGCATCCTCGCCGACACCCTGGAGGCGCTGCTCGGCGCGATCTACCTGCAGTACGGCCTGGACACCGCCGGAATCGTGATCCATCGGCTCTTCGACCCGCTGATGGCCGAGTCGGCCGGCCGGGGTGCGGCCCTGGACTGGAAGACCAGCCTGCAGGAGTTGACCGCCGCGCTCGGTCTCGGCGTGCCCGAGTACCGGATCGAGGGCACCGGACCGGATCACCTCAAGACGTTCACGGCCTGGGTGGTGGTGGCCGGCAACCGGTACGGCGGCGCGGAGGGGCGCAGCAAGAAGGAGGCCGAGCAGCGGGCCGCCGAGGCGGCCTGGCGGATGCTCACGGACCAGCACGAGCAGAACAAGCAGCAGGACCAGCAGGACGGGAACGACCAGAGCGAGTCGTTCGGGCCGCTGGAGAGCGCCGAGCAGGCGGCCCGGACCGAGGAGGCCGACCACCTGGCGCAGGTCATGCCGGCCGACGTCGCGGACCAGCAGACTGCGCCCGAGCCGCCGGCCTCGGCCAACGGCGACGCCCCGACCGCCGATCGCGACGGTGCGGCCCGGATCGGCGAGGAGCGCGACGCCGAGGCCGCGGCCGGTGGCCGCGAGACGGGTCTGCGTCGTGCCTGAGCTGCCCGAGGTGGAGACCGTCCGGCAGGGGCTGGCCCAGTGGGTCACCGGCCGGCGGATCGCCACGGTCGAGGTCCGTCACCCACGCGCGGTCCGCCGGCACATCCCAGGTGACGCGCACTTCGCCGACGTGCTCGTCGGCCGCACAGTGCTGGACGCCCGCCGTCGCGGGAAGTATCTGTGGCTGCCGCTGGACAGCGGTGACGCCATCGTGGGGCACCTCGGGATGTCCGGCCAGATGCTGCTTCAGCCGCCCGGCACTCCCGACGAGACCCACCTGCGGGTCCGGTTCCGGTTCGCCGACGACGGGCCCGAACTGCGCTTCGTCGACCAGCGGACGTTCGGCGGGCTCGCGGTCAGCGAGGGCGGCGCGGACCTGCCCGAGGAGATCGCGCACATCGCCCGCGACCCGATGGACCCGGAGTTCTCCGACGCGGCCTTCGTCGCCGCGCTGCGCCGCCGCCGGACCGAGGTGAAACGGGCACTGCTCGACCAGACGCTGATCTCCGGCGTGGGCAACATCTACGCCGACGAGGCGCTCTGGCGTGCGGGCCTGCACGGCGCGCGCCCCACCGACGCGCTTACCGGCCCGGCCGCGCAGCGTCTGCTCGGCCACGTCCGCGACGTGCTCGGTGAGGCGATCAGGGAGGGCGGCACCAGCTTCGACGCCCTCTACGTCAACGTCAACGGCGAGAGCGGCTACTTCGACCGGGCTCTGAACGCCTACGGCCGCGAGGGCGAGCCGTGCCGGCGGTGCGGAGCGCCGATCCGTCGCGAGTCGTTCATGAACCGCTCCTCGTACAGCTGCCCGCGCTGCCAGCCCCGGCCTCGGGGTGCCCTTCGGGGATGACCCGGAGTCGACTCCGGGTCGGCACCGGCGGGTCGCGGCCGAACCCTCCGGGCCACACCCCGGCGTACGCCCGAATCGCCGGTTGATGCCCGTCCGGCGGACCCGCCGCCCTGCGCGGACCGACTCCGGGGTGGACGGGGGCCGTTCCCCGATGTGACCGCCTCGTCACGCCCCTAACGTCAGCAGCGTCGGCAGGGGGTCGACGTGACAGGGGGACACGAGATGGGCAACAGACCGGTGACGGTGCGGATGGCACGGTGGAGCGCCGAGCATCCGTGGCGGGCGATCGCGATGTGGGTCGTGTTCGTGGCGGTGTGCTTCGTCGGTGGCAACGCCGCCGGCCTCAGCGAGGCCACCAGCGGGGACCAGGCGATCGGCGAGGCCGGGCGGGCCAGCATCATCGTGGACGGCGGGGCCTTCGACGACCCGGCTGTGGAGAACGTCCTGATCACCCCCCGCGGTGGCGCCCTGGACCCGGCGGCGGCGAAGGCGGCCGCCGACGACGCGGCGGCCCGACTGCGTACCGTCACCGGGGTTGCCGAGGTCGGCCCGCCGGTCACCGCGCGGGACGGGTCGGCGCTGCTGCTGCCGATCACCATGTCCGGCGATCCGGAGACCGCGTCGGACCGGGTGCAGCCGCTGCGCGACGCCACCGCCACCGTGCAGGGCGCGCACCCGCAGCTCCGCGTCGAGCAGGTCGGCGGGGCGTCGATCGGCCAGGCGCTCGACGACACCCTGGGCAAGGACTTCGAGCGCGCCGAGCTGTTGAGCCTGCCCGTCACCCTGGCCATCCTGATCATCGCGTTCGGCGCGTTGATCGCGGCCAGCGTGCCGGTGCTGCTGGCCCTCTCCTCGGTCGCCGCCGCGATGGGTCTGTCCACCCTCGCCTCGCACCTGGTGCCGGCCACCGACACGACGTCACCGGTGATCCTGCTGATCGGCATGGCGGTCGGGGTCGACTACTCGCTGTTCTACATCCGCCGGGAGCGCGAGGAGCGGGCCAAGGGCCGCTCCGGTCTGGACGCGGTGGAGATCGCCGCGGAGACCTCCGGGCACGCCGTGGTCGTCTCCGGCTTCGCCGTGATCATCGCGATGGCCGGCCTGTTCCTTGCCGGCGACGTGGTCTTCTCGTCCCTGGCCGTCGGCTCGATCCTGGTGGTCGCCGTCGCGGTGACCGGCTCGCTGACCGTGCTGCCGGCCCTGCTGGCCAGGCTGGGCCGCTGGGTCGACAGGCCCCGGGTGCCGCTGCTCTGGCGGTTGACCGCGCCGCGCACCGGCCGGCACGGCGAGCCGCGTACGCCCCGGCTCTGGCCGGCGCTGCTCCGGCCGGCGCTGCGCGCCCCGGTCGTCACGCTCGTCATCTCGGTCGGGTTGCTGCTCGCGCTGGCCGCGCCGGCGCTCGGCATGAAGCTGAAGTTCCCCGGCATGGAGGACCTGCCGCGCACCACCCCTGCCATGCAGGCGTACGACCGGCTCACCGCGGCCTTCCCGAGCACCGGCACCAACCACGTGGTGGCGGTCCGGGCACCTGCCGAGCAGGCCGACCGGGTCAACGCGGCGCTCACCGACCTGGCCGCCCGCGCCGGCGGCGACCCGCTGTTCGCCCCCACCGAGGCGGACGGCCCGAAGATCAAGGTGTCGGCCGACCGGCGGGTGTCGGTGCTGGACGTCGCCACCCCGTACGCCAGCCGGGACGACAGGTCGGTGCGGTCGCTGGAGAAGTTGCGGGCCGACCTGGTCCCGGCCGAGCTGCGGGGGATCCCCGGGATCGAGTACGCGGTCGGCGGGAGCGTGGCGGACAGCGAGGACTACGCGTCGCACGTGCGCGACAAGCTGCCGCTGGTGATGGGCTTCGTGCTGGTGCTCACGTTCCTGGTCATGACCTTCACGTTCCGCTCGGTGGTGGTGGCGGCCAGCTCGATCGCGCTGAATCTGCTCTCTGCCGGGGCCGCCTACGGGCTGCTGGTGCTGATCTTCCAGGGGGAGTGGGCCGAGGGACTGCTCGGCTTCACGTCGATGGGCGCGATCGTCTCCTGGCTGCCGCTGTTCCTGTTCGTGGTGCTCTTCGGCCTCTCGATGGACTACCACGTCTTCGTGGTGAGCCGGATCCGCGAGGGCGTCCGGGCCGGCATGTCCAACCGTGACGCGGTGTCGTACGGCATCACCTCGTCGGCCGGGGTGGTGACAAGCGCGGCGGTCGTCATGGTCGGCGTGTTCTCCATCTTCGCCACGCTGAGCACTATCGACATGAAGCAGCTCGGCATCGGCCTGGCGGCGGCGATCCTGCTGGACGCCACGATCATCAGGGGAGTGGTCCTGCCGGCCCTGATGACGATGCTCGGCGACGCCAACTGGTGGGCCCCGCGGTTCCTGCGGCGACGCCCGGCGCCCGCCCCCACCGAGCCGCCGGCCCCCGCGCCGGAGCTGGTGCCGGTGTCCTGAGCCACCCCGCTGAGGCCGGGCCGCGACCGCGGCCCGGCCTCAGCCGGCGCTACGGAACCGCAGGATTAACCAGGCGGAGGGCGGGGCATCTGGCCCGGCATGGACGAACAGCGCACCCCGGCGGCCCTCCCGCGGGCCGACGCGCCGGGGGATACCGAACCCCGCCGGAGTACGCCATGAGCAACGTTCAGACCGGCACCGTACGCACAAACGTTCCCGCCCGGCTCGACCGCCTCCCCTGGTCCCGTTGGCACTGGATGATCGTCATCGGCCTGGGCACGGTGTGGATCCTCGACGGCCTCGAGGTGACAATCGTCGGCAACCTGTCCGGCAAGCTCGCCGAGCCCGGCAGCGGCCTGGACATCACCCAGAGTCAGGTCACCGGGCTCGCCGCCGCGCTCTACGTGGCCGGCGCCTGCACCGGCGCGCTCTTCTTCGGCTGGCTCACCGACCGGTTCGGTCGCAAGAAGCTGTTCCTGCTGACCCTGGGGCTGTACCTGGTCGCCACCGCGCTGACCGCGCTCTCCTTCGACACCTGGTGGTTCTTCCTGTTCCGGTTCCTGACCGGCATGGGCATCGGCGGCGAGTACGCGGCGATCAACTCGGCGATCGACGAGCTGATCCCGGCCCGGCACCGCGGCCGGATCGACATCATCATCAACGGGACCTTCTGGCTGGGCGCCGCGATGGGGGCCCTGCTGACGGTGCCGCTGCTCAACGGCCTGCCGACCAATCTCGGCTGGCGGGTGGCCTTCGGCCTGGGCGCCATCCTCGGCGTGGTGGTCCTGCTGGTCCGCCGACACGTCCCGGAGAGTCCACGCTGGCTGTTCATCCATGGCCGGGCGGACGAGGCGAACGAGCTGGTCGACTCCGTGGAGGCCGAGGTCCACCGGGAGACCGGCCGGGAGCTCACCGAGGCCGACGACTACATCACCGTCCGCCAGCGTCGGAGCACGAACTTCGTGTCGATCGCGAGGACGCTCTTCGCCCGCTACCCGAAGCGCGCGATCCTGGGCTTCTCGCTGTTCATCGGGCAGGCGTTCCTCTACAACGCGATCACGTTCGGGTTCGCCCAGATCCTGGAGACGTTCTTCGACGTGCAGCCGGGCAACAGCGGCTACTACTTCGCCGTGATCGCGGTGGGCAACCTGGCCGGTCCGCTGCTGCTGGGTCGGCTCTTCGACACGGTGGGCCGGGTGCCGATGATCGCCGGCACGTACGTGCTCTCCGGTCTGCTGTTGCTGGGCACCGCGTGGCTGTTCCACAACGGCTCGCTCAGCGCCACCACCATGACGGCCTGCTGGTGGGTCGTGCTCTTCTTCGCCTCCGCCGGCGCCAGCGCGGCGTACCTGACGGTGAGCGAGATCTTCCCGATGGAGACCCGCGCCATGGCCATCGCGTTCTTCTACGCGATCGGTACGGCCGCCGGTGGCATCACCGGCCCGCTGCTCTTCTCGAAGCTGGTCGGCACCGGCAAGGTCGACGACACGGTGCTGGCCTTCGTGATCGGCGCCGTCGTGATGATCATCGGTGGGCTCGTCGAGATGGCGCTCGGCGTCCGGGCCGAGGGCCAGTCGCTGGAGAACCTGGCCACCCCGCTCAGCGCGGAACAGGCCGAGGTGCCGTCCCCGCGCACGCCGGCCGAGCGCAGCCCGTCCACCACCGGCTGACCCCACCACCGGCCGACCCCGCCGTCGGTGCCCCCGTTCGTGACGCGGACGGGGGCACCACCGCGTCGCCCCCACCGCGCGCTCGACGCGATCGCGGGTCACGGCAGCGCGCAGGGTTCCCGCCAGGCGTCCAGCGCCCGCTGCTTGCGGATCGAGGCGAAGCCGTAGCCGACAGTGGTGACGCAGAAGTCATCGGTCGACCCGGTGTACTCGACGTGGAAGACCGGTTTGCCCGCGTCCACGAACGGCAGCAGCTTCGCGCACTGGTCCAGCCGGACGCACTCCTCGTTGACCACGAAGTCGAAGTCCGGTGCCAGCGCCGCGAGCTGCGGCACGTCGTTGACCAACCCGGGGGAGAGCTCCAGTGAGCGCGCCAACTGGGCCAGTCGGCGGTTGAACAGCAGTTGGTCGTCGAAGCCGAGGGGGAATCCGGTGCGGTGGGCGTACCCGTCGGCGTCGGCCAGCGCCACCGCGCCGAAGCCCTTGCCCCGGCACAGCCGGAACCGGTCGGACAGCACCGGCTCCAACGCGTCCCACAGCCGCACGTCCAGCCACCGGCTGCCGGGCTGTGGGCCCGCCGCGCCCCGCACGGCGGCGGGCACCCGGCTGGCGTCCGGGTCGGTCGCGCGCAGCGAGCCGACGGGCACCTGGCAGATCAGTCGCCGGTCACGAGAGCGCAGCTCGGCCGTCTGCGCGGCGGTGGTGGCCACCGGGTCGAGCAGGAAGACGTCGGCGTCCACACTCGGGTCGAGCGGGCCGTCGAGCTGCCACTGCCACCGCCAGTGGCGGGCCTGCGTGGCCGGCCACGGCGTGGGCGCGCCCGGCGGGGTCAGCTCGCGCCGGCATCCGTACGCCGGCACCACCAGGATGAGCGCGACGCCGGCCGACACGATCCGGCGCAGCGGGCGTACGGCGGCACGTCGCCGTGGCCGGATCCGCATCGGCAGCTCCCGGGTCCCGGGCGGCCCGTCGCCACCCTCACCGGTACGCCGCCCCCACGTCCGGCCCGGCGTACCTCACCGGGTCCAACGAGCGCGCGAGCGCGGGAGACGCGCCCTCAGCGCGGCGCCGCGAAGACCTGCGTCCAGTACGGCCCGTTGCTGTTGGCGATGCCGACGCCGATCTCGGTGAACGCGCAGTTCAGGATGTTGGCGCGGTGCCCGGAGCTGTTCATCCAGGCGTCCATCACGGCGGCCGGCGTCTTCTGGTTCCACGCCACGTTCTCGCCGTAGGTGCGCCAGGCGTAGCCGACGCGGTCCAGCCGGACGCCTGTGTCGCTGCCGTCGCTGCCGGTGTGCGTCATGGTCTGGTGGTCGGCCTGGTCCTGGCTGTGCCGCTGGGCGGCGGTCATCAGCTTGTCGTCGACGCTCAGCGCCTTGCAGCCGGCCTTGGCCCGCTCGGCGTTGACCAGGTCCACCACCTGTTGGGCCTGGGTGCCGACGGTGCCACCGGAGCCACCTGTGGTGCTCGGGGCCTTGCTGCGCGCGGCGGTGCGCCGGGACGTGGCGGTGGTGCGCGAGGCGGCCGGGGTGGGCTTGACCACCCTGCTCGGCGACGGGCTCGGCCGTGCCGGGCTGGGCGAGCCGGTCGGGGAGGGTGCGACAAGCGTGTCGCCCGCCGGCTGGTCGGTCGGGACCGCGGGCGCGGCGGCGACGGTGTCGTCGACGGCTGTCGGCTCGTCGGCCGGGCCGTCGCCACGGGGCATCGCGAGCGCGCCGACGCCGACGCTCACCACGAGAGTGGCTGCCGCGGCGGCGCCGCCGATCATGAACGGCCGACGCCAGCGCCGGGGCGAGCGATGTCGCCCCTCGCCGGCCCGACCGGCACCGCTCCGGCCGCCGGTGGGCTGCGCGGTGGTCTCGGTACGCCAGCCGCCCGTGTGCGCGGTCTCGGTACGCCAGCCGTCGGTGGGCTGCCCGTCGGCCTCGTTGCGCCAGGTGTCGTCGACCTCGGCGGGCCGGGGGTCGGCGGGCCAGCCGCCGGTCGCCTCGTCACCGCGTTCGTGGCCCGGCCAGCCGGTGCGGGGCGCCTCGACCGGCGCGGCCGCGGGCGCGGGCTGCCAGCGGGAGGTGGGCTCCGCGCGGTGCCACTCGTCGCCGGGCTGGTCGGGGTCGTCCCCGAAGAGGTAGGCCGAGCGGGGCTCCGGGCGGTCGCGCAGCCAGTCCGGCTCGTCGGTCGGCCGCTCGGCGCGCCGGGGGGCGCCGTTCGGGTCCATCGGGTCGGTCCAGCCGTACACGCCTTTGCCTCCACGGGGTCGGTTGCGGGCCGGGGTGACGCTACGACTCGCCCACGACCTGCGGCAACGTGGCTAAGGAAGAGTTAAGAGCAAGTCGGACGTCAAGGCGCTGACTTCCCCGAATCCGGGCGTACAGTAAAGGTGTCCGGACAGAGCGTGTCCGTGCCTTGCGGCAGCCCCCCGACAAGTGGACAGGTCGACGTAGAGATGATCTACGGCCTGCGAGAACTTGACGAAGGAGGGGTTTGCGGCTCAATATATAGGTGTCGCCAGTCGCGCCCGGTCATGCCCAGATACAGCTGGAATGACAGCCGCGTACAAAATTGGGCGCGCGTTTGGCCGGCCTTTCCGGCAGCGCATATCAAGGAGTCAGCATGGCGAAGGCCCTCTACGGCCACGTAGGTGCAGCGCCCGACCGGCGTCTGCTCGACGAGGTCACCCGACTGCGTGCCAGGGTTCAGGCACTGGAGTTCGAGATCACGCGTCTGCGTGCCGACAATGATCGGCTCGCGGCGGCTGCGGCGGAAGCGGACGATCTGCTCCGTCTCGCCGAGCCGGCGCTGACCTGATCTTCGGGTCGGAAAACTGAATCGCAGCACCACCGCAAAAATGCGCGCCGACACCTCTGTGCCGGCGCGCAACGCTGTCCGGCGCCTTTCGCGCCCGACCATTTGTGATCTTGTGGCTGGCCTCGCGATAACCGCACCCAGGGTTTCGCCGAATCGCGCCGACCGGTGGGCCGATCATGAAAGGCGTTTGTCTTTCTCGTCGTCGCAGCGACAACAGCACGCTCGTCCCGTGCCCGCCGCCGACGCGGCCCGGGGCGGGTCGCGTGCCGGGTCGGTCCCGCCACCGGGTTAGTCTGCGGGTTCACCCAGGTCCCCGCAGCCGGCGACGGTACGGCGGCCACCGGACGAGGATCGAGTAGGTGTATCTCAAGAGCCTGACGGTGAAGGGCTTCAAATCCTTCGCCTCCGCCACGACGTTGAAGCTGGAGCCCGGGATCACCTGCGTGGTGGGCCCGAACGGCTCCGGCAAGTCCAACGTCGTCGACGCCATCGCCTGGGTGCTCGGTGAGCAGGGTGCCAAGGCGCTGCGCGGCGGCAAGATGGAGGACGTCATCTTCGCCGGCACCGCCGGCCGTGCGCCGCTGGGCCGGGCCGAGGTCACCCTCACCATCGACAACACCGACGGCGCGCTGCCCATCGAGTACACCGAGGTCTCCATCACCCGCCGGATGTTCCGCTCCGGCGAGAGCGAGTACGAGATCAACGGCAACTCCTGCCGCCTGCTCGACATCCAGGAGCTGCTGTCCGACTCCGGCATCGGCCGGGAGATGCACATCATCGTCGGGCAGGGCCGGCTCGACGGCATGCTGCACGCCAAGCCGGAGGACCGCCGCTCGTTCATCGAGGAGGCGGCAGGCGTCCTCAAGCACCGCAAGCGCAAGGAAAAGGCGCTGCGCAAGCTCGACGCCATGCAGGTGAACCTCAACCGGCTCACCGACCTCACGGCCGAGCTGCGCCGTCAGCTCAAGCCGCTGGGCCGGCAGGCGGAGGTGGCCCGCCGTGCCGCCGCCATCCAGTCCAACCTGCGCGACGCCCGGCTGCGACTGCTCGCCGACGACCTGGCCACCCTGCGCACCACCCTGGACCGGGAGATCGCCGACGAGACGGCGCTGCGGGAGCGGCGCGAGCAGATCGAGGGCGAGCACGCCGAGGTGCAGGGCCGGCTCGGCGAGTTGGAGGCCGCCCTCGCCGAGGACGCTCCGCTGCTCGCCGCCGCACAGGACACCTGGTACAAGCTGTCCGCCCTCCAGGAGCGCTTCCGTTCGATAGAGCAGTTGGCCCGGGAGCGGCTGCGGCACCTCAGCGCGACCGGCGACGACGAGCGTCCCGGCCGCGACCCCGAGCAGCTGGAGGCCGAGGCCGAGCGGGTCCGCGAGCAGGAGGAGGAGCTGCGCGCGGCGCTGACCGACGACCAGATCCGGCTCGCCGAGGCGGTCGAGCACCGCCAGGAGCTGGAACGGCAGCTCGCCGCCGCCGAACGGGAGCTGGTCGCCGCCGCCAAGGCCATCGCCGACAGGCGTGAGGGCATGGCCCGCCTCACCGGCCAGGTCAACTCGGCCCGCGCCCGGACCACGAGCGCCGGTGAGGAGATCGAACGCCTCGCCGTCGCGCACGCCGACGCCCTGGGCCGCGCCGAGCAGGCGCAGGCCGACCTGGACGCGGTGGCCGCCCAGTCCACCGAGGCGGACCGGGACAACGCCGACCTGGACGCCCGGCACGCCGAGGCGGTCGCCGTCCAGGAGCGGGCGCAGGCGACCGTCCGGTCGCTTGCCGACGCCGAGCGGGCCGCCGAGAAGGACGCCGCCACCTGGAAGGCCCGCGAGGAGGCGCTCGCCCTCGGGCTGCGGCGCAAGGACGGCGCGGGAGCGCTGCTCGCCCGCGCCGGCGACGTACCCGGACTGCTCGGCAGTCTCGCCGGGCTGCTCACCGTCGCGCCGGGGCACGAGGCCGCGCTGGCCGCCGCGCTCGGCGGGCTCGCCGACGCGGTCGCCGTCAGCGGGGTCGACGAGGCCGTCGAGGCGATGCGGCTGCTGAAGATCTCCGACGCCGGCCGGGCCGGTCTGCTGGTCGGCAGCCCAGCCGGACCGGGCATGACCGGCTCCGCCGACGCGCTGCGCCCGAAGCTGCCCGACGGTGTCCGCTGGGCCCCCGACCTCGTGGAGTGCGGTGCGGAGCTGCGCCCGGCCGTGCACCGGGCGCTGCGGGACGTGGCTCTGGTCGACGATCTCGCCGCCGCGGCCGAGCTGGTCGCCAGCAACCCCGAACTGCGGGCCGTCACCCCGGACGGGGACGTGGTCGGGGCGTACGCGGCGGCCGGCGGGTCGGCCAAGGCCCCCAGCTACATCGAGGTGCAGGCGGCCGTCGAGGAGGCCCGCACCAACCGGCTCGCCGCCGAACGCTCCGGCGCGGAGCTGCGCGACCAGCTCGTCGAGGCGCGCGCCGAGGTGGCCGCCGCCAAGGAGGCAGTGCAGCACGCCGCCGCCGAGAAGCGCGAGGCGGAGAGCCACCGCAACGCGGCCGCCCGCCGGCTCGCCGAGCTGGGCGCGGCAGCCCGCTCGGCCAAGGCGGAGACCGACCGGCTGGGTGAGTCCCAGGCGCGCGCCGAGGCTGCCCGGCAGCGGGACCTCGCCACGCTCGACGAGCTGGAGGAGCGGCTGCGACTGGCCGAGGACACCCCGATCGACGCCGAGCCCTCCGCCGAGGAGCGCGACCAGCTCGCCGCGATGGTGCCGCAGGCACGGCAGAACGAGATGGAGGTCCGGCTCGCCGTGCGTACCGCCGAGGAGCGGGTCTCCTCGATCGCCGGTCGGGCCGACTCGCTGGCCCGGCAGGCCACCGCGGAGCGGGCCGCGCGGGAACGCGCCGCGGCCCGGCGGGCCGCGCGCACACGTGGCGCGGGCATCGCCCGGGCCGTCGCCGGCGGCGCCCGGGAGGCGCTCACCCGACTCACCACGTCGATCGCGGCGGCCGAGGAGCACCGCGACGCCGTCGCGCGGGAGCGCGCCGCCCGCGAGGCCGAGCTCCAGGAGGTACGCGGAGCGGCCAAGCGGCTCGGCGCGGAGCTGGAGCGGCTGACCAGCCAGGTGCACCGCGACGAGGTGGCCCGCGCGGAGCAGCGCCTGCGGATCGAGCAGTTGGAGGCGAAGGCCGCCGAGGACTTCGGGCTGGACGTGGAGACGCTTGTCGCCGAGTACGGCCCCACCCAGCCCGTTCCGCCGACCCAGGCGGACGTGGCGGCGGCCGAGCGCGACGGGCTGCCGGTGCCCGAGCCGGTCCGCTACGAGCGGCCGGTGCAGGAGAAGCGGGCCGCCAAGGCGGAACGGGAACTGGCCCTGCTCGGCAAGGTCAACCCGCTCGCGCTGGAGGAGTTCGCCGCGCTGGAGGAGCGCTTCAAGTTCCTCTCCGAGCAGCTGGAGGACCTCAAGGCGACCCGGCGGGACCTGCTCACCGTGGTCAAGGACGTCGACGAGCGGATCCTGGAGGTCTTCGCCAGCGCGTTCGAGGACACGGCCCGGGAGTTCGAGCAGGTGTTCACCGTGCTCTTCCCCGGCGGTGAGGGGCGGCTGATCCTCACCGACCCCGAGGACCTGCTCACCACAGGCGTCGAGGTCGAGGCCCGCCCGCCGGGTAAGAAGATCAAGCGGCTGTCGCTGCTCTCCGGTGGCGAGCGGTCGTTGACCGCGGTGGCCATGCTGGTGGCGATCTTCCGTGCCCGGCCGAGCCCGTTCTACATCATGGACGAGGTGGAGGCGGCCCTGGACGACGTGAACCTGGGCCGGCTGATCACGTTGCTGGCACAGTTGCGGGAGAAGAGTCAGCTGATCGTCATCACGCACCAGAAGCGGACGATGGAGATCGCCGACGCGCTCTACGGGGTGACCATGCGCAGCGGGGTCACCCAGGTGATCAGCCAACGGCTCAACCGGGCCGACGAGGACGACAGGCGGCACCGCCGCGGCGAGGAGAACGGGTAGTGGCTCGGGAACGCGCGACGGCGCTCCTGCTGGATCTGGACGGCGTACTGCGTCGGTTCGACCCGGCGGTGGCCGCCGGGGTGGAGCGGGAGTACGGCCTCGCCGACGGTGTGCTCAGCGAGATCGCCATGCAGTGGGGCCGTCTCCAGCCTGTGCTCACCGGCCAGGTCAGTCACGCCGACTGGATGAGCAGTGTGGCCGACGCCCTGGCCGAGCCGGCCGGTGGCCCGGACCGGGCCCGGTCGGCGGTGCAGCAGTGGCAGCGCTACCGAGGTGAGGTCGACGCCGAGGTGCTCGACTTCGTCCGGGAGGTGCGTGCCGCCGGTGTGCGGGTCGGCCTGGCCACCAACGCCACCGACCTGCTCGACGCCGACCTCTCCACGCTCGGCCTGACCGGCGAACTGGACGTGGTGGTCAACTCCTCGGCGCTCGGGGTGCACAAGCCGGCCCCGGAGTACTTCCAGGCCGCCTGTCAGGCGCTGGCCACCCCGCCGGCCCGGGTGCTCTTCGTCGACGACGAGGACTGGGCCGTACGGGGCGCCCGGTCCGCAGGGCTGTCGGCGCACCGCTGGGGCGGCCACGCCGACCTGCGTTACCTGCGGGCGGCGCTCAGCTACTGAGACCGCTCACTCGCCGGTGAGGCCGTCGATGCGCTCCCGGATCAGGTCGGCATGCCCGTTGTGCCGGGCGTACTCCTCGATCATGTGCACGTACACCCAGCGCAGGTTGAAGGTGCGCTTCTTCGCGCTGACCTCGGTGAAGGTTTCGTCCAGGGAGTGGCCGGCGGCGGCCTCGCGGGCCAGTGCCACCTCCCGGTGGAAGGTGGCGAAGTCCGCCTCGGGGTCGGCGGCGCTGACGTCGTGGTCGGCGTCCGGGTTCTCCGGGGTGAAGTACGGGTAGTCGACAGGCTCGCCGGCGAAGTTCTCCCGGAACCACCATGCCTCCACCTCGGCCAGGTGCCGGACCAGGCCGAGGAGGGTCAGGCCGGACGGCTGCACGCTCGGGGTGCGCAACTGTTCCCCGGTCAGGCCGGCGCACTTGAGCAGGAGCGTCTGCCGGTGGTAGTCGAGCCAGCCGTCGAGCATGGTGCGCTCGTCGCCGACGTACGGTTCGCGGGTCCGGGTGATCTCCGGTGCGGTCCAGGTCATGCCGCGCATCCTGCCGGGCACCTCCGACAGGATGCGAGGGGTTGTTCAGGGCACCACGACGACGGGCCAGTGACCCTTGCGGACCAGCCGGGTGGCGACCGAGCCGACCAGCCGGTGACCGGCCTGCTCGGACGCGCCCACGACCACCATGTCGGCCTGGAACTCGTCGGCCGCAGCGCACAGCTCGGCGTACGCGTCGCCGCGCCGGCACAGGAACGTCACCGGAATGCCCAACTGCTCGGCGGCTCGCCGGCACTCCCGGCGCAGTTCGTCGGCCAACTCGTCGTGGGTGCGCTGGACCGCGCCGGCGTCCATGCCGGGCACGAGGGAGGTGATCCCGCTCGACGAGCCGACGAAGACCACCACCAGGGTCGCGCCCTGCCGGCGGGCCAGCCCGGCGGCGTAGGCACCGGCCCGCGCGGACGTACGGGTGCCGTCCACGCCCGCCATGACCACCCGTGGGCCGTCCGTGCCCCGTTCGAAGGGCAGCGGGTTGATCCGAGGGCCGTACTCCTCGCGGTCCGGCGCTCCCACGCTCATGGCTCTACCTCACCTCTGCTCGCCGGCCCGGACCACACCGGAGACGAGGTTCGATTCCCCGTCGGTCGCACCGGAAACCGGGTTGCCGCTGTGTTGCCGCAGCGGCACCTCCTTGATGAAGCTCACCGCGATCAGCGCGATCAGCGCGAAGGGAGCGGCGGCCAGGAAGATGTCACCGGCGCCGTGGCCGTACGCGCTCTCCACCACCACCCGCAGCGGGCCGGGCAGGGTGTGCACGTCGGGCAGCGTGCCGCCGCTGCCGGAGCTGGACGCCGGGATGCCGAGCTGGGCCAGCCCGTCGGCGGTGTAGTCCTTGACCTTGTGGGCGAGCACCGCGCCGAGGGCGGAGACACCGATCGCGCCGCCCAGACTGCGGAAGAACGCCACCACCGAGCTGGCCGCGCCCAGTTCCTGCGGGCCGACCGTGTTCTGCACGGCGAGGACGAGGTTCTGCATGGTCAGGCCCAGGCCGACGCCGATCAGCGCCATGTAGACGCTGAGCAGGGTGAAGCTGGTGTCCGCGCGCAGCGTGCCCATGAGCGCGAAGCCGACGGTGAGCAGCGCCGAGCCGAGCACCAGGAAGCGCTTCCAGCGGCCGGTCCTCGTGATGATCCGTCCACCGACGGTCGAGGCGACCAGCAGGCCGAGGATCATCGGCAGGGTCATCAGGCCGGCCATGGTCGGGGACTCGCCCCGGCTGATCTGGAAGTACTGGCCGAGGAAGATCGACGCGCCGAACAGGCCCACGCCCACCGCGACGCTGGCGACGACGGCGAGGGTGATCGTGCGGCTGCGGAACAGTCGCGGCGGGATCATCGGCTCGGCGGCCCGGGTCTCCACCCGGATGGCGAGCGCGCCGAGGAGGAGGGCGCCGAGGACCATGGCGACGGTCTGCCAGGAGCCCCAGGCGAACTGGTCGCCGGCGAGGGAGACCCAGATCAGCAGCACCGAGACGGCCGCGGTGATCAGGGTGGCGCCCCACCAGTCGATCTGCGCCTTGCGCTTGATCACCGGCAGGTGCAGGGTCTTCTGGAGCACGACAAGCGCGGCGATGGCGAACGGCACGCCGACGTAGAAGCACCAGCGCCAGCCGAGCCACGAGGTGTCGACGATGACGCCGCCGATAAGCGGTCCGCCGATGGTGCCGACGGCCATCACGGCGCCGAGGTAGCCGCTGTAGCGGCCCCGCTCGCGCGGCGCGATCATCGTCGCCATGATCACCTGGGCGAGGGCGGTGAGGCCACCGGCGCCGACGCCCTGGACCACCCGGCAGGCGATCAGCTCGCCGGTGCCCTGGGCGAGGCCGGCCAGCACCGAACCCAGCACGTAGATCCCCAGGGCCAGCTGGACCAGGGTCTTCTTGCTGGTCAGGTCGGCGAGCTTGCCCCAGATGGGGGTGGTCGCGGTGGTCGCGAGCAGGGCCGAGGTGACCACCCAGGTGTACGCGGACTGGCCGCCGTGCAGCTCGGTGATGATGCGCGGCAGCGCGTTCGAGATGACCGTGGACGAGAGGATCGCGACGAACAGGCCCAGCAGCAGGCCGGAGAGGGCCTCCAGGATCTGCCGGTGGGTCATGTCGACGGCGGGCGCTCGAGACGCTGTCGCCTGGCTCATCGTGTAATGCCTCCGAGTGGAGTAGAGGTGGCGGGCCGCACTGCGGATCCCGCCTGGGAGTTGCCTGGGGCAACCGTACGGTTATGGTTGCCTCAAGCAACAACCAGGCGGGCGACTGGGACATTCCCCACCCTCGCCAGGTCATCTCCAGGATTCGTTGAACCGGCCGAGCAGTCGGGCGAACTCCTCGACGTCCCGGGACGGCCAGTCGTCCAGGGCACGCAGGAACTCGCCCAGCCGGGCGGACCGGGCGACGTCGAAGCGGCGCTGGCCCTCCTCGGTGAGGCTGATCTGCGCCGCCCGCCGGTCACTCGGATCGGGGTCGCGGTGCACCAGACCGAGCACCTCCAGGCCGTTGATCTGCCGGCTCAGCGTCCCCTTGCCGACGCCGAGCCGCGCCGCCAGTTCGGTCAACCGGATCGATCCGCTGCGCCGTAACCACAGCAGCAGCCCGTACGTGTTCGGTTCGAGGTGCGGGTGCACCTCCCGGGCGATCTCCCAGGAAACCGCCCGTCCCCGGCGCAGCAACGCGGTCAGCTCGTGCTCGACGGCCCGGATCGGCTCCGGCAGGTGCTCGTCCACGGGCTAGAGAGTACGGCGGGGCCCGGTCAGTCGTCGCCGGAGAGGCGGCGGCTCATCACCGGCCGTAGGTGCCCGTCGCTCGTGGTGCCCTCGATTGTCACCTCGGCCCGCCGACCACGGTGGGTGAGGGTGGCCACGGCATTGCCGAAGTAGGGACCCGCCAGCTTGCGCCAGCGCACAGTCGGGCGGCGGACACCCGCCGAACGGGCCAGCGCCCGGGTGGCGCCCGCCGGCCCGGACGACCAGCCCAACCGCATCAACGGACGGATGCCGGCCGGCACCTGGTTGTGGATCGGTGAGCAGGTGAGCTGGTGCACCGGGGTGACCACCGTGGGGTCGGCGAACCGGGCCCGGGCCACGTACGAGTGGTGCACGTCCCCGGAGAGCACGCTTATCGACGCCGGTGGGGCATACGCCGGCCCGGCGCCGACCCGGGCGCCGGACTGCCTCGGCGTGCCGGTGCCGATCCGGGCGAAGGTCTCCCCGAGCGCCTCGAAGGAGCGCCGGAACGCCGCCCAGTGCTCCAGGTCGAGGGCCCGGCGCAGCTTCTCGGCCCCCCGGGCCACCCAGGGCCGGCGCGAGTCGGCCAGCTTCTCGTTCCACGCCTCGATGTGATGGATGCCCTGCGGCAGCAGCCAGGGCAGCGAGGCGCCGACCACCAGGTGGTCGTAGACCCCGTGCGCCTGGTCCAGGAACCACGACCACTCACCCGGCGGCAGCATGGCCCGGCTGCCCGACTCCAGCACCCGACTGCACCGGTTGTCGAGCATGACCAGCCGGGTACGCCCCAGATCGAGCGCGTAACTCCACTGGTACTGCACCGCGCGCCAGCGTTCGGTGTCGTGCGCCAGGTCGGATTCCTGGTCGACCCGGTGCCCGAACTCGCGCAGCACGCTCGTGGCGTCCTCCGCGGCGGCGACCTTGGCGAAGACCGGGTCGGCGGCGATCTCGTCCGGGGAGAGGTTGCCCAGGTGCTGGTAGACCCAGTACGAGGCCAACCCACTGCCGATCCGTTCGGCCCACCACGGCTCTTCGCGCATCTCGGCACGCCACGCCGCCGAGGTGTTCCAGTCGTCGATGATCTCGTGATCGTCGAAGATCATCACACTCGGCACGGTGGAGAGCAGCCAGCGGATCTCCGGATCACGCCACGACTCCAGATACAGCTTGGTGTACTCGTCGAAGCTCACCACCTGGTCGGCCGGTGCGCCCTTGGGACGCCGCCGCCGCCGGCGCAGCAGCCGCCGCACCGTCGGCGAGGTGACGTCGGCGTAGACCTGGTCACCGAGCAGCACCAGCAGGTCGGGCAGCGCGTTCGACTCGGGGTCGGCCATCAACCGGCGGGCGTACGCGTCCAGGGCGTCCGGCGGCAGCTTGCGGGTGGTGGCGTGCTGGGTGGTCTCCCGACAGGAGCCGAAGATCAGGTTGACCGGCTGGTCCAGGTCGTCGACCGCCCGGGTGCGGATCACGCTGGGCGGGAACCCGCTGCTCGGAACCGGCCAGACCAGCTCGTCGTCGACAAGCACCTCGTAGGTCGTCGCGCTGTCCGGGGTGAGCCCCTCCACCACGACGAGGGCGTAGTGGTGGTCGTACGCCGAGAAGGTGGGTGCGGTGCCGGTGGCGCCGTGGGCGGTGCGGACGGTGACCACGGCGGGCGCGGCGGTCTCCACCCAGATCGTCGCCCGGGTGTCGACCACTCGCCGCAGAAGTGGGCCGATCAGGAGGTGTGCGGCGGGCATGCGGCGAGCCTACCGCCGGTTCGTGAGACCAACCGGGTGCGGTGGCTGAGACTCCGGGCGACGCCCGGGGTGCGGTGGCTGGGACGCCGCCGCCGGCATCTGACAGGATTCCGGCATGGCCGAATATCTCGTCCTCGCTCTGGTCCTGCTCGGTGTGCTGATCGCCGGCACAGTCGGGCTGGTCGTGCCGCGCCTGCGGCGGCGGCCCGAGCCCCCGCTGCCGCACACCGAGGTCGACACCCGCGCCGAGGAGGATCTCGCCGGCCCGCCGGTCGAGGCACCGGAGTCCGATCTGTCCACAGGCGTCCTGGTCGAGCCGCCACCTGTCATCGAGGCGCCCGCCCCGACCGTGGAGGTGCCCGAACCGACCGCCGGCCGCCTGGTCCGGCTCCGCTCGCGGCTGTCGCGCTCGCAGAACGTCTTCGGCAAGGGCCTGCTCGGCCTGCTCGCCCGCGACCACCTCGACGAGGACGCCTGGGAGGAGATCGAGGACAGCCTGATCACCGCCGACGTGGGCGTCGACGCGACCCGCGACATCGTCGACCGGCTGCGCGAGCGCACCCGGGTGCTGGGCACCCGCTCGGCTGGTGAGCTGCGGGCGCTGCTCGCCGCCGAGCTGGTCAACGCCCTCGACCCCGGCATGGACCGTTCGCTGCGGACCGCCCCGAAGGACGGCGTGCCGGCGGTGGTGCTTGTCGTCGGCGTCAACGGCGCCGGCAAGACCACCACCTGCGGCAAGATCGCCCGGGTGTTGGTCGCCGACGGCCGCACCGTGCTGCTCGGCGCCGCCGACACCTTCCGGGCCGCCGCCGCCGACCAGTTGCAGACCTGGGGTGAGCGGGTGGGCGCGGAGACCGTCCGGGGGCCCGAGGCCGCCGACCCGGCAAGCGTCGCCTTCGACGCCGTCAAGCGGGGCGTCGACACCGGCGTGGACACCGTGCTCATCGACACCGCGGGCCGCCTGCAGAACAAGGTCGGCCTGATGGACGAGCTGGGCAAGGTCAAGCGCGTGGTGGAGAAGCAGGGGCCCATCGACGAGACACTGCTCATCCTCGACGCCACGACCGGCCAGAACGGTCTGGAGCAGGCCCGCGTGTTCACCGAGGTCGTCAACGTGACAGGCGTGGTGCTGACCAAGCTCGACGGCACCGCGAAGGGCGGCATCGTGATCGCCGTGCAGCGCAAGCTCGGTATCCCGGTGAAGCTCGTCGGCCTCGGTGAGGGCAAGGACGATCTCGCCCCGTTCGACCCGGCGCAGTTCGTCGACGCGCTGCTGGGCACCGAACCCGCCGGACGGGACGCGTAGTCTCGGGTGACCACTGACGATCGCGCGTACGCGGGCTGGCGCGACCCCGGCCACCCCTCGCAGCGCCTCGGGAGACCGTACGTGACTTCGCAGGAGATCCCGCTGCACGGCGGCAACGTGAGCACCGTGGTCCGGGTCGGTGACACGGTCCGTCGTAACGCCGGCCCGTGGACCCCTTCCGTACACGCTCTGCTGCGGCACCTGGAGTACGTCGGGTTCACCGGCGCTCCCCGGGCGCTCGGGATGGACGAGCGCAACCGTGAGGTGCTGTCGTACCTGGAGGGGGAGTGCGGGGAGTACCCGCTCGCCCCGCACTGGGTGACCGACGAGGCGCTGGTCACCGTCGCCACCATGCTGCGGATGTTCCACGACGCGCAGTACGGCTTCGCCCCGCCGCCGAACGCGGTCTGGCGCTCGTTCGGGCCTCCGCCGCCGGACACCGAGGTGATCTGCCACCACGACGCCGCGCCGCACAACGTGATCTGGCGGCCCGACGGCACCCTCGGGCTGATCGACTTCGACCTCGCCTCGCCCGGCGCCCGGATCTACGACGTGGCGTACGCCGCGTGGACGTGGGTGCCGATCTTCGCCGACCGGGACTCGATCACGCTGGGCTGGAAGCGCCCGGACCGTCCGCGCCGGCTGCGGCTCTTCGCCGACGCGTACGGGCTGATCCCGCGGGATCGGCACCGGCTGATCCGCACCATCCGTAAGCGCATCGTGGACCACGTCGAGGGCATCCGCCGGATGGCCGCGGCCGGTGAGCCGGCGTTCGTGCGGATCGTGCACAAGGGGCACCTGCGGCGGCCGATGCGCGATCTGCGGCTGCTCGACTACGAGCGGCACGCGCTGGAGAACGCCCTCCGCTGAGCGCGGATCGGTCGATGCTCGGCCGGGCCCCTCACGCGCACCGGTCGATGCCGCTGGCCGGTCAGTCATCGACGTTCGCCGTCCGGTCGATCCACAATCGTCCATGCTGCTGACTGTGCGGAGTTCGTGACACGTCCGAAACAACTGGTCACGAAACGGAAACCCGCACGGGACCCTGGGTGAAACAGCCGGCCGCGAGGCTTCCGCGCAACCGGCCTACGGGCGACGCTGCCCCGGAAAGCCGCGAAGGAGGACTTCACCTTTAGGAGGCCAGCGTGCCTGAAGCACCGACGATCGACGGCGCCAATACCACATGGCTGCTGGTTTCGACCGCACTCGTGCTGCTCATGACCCCCGGACTGGCGCTGTTCTACGGCGGCCTCAACCGGGCCAAGGGCGTACTCAACATGATGATGATGAGCTTCTCGGCAATCGGGCTCATCTCTGTTCTGTGGTGGTTCTACGGCTTCAGCGTCGCCTTCGGCACCGATCAGAACGGCATCATCGGTGACCCGGGCGCTTACCTCGGCACCAAGACGTTCCTCGCCGAGACCGACCTGTGGGGCGCCACGACGGAAAACCCCAGCGGCATCGGGATTCCGCTCTACGTGTTCATGGCCTTCCAGATGGTCTTCGCGGTGATCACCGTCGCGCTGATCAGCGGCGCCATCGCCGACCGGGCCAAGTTCGCCGGTTGGCTGCTGTTCGCGTTCGGCTGGGCCACCCTGGTCTACTTCCCGGTCGCCCACTGGGTGTGGGGAGGCGGCTTCATCGGCGCCGACATCCACGCGCTGGACTTCGCGGGTGGCACCGCGGTGCACATCAACGCCGGTGCGGCGGCCCTGGCCGTGGCGCTGGTGCTCGGCAAGCGGCTCGGCTGGCCCCGCGAGGGCATGAAGCCGCACAACATCCCGCTTGTCGCGCTCGGCGCCGGCCTGCTGTGGTTCGGGTGGTTCGGGTTCAACGCCGGCTCGGAGCTGACCGTCGACTCGGTCGCCGGTCTCGCCTTCATCAACACCCAGCTCGCCACCGCCGCCGCGGTGCTCGGCTGGATCGCGGTCGAGTGGTTCAAGGACCGCAAGCCGACAATGGTCGGCGCGTCCTCCGGCGCGGTAGCCGGTCTGGTCGCGATCACCCCGGCCTGTGGTTTCATCGCCCCGTGGGCGTCCGTGCTGCTCGGCATCGTCGCCGGGGTCGTGTGCGCGCTCGCGGTAAGCCTCAAGTACCGGCTCGGCTACGACGACTCCCTCGACGTGGTCGGCGTGCACTTCGTCGGCGGCTGGATCGGCTCGCTCTGGCTTGGCCTGTTCGCCACCAACTCGGTGAACGCCGCGATCAGCGACGTGGTGGGCGGCTCCGACGGCCTGTTCTACGGCGGCGGCGCGACCCAGCTCGGTCGGCAGGCCCTCGCCGGCCTGATCGTCACCGCCTGGTCGTTCGGTATCGCCTGGGTGCTCGCCTTCGTCATCGAGAAGACGATCGGCTTCCGCGTCAAGGGTGAGGCCGAGGTCGAGGGCATCGACATCGCCGAGCACGCGGAGAGCAGCTACGACCTGTCCCCGGCCGGCGGCGGCACGGGCGGCGCGTTCGCGATGGCCGGTATCGGTACCCCCGGTGGTGGCACGCCGAGCGGTGCCACGCCGGAGGCCGAGCCCACCGAGCCGGTCAGCGCCAAGGTCGCCGGTTAACGTTCCTGGGATGGAGGGGTTGGACATGAAGCTGGTGACCGCGGTCATCAAGCCGTACCAGCTGGACGCGGTGAAGGAGGCTCTGCACGCCCTGGGCGTCGCCGGGCTGACCGTCAGCGAGGTCCAGGGGTACGGACGGCAGAAGGGGCACACCGAGGTCTACCGGGGTGCCGAGTACACGGTCGAGTTCCTGCCCAAGATCCGGGTCGAGGTGCTCACCGACGAGATCGACGTGGAAAAGATCGTGGACGCCATCGTCGGCGCCGCCCGTACGGGCAAGATCGGCGACGGCAAGGTGTGGGTCACAGGTGTCGAGGAGGTCGTCCGGGTGCGTACCGGCGAGCGCGGCCTCGACGCCCTCTGATCCGGGCCACGACGACATGACCTCGTTGATCAAGAAGGACGCGTCAGGGCACGCCGGTGACGGCGACGCGAACCTCTTGATCAACGAGGTCGTCGGCGTACCCGGGGGGATCGGGGAGGCCGCCCGCCGGGCGCGGGCGGCCGCGTACGACGAATTTCTGCGCGGACTGCTGCCGGCGCGCGACGGGGTCGCGCTGATGGCGGTCGGGGGGTTGGGGCGGCGGCAGTGCGCCCCCTACGGCGACCTCGACCTGGTGCTGCTGCACGCCGGGGTGCCCGGCACGGACGAGTTGGCGGCCTCGGTCTGGTACCCGATCTGGGACGCCGGCCTGCGCCTGGACCACTCGGTGCGGACCGTCTCCGAGGCCCTCTCGGTGGCCCAGGACGACGTCAAGGTCGCCCTCGGGCTGCTCGACGCCCGCCTGGTGGTCGGCGACCAGGCGCTCGCGGACGCCCTGATCCGCACCGCCGCCGACCACTGGCGGCGTACCGCAGTCCGGCAGCTGCCGGGCCTGCGGGAGGTCACCGTCGCCCGCTGGCAGGCACACGGCGAACTGGCCTTCCTCCTCGAAGGTGACCTGAAGGAGGCCGCCGGTGGGCTGCGCGACGTGGGACTGCTGCGCGCGATCTCCGCGGCCGGGATCACCGACGCGCTGCGCCCCGCCGTCCGCGCCGCCCACCTTCGCCTGCTGGACACCCGCGACGCCCTGCACCAGCAGGTCGGTCGCCGGGTCGACCGGCTGGTCGCCCAGGAACGCGAGGGTGTCGCCGCGCTGCTCGGCGTGGAGGACGGCGACGCCCTCCTCCGTCGGGTGGCCGGGGACGCGCGCACGGTCAGCCACGCCCTCGATGACGCCTTCCGCGCCGCCGACCGGCTGCGCTCCGGCCGATCCCGGGGCGGGAACGGCCCTCCCGTGCGCCGGCCCGTGGCCCGCGACGTGGTCGAGCACGACGGAGAGCTGGTGCTGGCCCGTACGGCGATCGGCGCCCGCCCCGACCCGAGCCTGTCGCTGCGGGTGGCCGCCGCGGCGGCCACGACCCGGTTGCCGATCGCCCGGGCCACCTGCGAGTGGCTGGCGGCGTACTGCCCACCGCTGCCCGCGCCCTGGCCGGCCGAGGCCCGGGCCGCGCTGACCACGCTGCTCGGCGCCGGTCCCGGCCTGGTCCCGGCCTGGGAGACCTGCGACAGGTACGGGCTGGTGGACGGCTGGCTGCCCGAGTGGACCAGGCTGCGCAGCCTGCCCCAGCACAACCCGGTGCACCGCTACACCCTGGACCGGCATCTCGTGCAGGCCGCCCACGAGGCCAGCCGGCACGCCCGCGAGGTGGACCGCCCCGACCTGCTGCTGCTCGGCGCTCTGCTGCACGACATCGGCAAGGGCCTGCCCGGTGACCACAGCACCGTCGGGGTGCCGCTGGCCGAGACGGTGGCGACCCGGGTCGGGCTGCCCGCCCCGGAGGTCGAGCTGATCGGCACGCTGGTCCGGCTGCACCTGCTGCTGCCCGACGTGGCCACCCGCAGGGACCTCGCCGACCCGGTAACCATCGCGTCGGTCGCCGGGGCGGTGGGCGACACCGGCACCCTGGACCTGCTGCACGCGCTGGTCCGGGCGGACGCCGCGGCCACCGGCCCGGCCGCCTGGTCGGACTGGAAGGGCCGACTGGTCGCCGAGCTTGTCGCCCGCGTCCGCACCGCCCTGGACACCGGCGTGCTGCCCGAGCCACCCGCCCCGGATCCGGCGCTGCTGGCCGGCCCGTTGCCTGTCGTCCACCTGACCGGGGACCGCGTGGCGGTGGCCGCCGCCGACCGACGGGGGCTGCTCGCCACGGTGGCCGGCTGCCTGGCCCTGCACCGACTGGAGGTGCTCTCCGCGGACGCCTCGGTGGTCGACGGCCGAGCCCTTGTCGAGTGCCGGGTGCAACCCCGCTACGGCCTGCCGGCCGATCCGGTCCCGCTGCGCGCCGACCTCCGTCGTGCGGTCGCCGGCGACGTGTCAGTCACCCAACGGCTGCGCGGTCGAGCGCTCGCCGCCCGGGGCAGCGGTGCCGCCCCGCGGGTCGTCTGGCACCGCGAGGCCGCCACCGACGCCGTGCTGCTCGAACTTCGCGCGGCCGATGCCGCCGGGCTGCTCTACCGGGTCGCCTGCGCGCTCGACGAGGCGGGCGCCCTGGTCCGCGCGGCACGCATCTCCACGCTGGGCGCCGACGTGGTCGACGCGTTCTACCTGGTGGGTGGCTGGCCGGACGACGCCACCCGGGCCCGCCTGGAGGCGGCCATCCTCGCCGCCGTCTGAGTGGGTGGGTACGCCCGGGGGCGTACGGGCGGTGCCGCTCGTGGACGCACGTCAGAGGGCGTGGTCGCGGGCAGAATGACGGCCATGCGATGGAACGGGTGGCGGGCGTGGCCGGACGTGGCGGGTGACGCCGTGCTCGCCCTGGCGCTGCTCGGGTTCGGCCAACTCGCCAGCGGGCTCGCGGGGGCCAACCAGCCGGGGTCGAGGCCTGTGGACGCCGTCTGCCGGGTGCTGATCGCCGTCGCGGCGCTGGCGCTCGTCGGTCGGCGGCGCGCACCGGTCGCCGTCCTCGCCGTGGTCACCCTGGCCACCACGACGTACCTGGTGCTCGGCTATCCGTACGGGCCGATCCTGATCACGTTCCTGGTCGCGGTGTTCACCGTGGCCCTGCGGCTGCCGGTGCGACCGGCGGCGCTCGCCACCGTCGGCGCTTTCGTGGTGCTGCTGGCGCACGTCTTCTGGTCCCGGGGCCCGGCGCCGGGCTGGACCGGAGTGCTCCCCGCGTCGGCCTGGGCTGTCGTACCGTTCGCTGCGGGCGTGGTGGTGCGGGTCAACCGCGAGGCCGCCGCTCGCAGCCGCGCCGAGCAGGCACGTGATCGTGTCGCGCAGGCCCGGCGGCAGGCCGACGAGGAGCGGCTGCGCATCGCTCAGGAGGTGCACGACGTGGTGGGGCACGGGTTGGCCGCGATCAGCATGCAGGCGGAGATCGCCCTGCATCTGCTGCCGAAACGGCCGGAGCAGGCGGAGGTCGCGCTTACCGCGATCGGTCGCACCAGCCGGGAGGCGCTCGACGAGCTCCGGGTCACGTTGGGCGCGGTGCGCCGGGGCGCGGAGCGTGAGCCGGTGCCGGGGCTGGCCCGGCTCCCGGCGCTGTGTGACCGGCTGGCCGGCGCCGGTCTCGCCGTCGACCTGCGCCAGGACGGCGAGCCTCGGGAGTTGCCGGCGGCGGTGGACCTGGCCGCGTACCGGGTGGTGCAGGAGGCGCTGACAAACGTGCTGCGGCACGCCGGGGTGGCCCGCGCGGAGGTGACCGTCGGCTACCGGGCCGACGAGGTGACGGTGGAGGTCACCGATCGTGGCGTCGGGGTCCCTGCCGGATCGTTCGACGCGACCGACGAGGAGGGCGGGGGGCACGGCCTGGCCGGTATGCGGGAGCGGGTGGCCGCGCTGGGCGGGCGGCTGACGACCGGGCCGCGTCCGGACGGCGGGTTCCGCGTCCTGGCCCGGCTGCCCGTGGAGCCGCCCGCGTGATCCGGGTGCTGATCGCCGACGACCAGGACCTGGTCCGCCTCGGTCTGCGCGCGCTCGTGGAGAGCGAGGACGACCTGGCGCTCGCCGGTGAGGCTGCCGACGGGCTGCGGGCCGTGGAGCTGGCCCGCCAGGTCCGGCCGGACGTGGTGCTGATGGACATTCGGATGCCCGGTATCGACGGGATCGAGGCGACCCGCCGGATCGTCGCGGATCCCGACCTGACCGGTACGCGGGTGGTGGTGCTCACCACCTTCGAGCTGGACGAGTACGTCTTCGACGCGCTGCGGCACGGCGCGAGCGGGTTCCTCACCAAGGACACCCGGCCGCCGGAGTTGCTGCGCGCCATCCGGCTGGTCGCCGAGGGGGAGGCGCTGCTGTCGCCGTCGGTGACCCGGCGGGTGGTGCGGGAGTTCGCCACCAGGCCGTCGCGGGCGCCCCGGCCGCACCCGCGGCTGGACACCCTCACCGATCGGGAGCGTCAGGTCGTCGGGCTGGTCGGTGAGGGCCTGAACAACGAGGAGATCGCCGCGCGGTTGGTGGTCAGCCCGGCGACCGCGCGGACCCACGTCAGCCGGGCGATGGGCAAGCTGGGAGCCCGGGACCGGGCCCAGCTCGTCGTCTTCGCGTACCAGTCGGGTCTGGTGTTGGGATAAGGCCCGGGAAGCGGGCCGGGCCGGGCGAGAGCGGCCCCGCGGCTGGGCGGTTACCCTAGCGGTGGCCGGACTCCGCAGTGCCGGCCGCGTTGTGCCCGCCGGAACACTGACAAACGGGATGTTCGTGTGTTTGACACCTTGAGTGACCGCCTGTCCGGGATCTTCACCAAGCTCCGCGGCAAGGGGCGGCTCACCGACGCCGACATCGACGCCACCGCGCGCGAGATCCGCCTCGCGCTGCTGGAGGCGGACGTCGCGCTGCCGGTGGTCAAGGGCTTCATCGCGGCCGTCAAGGAGCGGGCCCGCAGCTCCGAGGTCTCTCAGGCGCTCAACCCCGCCCAGCAGATCATCAAGATCGTCAACGAAGAGCTGATCAACGTGCTCGGCGGTGAGGGCCGGCGGCTCCAGTTCGCCAAGCAGCCGCCGACCGTGATCATGCTGGCCGGTCTCCAGGGTTCCGGTAAGACCACCCTGGCCGGCAAGCTGGCCCGCTGGCTCAAGGGTCAGGGGCACCAGCCGCTGCTGGTCGCCGCCGACCTCCAGCGCCCCAACGCCGTCGGGCAGCTCCAGGTGCTCGGTGGTCGGGCCGGCGTCGAGGTGTACGCCCCCGAGCCCGGCAACGGCACCGGTGACCCGGTGCAGGTGGCCCGCGCCTCGATCGAGCACGCGAAGCGCGCCGCCCGCGACATCGTCATCGTCGACACCGCCGGCCGCCTCGGCATCGACGCCGAGATGATGCAGCAGGCCGCCGACATCCGCGACGCCGTCAACCCGGACGAGGTCATCTTCGTCATCGACGCGATGGTCGGTCAGGACGCCGTCCGCACCGCCGAGGCGTTCCGCGACGGCGTCGGCATCACAGGCGTGGTGCTCTCCAAGCTCGACGGTGACGCCCGTGGTGGCGCCGCGCTCTCCGTGCGCGAGGTGACCGGGCAGCCGATCCTGTTCGCGTCCACAGGCGAGAAGCTGGAGGACTTCGACGTCTTCCACCCCGACCGGATGGCCAGCCGGATCCTCGGCATGGGCGACGTCCTCACTCTGATCGAGCAGGCCGAGCAGGCCTTCGACTCGGATCAGAAGGAGAAGATGACCGCCAAGCTGATGGGCGGCGAGCAGTTCACGCTTGACGACTTCCTCGACCAGCTCATCGCGGTGCGGCGGATGGGTCCGATCGCCAACGTGCTGGCCATGATGCCGGGCATGGGGCAGATGAAGGACCAGCTCGCCGAGCTGGACGACAGCCACTTCGACCGGGTCACCGCGATCATCCGGTCGATGACCCCGGGCGAACGCACCAACCCGAAGATCATCAACGGTTCCCGTCGGGCGCGCATCGCCAACGGCTCCGGGGTCACCGTGATGGACGTCAACCAGCTGCTCAACCGCTTCGCCGACGCGCAGAAGATGATGAAGCAGATGGGCGGCATGATGGGCCTGCCCGGCGGCGGCCGGCGCAAGGCCACCAAGTCCCCGAAGAACAAACGCAAGGGCACCAAGGGTGGCGGTCGTCCGCGTACGGGCGCCGGCGCCGGGCTCCCGGGCGGTTTCCCGGGCGGCATGCCGCAGCTCCCGCCGGGAATGGACCCGAACGACCTCGCTGGCGGCCAGGGCCTGCCGCCCGGCTTCAAGCTCCCGAAGATCGACTTCAACAAGCTCGGCAAGGGCGGCGACAAGGGCCCGCGCTGACGCGTGTCGGTGACGGCGGGCGACGTCACCCTTGCCTAGGGTGATGTCGCCCCCTGGAAGGAGATGTCATGACCGCGGCCCCGATCCTGCCCGAACGGCACGAGTGGACGGTCGACGACCTCGGCGAACTACCGAAGGACCTTCCGTACGAACTGATCAACGGAAGGTTGATCGTGCCGTCCCCCACTGCCGTACACCAAGAGTTCTGCGTCGAGCTCCTGCTCACGCTCCGCGTCAACTGCCCGCCGGAATACCTGGTCAGCATCGACCTGTCCATGCGGGTCGACAGGCGCAACGAGCCGCGCCCCGACGTGGTGGTCATCCGTCGTACGCACGCCAATCGGTCACCCGTCCCGGTCGAGGACGCCCTGCTCGCCGTGGAGGTCGTCTCGCCGACCTCCAGCTTCCGCGACATGTACGACAAGGCCAAGGTCTACGCGCACGCCGGCGTCCGGTCCTACTGGGTCGTGGACCCGTTGCAGGAGCACGTGACGCTCACCGAGTACACCCTCGGCGCCAACCGGGAGTACGAGCAGGTCGCCCACACCGAGGACCTGTTCGTCACCGAGCGCCCGTGGAAGGTCTCCGTGGACCTGCCGGCCCTGACCTCCCGGAAGAACGACCTGCTCGCCCCCGACGAGGAGTGATCGGGTAGGACTGTGCCCATGGCTCTTCATGTGCGCGGTGTGCTGCTCCCCGACGACGAGGTCCGGGATCTCTGGCTGGTCGGCGACCGGGTGACCCTCGCCCCGGTGCCCGGTGCGGAGACGGTCGTCGACGGCGGTTACGTGCTGCCGGGGCTTGTCGACGCGCACTGCCACATCGGCATCGCCCGCGGTGGCGCCCCGATCACCTCGCTCGACCAGGCCCGCGAGCTGGCCCACGTCGACCGGGACGCCGGGGTGCTGGCGATCCGCGACGCCGGCTCGCCGTACCCGTACCCCGAATTGGACGACGAGCCGGACCTGCCGCGACTGGCTCGCGCCGGCCGGCACGTCGCGCCACCGAAGCGCTACCTGCGCGACATCGGGGTCGAGGTCGGCGCCGCCGAGGTGGCCGCGACGGTGGCCGCGCAGGCGCGGGCCGGCAACGGCTGGGTCAAGCTGGTCGGCGACTGGATCGACCGGGGCGTGGGCGACCTCGCGCCGGCCTGGGACGCCGACACCCTCACCGCCGCCGTGCGGGCGGCACACGACGCCGGGGTACGCGCCGCGGTGCACACCTTCTCCGAGTCGGCCGTCGAGATCATGGTGCGCGCCGGGGTGGACTCGGTGGAGCACGGCACCGGCCTGAGTCTCGACCTGATCGACGAGATGGCCCGCCGGGGCACCGCGCTGGTCCCCACGATGATCAACATCGCGACCTTCGGGGGTATCGCCGAGCAGGCGCGCGCCAAGTTCCCCGGGTACGCCGAGCACATGCTCGCGCTGCGGGACCGTTTCCCCGAGGTGGTGCGGGCCGCGCACGAGGCGGGCGTACCGATCTACGTGGGCACCGACGCCGGCGGTGGCATCGACCACGGGCTGGCCGCCGAGGAGATGCTGCTGCTGCACGAACGCGCCGGCATGACGCCGATCGACGTGCTCGCCGCCGCCTCCTGGGGCGCCCGCGAATGGCTCGGCTTCCCCGGCCTGGTCGAGGGCGGCCTCGCCGACCTGACCGTCTACCCCGAGGACCCCCGCCACGACCTGCGCGTCGTCCGTGCCCCGTCCCGCACGATCCTGCGCGGTCGCGTCGTCCGCTGACCCTCAGCAGTGGTACGCCGCGTCGGGTCGCGCCGAATGCGGCGCAAGATAGTTGCGCGGATCGTGGTGCGGGTGCGGGGGGTGACCGCTGCCCGGAGGGCTCGTTGCGCGGCGTGGCGACTCCCGGGCGCGATGACGCCCCGCGTGGCGCATAGGATGTGCGGTCATGGCACGCGTGCTCACTCCCCGTGCGGAGGATTTCCCCCGCTGGTACCAGGACCTGATCGCCAAGGCGAAGCTGGCCGACAACGGCCCGGTCCGCGGCACCATGGTCATCCGTCCGGCCGGCTACGCCATCTGGGAGCGCATGCAGCTCGAGATGGACGCCCGGATCAAGGCCGCCGGGGCGGAGAACGCGTACTTCCCGCTGTTCATCCCGGAGAGCTACCTCAAGCGTGAGGCCCAGCACGTCGAGGGCTTCTCGCCGGAGCTGGCGGTCGTCACCCACGGTGGCGGCAAGCAGCTCGCCGAGCCGGTGGTGGTTCGCCCCACCAGCGAGACGGTGATCGGCGAGTTCATGGCCAAGTGGATCGACTCGTACCGGGACCTGCCGCTGCTGCTCAACCAGTGGGCCAACGTGGTCCGGTGGGAGCTGCGTCCGCGGATCTTCCTGCGCACCAGCGAGTTCCTCTGGCAGGAGGGGCACACCGCGCACGCCACCCGCGAGGACGCCCGCGCCTACGCGCGGCGGATCCTGCACGAGGCGTACGAGGATCTGATGGTCAACGTGCTCGGCATTCCGGTCGTGGTGGGCCTCAAGACGGCCCGTGAGCGCTTCGCCGGGGCGACTGCCACGTACACCTGCGAAGGCATGATGGGCGACGGCAAGGCGCTGCAGTTGGGCACCAGCCACGAACTGGGTCAGAACTTCGCCAAGGCGTTCGACATCAGCTACTCCGCCAAGGAGGGCGGTCGCGAGCACGCGTGGACGACCTCCTGGGGCACGTCGACCCGGATGCTCGGCGGTCTGATCATGGCGCACGGCGACGACAACGGCTTGCGGGTGCCGCCCAGGCTGGCCCCCATCCAGGCGTACATCATGATCGTCAAGGACGGCGAGGGCGTCGCGGAGGCGGCGGCCAAGCTGCACGACGGCCTGCGCGACGCCGGTGTCCGGGTCGCGCTCGACGACCGGACCGACACCGCGTTCGGCCGCCGGGCCGTCGACGCCGAGCTGCGCGGCTATCCGGTACGCGTGGAGGTCGGCCCCCGTGACCTGGCCGTCGGCAACGCGACTGTGGTCCGTCGTACCGACGGGTCGAAGTCTCCGACGCCGGTGGCCGACGTGGTCGGCGCGGTGCTGGCGGCGTTGGAGGCCGATCAGCAGGTGCTGCACGACCAGGCGCTCGCCCACCGGTTGTCGCGCACGGTCGAGGTGGCCACCCTGGCCGAGGCGATCGAGGCGGCCGCGACCGGCTGGGCGCGGGTTCCGTGGTCGGCTGTCGGTGTGGCCGGCGAGGCCGAGGCGAACGGCCAGGGCGTGACGGTGCGCTGCCTGCTGCGCGCCGACGGCTCGGTGCCGGACTCGGAGGACGAGCCCGACCTCGTCGCCATCCTCGCCCGCGCCTACTGAGGTGACTGCCGACCGCTTCGAGCCAGGTCGGCTGATCCTGCACCGGAACGTGCGGCGGGGGCGGATCGGGTGGGTCAGGCCGGCGCGGGTCGTCCTCGACGACGAGCGGGGGCTGCTGCTCTGGGTCGCGGAGGGCTCGCCGGTGGCGCACGAGGTCAACGAGGTCGGCCTGACCATGCGGGGGCTGCCGTTCGCCGAGTGGATCACGCCGACGTACCAGCTCGCACAGGGGCGCTGGAACGGGCCGCCGCTGTTGAAGTTCCTGCCCACCGGGGCGGCGCACTCCGTCTGGTGGTTCCGCGACGCGGCGGGCCGGTTCAGCCACTGGTACGTCAACCTGGAGGAGCCCGGCGTCCGCTGGGACGACGGACAGGTGGCCGGCGTCGACGTGATCGACCAGGACCTGGACGTGGTGGTCGCCCCGGACCGCACCTGGCAGTGGAAGGACGAGGACGAGTTCGTCGAACGTCTCGCCTTTCCGGAGGACTACTGGGTGACCGACGAGAAGGCCGTCCGCGCCGAGGGGGAGCGGGTGATCGCGCTCGCCGAGGCGGGTGTGTTCCCGTTCGACGGCACCTGGTGTGACTATGTCCCGCCACCGAACTGGGGCGTACCGGATGGGCTGCCCGCCGGTTGGGATCGTCCGCCAGTCCGCTGAGCTGCATCCATTACTGTCTGTCATTCTGCGGACATAGAGCGTGGTGCCAACGGTGTGGTGGCCTAGGGTTCAGGCAACGTCACCACCAGTAATGGGAGGCCCGATGGCCGACCAGATCAACACCTTCTCCGATCTGCAGGCCCGCGCCAGCGTGATCCTCGCCCGGCTGAGCGACGCTCCCGCCCTCGCGATCGCGGCAGCCACGAATCCGCTGCTGGCCGTCGAGCACCTCGACTACCAGTTCAACCCCGACACCCGTACCGGCATCGGTGACCGCATTCGGCTCGGACCGACAGCCGCCGAGAAGCTCGCCGATCTGCGTACGACTATCGCCCGGCGGGTCGACCGTCAGGTCGACCCGGACGACGGTCCTGCCGTCCGCCGGCTCCTCACCGACCTGGGCGTGCTCCCGGGCTCCGACGGCGATGAACCGGACACCGACCCGCCGCGCTGGCAGCCCGGCGGTGCCGGCGCCGACCCACTGGAACCGCTTCGGGACCGGCACCCGGTGCTGGTTCCGCTGCTGGAGTACCGGCGGATTTCCGCCCGTCGGCCGAGGTTCGCACCCCCGCGGGCCTTCGCCGCGATTCTCAGCGGCGCGGTGACCACGCCGTTGACGGCCGTGACCGGCCGGCTCCAGTCGCCCGCGCCCGACACCCCTCCCCGCTGACCAACGGGCGGCCCGCCGCTCGGCGACCACCCCAAGCAACTTCTGACGTCTGGCCCGGCCTCCGGTCGTCCACACCCTCCGGCCTCCACCACATCGGCCCCGAAGGGGGACCAATGGCCGACACCCATGGCTTCGAGGTCGTCGTCGAGGCGACTTCGCCCGTTCTCCGCAAGGCCCTGCAGGGCGCCTGGAAGTCCGCCGAGTGCGGCGACACCAGCACCGACGAGGGACGCATTCCGCAGTACCTGCCGGTCCCGGCCGGCCTCGGGATCGGCGGGCTCACCACGGCCGGCGGCCAGGTGGAGATCCCCCGAGACCAGCTCGACGCCACTCCACGACCCGACATCGACGGTTGCGAACTCACCTTCGGTCTGGTCATCCAGGTGATCGTCGCCGACCCGCCGGTGCCCTCCGCGCAACTGCTGGACCTCACCGCCACCGCGCACGCCGGCGTGCCGATCGGGGTGCTGCCCGACTCGAAGAACGTGGGGCTGCGCTTCGACGGCCTGCCCCGCAGCGCGGTCACCGCGACCCTGACCAGCGGCGACCCTCTCGCCCCGAAGCTCGTTCAGATCCTCGGCGAGTACGTCCACTTCGCCTACGAGAACGGCGGCCCAGGGGGCGTGCTGCATCCCGGTATTCCGGCGATCCCACACGAGCAGGACGACACCGGGCTGGTACTCGGCCTCGGCGTCGGGAGTTACACCCTCGACACCCACCTGGAGATCTACGACGACCAGGCCGACCCCGCCCACCGGATCGACGTCAGTCAGCCCGACCCGACGCACGTCCTCATCAGCATGCCGATCTACCTGCGGATGTTCCACATCGTGGGCAGTGGCGCGGCGCCCTCGCTGGCCGACCCGATGGCTGTGGAGACCCGGCTCGCCATCACGGTGCCGCTGGAGACCCCGCCGGGGGCGTACACGTTGCGCTTCGACACCGCGACAGTGGTGGCGGGGCCGATCAACCCGGCGCCCGGCATCGAGGGCACCCACTTCACCACAAACAACGCCACCCTCTTCGGGTTTCTCGACAACGCGCTGCAAGCCCAGCTCAACCAGCAGGGGGCGGCGTTGGTGCACGGCTTCGGGGCGCAGAGCATCGTGGTGCCCACCGTGGCGCAGATCGAGACGGCCATCGGTGACCTGCTCTTCGACGACCTGGTCGGGCGGGGCTTCCTGGCCCTGTGGACGCCGGAGGTGGGTGGCGAGGTCTTCGAGGCCGACAATGTCGCCACCCGGGTCTTCGCCGACCTGCTGGTGATAGCGATAAACGCCGGCGAGGGCGCCGACATCGGGGCGATGACAAACGTCGTACCGGCCGGGCGGGACTTCGCCATCCTGCTCGACGGGACGATCGTGCAGGAGAACATCGACTCCGCCCGCGTCGCCAACGGCTGGGCGGACAGCGACCTGCCGCGCCGCGTCGACCAGGGCGACGACAAGGCGGACGTCCGGGAGTTGGACGTCGAACTCCGGGACGGGTCGATCCGGATGACCGGAGAGCTGACGGTCATCGACGCGATCCTCGGCAGCATCGACGTCGACGCCAGCTTCCGGGCCGACGTCGGACTGCACTGGACCCCGAGCGGCGATCTCAACCCCGACGGCGTCCAGCGAATGGACAACCACCTGATCGGCGAACCGGACGTCGACCCCGAGGAGTCGGTCCTGTTCTGGGTCATCGCCATCATCCTGGCGATCATCAGCTTCGGCGCCGGGAGCATCCTGATCGGGGTCATCATCATCGTGGTCGCCGCGGTGATCACGGCCGTGGTCAACAACATCGGCGGGTCGCGCCTTGTCGACCCGATCACCGGGGCGGTCAGCGGCATCACCGGCTGGCCGCCCGAGCTGGCCCGGATCGGGCGGGTCAGGGCCGTCTTCTTCGACCCGATCGTGATCAACGCCGACGGGCTCGTCCTCGCCGGTGACCTGGAGGTGCTCAGCTCCTGTGAGAGCACCGAGGTGCTCGCCGCCCGCAGCAGTGGACCGTACACCGGGACAGCCCAGTCGGCAGTGCTGCTGGCCGCCGGGCACACCAGCGCCGCGGCCGGCTACACCTGGCTGGCCGGCGACGGCGCGGCACCGGCCGCCACGGCGGACGTCAACCACGTCTACGCGGCCAGCGGCACCTACCTGGCGGCGCACTCGTTGACGATCAACCAGCCCGGCGGCGCCACCAGCCGCCACTTCGCGCTGGTGTACGTCGCCAACGTGGCGCCCACTGTCGACGCCGGCCCGGACCTCACCGTGGACGAGGGTGAGGTGGTCACACTCGTCGGCCGGTTCAGCGACGTCGAGTACGCCGACACCCACGAGACCACCTGGAACTTCGGCGACGCCCAACCCACCGAGCCGGGCACGGTCGTGGAGACCAACACCCCGCCGCGGGCCGAGGGCACCAGCACCGTCCAGCACGCCTGGTGTGACAACGGGGTGTACGAGGTGACCCTGCGGGTCCGGGACCAGAACGGTGGGATGGCGACGGACACCCGGACCGTGACGGTGCGCAACGTCCCACCCGTTGTCGATGCCGGCCCGGACCTGTTCACCTACCCCTGCACGGTCCTCACCCTCACCGCCGCGTTCACCGATCCCGGTTGGTGCGACACGCACACTGCCGTCTGGGATTTCGGCGACTGCACCCCGCCGCTGCCGGCCGTGGTCACCGAGACGCACGAGCCGCCGGCCGGCAGGGGAACCGCCGTGCTGTCCCACCGCTACCCGGACTGCGGCACGTTCCTGACCCGGTGCACGGTGGTCGACGACGACGGTGGGACCGGTGTCGACGAGCTGGTGGTCCGGGCCGTCGACGTGGTGAACCGGCACTTCGAGGACGGGTTCGCCCAGCGCACCACCGGACAGGTCGCCAACGGGTGGGAGCCGTACGTGCTGGCCGGCCCTGCGGCCGGGGGCACCGGGCACCATGTCGCGAGCAACTTCGTGGTGCACGGTGGTCGCCGGGCGCAGGGGCTCGTTCCTGGTCCGCAGCAGCGGGTCGGCATCCGGCAGCAGATCGGGGCCAACCCGGGCTGGGCCTACCAGCTCACCGCCTGGTACGACCTCGACCAGGCCGAACCCGCGACGGCCCGGCTCGGCGTCGACCCGACCGGCGGCACCGACCCCACCTCCGCCGCCGTCGTCTGGAGCGAGGGCACGAGCGCGCAGCGGTGGACCCCGCTGGTGGTACGCGTCGCCGCCCAGGCCGCCGCGGTGACCGTCTTCCTGGAGGCCGTGGCCGACGGCGGTGAACCCCGAAGGGGCGGCGGACGGGTGTGGTTCGACGACGTGGACCTGCTGGCCGCGCAGCCGTACTGCCCGACGGAGCTGCCGCCGCCACCACCACTGCCGCGCGACTGCCTCGACTTCGCCGACCGTCAGCCCGGCACCCAGTACCCGGCCGAGTGGACGGACCACGGGTTCCTCATCCGTTCGCTGGACGGCGGCGGCCGGGTGGTCGTCGTGGTCGGGCCGCCCACCGGCGGCGCGGCCCTCCAGCTCGGCGCCGGCGTCTACATCGCCCTGCCCCACCCGGCGGACCGGGTCGTCGCCACAGTGGTCAACCAGGGCGGCAAACCGGTCGAGCTGGCCGCGCTCGACGACGACGGCACGCAGCTCGACCGCGTCGAGGTGCCGGCGAACTCGCCACCGGGCCCGGCGGCGGTGACCCTGGCCGGTCCCGGCATCGTCGCCGTCCGAATCGTCGGCCGGTCGGCGGAGGGGCTGCTGGTCCGGCTCTGCGCCGAGTACGCCGACACCGCCGGGCCGGACGACGACTCCGCTGGCGAACACGGCGATCCCACGTCGCACCCGGTTCCCGTCGATCCCGGTGTCACCGGTTCGACCCGCCGGTCCGACCCTCCGACCCGTGGCGGCTGCTGTGGCTGAACCTGGCTCGCTCGACAACGTCCGTGCCGTGCTGGCCGCGCACCGGACCGACCTCACCCGACGGTACGCCGCAGTCGGCACCGGCATCGGCCGGCCCGATCCGTCCGGCCCGTACGTCATCAGCGTCTACGTCACCGACCCCGTGTTGGCGGCCCGCACCGGCGAGAGCGTCGACGGTGTCCCGCTGCGCTTCGTGCTCACCGGGCCGTTCGAGGCCCGCCGAACCTGATCCATCACCCCGTTGCACGGCAGGAGGCGCCATGTCCAATCCGAACGACGACAGTTACGTCAAGGCCCGGGCGTTGGCTCGGGCGGCTCGTCAAGGCCCACTGGCCGGGCTGCTCGGTGACCCGAACGTCAGCGGTCTCGCCTACGGCCGACGGGAGGTCAGCGGCCGCCGCACGGACGAGCCGGCCCTGGTGGTGTACGTGGTGCGCAAGGTGCCGACGCAGTTCCTACCCACCACCCGTTTGCTGCCGCGGCGGGTCTACTTCGGGCCCGACTTCGTCGAGGTCGACGTGGTGGAGACCGGCCCGTTCTTCGCCCAGGAGTTCACCGCCCGGGAACGTCCGGCGCCCAACGGGGTGAGCATCGCGCACGTCAACGTCACGGCCGGCACGCTTGGCGCGCTGGTCACCGACAACACCGACGGTTCGCTCTGCATCCTGAGCAACAACCACGTGCTGGCGAACTCCAACGCCGGGGTGATCGGCGACGCGATCACGCAGCCCGGCTCGTACGACGGCGGCACCGCGCCGGCCGACACCATCGCCACGCTCAAGCGATTTGTCATGATCAACCCAGCTGGCAACCGGGTGGACTGCGCGATCGGCCAGGTCTCCCAGCCCAACGACGTAGTCGACCGGGTCAAGAACGACATCTTCCCGGTGGCCAACAGCGACCATCCGGCGGTCGGTCTGCTCTTCGCCGGCTCGTGCAACCGAACCCTGATCAACCCCATCGACGAGGTGCTGCGTCAACTCGACGTGACCTTCCCCGCGGGGGCAAGCGCCATCGCCGGCGTCGACATCGGCAGCAACGTGGAGAAGGTCGGTCGGACCACCGAGTACACCACCTCCACGGTGACCGAGGTGGATGTCAGCGCGAGCATCGACTACGGCCCCGGCGTCGGCGTGGCCACCTTCGAGGGCCAGATCGCCACCGCCCACCTGTCCGAGGGCGGCGACTCCGGGTCGGTGGTCTACCTGGGCGGCGCGGGGGGCAACGAGAGTGCCTGTGGCTGCGCCTCCAGCAGTACCGCCCGCCGGGTCCTGGACCGTGACGTCGACCTCGACGTGGCGGTCGAGAAGGAGTTCCGGCAGCGCTACCTGCAGCAGACCAGTGTCGGCCGGTTCGCCGTCGACACCTACTTCGCCAACGAGGATCGGCTGGTGGCTCGGGCCCGGTCGACGAAGCTCTCCGACGCCGACCGGCGGCACCTGCAGAAGCTCTACGACACGTACGCCGAGACGGCCCGTGCGGTACTGCTCCAGCCGCAGCGCTCCGAGGCGACGCTCACGACCGAGCACCTCGACGAGGCCCGCAAGACGCTGCGCCGGTTCGCGGACCGGTTGACCGCCGAGGAGCTGTCCGCCGCCGAGGAGGTGCTGGCGCTGGCCAACGACGCTGTCGGTCGTACTCCGGTGGAGATCCTGCGGATGCTCGACGATGAGCAACTGCTGCGCAAGGCGCAGGAGTTGGTGGAGCGGGTGCCCACCCTGTGTGCACCGGGCAGTGGTCGGCGCGGCGACGGTGGCTGTGGCTGTGGCGGCGGTGCGAGCGGCGGCGACGCCCGGCAAGCGGCGGACGAGAAGCCCACCAAGTCGAAGCCGAAGCGGAAGCGGTGACGATGGGTGACCCAACCGGCCCGGACTGGCTGGCCAGCGCCCGTGCCCGGGAGGCGCTGGCCGGCCTGGACGGGCGGATGCGGGAGGCCGTCGCCGCGTCGGACCCGGCGCTCTGGGCGATGGCGACGGCGCTGCAACGCCGTGGCGGCAAGCGGATCCGTCCCGCGCTGCTGCTGGTCGCGGCCGAATTCGGCACCGTCCGTCCGGCACATCTGCTCGACGCCGCCGCGGCGTTGGAGTTGTTGCACCTCGCCTCGCTCTACCACGACGATGTGATGGACCGTGCCGTCACCCGGAGGCACGGCCCCAGCGTCAACGCCGAATGGGGCGAGCCGGCGGCCGTGGTCGCCGGGACCTTCCTGGTCGCCCGGGCGATCGCCCTGCTCGCCGCCTTCGACGACAGGTACGGCCGGGAGGCGGCGGCCGCCCTGGTCGCGCTCTGCACGGGCCAGCTCCGCGAGACGGAGAACGCGTTCTACACCAGACTCACCGAGGCCGAGCACCTGGAGATCATCGCTGGCAAGACGGCGACCCTGTTCGAGTTGCCCTGCCGGTTGGGCGCGCTGCTCGCCGGTGCGTCGCCGGCGACCGTCGAGGCGTTGGCCGGGTACGGCCACGACCTCGGGGTCGCCTTCCAGCTCACCGATGACGCGCTCGACGTGCGCGGCAGCTACGCGGCACTCGGCAAGCGGCCGCTGACGGACGTACGGGAAGGGGTCTACACCATGTCGGTGCTGCGGCTGCTGGCCCGCGACACAGCGGTGGCCGGGCGGGTGCGCGACCTCCTCGAGGTACGCGAGCCCACTCCGGCGGAGTTGACCGAGGTGGCTGAGCTGGTCGTCGCCTCGGGCGCGGTGGACGAGGTCCTCGCCGAGGCCCGGAGCAGGGCCGCGCAGGCCGCCCGGCGGCTGGATCCGCTGCCGCCCGGCCCGGCCCGGGACTCGCTGGTCCGGCTCGCCGACTATGCCGTCACCCGGGCGGGTTGACGTGGACCCGCCGGACAGGCCGAGCCCGATGATGGTTCCGGACCGGCTCGACGGCTTCGACGCGGTGGTGGTGGGCGCCGGGCCGGGCGGTGCGGCCGCGGCGTACCGGTTGGCGGTGCTGGGCCGCCGGGTTCTGCTTGTCGACAGGCGCGAGTTTCCCCGCGACAAGTGTTGCGGCGACGGCCTGACCCGCAGCGCGGTGCGTCTGCTGGCCGACATGGGAGTGCTCGACGAGCTGACGGGTGCCCAGCGGGTCGGCGGGGTGCGGATCCGGATGCGCGGGCGGGGCGCTCGCGACTTCCACTACGAGGACCCCGACGGCACCGGGTACGGCATGGTGGTGCCCCGGCTGGAGTTGGACGCGGTGCTGTGCCGGCGGGCGGTGAGCGCCGGCGCGGTGCTGTGGACCGGGGCGCGCGCCACCGGGCTGATCGGCGGCGGCGCCGGGGTCCACGGCGTGCGGATCGAGTACGAGGGACACCGGTTTGCGCTGCGCGCCCCGGCTGTGGTCGCCGCCGACGGGGCCTCCTCGCGGCTGGCTCACCAGGCCGGGTTGCGGAGTCCGGACCGGGAGTGGACCGGGTTCGCCGCCCGGGGTTACTTCACCGAGGTGACGGACCTCGACGAGTTGCTGGAGATCCACCTCCCGCTGGCCGACGTCACGGACCGACGGGTGCTGCCCTCCTACGGCTGGGTGTTTCCGGTCGGTGACGGGACGGCAAACGTCGGCGTGGGCCTCTTCGACCCGACCCACCGGGAGAACGTCCGGTTGCTGTACGAGCGTTTCGTCGCCGACCTGGCGGCGACCGACAGGCGGTTCCGGGCGGCCCGCCCGGCCGGGCCGATGACCGGTGCGCCGCTGCGGCTGGACTTCGACCCGTCCCGGTGCGGTGTGCCGGGGCTCCTGCTGGTCGGCGACGCGGCGGGTCTGGTCAGCCCGTTCACCGGCGAGGGCATCAGCTTCGCCCTGGAGTCGGGTCTGCTCGCCGCCGACCGGATCGACGCCGCCCTTCGTCACGCCGAGGTGGGACCTGTGGATCCCGCTCCGTACGCCCGGCAGTTGGCCGTCCGGCAGTCCGGCTATTTCGAGACCGGCCGGTACTCGGTGCGCCGGTACCTGCTCGCCTGGCGGGTGCTCGACGCCACCTTCGACGACGACCGCCCACTCTTCGCGCTCTGCCGAAGGCTGGCGCTCTTCCCGGACGGCGCGCGAGCCGGTGTGCTGCTGGACCCGCTGCCCGCGCCGGCCCCGGAACTCGCCCGCCACCTGCGGCGCGATCTTCTGGCGGTGGGCGAACTGCTGGCCGGATGTGTTCGGGAGGACTGGCCGATGTTCGTCCGGCTCGGCGGGGTGGACGAGGACCTGTCGACCCTCTCGCTACGTCCGTCGGTGCTGCTGCTTGTCGCCGCAGCGGTAGGTGGCCGGGAACATCCGCTGCGGCACGCCCTCGCCGCGGCGGTGGACCTGGGGCTTCTCGCCGGGTTGGCGGTGGACAGCGCCAGAGACGAGGCCGGGTCGACCGGGCCTCGGCCGACGCCGTGGGGCAACCGGTTCGCGGTGCTTGTCGCGGACTTTCTGTTGGCCCGCGCCTACGAGTTCGCCGCGCAGGGCGGTGGCCCGGTCGTCGCCGAGTTCGCCGAGGCGTTGACGGTGGCCTGTGAGGGTCGGGCTCTGGAACTGCGTGCCGGCCCGCCGTCCGGTTCCGATGCCGGTGGCGCCCTGCTGGCGGGGCGGGCCGCCGTCGCGTTCGAGTTGCCGTGTCGGCTCGGCGGTCGGCTCGGAGGCGCTCGGGTGCCGGTGGTGAACGCGTTGGCCGCGTACGGTCGGGAGGTTGGCGCGGCCCACGCCCTCGGCGAGCAGCTTCGGGACCTGACCGGGGCGTCCCGGTGGGGTGGGTCGGCGCGGCCCGGGGCGGCGGTTGCGCACGACGACCCGCGGGTGATCGGGCTGCTCGGCCTGGTCGCCGAGCATGCCCAACGTGCACGTGAGGCGCTGCGGACGGTGCCCGCCGGTCCGGCCCGCGAGCTGCTGGCTCGGCTGGCCACCCCCGAGTTGTCGGGCCGCGAGGGCCCCGGTGGGAGAGTGATGTCGGTCACGTAGTGGTGTCAGGTGGGCTCGCTCGGGGCTCCGGTGCGAGGGATCGGCGCTCCATCTGGCAGAATGGGTCGCTGGTATCCGGCGCGCGTCCGGCGCCCTCTAACCCGGGCACGTCGCTAGTCCACCGAGTAGTCTCCGGCCCAACCCCACGGGTCCGGTCGGCGCTCACCCACGCACACCGCCCATAACGGGCTGGTGAGATCGCAACAGGAGCGAAACAACTGTGGCCGTAAAGATCCGGCTCCTGCGGATGGGCAAGATCCGCAACCCGCAGTACCGCATCGTCATCGCCGACTCGCGCACCAAGCGCGACGGCCGGGCGATCGAGTTCGTCGGGGTTTACCAGCCCAAGGAAGACCCCTCGATCATCGAGGTCAAGTCGGAGCGGGTCCAGTACTGGCTGTCCGTCGGCGCTCAGCCGAGCGAGGCGGTGCAGCGGCTGCTGGAGCTGACCGGTGACTGGCAGAAGTACAAGGGCCTGCCGGCCCCGCCGCCGCTGAAGGTCGCCCCCGAGCGGGCCGACCGCAAGGCGGCGTACGAGGCTGAGGCGAAGGCCGCCGCCGGTCTCGCCCCGGAGACCCCGGCCAAGCCGGCCAAGAAGGCCGCCAAGGCTGCCGAGGCTCCGGCCGAGGCCCCGAAGGCCGAGGCCGCTCCGGCGACCGAGGCTCCGGCCGAGACCCCCGCTGCCGACGCCGGTGAGCAGGCCTGACATGCCTCTGCGTCCGGCGTTGGAGCACCTGGTCAAGGGCATCGTCGATCACCCGGATGACGTCCGGGTCCGGATGGTCGATTCCCGTCGGGGCAAGCGGCTCGAAGTCCGCGTGCACCCCGAGGACCTCGGCACGGTGATCGGGCGGTCCGGCCGGACCGCCAAGGCGCTGCGTCAGGTGATCGGCTCCATCGGCGGGCGCGGGGTACGCGTCGACATCGTCGACTCGTACTGATGCAGCTCGTCGTCGGAAGGATCGGCAAGCCGCACGGTGTCCGCGGTGAGGTCACCGTGGAAGTGCGGACCGACGAACCCGAAGCACGGTTCGCCCCCGGTGCGGTGCTGCGCACCGAACCGGGGGCGACACCCCCTCCCACCACCGACGAGCCCGGGGTGCCGTTCCGGGTTCCCGCGAAGCTGACCATCGAGGAAGCCCGCTTCCACCAGGGTCGGGTGCTTATCGCTTTCGAGGGCATCCTGGACCGCAACACCGCCGAGGCGCTGCGCGGAACCCTGCTCGTGGTGGACAGCGCCGACGTGGCGCCTCCGGAGGACCCGGAGGAGTTCCACGACCACCAGTTGGTGGGTCTGGCCGTGGTCACCCCTGCTGGCGAGCAGCTCGGCGAGGTCGCCCGGATCGACCACGCGCCCTCGTCCGACCTGCTGGTGCTGCGGCGTCCCGAGGGGCGTACCGCGTTGATCCCGTTCGTCCGGGCGATCGTCCCGGAGGTCGACCTGGCCGGTGGACGCGTGATCGTCGACCCGCCGGCCGGACTGCTCGACCTTTAGGACCACCCCGCATGCGCGTCGACGTCGTGTCGATCTTCCCGGAGTACTTCGCCCCACTGGACCTGTCGCTGATCGGCCGTGCCCGGGCCAACGACGTACTCCAGCTCGCCGTGCACGACCTGCGGTCCTGGACCCACGATGTGCACCGCACGGTCGACGACACCCCCTACGGTGGCGGCCCGGGCATGGTGATGCGCCCCGAGCCGTGGGGCGCGGCGCTGGACGCGCTCGCCCCGGCCGAGGCCCCACCGCCCCGGCTGCTCGTGCCGTCCCCGGCGGGCGTCCCGTTCACCCAGGCCATGGCGCACGAGCTGGCCGCCGAGCCGCACCTGCTCTTCGCCTGCGGCAGGTACGAGGGGATCGACCAGCGGGTGTTGGCGCACGCCGCCACCCGGATGCCTGTCACCGAGGTGTCGCTCGGCGACTACGTTCTCTTCGGCGGCGAGGTCGCGGTGCTGGTGATCCTTGAGGCGGTCACCCGACTGCTGCCCGGGGTGCTGGGCAACGCCGGCTCGCTGGACGAGGAGTCGCACGCGCACGGGCTGCTGGAGGCCCCGATCTACACGAAGCCGCCGAGCTGGCGCGGGCACGACGTCCCGGAGGTGCTCCGCTCCGGCGACCACGGCAGGATCGCGCGCTGGCGGCGCGAGGAGGGGCTGCTGCGGACCGCGGCCCAGCGCCCGGACCTGTTGGCCGCGCTGCCGCCCGAGCGGCTCGACAAACGGGACATCGCGGCGCTGGAACGGGCCGGATTTCAGCCACCACCGGGGGATGTGGCAAAGTAGGGGGGTTGCCGCATCCGTCCGCGCCCGCGGGCGGCTGCGAGGATTCCCGACCGGGGTCGGTTCGCCGACCACCACCCGGGGATCAGAATCACCCACCCGCGCACCGAGTGACGGTGCGCCGTGAGCCTTACGAGGACGCAGCGATGAACATCCTGGACGCCCTTGACGCCCAGTCGAAGCGGACCGACCTTCCCGACTTCCGTGCCGGTGACACCGTCAAGGTGCACGCGCGGGTCGTCGAGGGCAACAGGTCCCGTGTCCAGATCTTCCAGGGCGTCGTGATCCGCCGCCAGGGTGACGGTCTGCGCGAGACCTTCTCGGTCCGCAAGGTCAGCTTCGGCGTCGGCGTCGAGCGGACCTACCCGATCAACGGCCCGGGCATCGACCGGATCGAGATCGTGACCCGCGGTGACGTGCGTCGCGCCAAGCTCTACTACCTGCGCGAGCTGCGCGGCAAGAAGGCCAAGATCAAGGAGAAGCGGGAGAAGCAGCCCAGCTGACTTCCCGCTCGCCACGCCGCCTGAGCTGCGCGTATGCCGTACCGACCAGACCGCACTACCCTGGTCGTACGGGCGCAGCCAGGCGGCGACCCCGCCAACGTGGCGGGCAGCCGTCCACTACCGCCCGTGGAGCCTCGACGAGGCTCCCGGGCGGTGGTGTTTCTGTGGACCGGGGAGTGGCGTGGTGCAGACGCTTGACGAGGACGGCACCGTCGATCCGTGGCGCCGGCGGGTGCGCCGCGGCCGCCGCCAGATGCCCCTCTGGCAGGAGCTTCCACTGCTGCTGGTGGTGGCGTTCTGCCTCGCGGTGCTGATCCGCACGTTCCTGCTCCAGGCGTTCTTCATCCCGTCCGGTTCGATGGAGGACACCCTCCTGATCGGCGATCGGGTGCTGGTCAACAAGGTCGTCTACGACGTTCGGGATCCGGAGCGCGGCGAGGTGGTGGTGTTCCGGGGCACCGACCGCTGGGCGCCGCAGGTCGACGAGCAGCCGGAGCCCGGGTTCGCCGGCAAGGTGGCCCGCACCGTCGGGGATCTGGTCGGGGTGAGCCGTCCCGGCGAGAAGGACTTCATCAAGCGTGTGATCGGCGTGCCCGGTGACCGGGTGAAGTGCTGCGACTCCCAGGGCCGGGTCACCGTGAACGGCACCCCGCTCAACGAGCCGTACGTGCTGCGCGACTCCCCGCTGGATCTGCCACCGAATCCGCAGGAGTGCCGCTCCCGGCGCTTCGACGAGGTGGTCGTACCCCCGGGGCAGATCTTCGTGATGGGGGATCACCGCGAGGTCTCCCAGGACGCGCGCTGCCAGGGGCCGGTGCCGATCGACAATGTGGTCGGCCGGGCGTTCATGGTGGTCTGGCCGTCGTCGCGCTGGGCCGCGCTGTCGGTGCCGTCGACCTTCGACGACGTGGCCGCGCCGGCTACGGCAGCGTCCGGTGCGCCCCCGGTCCGGCCGTCCCCACAGGGCGGTGTGCTGCTGATACTCCCGATGGTGGCCGCGCTGAGGGGTTCCCGCGCGTTCCGGACGGTGCCGTCCGGTCCGGCAACGTAGGCTCCTTGGCGTGATTGACGAGCAGACCGACAAGCCGCGCAGCTCCTTCTGGAAGGAGCTGCCGATCCTGCTGGGTGTGGCGATCCTGGTCGCGGTGCTGGTCCGCGCCTTCGTGCTGCAGACCTTCTTCATCCCCTCCCCGTCCATGGAGAACACTCTCAAGATCGATGACCGGGTGTTGGTCAACAAGCTGGTCTACGACTTCCGCTCACCGCACCGCGGCGAGGTGATCGTGTTCAAGGCGCCCACCGAGTGGAGCGGCAACCCCGACGGTGAGGACTTCATCAAGCGGGTGATCGGCGTCGGCGGCGACCACGTGGTCTGCTGCGATCCGCAGGAACGGCTGATGATCAACGGCAAGTCGCTCGACGAGCCGTACATCTTCTCGATCGACGGCGTCCGCGACAAGCCGGCCGACCAGGAGTTCGACATCACCGTGCCGAAGGGGCGGCTGTGGGTGATGGGCGACCACCGGTCGGCCTCGGGTGACTCGCTGGAGCACTGGCAGCAGTCCAACCAGAACATCACCGAGGCCACCATCCCCGAGGGTGAGGTCGTCGGGCGGGCGTTCACCGTCTTCTGGCCCGTCAACCGGGCCACCTGGCTGACGGTGCCCGACGGGTTCGACGGCATTCCCAAGCCGTAGAACCGGCGGGGGCATGGGCGATCCACTGCGCGTCTGGCAGGCTGGTGCGGTGACCGTGAGCGCGAGGAGTGAGCTTGCGAGCCCCGCAGGCGCGAACAGTGCCGACCGTGTCTACACCCCTCGACGCGCGGCCCGGGTGCTGCTCGTCGACGGGGCCGGTCGGGTCCTGCTGTTCGCGGGCTTCGACCCGGCCCGCCCCGAGCATCGCTACTGGTTCACGCCGGGCGGCGGGCTCGACGAGGCCGAGTCCCCGGCGGCCTGCGCGGCACGGGAGCTGACCGAGGAGACCGGGCTGCGGGTCGACCCCGCCGACCTGGGCGAAAGCGTCTTCTCCGACACGACCGAGTTTCCGTTCGACGGCGGCTGGTACCGCCAGGAGCAGGACTTTTTTCTGCTCCGGGTGTCGTCGTGGCCTGTCGACACCGTCGGCTTCACCGACGTCGAGCAGCGCAGCATCGCCGGTCACCGCTGGTGGCTGCCGGCCGAGCTGGCCGCCAGCGGCGACCGGTACTACCCACCCGAGCTGCCCGACCTGCTGGCCCGGCTCCTGCCGCCGGCCGCCGAGGCCCGCTCCGAAGAGGGACCGTGCTGACCCCGCCGCGCACAGTCGTGCGCCGGGAAGCCGGCCTGTACGCGCTGGAGCGAGCGCTGCAACGGCGCGGCTTCCGGCACGTGGCCGGCGCCGACGAGGCCGGCCGGGGCGCCTGCGCCGGCCCACTGGTCGCCGCCGCGGCGGTGCTGCCGGAGGGGCGACGCGGCGAGATCGACGGGCTGGCCGACTCCAAGCTGCTCACCCCGGCCAGCCGGGAACGGGTGTACGCCGAGGTCGTGGACCGCGCCCTGGCGTACGCCGTGGTGGTCATCCCGGCCGACGAGGTCGACGCCCGGGGGCTGCACGTGTGCAACCTGGCCGCGATGCGCCGGGCGCTCGCCTCGCTCACCACCCGCCCGGAGTACGTGTTGACCGACGGCTTCGGCGTGGACGGTCTCGGTGTGCCGGGGCTCGCGGTGTGGAAGGGCGACCGGGTGGCCGCGTGTGTGGCGGCGGCAAGCGTGCTCGCCAAGGTCACCAGGGACCGGATCATGGTGGAGATGGACGGGGTGTTCCCGTCGTACGGCTTCGCCGAGCACAAGGGCTACATCACCCCGGAGCACAGCGCGGCGCTGCGGGAGCACGGACCGTGCCGGGAGCACCGCTTCTCGTACGTCAATGTCGCCGCCGTCTCCGGCCGCGACGGCCGACCGCCGCGCGCCCGACGGCCCGTCGGCCCGGCGTCGGACGAGCCGATGGAGCGCTCCTGGGCGTCAGGGGGTACCGTCGGCGTGGCGTTGGGCGAGCAGCCTCGGCCTCCGGCGCCGGTGGGGGAAGATGTGGTCATGGAAGGCGGAGTGCGATGAGCGCGGAAGATCTCGAAAAGTACGAGACCGAGATGGAGCTGCAGCTCTACCGGGAGTACCGCGACATTGTCCGCCAGTTCTCCTACGTGGTGGAGACGGAGCGCCGGTTCTACCTGGCCAACCAGGTCGACCTGCACGTGCGCAACTCCGACGGCGAGGTCTATTTCGAGGTCGAGATGCACGACGCCTGGGTGTGGGACATGTATCGTCCGGCCCGCTTCGTGAAGAACGTCCGGGTGATGACCTTCAAGGACGTCAACGTCGAGGAGCTGGAGAAGCCCGACATCTCGCTGCCCGCCGACTCCGGCTTCGGCGGCTGACGACCGCGGGCCACACCACGGTCCCCCCATCAGTGGCGCGGCCCGCCGTGCCGGTCACTCGGCCGGCACCACGACCTCGACGCGCTGCACCAGGTTGTTGGCGAAGCCACCACGGTTCCACGGCTGCTCGACCGGCTGGGTCCGCCCGGACGCGTCGGTCGCCCGCGCGCTGAGGACGTACCGGCCGGGCGTCGCCGTCCACTCGTGTCGCCACCGCCGCCAGGCGAACTCCCCGCCCGTCGCCGGGTCCAGCTCGGCCGGCGCCCAGCTCGCCCCGCCGTCGACGCTCACCTCCACCGCGACCACCGGAGCGTGCCCCGACCACGCCCGACCGTCCAGAGTGCACGGTCCCGCAGGCAGCACCCGGCGGCGCGTCATGAAGTCGGGAAAGCCAGGCGGGCGGACCAGCGCGCGCGGCTCGATCCGGGTGACAGGCACGCCCGGGTCGTCGGCGTCGCGACGCAGCCGGTACGCCACCGCGTTCTGGTATCCCTCGAACGGCTCCGTCCGGACCTCGATCGAGTGCAGCCACTTGACGTGGGCCATGCCGTACCAGCCCGGCACGATCAGCCGTAGCGGGGCGCCGTGCTGCGGCAGCAGGGGAGCGCCGTTCATCTCGTACGCCAGCAGCACCTCCTCGCGCAGCGCGTCGGCCACCGGCAGCGCCCGCTGGTAGTCCTGCTCGACGCCGCGCTCGACGCCGTGGTCGGCGCCGGTGAACACCACGTCGACCGCGTCGGCGCTCAGGCCCGCCTCGCGCAGCAGCGGAGCGAGGGGGGTGCCGGTCCACTCGGCGTTGCCGACCGCCTCGACCAGCCAGGGCTGGCTCACCGGCCGGGGGTGCAGCAAAGCCCGGCCGTTGCCGGCGCACTCAAGGGTGACCCGGTGGGTGACCCGTGGTCGCTCGCGCAGGTCGGCCAGGGTGACGGTCAGCGGCCTGTCGACCGCGCCGGCGAGCGTCAGGGCGTGCGTCGCCGGATCCACCTCCGGGATGTCGTAGTGGATCAGCAGGTAGTGCAGCCCGGCCGGGGTGACGTCGTACCGCAGCGCCTCCAGCGGAAGGCCGTGGTTGCGGGCGGCGAGTTGCAGCTCGTCGGCACTGATCGCCTCGTCGGGGTCGGCGAGCCGCGACGGGCCGCTCACGTCGGCCACCCTCGGCGTCCGGTCATCGACAGTGGTCATGGGCGGCCTCCCCGGTGCAGACGGCGGCACCCGCCGTACCCGGCCCAGCCTAGGCCCTGTGTGGCCGCCCAGTGGTGGTGAGCTGGTCCGGCGGACGGCGGGCCCGGGGGACAGCGTCCACCTAACAGATCACCGGAGCCGTCGGGTGGTCGTCCACAGCACCTCCGGTTGTCCACAGCTCGAGCGGTCGGGCTGGCGGACGACCCGGCGTCGCCCGGAGGCTGCCGTCATGCGACAGCCATTCGTCCGTTCGATCCGCCGCACGCTGCTGCTCAGCGCCGCGCTCCCGCTCGCACTGACCGTCCAGCTCTGCGGGCTGACGGTGCTGGTGGCTGCGGTGCCGGGCCAACCACCGACGCCGCTCGTGCCGGTCGCCGCCCGGTCGGTCACGGTCGCCGACCCGATGCCCACCGGGCGGTTCCGCTGGCCGGTCGACGGGCCGCCTCGTCCGGTGCGCCGGTTCGACCCGCCGCCCCGACCGTGGCTGCCGGGACACCGTGGCGTCGATCTGGCAGCCCCGGCCGGAGCGGTGGTCCGCAGCGCCGGGCCGGGCACCGTGCTCTTCGCCGGTCTGGTGGCCGGCCGCCCGGTGGTCACCGTGGGGCACGCCAACGGGCTGCGGACCACCCACGAACCGGTCCAACCAGCGGTACGCCCCGGCCAGCCGGTCACCACCGGCACACCGCTGGGCGAGCTGCTGCCCGGGCATCCGGGTTGCCCGGCCGAGGCCTGCCTGCACTGGGGCCTGCGGCGGGGCGAGGAATATCTCGACCCGCTGGCCCTGCTCGGCCTCGGCCCGGTGCGCCTGCTCCCGCTCGGTGAGCGGGATCGGGTCAGCGCTGGGCGAGCAGCGCCGGCAGCCGCACGGCCAGCCGTTCGTACTCGTCGGCGGCGTTGTAGACCTGGCCGGTGAGCCGCAGCCATCCCCGGCCGGCCCAGCTCATCACCGCGACCTCGGCGGCGAGCCGCTCACCGATCCGCGCCTGCAACGCCCGCGCCGCGTCGATCGTGGTGCCCGTGCCGGCCGGCAGCGGGATGAGACGCAGAGCCACCTCCGGCCCGCCGGGGTCGGGCAGATCGGAGGGCGCCACCCCCAAGGCGTCCCCCACCACCCGCTGGCCGTACGCGGCGAGCGCCGCGTTGTGCTCCCGGACCCGGTCGACGCCGAGGCTGCGCAGCGTGAACAGGCCCGCCGGGGCGGCCAGCCAGGAGGTGTAGTCGAGGGTGGCCTGCCATTCGATTCGGGCCGGGAAGCCGGCTTCCTGCTCCCACGACACCACCAGCGGCTCGATCCGCTCCCGCCACTGCGGAGCCACCGCCAACAGCGCGGTGCCGCGCGGGGCGTAGCCCCACTTGTGCAGGTTGCCCGCCCAGAAGTCCGCGCCGATGCTCGCGACCGTGGTGGAGAGCATGCCGGGGGCGTGTGCCGCGTCCACCAGGACGGGCACGCCGTTCTCGTGGGCCACCCCGACGATGGCGGCGATCGGGAAGAGCTTGGCGGTGGCGGAGGTGAGCTGGTCGACGACGAGCAGTCGCGTCTGCCCCGGGCGCAGACCGGCCCGGATGATCTGCACGATCTGTTCGTCGGTGGCGGCCAGCGGGATGGGCAGAACGCGGCTGACCGCGCCGGTGCGGCGGCACTCCCGCTGGATGGCCAGGCTCACCGCCCCGTACCCGTGGTCGGTGCTGAGCACCTCGTCACCGGGTTGCAGGCCCACCGACTGGAGCACCACCGCGACGCCGGTGGTGGTGTTGCCGATCAGCGCGCTGCCGTCCGGATCGGCGCCCAGGAACCCGGCGAGATGCCGGCGGGTGTGCGCGATCCGGTCGACGAGCCCCTGGGTGAAGAAGCGCAGCGGGTTCGACTCCATCTCGTCGCGCAGCCGCTGCTGGGCTCGCTGCACGCCGATCGGCACCGCGCCGAACGAGCCGTGGTTGAGATGGCTGACCGCCGGGTCCAGGCTGAAGAGCAGGCGGGCGCCCGGGATCGGCTCGGGGGGCTGCGGGACGCTCACCCGATGATCGTAACCGTCGAGCGGCCCGGCCTCGCGGTCCTTGATCAGGCGCGGGGGTGTGCCTGCCGGTAGGCGGCGCGCAACCGTTCCACCGAGACGTGGGTGTAGATCTGCGTGCTCGCCAGCGACGAGTGGCCGAGCAGCTCCTGCACGGCGCGCAGGTCGGCGCCGCCCTCCAGCAGGTGGGTGGCGGCGGAGTGGCGCAGCCCGTGCGGGCTGGTGCGGGGGAGGCCGGCCGTCTCGGCGTACGCACCGACGATCTGTCGCGCGGTCGTCGGGTTGAGCCGGCCACCGCGGGCCCCGAGCAGCAGCGCGTCGCCGGAGCGGGAGATCGCCAGCACCGGGCGGCCCCGGCGTAGCCAGTCGTCCAGGGCGCGCTGGGCGGGCACCCCGTAGGGCACCGCGCGCTCCCGCCCACCCTTACCGAACACCCGGATCACCCGACGGCCGTGGTCGACGTCCCCGACGTCCAGCCCGCACGCCTCGCTGACCCGCACGCCTGTCGCGTACAGCAGCTCCAGCAGCACCCGGTCGCGCAACAGCACCGGCTCGGCGGCCGCCGCATCCGTCGCGTCGACGGCGGCTCCCGTCGTCGCTGCCCCGTCCGGCAGCGCATCGGTCGTGGTCGTGGCGCCTGCGGTCTTTCCCGTCGTGGCCGTGGCGCCCGTGGGCGCACCCGTCTCGGTCGTGTCGTGCGGGATCACTCCCATCGCGGTCGTGCCGTGTGAGGTCGTCGACTTCCGGGCCGGTGCCTCCATCAGGGCGGCGGCCTGATCGGCGCGGAGGACGCCGGGCAGCTCCCGGTGCGCGCGAGGGCTGGCCAGTGCGGCCCCCACGTCGGCGGGGAGCAGCCCGGCGCGGTGCGCCCACGCGCTGAACGCCCGCGCCGAGGCGGCCCGACGGGCCAGCGACGTACGGGCGGCACCCGTGGTCCGCTGTCGGGCCAGCCAGCTCCGCAGCACCGACAGGTCCATCTCGGCCAGTTCCAGGCAGCCCATCCGCACGGCGTGGTCCAGCAGCGCGACCACATCGGTGACGTACGCGCGGACGGTGTGCGCCGACCGGTTGCGGACCTGGGCGAGGTGCTCGGCGAAGTCGTCGACCGCGTCCCGCAGCGCCGGCGGTAGCTCCTGGTGGGTGGCCCGGGTGCCCCGGCCGGACCGGCTCACGGCTGCCGCGCCGATGGCGGCGTCACGGTGGCTGCGCCCCCACTGACAGATGGCACGGCACCAGCGTACGGCCGATGATCCCGCACCGCCGGCCGCGCCAGCGTCGGTGTCGCCACCCGTGACCGCTCATGCACCGCCCTTCGGTTTGGTGGCCGGGGCGAGGGCGTAGCCGTCGTCGCGGCGCACCACCATGGACAACTCCTCCAGCAACGACAGCTTGCGCAGCGCGGTACGCACGTTCAGGCCGGCGCGTGCGGCGAGCGCGTCCACACCCCGTACGCCCCGGCGGGGCAGCGCCTCCAACATCGACCGGGCGTCGTCGTCCAGGTCGTCGCCGGGCCGCTGCGGGCCACGGGCCAACGGGGCCAGGTCTGCGCCGATCCGGCCCACCTCCTCGAGTACGTGTGCCAACCCGGTGACCAGCCGCGCCTTGGAGCACTCCCGTAGCAGCTCATGGGCACCGACGGACATCGCCGAGGTCACCGGCCCGGGCACCACCATCGCGACCCGCCCGGTGTGGATGGCCCGCCGGGCGGTCTGCGTCGCGCCGCTGCGTGCCGACGCCTCCACCACGACGGTGCCGAGGGTGCCCCCGGCGATGACCCGGTTGCGGATCAGGAACCGGGGGCGTAGCGGCTCGGCACCGGGTGGCCACTCGCTGACCAGCAGCCCGGTGTCGGCGATCCGGTCGAAGAGCGCGGTGTTGCCCATGGGATAGGGCCGGTCCACCCCGCAGGCCAGCACCGCGACGGTCAACCCGCCGGCGTTGAGGGCGCCCCGGTGCGCGGCGGCGTCGATGCCGAACGCGCCACCGGAGACGACTGTCCAGTCCCGCTCGGCCAGCCCGTACCCCAGTTCCGTGGCGACGTGCTGGCCGTAACCGGTGGCCGCCCGCGCGCCGACCACCGCCACCGAGCGCTCCAGCGCCTCGCCCAGCGGCCAGGCGCCGCGTACCCAGAAGCAGAGCGGCGGCGCGGTCTCAACGTCCACCCGGCGGGTGGCGTCCGGCAACCGGAGCGTTTTCAGACCGGCCACCCGGGCCGGCCACTCCTCGTCGTCGGGGGTGACCAGGCGGGCGCCGAGCCGGTCGGCCCTCGCCAACGCCTCGGCGGCGACCGCCCGCGCGTCACCTGCGGCCGACCGGGCGGCCACCGTGCTGTGCAACCAGCCATCGGGGCTGCCGCCGTCGAGCAACAGCTCCAGTGTCGCCACCGGACCCAGCCGGTCGACCAACTGGTGCACCGCACGGGTGCCCGGCTCGGCCAACCAGGTCAACGCCACCCGGGCCAGCCTGCTCTCCTTGTCGGCGCTCACGCCGCCTCCCCTGTCCGTAGTTGGATCGCCTCTCGTACGTCCTCGCGGTCGGGCCGGTCCCGGCCGTCCAGGTCCGCGATGGTCCAGGCCATCCGGATCACCCGGTCGAAGCCCCGCGCCGAGAGCGAGCCGGAGTCGAGCCGGCCGCGCAGCTCGGCGGTGACAAGCGCCGGTAGTCGCCACGGCGGGCGGCGCAGGATCGGGCCGTCCACCTCGGCGTTGAGTCGCCGTCCGAGGCCGGCCCAGCGGCTGGCCGCCGCGCGGCGGGCCGCAGCGACCCGGGTGGCGACAGTGGCCGAGGACTCGGCGTCGCCACCGGACGCCATCAGCTCTGCCGCCCGCACGGGCATCAGCCGCACCTGCACGTCGATCCGGTCGAGCAACGGCCCGGAGAGCTTGCCCAGGTAGCGGCGGCGGGCCAGCGGCGAGCACTCGCAGTACGCGTCGCCGGACGGCTTCGCGCAGGGGCACGGATTGGCGGCCAGCACCAGTTGGGTGCGGGCCGGGTACTCGGTGCCGCCCCCGCTGCGGCTCAGCAGGATGCGACCGTCCTCCAGCGGCTGGCGCAGCGCCTCCAGCGCGCCCTTGCTGAACTCCGGCGCCTCGTCCAGAAAGAGCACCCCACGGTGGGCCAGGGACACCGCGCCGGGGCGGGCCAGCCCGGAACCGCCGCCGACGAGGGACGGGACCGTCGCGGTGTGGTGCGGTGCCTGGAAAGGCGGGCGGCGCAGCAGTCGACCGCCCGGCGGCAGCAGCCCGGCGACCGAGTGCAGCGCGGTCACCTCCAGCGCCGCGTCGTCGTCCAGCTCGGGCAGGAGTGACGGCAGCCGCTCGGCAAGCATCGTCTTTCCGGCACCGGGAGGGCCGAGCAGAGCGATGTGGTGCCCACCCGCCGCGGCGACCTCCAGCGCGCGCCGGCCCAGCTCCTGCCCGGCGACCTCGGCGAGGTCGGGGCCGACGGGAGCCGGTGCCGGGGCGTCCGGCGGTGGTTCGATCAGCGGTGTGCCGTCGCGCACGAAGGCGACCAGCCGGTGCAGCGTGTCCACCGCTCGCACCCGTACGCCGGGGATGACCGCGGCCTCGGCGGCGTTGCCGGCGGGCACGATGACCCGCTCGACGCCGGCCCTGGCGGCAGCGGCGACCATCGGCAGCACCCCGCGCACCGGCCGGACCGTCCCGTCCAGGCCGAGCTCGCCGAGGACCACGACGCCCTCCAGCGGGAGCAGCGGGAGCTCACCCGAGCCGCCCAGTAGCGCGGCGGCGATGGCCAGGTCGAACGCCGAGCCGAACTTCGGCAGCGTCGCGGGCAGCAGGTTCAGCGTGATCCGCCGGTTCGGCCAGCGTTGACCGGAGTTGACGACGGCGGCGCGGACCCGGTCGCGGGCCTCGTGCAGGGCGGTGTCCGGAAGGCCGGAGATCACCACGGCCGGCAGGCCGGCGGCCAGATCCGCCTCGACCTCGACGAGGTGGCCGGTGACGCCGACCAGCCCCACGCAGAGCACCTTCGCGTAGCTCATGGGGCGTCACCGATCAGTCGGCGGCGCATCTCAGAACGCGCCCTTCAGGTGGTCGACCTGCGCGGGACCGGCGTCGGGCAGTCGTACCGACAGCACGTCGAACCGCACCTCGTCGGCGCTCGTGCCGGTCTCGGCGAGCCAGCGCGCGGCGAGCCCGCGCAGGCGACGGGCCTTGGCCGGTACGACGGCCTCGGCCGGTGTGCCGAACGTGTCGCCCCGACGCGTCTTTACCTCGCAGAACGCGAGGACCGGACCGTCCCAGGCGATGATGTCGATCTCGCCCTGTGGGCAGCGCCAGTTCCGGGCGATAGGGCGTAGCCCCGCCTCGCTCAGGTGCCGCGCGGCGCACCGCTCGCCGTACGCGCCGACCGCCTGGTTCCGCTTCGTCATGGCCGCGACGGTGCCTGTCGGAGTACGCGCGTCGCGACCCGGCGACGGCCCGGCTGTGGACGACGGGTGACCTGTGGACAACCGGACGATCAAGCCCGCGCTGTGCTAGGTGTGCGTAAGCCTCCGACCGAGGCCGGCAGCACGGGCTGGGCCGGGCTCCAGATGGGGCGTGCCTTGATCAGGTGATGAGAAATAGGTGTCAGGACCGCTGCCGACCTACTTCTCATCACCTGATCAAGGTGCCGCAGCGCTATCCGAGCACAACTCGTGCCCGGCGGCGGTCGGCGGTCGGCCGGGCGGGCTGAAATGGCGCGGGCAGGGGCTGTCGCATACGGTGCCTGACGTGGACGGACGACGGAGCTTTCCGGAAGATCAGGAGTCGCGCTGGTACTCCGACGAGCGGGCTCGCGGTTACGGCGATTCCGAGTGGCGCGGTGCGGGTGAGCCGCGATACCGGGACAGCGAGATCCCCGAGCAGCGCGGCGTGGACGACGGCCGGTCCCTGGAGGACACCGGCGTCGGCCGACGCCGGGAGCCGGATTCGGGGCGTTTCGGCGGTACGCCGGAGCCGGGCTCCGGCCGCTTCGGTGCGGTGGACGCGGGCCGCTTCGGCGGTACGGCGGAGTCGGACCCGGGTCGTCTGAGCGCGCTGGACGTCGGTCGGCCCGAGCCGGACTCGGGCCGGCTGAGTGCGCTGGACGTCGGTCGGCCCGAGCCGGACTCGGGTCGTCTGAGCGCGCTCGACGTCGGTCGGCCCGAATCGGACTCCGGGCGGTTCCGCGCCGTCGACGCCCAGCCGGGGAGGTTCGGCGGCACCGAGCCCGACTCGGGACGCTTCGGCGCGGTCGACCCGCTGGGTGACGCGCGTACGGACGGGGACGGTTACCGGGCGACGCGCTCGCGCAGGGCGGATCGGGATCCCTCCGAGATCTCGGGTGAGCTGCCCGGTCGTCGGGCCGCCCGAGAGTCGCTGACCACCGCAACGCCGGAAGCCGCTCGAGACGCCGGCCCAGCGGCCCTCCGAGACACCGCGCCAGCGGCCCTCCGAGACACCGCGCCAGCGGCCCTCCGAGACACCGGGGCAGCCGCCACCGGAGACGCCAGCCCGGCGGCCGGGGTGCTCGCCGACCCGACCCGGCCCGCCCCGCTCGCCGGATATCCGATCATCGAGCCGACCCGGGGCGGTGGGGAGCAACCGCACCCGCTGGAGATGCCGACCGGCCCGATGCCGGGGATCGGCCCCCGTCCCGACCTGCCCGTCGGCGAGCCTCCGGCATACCCCCCGGCGGCCGACGGTGTCTACCGGACCCGCCGGCCGGCGTTGGCCGCGCTCTTCGCCCTGCTGGCGTTGATCTTCGAGGTCCCGGCGCTGCGTGTGTTGCTGGCCGGCGTGACCGGCGACCCGCTGGACGCCGGCAACGTCGTGGTGGGCATCTGCCTGGTCGCCGGGCTGCCGATCTTCGCATCGGGGCTGTACGGGCTCAGAACCGGCGGACTGGCGCTCTCCGACAGCGGGCGGGGCTGGCTGCGCCCTCCGACGGCGTACCTGACCGTCGGCCTGGTGCTCTTCGTCGCCGCCGCCCTCGCCGCCGGCTGACTCCGCGCGGACGGCCCGCCGGCTGACTCCGCGCGGCCGACCCGCCGGCTGACTCCGCGCGGCCGACCCGCCGTACGCACCCGGAGGTCGGGGGGCGGGGAAGGGGCGTACACTGGCCAACTGGCGACCGCCTCGCGCGGTCGACCTCGCGCGCCCTCTTCACGAATCGTCGTGGAGCGACGGCCTCCCTGGTCCCGATCTTGATCGGGTCCACCATGGGTCGGCGACCAGGCGCCAGGACGCCCGGCCACCGGCCGGGCGTGACAACCAGGGATCTTGAGGAGTACCCCACCCATGGCCGTCGTGACCATGCGTCAGCTGCTGGAGAGCGGTGTCCACTTCGGGCACCAGACCCGGCGCTGGAACCCGAAGATGAAGCGCTTCATCATGACCGAGCGCAACGGCATCTACATCATCGACCTGCGCCAGACTCTCGACTACATCGAGAAGGCGTACGAGTTCGTGCGTGGAACCGTCGCGGAGGGTGGCAGCATCCTCTTCGTCGGCACCAAGAAGCAGGCCCAGGAGGCCATCGCCGAGCAGGCGACCCGGGTCGGTCAGCCGTACGTCAACCACCGTTGGCTCGGTGGCATGCTGACCAACTTCCAGACGGTGTACAAGCGGCTCCAGCGGATGAAGGAGCTGGAGGGTCTGGGTGACCTCAGCGGCACCGCCGCCGGTTACACCAAGAAGGAGACCCTGCAGCTCTCCCGCGAGAAGATCAAGCTGACCCGCACGCTTGGTGGTCTGCGGGACATGCAGAAGCTGCCGGCCGCGGTCTGGATCGTCGACACCAAGAAGGAGCACATCGCCGTCGACGAGGCCCGCAAGCTGGGCATCCCGGTGATCGCCGTCCTCGACACCAACTGTGACCCGGACGAGGTCGACTTCCCGATCCCGGGTAACGACGACGCGATCCGCTCGGCCGAGCTGCTGACCAAGGTCGTCGCCGCCGCCGTCGCGGACGGTCTGATCGCGCGTTCCGGCCGTCGCCGGGGCAACGACGAGAAGCCCGAGGGTGTCGCGAGCGACGAGCCGCTGACCGAGTGGGAGCGCGAGCTGCTGGAGCCGAAGAAGGCCGACGAGTCGGCCGCCCCGGCCGAGCAGCCCGCCGCTGCCGCCGCCGAGCAGCCCGCCGCCGAGCAGGCCGCCACCCCGGAGCAGCCGGCGCAGGCCGCCACCGAGCAGCCGGCGGCCGCCACCGCGGAGTGACCCGTACCGTCGCTGCCCGCCGTCCGTTTTCGCGAACGGCGGGCAGTGACGGTACGCCGGGCACGATCCGCCCGGATCCGGGTAACCGGCACCTCTGACCATCCACACGCCGTCTCAACACCGAAGAGAGAGCCATGTCCCAAATCACCGCCGCGGACGTCAAGAAGCTCCGCGACCTCACCGGCGCCGGCATGATGGACAGCAAGAAGGCGCTGACCGAGGCCGAGGGCGACTTCGACAAGGCCATCGAGATCCTGCGCGTCAAGGGCGCCAAGGACGTCGGCAAGCGGGCCGGCCGTACGGCCGCCAACGGCCTGGTCGCCCACTCCGGCAAGGCGCTGCTCGAGCTCAACTGCGAGACCGACTTCGTCGCCAAGACCGACTCGTTCATCGCGCTGGCCCAGCAGCTGGTGGAGCACGGCGAGCGTGCCGGCGTGAACAGCGCCGAGGAGCTGCTCGCCTCCGAGCTCGACGGCAAGGTCGTCGCGGATCTGGTCCAGGAGCAGTCCGCCAAGATCGGCGAGAAGCTGGTGCTCAACCGGTTCGCCAAGGTCGAGGGCACCACCGCGGTCTACCTGCACCGCAAGGCGCAGGACCTGCCGCCGGCCGTCGGCGTGCTGGTGTCGTACACCGGCAAGTCCGACGAGGCGGGCGACGCCGACGCCCGTGGGGTCGCCATGCAGATCGCCGCGATGCGGCCGAAGTACCTCACCCGGGACGAGGTTCCGGCCGAGGTCGTCGAGTCCGAGCGGCGCATCGCCGAGCAGACCGCCCGCGAGGAGAACAAGCCCGAGGCGGCCCTGCCGAAGATCGTCGACGGTCGGGTGAACTCCTTCTTCAAGGACTACGTCCTCGTCGAGCAGTCGTCCGTGGCCGACAACAAGAAGACGGTGAAGCAGATGCTGGCCGAGGCCGGCATCGAGGTCACCCGCTTCGTGCGGTTCGAGGTCGGCCAGGCCTGAGCCGCCACCGGGCGCCGCGTGCGCCCGTGGGCAGGAGACGTCGACGAGGAGGCCGCCGGTGTACGTGACAGGCACCGCGGCCTCCTCGTCACATAGGGTCGGCAGCGGCAGGTTCGCGGTAACGCGTCGCGCGGGGCGTGCGCGTGGGGGAAGGCGGGGCGGATGACGCAGGTTGTGAGTGACCGGACGCTGGCTGTGGACGATCCGACGGCGCCGCCGCCGGGGCGGGCCCGCCGGGTGGTGCTGAAGCTCTCCGGTGAGGTGTTCGGTGGTGGCGCGATAGGCGTCGACCCGGACGTCGTGCAGGCCATCGCCCGGCAGATCGCCACCGTGGTCCGTCGCGGGGTGCAGGTCTCCGTGGTGGTCGGTGGGGGCAACTTCTTCCGCGGCGCGGAGCTGCAGAAGCGCGGGATGGACCGCGCCCGCGCCGACTACATGGGCATGCTCGGCACCGTGATGAACTGCCTCGCGCTGCAGGACTTCCTGGAGAAGGAGGGCATCGAGACCCGGGTGCAGAGCGCCATCACGATGGCCCAGGTCGCCGAGCCGTACATCCCGCTGCGGGCGATCCGGCACCTGGAGAAGGGCCGCGTGGTCATCTTCGGCGCCGGCGCCGGCATGCCGTACTTCTCCACCGACACCGTGGCCGCCCAGCGCGCGCTGGAGATCCGGGCCGACGTGGTGCTGATGAGCAAGAACGGGGTGGACGGCGTCTACACCGCCGACCCGCGGATCGACCCCACCGCCAGCAAGCTCGACTCGATCACCTTCTCCGAGGTGCTGCGCCGCAACCTGCGGGTGGCCGACGCCGCGGCGTTCAGCCTCTGCATGGAGAACGGCCTGCCGATGCTGGTCTTCGGTGCGCAGGGTGACGACACCATCATCCGCGCGGTGGGTGGCGACAAGATCGGCACCCTGATCACCGCCTGAGCCCGCCCCGCCCGGGGCGACGGCCACGGCGGTCCTGACGACTTTCAGCAGAGCCCACGACGAGCACAGAAGGAGGCGAGGAGACCGGTGATCGACGACACCCTCCTCGAGGCCGAGGAGAAGATGGAGCGTGCGGTTGAGCACGCCAAGGAGGAGTTCGGCGCCATCCGTACCGGTCGCGCCAACGCCGCCATGTTCTCCAAGGTCATCATCGACTACTACGGCACGCCCACGCCGCTGACCCAGATGGCGTCGATCGCGGTCCCCGAGCCGCGGATGGCCATCATCAAGCCGTACGACAACTCGCAGATCAACGCGATGGAGAAGGCGATCCGCGACTCGGACCTCGGGGTTAACCCGAACAACGAGGGCAACCAGCTGCGCATCCTGCTCCCGCAGATGACCGAGGAGCGCCGCCGCGACATGATCAAGGTGGCCAAGAACAAGGGCGAGGAGGCCAAGGTGGCCATCCGCAACGTCCGCCGCCGCGGCAAGGAGGAGCTGGACCGGATCGTCAAGGACGGCGAGGCAGGCGAGGACGACGGCCGCCGCGCCGAGAAGGAACTCGACGATCTGACCCAGCGGTACGTCGCCAACATCGACGACCTGGTCAAGCACAAGGAGACCGAGCTGTTGGAGGTCTGAGGCCGCACCCGGCGTACGCCGGGTGAGCAGCAGCCGACGTGAGGCCCGCCCCCGGTCCGGGGACGGGCCTCGTGCCGTCCGCGAGTCAGCGGGGGATCCGGACGGTCCGGGTCGTCTCGGTCAGGGTCGTTCCGACGTACGCGTCGTGCAGCTCGAAGCGCACTGTCGCACGACCAGGGTGCAGCACCGGGCCACCCCGGTAGAAGCCCATCGAGATGCTGGCCGTGCCGCCGTCGCAGACGATCTCGCCGGCGCCGAGGCCGCCGGTGGCCCAGTAGGTCGGCAGGCCGTCCTGGGTCAGTGACGCCGACAGGAAGTACACGCCGACCGGGCAGTTGCGCACCTCCCCCCGGGCGACCGTGGCCGGGAACGCCGGCCCGGTTCCGTCAGGGCTTCCGTCGTACAGGTAGATCTCGCTGGTGCGGTGGTCGATCCTGATGCTGGCGTTCCGTGTCGCCGCGGTGGCCGGTGAGGCCGCCGCCAGGACGAGTGCGGCCATCGTCAACACCGCCAGGCTGATTCTGCGCACGAGCGCTCCTTCCCCGTTGAGGTGGTGCAAGCCGCCGGCGGACGCCGGCACACCGACAGCCGACCATCGATGGGCGGCGCGAGTCATCCCCTGTTCGCCCGGATACGCGGTCGGATAGGCGTCGGTGCGCCGCCGGCGCTCGTACGGGCGGCGGCCGAGATCCTCGTGCCCGGCGTCCCGCCACCGCCGTCACGGCAGCGCGGCGACTCGCCGGATCTCACCCACAGCGACCCCGGAGGAGCTCTGACGGTCAGGGGCGCCAGCGTCCGCCTCGCCCCGGCGGCCGGTGCAGTAGGCTCGGCAGGATTCCCGGCCACCGGGCGGTGCACACCGGGAATCGACCGACCTTCGGGCCGGTCGAGCCGGAGGAACACAGTCGCGCGTGTAGGGGATGCTTGTGGTCTTGCGTCATGTGGTGGTACTCGTGCCGCGTCGCGGTGCGTGATGTCCCACCCCGACCCCTACACGGACGAGCCGCGCGGCTGGGACCGGCCCGAGCGTCCGGTGGCCCTGCCCTGGCCCGAGCAGGAGCTTGAGGCGGGCCAGTGGAGCCGCCGTCCGGCCGCCGGGCCGGAGTTGTACGCCGAGCCACGCACCCGCCCGTACGCCGAGCCGTATCCGGCGGACCCGTACGACGAGCGGGGCCGGGCGGTCCGTCCGGACGACCGGGACCGCTTCGAGGACCGGGAGCGGCGCGACCGATTCGACGACCGGGACCGATACGACGACGATCGGAACCAGCCCGACCGGTACGACGATCGGGGTCGCCCCGGCCGCTACGGCGACGGCCCGGCGGCTGGTGACGTCCCGCCCCGTTACGCCGACCCCGGCGTAGGCCGGCGTTACGACGACTCTGACGCGCCGTCCCGCTTCGACGACCGTGACGTCCCGCCGCGCTTCGACGACGACGCCGGTTACCCGACCGCGCAGCTCGCGCCGATCGGCGCCGAGATTCTGCCGGACGATGACCCGGTGGTCGAGCCGGAGCCGCCGGCCGGCCGGCGGCCGAGGGGCCGGCGACGGGCCAGCATCGACCGGCCGGCGACCCAGCAGGTGGGCACCGGGCGGGCCGGCCGGAACCTCCCGGCGGCGATCGGGGTCGGGCTCGGCCTCGGCGTCCTGATCGTGGTTCCGCTGGTCTTCTACCCGCTGGCGTTCCTGCCGGTGATCGCCGCCGCCATCGGGGTCGGCATCTGGGAGATGGCCCGCGCGGTCCGCCGTAGCGGCGCCCACCCGCCGCTGCTGCCACTGCTCGCCGGTGGCGTGCTGACGATCGGGCTGGCGTGGTTCGCCGGCCCGGACGCGCTGAGCCTGGGCCTGCTGGTCACCGTGCTGGGCACGATGATCTGGCGGTTGGGCGACGGTCCGGCCGGCTTCCAGCGGGATCTCACCGCGGCCACCCTGATCGCGGTCTACGTGCCGTTCCTCGGCGGTTTCGCGGCGCTGCTGGCGGCCGCCCCTGACGACGGCCGGCTGCGCATCCTGGCCACGCTGATCGCGGTGGTCCTCTCCGACACCGGCGGGTACGCGGCCGGAGTCTCCTTCGGCCGCCATCCGATGGCCCCGTCGATCAGCCCGAAGAAGTCCTGGGAGGGTTTCGCCGGCTCGGTCACCGCGGCGGCGTTGGGCAGTGCCCTGCTGCTGTGGCTGATGTTCGAGGTGGCCCCCTGGTGGGGTGCCGTGTTCGGGGTGGCCGTCTCCTGCGCGGCGGTCCTCGGCGACCTCGCCGAATCGATGATCAAGCGGGACCTCGGAATCAAGGACATGAGTAACCTGCTGCCCGGGCATGGTGGCCTGATGGACCGGCTGGACTCGATCCTCTTCGCGGTGCCGACCGCGTACCTGCTGTTGGCGATCTTCGTGCCGGTGGTGGGGTGAGGCATGGATCACCGTGGCCGGAGCGTTCCCGACCGACGGCCGGGACCGGTTCCACACCTCCGGACGGGTGTCCGACGCCGGAGGCGTGACACACTGGACCAGCCATGACGAGCCTGCCGTTGATCCCCGCCCTCTCGGACGCCCCCGCCGCACGCCGGGCCTCCATGCCGCCGCAGCACCTCGCCGACCTGGATCTGGCCGGCCGCCAGGCGCTGGTCGCCGGGTTGGGTGAGCCCGCGTTCCGTGCCAAGCAGATCTCCAACCACTACTTCGGGCGGCTGGTCCGCGACCCTCAGGCGATGACCGACCTCCCCGCGGCGACACGTGAGCGGCTGGCCGACCAGTTGCTGCCCACGCTGCTCAACCCGGTGCGCGAGCTGGCCTGTGACGACGGCGCGACCCGCAAGGCGCTCTGGAAGTTGCACGACGGCGCGCTTGTGGAGAGCGTGCTGATGGGCTACCCGGACCGGGTCACGGTCTGCATCTCCAGCCAGGCGGGTTGCGGCATGGCCTGCCCGTTCTGCGCCACCGGCCAGGCGGGGCTGACCCGCAACCTGTCCACGGCCGAGATCGTCGACCAGGCGGTCTACCTGGCCGGGGTGGCGGCCTCCGGCGCTGTCGCCGGCTCACCGCCGCGGCTGTCGCACGTCGTGTTCATGGGCATGGGCGAGCCGCTGGCCAACTACAACCGGGTCATCGCGGCGATCCGTCGGCTGGTCAGCCCCGCTCCGGAGGGTCTGGGTCTGTCCCAGCGGCACATCACCGTTTCCACGGTCGGCCTGGTTCCGGCCATCCGCCGACTGGCCAGCGAAGACCTCTCTGTGACCCTTGCGTTGTCGTTGCACGCGCCCGATGATGATCTGCGCGACGAACTCGTGCCGGTAAACCAGCGCTGGAAGGTAGCCGAGGTGCTGGACGCAGCGTGGGACTATGCCGCCCGGACGGGCCGTCGCGTGTCCATCGAGTACGCAATGATCAGGGACGTGAACGACCAGCCGTGGCGAGCTGACCTGCTCGGGCGGCTGTTGGCCGGCAAGTTGGCGCACGTCAACCTCATCCCGCTCAATCCGACGCCGGGCAGCCGCTGGGACGCGAGCCCGAAGCCGGTCGAGCGGGAGTTCGTCCGGCGCTTGCGTGACGCGGGAGTGTCCACCACCGTACGGGACACCCGGGGTCGCGAGATCGACGGCGCGTGTGGCCAGCTCGCCGCCGCCGAGGACACCGACACCTTCACCGACCGCGCCGGAGAGGCACCGGCGTGACCGGGCGTGGCGAACGAGACCAGGAGACATAGTGGCGAGTCAGGGTCAGCGTTTCCGGCGCAAGGCGCTCCGCCGGGGATACAAGGTCGACGAGGTGGATGCCTTCCTCGACCGTGTCGAGGCGACGCTCGACGGCCGGCAGGTGGGTGCGCCGGTGGCCTCCCAGGAGGTCCACGACGTCGTCTTCCGGGTCCGGTTCAATGGCTACGACGAGTGGCAGGTCGACCTGCACCTGGACCGGGTCGAGCGACAGCTGGCCGAGCTGGAGGAGCGTACGAGCGCCGGGCGCGGCGGCGACCCTCGGATGGGTGACCGGCTGGGCCCGCCGGACCGGCTGGGCCCGCCGCTGCGCGACGACCGTGGGGGCATGGTTCCGCAGCCGATGCCACCTCGGCCGATGCCGGCGCAGGCCGGTCCGCCCGCCGACCGCTACGGCCGGTACGACGAGCCCACCGGCGCCTTCGCCGGCGGGTACGACGCTCCCCGCGGCGGCTACGACGCGCAGCGCGGCCCCGGCGGCCCTCCTCCGATGGGTCCCGGCGGTCCGATGGGTGGCCACGGCGTCCCGCCGCGTGGCCTGCCCGCCGGTCCGGGGGGTTACGGTCCGCCCGACGACCAGCGTGGGCCCGGCGGTTACGGTCCGCCGGACGACCAGCGTGGGCCCGGCGGTTACGGTTCGCCGGACGACCAGCGTGGGCCCGGCGGCTACGGTTCGCCGGACGACCAGCGCATGCCCGGCGGCTACGGTCCGCCGGACGACCAGCGCATGCCCGGCGGTTACGGCCCGCCCGACGACCAGCGTGGGCCCGGCGGCGGCTACCCGCCGGAGGAGCCCCGCTTCGACGGCTTCGAGGCCGGTCGGCACGGCCGCGCGGACATGACCGCCGAGATCCGGATGCCCGAGCGGGACCTGCGCGACCTGCGCCGTGGCCCGGCCGGCCCGCCCCCGATGCAGCAGCAGGGCATGGGTGGCCCGCCGATGGCTGGCCCGCCCGCCGTGGCTGGCCCGCCGATGGGCGGTCCTCCGATGGTCGGCCCGCCGATGGCCGGCCCGCCCGGCAGCGACCTGTACCGGGTCGACCAGATCCGCCGCAGCTTCCAGGTACGCCGGTTCGGCAGCGGGTACGACCCGGATCAGGTGGACCGGTTCTTCGACACCCTGCTCGGCGGCATGCAGCGCCGCAACCCGATGCCCGTCGACCCGAAGGATCTGGACACGCTTCGGTTCGGCCTGGTGCCCGGCGGCTACTTCGAGGCCGAGGTCGACGCCGCGCTCAAGGACGTGCAGGACATTCTCTTCGGGCGCTGACCCCGACACGGACGCGAACGAGGGCCCGTCCCCTGGTGGGGGCGGGCCCTCGGCGTACGTCGGCCGGTTGTCCGGCGGCCGGTCGGGTCAGGAGCGCAGGCCGTTGCGCCGCAGCACGGTGTCGCCGATCACGATGACCAGCAGCAGCGCGGCCAGGCCGACCAGCCAGATGTCCTCGACCCTGCCCTCGTGGTTGCCGCAGAACGCCATGACGACCAGCGCCAGCGCGGACAGCACGGCGCCGATGCGCCCCGACTTGCGGTGCCCGGGCTTGTGCTGGTCCGGCGACGTTACCGGCTCGCTTCCTGCCACTGTCGGTCCTTCCCTCGCGATCGGATCTTTGGTTAGTCTGGCACGCCTCGTGCCGAGCCCGGCGCAGGGTCCGACCAGATGGGGGACGGCATGACCCGCGAGGACGACCGGGAACTGCTGAAGGCGGCGTACGAGGCGTGGGAGTCGGAGAAGTGGCCGCTGGCGGGCGAGCTGCTGGAACGACTGGCGCGGCGCCACCCGGACCACCCCAAGAGCGGTGTCTGGTGGTACGACGCGGCGCTGGCGTACAAGTTCCTGCGTAACTGGGCCAAGGCGTACGAGTTGGGCCGCGAGGCTGCCGCCCGAGCCGAGCCGAACGCGCAGGACCCGGCGTTCTGGAACCTGGGCATCGCGGCGACGATCATGGAGGACTGGGAGACCGCCCGGGCCGCCTGGCGCGGCTTCGGACTGACCGTGCCGGACGGCGACGGCGAGATCGTCGCCGACTTCGGCGCCACGCCGATCCGGCTCGATCCGGCCGGTACCGGTGAGGTGGTCTGGGCGCAGCGGCTGTGTCCGGCTCGGGCGCGGGTGCTGAACGTGCCGACCCCCGAGTCGGGCCGCCGCTTCGGCGAGGTCGTGGTGCACGACGGAGCGCCCAACGGGGAGCGGGAGGTGAACGGGCAGGCGTACTCGGTCTTCGACGAGCTGCTGCTGTTCCGTGCCTCGGCGCTGCCGACCATGACTGTCGAGGTCACGGCCGCGACCCCGGAGGACGTCCGGGCGCTGGCCGAGCTGTTCGACGAGCACGGGTACGCGGCCGAGCCGGCCAGCGGTGTGCGGATCATCTGCTCCTGCTGTAGCGAGGGCAGCGTGCGGCAGGATCGCGACCACCAGGTCGGTGGCGGGCAGCAGGTGAACGTGGCGGCCCCGGTCGACGAGGTCCCCCGGCTCCTGGATGGTTGGTGTGCGGCCGCCCCGACAGTGCGAAGCTGGGCGTTCCCGGCCACTACCTGACCTGGCCGGGTCCCGGAAGTACGCCCCGCCGGGCCGGGCGGAACGCACTACGGGCGTCGCGGGGCGGCGGTCAGACTGCCTCCGGTAGCGTTTGGCGTACACCTGATTGTCTGTATGAGGGGGACTGTGCGGTGCGAGTGACCGGAACCGGGCACGCCAGCATGCGGATCGACACGGCCGCGGGCAGCATCCTGTGCGACCCGTGGGTCAACCCGGCCTACTTCGCCTCCTGGTTCCCTTTCCCGGACAATTCCCTGCTCGACTGGGAGACCCTGGGCCAGGTCGACTACCTGTACGTCTCGCACCTGCACCGGGACCACTTCGACGCGAAGCACCTGCGGGACTTCGTCTCGAAGGACGCCACAGTCCTGCTTCCCGAGTTCCCGACCTCGGAGATGGAGGACGAGTTCCGGGCGCTGGGCTTCACGAAGTTCCTGAGGGCGCCGAACGAGCAGGTCGTGGAGCTCGACGGCGGCCTGAAGATCATGATCCAGGCGCTGACCAGCCCCACCGACGGCCCGATCGGCGACTCCTCGCTCTGGGTCGAGTACGACGGGGTGCGGCTGCTCAACCAGAACGACGCCCGCCCCACCGACCTGAGCGTCTTCGCCGAGTTGGGGCACGTGCACGCGCACCTGCTCCAGTTCTCCGGCGCCATCTGGTACCCGATGGTCTACGAGCTTCCGCAGGCGGCGAAGACCGCGTTCGGCAAGCAGAAGCGCGACCGGCAGTTCGACCGGACGTGGCGCTACATCGACGACCTGAAGGCCGACCACGTCTTCCCGATCGCCGGCCCACCGTGTTTCCTCGACGACGCGCTGTGGCAGTTCAACGACATCCACGGCGATGAGGGCAACATCTTCCCGGACCAGTCGGTCTTCCTGAGCGAGTACGCGAAGGTCGGCGGCACCAACGGCATCGTGCTGCTGCCGGGCAGCGTCGCCGAGGTCACCACCGAGGGCGCGAGCACGACCCACCCGGTGCCGGTGGAGGAGTTCTTCGCCAACAAGGTCGCCCACCTGGAGGAGATGCGGGAGCGCAAGCGCCCGATCATCGAGGCGGAGAAGGCGTCCTGGCGGCACCCCGAGGTGGACGTCCTGGGCGAGATGAAGCGCCGGATCGAGCCGCTGCTCGACGAGTCGATCTACCTGGCCAAGGGGGTCGGCGGCCCGGTCCGCTTCGACCTGGTGGGGTACGACGGCGAGAGCGTCGAATCCATCGTGGTGGACTTCCCCGGTAAGGAGGTCCGGCCGTACGCGGACGAGAAGGTCCGCTACCGCTTCCGGACCGAGCGGTCGCTTGTCGAGCACCTGCTCTTCATCGACGAGGTGGACTGGGTCAACTCGCTCTTCCTGTCCTGCCGATTCTCGGCGGCCCGGATCGGCCAGTACAACGAGTTCGTCTACGCGTTCTTCAAGTGCCTCTCGGAGGAGCGCCTCCAGTACGCCGAGGGCTGGTACGACGAGCACGAGCGCAGCACCGACGCCGAGGACATCACGCTTGGCGACTGGGTGGTGCAGCGGCGCTGCCCGCACCTGAAGGCGGACCTGACCCGGTTCGGCATCGTCGAGGGTGACCAGCTCACCTGCCAGCTGCACGGCTGGCGCTTCGACCTGCCCTCTGGCCGCTGCCTGACGAGCGTGGGCCACAAGGTGCGGGCCCACCGCGTAGACGCGGAGTCTCCCGCCCCGGCAGGCGAGGCCGTGATCTAACCCCCACCCGCCCGGTTGATCATGAAGTTATTGCCGCGACACGCCGCTGCGGCAGGCAACAACTTCATGATCAACGGGGTCTGGGGTGGGGGTCAGGTCGCCAGGTCCGCCAGGATTCGGCGGGCGGCGTTGTGGCCGGCGGCGCCGATCACGCTGCCGGCCGGGTGGCAGCCGGCGCTGCCCGCGTACACGCCGTCGATGCCTGTGGCGTACGGCATGCGGTCGGTGAACGAGACGGTGTTGTCGACGTGGTGGATGTGCCCGCCGGTGATGCCGAAGTGCGCCTCGATGCCCGGCGGGGGCAGCGGCACCGCGTCGGCGATCAGGTCGGCGGTGCCGGGGGCGTACCGCTCGACGATCTCGACGAGCCTGTCGACGTAGCCGGGCAGTTCCGCGTCCCAGGTGGTGCCGTCCAGCTCGTACGGGACCGACTGGACGAACAGCGCCGACGAGTGGTGTCCGGCGGTGTCGGAGAGCGACGGATCGACTGTGGTGTGCAGGTACCACTCGATGGTGGGCTCCGCCGGCAGTCGCCCGGCCCGCACGTCGGCCCACATGTCGCGCAGGGCGGTCATCGGCGAGGTGGTGTCCCCGCCGACTAGCGATGCGGACCCGGGCAGCAGGTGGATCGTGGAGCCGAACGGGCTCGGCGTGCCGGGCGGCAGGCAGGAGAACGTCGGCAGCCCGCTGAGCGCCAGGTTGAGCTTGAGGGTGGTGCCGGGCCGGCGGACCGCCGCCATCCGCTCGCCGAGTCGTGCCGGGAGCGCGCCGTCGGGCACCAGGTCCATCAGCCGGTACGGGTCACACGCGCCGAGCACCACACGCGCGGCGACCTCTCGGCCGTCGGCCAGCACGACTCCACTGGCCGCGCCGCCGTCGAGTGTCACCGCGCTCACAGGCGTACCGGTCAGGATGGTGGCCCCGGCGGCGCGCGCGGCGTCGGCGAACGTACGGGAGACGGTGCCCATCCCGCCCTCGGCGATCATCCAGGTGCCGCCGGAGCCGGGCAGTCGGCACATGTTGTGAACCAGGAAGTTGTGGCCGGTGCCGGGGTCGTCCGGGCCCGCGTTGAGCCCGGACAGCCCGTCGGTGACCGCGTACATGCTGACCAGCAGCTCGGAGCGGAACTCGAACCGGGCCAGGTAGTCCGCGACCGAGCCGCGGACGAGGTCGACGAAGACCTGTCGCAGCGCCGGGCGGACGTGCCGGTCGGCGGTCTCCTCGGCGGTCAGCGGCTCGGCCAGCCAGGCCGGGGCGAGGTCCTCGCGCAGCGCGGCCAGCTCGGCCTGCATGGCGTCGTCGGCGGCCACGTCGGCGGGGGAGAAGAACTCGGCGAGCTGCGTGCGGGTGGCGGCGGTGTCGCGGCCGAAGAGCAGGTACGGCGAGCCGAGGCCGCCGGGCGTGGGCAGGAAGTAGTGCGGGTCGCGGCGCAGCACCGGGATCCGCACGTCGAGCGTGGCGAGCAGCTCCGGGGGCATGAGCCCGAGCAGGTACGACCCGGTGGAGTGGCGCAGCCCCGGCACCTTCGGGAACGGGTTCTCGGTGCGGGTCGCGCCGCCTATGACGTCGGCCGCCTCCAGCACCAGCACGTCGAGGCCGGCGCGGGCCAGCAGAATCGCGGAGACCAGACCGTTGTGCCCGGCGCCGACGACGACGACATCGACCCGGCCACGAAGTTCGCTGCTCATGCCGCCGCAGCCTAGTCCGTGCCGCCCTCGCCCGCGGTGATCAAGAGGTCGGCGGGGAGGTGGAGGGTGAAGGTGGTGCCTTGGGTGGGAGTGCTGGCGGCGTTCACCGTGCCGTTGTGGGCCTCGGCCAGTTTGCGGACGATGGCCAGGCCCAAGCCGCTGCCTCCGGTCTGGCGACTACGCGACCTCTCCGCCCGCCAGAAGCGGTCGAACACCCGGGGCAGGTCCTCGGCGCTGATGCCGCTGCCGGTGTCTGCGACCGCGATGGTCACCTCGCCGTTCGCCATCCGGGCGCTTATCGTCACGCTGCCACCCGCGGGGGTGTGGCGTACGGCGTTGGCGACGAGGTTGCCGACGGCCTGGCGCAGCCGTACCGGGTCGGCGTACACCCGCGGGTCGGCGTCGATCCGCACCGAGAGGTCGACGGCGGCACGGTCGGCCTGGACGCGGTGCGCCTCCGCCACCTGCGGCAGCAGGTCGGCGAGGTAGACCTGTTCCGGGTGCAGACGCAGGGCGCCGGCGTCGGCCTGTGCGAGGTCCTGCAGATCGGCGATGACGTGTTGGAGCAGCGTGGCCTCCTCCAGCAGCGACGACACCAACCGCTGGTCCAGGGCGGCGACGCCGTCCTCGGCGGCCTCCAACCAGCCCCGGATGTTGGTGACCGGGGTCCGCATCTCGTGGGCGATGTCGCTGACCATCGCCCGGCGCAGCTGTTCCAGGCGTTCGCGCCGCTCGGACATGTCGTTGAACGCCTCGGCCAGCCGGGCGATCTCGTCTCGGCCGGTGACCCGGACGCGGGCGGATCCGTCGCCGTCGCGCATCCGTTGCGCGGCCCCGGTCAGCGCGTGCAGCGGCCGGGTCAGTCGGATGCCGGCGAGCACTGTGACGCCGACCGTCACCAGCAGGACGAGACCGGCGACCGCCGCGATGCGGGCCTGGTTGGTCCCGGACAGGTCGAAGGTGCTCGTGGGGCGACCACCGGGATCGGCGACGAACAGGGTCGCCGCCGGGGCGACGTACGGAAGGAGTTGTTCGCGCCGGCTGGTGCCGACACAGGCGCTGGCCGCGCGGTTGTGGTCCTGGTCGACCTCGGCGGCGTCCCGGGAGTCGTCGCGTCCGGCGGTCGGTTGCCGTGCCCAGGTCCAGTCTCCCGCGACCCGCACGGCGGGCAGTTGGCGGCGAGCCAGACAGGTGTTCACCAGTGCGTTGAGCTGCGCCAGCGCCTTGCGTTCGGTTGCCGTGGGGACCGCCAGGTCGGATCGGTACTGGAGACAGGCGATGTTGTCGGTCAGGTCGGTGCCGGGGGTGTCGATGCGTGGACGGCCGGTGGGGCCGTCCGCGACGGCTGCCTCGACCTTCGCCCGCGCCGTCAGGCAGTTGACGGCCTTGACCGCCCTGTCGTGCAGCGTCCGGCGCTCGTCGGGTGGGAGCAGGTACGGGCCTGCGGCGCGGGGATCGATGCGGGCGTTTCCAGCGCCGCCGCCGACAGTGGCGAATCCCGGGGTCAGGGCGGTGTCCACGGAGAGGGCGTCGACGGTGGCGGACGGCTTCGAGGGCAGCGGACCGGCCTGCGGGGCGGAGTCGGCGACCGGTGTGGCGGTTCCGGTGATCAGGGCGATGCGCCGGCCGACCTGCGCGGCGAGCGGTTGGATTGTCGCGTCGACGCCGTCCCAGCTCGGGTGGGTCGCCGCGTAGCCGATCAGCGTGTCGTAGATGCGCGCGTCGTCGGCGAGCGCCTGCCCCTGTTCCTGTCGGATCGCCCCGGTCGTGGTGCGGACGGCCAGCCAGGCGGTGGCCGCGATCGAGCCGACGGCGATGAGGACGGCCAGCGTCAGCATCCGGAGCAGCAGGCTGCGGCGCAGCGGCACCTCACGCCGCATGGTGACCCTGCTCGGCCAGCTTGTATCCGACGCCGTAGACGGTCACCAGGCGGGTCGGCTTGCGGGGGCTGGGCTCGATCTTCCGGCGCAGGTTCATGACGTGGACGTCGACGGTCCGGCCGGTGATGTACCTGTCGAAACCGTGCAGGTGGCCGAGGAGCTGGTCGCGGGTGAAGACCCGTCCGGGCTGGGCGGCCATCGCCTGGAGCAGCTGGAACTCGCCGGGCGTGCAGTCGACGCGTCGTCCGTCGACGCGTACCTCGTGGCGGATCGGGTCGACGTGCAGGGCGCCGACGCGCAGCACCGGGTCGGCCACGTGCGCCGACCGCTGGCCCCGTCGCAGCAGCGTCCGCACGCGGGCCACCAGCTCGCGCGGGCTGTACGGCTTCGTCATGTAGTCGTCGGCACCGAGGTCGAGGCCGAGCAGCAGGTCGTCCTCGGTCGACCGGGCGGTCAGCATGAGCACCGGCAGGTCGGAGTCGCGGCGCAGAATGCGGCAGACGTCCAGGCCGTCGACCTTCGGCATCATCACATCGAGGATCAGCAGCGCCGGTGGGCGTTGACGGATCTGCTCCAGGGCGGCCCGCCCGTCGCCGACGACGACGACCGCGTGGCCCTCCCGTTCGAGGTAGCGGCGTGCCAACTCGGCCTGCTTCTCGTCGTCCTCGGCTATCAGCACCAGCGCACCCACGGCAGCGACTGTACGTCGACGGGTCGCCGCCGACGGTGCCGCTGAGCTGGGACTACCGGATGAGCATCGGTTCCTGACAGGTCTCTGACAACTGGCCGTGACGCTACCGGCATGACGAACGCACGACGAGTCGGACTGGCCACGCTCACCCTGATCACCACCGCACTGGGCGGTTGCGGCGGCGCCGAGTCCGACGATGCCGCACGCACGGCCGATGTCGCGTCCCTCGCCACGGGTTCCGCCGCGCCCACCGCGTCCGCCTCCGGCGGGACCGCGACCGGTCGTCCGCAGCTGCGCCTGGACATGACCGAGGAGGAGGAGGAACGGTTCTGGTACACGTACCAAGTCTGTCTTCGGGACAACGGTGTGAAGGAGTTGAAGGAGCGCTCGGCCGGGGCCGCCGCCGGGGGCAAGCGCATCATCTCCCTCGACCAGAGCGGTGAGCCGAAGGCTGCGTATGTGGCGTGCGCCGACAAGCTGCCGCTTCAGCCGCCGGAGCTGGACGAGGAGAAGAACCCGAACTACGCGGCCCAGTGGAACGACTACGTGCAGTGCCTGCGCGGACGCGGGATGAAGATCCACTCGCTGCCGGACGGCTCCGGCTGGACGTACGACGACGGCGTCGCGGACCCGTCGGGCGGTCTCCAGGGCGCCGCGTACGACAAGGCCGAGAAGGAATGCACGATGGAGGCGTTCCGTGGCAAGAAGTAAGCCGACCCGGCGGACCGCGATCCTGGTGGCGCTTGTGACGGTGGTGGTTGCCGTCGGCGCCGGGGTCGCGGTGCTGACGCTGCGTCGCGACGGTGCGGACGACACGGCGAGCGCCCCGCCGCCGGTGACCACGACGACTGTGACCCGTACCGACCTGTCGGACAGCCGGTCGCTGGGCGGGACGCTCGGCTTCGGTCCGGAGCGGGTGGTCAAGGGGGCGGGCGAGGGCGTCGTCACCCGACTGCCCAAGGTCGGCGACACGGTGGCCCGGGGCAAGCCGCTCTACCGGGTCGACGACCGTCCGGTACCTGTGCTGTTCGGCGACACCCCGCTCTTCCGTACGCTCGACAAGCCCGGCCTGGTGGGCAGCGACGTGCGGATCGTGTGGGACAACCTGACGGCGCTCGGCTACCACACCGGCTCGCAGCCGACCCGGGCCAAGGACGGCACGAAGATCGGCGCGGGCCGTGCCCTGCTCACCGACGCCCTCGTGGCCGCGATCAAGAAGTGGCAGCAGGCGCTCGGCCTGGAAGCCTCCGGCCGCATCGAGGTCGGGCAGGCCGTGGTGCTGACCGGGCCGGTCCGGGTCAGCGCGGTGAAGGCCGTGCCCGGTGACCCGGTCGCCGGCGAGCTGCTGGCCGTCACCGAGAAGGTCAAGCTGGTGACCGTACCGGTGGAGGCGACCGAGGTCGCCACCGTCCGGGTGGGCGCAGCCGTGACGGTCACCCTGCCGGACAGCTCGGAGATTCCCGGCCGGATCGCGTCGGTCTCCCACACCGTGCAGGGTGGCGGCCCGGACGCGGGGGCCGGTCAGAGCGGTCCGCCCACGGTGGACGTCCTCGTCACACCGGCCAGGGCGGTGGACGTGGCGAAGCTGGACGCGGCGTCGGTCCAGGTCACGTTCACCACGAGCACCCGGAAGAACGTGCTCACGGTGCCGGTCGGCGCGCTGGTGGCGCTCCGCGAGGGCGGCCACGCCCTCCAACTGCCAGACGGCGGGCTGCTGGCCGTGGAGACCGGGATGTTCTCCCGAGGGCTCGTCGAGGTCAGCGGTACCGGCGTCACCGAGGGCCTCACGGTGGTGACCGCGGCGTGAGCACCGTCATCCCCTTCCGGGCCCGGAACGCGCCGACCGAGGTGATCCCGGTGTACGCGGAACCGGTCCTGCACCTGGAGAGGGTGAGCCGGACGTACCCGGGCGGTGTCACCGCGTTGGACGACGTCTCGCTTACCGTCCGCGCCGGTGAGCTGCTCGCCATCGTCGGACCGTCCGGGTCCGGCAAGTCGACACTGCTGAACATCATGGGCACGCTCGACCTGCCGACCAGCGGGCGGGTACGCGTCGCCGGGCAGGAGGTGACCGAACTGTCCGACCGTCGGCTCTCGGCGCTGCGCGGCCGCTGGCTCGGATTCGTGTTCCAGCAGTTCCACCTCGTCGGCGGGCTGGACGCCGCCGAGAACGTCGCCACCGGGCTGCTCTACGCCGGCGTACCCCGTCGTCGCCGACGGCAGACGGCGACCGACGCCTTGGCCCGGGTCGGCCTGGCGCACCGGGTCGGTCACCTGCCGCACCAGCTCTCCGGTGGGGAGCGGCAGCGGGTGGCGATAGCGCGCGCACTCGTCAACGACCCCGCGTTGGTCCTGGCCGACGAGCCGACCGGCGCTCTGGACACCGCCAACGGGGAGGCGGTCCTGGCGCTCCTGCTGGCGTTGCACGAGGAGGGCACGACCATCGCCGTCATCACCCATGACCGGGACCTCGCCGCCCGGACGCCCCGACAGGTGGAGATCCGCGACGGGCGGATCGTCTCCGACACCGTTGACAGGAGTCGATGATGAGCACACCGAAGCAGGCACCCGGCGGTCGGCTGCCCCGGCTCGCCCCGACCGACGTACTCCGGCTCGGTCTGCTGGGGCTCACCAGCCGGCGGATGCGGGCGGTCCTGTCCGCCCTGGGCATCTCCATCGGCATCGCCACGATGATCGTCGTGGTGGGCATCCCAGCGTCCAGCCAGCGTGACCTGATGAACCAGCTCTCGGCTCTCGGCACCAATCTGCTGCGCGCCGAGCCCGTACCGGATCGGGACCCGCCGGTGCTGCTGCCGGAGGACTCCGTCGCGATGGTGGACCGGATCCGCCCGGTCGAGACGGTGAGCGCGGTGGCGAACACCCACGCCACGGTCCGCCGCAACGACCTGGTGGACAGGTACGACACGTCGGGACTCAGCGCACTGGCCGCGCGCCCCGACCTGCTGGAGACGGTCAACGGTCGGGTTCGCACCGGCCGCTTCCTCGACGCCGGCACGGCGAGCCTCCCGACCGCCGTCCTGGGCTACGTGGCCGCGAGCCGGCTCGGGTTCGCCACCGTGGACCCGGCTCGGCCGCCCCAGGTGCTCATCGCCGAGCGGTGGTTCACCGTGATCGGCGTACTGGAGCCGTCGCCCATCGCCCCGGATCTCGACCGGTCGGTGCTTGTCGGCTGGGAGGCCGCCCGGGACCTGCTCGGCTTCGACGGCCATCCCACAGTCGTGTACGTGCGGGCCCGCGAGGACGCGTTGGAGGACGTCCGGGCGGTGCTGCCGGCAACCCTCGACCCGCAGCTACCGGGAATGGTCCAGGTGAGCCGCCCCTCCGACGCGCTCGCCGCGAAAAGGGCCACCGAGAGCACCTTCTCCGCCCTGTTCCTCGGGCTGGCCGCCGTTGCCCTGCTGGTAGGCGGGATCGGAGTGGCCAACACGATGGTCATCTCGGTGCTGGAGCGCCGTCGGGAGATCGGTCTGCGTCGGGCGCTCGGCGCGAACCGGGGCCAGATCCGGGTGCAGTTCCTCACCGAGTCGGTGCTGCTGTCCGTGCTCGGTGGCGCGGCGGGGGCGCTCCTCGGTGTGCTCGCGACAGCGGGGTACGCGGGCTATCAGGGCTGGCCACCGACGATCCCGGTGACCTCGGTTGCCGGCGGCATCGGCGGCGCGCTGCTCGTCGGCATGGTGGCCGGTGTCTACCCGTCGATCCGGGCCGCCCGCCTAACTCCCACCGACGCCCTCGCCGCCCCGTGAGGCCGACCGTTGGGCACGCCAACGGGAGAGGGCCAGGGTCGCCGAGTAGCCGGCCAGGACGATCACGTGGAACAGGTACAGCCACAGGAGCACTGCCACACCGGCGCCGATCTCGTCGAAGCCGCCGAACGGCACGCCCAGGTCCAGCGGCAGGGACGCGAAGAGCACGAAGCCGTGCAGGAACCCGGACAGGTTCGCCGCGGTGAACGACCCGATCCCGAGGGTGGAGAGCCAGTCCGGCGAGGCCGGCCCCACCACCCGGAACACCCACACCAGCACCGGCGTGAGCACCAGCCACACGGCCAGGAACGACAGCACCACGCCCAGCGCGCCGACCCAGCCGCCCTGGGTGACCAGGTGGGTGGTGACCGGGAGCGCCAGCAGGATCGACAACAGCAGCGCGGGCGCCGGCGCGAGCAGCGGCAGCAGCAGCAGCCGACCCCGCCAACCGACCAGGTGCTCGTCGCTGCGCGGGGCCGCCACCGACACGAACGCCCGGCGCAGCCCCTCGCCGTACAGCGACGCGGGCAGCAGCGAGGCGAGGGCCAGCACCGGGGTCAACTCCACCCCGGCGTCGACGAGCGCGGCCACCGCCCGGGGCGCGCCGATCGCCGTCGGCAGGGCGTCCACGGCGTACGAGGTGAGCCGGCGTACCCGATCGGCGCCGGCGATCAGCGAGGTGAGCCAGAGGGCCAGGAGTGCCACCGGGACCACGGCGATCGCGCCGTAGAAGGTGATCGCGGCGGCGTGCAGTGACAGGTCCCGGCCGCGCACCGGACGGAACGCGGCACTGGTGATCCGTTTCGCGCGTTGCCAGCCGCTGCCCATCGTGATCTCCTTCCCCGTCGTCGGGGCGGTCACTCCTTAAGATCGCCGCCCATGACTGTTCTCACCACCGAACGCCTCATCCTGCGCGAATGGACGGACGATCCGGCCGACCTGGCCCGGATCTACGACATCTACCGACGCCCGGAGATCACCCGCTGGCTGGGCGCGGCACCGGGCCTACCGCTTACCGACCCGGCGCAGGCCGTCGACCGGTTGCGGCTGTGGCGGGAGCGGCACGCCGCCGACCACGGACGGTACGGCACCTGGGCGATCGAGGTTCGCGAGACAGGCCTGGTGGCCGGCACCGCGTTGCTCAAGCCGCTGCCGGGGCGCGACGAGGCGGTGCGTACCGAGGACATCGAGACGGGTTGGCACCTGCACCCGGATTCGTGGGGTAACGGCTACGCCACCGAGGCCGCTCGGGCGCTCGTGGCACGGGAGTTCGCCACCGGTACCCGGGAGATCTACGCGGTCGTGTCGCCGGGCAACGATCCGTCGATGGCTGTCGCGCGGAGGTTGGGCATGACCCACGTGGGCCAACGCACCGACTGGTACGGCGGCGAGCTGCTGGAGACCTTCGTGCTGGCGGCTCCGGGCGCCTGATCGTTCTCGTGGAGGCTGCGGCCCCGGTCCGCTCCGGCGGATCGGGGCCGCAGCCAACAAGGGCCGTCGATAGTCACGGCTGTCGAAGTGTTGACGCTCCCGTAGCACGTCAGTAACCTTTGGCCAAAGTCATGCAAGATTTGGACAGTCGCCTGTCTGGTTTCTTGCATCTGCTCGGAAAACCCCGTGAACCGCTTTCGTGGTGCCCCCGCACCCACCACCTGCTCCACCCCGTGGTCCCGCCACCCGCGGCGCCGTCCCCCAACGACAGGACAGTCATGAGACGAACGAATCTGTTCCGGATGGTGGCGACGACAGTCGCGGCCACGATGATCGCGGCGGCAGGCGCGACGGCCGTGGCGACACCGGCCGCCGCCCGCCCCGTCGAGACGACCGCCGCGTCCGGCAGCGCCCTCGCGGCTGCGGCCACCAACCTCGCCCAGGGTCGTCCCACCCAGGAGAGCGGCCACGCCGACGTGTACGACTCGTCGAAGGTCGTCGACGGCAACGCGGGCAGCTACTGGGAGAGCCTCAACAACTCGTTCCCCCAGTGGGTGCAGGTCGACCTCGGCTCGTCGCAGTCGGTCAACCAGGTCGTGCTGAAGCTGCCGACCTCCGGCTGGGGCACCCGCACGCAGACGCTGAGCGTGCGGGGCAGCGCCAACGGAACGTCGTTCACCGACCTGGTCGGGTCGCAGACGTACACCTTCAACCCGGCCAGCGGCAACACGGTCACGATCAACGTCAGCGCGACCTCCACCCGCTACGTCCGGATCACCATCACCGCCAACAGCGGCTGGCCGGCCGGGCAGCTCTCCGAGCTGGAGGTGTACGGCAGCGGCGGCACCACCCCGGACACCACCGCGCCGAGCGTCCCGGGCAACCTGTCGTACACCCAGTCGGGCACCACCATCAGCCTGAACTGGGTCGCGTCGACCGACAACGCGGGCGGCAGCGGCATCGCCGGCTACGACGTCTACCGCAACGGCGCGTTCCTCCAGTCCGTCGGGAACGTGACCACCTTCAACGACACCCAGCCGACCACGGCCACCGTCTCCTACTACGTCCGGGCCCGCGACGCCGCCGGCAACCTCTCCGGCAACAGCAACACGGTCACCCGTACGGGCAGCGGTGACACCACCGCGCCGAGTGTGCCGGGGACGCTGTCGCACAGCACGTCGGGAAGCACTATCACGCTCACCTGGGGGGCCTCCACCGACTCCGGCGGCAGCGGGCTCGCGGGCTACAACGTCTACCGGGGCGGCAGCCTGATCGCGACGCTCGGCACGGTCCTGACCTATCAGGACACCCAGCCGGCGACGGCGACCGTGTCGTACTACGTCCGTGCCCGCGACGGCGCGGGCAACCTTTCCGGCACCAGCAACACAGTGACCCGGACCGGCGGCAACCCGCCCGCCTGCACCAACGTGGCGCAGGGCAAGAGCATGACGGCGAGCGGTTCCACCTTCAGCTTCACGCCCGACAAGGCGAACGACGGGCAGCTCGCCACCTACTGGGAGGGCGCGGCGAGCTACCCGCAGAACCTGACCGTGGCGCTGGGCGCGAACCACTCCATCTCTGCCGTCACCGTGAAGCTCAACCCGGACTCGTCGTGGGGCACCCGTACCCAGACCATCCAGGTCCTCGGCCGCGACCAGGCGTCGTCCGCTTACACCAGTCTGGTCTCCGCGGCGGCCTACCAGTTCGTCCAGGGCAGCAACGCCGTGGCCATTCCGGTCACCGCCACCACTGCGGACGTGCAGTTGCGCTTCACCGGCAACACCGGCGCACCGTCCGGCCAGGTGGCCGAGCTGGAGGTGTGCGGCACGCCGGCACCCAACCCGGACCTGGTCGTCAGCTCGGTGACCTGGTCACCCACGTCGCCCAGCGAGGCCAGCGCGGTCACCCTCTCGGCCGTGGTGCAGAACATCGGCTCGGCGTCCGCCGCCGCGACCACAGTCAACTTCAGCCTGGCCGGCGCGGTCGTCGGCAGCGCCACTGTGGGCGCGCTCGCCGCGGGCGGCTCGACCACCGTGTCGTTCAACGCCGGTACGCGGCCGATGGGCAGTTACGCCGTCTCGGCGGTGGTCGACCCGACGAACACGATCGTGGAGCAGAACAACGGCAACAACAGCCTCACGGCTGCGTCGCCGCTTGTGGTGACGCAGGCCCCCGGGCCGGACCTCCAGGTGCTCGGCATCGCCTCGAACCCGCCGAACCCGGCCGTCGGGGCGTCGGTCACCTTCACCGTGGCGGTCCGCAACCGGGGCACCACCGCGACCGGCGCGACCACCGTCACCCGCCTGGTGGTGGGCGGCACCACGCTCAACACCAGCACCGCGTCGATCGCGGCCGGCGCGACGGCCACCGTCGCGGTCACCGGTAGCTGGACCGCCACCAGCGGCGGGGCCACCATCACCGCCACTGCCGACGCGACGAACGTGGTCACCGAGACCAACGAGAGCAACAACGCGTTCAGCCAGGCGATAGTGGTCGGCCGTGGGGCCGCCGTCCCGTACGTCTCCTACGAGGCCGAGGCCGGCCGTTACCAGGGCACGCTGCTGGAGCCCGACGCGCTGCGCACCTTCGGGCACACCAACTTCGCCAGCGAGTCCTCCGGCCGCAAGTCGGTACGACTCACCAGCACCGGCCAGTTCGTCGAGTTCACCTCGGCCAACCAGGCCAACTCCATCGTGGTGCGCAACTCCATCCCGGACGCGCCCGGTGGCGGCGGCATCGAGGCGACCATCAGCCTCTACGTCAACGACGTCTTCTCCCGCAAGCTGACGCTGTCGTCGAAGCACAGCTGGCTCTACGGCAACACCGACGGGCCGGAGGCGCTCACCAACACCCCGCAGGCCGACGCCCGACGGCTCTTCGACGAGTCGAACGCGCTGCTGGCGCAGTCGTACCCGGCCGGCACCCGGTTCAAGTTGCAGCGCGACTCGGGTGACACCGCCTCCTTCTACGTCATCGACATGATCGACCTGGAGCAGGTGGCACCGGCCGCGAGCCAGCCGGCCGGCTGCACCTCGATCACCGCGTACGGCGCGGTCCCGAACGACGGGGGCGACGACACCGCCGCCATCCAGCGGGCGGTGACCGACGACCAGAACGGCGTGATCGGCTGCGTCTGGATCCCCGCCGGGCAGTGGCGGCAGGAACAGAAGATCCTGACCGACGACCCGCTGAACCGGGGTACGCACAACCAGGTCGGCATCAGCAACGTCACCATCCGGGGCGCCGGCATGTGGCACTCGCAGCTCTACACGCTCACCGAGCCGCAGAACGTGGTGGGCGGCATCAACCACCCGCACGAGGGCAACTTCGGCTTCGACATCGACAAGAACACCCAGATCTCCGACATCGCCATCTTCGGCTCCGGCCGGATCCGTGGCGGTGACGGCAACGCCGAGGGTGGCGTCGGTCTGAACGGTCGCTTCGGCACCGGCACGAAGATCAGCAACGTCTGGATCGAGCACGCCAACGTGGGCGTCTGGGTGGGCCGCGACTACGACAACATCCCCGACCTGTGGGGGCCGGCCGACGGGCTGGAGTTCAGCGGCATGCGGATCCGCGACACGTACGCCGACGGCATCAACTTCAGCAACGGCACGCGCAACTCGCGGGTCTTCAACTCGTCGTTCCGCACCACGGGCGACGACGCGCTGGCCGTCTGGGCCAACCCGTACGTCAAGGACCGCAGCGTCGACATCGCCCACGACAACCACTTCGTCAACAACACCATCCAGTTGCCCTGGCGGGCCAACGGCATCGCCATCTACGGCGGCTACGACAACTCGATCGAGAACAACCTGATCTACGACACCGCCAACTACCCGGGCATCATGCTGGCGACCGACCACGACCCGCTGCCGTTCTCCGGCACGACGCTCATCGCCAACAACGGCCTCTACCGCACCGGTGGCGCCTTCTGGAACGAGGACCAGGAGTTCGGCGCCATCACGCTGTTCCCCTCGACCAGGGACATCACCGGGGTCACGATCCGCGACACCGACATCATCGACTCCACGTACGACGGCATCCAGTTCAAGAACGGCGGCGGCACCATGCCGAACGTCGCCATCACCAACGTACGCATCGACAGGTCGAACAATGGTGCCGGCATCCTCGCGATGAGCGGGGCGCGCGGCAACGCCAACCTGACGAACGTGACAATCACCAACTCGGCCGACGGCAACATCGTCATCCAGCCGGGCTCACAGTTCGTCATCAACGGCGGCTGATCCCACGGTCGCTGCTTGATCAACACGGTTTCAGTGAACTCGGGGTGTCCGCGGCCAGCGGACACCCCGACTTCCATGAAGGCGAGTCGATCACCGTGGCCTGGCGCGGCCCCGTCGTGGCGCCGCCCCGTTGTGGCGCCGCCCCGTTGTGGCGCGGCCCCGTCGTGGCGCGGCCCGGCGCGGCGGGGTGGGTCCGGGGCCGGTCAGGCGGTCGGCACCGGCACCAGGGCCGCCGCGAGGGCCTCGGCGTTCTTCTTGTCCACCCGGGGGAAGGTCAGGGTGACGCCGTCTCCCGCGGCGCCGAAGGCGATGCGCAGCAGGCTCACGATGCCCATCTTCGCCTCGGCGAGTGCGACTTGCTCCCGAGGCACCTCGCCGAGCACACCGGTGCCGGGCCCGCCGAGGAAGGTCTGCGGCAGGAAGATCAGTCGCCGGTCGGTGAGGACGAGGAACTGCTTCTTGGTCCGCGTCAGCGCGTGGCCCACCGCCCCGGCACCCGCGGTGATCAGTCCCTGCGAGACGACCGTTCCGAGTCGACCGGCCGAGAAACTCCCGACCAACGCCCGGGTCGCGGTGACCGGCCGTTCCCCGGGTCGCAGGATCGACGCCACTCGCTCGAACGCGCGGGTCTGAAGCTTCTGGTTCATGTGGTTCCCTCCGTGTTTGACCGTGATCGGCGCTGATGCTACGGAGCAGGCCACGTCGGCCTATCCGTCGATCAGGCGCATGATCAGGACGGTCGGCCATGGTCGGCGTCGGGACATCCGTCGCGCTGCCGGGGCCGGCCCGGAGATCTTGGACAGTTTCCGTTCAGGCGGAACGGAAAGTGTCCAAGATCTGCACGTACCGTTCGGGCTGGGCGTTGCCGGGGCCTCCGCAGTTGGCCGTCAGCGACTTCAGTGGCGGACTCGGTGTGCGATGACGGCCTGCGCGGGCTGCGGTGGCTAGGCTGAGCTGAGCAGGATGGTCCGCTGAGGGGGTGAGCCCGGATGGCCCAGTCCGCGTTCGCGCCGGAGCCGGCGCCGCAGCACACCGAGCCGTCGTTCGACGTGCTGCGGTGGCACGACGAGCCGTGGACCGCGCAGCTCGCCCTCGACCTGTTGCCGGAGACCAACGGCCCCAAGGTTGAGGTCCTGAGCGGAAGCGTGATCGTCACACCACACGCGGGATATGACCATCAGGACGCGGAACTGGACCTCGCCTACCTCCTCAAGCAGGCGGCCCGTCGCGCGAAGCTGTGGCTCTATCTCGAGACGAACATCGTCTCGGGCGGGGATCTCTTCATTCCGGACATCGTCATTCTCGACGCTCCCGGCGGCGGTCGAACGACGATGGACATCGGGCACGCCGTGCTTCTCGGGGAGATCGTCTCCCCCGGAAACCGACGCGAGGACATCATCGACCGCCCACGCGAGTACGCCGCCGCCCGCGTGCCCTTCTTCCTCCGGGTAGACCTGCGCAATCGGGTGCCCACCATCGCGTTGTACGAGCTGACCGAGGGGGAGTACCGGCCGGTGGCCGCCGCTGCGGCCGGGACGCGCTTCGTCATGCGGGAGCCGTTCGAGTTCTCCATCGATCCGGCCCGACCTGCTCGGCGAGGAGGCAGCCCCGAACTCAATCACCAGCGACTCCTCTGACGACAACGCTTGATCGACACGCTTTCGTTGAAGTCGGGCTGTCCGGGTGCCGGGGATAGCGCGACTTCCTGGAAGCCGAGTTGATCATCGGCGCGCGGCGCGGGCGGTGGGCGGGGAGGGCTGAGGCTCCCAGCGGGCGTACAGCGGCGGTGGGGGAGAATGGCCGCGTGACTTCCCCCCGCGACCTCGTCCTGCTCGGGTCCACCGGCTCGATCGGCACGCAGGCCATCGACATCGTCCGGCGCAACCCGGACCGGTTCCGCGTCGTCGCGGTGGGTGCGGGCGGCGGCAACGTCGAGCTGCTCGCCGCGCAGGCCCTCGAACTTGGCGTCGAGGCGGTCGGGGTGGCCAAGGCGTCGGCCGCGCAGGACCTGCAACTCGCGTTCTACGCGGAGGCGAGCAGGCGCGGCTGGGCCACCGGCGACTTCAAACTTCCCAAGATCGTGGCCGGGCCGGACGCCATGACCGAGTTGGCGCAGTGGCCGTGCGACATCGTGCTCAACGGCGTGGTCGGCTCGCTGGGCCTCGCTCCTACGCTGGCCGCGCTGCGCGGTGGTCGTACTCTCGCGTTGGCCAACAAGGAGTCGCTCGTGGCCGGCGGCCCGCTGGTCAGGGCCGCGGTGACGCGGCCGGGGCAGATCGTGCCTGTCGACTCGGAGCATTCGGCGCTGGCCCAGTGCCTGCGGTCCGGGTCGCGCGGCGAGGTGCGGCGGCTGGTCGTGACGGCCAGCGGCGGCCCGTTCCGGGGTCGGCGACGCGACGAGTTGACGCGAGTCACACCGGAGCAGGCGCTGGCGCACCCGACCTGGAACATGGGGCCGGTCGTCACGATCAACTCGGCGACCATGGTCAACAAGGCGCTGGAGGTGATCGAGGCGCACGAGCTGTTCGACGTGCCGTACGCCGACATCACAGTGATGGTGCACCCGCAGTCGGTGATCCACTCGATGGTCGAGTTCGTCGACGGGTCGACGATCGCCCAGGCCAGCCCACCGGACATGCGGCTGCCGATCGCGCTCGGCATCGGCTGGCCGGACCGGGTGCCCGAGGCGGCCAGCGCCGTCGACTGGACGGCGGCGCACACCTGGGAGTTCGCGCCGCTCGACGACGTGGCGTTCCCGGCCGTGGCCCTGGCCAAGGCCGCCGGGGAGGCCGGGCGCTGCCGACCGGCGATCTACAACGCGGCCAACGAGGAGTGCGTGGCCGCGTTCGTGGCGGGCCGGCTGCCGTTCCTCGGCATCGTCGACACCCTCGAACGCGTGTTGGAGGACGCTCCGGACTTCACCGAACCAGGTACCGTCGAGGACGTGCTCGCGGCCGAGTCGTGGGCGCGCGCACACGCGCAGAAGATCATCGCGGGTTCGGTGGAAGGAGCTTGATGTCGTACCTGCTCGGGGTGGTCCTCTTCGCCCTGGCCATCCTCATCTCGGTGAGTCTGCACGAGGCGGGGCACCTGCTGACCGCCAAGATGTTCGGGATGAAGGTCACCAAGTACTTCGTCGGCTTCGGCCCCACCATCTGGTCGTTCCAGCGGGGCGAGACCGAGTACGGCGTCAAGGGCATTCCGCTCGGCGGTTTCTGCAAGATCGTCGGGATGACACCGCAGGATGACGACGTCGAGCCGGGCGACGAGTCGCGGGTGATGTGGCGCTACCCGGTGTGGAAGCGGACGATCGTGATGGCCGCCGGGTCGATCACGCATTTCGCGCTCGCTCTGATCACGATCTGGATTCTCGCCGTCTCCGCCGGCCTGCCCAACCCGGACTTCCCGACCACCGAGGCGCAGGCCCGCAAGGAGCCCGCCGTCATCGAGCTCAGGCCGTGCGTGGTGCCGGAGAACGCGGTGCGGGAGTGCAGGCCCGGCGACGCCGCCAGCCCCGCCGCCCAGGGGCAACTGCGCAGCGGGGACCGGATCACCTCGGTCAACGGCACCCCGATCGGCACCTACGGCGACCTGCTCACCACGCTGCGCAATCTCAAGCCGGGGGAGACCGCACGGATCGACTACGTCCGCGACGGTCAGGCGGCCAGCGCCAGCACGGTGCTCGCGCAGACCCAGCGTCCGCCCCTGGACGATCCGAAGGGCGCCGTCGGGCCGGTGGCCGCCCTCGGCGTCGGTGTGGTGCCCAGCACGCCCACCCGCGTGACGTACGGGCCGGTCGGCGCCTTCGGGGCCACCGCCGACTTCACCGGCCAACTGGCCGTCGGCACCGCGCAGGCGTTGCAGCGCATCCCGCAGAAGGTGCCCGCCCTGTGGACCGCCCTCACCGGCGGCGAGCGGGACGTGGACACCCCGATCAGCGTGGTCGGCGCGAGCCGGCTCGGCGGGGAGGCCGTGCAGAACGACGCCTGGCTGGTCTTCTTCATGCTGTTCGTGTCGCTGAACTTCTTCATCGGCGTGTTCAACCTGCTGCCGCTGCTTCCCGTGGACGGCGGGCACATCGCCATCGCCTGGTTCGAGCGGGCCCGCTCCTGGGTCTACGCGCGGATCGGCCGGGCCGACCCGGGCCGGGTCGACTACCTCAAACTGATGCCCTTCACGTACGCGGTGATCCTGATCGGTGGCGCGTTCACGCTGCTGACCATCGCCGCGGACGTCGTCAACCCGATCACGCTCTTCTCAAGGTGAGTGCCTGAAGTGACAGCTATCAGTCTCGGTATGCCCGCCGTGCCGCCCCCGCCGCTCGCTCCCCGCCGGGCCAGCCGCCAGATCATGGTCGGTTCGGTGCCGGTGGGTGGTGGTGCGCCGGTGTCCGTGCAGTCGATGACCACGACCCTCACCTCCGACATCAACGCCACGCTCCAGCAGATCGCCGAGCTGACCGCGTCCGGCTGCCAGATCGTCCGGGTGGCGGTGCCGTCCCAGGATGACGTCGAGGCGCTGCCCGCGATCGCCAAGAAGTCGCAGATCCCGGTGATCGCCGACATCCACTTCCAGCCCAAGTACGTCTTCGCGGCGATCGACGCCGGCTGCGCGGCCGTCCGGGTCAACCCGGGCAACATCCGCCAGTTCGACGACAAGGTCAAGGAGATCGCTCGTGCCGCGGGCGCGGCGGGGGTGCCGATCCGCATCGGCGTCAATGCCGGGTCGCTGGACAAGCGCCTGCTGAGCAAGTACGGCAAGGCCACCGCCGAGGCGCTCGTCGAGTCGGCGCTGTGGGAGTGCTCGCTGTTCGAGGAGCACGGCTTCCGCGACATCAAGATCTCGGTCAAGCACAACGACCCGGTCGTGATGATCCGCGCGTACCGGCAGTTGGCCGAGCAGTGCGACTACCCGCTGCACCTCGGCGTCACCGAGGCCGGGCCGGCCTTCCAGGGGACGATCAAGTCGGCTGTCGCCTTCGGCGCCCTGCTCGCCGAGGGCATCGGCGACACCATCCGGGTGTCGCTGTCCGCCCCGCCGGTCGAGGAGATCAAGGTCGGCAACCAGATCCTGGAGTCGCTGGGCCTGCGTGAGCGCGGCCTGGAAATCGTCTCCTGCCCGTCCTGTGGACGCGCCCAGGTGGACGTCTACAAGCTCGCCGAGGAGGTCACCGCCGGCCTGGAAGGGCTGCCGGTGCCGCTGCGGGTGGCCGTCATGGGCTGCGTCGTCAACGGTCCGGGCGAGGCCCGCGAGGCCGACCTCGGCGTCGCCTCCGGCAACGGCAAGGGCCAGATCTTCGTCAAGGGGCAGGTCGTCAAGACGGTGCCCGAGGCGCAGATCGTCGAGACGCTTATCGAGGAGGCGCTCCGCATCGCCGACGAGATGGGTGCCGAGCTTCCCGAGGAGCTGCGCGGGCTGGTCACCGGCCCGACCGTCACCGTGCACTGATCCTCCGTTCGGAAAAGCGGCCGCCTCCCCTCGGGGAGACGGCCGCTTTCGTCTGTGCCGGCTTCGCGCGTCACTCGGATTCGGCGAGGATCGCGTACAGCTTGCGCCGGGTCTCGTCGAGCACCTTGGCGGCCCGCTCACGCTGGTCGTCGGTGCCGTTCATCATGACCTGACGCAGGGCGTTCATCGCCTGCGCGCCGGAGTCGCGGATGTCGTGCCAGCTGCTCACCGTGCCCTGGGCGACGTCCGCCCACGGAGGGGTCTGTGCCGCCTCGGTGGCCTCGGCCTGACCGGCCTCGGTGACCGTGAAGCGCTTGCGTCCGCCGCCGGCCTCCTCGGTGCTGGCGACGATCGCACCCTCGTCCTCCAGGAGTTGGAGCGTGGGGTAGATCGAGCCGGGGCTCGGTCGCCACGCCCCGCCGGTGCGGGAGTCGATCTCCTGGATCATCTCGTAACCGTGCATCGGCCGCTCGGTGAGCAGGGCCAACACCGCACCACGGACGTTGGGGCGTCGACCCCTGCCTCGTCCGCGACCGCGTCCGCCCCAGGGGCCGCCGTGTTCGTGACCGTGCGGTCCGTGGGGGCCGGGCGGGACCGGCGGGAAGCCGAACCCACGCATCCGGGCCTCGTGCATCGGGTGGTGCTGTCGTTGGAACCTCATGGGGTTCTTCCTCTCTACGTACTGTCGCTGATGCATCAACGATATATCGGTAATGCATCGCCGACAAGGGCCGTCTACAAACCGTACGTACGTCTTGTTAGAGTGTCGAACATGCGCCTGCTCCCACTGCCCGGCCCGGCCCGGATCCTCACCCTCGGCACCCTGGTCAAGACCGTCGGGCGGGGCCTCTGGCTGGTCGCCAGCGCGCTCTTCCTCACCCGTTCGGTCGGCCTCTCGGCCGCCCAGGTCGGTGTCGGGCTCACCATCTCGGCGCTCGTTGGCGTGCTCGCGAGCGCGCCAAGCGGCTATCTGGCCGACCGCATCGGGCCCCGTGGCGCACAGGTCGGCGGGCTGATCGCGGCCGGCACCCTGACCGTCGGGCTGATCACCGTCCGATCGTTCCCCGCCTTCCTGCTGGTCGGCGCCGCCACCGCACTCGCCGACGCGGTCGAGCGCGGTGCCCGCGGAGCGCTGATCGCCGGCGCGATCCCGGCCGACCAGCGGGTGCACACTCGCGCCTACCTGCGGGCCACCACCAACGTCGGGATCTCCGTCGGCGCCGTCCTCGGCGGATTCGCCATCGCCGCCGACACCCGCGCCGGCTACCTCACGCTGATCCTGACCACGGCGGCGGCGTCGCTGGCCGCGGCGGCGATCTTCGTCCGGCTGCCCACCGTCGCTCCCGTCGCCGCCCCGACGCGAGGACCCCGTCTGGTCGCCCTACGGGACCGCCCGTTCCTCACCTTCACCCTGCTCGACGGGCTGATGTCCATGCACTTCAGCCTGCTCACCCTCGCCCTGCCGCTGTGGATCGCCGGGCACACCACCGCGCCGGCCTGGATGATCTCGGTGTTGACGCTTGTCAACACCGCGCTGGTGGTGCTCCTGCAGGTACGCGCGGCACGCAGCGCCGTCACCCTGCCGGGGGCCGCCCGCGCGTCCCGCCGGGCGGGGGTCGTCATTGCCCTGGCCTGCGTACTGTTCGCCGCCAGCGGCGCGCTGCCCACACCGGGCGCCATCGGCCTGCTCTGCTGCGGGTCGCTCGCGCACGTGATCGGGGAGCTGTGGCACTCCGCCGCAGGCTGGGGGATCTCCTTCGGGCTGGCGCCCGCCGACGCGCAGGGGCAGTACCAGGGGACGTACGGCATGGGTTACGAGGTGGGCAAGATGCTCGCGCCAGTCGTGGTGACCAGCCTCGCCCTCGGTTGGGGCGTACCGGGATGGCTCGCGCTGGGCGGGCTGTTCCTCCTACTCGGTGCCCTGGTGCCCCCGGTCGTCCGGTGGGCCGACCGGACCCGACCGGCCAGCCCGGTCACCGAGCCGCTGACCGTCTGACGGCGGGCTCGCCACTCGGCCGGCGGGGCGGGGGGTCGATCTGGCAGGCTGGTAGTCGTGCTGACGGTGCCGGTACGGCAACTGGGGGAATCGGAGCGCCGCGCGGTCGAGCGCCTCCTCGACCGTGACCCGTTCGCGGGCGCGCAGGTCGCCGAGCGCATCGCCGCGCGCGGGCTCTCCTGGTGGCGGGCTGAAGGGCGGATCCTGGGGTACGGCGCCCGGCGCAACCTCGAATCGCTGTGCTGGCTCGGCGGCAACCTGACACCGGTGCTCGCCACCGACGCCGCCGTCTCCGCCTTCGCCGACCTGCTCGCGGGCGAGGAGCGGCTCTGCTCCTCCATCGTCGGCCGCGCCGACGCCGTCCTCGGCCTCTGGGACCGGCTCTCCGGCACGTGGGGGCCCGCCCGCGACGTCCGCCCCAACCAGCCGCTGCTGGCCACCGACACGATGCCGGCCGTACCGGCCGACCCGGAGGTGCGCCGCGTCCGCTCCGGCGAGGTCGACAGGCTCTTTCCGGCGGCCGTCGCCATGTACACCGAGGAGGTCGGGGTCTCCCCACTCGCCGAGGACGCCGGTCGCAGCTACCGCCGCAGGGTCAACGACCTGGTCCGCGCCGGCCGCGCGTACGCCCGGTTCGTCGACGGCAAGGTCGTGTTCAAGGCCGAGCTGGCCGTCGTGACCAAACGGACCGCCCAGGTCCAGGGGGTCTGGGTCGCGCCGGAGTGGCGGGGCCGCGGCATCGCCGCCGCCGCCATGGCCGCCGTTGTACGTGACGCGCTGCTCCGGGTCGCCCCCACCGTCAGCCTGTACGTCAACGACTTCAACCTGCCAGCCCGCCGGGTGTACGAGCGGTGCGGCTTCCAGCCGGTCGGCACGCTCGCCACGGTCCTCTTCTGACCAATCCGGTGCGGGGACGGCCTCGTTGCGTGGCCCCCGGTAGGCAGCGCGTTGAGCGTCGAGCGCCGGGCCGGTGTCGTGGTTACCGCCGATTTCGAGAGGCCCCGGTCCGGCGGCTGCGAGTTCTGCCGTGGGTCCCTGGGCCGCTGGTCGCGTGCTTTAGATCTTGGACATTTTCCGTTCGGCCCGGACGGAAAGTGTCCAAGATCTGGGGGCAGGCGAGGTCGAGGCGCCGGCCAGGTTGGCGGGCTGGGGCTGGGTGCGCCGGTGGCCGACGTCCCGGGCTCGGGATGGCGGCAGGTCAGTGGCCGGTGGCCGGGCATGCCGCTGGCCGGCACCCGGGTTCGGGTGCCGGCCAGTCGGTCGGGTCGTGCGGTGGGTCAGCTGTTCCAGTGCTGGGCGACGAGGTCGGTGGCCTGCTGCTCCCACTGGGCGTACGCGTCGGGGTACGCCGACACCTGCACGGTCTGCGCGGCCTCGGTCAGCGGCATGTCCTGCCAGCCGTCAACCTGACGCAGGCCCTTGAGGAACGCGGTGGTGGAGTACTCCGGGTTGGTGATCTGCTCCGGGGTGCCCCAACCGGAGGAGGGGCGCTGCTGGAACAGGCCCAGCGAGTCGTGGTCGTTGGCGTCGCCGAGGTGACCCAGGTTGTCCAGCTTCGACTCCTGCAGGCTCGTGGCGATGGAGATGACCGCGGCGCGTTCGGGCAGGCCGGCCTTCTTCGTGGCGGCGATGATCGCCTTGGCGTTGCCGGTCTGCTCGTCGTTGAGGGTGATGTGCGACTGGTCGCCCTGCGGCTTCGGCGCGGTGGTCTGCACGACGGCGACGGGCTTGGCGTCCATCGTCGGCGTGGCGGCGTGGGCGGCGATCGGGCCGGCGAAGACACCACCGGCGAACGCGAGACCAGCAACGGACAGCATGCTCTTACGGAAGATCGTGTTCATGGGGGTAGCTCCTTCGGGGGTAGGAACACCCGCATCACCAGGGGGGGCGGTGACGGGGGTGTGAGCACCTCGTCCGGCGCTGCACAAGAAGAGGGAAAGTATCGGGTCGGCGCCTGCGCGGGGGGCTCGCGGCGCCCGAGGCGGCCTGCGAGCCGGGGGCTCGTGGCGCCGGGACCGTGTGTAACGACCGCCGGGCCGGGGTGATTCCCGCGGCCGGCGGGCCGGTTCGCTGGCGGGCCGCCCGGGTGAGCGGGTGTGCCGCAGCAGACGGCCGTGCGGGCCGATCAGCCCCGCCGGGGCTACCGGATCTAGCCGGTACGCTCGGCGGGCCTGCGGTCGTTCGGGGATCCGCAACGACCCGACCGGACCGGCCATTCCCACCCCCACGACGGGGCGGGTGGCCGTGGTCCTGCGATCGTCAGGGTGTGTAACGACCCCCGGCCCGCCACGATTCCAGCCCACGGATGCACCCGGTCACACCCGGACGAGACGCGGAACCGGACATTAAGCCCAGACTGACCTTCCGTGCCCGCCGAAGCGGACACACGGGCGGTGATCGACACGACTTCCCTGATATGGGGGCATCCGGGACGCCGGGACCCCCCGACATCACCGATCTCGTGTCGATCAAGCTGGCATGGGTCTGGCCCTCGTGGAGTCGGCCTCGGCGGTCGCCCAACTGGCCGCGCGCCTGCTCGGCAACGGGCGCCGGGTCGCCAACACCTGACCGTAGGCCCTGCTCAGGGAGGGTAAATCGGTTGAGCCGGCGGGGCCGTTGCCGGCACGCTGGGTGTTCCGCCACCCACGTCCGGAGGAACCCCGATGCGCCTGCTCCGTGACCTGTGGGACACCTCGCCGCGTCGTCTGACCTTCGTGGCCGTCCTGATCGTGCTCGGTGCCGCCGGTCAGGCCGGCGCCTCGGCGCTCGCCGGCGCGGTCCTGGTACACCGGTCGACAGGCTCCTTCGCGGTCCTGGCCGCCGCGCTGGCCGCCGTGGTGCTCACCGACCTGGTGGTGAGCCTCTTGATGGCCGGGCTGACCGCCGACTGGTCCGCGGACGTGCGTCGGCGGCTCTGCCGGGTCGCGCTCGGGCAGGATCTGCCGAGCCTGGAGACCACTCCGGTGGGCGAGCTGCTCGACCGCATCGACGGGGACGTCTACCAGGTGGCGTCGGCGGTTCGTAACCAGGGCTCGCGCCTCGCCCAGGGGCTCTGTGTCGGCCTGCTGTCGATGGTGGTGGCGCTGGCCGTGTGGTGGCCGGCCGGGATGGCGATGCTGTTGCTCACGGTGCTGCTCGGGGTGGGGCTGCGCCGGCCCACGGCGCGGATCGGCCCCGCCCGGATGGCCGAGGAGGAGGCCTGGTCGGACCTGGCCGCCGTGATGGAGGAGGCGGTGCACGGCCAGGACGACGTGCGGACGAGCCTGGCCCAGCCGTACGTGCTGCGGCTGTACGCACGGCGGGCCGCCGCCGTGCTGTCCCGCGGCCACCTGGTCTGGGTGCTGTCCGCCCGAGTGGCGACGATCGCCACCGCGACGATCCGGGCCGGCGTCGGCGCCGTGGTGCTCGGCGGGGCGTGGGCCCTGGCCACCGACCGGGTCGACGCCGCGCGGCTCACGGCGATCTGGCTGCTCGCCCTGGCCTTCGGGGCAACCGCCGAACACGTCAGCCGGATGGTGCCCGAGCTGCAGGAGGCCCTCGGCGCGTGGGCGCGGGTGCAGTTGCTCCAGAAGTCCCGGCAGGAGCCGGTCGGCGGGGCCAGTCCGGCCGAGGGTGACCTGCGCATCCGGGACCTGACGTTCGGGTACGAGGAGAGCGGGCGGGGGGCGGCCCTGCGCGGAGTCAGCCTGACCTTCGCGCGCGGCCGGTCGTACGCCCTGATCGGGCGGACCGGGTCGGGCAAGTCGACACTGGCGAAGGTGCTCACGAGGGCCGTGGACGTGCCGCCGGGCGCCGTGTTCCTCGGCGGCACCGACCTGTGTGACCTCGACGTCGAAGAGCTGCGCCGCTGGGTGGCGCTGGTGCCGCAGCGCACCGAGATCCTGGCCGGCACGCTCGCCGAGAACGTCGCGCTCTACGACCCGGAGCTGCTCGACGCCGCCGCCCGGGCGCTCGACGAACTGGGCCTGGCCGGCTGGATCGCCGAGTTGCCCGACGGGTTGGCGACCCGGCTGGGGGAGGGCGGACACATGCTCTCGGCCGGCCAGGAGCAGTTGGTGGCGTTCGCGCGGATCCTGGTGCGCGACCCGCACGTGGTGATCCTGGACGAGGCCACCGCCCGGCTGGACCCGGTGACCGAGGCGCGGGTGCAGCGGGCCACCGAACGGCTGCTGCGCGACCGGATCGGCATCGTCATCGCCCACCGGCTCTCCTCGGTACGCCGCTGCGACGAGGTGGTGGTGTTGGCCGACGGCGCGGTGGTGGAGGCCGGCCCGCTGGAGACGTCGACGCGTTTCGCCGAGCTGCTGGCGACCAGTCACGCCGCCGTGTACGCAGGTGGGACGCCGTCGTTCCGATCCGGCGGCGGCACCGACCTGCTGACCGGCCCGGACACCGCCGGCACCGACCTGTTGACCGACAGCGCCGGCACAAGCCTGTTGACCGACACCGCCGGCACCAGCCTGTTGACCGACACCGCCGGCACCAGCCTGTTGACCGACAGCCCCGGCACCGGCCCGGACGTCGCCGGCACCGGCCCGGACGTCGCCGGCACCGGCCCGGACGTCGCCGGCACCGGCCGGGACGCCGCCGGCGCCGGGCCGAGCGCAGGCCCGGCGGTGCGGGCCGATCCGCCGCCGTTGCCACCGACCCCGCCGGCCCGCACGTTCCGGGAGATCATCCGGCTCTGCACCAACGATCCCCGGTACGGGGCGGCGGCGATCGCCCTGTTCCTCGGGCTCAGCCTGCTCGGGCTGGACGGCCCGCTGCTGCCGTGGCTCTGGGCCGACCTGGTGGACGGGACCGGCAGCCCGTACCTGCCGGCGCTGGGCATCGTGGCGGGGCTGCTGGTCACCCTGCCGCTGCCGTTCTACACCCACGTCTGGTTCCCCCACTGGTGGGTGCGGCAGATGCTGCGGATCGGCCTGCGTCTGGTGCACGGCCAGACCGGCCCGCGTCGGGTCAGCTCGCACACCCCGGCCGAGGTGGTGGCGCAGGGCGGTGACACCGAGCGCGTGGTGCAACTCGCCGACAACGTGCTCGACCAGTCGGTCGCGCTGGTCCTGGTGGTCGCCATGACGGCGGTCACCGGCAGCGTCGTACCGGGGCTGTTCTTCCTCGGCACGATGGTCGTCTCCGGGTTGGCCGCGACGCTGTTCGGCCCGAAGCTGGAGCGTGCGGCACGGGCGACCGTGACGGCGCGGGCGGCGTTCGCCACCGCCCTGGTCTCCGCGCTCTCCGCGGCGCGCACGGTGAAACTCGCCGGCGCGACCGCGGCGGTGTTGCGTCACCTGGCCAACCTGGACGCGCTGCGCAGTGAGCGGCAGCGACGGGAGATCTCGGTGCAGGTGTGGTCCCGGTCGACCCCGTCGGTGGCCAGTGGCCTGCTGCCGATCGGCGCGTGGGCGCTCTACCTGGGCGGCGAGCTGTCGGCCGGTGCGGTTCTGGTGGCCGTCTCCACGCTGGGCGCGGCCCGGTGGTTCGCCTGGACCACCGCGTCGTTGATCTCCCAGCTGCCGTCGGCACGGGTGTGGACCCGCCGGACCGTGGCGATGACGGGCGTGGGCGCGTACACGGCGGCGGTGCCGGCTGTCGACCTGGGCGTCGGCACGGCGCCCGCGCCGACGCCGCCACCCCGGCACCCGCTGCGCCGGTTGGACTTACGCGGCTTCTCGGTGGTGCACTCCGACGGCACGGTCGCCGTCCGGGACGTGGACCTGACGGTGCGGCGCGGGCAGTTGGTGCTTGTCGTCGGGCCGGTCGGGTCGGGCAAGTCCTCGCTGCTGCGGGCGCTGGCCGGCATCGTGCACCACACCGGTGAGCTGTCCTGGAACGGCGATCCGGTCACCGAGCCCGAGCTGTTCCTGCGCCCCAACCAGGTCGGCTACGTCGGCCAGTTGCCCCGGGTGCTGTCCGGCACGGTGGCCGACAACATCGCGCTGGGCCACCAGGTGGATGCGGCAGGCGCGATCAGCACCGCCCAGCTCGACCACGACCTGGCCGCCGCCGGCGGGGGACTGGGTCTGCTCATCGGGCACAAGGGCACCCGGCTCTCCGGCGGCCAGCTGCAGCGGCTGGCGCTGGCCCGGGCGCTGGCACCGCGTACCGAACTGCTCGTCGCCGACGACGTGTCGTCGGCGCTGGACGTCACCACCGAGCTGGCGCTGTGGCGGGCGCTGCGGGCGCACGGGGTGACAGTGGTCGGGTCGACCGCGAAGCGTGCCGCGCTGGTCCGCGCCGACCACGTGGTGGTGTTGCACGCCGGAACGGTGGCGGCGCAGGGCACCTGGCGGGAGCTGGAGGGCGACTGGTCGCACCTGGCCGGCTGACGGTCGGGGGGGGGGGGGGGGGGGGGGGGCCGCCCCCCCCCCCGCGGCCCCCCCCCCCCCGGGGGCGCGGCGGGGGGGGGCGGGGGGCGGGCCCGGGGGGGGGGGGGGCGCCCGCGCGCCGCCCGCGGGCGCCCCCCACGCGCGCCCCCG
>NZ_JBICSN010000004.1:0-535409 GCF_043197115.1 Micromonospora sp. NPDC049275
GGGCGGGGGGGGGGGGGTGGGGCGGGGGGGGGGGGGGGGGGGGGGGGCGCGGGGGGGGGGGGGGGGGGCGCCGGCCCCCCCCCCCACCGGCGTGGATCACCAGGCGCGGGCGTACTGGGCGGGCCCGCTGTACGCGACGCCGAGCTTCGCGGCGGCGCGACGCGGCCAGTACGGGTCGCGCAGCAGTTCCCGGCCGAGCAGCACCAGGTCGGCCTCGCCGCTGGCGACGATCTGCTCGGCGTGCTCCGGCTCGACGATCAGGCCGACCGCTCCGGTCGGCACGCCCGCCTCGCGGCGGATCTGGGCGGCCAGCGGCACCTGGTAGCCGGGGCCGAGCGGGATGCGCTGGTCGGTGCTGACCCCGCCGGAGGAGGCGTCGACCAGGTCGACGCCGACGCCGGCCAGCTCGCCGGCGAGCACGACGCTGTCCTCGACCGTCCAGCCGCCCTCGGCCCAGTCGGTCGCGGAGATCCGGGTGAGCACGGGCACGCTCTCGCCGACCGCGGCGCGCACCGCGCGGGCGACCTCCAGGGTGAGCCGCATCCGGGCGGGCCGGTCGCCGCCGTAGGCGTCGGTGCGCTGGTTGGTGAGCGGCGACAGGAACTCGTTGAGCAGGTAGCCGTGCGCGGCGTGGATCTCCACGGCGGCGAAGCCGGCGGCGAGGGCCCGCTCGGCGGCGGTGGCGAACGCGTCGACCACGCCGGCGATGCCCGCCGCGTCGAGGGCGGTGGGCGTCCGGTAGCCGGGGGTGAACGGCTCCGACCCGGGGGCGACAGGCGTCCAGCCGCCCTCGGCGTCCGGCACTCCGCCGCGCGCCGAGGCCCACGGCCGGTAGGTGGAGGCCTTGAAACCGGCGTGCGCGAGCTGGACGGCCGGTACGGCGCCGTGGGCGGCGACGAACGCGGTCACCGGTCGCCAGGCGTCCACGTGGGCGTCGGACCACAGCCCGGTGTCCTGCGGTGAGATCCGACCCTCGGGGAGTACGGCCGTCGCCTCGGTCAGCACCAGCCCGGCCCCGCCGACCGCGCGGGTGCCGAGGTGGGTGAGGTGCCAGTCGGTGGGCAGGCCGTCGGGGCCGGCCGAGTACTGGCACATCGGCGCCATGGCGATCCGGTTGGGCAGGGTGACCCCGCGCAGGGCCAGGGGGGTGAACAGGGAGCTCATGGGGTCATCCTCTCCGAAACGGCGACGGACCCCGGGAGAGGGGCCCGTCGCCGTGCAGGTGAACTGGTCAGGCGGGGACGGGGCTCAGCTCGGGCCGGGTCTCGGCGACCGGCTCCGGCTCGGTCAGGTCCCGCCGGCCCGCGGACTCGTACGCGGCCCGGTCGAGGGTGCCCTCCCGGGCGGCCACCACTGTCGGCACGAGGGCCTGCCCGGCCACGTTGGTGGCGGTGCGGATCATGTCCAGGATCGGGTCGATGGCGAGTAGCAGACCGGCGCCGGCCAGCGGCAGACCCAGCGTGCTGAGGGTCAGGGTGAGCATGACGATCGCGCCGGTCAGACCGGCGGTGGCCGCCGAGCCGACCACCGAGACGAAGGCGATCAGCAGGTAGTCGCCGATGCCGAGGTGCACGCCGAACACCTGCGCCACGAAGATCGCGGCGAGGGCCGGGTAGATCGCGGCGCAGCCGTCCATCTTCGTGGTGGCGCCGAAGGGCACCGCGAACGAGGCGTACTCGCGGGGGACGCCGAGCCGCTCGACGGAGCGCTGGGTCACCGGCATGGTGCCCACCGAGGAGCGGGACACGAAGCCCAGCTGGATGGCCGGCCAGGCGCCGGCGAAGAAGCGCAGCGGGTTGAGCCGGCCGGCGAGGACCAGCACCAGCGGGTAGACCACGAACAGCACGATGGCGCAGCCGACGTAGACGGCTGTGGTGAACTTCGCGAGGGGGGCCAGCAGGTCCCAGCCGTACGAGGCAACGGCGTTGCCGATGAGGCCGAGGGTGCCGATCGGGGCGAGCCGGATGACCCACCACAGGGCCTTCTGCACGATTTCCAGCAGCGAGCGGTTGAGCGCCACGAAGGGCTCGGCGGCCTCGCCGACCAGCAGGGCGGCGGCACCGATGACCACGGCGAGGAAGACGATCTGCAGGACGTTGCCCTCGACGAACGCGCCGACCGGGTTGGTGGGCACGATGCCGGTGAGGAAGTCGGTCCAGGAGCCGGTGTTCTTCGGCGGGGCCGCGCCGCCCAGGTCGAGGGTCACGCCCTTGCCCGGGTCGACGAGCAGGCCGAGGCCGATGCCGATGCTCACGGCGATCAGCGCGGTGATGCCGAACCACATCAGGGTCTTCAGGGCGAGCCGGGCGGCGTTGGCCACGCCGCGCAGGCTGACCACGCTTACCACGATGGCGGTGAAGACCAGGGGCGGCACGGCCAGCTTGAGCAGCTGGACGAAGAGGGAGCCGATGGTGTGCAGGGTGCTGGTCAGCCAGCTCAGGTCGTTGCTGCGGGCAACGAAACCGAGCGCGACGCCGAGCACGAGGCCGAGGAGGATCTGCACGGAGAACGGAATTTTGCGCAGGCCGAAGGGCATGAGATGTCCAATTGTCTGGTCCGGTCGGGGTAGGCGTGTGGAGGCGGCTACGCCGGACAGATGCCGCTGGCCTGCAGTCGAAGATCGACATACAGGCGGACGGTGAGGCCCCAGACATTGGTCATCGTTCGACGACGATACGCCGATCAGCGTGATCTGCAAGGCTCGCTGGCCGTGATGCCCCTTACAGCCCTCGGTGGCGGCTGGCCAGGGCCAGTGCCGTTCCGGTGGCCACGCCCCACAGCACCGCGAGCCCGAGGACCAACCGCTCCACGACGCCTACCAGGGCGCCCCGGCCGACCACGAGCATGGCCACCCCGACCGTCGCGCACAGCGGCAGGGCGAGCGTGGCCGTACCGGCCGCCAACCGGCGGACCATCGCCCCGGCCGGCCCGGACACGGCCAGCGCGACCATGGCGAGGACCACCGCCGCCGTCGCCGCGATGCTCGCGCCCCCGTGCACCAGGTCCGCCACCGTGGTCCGCTCGAACGGCGGCAGTGGGCAGCCTGCCGAGCAGGTCACCGCACCGGACACCGCGGTGAGCACCGCGCCGGTGGCGAGCAGCGCCGGCGCCACCCGCACGCCGGGGGGCAGCGCCGCGGCGATCAGCAGCAACGCGCCGGCCAGGGCGAGAACCCCGATGCGGTACGCCACGGCGTGCGCGCTGCCGGCGATGCCCGCCTCGCTCACGTACCCGGTGAGACCCGGACCGGGACCGGCGACGACCGCGACCGTCACCGCGACCGCGCCGGCCACCGCGCAGCCGGCCGCGGCGGAACCGGCGACCCGGCGGGCGACGTCCCCGCCGGCCGCGGGTGCCGTCGCGGTACCCGCCCGCCCCCGGTCAGCCACGCCCGTGCGGCGTCGTCCAACCGGACTCGTCGGGCCCCAGCGGCACGATGCCGGACGGGTTGATCTGCCGGTGGGTGCCGTAGTAGTGCCGCTTGATGTGGTCGAAGTCCACCGTCTCGCCGAAGCCCGGGGTCTGGAACAGGTCCCGGGCGTACGCCCAGAGCACCGGCATCTCGGTCAGCTTGCTGCGGTTGCACTTGAAGTGCCCGTGGTACGCGGCGTCGAAGCGGACAAGCGTGGTGAACAGCCGCACGTCGGCCTCGGTGATCGTGTCGCCCAGCAGGTACCGCTGCCCGGCCAGCCGGTCGGACAGCGCGTCCAGTCGGGCGAAGAGCGCCCGGAACGCCTCGTCGTACGCCTCCTGGGAGGTGGCGAACCCGCACTGGTAGACGCCGTTGTTGACGTCGCGGTGGATCTCGGCCATCAACGCGTCCATCTCCGGGCGCAGCGCGACCGGGTACAGGTCCGGTGCGCCGGGCGCGTGCAGGGACCGCCACTGCGTGGAGAAGTCGAGGGTGAGCTGCGGGTAGTCGTTGGTGACCACCCGGCCGGTGAGCGAGTCGACGAGCGCCGGCACGGTCACCCGGCCGGTGTAGTCCTCATCGGTGGCCAGGTACGCCTCGGAGAGGAAGCTGACACCGAGGACCGGGTCGAAGCCGTCCGGGTCGAGGGCGAACGCCCAGCCCCGCTCGTCCCGGATCGGGTCGACGGTGCCCAGCGAGATCGCGTCGTCCAGCCCGAGCAGGCCACGCACGATCCTCGCCCGGTGCGCCCACGGGCAGGCGCGGCACCAGATCAGCCGGTACCGGCCGGCCTCCAGCGGCCAGCGGCCCTGCTCGTCCGGGCCGCCACCCGGCGGGGAGGTCGAATCGGCGGTGACCCGACCGGTGAACCGGTTGGGCTGGCGGACGAACGCGCCACCACGGCTGGTCTCTGCGCTGAACTGGGCCCGGGACATGCCGCCAACCTATCCGCTGCGCGCGCGGATATCCTGGCCGCCGGGGAGTCCTCCGCGACCCGGTGGACGCCCCCCACCCCCGCCCTTCCCACCCCCGAAGGACTCGCGATGACCGTGGCATACCTGGTGGCCGGTGTCCGTACCCCCATCGGCCGGTACGCCGGCGCGTTGGCCGGCGTCCGTCCCGACGACCTGGCCGCGCACGTGATCCGCGAGTTGGTCGCCCGGCACCCGTCGGTGGACTGGGCCCGCGTCGACGACGTCGTGCTCGGCTGCGCCAACCAGGCCGGCGAGGACAACCGCAACGTGGCACGGATGGCGGCGCTGCTCGCCGGCCTGCCCGAGGAGGTGCCGGGCAGCACCGTCAACAGGCTCTGCGGCTCCGGCCTGGACGCCCTCGCCACCGCCGCCCGCTCCATCGTGGCCGGCGAGGCGGACCTGGTGGTCGCCGGTGGGGTGGAGAGCATGAGCCGGGCGCCGTTCGTCGTGCCGAAGGCGACCTCGGCGTACTCCCGCGCTGCCGAGATGTACGACACGACCCTCGGCTGGCGGCTGGTCAACCCGCTCATGCGCGACGGGTGGGGGGTCGACTCGATGCCGGAGACGGCGGAGAACGTCGCCGCCGAGTACGGCGTCGACCGGGCCGAGCAAGACGCCTTCGCGTACCGCTCGCAGCAGCGCGCCGCCAAGGCGCAGGCCGACGGCCGGTTCGCCGAGGAGATCGTGGCCGTGTCCGTGCCGGCCGGCCGGCGGGAGACCCGACTGGTCGAGGTCGACGAGCACCCTCGGGAGACGTCGCTTGCGAAGCTGGCCGCGCTGCCCACCCCGTTCCGCGACGGCGGCACGGTGACCGCCGGCAACTCCTCGGGCGTCAACGACGGCGCGGTCGCGTTGCTGGTGGCCAGCGAGGCGGCGGTGCGGCGGTACGGCCTCACCCCGCTGGCCCGCGTCCGTGGCGCGGCGACGGCCGGCGTACCGCCGCGGATCATGGGTATCGGCCCGGTGCCGGCCACCCGCAAGCTGCTCGACCGGATCGGCGTCGAGCTGGGCGCGGTGGACGTGATCGAGCTGAACGAGGCGTTCGCCGCGCAGTCCGTGGCGGTGCTGCGCGAGCTGGGGTTGCCTGTCGACGCCGAACACGTCAACCCGAACGGTGGCGCGATCGCGCTCGGGCACCCGCTGGGCGCCAGCGGCGCGCGGCTGGCGCTGACCGCCGCCCTGGAGTTGCGCCGCCGCGGCGGTCGTCGGGCTCTCGCCACCATGTGCATCGGCGTCGGGCAGGGCATCTCGCTGCTGCTGGAGTCGGCCGCCTGAGCGCGGAAAGTTGCATGAAGGAATCTCCCGTCCGTGGGAGTCGGCGGCCTAGAGTGGTCCACACCACACGACCCGCGGGGTCGGCCGGCGGTCGTGCGCGCCCGTCGACGCCGGTGCCGCCTCGCGCGACGGCGACGAACTGGGGAGCACACCGATGCCGGACGCACTGCCGACCGAGATTGATCTGACCAGGCCGAGCGCGGCCCGGGTGTACGACTACTTCCTGGGCGGGGCGCACAACTTCGAGGTCGACAGGCAGTTGGCCGAGCAGATCGCCAGCATGACCCCGAATCTCGCCGCCACCATGCGCTCCGGCCGGGAGTTCCTGCGCCGGGCCGTCCGGGTGCTGCTCGACGCCGGCATCGACCAGTTCCTCGACATCGGCTCCGGCATCCCGACGGTGGGCAACGTGCACGAGGTGGCCCAGGCGGCGAACCCGAAGGCGCGGGTGGTCTACGTCGACATCGACCCGGTGGCCGTCGCGCACAGCCGGGAGCTGCTCGCCGGCAACGACCTGACCGGGGTGATCCACGCAGACCTGCGCGAACCGGAGCGGATCCTGCGGGAGACCCAGCGGCTCGGGCTGATCGACTTCGGTCGGCCGATGGGCATCCTGCTGGCCGGGGTCGTGCACTTCATCCCGGACACCGACGGTCCCGAGGAGATCCTGTCCACGCTGCGGGCCGCCGCCGCGCCGGGCAGCTTCCTGGTCATCTCGCACTCGACCTTCGAGGACCAGCCGCAGGAGATGCTGGACGCCCAGCGCCTCTCCGCCCGGACCGCCACCGAGATCACCCTGCGCTCCCGCGCGCAGGTCACCGGCTTCTTCGGTGACTGGACCGTTCTCGAACCGGGCGTGGTGCACATGCCGCTGTGGCGTCCCGACTCGCCTGCCGACGTGGATGAGCACCCCGAGCGGTTCGGCGCTTTCGGGGGCGTGGCCCGGTACGACCAGCCCGCCGGCTGATCGCGGTGGCCGCCGTCCCGGACCCCACCGGGGTCGACGTCCGCCGGGGCGGCGCCCAGGTCTACGCCGCCGACTGGGCCCGCGCCGTACGCCGCATCGGGTTCGTGCCGCTCAGCGCGGCCGAGACGGAGCGGCTGTTGCTGCTGCACACCGTCCGGCTGGCCCAGGCGGTACGAGCCGAGCCGTTCAGCGCCCGTCCCGCCGAGGAGGTCGGACGGGCGCTGGTGGAGGCGCACCTGACCGACCCTCGGGCGCTGGAGTGGTCGCTGCGCGCGCTCGGCGACGAGTTCCCCGCTCGGGTCCTGGCGGCCGGCGACCGGCCGGCCGACGTGGCCGAGCGGATCGCGGCGGTGCAGGGCGGGTTGGCCGCCGGGTTCGCCCGTGCGCTGCGCGACCGCACCTTCAGCCAGCAGGAGCGCATCGCCCGCTCGGCCTGGCAGGCGCGCGACGAGGTCGAGCAGGCGCTGCGCGACAGTGAGGCGCGGTTCCGGGCGGTCTTCACGGGCGCGGCGATCGGGATCGGCATCGCCGGGGTGGACGGTCAGATCATCGACGTCAACGCGGCGTTCGCCGACATGCTCGGCTACTCGATCGCGGAGCTGTGCGAGATGAACGTGGCGGCGCTGTTCCACGCCGACGACGCCGCCGGCATGTGGGAGCTGTACCAGGAGCTGATCGAGGGCAAGCAGGACTCGACCCGGGTGGAGAAGCGCTACCACCGCAAGGACGGCAGCGTCGTCTGGACGGACCTGGCCGTCTCGTTGATCCGGTACGACGACGGACGACCCCGGTTCACCGTCGCCATGATCGAGGACATCACCGAGCGGTACGAACTCCAGCAGCGGCTGCGCTTCCAGGCTCTGCACGACCCGCTGACCGGGCTGCCCAACCGGACGTTGTTCTTCGAGACGCTGGGCCGGGTCTTCGACACCGCCGGGCCCGGTCAGCGGGTGGGGGTGTGCTTCCTCGACCTGGACGGCTTCAAGGCGATCAACGACAGCCTCGGCCACGACCTCGGCGACCGGCTGTTGGTGGCGATCGGCCGGCGGCTCGCCGAGTGCGTGGCCGACCACGGCCACCTGGTCGCCCGGATGGGCGGCGACGAGTTCGTCATCCTCGTCGACGGCGGCGACGACGTCGACGACGCGGTGGCCGTGGCGGAGGCGGCGCTGGCCGCCGTCGCGGCGCCGGTGCACCTCGGCGACCAGCAGTTGGCGGTGTCCGCAAGCGTGGGCATCGTGGACTGTCCGGCCGCGGAGACCACCGCGTCGGAACTGATGAAGGCCGCCGACACGACCCTCTACTGGGCCAAGGCGGCGGGCCGTGGCCGGTGGGCGGTGTACGACCCGGAGCGCAGCGCCCGGGACCTCGCCCGGTCGGCGCTGGTCGCCGGGCTGCCGGCCGCGCTCGACCGGGGCGAGTTCGTGCTGCACTACCAGCCGATCGTGTCGCTGCTGGAGGGCACGATGCTCGCGGTCGAGGCGCTGGTCCGCTGGGAGCACCCGGAGCTGGGCCTGATCGGCCCGGACCGGTTCATCGGCCTCGCCGAGGAGACCGGCCTGATCGTCCGGCTCGGCGAGTGGGTGCTGCGGCGGGCCTGCCACGACGCCGAACGCTGGCGGCGGGAGTTCCCCGACGCCCGGCTGGTGGTAAGCGTCAACCTGGCCGCCCGGCAGGCCGACGAGCCGACGATCGTCGCGACGGTGGCGGACGCGCTGGCCACCAGCGGCCTGCCGGCGGAGCTGCTGCAACTGGAGCTGACCGAGAGCGCCGTGATGGGCAGCGCGGGGGAGCCGCTGCGCAGCCTGCACCGACTCGCCGCGCTGGGCGTCCGGCTGGCGGTCGACGACTTCGGCACCGGGTACTCCAACCTCGCGTACCTGCGGCGGCTGCCGATCCACTGCCTGAAGCTGGCCGGCCCGTTCGTCGAGGGCATCCGCGCCGACGGGACGGACTCCGTGGCCGACCACCGCGACGAGCGGATCGTCGACGCGTTGGTCCGGTTGGCGCACGCGCTGGAGCTGTGGGTCACCGCCGAGGCGGTGGAGACCCCGGTGCAGGCCGAGCGGCTGCGGGCGTTGCGCTGCGACACCGGGCAGGGGCGGTACTTCGGCGCACCCGCGCCGGCCGAGGAGATCACCGCCCGGCTGCGGGGCGGGGTGGCGGGGTGAGCGGGAGATGCGTCCGGGCCGCCCGGCCCGGATGGTGGCAACGGAAGGTGGCGCGGTGAGCCTGAACGACCCGCAGTCGGTGGTGACTCTGGTGGCCGCGCTTGCCATCCTGGCCGGGCTGGCCGGTGTGGTGGTGCCCGGCCTGCCGGCGTTGCCGCTGTGCTGGGGCGGGGTGCTGGTCTGGGCGATCTTCGGTGGTGCGGGCCCTGGCGGTTGGGCGGTGTTCGCCGCCGCGACGCTTGTCGCCGCCGGCGGGACGGTGATCAAGTACGCCTGGCCCGGGCGGAACCTGAAACGGACCGGAGTGCCGACATCTACGCTGCTCGCCGGCGCGGTGCTCGGGATCGTGGGGTTCTTCGTGGTGCCGGTGATCGGGCTGGTGCTCGGCTTCGTCGCCGGGGTGTGGGCGGCGGAGCGGCTACGGCTGGGCAGCAACCGCCTCGCTTGGCCGTCCACCGTGCAGGCAGTCAAGGCCGCCGGTCTGTCCATGCTCGTGGAATTCCTCGCTGGCCTGGTCATCGCCGCGCTATGGGTCGGCGGCCTGCTCCTGACTTGACCTGCGCGCGAGGTCGCCGATGTGGCGGCATCCCGGGTCATGAACAACGCCACATCGGTGACCTGGAGGCGCTCGCGAGCCTGCTCAACGTGCGTCCGCTCCTACCGATGGGGGTGCGGCCCTCAGTTCCAGCCTCTCCCCGCCCGAGCCCACGCGTCCTGGTCCACCGGTTGAGGGCCCTGTCGCAGCCACCTGATGATGCTCTCTGCCTGTTCCGCAGGCGTTCCCGAGGACGACTCCATGCGGAGAGCCCCGTCGAAGTAAGGGAACGCCTCAGCGCGCTCACGGACGAGCGCTTCGTCGAGATCCGTGGCTTGCTGGCGCTTCCGGAATCGCTTCACGGCCTCGTCGGGGGTCACGAAGAACTCGACCACCCAGAGCGGCGCGGAGGAGCCGGTCATCGCTTCCAGCAGACTGGCGCGCTGGTCGCGGCGAGCGTAGGTGCATTCGAGGACTACCGACTCCCCGCCATCGACAAGCATTCGGGTGAGGAGATGTGCTCCGGTGTACGCGCGCATGCGGTCGTCACGACTTCGATCGGAGTCGGGGAAGAGGAGATCGAACAGGGTGTCGACCTCCAGGTGGACCCGGCCATGTCCCAAGGAACTCCGCTCCTCAGCCAGAACCTTTCGAGCCGTGGTCTTGCCCGAGCACGGAGGGCCCGAGAGTACGACGATCCCGTTGCTGGCCATGTCCCTCACGGTTTCGTGATCATTGACGACGTTCCAAGCAGGCGGGCAAGTTCCGGAAACGCCTGAGAGCCTAACCACCGGGAGCTGCCGCTGCGGGGCGGCTGTCGACGGTGTCGCGGCGTCCGCTGAGGTGAGAGTGGGCGGCGCGGGGCATTTTTCGGGTACGGCAGGGTGCGCCGTACGTGAGAGAGAGGTGCCCCGCGCCGCCGCAGTGCCGGGCGGTCCGAGTGCCCGGCGTCGGCCCGTCGCGATCGGGCCTGGCCACGGGGTACAGCATGCGTTCGCAGGGCATGGTGCGGCAATGGGATTTGCGCCCCGGGAGCCTCCGACGTATTGACCGCCCTGATCGAGCGGGACGACACTTTGCGCACTCGCCAGCGGAACCACCTCAGGGAGGTGTGCAGTGGCCACGACGCCCGTGCCGACCGCAGAGCAACCGATCGACGACGACGCCCGACGACTCGCCGAACTCGGCTACAAGCAGGAGCTGCGCCGCAAGTGGAGCGGCTTCTCCAACTTCGCCATCTCGTTCTCCATCATCTCGATCCTGGCCGGCTGCTTCACCACCTTCGGCCAGGCGTGGAACAACGGCGGGCCGGTCGCCATCTCCTGGGGCTGGCCGCTGATCTCACTGTTCATCCTGATCATCGGGTTCTGCATGGCGGAGCTGGTGTCGGCGTACCCCACAGCGGGTGGGATCTACTGGTGGGCGGCGACGATGGGCCGTCCGGTGCACGGCTGGTTCACCGGCTGGTTGAACCTGATCGGCCTGGTCGCGGTCACCGCCTCGGTCGACTACGGCTGCGCGACATTTCTCAACCTCACCCTGTCGGCGCTCTTCGACGGCTGGGCCGGGACGCTGCGCCAGGCGTTCGTGCTCTTCGTGATCATTCTGGCGCTGCACGGGCTCATCAACATCTTCGGGCACCGGATCATCGACGTACTCCAGAACGTCTCGGTCTGGTGGCACGTGGCCGGCGCGGCCGTCGTGGTGGCCATCCTGGTGTTCGTGCCGGACGATCACCAGAGCTTCCAGTTCGTGTTCACCGAGCGGTTCAACAACTCGGGCTTCGGCGACGGGGACAGCGGCGGACTGACGTTCTGGTTCTACGTGCTGCCGCTGGGTTTCCTGCTCACCCAGTACACGATCACCGGCTTCGACGCCTGCGCGCACGTCTCCGAGGAGACCCGGGGCGCCTCGCAGGCCGCCGCGCGCGGGCTCTGGCAGTCGATCTTCTACTCGGCGATCGGCGGCTGGATCCTGCTGCTGGCGTTCCTGTTCGCGGCCACCGACGTCGAGGCGGTAAACGCCGCCGGCGGTTTCTCCGGCGCCATCTTCGAGTCCGCGCTGACCCCGGTCTTCTTCAAGGTCGTCATCATCATCTCCACGATCGGGCAGTTCTTCTGCGGGATGAGCTGCATCACCTCGATGAGCCGGATGGCGTACGCCTTCAGCCGGGATCGCGCCGTGCCGGGTTGGCGGCTCTGGTCGCGGGTGAACCGCAACGGCACCCCGGTCAACGCGATCATCGGCACCACGATCGCCGGGCTGGTGCTGACCCTGCCGGCGCTCTACGAGAGTTCGGCGGGCATCCCGGTCGCCTTCTACGCGGTGGTCTCCGTCGCGGTCATCGGCCTCTACCTGTCCTTCCTCATCCCGATCGCGCTGCGGCTGCGCCTCGGCGACCGGTTCGTGCCCGGCCCGTGGACGCTGGGCCGGAAGTACCGGCTGCTCGGCTGGATCGCGGTCATCGAGATCGCGGTCATCGCCGTGTACTTCGTCCTGCCGATCGTGCCGGCCGGGGTGCCCGGCAGCGACGACTTCACCTGGTCGGCGGTGAACTACGCGCCGCTCGCCGTGGGCGGGGTGCTGCTGGTGGTCGCGCTCTGGTGGTACGCCTCGGCACGGAAGTGGTTCGCCGGCCCCGTCCGTACCGTCGAGGAACCCGCGCCGGCGGCCGACCCGGCACCTGTCGACGGTCCGGCCTGACGCCGACCCGGTGGGGCGGGCGCCGCGCCCGTCCCGCCGGGTTTGCCGCCGTCTCCATCGGGGGCATTGACGGTGATCCGGTTTGCCAGTAGACCTTGGTGATGGAGGCCCGCGAATGACGAAAGCTCCGCTCACGCTGGAACAACTGCGGGTCGCCATCAACGACGGCGAGATCGACACCGTCGTGCTGGCCCTTGTCGACATGCAGGGCCGCCTGCAGGGCAAACGGTTCCACGCCCCGTTCTTCCTCGACCAGGTGGTCTCCAACGGCAGCGAGGGCTGCAACTACCTGCTCGCCGTGGACGTCGACATGAACACCGTCGACGGGTACGCGATGTCGAGCTGGGAGCGCGGCTACGGCGACTTCGCGATGGTCCCGGACTTCGCCACGCTGCGCCGGGTGCCCTGGCAGCCTGGCTCGGCGCTGCTGCTGGCCGACCTGACCTGGCTGGACGGCTCCGGCGACGTGGTCGCCTCACCCCGCCAGATCCTGCGCCGGCAACTGGACCGGCTGGCCGAGCACGGGCTGACCGCGTACGCGGGCACCGAGTTGGAGTTCGTGCTGTTCCGCGACTCGTACGAGGACGCCTGGCGGCGCGGCTACCGCGACCTCACCCCGGCGAATCAGTACAACGTGGACTACTCGCTGCTCGGCACCGCCCGGGTGGAGCCGCTGCTGCGCCGGATCCGCACCGAGATGGCCGGCGCGGGGCTCACGCCGGAGAGCGCCAAGGGTGAGTGCAACCTCGGCCAGCACGAGATCGCCTTCCGCTACGACGAGGCCGTCGCCTGCGCCGACCACCACGTGATCTACAAGAACGGGGCCAAGGAGATCGCCGCCCAGGAGGGCATGGCGATCACCTTCATGGCCAAGCCGAACGAGCGGGAGGGCAACTCCTGCCACATCCACTTCTCGCTGCGGGGCCGCGACGGTCGCTCGGCGATGCTCGGCGACGGGCCGGCGCACCTGTCGGAGACCGGGCAGCGGGTGCTCGCCGGGCTGCTCGCCACCATGCGCGAGTTCAGCCTGCTCTTCGCGCCGAACATCAACTCGTACAAGCGCTACCAGCCGGGCTCATTCGCCCCGACGGCGCTGCGCTGGGGGGTGGACAACCGCACCTGCGCACTGCGGGTGGTGGGCCACGGGCAGGGCATGCGGGTGGAGAACCGGGTGCCCGGTGCCGACGTCAACCCGTACCTGGCGATCGCCGGGCTGGTCGCGGGCGCGCTGCACGGCATCGACAAGGGGTTGGAGTTGGGCGGCGAGTGCACGGGCAACGCGTACGACGACCCGGAGGCCGAGCGCGTGCCCGGCACGCTGCGCGACGCCCTGGCCCTCTGGGAGGGTTCCACGGTGGCCCGGGAGGCGTTCGGCGACGAGGTGGTGGCCCACTACGCCAACCAGGCGAGGGTGGAGTTGGCGGCCTTCGACGCCGCGGTGACGGACTGGGAGCTGACCCGTGGCTTCGAACGCCTCTGACGGGCTGGGGTGGTGGGCGTGACTCTCGTCGTGGACCCGGCGTCCGGGGAGGGGTTCCGGGACGTGCCGGGTGCCTCGGTGGCCGATGTCGACGTGGCGGTATCCCGGGCCGCCTCCGCCAACGAGTCGTGGCGGGCCGTGGCGCCCGGGGACCGGGGCCGGCTGCTGCGGCGGTTCGCCGCCGTGGTCGACGCGCATCTCGACGAGTTGGCAGCGCTGGAGGTACGCAACTCCGGTCACACCATCGGCAACGCCCGCTGGGAGGCCGGCAACGTCCGCGACGTGCTGGACTACTACGCCGGAGCGCCGGAGCGGCTGACCGGGCGGCAGATCCCGGTGCCCGGCGGCCTGGACGTCACCTTCCATGAGCCGCTCGGCGTGGTAGGCGTGATCGTGCCGTGGAACTTCCCGATGCCGATCGCCGCCTGGGGTTTCGCTCCGGCCCTCGCCGCCGGCAACACGGTGGTGCTCAAGCCCGCCGAGCTGACCCCGCTCACCGCGCTGCGCCTGGCCGAGCTGGCCCGCGAGGCCGGTCTGCCCGACGGCGTGTTCACAGTGCTTCCGGGCGAGGGCGCGGTGGTGGGGGAGCGGTTCGTCAGCCACCCGGCGGTCCGCAAGATCTGCTTCACCGGCTCCACCGAGGTCGGCACGCGCATCGCGGCCGGCTGCGCCGCCCAGGTGAAGCGCCTCACCCTGGAGCTGGGCGGCAAGAGCGCCAACATCGTGTTCGCCGACGCCGACCTGGAACGCGCCGCCGCCACCGCACCCGGCGCGGTCTTCGACAACGCCGGCCAGGACTGCTGCGCACGGTCGCGGATCCTGGTCCAACGCCAGGTGTACGACAGGTTCCTGGAACTGCTCGAACCCGCCGTTCGCGCGGTACGTGTGGAGGACCCGTCCCGGGACACCGCGGAGATGGGTCCGCTGATCTCGGCGGCACAGCGGGACCGGGTCGCCGGCTACCTGTCCGGGGCGACGGTCGCGTTCACCGGCTCGTGCCCCGACGGCCCCGGCTTCTGGCACGCCCCGACAGTGCTGCTGGCCGACTCGGTGGCGGACCGGCACTGGCGGGAGGAGATCTTCGGCCCGGTCGTGTCGGTGCTTCCGTTCGACGACGAGGCCGACGCGGTGCGGCTCGCCAACGACACCGAGTACGGCCTCTCCGGCTCGATCTGGACCCGCGACGTCGGCCGCGCGCTGCGGATGGCCCGCGCCGTCGACGCGGGCAACCTCAGCGTCAACTCGCACTCCTCGGTGCGCTACTGGACCCCGTTCGGTGGGATGAAGCGCTCCGGGCTCGGCCGCGAGCTGGGCCCGGACGCGCTGCACTCCTTCACCGACGTCAAGAACGTGTTCATCGCGACAGAGGAGTGACGCCAGTGCAGGGTCGGTTGCAGGACCGGGTGGCAGTGGTCACCGGAGCGGGCAGCGGGATCGGATTGGCAACGGTCCGGCGGTTCGCCGCCGAGGGGGCCCGGGTGGTCTGCGTGGACATCGACGCGCAGGCCGGCACGAAGGCGGCCGAGGAGTGCGGCGGCGAGTTCGTGGCCACCGACGTGGCCGACGAGTCGGCGGTCCGCGACCTGTTCGACGGGGTGGCCGAGCGGCACGGCCGGGTCGACATCGCGTTCAACAACGCGGGCATCTCCCCGCCGGACGACGACTCCATCCTGGACACCGGCCTGGACGCCTGGGAGCGGGTGCTGCGCGTCAACACCACGAGCGTCTACCTGTGCTGCAAGTACGCGATTCCGCACATGCGCCGCCAGGGCAAGGGGTCGATCATCAACACCGCCTCGTTCGTGGCGCTGATGGGCGCGGCGACGTCGCAGATCGCGTACACGGCGAGCAAGGGCGGCGTGCTGGCGATGACCCGGGAGCTGGGCGTGCAGTTCGCCCGCGAGGGCATCCGGGTCAACGCGCTGTGTCCCGGCCCGGTGGCCACCCCGCTGCTGCTGGAGCTGTTCGCCGCCGATCCGGAGCGGGCCGCCCGCAGGCTCGTGCACGTGCCGATGGGCCGCTTCGGGCAGCCCGAGGAGATCGCCGCCGCGGTGGCGTTCCTGGCCAGCGACGACGCCTCGTTCATGACCGCCGCGCAGTTCGTGGTCGACGGGGGCATCACCGGCGCGTACGTCACCCCTCTATGAGGCGGCCGCTGATCGGGATCAGCGCTTACGTCGAGCCCGCCGACTGGGCAGTCTGGCGCGGCGTGCGGGCGGTGCTGGTGCCCGAGGCGTACGTGCGGGCGGTCACCGCCGCCGGTGGCCGGGCGGTCGTGCTGCCCCCGGACGACTCCGACGGCGACGTGCTCGCGGTCCTCGACGGGCTTCTGCTGGCTGGGGGCGCCGACGTCGGGCCGGGCCGGTACGGCCAGCGGCCGCACCCGCGGACCGAGGACCGGCCGGACCGGGACGCCGGTGAGCTGACCCTGCTGACGGCGGCGCTCGCCGTCGACCTGCCGGTGCTGGGTGTCTGTCGGGGAATGCAGCTGCTCGCCGTGGCGTACGGGGGCACCCTGCACCAGCACCTGCCCGACGTGATCGGAACGGATGCACACCGTCCGGCGCCGGGGGTCTACGGCACCCATCGGGTGCGGTTCGCGCCGGGGAGCCTGGCGGCGCGGACGCTGGCCGGGGTGGATCGGGTCAACTCGTACCACCATCAGGCGGTCGCCACCCCGGGGCGGCTCGCGGTCACCGGCTGGGCGGCGGACGGCGTGATCGAGGCGATCGAGGACCCGGGCCGGTCGTTCGTGCTCGGGGTGCAGTGGCATCCGGAGAACGAGCCGGATCCGCGCCCGATTGCGGCGCTGGTCGCGGCCGCCCGCCGGCGAGCGTCCGGACCGCCGGTCGATGCCGGCCCCGAGGGCGTACGCGTGGCGGGGTCGCCGCCTGTGTGACGCAGGTCGCTCCCGTCGGGCGCCGGGTGCGGTGGGAGAATGGCCGCATGGGCAAGGTCTATCCGGAGATCGATGATCGTCTGCGGGCGTTCATCGCCGCCCAGCCGGTCTTCTTCGTGGCCACCGCGCCGTCCGGTCCCGAGGGGCACGTCAATGTCTCGCCGAAGGGTATGACCGGCACCTTCGTGATCCTCGGCCCGCATCGGGTGGCCTATCTGGATTACCACGGCAGCGGCGCGGAGACCATCGCCCACCTGCGCGACAACGGCCGCATCACGCTGATGTTCTGCGCCTTCGACGGGCCGCCGAAGATCGTGCGCCTGCACGGCCGGGGCAGCAGCGTCGCGGTGACCGAGGAGGCCTTCGCCGACCGGCTCGCCGAGTTCCCCGCGCCGCCGGACGTGCACGCCGTACGGGCCGTGATCACCGTCGAGGTCGAGCGGGTCAGCGACTCCTGCGGTTATGCGGTGCCGCTGATGGACTACCGCGCGGAGCGTGACCTGTTGCTTACCTCACACTCCCGTCGTACGGCCGATGATCTGGTGACCTACCGGGCCACCAGGAACGCCGCGAGCATCGACGGATTGCCGGTCTTCTGACAGGTCGGAGCGCTCCTTGGCGGCTGCCCGGGCCCGCGTCCACAGCCGCGCTGTCGGGTCCGCGACGAGTGCGGCACAGGTAACCAGCGTCCACGGGTCGTCATGCGTTACGTTGCTGGTCCGCCGGGGTACAAGTCGGAGCACGGCGCGTGAAGATCAACGGCTGCGGGGTACGGCCGAAGCGGGGAGGCTGCATGAGCTCGGCCCAGGGGGGCGCGGACGCGGGGCATCCCAACGCGTACGTCCACGAGATCCCCCCACACCTGGCCGCCGCCTTCGCGGGCGGCGGTGAGCTGGGCGAGCGGCTCCGCGCCTTCGACTGGTCCACCGCACCGCTGGGCGGGCCGTCCGGCTGGCCGGTGGCGCTCTCCAGCGCGATCGGCATGATGCTCTCCTCCAGCTCGCAGATCGTCATGTTCTGGGGCGACGACCAGCTCGCCTTCTACAACGACGCCTACCGGCCGACCATCGGCAGCAAGCACCCGCAGGTGCTCGGCCAACCGGCCCGACACCACTGGGCCGAGACCTGGGACGTCCTCGGCCCGCTGCTCGACGGGGTCCGGCGCACCGGGCTCTCCTACCGTGGCGAGAACCACCCCTTCCTGCTGGACCGTTCCGGTTTCGTCGAGCAGACCTACTTCGACGTCTCCTACGACCCCATCCGGGGTGCCGACGGCTCGGTCAGCGGCGTCTACTGCATCGTCAACGAGACCACCGGGCGGGTGGTCGGTGAACGCCGGCTGCGGGCGTTGTCGGAACTGGGCGCCGAGCTGGCCGAGATGAGCACCGCGGGCGAGCTGGGTCGCACCGCCGCCGACGTGCTCGCCCGGCACTCCGCCGACGTGCCGTTCGCACTGGTCTACCTGGCCGACTCCGCCGGGCGGCTCGCCCTGACCGGCGCCAGCGGCGTCGACCCGACGGCTGTCGGTGTCTCGCCCGACACGTTCGCCGAGCTGGTCGCCGAGGGCTCACCCGCCACCATCGAGGTGAGCCGCCTGCTCGCCCAGCGCCCGGCCGACGCCGCCGACGTGGCGCTCGTGCTGCCCGTCAAGGCCGCCAACGACACGGTCGGCGCGCTCGTCGTCGGCGTGGCCCGCCTGCTGCCGCTCGGCGACGAGTACCGCGACTTCCTCGACCTGGTGGCCGCGCAGATCTCCCGCGCGGTGGGCACCCAGCGGGCGTACGAGCAGGAGCGCGCCCGGGCCGCCGAGCTGGCCGCGCTGGACCGGGCGAAGACCAACTTCTTCGCCAACGTCAGCCACGAGTTCCGTACGCCCCTGACCCTGGTGCTCGGCCCTCTGGAGGACATGCTGGCCGACCCGGAGCTGCCCCCCTCCTACACCGACCGGCTCGTCGTGATGCACCGCAACGCGTTGCGCCTGCTCAAGCTGGTCAACACCGTGCTCGACTTCTCCCGGCTGGAATCCGGCCGGCTGGCCGCCCGCTACCAGCCCACCGACCTGGCCGGCTACACCGCCCGGCTGGCCAGCACCTTCCGCTCGGCCACCGAGCGTGCCGGGTTGCGACTGGTGGTGGACTGCCCGCCGCTGCCGGCGCCGGTAGTCGTCGACCGGGACATGTGGGAGAAGATCGTCCTCAACCTGGTGTCGAACGCGGTGAAGTTCACCTTCGACGGTGAGATCCGGGTGCGGGTCCGGGCCGACGACGGCGTCGCCCGACTGGAGGTCATCGATACCGGCGTGGGCATCGTGCCGACGGAGTTGCCGCACGTCTTCGAACGTTTCCACCGGGTGGCCGGTGTGCGCGCCCGTACGCACGAGGGCACCGGGATCGGGCTCGCGCTGGTCCGGGAACTGGTCGAGATGCACGGCGGTGACGTCGGTGTGACAAGCCAGATCGACGAGGGCAGCACCTTCACGGTGACCGTTCCGTTCGGCTCGGCGCACCTGCCCGCCGACCGGGTCGCCGCGTTCGCCCCCCTGCCCACGGGCGAACCCGAGCAGGCCCGGCTCTTCGTCGCCGAGACCGCCCTGTGGGGCGACGAGGACATGCCCGCGCCGGCCGACCGCCGGCCGACGGACGGGTTCCCCGCGGGCCGGATCCTTGTCGTCGACGACAACGTCGACCTGCGTGAGCACGTCACCCGGTTGCTCTCCCCGACCTGGGAGGTGGTCACCGCGAGCGACGGCCTGGCGGCCCTGACGCTGGCCCGCGAGGGCGGCTTCGACCTCGTGCTCACCGACGTGATGATGCCGCGGCTGGACGGGTTCGGCCTGGTCGGCGCGCTGCGCACGGACCCCCGCACCCGCGACGTGCCCATCGTTCTGCTCTCCGCCCGCGCCGGTTCCGCGGAGGCGGTCGCCGGCCTCTCCGTCGGCGCCGACGACTACCTGACCAAGCCGTTCTCCGGGCAGGAGCTGATCGCCCGGGTCCGGGCCAACGTCGAGCTGGGCCAGCTGCGCGGCCAGATCATCCGTCGGCTCCGGGCGCTGGCCGACGCGGCGGTGGCGGTCAACACCGCCCGTTCCACAGCCGACGTGCTGCAGGTCGCCGCCCGGCACGCGCTCAGTCTCGCCGAGGCGGCCCGGGTCGTGGTCACCGCGGCCGGTGCCCGCTCCGAGGCCGACGGCGGTGGCGTCACCGCCACCGACCCGTCCTTCGTGGCCGCGTTGACCGGCACCACCCGCGAGCAGCTCGGCGAGCTGCAGGTCTGGCGGGCCGACGGCGACGACGCGCAGGCCGACGAGGCCGCGCTCACCCAGCTCGCCCGCCTGGTCGGAGTCCGGCTGGAGAACGCCCAGCTCTACGAGGCCGAACACCGCATCGCCACCACGTTGCAGCACAGTCTGCTGCCGAGAACGCTGCCCCAGCTGCCGGGCGCGGTCGTGGCGAGCCGCTACCTGCCGGGCAGCGCCGACGTGGAGGTCGGTGGTGACTGGTACGACGCGCTCGCGCTCGAAGGCGACGACCTGGTGCTGGTGATCGGCGACGTCGTCGGCAAGGGCGTTCAGGCCGCCGCGGCGATGGGGCAGCTGCGCAACGCGCTGCGGGCGTACCTGCTGGAGGGTTTCGACCCGGGTGAGTCGCTGAGCCGGCTCAACCGGCTGGTCGGGTCCACCGAGGGGCGCTCGTTCGCGACTGTGGTCTGCCTGCTGTTCAGCCCCCGTACCGGTCGGCTGCGCTACGCCAGCGCCGGCCACCCGTCCCCCCTGCTGATTCGAGGAGACGACGTGGCGTTCCTGCACGACCGCGCGCTCGGCCCGCCGGTCGGCGCCATCCCCGACGCGACGTACCGGACGGTCGAGGGAGAGCTGCCCGCGGGCAGCCGGCTGCTGCTCTACACCGACGGGCTGATCGAGGACCGTCAGCTCGGCATCGACGCCGCGCTGGCGCAGTTGCGCGCCGACGCGGCGACCCCCGGTGAGCACGTGGCGGATCTGATCGACACGGTGGTCGAGCGGGTCACCGGCCGACCCCGGCGCGACGACGTGGCGGTGCTCGCGCTGGAGGCGGCGGAGCTGAACCGCTTCGCGCTGCGGCTGCCGGCGGACCCGACCCGGTTGAGCGTGCTGCGCAAGCGCCTGGAGGACTTCCTGGTGGCGCACGACGTCGGCGAGACCGACCTGTTCGACCTGACCGTGGCGGTCTCGGAGGCCGCCGCGAACGCCATCGAGCACCCCGTCCAACCCGCCGAGGCGGTGATCAGCGTCGAGGTGGCCATCGAGGACCGGACGGTGATCGCCACCGTCCGCGACACGGGGCGGTGGCGGGAGTCGACCGGCTCCGGGTTCCGGGGGCGTGGCCTGTCACTGATCAAGGCCCTGGGTGATCTGATGGTGCGGCGTACCGACGAGGGCACCGAGGTGACGCTGCGCCGGGAGTTGCAGGGCTGAGCCCGCACCGAGCCGCAATCGGCAGAGGTGTCGGCGGCCGTCCGTCTCAGACCGGGTCGAGCCAGCTCTGGTCGCCCAGACCGGAGATCTCCAGAACCCGACGGACCTGTCGGGACGGCAGCACGGTGAGCGTGCCGGAGAATCCCTGGGCGAGCCGGACCAGGGCGTGGATGGCCGCCGAGTCGAAGAAGGTCACCGCCCGCAGGTCGAGCGTGATTCGCCCGGCGGGCTCGCGCAGGGCGGTCTGCAGCATCGTGTCGGCGGTCGCCATGTCGACCTCGCCGGTCACCACCACGTGGAGGTGCTCGCCGTCGATCTCCGCGCTGGCGGAGAAGACAGGTGGTGCTCCCCCTTGATCCACGCTGACACCATGGCACAGCCGACCTGGCTGGGCAACAACCGGCCCCGACCGGCCGTGGCGCGAGTCACCACCGCCTCCGGCGATAGGCTTGCGGCATGACCGTCCGCCCGCCGCTGACCCCAGGCACGCTCTCCCCGATGCGACAGGTGCCCGCCCACATTCCCCGCCCGGAGTACGTGGGTAAGAAGAGCCCGCAGCAGTGGCGCGGCTCCCACGTGCAGACGCCGGAGACCATCGAGAAGATGCGGATCGCCAGCCGGCTCGCCGCCCAGGCGACCCAGCTCGCCGGGGAGCACTGCAAGCCCGGCGTGACCACCGACGAGATCGACCGGTTGGTGCACGAGTTCCTGTGTGACCACGACGCGTACCCGTCGACGCTCGGCTACCGGGGCTACCCCAAGTCCTGCTGCACGAGCGTCAACGAGGTCATCTGTCACGGCATCCCGGACTCCACGGTCCTGACCGACGGCGACATCATCAACGTCGACGTGACCGCGTACATCGGCGGTGTGCACGGTGACACCGACGCCACCTTCTGCGTCGGCGAGGTCAGCGAGGAGGCCCGGCTGCTCGTCGAACGCACCCACGAGGCGATGATGCGCGGCATCCGCGCGGTCGCCCCGGGCCGCCAGATCAACGTCGTGGGCAGGGTCATCGAGTCGTACGCCAAGCGGTTCGGTTACGGCGTGGTCCGCGACTTCACCGGCCACGGGATCGGCGAGACCTTCCACAGCGGCCTCTACGTGCCGCACTACGACAGCCCCCGCCCCACCGACATCATGGAGCCGGGGATGACGTTCACCATCGAGCCGATGATCACCCTCGGCACCTACCAGTACGACATGTGGGACGACGGGTGGACGGTGGTCACCAAGGACCGCAAGTGGACCGCCCAGTTCGAGCACACGATCGTCGTCACCGACGACGGCCACGAGATCCTGACCCTCCCGTGACCGACACTCCCGCGGCTCTGCGTGAGGCACACCACGCGGACGTCTCCGGCGGCTGGCTGCGCCCGGCCGTCTTCGGCGCGATGGACGGGCTGGTCACCAACATCGCCCTCATCGCCGGTGTCGGCGGCGGTGGCGTGTCACCGCGCAGCATCGTGCTGACCGGATCCGCCGGCCTGGTGGCCGGTGCGATCTCGATGGGGCTCGGCGAGTACACGAGCGTGCGCTCGGCCAACGAGCAGGTCGCCGCCGAGGTGGCCAAGGAGCGGCGCGAGCTGGAACGGCACCCCGAGGCGGAGGCCCGCGAGTTGGCCGACGCCTGGGTGGCCCGTGGCCTGCCCCGCGACCTCGCCACCCAGGTCGCCGAGGCCGTACGGCGGGACCCGGAGGAGGCGCTGCGGGTGCACGTCCGCGAGGAGTTGGGTGTCGACCCCGACGACCAGCCGAGCCCTTGGGCGGCGGCGATCTCCTCGTTCCTGTTCTTCTCGGTGGGCGCGCTGTTTCCGCTGCTGCCGTACCTGCTGGGCGCCACCGCGCTCTGGCTGGCGCTCGCCGTCGGCGGGCTCGGGCTGTTCGCCGCCGGCGCCGTGGTGGCCCGGTTCACCTACCGCCCCTGGTGGACCAGCGGCCTGCGCCAGCTCCTGCTGGGCGCGGCCGCGGCAGGCGCCACCTATCTGATCGGTTCGCTGATCGGGGTGCAGGGCGGGCTGTGACGCCGGCGTCGGCCCAGCCACCCGGTCGGGGGCCGGCCGGCTGGCCGCTTCAGGCCGGCACCAGCCGGAAGATGCGGATCTCCCGGCCGCCGGCCCGCTCGACGTACGTGCGGTACGCCGGCCACGCGGCCACGAGAAGCTCCCACAGCCGGTCCCGTTCGGCGCCGGTGGCCGGTTCGGCCCGCACCGGGAACCGGCGACCCTTCACGTCCACCTCGGCGGCCGGGTCGGCGAGGAGGTTCAGCGCCCAACCGGGCTGGTGGGTCTGCCCCCAGTTGGAGCCGATCACCACGTACGCGTCGCCGTCGGGCACGTAGAGCAGGGGATTGCTGCGTGGCTTGCCGGAGCGGCGGCCGGTCGTGGTGATCACGAGGGACGGGAGCACACCGAGCGCGACCACCCGGCCCCGGGTGAGCCGGCCGACGATCCGGTCGGCGGGGACCAGTAGGCGGGCGGCGGCTCCGAACCAGCGGTGGTGGCCGAGCCGACGGGTGAGGGTTGCGATCGCTGACACGCCGGTCAGTCTGCCGGCCGTCGTGCCCCGGCGGCACCCCCGGGGCGGCGTTGACTCGTGATCGTCGCGACGATCGGTGGCCGCTCAGCGGCGCCGTGTGCGACGGCTCGACCGCCGTTGTGAAACAAGGCCCTAGTCCAGGCGACGTTCGATCGGCAGCCGGGCCCGCGTGAACAGTCCCGCGCCGAGCATCGCCACCACCGGCACCAGCACCAGGACGCCGAGCGTCGGCCACGGCACCAGGTACGGAAAGGGCTCCTGCACCGGCCAGGCCGTGGCGTACTCCCGGTTGGCCGAGAACAGCACGATCGCCGCGGTACCGAGTCCGGCCACGATGCCGAGCACCGAACCGAGACCGGCGATCACCCCGGCCTGACAGATCGCCAGCAGTCGGCGTACGGCAGGGGCCGCGCCGACCGCCGCGAGGGTGGACAGTTCGGCGCGGCCCTCGGCGGCGGCGAGCGCCGTGGCGATCCCGGCAGCGCCCACCGTGATCACGCCGGCCGCCGCGGCGAGCAGCAGTAGCAGCGGTGAGTTGTCGCGCGGGGCGGTGCTCTGGGCCACGTTGAGGGAGAACGTCCCGAAGGCCCGCAGGTCGGCGGTGAACCGCTCCTGCTGGCGCTGGTCGGGCGGCGCCGGGGTGGCGACCACCCAACCGATCTCGACAGGTTTCAGGGCGAGACGTCGAGTGGCGGACGGGGACAGCAGCAGGCGCGGCGAGCCGACCGCCGCAGGCAGCGCGTACCCGGGCAGCTCGATCGTGCTGGTGGTCGGCTCGTCGGACCCGCCCGCCGCCTCGTACACCTGCACCGTCACGTGGCCGTCGTGCAGGTAACGCGGGTCGGTCACCACCACGCCCCCGGAGCGCAGCACCGTCGCGGCATCGGCCGTGACGGTCGGGTCCGCGCCGGTGAGCAGCGGCAGCGCGCTGCCGTCGTCCACAAGCGCCTCCACGTAGTTCCCGTAGTAGTCCACATCGCGGCCCTGGCAGCGCGGATCGGCCCGGGCCTGCCGGCGCTGCGCCGCCGACAGGTCGTCGCCTGGCTGCCAGGGACAGACCCGGTCGGGCGGCAACTCTGGCGCCGCGTAGCAGTAGCCGCTCGGCCCCACGGCCGACGGGCAGTCGACCGTCCGCACCGGGGCGACCGCGGTGGCGCCGAGGTGTGCCCGCGCGGCGTCGTCGACCTGGGCCAGCGTGGGGCCGGGCTGCCGGGTCGACTGGCCCGGGGCGACCAGGACGTGGCCGGCGGGCAGCCCCGGCCGGTAGGAGCGGGCGTCGCGGGCCCCGTCGCTGGCCAGGAATCCGCCGAGCGCGACGCTGCTGGCCACCGCCGCCATGACGGCGCAGATGGCGGGGGTCGCGGCGGCCCGGTTGCGGCTGGCGTCACGCAGCGCGATCCGGGGCGCCAGCGGCAGGATCCGGCCGAGCCGGGCGAGTGCGCCGATCAACGTGGGTGTGCAACAGACCAGGCCCAGCTCGCCGAGGATCAGGCCGGTCAGGATCACCGCCGGCGACGTCCGGTTGGCCCCGAACGCCGCGAGCGCCGCCCCACCGACCACAAGCGTCAACCCGAGGGTCAGGGCGCGGGCCCGGGGCGGGGGCGGGGTCCGTCGCCCGGCGAGTCCGGCGAGGACGTCCTGGCGGGCGGCCGTCCAGGCCGGCGCCAGCGCGGCCAGCACCCCGGCCAGCACCGCGACCCCGCCGAGCACGACCAGGGCCAAGGGCCAGCAGCGGTACCCGCCGAAGCGCGCGCCGAAGACGTACTGCTCCACGAGTGGACGACCGGCGAACGCCGCGCCGACACCGGCCAGGAGGCCGACGGCGGCCCCGAGCACGCCCAGCACGACACCGTCGGCGAGCACGACCCGACGCAGTTGGGCGGGGTCCCCGCCGGCCACCGCGACAAGCGCCAGGTCCCGGCGTCGACGGCGGACCCCCACCGCGAACGCCGGCCCGACGAGCAGCACGACCTCCAGCAAACCCAGGCCGGCGATCAGCACCCCGGTGCTCAGGTCGCTGGGGTCGGCGTAGCCGAGTCGGGTCGGGGACGGCGCTGACGCGGGCAGCTGGCGGGGCGCGACCAGCACCCCGTGGTCGTTGAGCCGCGACATCATCGCCGCGTCGACGACGCCGGGCACGTCGACCAGCCAGCGGCTGTCCGTCTGTGGATCGGCCCGCCCGACGGCCGCCGGGTGCAGCGCCACCACCGGGCCGAGGTCGTCGGGGAACTCGACCACCCCGACCACCGTGTACGCCCTCGTCCCGTCGGCGGTGGCCACGGCCTCGCCCAGGCGTACGTCCAGGCGGCGCAGCGCTGCCGGGCTCACCGCGACCTCGCCGGGTTGCCGCGGCGCCCGCCCCGACCGGAACCGCACCAGGCTCCGGGCCAGCGGGTCGCTGAGGTCGAGAACCCGCCCCTGGAGGGTCTCGTCTCCTCCCGGCCCCCGCAGCATCACCGGGCTTGCGGCGCGGATCTCGGTGGCCCGGCTGCCGGGGCCGAGCAGAGTGCTCACCTCGTCGGCGGTGGCCGGGCGGCCGGCCGCCGACTGGCTGCCGTCCCGGGAATACCAGCTGTCGCCCCACTCGTCCTGGACGATCGGGGTCTCGGCGATCCACCGCAGCTCCGCGTCGGCGACGCCGAGGCGGCGGTCGACACGCTCCTGCGGGGTCAGCTCGGCCATGTCGTAGCTCGCGGCCAGGAAGGCCAGCACCAGCACCGGCAGGGCGATCATCGCGAGCACCAGCGCCGTACGCCTCGGCGCCCGGCGCGACTCCCGTCGGGCGATTCGCAGCGCCGCCCGCCAGGAACCGGCCAGTTCGGCGAACCGGCGCCGGCCGGGCGGGGTGGGCGGCGCATTCGGACGGTCCACCGGGGCGCCCAGGCGGCCGCGTGCCCGCAACGTCCGAAGGAGGGTCAACGGTCGCTTCCGGACAGCAGCTGCTCGACGCTGCCCAGCGGAGCCGTCGTGTCGACAAGCACCCCGTCGCGAAGGAACACCACCCGATCGGCCCAGCCCGCGTACCGCGCCTCGTGGGTGACGAGAATGCCGGCGGCCCCCGCGTCGACCCGGCGGCGCAGCAGGTGCAGCACGGCCTCGCCGGTCTGCGAGTCCAGCGCGCCGGTGGGTTCGTCGGCGAGCACCAGCCGCCGCTCGCCGACAAGCGCGCGGGCGATCGCCACCCGCTGCTGCTGACCACCGGAGAGCTGGTCCGGGAAGCGGTCGCCCAGCGCCGGCAGGCCCACCTCGGTCAGCGCGGCCAGTGCCGCCGCACGGGCCCGCCGGCCACCGACACCGTCGAGCTCCAGCGGGAGCGCCACGTTCTCCACCGCGCTCAGGCTGCCCAGCAGGTTGAGCTGCTGGAAGATGTAACCGATGCGGCGGCGGCGCAGCTGGGCAAGCCCGCGGCGATCCAGCGCCCCGAGCGGTTGGCCCTCGACCCGGACGTCACCGCGGGTCGGGCGGTCCAGCCCGCCGGCGAGGGCCAGCAGGGTCGACTTGCCCGAGCCGGACGGGCCCATCACGGCGACCAGCTCGCCCGGCCGGACGACCAGGCTGACACCGCGCAGCGCGTGCACCACCGCCGGACCGGCCCCGTGGGTGCGGTGGACGGCGCGCAGCTCCAGCACCGCGTCGTCCGGTCCGCTCACCGTCGCGCCTCCTCGTCGGCCCACCGCGCGACGTCGGAGGCCCCACCGGTGGGCGGCCGGGGCGGGGTCGGCATCGGCCCGTTGGGCTGATGCCGGACCAGACTGCTCTCGCAGTGGTCGAGCCACCGCACCTCGGCCTCGGCCTGGAACACCATCGAGTCCAGCACCAGCCGCCACGGCAGGTCCTCCGGGCGATCGCTGCCGTACTTCAACCGGGTCAACTCCTGCAACGTACGCATGGTCGCGCTGCGCTGTGCCTGCACCACCGAGCGGACGTCCACGCCGGGGGTGGTGAGCGCCAGGGCCAGTTTGATCGCCAGCTCGTCGCGGGGCCGGTCGGCCCGGCTGATCGGGGTGGCGAACCACAGCGCGAGGTCCGCCCGGCCGGCGTCGGTGATCTCGTACGGGCGCTGGCCGGCCTCGCTCTCCGGCAGCGGGCGCACCAGACCGTCCCGTTCCAGGCGGGACAGCGTGGTGTAGACCTGCCCGATGTTCAGCGGCCAGGTCGAGCCGGTCGACTCCTCGAATGCGGCGCGCAGCTGGTAGCCGTACATCTGGCCGCGCTCGAGGAGGGCGAGCAGCCCGTGACGGATGGACATGGCAACGGAGTATGCATACCTGGTATGCGCTCCGCAACCGCTGCTGAGCGGTTCAGCTCGGGCGGCCGGGAAATGCGACAGTCGGCGGTGTCACCCCGGCGGTCTTGCGCCACCGGGTGGCCCGCACGGCGTACTCGACAAGGGCGGCCAGCGCCTGGTCGCGATCGGGGCCGGTGGTGGATGCCAGCGCGGCCCGCCAGTGCGCCGCGGTGCGCTCCTCCACCTCGACGGCCAGCCGCAACGCGCTCGCCCGGTCGGTGACGGGAAACGGCAGCGCGTACCCGGCCCGGCCCGGCGGAACGGTGCCTCCCGTGGTGCTGAGCTGCACCACCAACGCGTCGCGCCGGCGTCGGTGCGCGGCCTCCGCCTGGTGTGCGGATTCGCGCGCCGCCCCGGTGAGTCGGACGCCGATGCGCCCGTAGGCGTAGATGGCCGCGTACTCGGCGGAGAGGACGGCGGCGAGCGCCTCCCCGGCGGTCGGCTGCCTCACTTGAGTGCCTCCTGATGGGTGGCCCGCGCGGCGGCGATCGACCCGAGCAGCGCCGCCCGCTCGGCGGGCGCGGCGGCGCAGGCGGCGGTGGCGGACCGCTGTGCGGTCTTTTCCCGCGCGCGCAGGGCGGCGAGCGCGCCGGCCGGCTCGGTCGCCGCGGTGGCGCTCGGGTCGGCGGCGGGTGCGGACGGGAGAGCGACGCCGATGACCCGGGCGAGTTCGGTGGCGTGCGCGGTGTGTGTCTCGGCGATGGGCCCGAGGCGTTCGGCCAGCTCCGGGTGGGCGGTGGCGTTCGTCCGGTACGCGGCTGCCAGGCCCAGCGCCTCGTCGAGCATCGGGCGCAGCGGGTCCGGCGGTGGCGCCGGCTCGACGTCGCGGTCGAAAAGATCACAGCCGGTCAGCGGCGCCGCCGCACCGCCGAGCGCCAGCAGCGCTCCGGTGCGTAGGAGCTTTCGCCGGGTATGCCCGGATACCTGGTCACGCGGTGTCGTTCTGCCGATCCCCACCGGGCAAGTGAACACCATCCGCGCCGGTCCGGGGGCCACCGCCGTCGGTGCGCCGCCCGGCCCGCCGACGGGCAGGCGCGTTACGCTCTGCGCAGCCACCGGCGCGTCCGCCCCGGTGGCGTGCCGGCATGGCGGGACGAGCGTCCCGGTCGACCAGGGAAAGGGTGCGCAGATGACGCAGCGTGGCCGTGCCACCAGGTCGACGGGTCGACCCCGCGACGGCGCGAGTTCCCGCGCTCCGCGCGACGGCGCCGGTCCGCGTGGCGGCGGCGGTGATCTCGCGGCACGGCGTACCCGGCTACGGGGCGTGATCGAGCCGGTGGTCAACGGCGTGGGCTACGACCTGGAGGACCTGTCGGTCTCCCGTGCCGGCCGCCGGCACGTGGTGCGGGTGATCGTGGACCGCGACGGCGGGATCGACCTGGACGCCGTCGCCGACGTCTCCCGCGCGGTCTCCAACGCCCTGGACGCCGCCGAGGAGACCGACGGCGACATTCTCGCCGGGGAATACCAGCTCGAGGTCAGCTCACCGGGTGTGGACCGGCCGCTCACCCTGCCCCGGCACTGGCGGCGCAACGTGGGCCGGTTGGTAAAGGTCACCGTCCGGGGCGCGGCCGCGCTGCCGGGCCAGCGCGGCGAGCAGCCCTCCGGGGACCGCCAGCTGACCGGCCGGGTGGTCGGGGCCGACGACGAGGGCGTCCGGCTGGAGACCGACGACGGTCAGACCCTGTGGACGTACGACCAACTGGGCCCGGGCCGGGTGCAGGTCGAGTTCACCCGCCTCGCCGAGCTGGGTGAGCCGGACGAGTTCGACGACGCGGACGACACCGACGAGCACGACGATTCAGACGACATCGACGACGAAGATGATGTGGAGGACGAGGAGAGGTGAACATCGACCTCGCGGCGCTGCGCGCACTCGAGCGCGAGCGGGAGATCCCGTTCGACACGATTCTCGCGGCGATCGAGACCGCGTTGCTGACCGCCTACCGGCACACCGACGGCGCCGAGCCGCACGCCCGGGTGGAGATCGACCGCAAGTCCGGCGCGGCCCTGGTGTACGCGCAGGAGATGGACGACGACGGTTCCCTGGTGCGCGAGTGGGACGACACGCCGCACGACTTCGGCCGGATCGCCGCCATGACCGCCAAGCAGGTGATCCTCCAGCGTCTGCGGGAGGCCACCGACGAGGTGCACTTCGGCGAGTACGTGGGCCGCGAGGGTGACCTGGTCACCGGCGTGGTGCAGGCGCACGAGACCCGTACCGAGAAGGGCATCGTCAGCGTCGACCTCGGCAAGCTGGAGGGCGTGCTGCCGCAGTCCGAGCAGGTGCCCGGCGAGCGGTACGCGCACGGCGAGCGGATCCGCTGCGTGGTGGTGCACGTGGCCAAGGGCATGCGCGGGCCGCAGATCACCCTGTCCCGGTCGCATCCGGCGCTGGTCAAGAAGCTGTTCGCGCTGGAGGTCCCGGAGATCGCCGACGGCACGGTGGAGATCGGCGCGATCGCCCGTGAGGCAGGTCACCGTACGAAGATCGCCGTCCGCTCCACCACTCCCGGCGTGAACGCCAAGGGCGCCTGCATCGGCCCGATGGGTCAGCGGGTGCGGGCCGTGATGAGCGAGCTGCACGGTGAAAAGATCGACATCATCGACTGGTCGGACGACCCGGGCACCTTCGTCGGCAACGCGTTGTCGCCGGCCAAGGCGCTGCGCGTCGAGGTGGTCGACCTGGCCGGTCGGGCCGCCCGGGTGACCGTCCCGGATTTCCAGCTCTCGCTCGCCATCGGGCGCGAGGGGCAGAATGCCCGGCTCGCTGCCCGGTTGACCGGTTGGCGGATCGACATCCGGTCCGACGCGGAGCAGACCGCACCGGCCGCGCGCGGCGCGGCAGAGCCTGTGCGGGAGCCGGGCGGAGCGATCTCGGGCAGCTAGGGGTAGACTTCCTCCAGTGGTACGACGCACAACGCCGGAACGCACCTGTGTGGGTTGCCGGCAACGTGCGCCGGCCAGCGAATTGCTGCGGGTCGTCGCGATCGGAGACGAGGCTGGTCACAGCCTCCGGCCTGATCCGCGCCGCAGGCTGCCGGGTCGGGGAGCGAACATGCACCCGGATCCGGCCTGCTTCGCGCTGGCGGTGCGGCGCCGAGCCTTCGGGCGAGCGTTGCGCATCACCGAGGTCCTCGACCACGGTGTGCTGGCAGAGCACGTCGATGCGCCAACCACTACGTCCGGTCATCCCGACCGGGCGAGGGTCGCTAGCAGGGTAGGACGACCGACATGAGCACACGATGAAGTCCCTGAAATGACCAGGCTTCAAGTGCACGAGTGAGGTCGCTGCGGGTGCTGCCCGCACGACCTCGGAGTGAGGAGTGCAGTGGCAGGCAAGGCCCGCGTACACGAGCTTGCAAAAGAGCTCGGGGTCGAGAGTAAGACCGTTCTCGCCAAGCTGAAGGAAATGGGCGAGTTCGTCAAGTCCGCGTCCAGCACCGTCGAGGCGCCCGTCGCCCGACGGCTGCGGAACGCATTCGTCGCGTCCTCCGGTGCTCCGGCGCCGGCCGCGCCGTCGGCGCCCGCGCCGATGGCGGCTTCGACGCCGACCCCGACACCAACCCCGACCCCGGGCGCCCCCCGGGTCTCGGCGAAGCCGATGCCGCCTCGGCGGCCGGCCGCGCCGGCACCCGGTCCGAAGCCCAAGGGTCCGGTGCCCGGTGCGCCGCAGTCGGCGGCCCCGGTCGCCAAGCCGGCGAGTGCCCACGACATCGAGGTGGCGGCCGCGGAGGCGCGTGCCGCCGCGCTGAAGGCTGAGCAGGAGGCCGCGGTCAAGGCCGCGCAGGCCGCCCGTCAGCAGCAGCGTGACAACCCCGTTCGCCGGGAGCCTCCGGCCGACGGCAACCGCCCCGGTCCTCGGCCGGGTCCGGCAGCGATGCCGCCCCGTCCCGGTTCGCCGGCCGCTCGGCCGAGCACGCCGGCGCCGGGTCCCGGTGCCCGACCGGGCGGTCGTCCGCCGGCGCGCGGCGCCGGTAACAACCCGTTCGGTATCCAGGGTGGCCAGCAGCAGCGGCCGCCGGCCGCGGGTGCGGGTGGCCCCCGGCCCAACAGCCCGGCGGGCATGCCGCCGCGGCCGAGCCCGAACTCCATGCCGCCGCGGCCCAGCCCGGCGTCCATGCCGAGTCAGCGTCCGGCTGCCGGTCGTCCCGGCCCGGGTGGCGCAGGCCGTCCCGGTGGTGGCGCAGGTCGTCCCGGTGGCGGTGGCGGCGGCTTCCGTGGTGGTCCCGGCGGCGGCGCCGGTGGTGGCGGCGGTTACCGCGGCGGCCCCGGTGGCGGCGCGGGTGCCGGCGGTGGCGGTGGCTACCGTGGCGGTCCCGGCGGCGGTGGCGGTGCTCCCGGTGGCGGTTTCCGTCCGGGTGCTCCCTCCGGTGGCGGCGGTCGTCCGGGTGCCGGTGGTCGTGGCCGTGGCGGTGGCGCCGCGGGTGCCTTCGGGCGTCCGGGTGGCCGGCCGACGCGTGGCCGCAAGTCCAAGAAGCAGCGCAGACAGGAGTTCGACAACCTGTCGGCTCCGACCATGAGCTCGGGTGCTCCCCGGGGTCAGGGTCAGGTCGTCCGGCTCTCCCGTGGCGCCTCGCTGTCGGACTTCGCCGACAAGATCAACGCCAACCCGGGTTCGCTGGTCCAGGAGATGTTCAACCTGGGCGAGATGGTCACCGCGACCCAGTCCTGCTCTGACGACACCCTGCAGCTGCTGGGTGAGCACCTCGGCTTCGAGGTGCAGATCGTCAGCCCGGAGGACGAGGACCGCGAGCTGCTCGCGCAGTTCAACATCGACCTCGACGCGGAGGTGGCCGCGGAGCGTCTGGTCAGTCGTGCGCCGGTCGTGACCGTCATGGGTCACGTCGACCACGGTAAGACCAAGCTGCTCGACGCCATTCGTAAGGCGAACGTCGTGGCTGGTGAGGCGGGTGGCATCACCCAGCACATCGGTGCCTACCAGGTGCACGTCCCGCACGAGGGCGAGGACCGCGCGGTCACGTTCATCGACACCCCGGGTCACGAGGCGTTCACCGCCATGCGTGCTCGTGGTGCCCAGGTGACGGACGTCGTGATCCTGGTCGTCGCGGCCGACGACGGCGTGATGCCGCAGACCATCGAGGCGTTGAACCACGCCAAGGCGGCTGACGTGCCGATCGTGGTCGCGGTCAACAAGGTCGACAAGCCGGAGGCCAACCCGGACAAGGTCCGCCAGCAGCTGACCGAGTACGGCCTGGTCGCCGAGGAGTACGGCGGCGACACCATGTTCGTCAACGTGGCCGCGAAGCCGGGCATCGGCATCGAGGAACTGCTCGAGGCTGTCCTGCTGACCGCCGACGCGTCGCTGGAGCTGACCGCTCCGATCGACGGGCCGGCGCAGGGTGTGGCCATCGAGGCGCACCTGGACAAGGGTCGCGGTGCGGTGGCGACGGTGCTGGTGCAGAAGGGCACCCTGCGGGCGGGCGACTCGATCGTCGCCGGTGGGGCGCACGGCCGGGTCCGGGCCATGCTCGACGAGAACGGCAACCAGCTCACCGAGGCTGGTCCGGCGCGTCCGGTCATGGTGCTGGGTCTGACCGCGCCGCCCGGCGCGGGCGACACGTTCCTCGCCGCGGCGGACGACCGTACGGTGCGGCAGATCGCCGAGCAGCGGCAGGCACGGCGGCGGGCGGCGTCCTTCGCCAACTCCCGCGGTCGGGCCACCCTCGAGACGCTCATGGAGCAGCTCAAGGAGGGCGAGAAGACCTCGCTCAACCTCATCCTCAAGGGCGATGTCTCCGGTTCGGTGGAGGCTCTGGAGGACGCGCTGTTCAACCTCGACATCCCCGAGGAAGTTCAGCTCAAGGTCCTCGACCGGGGCGTCGGCGCGATCACCGAGAGCAACGTCATGCTCGCGAGTGCGTCGTCGGAGCCGGTCACGATCATCGGCTTCAACGTGCGGGCCTCGAACAAGGTCCGCGAGATGGCCGACCGCGAGGGCGTGGAGATTCGGTACTACACGATCATCTACCAGGCCATCGAGGAGATCGAGGCAGCGCTCAAGGGCCTGCTCAAGCCGGAGTACGAGGAGGTCGAGCTGGGCAGCGCGGAGATCCGCGACGTCTTCCGCTCGTCCAAGATCGGCAACATCTCCGGTTGTATCGTCCGGTCGGGCATCATCCGACGCAACGCGAAGGCTCGGCTGCTGCGGGACGGGGCGGTCGTGGCGGACAACCTCACGATCACCTCGCTCAAGCGGTTCAAGGACGACGCCACCGAGGTCCGCGAGGGCTTCGAGTGTGGTCTGACCCTGGGTGGTTACAACAACGTCCAGGTCGGCGACGTCATCGAGACCTTCGAGATGCGGGAGAAGGCTCGCGCCTGATCCGGCAGTGACACGCTGATCAAGGGGTTTACGCCGACCGGCGTAAACCCCTTGATCATGCGAGGTGGGTTGGCGGTATCGTCCGGGGCGATGTTTACCGGAACCGCGGTCTTCGACCTGCTGCTGCCGGGTGACTCCCGGTCGCTCAAAGCCAAGAGATCATATGTACGGCCGATCGTGGCGGCGCTGCGCCGCTTCGAGGTTTCGGCCGCCGAGGTGGGTGCGCTCGACCTGCACGGTCGAGCGGAGCTGGCGGTGGCCGTGGTGGCCGCCGAGGCGGCGCACGTTCGTGAGGTGCTCGACTCCTGCGAGCACCTGGTGGCCGCGCGCCCCGAGGTCGAGTTGTTGTCGGTCCGGCGCCGGCTGTACGGCGGGAACGACGACTGACCCAGGGTGCCGGCGGTGCCGGGCGACCGGTGCCGCCGCGCAGGTAGTGTTCGAGATGTTGGCCGGTCGGCCGGCGGCCCCCGGGTCGCCGGGTCGGCCGGGAGCGGGACGCCGTGGAGGTGGCGAGATGTCTGATCCGGCCAAGGTACGCCGGCACGCGGAACGGGTGCGTGAGCTGGTCGCGTCGGTGGTGCGGAGCCAGATCAAGGACCCGCGGCTCGGCATGATCACCATCACCGACGCCCGGATCACCGCCGATCTGCGGGAAGCGACGGTCTTCTACACGGTGCTCGGCGACGCGGTGGCCCAGGCGGACACCGCGGCGGCTCTGGAGAGCGCCAAGGGCCTGCTGCGCAGCACTGTCGGCAAGGCCCTCGGGCTGCGGCACTCGCCGACGCTCGCCTTCGTCCTGGACGACGTGCAGGACCAGGTCAAGCACATCGACGATCTGCTCGCCGCCGCCCGCAACGCCGACGCCGAGGTGCAGCGGCTCGCCGCCCGAGCGGAGTACGCGGGCGAGGCGCAGCCGTACCGGGTCGACGAGGACGAGACCGACGACGACGAGACCGACGACGCCGATGTGGCCGCCGACGTCACGGAGAACCCCAGGGGTGGGGCAGCGCGGTGACGGCCGCCGCCGGTGCCCAACTCGCCGCGGCGGTCGACGCCGGCCCGGCCGAGGCGGACTGGGTCGCGGCGGAGGCGCTGATTCGCGCCCTCCCGTCGACCAGCCGGGTGCTGTTGATCTGTCACGTCAACCCGGACGGCGACGCGCTGGGCAGCATGCTCGGCTTCGCTCTGGGCCTGCGCCAGTTCGGCCTGCACCGGCTGCAAGCGACCTTTCCCGGGCCGCCGGAGGTGCCCGACCCGTTCCGCGGGCTGCCCGGCCTGGAGCTGCTGGTCCCGGCGAGCGCCGCCGACCCGGCTCCGGATCTGGTGATCTGCTTCGACGCGGCCAGCGAGTCGCGCCTCGGTGAACTGGCCGGTCGGTTGTCGGCGGCGCCTGCCGCCCTGGTGCTCGACCACCACGCCTCGAACCCGGGCTTCGGCACCGTCAACCTGGTCGACCCGCGGGCCGCCGCCACGTCGGTGGTGGCCGAGCGGTTGTTGGCGCGACTGGGCGTACCACTGGATCGGGCCATCGCCGAGTGCCTGTACGTGGCCCTGACCACGGACACCGGCTCGTTCCGGTTCGAGGCCACCACTCCGGCGGTGCACCAGCTGGCGGCCCGACTGCTGGCCACCGGCATCTCGCCCGGCGACATCTCCCGGCGGGTGTTCGACACCCGACCCTTCGGCGCGGTCCGCCTCTTCGGGGAGGTGCTCGGCCGTGCCCGGCTGGAGCCGGCCGCCGCCGACGGTCGAGGGCTGGTGTGGACCTTCGCCACCCTCGACGACCTGGCCCGCCACGACCAGCGCCCGTACGTGCTGGAGGCGCTCATCGACTCGGTACGCTGCACCGCTGAGGCGGACGTGAGCTGCGTGTTGAAGCAGACCGCCTCCGACGAGTGGGCCGTGTCGATGCGGAGCAAGGGCGCGGTGAACGTCAGCCTCGTGGCGGTGGCGCTGGGCGGGGGCGGCCACACGTTCGCGGCCGGGTTCACCGGCCGGGGGACGGCCGAGCAGGTCGTCGAGGCCATCCGCGGCGAGCTGGCCGGGGCGCTGCTCACCGGCGACGCCTGACCGCCTGCGGGCCGCCCGGCTTACCTGCGGCGCCGACCGGCGCGAAGTTCAGGGTCAGCTCCGGGGAGTGTCGGTCTTCCCGCGCTCGGTGAGAACGGGAAGAATTGCGGGATGGAGCAGCCGCACGATCTCACCGTGGAGGCCCCCCGAGCCTGGGACCGGCCCGCCGTCTCCGTTCCGGTTCTCCTCTGCCTGTCCCTCGTCGGTGGCCGGTTCGCGTCCTTCTCCACCGAGGCGAATCTCTACACGCTGGGCACCGGCGGCGTGTTGATCTGGCTCGGTCTGAGCAACCGGGTGCCCCGACGCCCCGCGCCGCGCCGACTGGGCGCGGGAGCCGCGTGGTGGGCGCTGCCGGTGGTGGTCTTCGGGGTCTTCGAGGGTGCGACCTTCGTGCTGGCGGTGGGCGACGACTTCCCCACCTTCTCCCGGCTGGCCGACCCCCTGCTGGAGGATCATCTGACCCGGTCGGCGGCCTGGTTCGCCTGGCTGGCCGCGTTCTGGGGGTTGGTACGGCGATGATGCGGGCACTCGCGATCGGCGGTTTCCTCACCGCGCTGGTCCTGTTCGCCGGGGTCGAGTGGCTGGCCCGCCGGGAGGGTTCCCGCATCCCGACGTTGGGCGAGGTCTGCGCGTACGTGATGCGCTACGAGGTGGGTTGGGTGCCCGTGGGCAGGATCGGTCTGTTCGGGTTCTGGTGGTGGCTGGGGTGGCACTTCCTGGCCCGTTGAGGCGGGTGCCCGACCGTCCAAATGGCGGGAACGGGAAGCAGCATGTGGACCTGAACGATAACTTGGGAAGTGGCCCGCGCCACGTCGTGGCGCAGGTCGTGGGCGGTGGTGCCACACCTCGCGCTGCCTCCCTCCAGGGTCGGACCGACCCGGGCTCACGCTGCCCGACCGGCTGCTCCGGTAACCCCGGACCGCCGTGGGGCGCTCAGCACGACCGCCCGTGAGGGCCGCCGCGTGCCGGTGGCTCGCACCCTGGAAGGAGCGCCACCATGCCGAACAAGCCCAAGCCCGAGACCGTCACCGACGACGCCCGCGAGCAGGCCCGCCGCGCGCTGCAGACGTCGATGGACACCCGTCAGTGAGCCGACCCGCAGTGAGCCGACCCGCCCAGCGGTGACGCCACCGGTGGAGTAAGTCCTCGACGGGATTGCGATCCTTACCGTCGCCGTGCCAGGATCGGCGGCGATGAGCCAGACCGCCACCACCAGCCACCGATCCGCCTCGCCTCGGCGGATCGCCGGCCTCGCCCTACCGGCCCTCGTCGTCCTCGCCGCCGAACCGCTCTACGTGCTTGTCGACACGGCGGTGGTCGGCCACCTCGGTCGGGTGCCGCTCGCCGCGCTCGCCGTCGGCGGGACGGTGCTGACGCTCACCGCCTGGGTCGGCACGGTGGTCGCGTACGGCACCACCGGGCGCGCGGCCCGTCGCTTCGGAGCGGGTGAGCGAGCAGCCGCGGTGGCCGAGGGAGTCCAGTCGTCCTGGCTGGCGTTCGGCGTCGGTCTGCTGATCGCGGTCGGCATGCAGTTCGGCGGCGGCGCGCTCGCGCGTACCCTCGCCGGGGGTGGCGGCGACGTGGCCGACGCCGCCGCGCACTGGCTGCGCATCGCGGCCCTCGGCGCCCCCGGCCTGCTGCTCGCTGCCGCCGGCAACGGCTGGCTACGCGGTGTGCAGGACACTCGCCGACCGTTGTTCTTCGTGCTCGGCCCCAACCTGCTGTCCGCGCTGCTCTGCCCGCTGCTGGTCTATCCCGGCGGGCTCGGCCTGGTCGGCTCGGCGGTGGCGAACGTCGTCGCGCAGACGCTCTGCGGGGTGCTCTTCGCCGCGGCGCTGGTCGCCGAACGGGTGTCGCTGCGGCCCCGACCCCGGGTGATCCGCCAGCAACTCGTGCTCAGCCGGGACCTGCTGATCCGGGGCGTGGCGTTCCAGGCCAGCTTCCTCTCCGCGACGGCCGTCGCGGCCCGCTTCGGCGCCGCCGCCGTCGGCGCGCACCAGATCGCCCTGCAACTCTGGTTCTTCACGGCACTGGTGCTCGATGCCCTCGCCATCGCCGCGCAGTCCCTGGTCGGTGCGGCGCTCGGGGCCGGCGACGCGGCGGACGCCCGCGCGCTGGCCCGCCGGATCGGTCTGCTCGGCGGCGTCTGCGGTGTCGCCTTCGCGCTGCTCATCGCCGCCGGCGCCGGCGTCGTGCCGTCCTGGTTCAGCTCCGACGAGCAGGTACGCGAGCAGGCCATGATCGCCTGGCCGTGGTTCGTCGCCATGCAGCCACTGGCCGGGGTGGTGTTCGCGCTCGACGGCGTGCTGATCGGCGCCGGTGACGTGCGTTACCTGCGCAACCTCACCATCGTGGCGGCGCTCGGCGGTTTCCTGCCGGCCATCTGGCTGGCGTACGGGCTCGACCTGGGGTTGGGCGGCATCTGGGCCGGGCTCACCCTCTTCGTGGCGATCCGCCTCGTGGCGCTGCTGCTGCGGCTGCGCAACGGCGGCTGGGCGGTGGTCGGGGCCGTCCGCTGACCGGCACCCGCATCTGGCAGGCTTGGGCGACGTGAGCACCGATGGTCTGATCGTGGTCGACAAGCCCGGCGGCATGACGTCGCACGACGTGGTGGCGCGGATCCGCCGACTGGCGAAGACCCGACGGGTCGGGCACGGCGGCACCCTCGACCCGATGGCCACCGGAGTGCTGGTGATCGGTGTGGGGCGGGCCACCCGACTGCTGACCTACGTCATCGGCGCGGGCAAGAGCTACACCGGCACCATCCGGCTCGGCCAGGCGACCGTCACCGACGACGCCGAGGGCGACGTGATCGCCAGCACCCCGGCCGGTCAGGTCACCGACGACGCGATCCGCTCGGCGTTGAGCGCGTTGAGCGGCGAGGTGGACCAGGTGCCGAGCGCGGTCAGCGCCATCAAGATCGACGGGCAGCGCGCGTACAAGCGGGTGCGCGACGGCGAGAGCGTCGAGCTTCCGGCCCGGCGGGTCACCATCTCCCGGCTGGAGGTGCTGGCGATCCGCCGCACCGCGCCGGACGTGGTGGACGTGGACGTGGACGTCACCTGCTCCTCGGGGACGTACATCCGGGCCATCGCCCGGGACGCGGGCCTGGCCCTCGGTGTCGGTGGGCACCTCACCGCGCTGCGCCGCACCGCGGTGGGTGGCTTCACCCTCGCCGAGGCGGCCACGCTCGACGAGCTGGAGCAGCGCGCGCCGGCCGTGGTCAACCTGCCGCTGGACACGGCGGCCGACCGGTTCTTTCCGCGCCGGGAGGCGACACCCGACGAGGCGAAGGTGCTCGGCCACGGCGGTCCGCTGGATCCGGCCGGCATCGCCGGGCCGTACGCCGTCTTCGGCCCGACCGGCGGCCTGATCGCTATCGTCAGCGAGCGGGACGGGCGGGCCCGCGCGGAGATCGTGCTTGCCCCCGCCTGACGGCGGGACGCAGGTCCGCCGGCTTCGCCGCCGGCGGTGTCGACCCGCCGACCGGCGGGACAGCAGGCAGGAGAGGAACGGCATGCAGCGGTGGCGGGGGTACGACGCGGCGCCCGGTGGCTGGGGGCGCTCGGTCGTCACCATCGGCGTCTTCGACGGCGTGCACAAGGGGCACCAGGCGACCATCGGGCACGCCGTGGCCCGGGCACGGGAGCTGGGCGTGCAGTCGGTGGTGGTCACGTTCGACCCGCACCCGGCCGAGGTGGTCCGTCCCGGTTCGCACCCGGCCGTGCTCACCGAGCCGGCTCGCAAGGCCGAACTGATCGAGGCGCTCGGCGTGGACGTGCTCTGCGTGGTGCCGTTCACCCCGGAGTTCTCCCGGCTGTCACCCGAGCAGTTCGTGCACGACATCCTGGTCGAGCACCTGCACGCGGCGCTCGTGGTGGTCGGCGGCAACTTCCGCTTCGGGCACCGGGCGGCGGGCGACGTCGCGCTGCTGGAGCGGCTCGGCAAGACCTTCGGCTTCGGGGTGGAGGGCGCCCCGCTGGTCGCCGGGGACGGCACCGTCTTCTCCTCCACGTACATCCGCTCCTGCGTCGACGCGGGCGACGTGGGCGCCGCGGCGGCCGCGCTGGGCCGCCCGCACCGGGTGGAGGGCGTGGTGGTCCGCGGTGACCAGCGTGGCCGGGTGCTGGGGTTCCCCACCGCGAACCTGCTCTGCCACCGGTACGCGGCGGTGCCCGCCGACGGGGTGTACGCCGCCCGGCTGATCCGCCGTGGCCAGCCCGAGCCGCTGATGTCCGCGGTGTCGGTGGGCACCAACCCGACCTTCTCCGGCCGGGAGCGGCGGGTGGAGGCGTACGCGCTGGACTTCGACGGCGACCTCTACGGTGAGCGGCTGGCCCTGGACTTCGTGGCGCACCTACGCGGTCAGGTCCGCTACGACTCGATCGAGCCGTTGATCGCCCAGATCGAACAGGACGTCGCACGCACCCGGAGCGCCCTGAGCTGATCATCCAATGGGCCGCGCAGGCCCTTGGCCGGGTGTTACCCGTGGGTGCTGGTAGTCTTGCGGGGACGTCGGGTGACCGGCGTGGGGCCTCGCGTGCCTGCTCGACGCCGCGGGTGCGAGGTACCGGTCCGTTCCCGGTCCATCGGGACGACGGACACCTACTTGATCAACCCATCGAAACAGGGAGAACATGGCGCTCGACCAGGAAGCCAAGGCCAGCATCCGCGCGGAGTACGCGACCGCCGAGGGCGACACCGGTTCGCCGGAGGTCCAGGTCGCGGTCCTCACCAAGCGGATCGCCGAGCTGACCGAGCACCTGAAGGTGCACAAGCACGACCACCACAGCCGCCGTGGGCTGCTGCTGCTGGTCGGCCGTCGCCGTCGGCTGCTCAACTACGTCCAGAAGAAGGACATTGCCCGCTACCGGACGCTCATCGAGCGGCTCGGCCTGCGCCGGTGACGTGACGGGGGAGCGGCCGTACGGCTGCTCCCCCGATCGGCGTCCCACCTGAAGAACACGGGCCGCGCGACCAACCCGAGAGGGAGCCGGTCAGCGTACCGGTCTCCGGTAGTGGCCCCCGGGAACCCGGCAGTACGCCGGCCACCCGGGCGCTTCGATCGAAGACCGGCCGGCTGAGCAGCTCCCCGACGTCGCGGGCCCACGACGCGAAGGAGCACGACAGCACATGACCGAGACCAAACTCGGCACCGAATCCCGCACCGCCGTGATCGACAACGGGTCCTTCGGCACCCGCGAGATCACCTTCTCCACCGGTCGGCTGGCTCGCCAGGCCGCCGGTTCCGTCATCGCCCAGCTGGGCGAGACGGTGGTTCTCTCCGCCACGACCGCCGGTAAGCACCCGAAGGAGCAGTTCGACTTCTTCCCGCTGACCGTCGACGTCGAGGAGCGGATGTACGCCGCGGGCCGCATCCCCGGCTCGTTCTTCCGCCGTGAGGGTCGGCCCAGCGAGGACGCGATCCTCACCTGTCGCCTGATCGACCGGCCGCTGCGCCCGTCCTTCGTCAAGGGCCTGCGCAACGAGGTCCAGGTCGTCGAGACGATCCTGGCGCTCGACCCGCAGCACCCGTACGACGTGGTGGCCATCAACGCCGCCTCGATGTCGACGAAGCTGTCCGGTCTGCCGTTCTCCGGCCCGATCGGCGCGACCCGGGTCGCCCACATCGACGGCCAGTGGGTCGCGTTCCCGACCCTGGAGGAGCTGGCTCGCGCCACCTTCGACATGGTCGTGGCCGGCCGCACCCTCGACGACGGCGACGTCGCGATCATGATGGTCGAGGCCGAGGCCACCCCGAACGCCGTGACCCTCATCTCGGCCGGCGCCACCGCCCCGACCGAGGAGATCGTCGCCAGCGGCCTGGAGGCCGCCAAGCCGGCGATCCGTGAGCTGTGCCGCGCGCAGAGCGAGCTGGCCGAGGTCGCCGCCAAGCCGGTCACCGAGTTCCCGGTCTTCCTGGACTACCAGGACGACGTCTACGACGCCGTCTCCGAGCTGGCCCGCACCGAGGTGGCCGAAGCGATCACCATCGCCGGCAAGGCCGACCGCGAGGAGGCCCTGGACCGGGTCAAGGCCCGGGTCGCCGAGGAGTTGGGCGCTCGGTTCGAGGGTCGCGAGAAGGAGCTCAGCGCAGCCTTCCGGTCGCTCACCAAGTCCGAGGTGCGCAACCGCGTGCTGCGCGAGCAGGTCCGCATGGACGGCCGTGGCCCGCGTGACATCCGGCCGCTGACCGCCGAGGTCGGCGTCCTGCCCCGGGTGCACGGTTCGGCGCTGTTCGAGCGCGGCGAGACCCAGATCCTGGGTGTCACCACGCTGAACATGCTCCGCATGGAGCAGATGGTGGACACGCTGTCCCCGGAGAACCGCAAGCGCTACATGCACAACTACAACTTCCCGCCGTACTCGACTGGTGAGACCGGCCGGGTCGGCTCGCCGAAGCGGCGCGAGATCGGCCACGGCGCGCTCGCCGAGCGGGCGCTGATTCCGGTGCTGCCGTCGCGCGAGGAGTTCCCGTACGCCATCCGGCAGGTCTCCGAGGCGCTCGGCTCCAACGGCTCCACCTCGATGGGTTCGGTCTGCGCCTCGACGCTGGGCCTGCTCTCCGCGGGTGTGCCGCTGAAGGCGCCGGTCGCCGGCATCGCCATGGGGCTCATCTCCGACGAGGTGGACGGCAAGACCCAGTACGTGACGCTCACCGACATCCTCGGTGCCGAGGACGCGTTCGGTGACATGGACTTCAAGGTCGCCGGCACGCCGGAGTTCGTCACCGCGCTGCAGCTCGACACCAAGCTCAACGGCATCCCGTCGGACGTGCTGGCTGCCGCGCTGCAGCAGGCCAACGAGGCCCGACAGGTCATCCTCGGTGTCATGAAGGCGGCGATCGAGGCTCCGGCCGAGATGTCCGACTACGCGCCGCGGGTCACCACGGTCAAGATCCCGGTGGACAAGATCGGCATGGTGATCGGCCCGAAGGGTCAGACCATCAACGCGATCCAGGACGAGACCGGCGCCGAGATCTCCATCGAGGACGACGGCACGATCTACGTCGGCGCCACCAACGGCCCGTCGGCCCAGGCGGCCGTCGACCGGATCAACGGGATCGCCAACCCGACGCTGCCCAAGCAGGGCGAGCGCTTCCTGGGCACGGTGGTCAAGACCGCCGCGTTCGGCGCGTTCATCTCGCTGCTGCCGGGCCGCGACGGTCTGCTGCACATCTCCAAGGTGGGCGACGGCAAGCGGGTCGAGCGCGTTGAGGACTTCCTCAACGTCGGTGACCGGGTCGAGGTCGAGATCGCGGACATCGACGCCCGCGGCAAGATCTACCTGGACAAGGTCCGTCCGGAGGGCGCCGAGGCGCCGGCCGCCGGTGAGGCGGCCGGCGGCGACCGTCCGTCCGGTCGGGACCGGGGCGACCGGGGTCCGCGTGACCGGGGCGACCGCGAGCGTGGCGGCGACCGGGGCGGGCGTGGTCCGGAGCGCGGCACCGGTGGCGAGGGTGGCAACGGCGGCGGCGAGGGTGGTGGCGAGGGCGGCGAGCGTCCGCGCCGCCGGACCCGGCACAGCTGACCACCAGCACCTGCTACACCCACCCCTCGTCGAACCGGGAGCAACACGTGAGTCGGGCCTTCAGTGCGCCGTTTCCACCGGATCGACGGGGGGTGGCTCCGTCTCGGGACACCGGGGCGGGCCGCTCCGGCGGCGCCGCCCGCGCGGTGACCCGGACGCTCAGCGACGATCCGCTGGGCGGCACGGTACGACGTACCGTGCTGCCCAGCGGCCTGCGCGTGCTCACCGAGGCGATCCCGGCGATGCGCAGCGTGTCCTTCGGCGTCTGGGTGGCGGTGGGCTCGCGGGACGAGACCCGTCCGCAGGCAGGTGCCGCGCACTTCCTGGAGCACCTGCTCTTCAAGGGCACCCACAAGCGCACCGCGCTGGAGATCTCCTCGCAGATCGAGGCGGTGGGTGGCGAGACGAACGCCTTCACCACGAAGGAATACACCTGCTACTACGCCCGCGTGCTGGACGAGGACCTGCCGCTGGCGATCGACGTGATGTGCGACCTGGTCGCCGACTCGCTGCTGGAGCCGGCCGACGTGGAGACCGAGCGTGGCGTGATCCTGGAGGAGATCGCCATGCACGACGACGAACCCGGTGACGAGGTGCACGATCTCTTCGCCCGGGCCGTCTACGGTGACCACCCGCTGGGTCGACTGATCTCCGGCACCGAGCAGACCGTCACGTCGATGACCCGCAGGCAGATCCAGACGTTCTACCGGAACCGCTACATCGCGCCGCAGATCGTCATCGCCGCCGCCGGTAACCTCGACCACGCCGCGGTGGTCAAGCTGGTCCGGCAGGCCGTGCGCGGCACGCCACTGGACAGCGACCCGGCCGCGCCGGCCGCGCACCGCGCGGCCACCCCGGCGGTACGCACCAAGCCGGCCGCCACCCTTGTCGAGCCGAAGGAGACCGAGCAGGCGCACGTCCTGCTGGGCTGCCCGGGCATCGATCGCACCGACGACAGGCGCTTCGCCCTCGGGGTGCTCAACAACGTCCTCGGCGGCGGCATGTCCAGCCGCCTGTTCCAGGAGATCCGCGAGCAGCGCGGCCTGGCGTACTCGGTCTACTCCTACGCCAGCCAGTACGCCGACAGCGGCCTGTTCGCCGTCTACGCCGGCTGCGCGCCCGGCAAGGTGGACGAGGTGCTGGCCCTGACCCGCGCCGAGCTGGCCCGGGTGGCCGCCGACGGGTTGACCGAGGCCGAGGTGGCCCGGGGCAAGGGGATGAGCAAGGGCTCGTTCGTGCTCGGCCTGGAGGACACCGGTTCCCGGATGAGCAGGCTGGCCAAGGGTGAGCTGCTCTACGGCGACCTGATGCCGGTCGACGAGCTGCTCCGCCGGGTCGACGAGGTGAGCGTCGCGGACGTGAACACTCTCGCCGCCGAGCTGCTCGGCCGGCCAATGTCGTTGGCTGTCGTCGGCCCGTTCGGCGAGGGCGACTTCTCCGCCTGAGTGCCCGTGGTCCGCGCGGGCTGGGGCGTGTCCCGGCCGGTGGAGCGGACCGGTTCCGGCGAGGAGAGCGCATCCCGATTGGGATAGGTTGTGCCCCGTGACTGACGAGCAGGGGAAGACCCGGGTTGGCGTGTTCGGTGCCCGGGGTCGGATGGGCATCGAGGTCTGCAAGGCGGTCGACGCCGCCGACGACCTTGAGCTGGTGGCGTCGATCGACCAGGGCGACAGCCGCTCCGCCGTCTCCACCGCCGAGGTGGTCGTCGACTTCACCACGCCGGACGTCGTCATGGACAACCTCCAGTGGTGCATCGAGCAGGGCATCAGCGCTGTGGTCGGCACGACCGGCTTCACCGAGCAGCGGCTGGAGCAGGTGCGCGGTTGGCTGGCCGACAAGCCCGAGGTGGGCGTTGTCATCGCCCCGAATTTCGGCATCGGCGCGGTGCTGATGATGCAGTTCGCCGCGCGTGCCGCCCGACACTTCGAGTCCGTCGAGATCATCGAGCAGCACCACCCGCGCAAGCTGGACGCCCCGAGCGGCACCGCCACCCACACCGCCCGGCAGATCGCCCGGGCCCGCGCCGAGGCAGGCCTCGGCCCGGTCCCGGACGCCACCAAGGACGAGGTGCCGGGCGCGCGGGGCGCCGAGATCGACGGGGTACGCGTGCACGCGGTGCGCGCCACCGGTCTGGTCGCCCATCAGGAGGTGCTGTTCGGCGGCACCGGGGAGACGCTTACCATCCGGCACGACTCGTACGACCGGGTGTCGTTCATGCCGGGCGTCCTGCTGGCCGTCCGCGCGGTGCGCAACCGTCCCGGCCTGACGGTAGGACTGGACCCCCTCCTCGACTGACTCTCATGCACACCGCAGATCTTGGACAGTTTCCGTCCGCGCCGAACGGAAACTGTCCAAGATCTTCACGTTCAGCGGGGGAGGGACGGGGTGGTGGGGTTGCGTTGGGTGGGGACGGCTGGGGTTGGGGTCAGCGGGGTGGGGAGGCCGGTGACTGTGGCTTCGCCGGTGCGGTCGACCTCGACCGTCACCGGGTTGTCGGCCACGCGGAGGTTGGTGACCGTGAGGGCGCCCAGCTCGGGGCCAGCCAGGGGTGCCACCCGGATCGTGCCGCCCGGGACGTCCGGGTAGAGGCCGGTCGCCGCCTGCAGTAGGAGCACCGCGCCCGCCGCCGCCCACGCCTGCGGCCGGCAGGAGGCCGGGTAGGGCACCGGGCGGTTGACCACTGAACGGGCGTCGCCGCCGTACAGCTCCGGAAGCCGGTAGTCGAACGCCTCGGCCGCGCTGAGCAGCCCCTCGGCCAGGCCGAGCGCGGCCTCGCGGTGCCCGGCGCGGGCCAGCCCACCGAGCACGATCGCGGTGTCGTGGGTCCAGATCGAGCCACAGTGGTACGACAGCGGGCTGAAGCCGGCGTCGTCGCTGGACATGGTGCGTAGCCCGAACCCTGCGGCCATCGTGTCGGTGATGAGCAGGTGTGCGACCTGGGCCTCCTCGTCCCGGTCGAGCAGGCCGGTGCCGAGCAGGTGGCCGATGTTGCTGGTCAGCGAGTCGACGGGCCGCTTGTCCCGGTCGAGGGCCAGGGCGGGCTGCGGGCCGTACCGGCCGTCGACCCAGAAGCTCTCCCGGAACCGGCGGGCCAGCGTGGCGGCGTGCTCGCGCCAGCGGTCGCCGCCGGGGCGGCCGAAGGCGTCCAGCAGGGCGGCGCCGTTCACCGCGGCCTCGTGGGCGTACCCCTGCACCTCGGCCAGCACGATCGGCGCGGTGGCCAGTGAGCCGTCGCGGAACCGGACGGCGTCGCCGGAGTCCTTCCAGCCCTGATTGGACAGCCCGTGGCCGGTGGTGTCGACGTACTCGACCAGGCCGTCGCCGTCCGGGTCGGCGTGCTCGCCCAGCCAGCCCAGTGCGGCCTCCAGGTGCGGCAGCAGGGGCTCGATCTGCTCGGTGGGCATTCCCCACCGCCACGCGTCGTGCAGCAGGTTGACCCAGAGCATGGTGGCGTCGACGGTGCCGTAGTACGCCGGCGGGAGGCGCAGCCCGTTCCCGGGCAGCGCGACCTCGTGCCGGCGCAGCTCGTGCAGGATCTTGCCGGGGGATTCCCCGGTGGCCGGGTCGACGCGGGTGCCCTGTCGACGGGCGAGCACGCGCAGGGTGCCGGCGGCCAGGTCGGTGCCCAGCGGCAGCATCATCCGGGCCGCCCAGAGGCTGTCCCGGCCGAACAGGGTGAGGAACCAGGGCACCCCGGCACCGAGGAACACGTCCGCGGGTGCGCCGGTCTCGGCAAGTCGCAGGCCGCGCAGGTCGTCCAGGCTGCGGTCGAGCAGTCGGACCAGCCGCCTGTCGTCCGCCGTCACCTCGGGACGGGACCACTCCGGCTCCCCGGTCGGTCCGACCACCACGGCGCGCGGGTCCTCGACCCTCACCTGCCAGCGCAGCACCGTCTCGCCTCCGGCGGGCAGGTCGATCGGCCAGGCCAGCCGGGGCGCGGTGGCCCGCTCACCCTCGGCGAGCACGTCGGCGCCCGGCGCGGTGACGGTGACGGTGATCCCGCTGCCCGACCAGCTGAGCGTGCCCGCCTGGTCGGTCGTGGCCGCCAGCGCGTCGGTGGCGCCGCCGGACTTGACGACCTCGATGGGTGCCAGGTCGCAGCCGAGGTCGACGGTGACTGTGGCCCGTACGCCGACCGTGGCGGTGGAGACGATCCGCAGCTCCTCGGTGAGGCCGTCGCGGGTGGCCCGCCGGAGCCGGTCGACGCGGACGGTGGGGTCGGGCGTGGGGTCACCGAGCCAGCGGGCCAGGCCCACGAAGTGTGCGCCGTGCGGGCCGTCGTCGCCGCGGGTCAGCCCCTCCAGCTCCTGGTCGTCGACCCGCAGCTCGGCCCGGGAGACCACCCGGGCGTCGGCGTGGAAGACGCCCTGGACACCCGTCGGGCGGATCTGCCCGGTCGCGTCCCCCAGCGCACTGGTCGGGGCGAGCACCACCCCCACCAACTCGTGCAGGAGGGGTTGCAGCTGGCGTTCGATCACGGTGCGGCTCCAGATCCTCGGGGTGCGGGGCGGTCATCTTGACAACGCGCCCCTGGCGGTGCAAAGTGCGAAACATTCCAGAAACTTGAACGATCTAATCCTGCACTATCCGAATTGGATCGTTCAAGACGGCGAGAGGGATTAAGTGCCCGATAAGGTAACCATTGCGACGGTGGCCCGGCACGCCCGAGTGAGCCGGCAGACGGTTTCCAACGTGCTCAACGCCCCACACATCGTGCGGCAGGAGACCCGCCAGCGGGTCGAGGACGCCATCGCCGCACTCGGTTACCGGGCCAACCAGGCGGCCCGACAGATGCGTACCGGTCGGTCCCGACTCATCGCCGCCCGGATCGAACCGACCCGCGACGGCGTCAACGGCTCCGTGCTCGACCGCTTCCTGCACGGCCTCACCGAGACCGCCGACGCCGCCGGCTACCGGGTGCTGCTCTACACCGCCACCGACGACGAGCGGGAGATCGCCACCTACGACGACCTGCTCGGCACGTACGAGCTCGACGCCTTCGTGCTCGTCGGCACCAAGTACGGCGACCCGCGTACCGCCTGGCTCGCCGACCGGGACGTGCCGTTCGTGACCTTCGGCCGCCCGTGGGACGCGCTCGACGCACACCCCTGGGTCGACGTGGACGGCGCGGCCGGCACCGGCGCGGCCACCCGCCACCTGCTGGCAGCCGGGCACCGACGGATCGCGTTCATCGGATGGCCACTCGGGTCCGGTGTCGGCGACGACAGGCGGGCCGGTTGGCACGACGCGCTGCGCAACGCCGGTGTCGACCCGACCGGGCTGCACCGCGAGACCGAGGACGGCATCGCCGAGGGCGAACGGCTGACACGTGACCTGCTCGCCGCCGTGGCGCCGACCGCCGTGCTCTGTGCCAGCGACTCGCTCGCCCTCGGAGCGCTCCAGGCGATCCGGGGCACCGACCCGCCGGTGTCGGTGATCGGCTTCGACGACACGCCGGTCGCCGCCGCGGTGGGGCTGGCCAGCGTCAGCCAACCGCTGGGCGAGGCCGCCGCCCGCTGCGTGGACCTGCTCACCGGGGTCCTCGACGGCAACCACGAGACCCCCACCCACGTGCTGCTCCAGCCCTCGCTGGCACTGCGGCACACCGCGTAGTCCCATCCCCCACCAGGAGAGAAAATGGCACCCAGAACCCTTACCCGGGCCGCGGTGGCCGGCCTCGCCGCCGTCGCCCTTCTCGGGTCGGCGGCCTGCGGCAGCGGCTTCGACGACTCGTCCGGCGACGCCAAGCAGTCCAGCGGCCCGGCCAACCTGCAGATCCTGATCGGATCCTCCGGCGAGGCCGAGACCAAGGCCGTGCAGGACGCAGCCGCGAAGTGGGCCACGAGTTCCGGCAACACCGCGACTGTCACCCCGGCGCAGGACCTCACCCAGCAGCTCGGCCAAGGCCTGGCCGGCGGCACGCCGCCGGACGTCTTCTACGTGGACGCGTCCCGGTTCGCCGACTACGCCAGCGTCGGCGCCCTGGAGCCGTACGGCGACAAGATCAGCAACTCGGGCGACTTCTACGAGAGCCTGCGCACCACGTTCACCTACGACGGCAAGCTCTACTGCGCGCCCAAGGACTTCTCCACCCTGGCCCTGCAGATCAACACGGACCTGTGGGCGAAGGCCGGCCTGGCCGACGCCGACGTGCCGACCACCTGGGACCAGCTCACCGCGACCGCCCAGAAGATCAAGGCGAAGGGGCAGGTCGCCCTGGCGCTCGGCGACACCCGGGACCGGATCGGCGCCTTCCTGGTGCAGAACGGCGGCTGGCTGCTGAGCAAGGACGGCAAGCAGCCGACCGCCGACACCCCGGAGAACCTGGCCGCCCTCCAGTACGTCAAGACCCTGCTCACCTCCGGCCTGGCCAAGTACCCGAAGCAGCTCGACGCGGGCTGGTCCGGTGAGGCGTTCGGCAAGGACAAGGCCGTGATGACCATCGAGGGCAACTGGATCAAGGGTGCTCTGCAGAACGACTTCCCCAACGTGAAGTACAAGGTGGTGGCACTGCCGGCCGGCCCGAAGGGTCAGGGCACGCTCTCCTTCACCCAGTGCTGGGGCGTCGCGGCGAAGTCGAAGTACAAGGATCAGGCGATCAAGTTCGTCGAGGCGATGACGAGCGGCGAGCAGCAGATGACCTTCGCGAAGGCGTTCGGCGTCATGCCGTCCCGGCAGTCGGTGCGCGACCAGTACACGGCCGCCTTCCCGGCGGACAAGGTGTTCGTCGACGGCGTCGCGTACGCCCAGGGCCCGGTGAACGCCCCGAAGATGGACAGCGTCCTCAAGGACCTGGACACCGGACTCCAGAGCCTGACCAACGGCGACCCGAAGACCGTGCTGCAGAACTTCGACAAGAACGCCAAGGCGGCGCTCGGCGGCAGCTGAGGCGACCGACAGGGGCCCGGCGACAGGCGGGGCCCCTGTCCGCGCCTCCGGCCCGAGAGAGGGGAGGAGGGGATATGACAACCGAGACACTGACCGCCGCGCCCACCGCGCCCGAGGCGAGCCCTCGGCGACGCCGTGGTGGCGTGCGCGGCAACGAGAACCTCGCCGGCTGGCTCTTCGTCACGCCGGTGATCGTCATCCTGGGGCTGTTCCTGCTGCTGCCGATCCTGATGGCGCTCTGGGTCAGCCTGACCGACTGGAACGGGCAGGGCAGCCCGTTCACCGGCGACGTCCCGTTCGTCGGCGCGCACAACTACACGCAGTTGTTCACCGAGGACGGGCTGGCCCGCCGCGACTTCATGACGAGCATCCGCAACAACATCTACTACGTGGCGATAGTGGTGCCGGCGCAGACCGTGCTGGCGCTCGGGCTGGCGCTCGTCGTCAACAACCGGATGCTCAAGGGCAAGAGCTTCTTCCGCAGCGCGTTCTACTTCCCCTCGGTCACCAGCTCGGTCGCGATCAGCGTGGTGTTCCTGTTCCTGTTCGCCAACTCCGGCGCGGTGAACGCGCTGCTCAGCCTCCTCGGTATCGACGGACCGGAGTGGTTCGCCGACTCCCGTGGCGTGCTGCACCTCCTCTTCGGCGCGCTCGGTGTCGACACACCCCCGGCGGCGCTCACCGACGGTGGCCCGTTCGGGCTGACCTGGTGGGACTGGCTGTCCGGCCCCAGCGTGGCGATGATCTCGATCATCACGCTTGTCGTCTGGACCACCTCCGGCACGTTCATGCTGATGTTCCTCGCCGGCCTGCAGAACGTGCCCGTGACGCTGGACGAGGCCAGCACCCTCGACGGCGCCTCCCGCTGGCAGCGCTTCCGCTACGTCACCCTGCCGATGATCAGGCCGACCACCTTCCTGGTGCTCACCCTCGGCACGATCGGCTCCTGGCAGGTCTTCGACCAGGTGTACGTCATGAGCCAGGGCGACCCGGCCAAGACCACCCTCACCCCGGCCTACCTGTCGTACCGGACCGCCTTCCGGGACTTCGACTACGGCTCCGGCGCGGCGATCTCCTTCGTGCTGTTCCTCATCATCATCGTGCTCACCCTGATCCAGCGCCGGGCGCTCGCCGAGCGGGACACCGACCGGCCGCGCCGCGGCTGGTGGCGTCGACGCGTACCGGAGAGGTCCTGACATGGCCGTGCTCACCGACCGCCCGGCGGCCGCGCCCGCGCGCGGCGACCAGCGCGCGGGTCGCACCCTGGCCACCCGCTTCCTGGGGTACGCAACGCTTGTCTTCTTCGGGTTGGTGTTCCTCTACCCGTTCGTCATCCAGATCTCCAGCTCGTTCAAGACCGAGCCCGACGCGGCGGCGAACCCGCTCTCCCCGATCCCGGACCCGCTCACCCTGGCGGGCTTCGAGCGGATCTTCGCGGGCACCAATTTCCCACTCTGGCTGGGCAACTCGCTGCTGGTGACAGTGCTGGTGACCCTCGGCCGGGTGTTCTTCGACTCGCTCGCCGGCTACGCCCTCGCCCGGCTGCGGTTCGCCGGTCGCGGCGGACTGTTCGCCGCAGTCATCGCGGTCATGGCGGTGCCCGGCGTGGTACTGCTGATCCCGAAATTCCTGGTGCTCAACCAACTCGGCATCTACAACAGCTACGCCGGCCTGGTGGTGCCGCTGCTGGCCGACGCGGCAGGCGTGTTCATCATGAAGCAGTTCTTCGAGTCGATCCCGGTGAGCGTCGAGGAGGCCGCCCGCATCGACGGGGCGAGCGTCTTTCGCACCTTCTGGTCGGTGGTGCTGCCGATGGCGAAGCCGGCGCTGATCACCCTCACCATCCTGTCGTTCCAGGGCTCCTGGAACGAGTTCCCGCACAGCCTCGTGTCGGTGCAGGACCCCGACCTGTTCACCCTGCCGCGCGGCCTCGCCGACCTGGTCAGCGGCTCGCTCGGCAGCGGCACCCAGTACCCGCTCAAGCTGGGAGCGGCGCTGCTCGCCACCATCCCGGTGGCGATCATCTTCGTGGTGTTCCAGCGCTACTTCGTCCGCGACGCCAACGACGGCTCGGACAAGGGCTGACCCCGGACCGACAGTGGCGGCTCCGCGTCCAGGCCGCCACTGTCGGTCACTCGGCCGGTACCTTCTCGGTCGGGACGGCCACGTGCAGGCGTACCTGGGGCACCAGCATGTCGTCGACGTCCAGCGCCCGGGCCGCGCCGTCGGGCTCCCAGCCGGTGCTGGTGAGGAACTTCCGGGTCGCCTCGTCACCGTCGAACGCCCAGGCCACCGCTCGACTCAGCCCGTCTTCCCGCCACAGGTCGACGGTCGCGGCGAGCAGGCGACTGCCGTGCCCCCGCCGGCCCCAGCGCGGCTCCACCAGCAGGTCGGTCACGGCGGCCACGTCCGGCCCGAGCGCGTCGGCCGGCTCACCCGGGGCGAGCGCCTCGCCGTCGGCCGGGCCGGAGGCGGCGAACCCCACCAGATACGATTGCTCGGCCTGTTCGACGGCGACCAGCACCCGGTGCGCGCCCGAGGGCGGCTCCAGCACCGCGGCGCTCCACCGCCGGGCGAGGAACCCCTCGTCCAGGTTGTCGAGCACGTGCCGAGGCAGAATGCGGCGGTACGCGACGCGCCAGGTCGCGAGCTGGATGCGTGCGATCTCGCCGGCGTCCTCGGGACGCGCCGGGCGGACGTACCCGAGAGCCATGGGACGGAAGCCTACGCAGGGCGAGGGAGGCGGCGGTGGCGCAGGGTGCCAACAGGACGACCGCGCAGGTCGTCGGGGTGGTGGTGCTCGCCGCGGCGGTCACCGCGTTCCTCGCCGTCGCTGCCGTCCGGCACGGTTTCTTCGACCTGAAGGTCTACTACGGCGCGTTGACGTGGTGGGTGCACGACGGCGGGGAGATCTACGACTACCTCAAACCGGGCACCCAGTACGGCTTCACGTACCCGCCGTTCGCGGCGCTTGTCATGCTGCCGATGGCGTACCTGCCGTGGTCGGCCGCGATCGTGGTGAGCGTGCTCGCCAGCGTGGCCACCACCACGGTGTTGATCTGGTGGCTTGTCGACCCGATCGCCCGCCGGGCCGGCTGGACCCGCTGGTTCGCGCTCGCCGTCGCGCTCTGCCTGGCCGCCGCGTTCGAGCCGATGCGGGAGACGGTGAACTTCGGCCAGGTCAACACGCTGCTGCTCTTCCTGGTGGCGGTGGACCTGCTGCGGCTGCTGCCGGCCGGCAACCGGTGGGCCGGGGTGGGCATCGGCCTGGCCACCGCGATCAAGCTGACCCCCGGCATCTTCATCGTCTATCTGCTGGTCACCGGGCGGTGGCGGGCGGCGCTCACCGCCAGCGCCGCGGCCGCCGGGGTGTCGCTGCTGGCCGGCGCGCTCTTCCCGGACGCCTCCCGGGAATTCTGGACCGAGGCGCTGTGGAACACCGGGCGCGTCGGCGAGCTGGCGTTCGTCTCCAACCAGTCACTGCGCGGGGTGGTCGCCCGGCTCGACCCGCAGCACCCGAGCACACTGCTCTGGCTGCTGCTCGTGCTCGGCGCCCTGGCGCTCTGGGCCTGGCGGTCCCGGGCCGCCGTCGCGGCCGGCGACGAGGCGACCGGCCTGGCGCTCACCGGCGCGGTGATGTGCCTGGTCAGCCCGGTCACCTGGGTCCATCACCTGGTCTGGCTGCTGCCCGGGCTGATCCTGCTCGTCGACAACGCGATGGCCGCGCCGGCCGGTCGTCGTCGCCGCGTCCTGCTGACCGCCGCGACTATCGGGTACGTGCTGCTGATCAGCCGAACCGTCTGGTTCTGGGAGAAGGACTTCACAGGCGTCGACGGCTTCCTCGGCAGCAACGCGTACGTCTGGATCAGCCTGGCCCTGCTGGCCTTCCTGCCGGTCCGCCGGTGGCTGGCACCCGGCGGGTCAGTCGTCGAGACGGCCGGCGTACCGCAGCTCGACAAGCCCGACCGGCCCGCGCCCGCCGGCGAGCGGCACCTGGTAGGTCGACTGCTCACCGTCCGCTGACAGCCCGGCCCGCTCGTAGAACCGGCGGGCCCGCCCGTTGTCCGCCAGCACCCACAGCCGGTAGCCGGTCCAGCCCCGCTCGCTGAGCCCGGCGCGGGCGGCCGCGAGCAGCGCGGTGGCCGTCCCGTCGCCCCAGAACGCCGGCTCGACGTAGAGCGCCAGCACCTCGCCGACAGTCGCGTCCAGGTCGTCGCGGTCCTGGTTGCGGCGGTACGGCCCGAACGTGGTGAAGCCGACGACCAGCCCGTCCACCTCACCGAGCAGGGTGCTGAACGGGTGCTCCGGGTCGGCGGTGCCCACGTCACGGCGGCGCTGCGCCCAGGCCCCCACGTTGAGTCGCCCGAGCACCTCGTCCGGCATGACACCGGCGTACCCCGACTGCCAGCCGTGCACGTGCACCCGGGCGACCGCCTCGGCGTCGTCCGGCTCCTCCCGGCGGATGGTCAGCATTGCACCGTTCTATGCCCCCGTGGCGGTCCGAGTCCAGCTTCCCGCACCGACGTCGTACCGATGATTTATCGTCGCCGACGATGGCCGCACCGGAATCACTCTCGCTCGCCCAGGCCCGCCGGGTGGCGCTCGCCGCCCAGGGCTTCGCCGACCCGCCGCCGGTCGGGGTGCCCACGCGTCGACACCTGCGCCGGGTCCTCGACCGGGTCGGGCTGATCCAGATGGACTCGGTGAACGTGCTGCAGCGCGCGCACTACCTGCCGCTCTACAGCCGGCTCGGTCCGTACCCCACCACCCTGCTCGACCAGGCCGCCTACCGGCGTCCCCGCGAGCTGTTCGAGTACTGGGGTCACGAGGCGTCCCTGGTGCCGGTGGGGCTGCACCCGCTGCTGCGCTGGCGGATGGCCCGCGCGCACAGCGAATCCTGGGGCGGCATGCGGCGCATCGCCCAGGAGCAGCCGGAGCTGGTCGCCTGGGTCCGGGACGAGGTGGCCGCGCGGGGCCCGTTGACCGCCGCCGAGATCGAGCACGACGCCCCCCGGGAGACCGGCAACTGGGGGTGGAACTGGTCGGCGGTGAAGCGGGCGCTGGAGTTCCTGTTCTGGGCCGGCGAGGTGACCGCCGCCGAGCGCAGCACCTCCTTCGCCCGCCGCTACGACCTGCCCGAGCGGGTGCTCCCGCCGGCCGTGCTGGCCGCGCCCACCCCGACCGACGCCGAGGCGTACCGCGCTCTGGTGGCCCTGGCGGCACGGTCGCTCGGGGTGGCCGCCGAGCCGGAGCTGCGCGACTACTTCCGGCTGCCACTGGCCGGCGCCCGGCAGGCCGTCGCGGAGCTGGCCGAGGCCGGCGAACTGGTGCCGGTCACCGTGGCGGGCTGGCGGCAGCCCGCCTGGCTGCACGCGTCCGCCCGACTGCCCCGGTGGGTTCGCGGCAACACGCTGGTCAGCCCGTTCGACCCGCTGATCTGGGAACGTGCCCGCACCGAACGACTGTTCGACTTCAGCTACCGGATCGAGATCTACGTCCCGGCGCCGCAGCGGGTGTACGGCTACTACGTGCTGCCGTTCCTGCAGGGCGATCGGTTCACCGCCCGGGTCGACCTGAAGGCCGACCGCAAGGCCGGAGTGCTGCTGGTGCCGGCCGCCTGGATCGAGCCCGGCGCCGATCCGGGGGAGACGGCGGTCGCCCTCGCCGCCGAGCTGTACCGGCTCGCCGGCTGGCTCGGGCTGGACGCGGTGGCGCCCCCCGCGGCCGGCGACCTGGCCGGTCCGCTCACCGCCGCGTTGGCCGGCGTGTCCGGTGTACCGTGAGCGCGTGACGAGCGTTCCCGGACCGGTCGACCAGCCGCAGCCCACCGCCGGCGCGGTCCACACGGTGCCCGACGACGCGGTCGGCACCGCGGTCGGCACCGCGGTCCCCGCTGGCGCGGCGGACGTTGCGCCGACCGGTTGGCCGGCGAGTCCGGCGGGTGGTTACGGCTACCCGGCGCCCGAGCCCGACCGGCTCACCCGGGTCGTGCTGCGGCTCTACGAGCGTTCGCCGCGCTGGGCGGTGCCGCTCGCCGCGGTCGGCTGCGTGGGCCTCGGCATGGCCTACGCGCTGCTGAGCAACCCGACCGAGGCCGACCCGGACGCCGCGCCGACCTGCCTGCTCAAGCTGACCACCGGGCTGGACTGCCCAGGCTGCGGCGGCACCCGTGCGCTCTGGTACGTGCTGCACGCCGACCTCCCGGCCGCGGCCCGTCACCACTTCCTCTTCGTCTTCGCGCTGCCCTTCCTGGCGTACCTCTTCGTCGCCTGGGCGGCCAACCAGGCGTTCGGCTGGCGGCTGCCGGAGCTGCGGATCAGCTCCAAGGTCATCGTCGGGTTCCTGGGCGCGTGGCTGGCGTTCTCGGTGCTGCGCAACCTGCCCTGGGCGCCGTTCACCTCGCTCTACGTCTGAGCGCCCCACCCGCGCGGTCCCTCTCGCTGCCTCCGCGGGTGAGGTCCGACCATCCCCCGTCCGCTGTAGAGCTGCCCCAGCTATGGGGCATGAGTCACGGTTGTCGCTGGCCTCAGCCTCGCCTCCGCCCCGGGAATGGGGCAGCTCTACAGGCAGCCGAGGACGTGCGGGGGACCGGCGGCGTGCCGGCGAGCTGGTCGAGATCTTGGACACCCGCGACCTTCGCTGGCTCGGCGGTGTCGGTGATTTGTCCGTTACTGGGCGGTTGCCGCACCGTGAGCCCGAGTTGGGCGCGCAGCCGTCGGCCACTACAGTCCCAGGAATGCCGGAGATGGTGCAGCCCCAGGTCAAGTTGATCGCGTGGACCCAGTTCGCGGCCCCGGACGACGTGCCGTGGTCGACCGATGCCGAGGGCGGCCAGGCGCTCGCCGAGTTCGCCGGACGGGCCTGCTACCAGTCGTGGAAGAAGCCGAACCCGGCCACCGCCACCAACGCCGGCTACCTCGCGCACATCCTCGACGTCGGCCACCTGAGCGTGCTGGAGCACGGCTCGGTGACCTTCTACTTCACCGGCGTCTCCCGCTCCCTCACCCACGAGCTGATCCGGCACCGGCACTTCTCGTACTCCCAGCTCTCGCAGCGCTACGTCCCCGAGCGGGACGCGGCCATGGTCGAGCCGGCCGTCATCGCCGACGACCCCGAGCTGCACAAGAAGTTCGTCGAGGCCGCCGAGGCGAGCGTTCGGGCGTACACCGAGTTGTTGGAGGGCCTTGAGCAGCGCTTCTCCGACGAGCCGAACCCGACGCTGCGCCGCAAGCAGGCCCGACAGGCCGCCCGCGCGGTGCTGCCCAACGCCACCGAGACGCGGATCGTGGTCACCGGCAACTACCGGGCGTGGCGGCACTTCATCGCGATGCGAGCCACCGAGCACGCCGACGTGGAGATCCGTGAGCTGGCCGTGGAGTGCCTGCGCCAGCTCCAGACGGTGGCGCCGAACGTCTTCGCCGACTTCGTGATCTCCACGCTGCCGGACGGCACCGAGGTGGCGGCCAGCCCGCACGAGGCGTCCTGAGCCCTTCCCCGGCGGGCTCCGGCTGGTCGTCCGCTAGGTTGGAGGGTATGACGCACGACCACCCCGACACCGCGGCCCGACCGGTGTCCCGCCCCTTCGGCCGGGTGCTCACGGCCATGGTGAGCCCGTTCACGTCCGACGGCACGCTCGACCTCGACGGTGCCGCCCGGCTGGCGAGCCACCTGGTCGACGAGCAGGGCAACGACGCGCTGGTGGTCAACGGCACCACCGGCGAGTCGCCGACCACCACCGACGCGGAGAAGGAACGCCTGATCCGGGCAGTGGTGGAGGCCGTCGGTGACCGGGCCAGGGTCGTCGCCGGGGTCGGCACCAACGACACCCGGCACACCATCGAGCTGGCCGCCGCCGCCGAGAAGGCCGGCGCGCACGGGCTGCTCGTGGTCACTCCGTACTACAACAAGCCGCCGCAGAGCGGTCTGCTGCGGCACTTCACCGCCGTGGCCGACGCCAGCGGACTGCCGGTGATGCTGTACGACATCCCGCACCGCTCCGGCGTGCCGATCGACACCGAGACGCTGGTCCGGCTGGCCGACCATGGCCGGATCGTCGCGGTCAAGGACGCCAAGGGCGACCTGACCGCCACCAGTTGGGTTACCAGCCGGACCGGCCTCGCCTTCTACAGCGGCGAGGACGCGCTCACCCTGCCGGCGCTGGCCGTCGGATGCGTGGGCGTGGTCGGCACCTCGACGCACTTCACCGGGGCGCTGACCGCAAAAATGATCGAGGCGTACGACGCGGGGGACATGCCGGCCGCGCTTGCCCTGCACCGGCGGCTGCTGCCGCTGTTCACCGGCATCTTCCGCACGCAGGGCACCATCCTGGTGAAGGCGGGCCTGGCGTCGCTCGGCCTGCCGGCCGGCCCGGTGCGACCCCCGCTCGTGGACGCCACCGACGACGAGATCGCCCAGCTGCGCGCGGACTTCGCGGCAGCGGGCCTGGAGCTGCCCGAATGATCGAACGACACGATGGGCGCCGAGTGACGGCGTCGCAGAATGAGGTGGACGCGTGACCGAGGCGCACATCGAGGCGGAACTACCCCCGCCGCTGCCGGAAGGTGGCCTGCGGATCATCCCGCTCGGCGGGCTCGGCGCCATCGGTCGGAACATGACCGTCTTCGAGTACGACGGCAAGTTGCTGATCGTCGACTGCGGTGTCCTGTTCCCCGACGTCGAGCAGCCGGGTGTGGACCTGATCCTGCCCGACTTCGGTCCGATCCTGGACCGGCTGGCCGACGTCCAGGCGATCGTGCTGACCCACGGTCACGAGGACCACATCGGCGCGGTGCCGTACCTGCTCGCCCACAAGCCCGACATCCCGCTGGTCGGCTCACAGTTCACCCTCGCTCTGGTCGAGGCGAAGCTGGCCGAGCGGCGGATCCAGCCGTACACACTCACCGTGCGCGAGGGTGGCCGGGAACGCCTCGGCCCGTTCGAGTGCGAGTTCTTCGCGGTCAACCACTCCATCCCGGACGCGCTCGCGGTGGCCATCCGTACCCCGGCCGGCCTGGTGCTGCACACCGGCGACTTCAAGATGGACCAGCTCCCGCTGGACGGCCGGATCACCGACCTGGCCGGTTTCGCGCGGCTCGGCGCCGAGGGTGTCGACCTGCTGCTGTCCGACTCCACAAACGCGGAGATCCCCGGCTTCGTCACCCCGGAGCGGGAGATCGGGCCGGTGCTCGACTCGATCTTCGCGAAGGCAAAGGGCCGGATCATCGTGGCCTCGTTCGCCTCGCACGTACACCGGGTGCAGCAGGTGTTCGACTCCGCAGCCGAGCACGGCCGCAAGGTCGCGCTGATCGGGCGGTCCATGGTGCGCAACATGGGCATCGCGCGGGACCTCGGCCTGCTCAACATCCCGGCCGGCCTGGTCGTCGGCATCGAGGAGGCGACCACGCTGCCGCCGGAGCAGATCGTGCTGATGTCCACGGGTTCGCAGGGCGAGCCGATGAGCGCTCTGGGCCGGATGGCCAGCGGCGACCATCGGCACATCACCATCGCCCCCGGTGACACAGTCGTCCTCGCGTCCTCGCTTGTGCCGGGCAACGAGACCTCGGTGTACCGGGTCATCAACCGGCTCGCCCGGGCCGGCGCGGTGGTCGTGCACAAGGACGTGGCCAAGGTGCACGTCTCCGGGCACGCCCCGGCCGGCGAACTGCTCTACCTGCTCAACGTGGTCCGGCCCAGCAACCTGATGCCCGTACACGGGGAGTGGCGGCACCTGCGCGCCCACGCCCGCCTCGGCATCGAGTCCGGGGTGGCCGCCGACCGGGTGGTGCTCTGCGAGGACGGCGACGTCGTCGACCTCGTCGAGGGCCGGGCCAGTCTGGTCGGGCACGTGAAGAGCCGGTACGTCTACGTCGACGGTCTCGCCGTCGGCGACGTCAGCGAGTCGCTGCTCACCGAACGGCGGATCCTCGGCGACGGCGGTTTCATCGCCACCACAGTGGTCGTCGACTCGGTCACCGGCAAGGTCGTTGCCGGCCCGACGCTGTCCGCGAAGGGCTTCTCCGAGGACCCGGAGGCGTTCAACCCGGTGGTTCCGCTGGTCACCGAGGCGCTCAACCGGGCGGCCGCGGACGGCATCACCGACCCGCACCAGCTCCAGCAGATCGTCCGGCGGACCGTGGGGCGGTGGGTCAACGACAAGTACCGGCGGCGACCCATGATCGTGCCCACAGTCGTCGAGGTCTGAGCACGTCGCGCTGACGCCGGTCCACCCGCTCGGGTGGACCGGCGTCGCCGTGTCCACCGGCGGGCGATCAGGGCAGGTCGGGCCGCTTCGCGGTCAGGGCAGGTCGGCCACCGCTTCGGCGTACGCGACACCGGTGGCGATCGCGGCGTCCACCAGCACCAGCAGTTGTGCCGGCGCCACCCCGTGGGTCAGGTCGGTCGCCACGTCCCCGGCGAGCACGATCTCCGTGTCGAGGTCGTGGGCGTACGCCTTGGGCAGCAGCCGGTCATGGTTCCAGGCGTTGCAGAAGGCGTACGCCTCGGCGCGGCGTGCCGTCGGCAGCCGACGGGCGGCCATCGCCCGGGTGTGCAGCACCTCGCCGCGTTCGCCGGCCCGACGGAACTGGATCACCGCGGCACCCCACCTGCCGACCACGGTGCCCCCGTCGTCGACCAGGTACCTGTCGCCGCGCCGATCCAGCGTCGAGGTGATCATGTCGGTGGTGAGTGCCATCACCTCCCGCTCGGAGGCAGCGTCCGCGCCGGGTTCGGTGCCGGCGTCGGGAGCGCCGAACTCGGTGCCGGCGTTCGCGGCGCCCGCTTCGGTGCCGGGCTCGTCCGCGCCGGGCTCGTCGTTCGGGTTGTCGTCGGAGTCGGGCGCGGGCAGCGGCACGGCCGCCGCCGATGGGCGCTCGGCCAGCCAGGCCGCCATCCGACCGGACTGGTGACCGGTGCCGTTGCGGGCGTCGAAGCTGCCCGCCAGGTCGGTGGCGATGCCGAGCAACAGCGAACCGAGGGTGGTCACGTCCAGCTCGGCGGCCGGGCGCTCGCCGTACGCCGGGCGGTGCACCGTCCGGTCACCCAGGCCCGCCTCGTCGGCCAGCGCGCAGACCAGCGCCCCGGCCGCGGCGAACTCCATCGCGGCGAGGTCGTCGGTGGGCCGGTCCAGTCGGGGCAACTGCTCGGTCAGGATTGCCAGCCCGCGGTCCAGGTGCCCGCCGAGCGCGCAGAAGCGCAGGTGCGTGGCGAGGTACGGGAAGGCGGAACGCTCCCGCCGGTGCCGCCGGTACGCCCGCACGTGCGCCGCCGCGGCCTGCTCGGGCTCGCCGACCCGCGACATCGGCAGCAGCCCGGCGACAAGCGCCCGCTCGGGCTGGTCGGTGCACTCCTGAGCCTCGGTGCCGGGCGCCTCAAGCTCGGTGCGGGCGGCCTGCCACTCACCCCAACCGGCGAGCAGCTCCGCGCGTCGGGCCGGGGCGCAGCCCGGGCACCCACCGGCCGGCCCGGAACGCGTGCCCGCCCACTCCTGGAAGAAGTGGCGGGCGGTGGGCTCGTCGCCGAGGTGGTCGGCGATCCGGCAGCGCAGCTCGGCGACCATCGGCGCGTCGGGCCCGTCGGCCCCCACCCGGTGGGCCAGGTCGTCCAGCAGAAGTCGGGTCTGGTCCAGCCCGACCCGGGGAGTGCCGAGCAGCGCCTCCACCGCGTACCGCTGGTAGCGCGGCAGCAGCTCGGCCTCGGCGTCGGTGAGCAGCGCGGGCCACCTGTCGGCGGCGGCCAGGCAGCGTCGCAGCGGTTCGATCAGCCGCCACCGCTCGCCGTGCAGTAGGTACGCCTCGATCAGGGCGAACCGGGCGTCCAACCCGGACCGGACGTCCTCGGCGGCGTCGGCCCGCTCGGCGACGCGTTCGAGGGCGGCCAGCCGACCGGACCCGTCCGGCAGGTCCCGGGCGTCGGCGAGCGCGGCCACCAGCGCGGTGACCCGGTGACCTGCGGCCCGGCCGTCGGAGGGCGCCTCGACCCGGTCGGTGCGGCTGCCCGTCGTCTCCTCGCGGCCGGTCACGCCGACACCGCGCCGGGCAGCCGGCCGACGGCGACGGCGAGCTGGCAGCCGGTAGTGATGCCACAGTCGAGCAGTTGGTCGAGCTGGTGCGGTGTGACCCCGCGTTCCAGGTCGGTGATCACCTCACCGTAGATCCGGGCCTGACCGCCGTCGTCGACGTGCACGAACGCCTTCGGCCAGAGCCGGTCGTGGTTCCACGCGTTGCAGAAGGCGTACAGGGCGGGCACCTGCTCGATCCCGAAGGCGGGCGCGACCATCGTGCGGACCTGGAGCACCTCGCCGGCAGCGCCGAGACGCAGGAACCAGATCAGGTTGTCGTCGAAGCGGCCCACGAGGTCACCGTCCACGGCGCGACCGACCCGCCGGCCACGCGCGGCGAGCACCGCGGCGACCAGCTCGCCGGTCAGCGGGCGCAACCTGTCGGGGTGCCCGGCCAGCGGATCGTCCTCGATTCTCGGCGACGCCATCGGGCATCCCTTCTGAGGCGGATATCACGACCGGCGGCGGGGTCCGTGTTGCGACGCGCGGACACGACCCGGAAAAGCGGGGATCTGCCCGCCCCCACCGTTACCGTGACTCTATGGCGGGCCGTACCTCTCAGGCGAGCCGGCGACGCGGCGCGTCGCCGCGCGGTGGCACCAACAGCCGTGCCCGTCAACCGGCGAAGAAGACCCGGGCACCCGTACGCCGACGCACCACACCCGCCCGTCCGGGGCCGGCCGTCTACGTTGGCCGCGCGGTCGGCGCACTGTGGATGGGGCTGGCCCACGGGATGGGTTGGGCGGTGCGGGCCGCCGGCCGACAGGCAGCCTCCGCCCGCGACCTCGACCCGGAGCACCGTCGCGACGGCGGCGGGTTGCTGCTGTTCGGGCTGGCCCTGCTCAGCGCCGTCGCGCTCTGGTTCTCCGGCGCGGGCCCGGTGGGCGCGCGTCTGGCCGACACGATCCGGCTGTTCCTGGGCGCGATCTCCGTGGTGGTGCCGGTGCTGCTGATGATCGGCGCCTGGCGGCTGATGCGCCAGCCGGCCGATCCGGAGCACCGGGGTCGCGGGTTGATCGGGTGGGGCTCGCTGCTCGTGTCGACAGCCGCGCTGCTCCAGATCGGTCAGGACCCGACGGACACGGTGCAGCGTGACTACGCCGGTGGCCTGGTCGGCGCCGGCGTGGGCGGGTTGCTGGAGCGGGCGGTCACCGCCTGGGTGGCCGTACCGTTGCTGATCCTGCTGCTGCTCTTCGGCCTGCTCGTGGTGACCGCGACGCCGATCAACAAGATCCCCGAGCGGCTGGGCCTGCTCGCCGGAAGCCTGGTGGCGACACCGGAGGCGGTCGTCGGCGAAGAGACCGACGAGACGGTCCTCAACCGACCGGCCCGCAAGCGGCAGGCGAAGCGGATGCCCCCGCCACTGGACCCGGACGACTTCGACGACCTGGAGGGCGCCGACCTCCAGGAGACGATGGTCCTGCCGCGCAAGGCCCCGGCGAAGGTGCCGGCCAGCCGCAAGCCGGCCGAGCCGCCGGAGCACTCGCCCGCGCCCACCCGCGCCGAGCAACTCGCGTTGACAGGCATGTCCGGCGACTACACACTGCCGCCGGCGAACATGCTCAGCGCCGGCGCGGCCGCGAAGACCCGCAGCAAGGCCAACGACGAGGTGATCGCCGCGCTGACAGGCGTCTTCGACCAGTTCGACGTGGACGCCGCCGTCACCGGCTTCACCCGCGGCCCGACGGTCACCCGCTACGAGGTGGAGCTGGGGCACGGGGTCAAGGTCGAGCGGATCACCCAGCTCTCCCGCAACATCGCGTACGCCGTGAAGTCACCTGACGTGCGGATCCTCAGCCCGATTCCGGGCAAGAGCGCGGTCGGCGTGGAGATCCCGAACACCGACCCGGAGAACGTGGCGCTCGGCGACGTGCTGCGCTCGCGGGCGGCGACGAGCGACCATCACCCGATGGTGGTGGCGCTCGGCAAGGACATCGAGGGCGGCTACGTGGTGGCCAACCTCGCGAAGATGCCCCACATTCTGATCGCCGGGGCCACCGGCGCGGGCAAGAGTTCGTGCCTGAACACGCTGCTGGTGTCCGTCCTCACCCGGGCCACCCCGGACGAGGTGCGGCTGCTGCTGATCGACCCGAAGCGGGTCGAGATGACCGGCTACGAGGGCATCCCGCACCTGGTCACCCCGATCGTCACGAACGCAAAGAAGGCGGCCGACTCGCTGGACTGGGTCGTGCGCGAGATGGACATGCGCTACGACGACCTCGCCGCCAACGGGGTCCGGCACATCGACGACTTCAACCGCAAGGTCCGCAACGGCGAGATCAAGGCCCCGCCGGGCAGCGAACGGGAGATGCGCCCGTACCCGTACCTGCTGGTGATCGTGGACGAGTTGGCGGACCTCATGATGGTCGCGCCACGCGACGTGGAGGACTCGGTCGTCCGGATCACCCAGCTCGCCCGTGCCGCAGGCATCCACCTGGTACTGGCCACCCAGCGCCCCTCGGTCGACGTGGTGACCGGCCTGATCAAGGCGAACGTGCCGTCCCGGCTGGCGTTCGCCACCTCGTCCCTCGCGGACTCCCGGGTCATCCTGGACCAGCCCGGCGCGGAGAAGCTGCTCGGCCGCGGTGACGGTCTCTTCCTGCCGATGGGCGCCTCGAAGCCGGTCCGGATCCAGGGCGCCTGGGTGACCGAGCGCGAGATCGCCGACGTGGTGAAGTTCTGCAAGGACCAGCGGGAGCCTGAGTTCCGCAAGGACGTGCTGGCGCCCGCGCAGGACAACAAGAAGAAGATCGACGAGGACATCGGCGACGACCTCGACCTGCTGGTGCAGGCGGTGGAGCTGGTGGTCACCTCACAGTTCGGCTCCACCTCGATGCTCCAGCGCAAGCTGCGGGTCGGTTTCGCGAAGGCGGGCCGTCTCATGGACCTCATGGAGACCCGTGGTGTGGTCGGGCCGTCGGAGGGGTCGAAGGCGCGTGACGTGCTGGTCAAGCCGGACGAGTTGGAGGACGTCCTGTCCGGCCTGCGAGGCGACGTGGACTGACCGGGCGGGGCGCGGCCGACCCGGAGTACGCGACGGGCCCGCCGGAAGCCGGCGGGCCCGTCGAAGAAGAGCGCTCAGTTGTTGATCAATGCACCGATGATCACCAGGCTGATGATCGCGGCGACGACGCTTGCCGCGGCGGCGTACCAGCCCAGTGGCTTGTCGCCCAGGACGGCGCCGACGACGCCGGCGATCACGCCGAGTACACCGAAGATGATCGGGTTGAGCAGCAGCGCGAGCACCGCGAACACGAAACCCACGATGGTGAGGATCCGAGCGGCGCTGGTGCGCTGGCGGGCGGTGCCGGGGACGTCGGCCATGTCTTCCTCCGGTGTGAGAGCCTGTGGTGACGGACCGATCACTACCCACTGTGGGTGCTGGTCACGCGTCCCTCTTCAGTGGAAGATCTTCAGCCCGACCACGCCGGCGACCACCAGCAACAGGCAGAGGATCCGGGGCAGGCTTGTCGACTCGCCGAGCGCCAGCATCCCGACCAGCGCGGTACCCACCGCGCCGATGCCGACCCAGACCGCGTAACCGGTGCCGACCGGGATGTCGCGCAGCGCGTACGCCAGCCCGGCCATGCTCAGCACCAGGGTCAGCGCGAACACCACCGACGGGATCGGCCGGCTGAAGCCGGCGCTGCGGTCCAGGGCGATCGCCCAGGCCGTCTCCAACAGTCCAGAGATCACCAACACCAGCCAGGCCATCGGCCGACGCTAGCACCGGGCCGACGGCCAGGGTGGTGACTCCCGCCACCACGCGTTGACCTCTACCTCACTTCAACTTGCAGTATGGCGAGCATGGCCCTGCTCTATGCCGATCCCGAGGTCGCCGCCGTCCTGGACGCCACCACCACAGTCGACGCCATGCGGGTCGCCCTGGTGGCCGCCCACGAGGGGCGGCTGGTCGCCCCACCCCGGGCCGCCGCCCCGCTCGGCGGGGGACGGATGGTCCTCACCGCCGGGCACCTGGTCGGCGAGTGGTACGGCTACCGCTCGTACGACACGTTCGGCCACCCGCAGGGCGAGCAGCTGGTGGTGCTGCACGACGCCCGCACCGGCGCGGTCCGTGCCGTCGCCGTCGGCGAGGAGTTGGGCTCCCGGCGTACCGGTGGACTGGGTGGAGCGGCCGTCGACGCGCTGGCCCGGCCGGACGCGGCGACCCTCGGCGTGATCGGCTCCGGGCGGCAGGCGTGGACCCAGGTGTGGGCCGCGGCGGCCGTGCGTCCGCTGCGGGAGGTGGTGGTGCACAGCCGCTCGGCGGCGCGACGGGACGCCTTCGCCGCCCGGGTACGCGCCGAGCTGGACGTGCCGGCCCGCGCCGTCGCCGACCCGGGCGCGGCGGTCACCGGGCGGGACATCGTGGTGCTCGCCACCACCAGCCCCACCCCGGTGCTGCACGCCTGCGATGTGAGCCCCGGCACACACGTCAACGCTGTCGGTTTCAAGCAGCACGACCGCAGCGAGTTCGGCACCGACCTGCTGGACGTCGCCGACCTGCTGGTCACCGACTCGCCGGCCCAGGCGGCCGACTACCAGCCGCCGATGCTCGCGGCCCTGCCCCCGTACGCCGGACGGTTGCGTGACCTGGGCGGCATCCTGGCGGGCGCGGTCCCCGGCCGGACCACGGCGGACCAGCTCTCCGTCTTCTGCTCCACGGGCCTGGCCGGCACGGAGGTCTTCCTGCTCGACGCGCTGACCCGGGTGGGCGCGGCACGGGGCTGACCGGAGGACCGCGTGGCCCGCGTGCGCGGGCTTCTCCGGGCGGCCCGGTACCCTCGGATGGTGTCTGCCACCTCTCCTTCTCCTTCCGACCACGCCGAGGGCCGCCGCGTCGCCCTGCTCACCCTGGGCTGCGCCCGCAACGAGGTCGACTCGGAGGAGCTGGCCGCCCGGCTGCACGCCGACGGCTGGCAGGTGACCACCGACGGCGAGGGCGCCGACGTGGTGGTCGTCAACACCTGCGGTTTCGTGGAGAAGGCCAAGCAGGACTCCATCCAGACCCTGCTCGCCGCCGCCGGCACCGGCGCCAAGGTCGTCGCCGCCGGCTGCATGGCCGAGCGGTACGGCCGGGAGCTTGCCGACAGCCTGCCCGAGGCGCAGGCGGTGCTGAGCTTCGACGACTACCCGGACATCGCCGCCCGGCTGAACGCCGTCGTCGCCGGGGAGCAGATCACCGCGCACACCCCCCGGGACCGCCGCGAGCTGCTGCCGCTCACCCCGGTGCAGCGCCAGTCGGCCACCGTGTCCCTGCCCGGGCACGGCACCGTGACCCGCACCGCCGTCGACACGGACGAGCACACCCCTGCGCACCTGCGCCAGGTGCTGCGCCGTCGGCTGGACACCGGCCCGGTCGCCTCGCTGAAGCTCGCCAGCGGCTGCGACAGGCGCTGCGCGTTCTGTGCCATTCCCGCGTTCCGTGGGGCGTTCGTCTCTCGTACGCCCGACGAGCTGCTCGCCGAGGCGGAGTGGCTGGCCAAGACCGGCGTACGGGAGCTGGTGCTGGTCAGCGAGAACTCCACCTCGTACGGCAAGGACCTCGGCGACCCGCGCGCGTTGGAGAAGCTGCTGCCGCAGCTCGCCGCCGTCTCCGGCATCGTGCGGGTGCGGGTGAGCTACCTCCAGCCGGCCGAGACCCGGCCCGGCCTGGTCGAGGCGATCGCCGGCACGCCCGGGGTGGCCCCGTACTTCGACCTGTCGTTCCAGCACTCCAGCGAGCCGGTGCTGCGCCGGATGCGGCGTTTCGGCTCCACCGACCGGTTCCTGGAGCTGCTGGCCAGTGCCCGCGCGCTGGCCCCGGAGGCGGGCGCGCGGAGCAACTTCATCGTGGGCTTCCCCGGTGAGACCCGCGCCGACATCGACGAGCTGACCCGGTTCCTGACCGAGGCCCGGCTGGACGCGATAGGCATGTTCGACTACAGCGACGAGGACGGCACCGAGGCGGCCGGCCTGCCCGGCAAGGTCTCCGCCGCGACAATCAAGCGGCGCTACGACCGGCTCAGCGCCCTCGCCGACGAGCTCTGCTCGCAGCGTGCCGAGGACCGGCTCGGCTCGACGGTCGAGGTGCTCGTCGACGCGATCGTCGACGGCGTGGTGGAGGGCCGGGCGGCCCACCAGGCGCCGGAGGTGGACGGTTCCACCACCCTTGTCGCACCTGCCGACGGCGGCGTCGACCTGGCCGCGTTGCGCCCGGGTGACCTGGTGCGGGCCACCGTGACCGGCACCGAAGGGGTGGATCTGCTCGCGGTGCCGGATGAGATGATCTCGGCGGCGCCCGGCGCGGCACGGTGACGGCGGGCCCGGACGGAGCGGGGGAGCCAGCTGGTGCGGTGCCGGAGACGCCATGGCGACCCGAGCGGAGCGAGACGGTGACCGGGGCGACCGAGTCGACGCCGGCCCGGGTGGTCGCGCGGGTGCCCGTGCTCAACGCGGCCAACGCGCTCACCGCCCTGCGGCTGGTGCTGGTGCCGGTCTTCGCCGCGTCGGTGATCGTGTCGGGGATGACCCACACGGGCTGGCGGATGGCGGCCTGCCTGATCTTCGCGGTGGCCTCGGCGACCGACCTGGTGGACGGCTGGATCGCCCGCCGGTTCGGGCTGGTCACCTCGGTCGGCAAGGTCGCCGACCCGATCGCCGACAAGGCGCTCACCGGCGCGGCCCTGGTGCTGCTGTCCTGGTATGACCGGCTGCCCTGGTGGGTGACGGCGCTGATCCTCGCCCGTGAGCTGGGCATCACCGGCCTGCGGTTCTGGGTGATCCGACACGGGGTGATCGCGGCCAGCCGCGGCGGCAAGATCAAGACTGCGCTGCAGATCCTCGCCATCGCCTGGTACCTGTGGCCGATGCCGGCCGCCCTCGTCGCCGTCGGCCCCTGGATCATGGGCGCCGCCGTCCTGGTCACGGTGGCGACGGGCTTCGACTACATCACCCAGGCCCTCCGCCTCCGCAATCCCCGCCGGGACTGACCCCACCCCCACCCTCTCCGCGGCGATCATGACGTTGATGCCGTCCGGGCCGGCGTGTCGGGGCGACAACTTCATGATCGACGGTTTCGGCCGGGAGGGTTGGGCCTCCTCGGGCGGGGAAGGACGAGCTCATGGCGCGGGAAGAGCGGGATGAGAACGCGGAGGGAAGCGCGGCGGCGGGCGTGGTGCACAGCCTGGTGCAGCGACACGAGACCCTGGCCACTGTCGAGTCGCTCACCGGTGGCCTGCTGTCGGCGTCGATCGTGGAGATCGCCGGGGTCAGTGGGATCTACCGGGGCGGGCTGGTCGTCTACGCCACCGAGCTGAAGGCCACGCTTGCCGGCGTACCGGCCGATCTGCTGGCCGAGCGCGGCCCGGTCGACCCGGACGTGGCGTTGGCGCTCGCCGAGGGCGGCCGGAAGCGCTGCGGTGCGGACTGGGGGCTCGCGACCACCGGGGTCGCCGGCCCGGAGCCGCAGGACGGCAAGCCCGTCGGTCTCGTCTACGTCGCGGTCGCCGGCCCGACCGGTGCCGAGGTCCGTCAGCTCGACCTTGATGGCGGGCGGGACCACGTGCGCTCGGCCGCCGTCATCGAGGCGTTACGGCTGCTCACCGAACGGATCCACGCCGCCGACGAAGCCGCCCGCGACGGCGTGGGAACCGCCGGCCCGGGGCGCCGATGAGCCGCCCCGGGCGAACCGACGGGCGGGGCGGGATGTCGCCGGGGCCCGCAGCGGGTACGGTTGCGGGAAGGCTCCGACGCTCGGGGCCGGCGCGGTCCGCCGCGGCCGGCTGCCCGACGCCGGGCGAGAGGTATCCCTCAGGGGGAGGTGCGATGGTCCTGCTACGCCGGGTGATCGGTGACGCACTGCGGGCGCGCCGGCAGGGGCAGCAGCGCACACTGCGTGAGGTGTCCACCGCCGCCAACGTCAGCCTCGGCTACCTCTCCGAGATCGAGCGGGGGCACAAGGAGCCGTCCAGCGAGCTGCTCGCCGCGATCTGCGACGCGCTCGGCGCCCGCCTGTCCGAGTTGCTGCGCGAGGTGAGCGACACCGTGGCGCTCGCCGAGCAGATGCCCGCCGGGGTGCTCGTCGGCATGCAGGACGAGCCGGCCGAGGCCGCGCCGGTCGGCGCGACAGCCGCCGTGCGCAAGGGCGCCAACCGGGGCGTTCGCCAGGTCACCTCCGACGGCAAGGTCGCCGTGTCGGTCCGACAGGACTCGCCGCTGCGCGCGACCCTGCGCAGCACCCGCGTCCGCCCCACCGAGCGCGACCGGGACGTGGTCTGCGCCGCCTGAGCCGTCCTTCCGGTTGACCATGGGCGAGGTGGCCCCGGCCGCGTAGGGTGGCCCGCAGGAGCCGACGGCGCCCGTCGAGCACCCGGTACGGATGCCCCGTTGGCGTTCGGCTGGGACGATGGAGACCGGCCGGTTCGCGGCCGGTCGGCTCAACCCCGTCCGATCGCGGTGGAGCGACGCTACTGAGGGGATACCGCGGAGATGGCGAACCCGTTCGTCAAGGGCTGGAACTACCTGATGGCGCTCTTCGGTGCCAAGATCGACGAGCATGCCGATCCCAAGGTGCAGATCCAGCAGGCCGTCGAGGATGCCCAGCGGCAGCACCAGGCGCTGGTCCAGCAGGCTGCGGCGGTGATCGGCAACCAGCGTCAGCTGGAGATGAAGCTGTCCCGGCAGATGACCGAGGTCGAGCGGCTGCAGGGCAACGCCCGGCAGGCCCTGGTGCTGTCCGACCAGGCCCGCGCCAAGGGCGACGAGGCCGAGGCGGTGCGGTTCGAGCAGTCCGCCCAGGCCCTGGCCACTCAGCTCGTCTCGGCCGAGCAGGCCACCGAGGACCTGAAGACCCTGCACGACCAGGCGCTCGGCGCCGCCGCGCAGGCCCGCCGCGCCGTCGAGAACAACTCGATGATCCTCCAGCAGAAGCTCGCCGAGCGCACCAAGCTCCTCAGCCAGCTGGAGCAGGCCAAGATGCAGGAGACGGTGGCCCGCTCGCTGGAGTCGATGTCGTCGCTGACCGCGCCGACCAACACCCCCTCCCTGGACGAGGTGCGTGACCGCATCGAGCGGCGGTACGCCAACGCGATGGGTCGCGCGGAACTGGCCGGCAACTCCGTCGAGGGCCGGATGCTGGAGATCCAGAAGGCGACCATCGACTCGGCGGGCTCGGCCCGACTCGAGCAGATCCGGTCCAGCATGGCGGGGGAGCAGCTCGGCGGCACAGCCCAGCGCCCGGCGGTGCCGCAGGGTGAGAAGGCGGGTCCGGGCAGCGACCCGACCGCCGCAGCCCGGCTGGACGAGCTGCGCGCCAGCATGGCCCGCGAACGGGGCACCGGCGACCCGACCGCCGCCGGCTGAACGACCGGTCCGAGGAGGTCACGGTGGCAGACGAGCGGACGCGGTACTTCCGTCGGCTGGGTCGGTTGCGCCGGTCCGCCCGGCGGTGGAGCGTACTGGCCGGTGGGCTCGGCGGCGCCGCGGCGGTGCTGACTCCGTACGCCGGCCTCGGTCTGCCGGACGCGGCCTGGGCCGGCGCCGCGGGCAGCGCTGTGGCGTTGGCCGCCTGGCGCTGGATCGACCTGCGGGCGCTGGCCGCCCGCCCGGCCCCGCCCGCGTTGGATCCGGCCGAGGCCGCCGCCCGGTCCCGGGCCCGGCTGGTGGCGGCCGTCGAGCGACTGCCGGTCGGCTCGGGTGTGCTCGCCGAGGTACGCCGGGTCCGCAGCCGTGTCGCGCTGCGCGGCACCACCGCCGGGCAGCAGTGGGCCCGACTGGACCGGGCGTCGCTCACCCTGGCCGGGATGGCGCCCCGGCTCACCGGGTTGGCGGAGCCGGCCGTGCTCGAGGCCGCTGCCGCCGACCGGTCGTTGCGCGACCTCGCCGAGCGGGTGGCAAGCGTGGAACGGGCCCTGCGGCTCGCTCCGCCCGACGCCCGGACGCCGCTGGCCGACGCTCACCGCACGCTGACCGCCCAGCTGGAGGGCGGTGTGGCGGCCTACGAGCGGCTGGTGGTCGCCGCCGCCGGCTACCTCGCCGAGGACGCTCGCCCGGAGCCCACCCACCCGGCCGCCGACCGGCTGACCGAGGCGACCGATCTGCTGCACGGGGTCGCCTCGGCCCTCGCCGAGCTGCGTGCCGGCAGCGCCGGCCTGCGCGCGCCCACTCGCTGACGACCCGCCCGTCACGGTGGGGTCGTGACCGGGATCGGGCCGGTGTACGGCGAGCTGCCCACGACGTTGAACGACCGGATCCGGTAGTGGTAGGTGACGCCCCGGGCCAGCCCCGTGTTGGTGAAGCCGCGACCGGTCACCGTGAACGTCGCCACCTCCTGACCGAACGCCGGGTCCAGCGCCCGCTGGACGATGAACCCGGACCCCGGCCCGGCGGGCGTGTGCGCCGTCCAGCCCAGCACCACGGTGGCGGTGTCCGGGCCCGGCGCGCTCGCGGCGGCGGTCACCTCGCTCGGGGTGCCCGGCGCGGGAGGGGTGCTCGCCGCGGCCACCGTCGACCAGGCCGAGGCGGCCCCCAGGTACGTGGTGCGGACCCGGTAGTAGTACGTGGTGTCCGCAGCGGCAGTGGTGTCCAGGTGGTTGTCACCGACGCCGATCGCCGTCGTGCCCGGGCCGCTGGTGAAGGTCGGGTTGGTGGCCCGCTGCACGTCGATTCCTGTGGCGAAGGAGCGGTTCGTCCAGCGCAGGGCCACCCGCAGCGGCGCGGCGGGCGGGATCGCCGCGACCAGCCCGCCCGGCGCGGCCAGGTGCACCGAGGCGGGCACGCTGTTCGACCAGGACGAGTAGCTCACGTCGTTCTCCGCCCGGATCCGGTAGTGGTAGGTCGCGCCGGGAGTGACAGTCGCGTCGGTGTAGCGGGTGGCGGCGGCCGCGACGGTGATCGTGGTGACGTCACCCCCGAAGGCCGCGTCGGTGGCCCGTTGCAGCAGGTGGCTGGTCGCGGGCGGGCGTCCACCGTTACCGGTCCAGGTCAGGGCGATCGCCGGCAGCGCGGTGGCCGAGCCGGGCACCGGCGTGGCGGTAAGCCCCGTGGGCGCCCGCGGCGTCACCCGCAGCACCAGCGGACGGCTCATGCCCAGGTCGCGGTGGCCCGCGAGCTGGCTGTGCCAGCGGTACTCCCAACCGAGGTTGACCATCTGGTTCACCACCACGGCGGGTCGCCCGTCGGCCGGGCTGACCGCTGTCGACCCGGTCCGCGCACCTGCGGGACGGGCGGGGTCGAGCAACCGGACGCTGTCGCCCAGCTTGAACGGCAGGGCCGGGGCGACCGGGCGGAGCGCCACCACCACGTCCTCGCGGGGGTTGACCCGGACGATCTGCTTCCAGCCCAGCTCCGTCGCGTGCGGGGGGCGCTGCGTGCCGTCCCAGCCGACCCGGTTGACGAGCTGCACGTCGCAGCCGCCGAAGTGCAGCGGCTCCGTCTGCCGGACGTTGCCGCTGATCCGCCAGAGCTGGGTGCCGTCGGTCGGCGCACCGACCGGCATGGCCGGGTCGGCGGCGTACAGCACCTCGGTGACCGGGTCGGTCGGGCCGAGCGGCAGGGTCGCCGGGGTGAGCGGTCCGGCATGCGGGTGGGCCACCCCGAGCCGCCCGGCCAGCCGCCCGTGACCGGGTTCGAAGACCTGCTGTGCGGCCTTGACCTCGAGCGGCAGGGTCACCGGGCCGGCGCCGCCCAGCGGCGTGAACGTCACCGTGTCCGCGTGCGCCGACACAGTCGTCTCGGCCGCCGTCCGGCTGCCGAACGCCACGTCGTACGCCGGCTGCGGCACGATCGGCGGGCGCTGGCTGGCCGCGTACGCCCCGGGTAGGCGCTCCCGCAGCCGGGCCAGGTCGTACGCCGGTTCGGGCGTGCCGCTCACCCGGAACTGGAGCAGGGTACGGGTGTTCGGGCCGTACCCGGGTTCGGTGCGCGGCGGGCCGCCCTCGGCCGTCCGGTCCGGTGCGTCGGTGTGCTGGTCGTAGCGCGGATCGAAGCCGGGCAGCGGGGCCGGGGCGTCGTTGTACAGGATCAGCGTGCTGCCCGGCGCCACTGTGGAGAAGTCCACGAGCACGTCCGCGCGCTCACCCGGGGCGAGCAGCAGCGTGTGCCCGTCCACGTTCAGCACTGTCGGGTCGAGTCGGTCGTAGCGGTACCCGATCGGCCGGTTCGGCAGCACCACCGGGGCGGGCAGCAGCCCGGCCTCGTTGCCGATCTGGACGAACTGCGGCCCGGCGGCCCGTGGGTCCGGCACACCGCCGTCGCGCCCGTCGCTCGGCCAGAAGGCGGGTCGGTCCGACGCCCGTACGGCGGGCACCATCGGCACCTCGCCGGCGTCCGCGTCGGCCAGAGCGCCGCCCGCGGTCCACATCGGGGCGTCCGAGCAGGCCCGGTAGAGCTGGAGGTTGAGGCTGCGATCCAGGCAGGCGTTGAGGATGCGGAACCGGTACACGCGTGGGCGCACCTCCAGGTACGGGTAGGCGACACCGTTGACCAGCGGGGTGTCGCCGTACGCCCCGGGCACCGCGGACGGGTGTGGCACCCCGGGGCGCAGCGGCGGCTCGGCGGGTGCGTCGACGGGGTCGTGGTGCGGGTTCGGCACCGGCCCCGGCCCGGTCGGCGGCGGCCCGCCGGCGATCCGGTCCGCCAACGGCCAGCCGTCCACGGTGGGCCCGCCGTCGACCCGGCCGCCGTCCGGGGCGGGACTGCGCGACCAGGGGCCGTAGTCCCACCGACCGGTCGGGTTGCGCCCACCGGACCGGTACGGGTTCTGCCGGGGCTGGTAGACGTGGGGGTGCCACAGGCTGCCCCGGGCGCCCCACCGCTCCCGGTCCCACGTCGGATCCTCGGCGGCGAGCTGGGTGTCGTCCGGCACGAACGTCTTGTCCTCGATCACCAGGGGCAGCTGATCGGCCGGCAGCACCCCGTCGGCGACGAGCTGGTCCTCGACCGGGTCGGTGAGCAGGTAGGGCGCGAGCTGCCCGCCGTAGACGGTCAGCCGGGCCAGGCCGAGGGTGTTGTCGTGGAACCAAAGCAGCCGCCCGCTCTGCTCGTTCGGAAAGTAGAGGGTGGTGGCGCCGGCCCCGGGCGACGGCATGTCCGGCACGGGCGTCAGCCCCGTTCCGGTCGGGTACGGGGTGATCTCCCCGGCCGGGGTGATCCACTGCCCGGGGTTTCCCGCGCTGGTCCAGCCGGTCTGCGCCCCGGCCAGGTGCAGCACCGCCCGGTTCTGCGGGTACGGCGCGGGGCCGTCCAACGGGCCGATGCCGGCCCCCTCGACGGTCCCGTCGACAGGCAGGAACAGCTCGCCGGCGCGGCCGGTGGGGAGCTGGTTGATGAACTTCACCCGGACCGGCCGGCCCCGCCGGGCGTGGATCATCGGGCCGAGGTGCCAGGGCCGCTCCGGGGGCGCCACCGTGTTGTGGCCGGACGCGTCGGTGCCCAGGTTGAGCTGCCGGTAGCCGCGCAGCCGGGTGGCCGGCAGGTCCCGGTGCAGGCGTTGCGCGTACTCCTGGAGCCCGATCTCGTAGTAGTCGCAGCCCGGGTAGCTGATCGTGTCGGGCACCGCCACCGGCAACCGCCCGACGAGGTCGGCGCCGCCCGCCCGGCCCGGGGTCGGCAGCGGGTCGACGAATTTCCGCAGTCCGGTGCCCGGCACCGGCCGGCCGTCGGGGGCGCGGGTCGGGCGGGGACTGTACGCGACGTTCGGCACCGGCCCGAAACAGCGCGGCACGGCGGCCGGGTCCAGGCTCGCCGCGGGGGCGGCCTCCTCGGCGGTACGCGCGGACGGGACGGACACCGTCGCGCCGAGGCTGTCGGGAGTGGGCCGGTAGAAGAAGGTGGAGCGGAGTCTGCGGAAGATCGCCATGACTCTCCCCGAGGTTGGGGCAGGAGGATCGCCACCCCGGCGTGGCGGCCCCCGGCACTCTGCTGACGGGCGGTGAGCACTCAACCGCAGCATGCGACGTCGGAGGCCGGATAGGAATTACCCAATCGTCCGTTTCTGGGCCGACAGGGGTAGACGAGGGCCTCGTCAGGCGGGCGGCGGGGTACCCGGTTGCTCCGGCTGGCAGGCCGGGCACCAGTAGGTGACCCGTTCGCCGAGCTCCTCCTTGCGGATGGCGGTGCCGCAGCGGCGGCACGGCTGGGCGCGGCGGCCGTACACGTAGCTGGTCTGACCCCGGTGCAGCGAACCGGTGGTGCTCTGCGTCCAGCGGCCCCGGTTGGCGGCCAGCAGCCGCTGCGCGAGCGCCACCGTGCCGGGCAGGTCGGGCACCGCGCCGACGGGCGTCCACGGCGACACGCCCCGCAGGAACAGCACCTCGCACTTGTAGAGGTTGCCCACCCCGGCCAGGTTGCGCTGGTCGAGCAGGGCCTCACTGATGGTCTGCTCCGGGTGCGCGGCGAGCCGGTTGACCGCCTCGTCCGGGTCCCAGTCCGAGCCGAGCAGGTCCGGTCCGAGGTGACCGACCAGGGTGTCCTCCTCGGCGGTCGGCACCAGGGCCAGCTCGTGCAGGTGGTAGCCGACCGCCACCGCGCCGGGGGTGCGCAGCACCACCCGGATCAGGTGCGCGGGCTTGCCGCTCCACCGTTCCCCCGGCGCGTACGCCCGCCAGGCGCCGTCCATCCGCAGGTGCGAGTGCAGCGTCCACCGCGCCTCGTCCGGGGCGGTGAGGCGGAGCAGCAGGTGCTTGCCCCGGCTGGCCGACTCGCGGACGGTCCACCCGGTCAGGTCGGTGGTGGCGAGCTGCGGCACCCGGAAGTCGCACCCGGTGAGCCGCGCGCCGGCGAGCGCGCGGTGCAGCACGCGCGCCGTGTTCCAGACGGTGTCACCTTCGGGCACCCTGCCATCCTTCCTCTTTCGAGCAAAATTCGCATGTGTCGCTATTTGTACTCAGGTTCCTGGTGATCTACAGACATGGAAGGGTCAGGGGGGTTCTGAGGAGAATGCACATGACGCGACCTCATTGTCGTATCCCATCCGCTACCCTCACCGCCACCCTCGCCCTCCTGCTCGCCGCGGCCGCGGTGCCCACGATCGGCGGTTCCCCGACCACCGCTTCCGCAATCGGCGGCTCGTTCGCCCTGACCGCCGCCGCAAGCGGCGGGGAACGGTGGAGCGCCGACCTCTCGATCGTCGACCGCGACGACGTCAACGTCCGGCGTACCCCCGGCGGGCTGCGGCTGCGCGACGCCCGCGCGGCCGGGCGCAGCCCTCGCAGCCCGCACAGCGCGGTCGCCGAGGGCATGCTGCTGACCGCACCGCGCACCCTCACCCGACCGGCCACCCGGGTCCGCGCCGAGATCAGCGCCGACGTCCCGGCCGGCGCCGGCGTGGAGGCTCAGGTCCGCGGCTGGCGGGTCAGCGGCTGGACCGAATGGCGGGCCGCGACCGCCGGCGCGGTCTTCGACCAGCCGGTCAGCCAGGTGCAGACCCGGGTGGTGCTGACCGCGCGGGCCGGCGGCGCGACCGCGACGGTACGCGCCGTCCAGCTCACCGCCGACGCGACGGCAGCCGTCTCCGCCGCCACGCCCGGCCTCACCTACCGGGTGTACGCCACCCGCATCGGCCTGGTCGGCGAACGGACCGCCAACGGCCGCACCATCCAGCCGCGCGACCACTTCGCGGCGCTACCCTCGCGTCGAGGCCTCTCCCCGCTCAACACCGGCGACTACACAGTGCGGGTCTGCACCACCACGGGCGCCCGCTGCGAGTACGCCCCGGTCTGGGACGTCGGGCCGTGGAACACCCGCGACGACTACTGGAACCCGCCCGCCGTTCGGGAGAACTGGAAGAACCTGCCGCAGGGCCGGCCGGAGGCGCAGGCCGCGTTCCAGTCCGGCTACAACGGGGGCCGGGACCAGTTCGGGCGTACGGTGCTCAACCCGGCCGGCATCGACCTCGCCGACGGCACCTTCATCGATGGCCTGCGACTCACCACGAACGCGTGGGTGGACGTCGCCTACCTGTGGACCGGTGGCGGGCCGCGCGGCGTCGTCGGCGACGGGCCGCTCAACATCCGCAGCGGGCCCAGCACGTCGTACGCGGCCCGTGGATTCGCCGCCCGGTTCGCGAACGTGCCGATCCAGTGCTGGGTCACCGGTCAGTCGGTAGCCGGCCCGTACCGCACCACCACCAGGTGGAACCGCCTGGCCACCGGGCAGTACGTCAGCCACGCGTACATCTCCGCCGTCTACGGCGGCGTCGTGCCGGTCTGCTGAGCTACCTCGCCTCGGCGGGCACCTTCAGGGGCGCTCGTCGGGGCGGGCGGGCCGCACCATGTCCTGGTAACGCGGGTGGCTCGCCCCGTACACGGCGTAGTTGAGCCGGGCGTGCGACAGGCTCAGGTCGCCGTTGGCCCCACCGCGCACCGCGTCGGCGTCGGCGTCGCTCTGACCGTCGTCGGTCCAGAAGCAGACCGGGCAGGTCCCGCCGCCGGTCCGAGAGGCGCAACAGGGACAGCCCACGGGAACTACGTGTTCACCCACCGGGGCAGCATTCCATAGTCTAATGTCACGCGGCCACCCGCAGGAGGTCGCCCGGGCGCACCCCGAGGACGTCCACCGCTCGGCCGCCGTTGACCGCCACCGCCACCAGATCGGCCGAGTCGACGTACACCACCAGGCCGCCCTCCGGCGCGTCGCCGAACGTCCGCCCGCGCACCGCCGCGCGGGCCGGGGCGGGCCCCGGCGGGCCGACCCGGACGGTGGTCGGGAGCGGACCGAGCGCCTCGGCCGGTGCGGCCAGTTGGACGTTTCCGAAATGGTCGACGGTCAGCACCTCGGCGGTGAAACCCTCGCCGTCGCGGGCCACGACCGGCGACGGCAGCCGGACCAGCCCGTCCGGGTCGAGCGCCGGGCCCGCCTCCGCCAGCGGTACGCCGAGGGCCAGGCGGGCCGCCGCCGGGGCGAAGACGTCGCGGCCGTGGAACGTGCCGGACACCCGGGCTGCCAGCCAGGTCGGTTCGGTCAGTTCCACGGCCGCGGTCACCCCGCCGAGCGCGTCGGCCGCGTCCGGCAGCAGCCCGTTGTCCGGGCCGACCAGCAAACCGCCCGGGGTGGCCAGCGCGACGCCCCGCCGGGTGGTGCCCACCCCGGGGTCGACAACCGCCACGTGAACGCCCAACGGCAGGTAGGGCACCGTCTGCGCCAGCACGGCGGCACCGTGCCGGACGTCCGCCGGCGGCACCAGATGGGTCACGTCGATGACCCGGACGGCCGGCGCGATCCGGGCGATCACCCCGTGGCAGGCGGCCACGAAACCGTCGGTGAGGCCGTAGTCGGTGGTCAACGAGACCCAGGGCGTGACAGCCATGCCGGCAGGTTAACCCTCGACGCGCTCCGGTCGCCGCGCGGCTGATCGGCGGGTGGCGGATATGGGACAGCGCAGGTGGCCGACCGGCCACTGCCGGCGGCCGGCGCCGCCCGGCAGACTGCCCTGGTGACACATCGGAGCCTGCCCGCCGTCGGGGTCCTGCTGGTCGCCGTCGCCCTCACCGCCGCCTGCGGCAGTGACGACAAGCCGAGCGCGGCGCAGTCCGTGCCGCCGGTCACCGCCCCGGCGGCGAGCGGCCTCGCGAGCGCGCCGACGCCGACCGGCCCCGCCGGTGCCGCCCAGTCGTCGGGCAGCCAGGCGCCGCCGGTCCCGCCGTCCGCCCCGCCGCAGGGGCCGATCGAGCGCCGGCCGGCCAGCCCACCGCCGGTGGTACTGCCCCCGCGTCCGCCCGGCGCCCCGGGTGCTCGGCAGGTGGTCGACGCGTTCCGGGCCGCGGGTCTGCGGGTGACACACCCGAAGGACCGCTCGGTGGACTGTGGACCGGACGGCCTCGGCCTGGGCTGCTCCGAGATCGTCGCCACCGACGGCGTCACCGTCTTCGTGTTTCCGGACGAGACAAGCGCCGGCGACATCGCCGAGACGTGGAGTGGTCAGTCGTACCGGCGCGGCGCGGTGGTGCTCAACTACCTCGAGGCCAAGACCCCGGCAGCCGACCGCCCGCGCTACGAGAAGGCCCTCAACAGCCTCCACTGACGCGCCGCGACCGGCGGCCGGCCGGCGCGGTCGTGTGGCCCTGCGACCGGCGGCGATCCGCGTGCCGCGGCTGCGCGGGTGGGTCAGCCGCGCAGGCGCAGGCCGCGCGGGGTGGCCCGGAAGCCGGCGGCGGTCAACGCCTCACTGAGCGGCGACGAGTGCACCGCCTCGCCGTCGGCCCGCTCCACCGACATCGCGCCCAACGCTCCGGAGTGGACGGCGTCGGCGAGCGCCTTGCCGGCCGCCGCGAGGGTCTCGGTGTCGTCGGTGAAGGAGAGCAGGGTCCGGCCGCCGCGTTCCACGTACAGGACCAGGTCACCGCCGACCTGCACCACGAGCGCGCCCGCCTTGCGGCCGGCCCGGTGCCCCGTCGCGGGGGCGGCCCCGTCACCGGAGTCGACGACGCGTTCCGGCCAGGGCAGCGCCGCACCGTACGGGTTGGCCGGGTCGGTGGCGGCGAGCACGGTGGTCAGCCCGCCGCCCCGGCCACGACCACCGTCGGCCGGGTCGGCAAGCGCGCGGAGCCGGTCCACCGCGCCGGGCACCGCGAACTGCGCCGCGCCGAGACCCTCGACGAAGTAGCCCCGGCGGGCCGCGCCGCGTTCCTCGAGCGCCGACAGCACCGGGTAGACCGCCGCGAACCCGCCGACCACCTGCTCGGCCATGACGGCGCCCCGGGTGACCACCCCGTGCCGCTCCAGCAGCACGTCGGCGAGCGCTGCGGCCCGCCGGGTCGGATCGAGGTCCCGCTCCGGCAGCCGGGACCAGCGGCCGGCGACGGTCGGTGGCCCGCCCCGGGTCGGCAGCGCCACCCGACCGGGCCGCCGGTAGCGGGTGCGCGGCGCGGAGGGCCGCGACCGGTGCGCGCCACCGGCGCCGAGCACCGCCCGCAGCGGGGCGAGGGTGTCGTTGGTGAGGTGCCCCGCCCAGACCAGATCCCAGATCACCCCGGTCAGGGCGGCGTCGTCGGTGGAGCCGACCCGGTCGGCCAGTGCCCGGAAGAACAGCGCCTGCCCGTCACCGAGCGCGTCGAGCACCGCGTCGTGCAACGGGGTACGCGTCAGCGCCTCGTCGGGCGGCGGGAGGAGGAGCGGCGCGGCGTCCGCGTACGCCAGGGTGACCCAGCCGTCGCCACCGGAGATAGCCCCCGACCCGGCCCAGAGCACCTCACCGCTGGCGCACAGCTCGTCGAGCTGGGCGGGGGAGTAGTCGGCGACCCGGCCGGGCAGCACCAGCCGTTCCAGCGCGGACGCCGGCACCGCCGCGCCCTGCAACTGCTCCACCGTGGCGGCGAGCGCCTCCACACCTCGGGCGGACGAGCCGACCTGCTGCCAGCGGGGCAGGAACGTGGCAAGCGCCCGGGGTGGCACGGGCTCGATCTCCCGCCGCAGGGCGGCGAGCGAACGGCGGCGCAGCATCCGCAGCACCTCGGCGTCACACCACTGGGCGCCTGCCGTGTCCGGCGTGAACTCCCCGGAGACGACGCGGCCGGTGGCGGCGAGGCGGCGCAGCGCCTGCTCGACGACGAACACGCCGAGCCCGAAGCGGGCCGCGCAGCTCGCGGCGGCGAACGGCCCGTGGGTGCGGGCGTAGCGGGCCACCAGGTCGCCCAGCGGGTCGGCCACCGGGGCGAGGTACGCCTCGGCCACCCCGACCGGCAGCGCCACGCCGAGTGCGTCCCGCAGCCGGGCCGCGTCCTCGATGCCCACCCAGCGCTGCTCGCCGGCGATCCGGACCCGCAGCACCCGGCGGGTGGCCTCCAACTCGGTCAGCCAGCCCTGCGGCACACCCCGCTCGGTCAACTCGGCGTCGTTCAGGTCGCCGAGCACCCGCAGCAGCTCGACCACGTCCTCCGCGTCACGCGGGCGGCGTTGGTCGGTCAGCCAGCGCAGTTGCCGATCGGTCTCGGCGAGCACCGCCGGATCCAGCAGTTCGCGCAGGTCGACCCGGCCGAGCAGTTCACCGAGGAGCGTGGAGTCCAGCGCGAGGGCGGCGGCCCGGCGCTCGGCGAGCGGGGCGTCGCCCTCGTAGAGGAACGCGCCGACGTAGCCGAAGAGCAGCGACCGGGCGAACGGGGACGGCGCACTGGTCTCCACCTCGACCAGCCGGACCTTGCGGGACGCCAGGTCGCGCATCAGCCCGGCCAGCGCCGGCTGGTCGAAGACGTCCTGGAGGCACTCCCGGGCGGCCTCCAGGGTGACCGGGAAGTCGGCGTACTCGCGGGCGACGTCGAGCAGCTGCGCGGCGCGTTGCCGCTGCTGCCAGAGCGGCTGGCGGCGGCGCGGGTCGCGGCGGGGCAGCAGCAGCGAGCGGGCGGCGCACTCCCGGAAACGGGCGGCGAACAGCGCGCTGGTGCCGACCGACTCCTCCACCAGCTGGGCGATCTCGTCCGGCTCGAAGACCACCACGTCGGCGCCGGGCGGCTCGTCGGCGGTGTCGGGCAGGCGCACCACGATCCCGTCGTCGGAGGGCATCACCTGGGCGTCCACCCCGTACCGCTCGGCGAGTCGGCGGCCCACGGCGAGGGCCCACGGCCCGTTGACCCGCGCGCCGAGGACGCTGTGCACGGCCAGTCGCCAGTCGCCCAGCTCGTCGCGGAACCGCTCGACGACGATGGTGCGGTCGTCGGGCAGCGAGCGCGTTGCCTCCCGCTGGTCGCGCAAATACGCCATCAGGTTGGTGGCGGCCCAGTCGTCCAGCCCGCCGTCGCGCAGCGCGGTCAGCGCCGCCTCGTCACTCAACCGCAGCAGGGTACGCACCCGCGCGCCGATGGCTCGGCCCAACTCCACCGGGCGGCCCAGCTGATCGCCCTTCCAGAACGGCATCCGGGCGGCCTGGCCGGGCGCGGGGGAGACCAGCACCCGGTCCGGAGTGATCTCCTCGATGCGCCAGGACGAGGAGCCGAGCAGGAAGACGTCGCCGACCCGCGACTCGTAGACCATCTCCTCGTCCAGCTCGCCGACCCGGGCGGCCCGCTCGGCGCCGGCCAGGAAGACCCCGAACAGGCCCCGGTCGGGGATGGTGCCGCCGCTGGTCACGGCCAGCCGCTGCGCGCCGGGGCGGCCGGTGAGCAGGTCACTGGCCCGGTCCCAGACCAGCCGGGGCCGCAGCTCGGCGAACGCGGTGGACGGATAGCGGCCGGAGAGCATGTCCAGTACGGCGTGCAGCGCGGAGTCGGGCAGCTCGTTGAAGGGCGCGGCCCGGCGGACCAGCACGGCCAGGTCACCGACCCGCCACGGCTCCAGGGCCACCATCGCCACGATCTGCTGCGCCAGCACGTCCAGGGGGTTGCGCGGGTAGTGCAGCTCCTCGATCGCCCCGTCGGTCATCCGCTCGGCGACGACCGCGCAGGACAGCAGGTCGCCACGGTGCTTGGGAAAGACCACCCCGCGGGAGACCGCGCCCACCTGGTGCCCGGCCCGGCCGACACGTTGCAGGCCGGCGGCGACGCTCGGTGGGGCCTCGATCTGCACCACCAGGTCGACCGCGCCCATGTCGATGCCCAGCTCCAGGCTGGAGGTGGCCACCACCGCCGGGAGCTGGCCGGACTTGAGCGCCTCCTCGATGTGCTTGCGCTCCTCGCGGGAGACGCTGCCGTGGTGGGCGCGGGCGATCACCGGCGCGGCCCCGGCGGCCGCGCCGGACTGGGCCATCACCTCGGCCGGCGGCCGGTTGCGCAGCGGACCGGCGGGGCCACCCCAGCGTTGCGCGCCGGCCGCCGGCTCGTCGCCCCCCGACAACCCCTGCGGTACGCCGACCGAGCCGTCGCCCGACGAGCCGTGGCCCGACGAGCCGTCGCCTGACGAGCCGTGGCCCGACGCACCGTCGCCCGACGAGCCGTCGCCGAATGGGCCGTCATCCGGCGTGCCGTGGTCTGACGCGCCGTCGGCGACCGCGCCGCCGGTCGGCACGGCGGCCACCTCCTCGGCGGCCAGCTCGTTGAGGCGGGCGCACAGGCGCTCGGCACTGCGGCGGGAGTTGGTGAAGACGATTGTGGAGCGGTGCTGCCCGATGAGCGTGAAGACCCGCTCCTCGACGGCCGGCCAGATCGAGGCGCGGCGTGGCCCGGGACCGCCGAGGGAATCCTCCGGCGGCTGCTCCTGCTCGTCCAGGCGGGTCATGTCCTCCACGGGGACCTGCACGCTGACCTCGATGGTCTTCGCCGTGGCCGGCTGCACGACGTCGACCGGCCGGGCGCCGCCGAGGAACCGGGCGCAGGCGTCGATCGGCCGGACGGTGGCGGAGAGCCCGATCCGTTGTGCCGGCGCGGGCAGCAGTTCGTCGAGGCGCTCCAGCGAGAGGGCGAGGTGGGCGCCGCGCTTGCTGCCGGCCACCGCGTGCACCTCGTCGACGATCACCGTCTGGACGCCGCGCAGCGAGTCCCGAGCGGCGGAGGTGAGCAGCAGGAACAGGGACTCGGGCGTGGTGATGAGGATGTCCGGCGGGGTGCGGGCGAAGGCGCGTCGCTCGTCCGCCGGCGTGTCTCCCGTACGCATGCCGACGGTGATGTCCGGCGGTGCGACACCGAGTCGGGTCGCCGCCTGCCGGATGCCGGCAAGTGGGGCACGCAGGTTGCGTTCCACGTCGACGGCGAGGGCCTTGAGCGGGCTGACGTAGAGCACCCGGCACCGCTGCCGAGCCTCTGCCGGCGCCGGCTCGCGGGCCAGCCGGTCCAGCGACCAGAGGAAGGCCGCGAGCGTCTTGCCGGAGCCGGTGGGTGCCACGACGAGGGCGTTGCGGCCGGCGGCGACGGACCGCCAGGCGCCCGTCTGGGCGGCGGTGGGCGCGGCGAAGGCGGCGTCGAACCAGGCGCGGGTGGCCGGGCCGAACCCGTCGAGCACCCCGCCCCCGCCCTCCTCTGCCCTGGTCACCGATCCATCCTGCCCCGCAGGTACGACAACCACGAGCGCCGCGCAGCGGAACGTGCCGAGCTGGACGGAAAAAGCGATGGATGCGTCATTAATACGTTAAGTCTCACTTAACTGCTTGCTTGTACGGAGCAACATAAAGTAACTTCACCCGCAACGCGAACCGGGTGGAGGGGATCGGATGACCGGCGAGCCGCGACACGTCGAGCCCGGCACCGATGTGCTGATCCGCAAGGTCGACAGTCACCTCGCCACGCTCCGCGGCGGTCTGCACGGGCCCGAGTTGGAGCTCGCCGAACGCCTCGCCCGCTGCCTGCGGGAGCTGGTCGTCTCCACCGCTCAGGCCAGCGCCGCCGATCGGGGGCAGGTCCGCGTGGCCGTGCACTATTTCGTGCTTCGCCGGGAGAGCCGTGGCCGGCTGCTCTCGATGCGGTCGCTGGCCGTCGCGGAGCGGGTCGTCGCGAAGGTCGCCCGTCAGCTCGGCCGCGTCGATCTGCTGGCCGACCTGCGCCTCGATGGCTCCGACCTGGACGACGCGCTGACCCCCGGCGACGCCCTGCTGCGCTGACCGTCGACCGCACCCCGCGCACGCACACCGCACGCGGGCAACGCAGCCCGGCGCATGGCACGCACCACCGCACAGCACTCGCCATAGTGGTCGAATTCCGGCAAAACCGCCCGGTGGGCGGAGATCTGGCGTCTGATCGCTGCTAGGCGCCACCGCTGTACGGGCGTCGGCCACCTCGATCGGGAGTGCGGGTGCTGGTACTGCTCATCCTCCACCTCGTGGCGGCCCTCGCCGCGCCGCTGCTCGTCCGGTGGTGGGGTCCGCGCGCGTGCTATCCGCTGGCGCTCGCGCCGGCCGCCGCGTTCGGCTGGGCGCTGGCCCGCACCCCGGCCGTCGGCCACGGCGGCGCGGTGGTCGAGACGTACCCGTGGATCGGGCAGTTGGGCCTCGACATCGCGCTGCGCCTCACCACGCTGTCCTGGCTCCTGACCCTGCTGGTGGGCGGCGTCGGCGCGCTGGTGCTGGTCTACAGCGCCCGGTACTTCGAGCCGGGCACTCCCGGGATGGCGCAGCTCGCCGCCGTCCTGGTCGCCTTCGCCGGCGCGATGCTGGTGCTGATCTTCGCCGACGACCTGCTGCTGCTCTATGTCGGCTGGGAGCTGACGACGATCTTCTCGTACCTGCTGATCGGGCACAGCAGCGAACGCCGGTCCAGCCGATGGGCGGCCGCGCAGGCGCTCACCGTCACCACGCTGGGCGGGCTGGCCATGCTTGTCGGGTTCATCCTGCTGGGCGAGCACGCGGGCAGCTACCGCTGGTCGGAGATCGCCACCCATCCGCTGCCCGGCGGCGGCTACCTCGTCACGGCGGTGCTGCTGATCCTGGCCGGGGCCCTGTCCAAGTCGGCGGTGCTGCCGTTCAGCTCCTGGCTGCCGGTCGCGATGGCGGCGCCCACCCCGGTCAGCGCGTACCTGCACGCCGCCGCCATGGTCAAGGCGGGCGTCTACCTGGTCGGCCTGCTCGCGCCGGTGCTCGCCACTGTCGGCCCCTGGCGGCCCGTGGTGCTCATCGCCGGCGTGGCCACCATGCTCGTCGGCGGCTGGGCCGCGCTGCGGCAGAACGACCTGAAACTGCTGCTGGCGTACGGCACGGTCAGCCAGCTGGGCCTGCTGGTCGCGGTGACCGGCGCGGGCACCCCGGCCGCCGCGCTCGCCGGCACGGCGATGCTGCTGGCGCACGCCCTGTTCAAGGCGGCGCTGTTCCTGGTCGTCGGCGTCATCGACCACGGCGCCGGGACCCGCGACCTGCGCGAGCTGTCCGGGCTGCGGCGCTGGTCCCGACCGTTGTTCGGCGTCGCGGTGCTGGCGGCGGCGTCGATGGCCGGCGTACCGCCGCTGGTCGGGTTCGTCGCCAAGGAGGCGGTGTTCGCGGCGTTCACCGACGACCCACTGGTCCTCACCGGACTGGTAGCCGGGACGGTGCTCACCGTCGCGTACAGTGCCCGCTTCCTCTGGGGCGCGTTCGCCGACCGGCCGGGCGTCGAACCGGTCCAGCCGGCGCCGATCGCCGCGTCGATGCTTGTCCCCCCGGCCGTGCTCGCCGTCGTCGGGCTGCTCGCCGGCCCCGCCGCCGGCGTGCTGAACGGCCTGCTCCACCCGTACGCCGAGTTGCTCGGCGCGGTCGACGCGCACCTGACGCTCTGGTCCGGGCCGACCGCGGCGCTCGGTCTGTCCGTGCTGGCGCTGGTCGGCGGCGGCCTGCTCTTCGCGCTGCGCGGGCCGCTCGCACCGGTGCTGGCCCGGCTCCGCTCGCCGGTGAGCGGCAACCAGGGGTACGAGTGGGTAGTGGACCGGTTCGACAGGCTCGCCATCGAGGTGACGGGCGCGACCCAGCGGGGCTCCCTGCCGCAGTACCTCGGCATCATCCTGGTCGCCGTCGTGCTGCTGCCCGGTGGGGCGATGCTCGCCGCCGGGCCGTGGCGGGCCCGACTCCCGATGTGGGACAACCCGCTGCAACCGGTGGTGGTGGTGGTGATCGCGGTGGCCGCGCTGCTCGCGGTCCGCGCCCGCCGACGGTTGACCGCCATGCTGCTGGTGGGGATGACCGGCTACGGCACGGCCATGCTGTTCATCCTGCACGGGGCACCGGATCTCGCGCTCACCCAGTTCCTGGTGGAGACCGCGACGATCGCGGTGTTCGTGCTGGTGCTGCGCCGCCTGCCGGAGCGCTTCTCGGCCCGTCCGCTGCGGCGCAGTCGATGGGCCCGCCGGGCGATCGGCGTGGCGATGGGCGTGGTGGCGGGCGGGCTCGCGCTCGTCGCGGCCGGCGCCCGGCGCGCGCCGGACATCTCCGCTGCCTTCCCGGACCTGGCGGTGAGCGAGGGGTACGGCCGCAACGTCGTCAACGTGACCCTCGTCGACATCCGGGCCTGGGACACGATGGGGGAGGTGGCGGTGCTGGTGGTGGCCGCGACCGGGGTGGCCAGCCTGATCTTCGAGAGGTCCCGCACCGGGCCACGACCGCGCCGTCCGGAGTCGGCTGACCGGGCGGTCCGCTCCGACCGGCCGGTCTGGTTGCGGGGCGGCCCGACGCTGTACGAGGAGCGGCGGTCGATAGTGCTGGAGGTGGTCACCCGGCTGATCTTCCACACCGTGGCGCTGTTCTCTCTGTTCCTGCTCTTCTCCGGGCACAACGCGCCGGGCGGCGGGTTCGCCGGCGGTCTGGTGGCCGGCCTCGCGCTCGTGGTCCGCTACCTGGCCGGTGGCCGGTACGAGCTGACCGAGGCCGCCCCGGTGGGCGCCGGCCTGATCCTCGGCGCGGGACTGGCCCTGGCGGTGGGCACCGGCGCCGTGGCGCTGCTGGCCGGTGGGTCGGTGTTGCAGAGCGCCAAGCTCGACCTGTCCCTGCCGCTGATCGGCGACGTCCACCTCGTCACGGCGCTCTTCTTCGACATCGGCGTGTACCTCATCGTGATCGGGCTGCTGCTGGACATCCTGCGCAGCCTCGGCGCCGAGGTGGACAGGCACATCGAGGCCACCGACACGGCCAACGGCGGTCTGGCCGTCGACAAGGGCGGCGGGACATGACGGCCAGTGACGCTCGCCCCACGATGGTGCTGGTGCTCGCCGTCGCGGTGCTTGTCGGGTGCGGGGTGATCCTGCTCCTGGAGCGCAGCCTCACCCGCATCCTGCTGGGCGTGATCCTGCTCGGCAACGGGGTCAACCTGCTGATCCTGCTGGGCGGCCGGTCCGGTGGCGCGCCGGTCGTGGGCACCGGGCCGGTGGACGAGATGAGTGATCCGCTGCCGCAGGCGATGGTGCTGACCGCCATCGTGATCACGTTCGGGTTGACCGCGTTCCTGCTCGCCGTGGCGTACCGGAGCTGGTATCTCACGGGCGACGACGAGGTGCCCGACGACCTGGAGGACCGGCAGATCATCCGCCGTGCCGGGCGCAACGAGGCGGGTGCCGTCGACCACGGCGGGGAGGGTCCCGACGGCGACCCGGAGCAGGTCGATCCCGAGCCGGCCCGCCGCCGGCTGCGACGCGGCACAGGGGACGGGCCGCGGTGACCGGGGCGTCGCGGAGATCGTCGTGAGCAGGCTCCTGCCGCTGCCGGTGGTGGTGCCGCTGCTCGGCGCGGCGCTGACCCTGCTGCTTGCCACCCGCCCCCGGGTGCAGCGTGCGGTGAGCGTGCTCTGCCTGACTGTCACCTTCACCGTCGCGGTGGTGCTGCTGGTCCAGGCGTACCGGCACGGGCCGGTGGTGCTGGCGATCGGCGGGTGGCCGCCGCCGGTCGGCATCGTGCTGGTGGCCGACCAGTTGGCCGCGCTGATGCTTGTGGTGTCCTCGGCTGTCACCCTCTGCGTGCTGCTCTACTCGATCGGCCAGGGCCGCAGCGAGACGAGCGAGAGCGCGCCGGTGGTCATCTTCCACCCGACGTACCTGGTGCTCACCGCGGGCGTCACCAACGCGTTCCTGGCGGGCGACCTGTTCAACCTGTTCGTCGGCTTCGAGATCCTGCTGGCGGCCAGCTTCGTGCTGATCACGCTGGGCGGCACCGAGACGCGGATCCGCACCGGGTCGACGTACGTGGTGGTCAGCATCCTCTCCTCGATGATCTTCCTGGCCGCGGTGGGGCTGGTGTACGCGGCCACCGGCACGCTCAACCTGGCGCAGCTCGCCCAGCGCCTCGACGACCTGCCGGACAACGTCCGGTTGACCCTGCAACTGACGCTGCTGCTCGCGTTCGCGATCAAGGCGGCGGTCTTCCCGCTGTCGGCCTGGCTGCCGGACAGCTATCCCACGGCCCCCGCCCCGGTCACCGCCGTGTTCGCGGGACTGCTCACCAAGGTCGGCGTGTACGCGATCATCCGTACCGAGACGTTGCTGTTTCCGGGTGGCCAGGTCGACGGTCTGCTCATGGTCGTCGCCGGGTTGACAATGGTGGTCGGGATCCTCGGCGCGGTGGCGCAGTCGGACATGAAGCGGCTCTTCTCGTTCACGCTGGTCAGCCACATCGGCTACATGATCTTCGGGGTGGCGTTGAGCACCGCCGCCGGACTCGCCGGCGCGATCTTCTACGTGGTGCACCACATCACCATCCAGACCACGCTGTTCCTGGTGGCCGGCCTGGTCGAGGAGCGGGCCGGCAGCACCGACCTGCGCCGACTCGGCGGGCTGGCCCGGATGGCGCCCCTGCTCGGCGTCCTCTTCTTCGTACCGGCGATGAACCTCGCCGGCGTGCCGCCGTTCTCCGGGTTCCTCGGAAAGCTCGGCCTGCTCCAGGCGGGTGTGGCAGCCGGCGGGGCGCTGCCCGCGACGCTTGTGGCGGCCGGCACCCTGACCAGCCTGCTCACCCTGTACGTGGCCTCCCGGGTCTGGAACATCGCGTTCTGGCGGGCGCCCCGGATCGCCACCAGCGAGCCCGCCGTCCGGCTGCCGACCCTCATGGTCGGCGCCACCGCGGCCCTTGTCGCGTTCGGGTTGACGCTCACCGTGCTTGCCGGTCCGCTCTTCGACGTCACCGCCGACGCGGCCACCGACCTGCTCTCGCGTACCCCGTACGTGCGGGCCGTCCTGCCCGGAGTCGGGCCGTGACCGGCCCGCGCGCGACGCCTCCGGCGGACGCCGCCCCGCCGATGCGGGGCCGGTTCGGGCGTCGGCGGGACCAGGCGCTGGCGCTCGGCTGGCTGGTGCTCGTCTGGAACCTGCTCTGGGGTGCGATCAGCCTCGCCAACATCGTCGGCGGGCTGCTGGTGGGCGGCGCGGTCCTGCTGTTCTTTCCGCTGCCGGCGGTCAGCTTCGGCGGCCGGCTGCGGCCCGGTGCGCTGCTGGCGTTCGCGGGCCGGTTCGCCGTCGAACTCGTCAGCGCGAGCCTGCACATCGCCCGGATCGCCGTGCAACCCGGCTACCGGCCACGCGGGGCGATCATCGCCGTGCCGCTGCGGGTCCCCACCGACCTGAACCTGGCACTCACCGCCGAGGCGGTCTCGCTGGTGCCGGGCACGCTGATCCTCGAGGTGGACAGGGAGTCGGCGACGCTCTACCTGCACGTGCTGGACACCCATGGGCCGGGGGACCTGGCCCGTGCCCGGGAACGCACCCTCGACGTCGAGCGACGGATCGTCCGGGCGGTGGGCAGTGCCGCCGAACTGCGCCGCGTCGAGCCCGACACCGCCGAGAAGGGAACCTCATGATCACTTTCCTGGGCGTCGTTCTCACCGCGCTGCTGACGGTGACCGCGCTACTCGCGCTGATCCGGCTCTACCGGGGTCCCTCGCTGCTGGACCGGGTGATCGCCGCGGACATGCTGCTCGCCACCATGGTCAGCGCGGTGGGCGCGGAGGCGGCTGTCAACCGGCACGCCACCACGCTGCCCGTGCTGGTGGTGCTCTCCCTGCTCGGCTTCGTCGGGTCGGTGTCGCTGGTCCGCTTCGCCGTACGGGAGCAGGCGTGATCGGGGTGGTCGCCGACTGGCTCGGTGCCGCCTGCCTGGTGGCCGGCGCTCTGCTCGCCCTGTGCGCCGGGATCGGGGTGCTGCGCTTCCCGGACGCCCTGTCCCGTATGCACGCGGGCACCAAGCCCCAGGTGCTGGGAGTGCTCCTGCTGCTGCTCGGCATCGCGCTGCGGCTGCGGTCCCCGGCCGACCTCGGCATGATCCTGCTGGTGGCGGTCTTCCAGTTGGCCACCGCACCGGTCGCGGCGCAGATGATCGGCCGGGCCGCGTACCGGTCCGGACGGCTCGACCGGAGCCTGCTCGACGCCGACGAGCTGGCCGAGCGCCCGACGGGCGGCGGATCCGGCGAGGGCCGCGCCCAGCCGGGGTGAACCGGACGATCGACGCCTTCGGCCCACCCCCAGCGGAGTCCCAGCCAGCACCGATAAAATGACGGCATGATCGACTCCTCTGCCCAGGAGGGCAGCAGTAGCCAGCCGGGTCGTGCCCGGCATATCCCCGTCCCGACGGCCACGGGAGCCCTGAGCGACAGGTGCTGATCGTCGTCGGCCTTCTCTTGATCATCGTGCTCACCGCCGCCACCGGTTACTTCGTGGCGCAGGAGTTCGGCTATGTCGCCGTGGACCGGGGCAAGCTGCGCCAGCTCGCCGACGACGGCGACCAGGCCGCCGCCCGGGCCCTCACCGTCACCAGCCGGCTCTCCTTCGTGCTCTCCGGCGCCCAACTCGGCATCACCGTCACCGCCCTGCTGGTCGGCTACGTCGCCGAGCCGTACCTCGGTGGCGGCCTCGCCGACCTGTTCGGCGTGGCCGGCCTCCGCGAGTCGGTAAGCCTGCCGCTGTCGGTGGCGCTGGCCCTGGTCATCGCCACCGTGGTGCAGATGGTCCTCGGCGAGCTGGCCCCGAAGAACCTCGCCATCGCCCGCGCCGTGCCGCTCGCCCGGGCGCTGAGCCGGTCCACCCTCCTCTACCTGGCCGTGGCCGGGCCGGTGATCCGGCTCTTCGACCGCGCGTCGGTACGCCTGCTGCGCCGGGTCGGCATCGAGCCGATCGAGGAGCTGCCCAGCGGCGCCACCCCGGCCGACCTGGAACAGATCATCGCCGAGTCCCGCGAGGAGGGCAGCCTGGACGCCGAGATGTCCACGCTTCTCGACCGGGGGCTCGACTTCCGTGAGCTGACCGCCGGCGAGGCCATGGTGCCGCGCGTCGACGTGCACACCGTCCGGGCGCACGAGCCGGTCAGCCGCGTGGTCGAGCTGCTGGACACCGGCCACTCCCGCTTCCCGGTGCGCGGCGCGGAGGGCGTCGACGACCTGATCGGCATCGTCGGGATCGCCGACGTGCTCGGCGTAGCGCCGGGGGAGCGGGCCACCACCCCGGTGAGCGCGGTGGCGGGGCCGCCGCTGCTCGTACCGGAGACTCTGCCCCTGCCCACGGTGCTGGACCGCCTGCGGTCCGGGCACCGGCAGATGGCCTGCGTGGTGGACGAGTACGGCGGCTTCGCCGGCGTCATCACGCTGGAGGACATCGCGGAGGAGTTGGTCGGCCCGATCCGGGACGAGGACGACCCGCCGGAGCGCGCGCCCGCCCGGCAGGAGGACGGTTCCTGGGTGGTGCCGGCCCGCTGGCGGATCGACGAGGTCGCCGACAGCACCGGCATCGCGCTGCCCGAGGCCCCGGAGTACGACACGCTGTCCGGGTTGGTCATGCGCGAGCTGGGCCGCGTGCCGGAGGTCGGCGACCGGCTGGAGATCAGTCTGCTGCCCGAGGGTGTCGAGGTGGACGACGGCGAGGAGGAGCCGCGCGCCCTGGTCGAGGTGCTCGCAGTGGACCGCCACGTCGCCGACTCGGTACGGCTGCAGCTGAGCACGCCGGGGGTGTCCGCGTGAGCCCCGGCATCGCCCTGTTCAGCTCGGGCATCCTGCTGGCGCTGAACGGGTTCTTCGTGGCCGCCGAGTTCGCCCTGGTGGCGAGCAAGCGGTACCGGCTGGAGCAGGCCGCGGCCAGCGGCGGCCGGGCGGCCCGCGCGGCGCTGGACGGTGTCCGTGAGCTGTCGCTGATGCTGGCCGGGGCGCAGTTGGGCATCACGCTGTGCACCCTGGGGCTCGGCGCGCTGGCCGAGCCGGCGATCGAGCACCTGATCAGCCCGTTGCTGCACGCGGTGGGGCTGCCCGACGCGGCCAGTCACATCGTCGCCCTGGTGTTCGCCCTCGGTCTGGTGACCTTCCTGCACCTGGTGGTGGGGGAAATGGCGCCGAAGTCGTGGGCGATCACCGACGCCGAGCGTTCGGCGACGCTGCTCGCGCTGCCGTTCCGGGCCTTCGCCCGGGTGTCCCGGCCCGTGCTGTCGGCGTTGAACGCGCTTGCCAACGCGGTCCTGCGCCTCGTCGGGGTCAACCAGCAGGATCAGCTGGCCCAGGTGCACGGCCCGGACGAGTTGCGGATGCTGCTGGAGCAGTCCCGCGAGCACGGCCTGCTCGGCGCCGAGCAGCACCAACTGCTCACCAGCATGCTGGAGTTGCAGGGCACCTCGGTGGCGCAGGTGATGGAACCGTTCGCCACCATGGTCACCGTCCGGCGCGAGGACCCGGCCGAGCGCATCGAGCAGGTCAGCCGGGACAGCGGCCGGTCGCGGATGGCGGTCCTGGACACCGCTGGTGACGTCTGTGGCCTGGTGCACGTCCGGGAGGCGGTGCGGGTGGTCACCACCGGCCGCGCCGCCACCGCCGGGGAGCTGATGACGCCGGCGTTCACCCTGCCGGCGACGTCCTCGGTCACCGAGGCGGTGGCCGCGATGCGCGCCCGGCAGTCCCAGCTCGCGCTGGTCCGCAACGGCGGTGGTCCGGCCCGCCCGATCGGCTTCGTCGCCCTGGAGGACCTGCTGGAGGAGGTCATCGGCGAGTTCGACGACGAGACCGACACGGTGCCGCGCGGGCGGCGGTTGCGGTGAGGCGCGCACGTCGGCGGGTCGGCTTTCGGTCGGGGCGGCGGGCGTGAGGTGACCCCGACGGGGTAGGCGCGGTCGGTCCGGGGCCGGCGGGGCCCCGTCCGCGAGGGGGCGCGCGGTGCGGTTGACGGGGGTGTCTCGGGAGTCCGGCGGGACCGGGCTGTCCGTGCGGACCACGCTGCCGAACCCGAGCACCCGCCCGGGTCTGCGTCTGCCGGGGCGGGTGATCCTCGCCGCCGGTCCGGACGACGTGCTCGTACGCCACATCCGGCTCGGCCTGGTCACCACCGTCGAGCCGGACGACCCGGCCGCCCCCCGGCGGCTCGTGCAGTTTCACCAGGTGCCCATCGCCGGGCGGTTCGTCGTGCCGGCGGGTCGTCGGCGGGCTGTCGACTTCGCGCTGCCGCTGCCGTGGGAGACCCCGTTGACCACGTTCGGCGGGGTGCCGTTGCTGAGTCTGCGGATGGGTCTGCGGACCGAGGTGTCCGTCGACCCGGATCTGGACCAGGGGGCCATGGTGCCGGTCCTCGTGCACCCGATCCCCACCCAGCAGCACGTGCTGGCGGCGCTGGCCACGCTGGGCTTCCTGATCCGCCAGGCCGGGTTGCAGGAGGGCGGGCTGCCGGGGGTGGAGCACACCCTGCCGCTGCACCAGCGGTGGGGCTACTGGGTGGGCCCGCTCTACGCCGGCCCGATCACCGAGCTGGAGCTGATCTTCGTGACGAACTCGGCGGGCCTGGAGGTGATCATCTGGCTGGACCGCCGGTTGTCGCTGGCCGGGATCACCCACCAGAGCATCAGCCGGTTCCGGATCTGGCACGCGGACGCCGGGCAGCGGGACTGGATCGCCACGGTGGACGGCTGGATACGTCAGGCGATCAACAGGCACGCCGCGGCCGCCGCGCACGCCGACTGGTCCGCGAACATCAGCGGGTCCGCCCATGTCAGCCGCCACCCCGACGAGCCGATCAAGCCCGGCTACGGCCTGGGCGGCACCGCCGGAGGCGCCGGCGTCGGTGGCGGCGGCTCCGGTGGAGGCGACGGGACCTGACCGGGGTCAGCCGGCGCTGGCGGTGGCGAGCTTGAGGCTGAAGGCGAGGAAGAGGGCCGCCACGGCGGTGGTGCCGCCCACGGCGAGGCGGCGACGCCTGCGGAACTGGGTGGCCAGGAACGTGCCCGCGAAGATCAGCGCGGTCAGGTAGAGCGCGCTGGTGACCTGGGCGATCAGGCCGAGCAGCAGGAACGACAGCGCCGGCCAGGCGTAGTCGGGGTCGACGAACTGGATGAAGAACGAGATGAAGAACAGGATCGCCTTCGGGTTCAGCAGGCTGATCACCAGCGCCTTGCGGAACGGGCTGCGCATCTGCGCCGGCTCCGCGGCGTCGATGAGCCGCGGCGTGCCCGGGTCGTTGCGGTCGCGCCAGCGCCGCGCGGCACCGACCAGCATGGTCACCCCGACATAACCGAGGTACGCGGCACCGGCGTACTTGATCACCAGGAACAGCGGAGGGTACGCCTTGAGCAGTGACGCCACCCCGGCGGCGGAGAGGATCATCAGGACCCCGTCGCCGACGAACACCCCGCCCGCGGCCCGGTAGCCGACGCCCACACCCCGCTTGGCGGCGGTGGAGAGCACGAAGAGCGAGTTCGGCCCGGGCAGCAGGATGATGGCCACGGTGCCCAGCACGTACGTCCAGATGTCGGTGATCCCCAGCACGCCCGCCATCATCACGCCACCGGTGCCGTCCGCAGAAGTCTTTCTCGCAGCCTGGCCTGTGCGTTCGGCCACTCGTCGACTGTCATCGAGTACTGCACGGTGTCCCGCCACGAGCCGTCGGGGCGTTGCCGGTGCATCCGCAGCACACCCTCCCGGGTCGCGCCGAGTCGCTCGATGGCGGCCTGGGAGCGAGCGTTGCGGATGTCGGTGTGCCAGACGACCCGCACCGCGCCCAGGTCGTCGAAGGCCCGTCCGAGCAGCAGCAGCTTGGCCTCGGTGTTGATCCCGGTACGCCACCACGGTCGGCCGAGCCAGGTGTGCCCGATCCCCACCGACCGCCGCTCCGGGTCGATCTCGTAGTAGGACGTGGTGCCGACGACCGCCCCGGTCACCGCGCACCGCTGCACCCAGGGCACCCGCTCGCCGCGGTGGCATGCGCTCAGGTAGGCCTCGATGACGTTACCCATCTCGGTCGCGTCGACCGGTTGCCGCCCACCGAGGTGCTGCCACACCTCTGGGTCGGTGGTGGCGGCGTACAGATCTTCGGCGTGGCTCGGGGCGAGCGGCTCCAGCAGGACGTGCTCGCCGCGCAGCGGGGCCGGGTCGTGCCAGGGCGTGTGCGCCGACCGCAGGTACGCCGGCAGCGGCGCGGTGACCCCGGCGGCGGGTTGCGGCAGGCCGGCGGTCAGCCGCAGCGGCAGTACGCCGGCCCAGTGCGGCAGGTGCAGGTCTGCCTCGTCCTCGCGGACCCCGCCGGTGCGGGACCGGACGGACACCTCGCGCAGCGGCAGCGCCAGCACGGCGGTCTCGGCCAGTTCGCGGCGGTTCGGCGGGCGGCTGTCCGCGCTGCGCCCCGCGCCCACCTTCTCGACGAGCGCGGTGAGCATGGCGCTCTTCTCACGCTCGTCGGTGACCAGGTGGGCGGTGCCGAGCGCCACCACCGAGCGGTAGTTGGCGCTGTGGTGGAACTGCGAGCGGGCGTAGACCAGCCCGTCGAGCAGTGTCACCGTGACGCAGACTTCCAGCCCGTCGCCCCGGGCGGCGAGCAGCGGCCGGCTGCCGGTGGACCCGTGCAGGTAGAGGGTGTCACCGATACGGACGTGCAGGGTGGGGAGCACCCGGGGCTCGCCGTCGACTGTGAAGCCGAGCGCGCAGTGGTACGCCTCGTCGAGCACGGCGTGTGCCGCCTCGCGGTCGTAACTCATCCGGTCGCGCGAGCGGGTGGGGGTGGTCCGGGCGGTGGGTGGGTACATCGACGCCCCTTTGTTCTAGTACAATCTCTTGTTTGTGTCAGCACGCTATCAGTTGAGTGGGACGACGGCCGTCGCGATTTCGGCAAGCATCGAGTCGGGCATCCGTACCGGCGCGCTGTCACCAGGTGCCGCCCTGCCGCCGGTGCGGGCCCTCGCCGCCGAGTTGGGCGTCAGCCCTGCCACCGTGGCCCGCGCCTACCAGGAGCTGCGCCAGCGTGGGGTGCTGTCCACCGCCGGCCGGCACGGCACCCGCGTCCGCCCGCGCCCGCCGGTGGCCGCCCGCCGCTCCGCGCTGCGCCCCGCGCCGCTGCCCGGTGCCCGCGACCTGTCCCGGGGTGAGCCCGACCCCCGGCTGCTGCCCCCGATCGGCAGGCACCTGGCCGCCATGGCCGCCGACGCCGGTCCACCGGTCGGCTACTCGCAGGCCGGCGTGCTTCCGGAGCTGGCCGAGGCCGCCCGTGCCCGGTTGAGCGCCGACGGCGTGCCCGTCGGGGACCTCACCCTGACCGGCGGCGCGCTGGACGGCATCGAACGGCTGCTCGGCGCCCACCTGCGTCCCGGCGACGCGGTGGCGGTGGAGGATCCCGGTTGGGCCAACCTGCTCGACCTGGTCGCCGCCCTCGGGCTACGGCCGATCGGCGTGCCGCTGGACGACGACGGTCCACTGGTGGCCGGCGTGGCGGCCGCGCTGACCGCCGGAGCGCGGGCACTTGTGGTCACCAGCCGGGCGCAGAACCCGACGGGCGCCGCCGTCTCCGCCGCCCGCGCCGAGGAGCTGCGCGCGCTGCTCGCCGGCCGGCGGGACCTGCTGCTCATCGAGGACGACCACGCCGCCGAGCTGGCCCGCGTACCCCTGCACCCGCTGGCCGGCGTGACCGGAAGCTGGGCCTTCGTGCGGTCGGTGAGCAAGCCCTTCGGTCCGGACCTGCGGCTGGCGGTGCTGGCCGGCGACGAGACCACGGTGGCCCGGGTGACCGGCCGGACGCGGGTCGGCGCCGGCTGGGTGTCCACAGTTCTGCAACGGCTGGTGCTCGCCCTCTGGCGGGACCAGGCTGTCGACGAACTGGTGCGACGGGCGGCGCAGAGCTACGAGCTGCGGCGCGAGGGCCTGATCGAGGCGCTCGCCGCGCACGGCCTGACCGCGCACGGCCGCAGCGGCATCAACGTCTGGCTGCCGGTGCCGGACGAGACCAGCGCGGTCACCGCGTTGCGGGACGCCGGCTGGGCGGTGGCGCCCGGCGCCCTCTACCGGATCGCCGCCCCGCCCGCCCTGCGCATCACCGTCAGTTCGCTGGCCGTCGAGGAGTTGACCCCGCTGGCCGTCGCGCTGGCCCGCGCCGTCGATCCCTCCCCTCCGTCGGGCTTCGCCACCTGACCTGCCGCGAACCTTCCTTCGGTAAAAGGGTGAATCGCGACGATTCGGAGCGAGTGGGATGGGTATGCGGGCCGCCGGAGGTGCCTGACCATGGCTGCAAACGGAAACCGTAGGGGACTGTGGATCGCGATCGCGGTCGCCATCATCGTGATCATCATCGTGCTGATCGCCATCGCGTCCTGCGGCGGCGGCGGGGGCGGCAACGGGTACTGACGCGGGACGTACCCGGCAGGCGATATCGAACGGGTATATAACAGTCGGCATGGCCGAGCAGACCGACAACGCTCCCGGCGCGCAGCGCTTCATCCCGCCCGGCGCCGACACCATCGCCGAGCTGCGCACGGCAGCGGGCGGTTGTCGGGGCTGCGAGCTGTATCGGGACGCCACGCAGACCGTCTTCGGCCGGGGCGACGAAAGCGCCCGCGTGGTGCTCGTCGGGGAGCAGCCCGGCGACATGGAGGACCAGAAGGGCCTGCCGTTCGTCGGTCCCGCCGGTCGGCTGTTGCGCAAGGCCGTCGACGACGCCGGGCTCGACCCCGCGCAGATCTACCTGACCAACGCGGTGAAGCACTTCCGTTTCGAGCTGCGTGGCAAGCGGCGCATCCACCAGACCCCGGACCGGGTGCACATCACCGCCTGCCGGCCATGGCTGGTCGCCGAGTTCGCCCGGCTCGACCCGGAGATCGTCGTGGTGCTCGGCGCGACCGCCGCGAAGGCGTTGCTCGGCCCGTCCTTCCGGGTGACGAGACAGCGCGGCGAGCTGCTGCCCTGGCCCGCGTCCGCCCAGCACCCGGAGGACTTCATCCAGGTGCCGGTGGACAGCGCCGGAGAGCGGGCCGACGCCCCGCCGGCCCGGCTACTGGCGACCATCCACCCGTCCGCCGTGCTGCGCGCAGACGACCAGGACAAGGCGTACGAGGGTCTCGTCGCCGACCTCACCGTGGCGGCCCGCGCCCTCGCCGGCTGACCGTGCTCGGCGTACCCCCGCTGACCTGAGCGTCGTGCCTGTCGGAAACCGCCGCGACCGGCGGGCCGGGAGGCGATACCTGCCGGAAACGGCGTTGCGAGATCCACGTAACAGGTCCTCTGCAGACTCACGTGAGTCGATCTTGTAGGGGAGGCGTTCATGAGCGATCAGACGCAGTCGACGGTGAGCCGGCGCGGGTTCCTGCGCGCGGTCGGGGTCAGCGGCGGTGCCGGTGCGATGCTCGCCACGATGGGAGCCATGGGTCTCGCGCCCAGCGCCGCCGCGTCGGTGACACCGGCGTTCCGGGCGCCCGAGCGGTCCGACTTCACCCTGACCGGGCGGGCGGGAGCCAGCGTCGTCGTGCTCGGCGGTGGCATCGCGGGGCTCACCACCGCGTACGAGCTGGGCAAGGCGGGCTACCACTGCACGATCCTGGAGGCGCGGCACCGCGTCGGCGGACGGAACCTGACCATCCGTGGCGGCGACGTCGAGACCGACCTCGACGGGCACACCCAGCGGGCCGGCTTCTCCGACGGCGTCTACTTCAACGCCGGCCCGGGCCGGATCGCACAGTGGATGGTCACCATGGACTACTGCCGGGAACTCGGCGTACCCATCGAGGTCTTCACCAACCAGAACGCCGACGCCTGGATCTACAACGAGTCCGCCGGGATGACCGAGCCGATCCGCTACCGCACCGCCAAGGCCGACGTGTACGGCTACGTCTCGGAGCTGCTCGCGAAGGCCACCGACCAGGGCGCGCTGGACGCGCGGCTCACCACCGAGGACCGGGACCGGCTGCTGTCGTTCCTGCAGAGCTTCGGCGCGATCGGTGGACGTACCAGCGACTGGGCGTACGCCGGGACCAACCGTCGCGGCTTCTCCGCGTACCCCGGCGCCGGGAACGAGGTGGGAACGCTGCTCGGCGCGCCGCCCGCGCTGTCCGACGTCTTCGCGAGCAACGTGGGCCGGTACTTCTCCTTCGAGTTCGGCTACGACCAGGCCATGCTGATGTTCCAGCCGGTCGGGGGGATGGACCAGATCCCACGTGCCCTCGCCAAGGCCGTGGGCGGGCACCGGATCCGACTCGACGCCGAGGTGACAGGCGTGACCGACCGGGGCAGCCGCGTCGAGGTGACCTACCGGCAGGGCGGCCGGCAGTCGCAGATCACCGCCGACTACTGCGTGGCCGCGCTGCCGCCGCACCTGATGGCCCGCGTGCCACACAACCTCGGCGCCGGGGTGACCGCCGCCCTGGCCGACTTCCCGGTCACCGCCGCCGGCAAGATCGGCCTGGAGTACCGCAGCCGCTGGTGGGAGACCGACCAGCGGATCTACGGCGGCATCACCGAGACCGATCTGGACCTGTCGCACATCTGGTACCCGTCCTACGGCTTCCACGGCAAGCGCGGCCTTGTCGTCGGCTACTACAACACCGGGGCGAACGCCAGGACGTACAGCGGGCTCACCCCCGAGCAGCGCCGGGAGCGGGCGGTCAGCCAGGGCGTGAAGATCCACGGCGACAAGTACCGCAGCGAGCTGGTCACCTCGTACTCCCACGCCTGGGACCGCACCCCCTACATCGAGGGCGCCTGGACCTCGCCCCGCTACGGCACGGCCGGATACAACCTGCTGCTCCAACCGGCCGGACGGGTCTACTTCGCCGGGGACTGGCTGAGCCACGAGGTGGCCTGGCAGCACGGCGCGTTCGTGGCGGCCCGTTCGGCGGTGTCCGCGCTGCACCAGCGGGTGATGGCGGGCTGATCGACAACGCCGTACGCCGTCCAGATCTTGGACAGTTTCCGTTACGCCGTAACGGAAACTGTCCAAGATTGACAGTGCGTGGCGGATCGCCAGGGTGGGTAACGGGCGTCGATGGATGTTGACAACGAGGAGCGTCGTGCGGGTGCGCCCGGCAGCGGCGCGCCACCTGGGCGGCGCTGCTGCTTGTCCTGGGTGTGTGCCTCGGGCTGGTCCTGCTCGCTCTGCTCGGGGCGGACAACGAGGGCTTCGCGGTGGTCTTCGGCCTTGTTGCCGCGGTCAGCGGGACCGTCGCCGCGATCACCCTGACCCGGACCCGTCGGCTGGCGTCCCTGCTGGCCCCGCCCAACCCGCCGGGAACACCATGATCGCGGGGTGAGGGCGATCCGGTCGTCTGTTCGGCTGTCGGCAAAACCCACTGCCGCTTGTCGGTTCGGGTGCGCGAGGATGAGTCACCCCCTTCCGACAGGAGCGCCGATGGCGACCGACCTGACCGCGCCGCGTACCGCCGCCCAGCCCGACGTCGCGTCGATCCAGCGGCGTACCCTGCGGCTGCTCTTCACCACCCAGATCATCGGCGGCATCGGTGTGACGATCGGCATCTCCGTCGGCGCGTTGCTCGCCGCCCGCGTCGCCGGCACCGCGGTGGCGGGCGTCGCGCAGAGCGCCGGAGTGGTCGGTGCGGCGCTGCTCGCCGTCCCGGTCACCCGGATCATGACGAGGCACGGCCGTCGTCCCGGCCTGGTGCTGGCGTACGCGGTGGGCGCCGTCGGTGGCGTCCTGGTGGTGCTGGCGGCTGCCACCCGCTCGGTGCCGCTGCTCTTTCTGGGCATGCTGCTCTTCGGCGGTGGCACCGCAGCGAACCTGCAGGCCCGTTACACGGCGGTGGACCTCGCCGAGCCGGCCCGCCGAGGGCGCCAGCTCTCCCTGATCGTCTGGGCCACCACCATCGGGGCGGTGGCCGCGCCGAACTTCGCCGCCCTGGCCGACCGGGTCACCACCGGCTGGGGGCTGCCCCCGCTGGCCGGCCCGTTCGCGTTCAGCGCTGCCGCGTTCGTGCTGGCTGCCGTCGTACTCCTCGGGTTGCTCCGGCCCGACCCGCTGCTCACGGCGCGGCGGCTCGCGTCGGCCGACGCGCCGGCGACCGCCGTGGCGGCCGAGGCGCCGGCGGCAGGTGGCGGCGCGACGCCGGCCGCCGCGCCGGTCAAGGTGCGCGCGCCGCGCGGCGCCGGCATGCGGCTGGCCTGGTCTGTGGTACGCGGACAGCCCGCCGCCCGACTCGGCATCGCCGCCGTGGCGATCGGTCACCTGGTGATGGTGGCGGTGATGGCGATGACCCCGGTCCGGCTCGGTGAGTCGCACGCCGACGCCGACGTGCTGCGGCTGGTCGGGATCGTGTTGAGCCTGCACATCGCCGGCATGTACGCGTTCTCCCCGGTGGTGGGCTGGCTCACCGACCGGCTCGGCCGGCGGGCGGTGATCCTCGGTGGGGTCGGGCTGCTGCTGGCCGCCTGCGCGGTCGCCGGCACCGCCGGGCACCACACGCCCCGGCTCTCGGTCGGTCTGGTCCTGCTCGGGCTGGGCTGGTCGGGGACGATGGTGGCCGGCTCGACGCTGCTCTCCGAGTCGGTGTCGGCAGGTGTGCGGCCCAGCGTCCAGGGGTTCTCCGACCTGATCATGGGGTTGGCGGGGGCCAGCGCCGCGGTGCTCAGCGGGTTTGTCATGCAGCTCGCCGGTTATCCGGTGCTCACCCTGCTCGCGGCGGTCGCGACAGTGCCCCTGGTGGCGCTAGCGTTGCGCCCGGTGCCGACGGGGGCACCGGGCGAGGAGGGTTGATCACGTGCGGCTGACGGACTTCTGGGCGCGGCTGGAGGAGGCGTTCGGGCCGGGCTACGCGGCCAGCATCGCCCGCGACCAGGTGCTGTCCCAGCTCCATGGGCGGACCATCGAGCAGGCGCTGTCGTCGGGGGAGCAGACGCACGTGGTGTGGCGGGCGGTCTGCGCCGCGTACCCCGACCGCGTGCCCGCCCGACTACGCTGAGCAGCCTTCTCGCCGGTTCCGCGTGTCGCTTGTCGAGTCGTACACCTGTTCGGCTATTGTCCACAGCGGGGTGCTCGTCCACAGCTCGCGGCCCGTCGGCTGGTTTTCTGTCGGACCCAGCGCCTAGCGTGTCTCGCGTGACGAGAAGCTCAGCAGGAAAGACGCCGGCGAAGGCAGGGGTGGCAACGATGGCAGCAGGTCCTGACCGGGAGAAGGCGCTCGACCTTGCTCTCGCTCAGATTGACAAGCAATTCGGCAAGGGCTCGGTGATGCGGCTGGGCGACCGGCCGGTTGTCCAGACCGCGATCATTCCGACCGGGTCCATCGCGCTCGACGTGGCGCTGGGCATCGGTGGTCTGCCCCGTGGCCGGGTGGTCGAGATCTACGGCCCGGAGTCCAGCGGTAAGACGACTGTGGCTCTGCACGCGGTGGCCAACGCCCAACGCAACGGCGGCATCGCCGCCTTCATCGACGCCGAGCACGCGCTCGACCCGGAGTACGCGAAGGCCCTGGGCGTCGACACCGACGCGATGCTGGTCTCGCAGCCGGACACGGGCGAGCAGGCGCTGGAAATCGCGGACATGCTGATCCGTTCCGGCGCTCTGGACATCATCGTGATCGACTCGGTGGCGGCCCTCGTGCCGCGCGCCGAGATCGAGGGCGAGATGGGCGACAGCCACGTGGGCCTCCAGGCCCGGCTGATGAGCCAGGCACTCCGGAAGATCACCGGTGTGCTCAGCAACACCGGCACCACGGCGATCTTCATCAACCAGCTGCGCGAAAAGATCGGCGTCATGTTCGGCAGCCCGGAGACCACCACCGGTGGTCGGGCGCTGAAGTTCTACGCCTCGGTCCGGCTCGACGTGCGACGCATCGAGAGCCTCAAGGACGGCACCGACGTGGTCGGTAACCGCACCCGGGTCAAGGTCGTGAAGAACAAGGTCGCCGCGCCGTTCAAGCAGGCCGAGTTCGACATCATGTACGGCAAGGGCATCTCGCGTGAGGGCTCGCTTATCGACGTCGGCGTGGAGCAGGCGATCATCCGCAAGTCCGGAGCGTGGTACACGTACGACGGCGACCAGCTCGGCCAGGGCAAGGAGAAGGCCCGGGAGTTCCTGAAGGAAAACCCGGACGTGGCCGCCGAGATCGAGAAGAAGATCCTGGAGAAGCTCGGCGTCGGGGTCGGCGCGGGTGACGCCGCCGGTGGCCCGGAGCTGCCGCCTGTCGACTTCTGATCGGTCGCTGACCAGTGGCAGGACGACGCGCCCGTACGGGACGGGGCTGGGATGCCAGCCCATCCCGTACGGGCGACGCCACCGATCCTCCCCGCCCTCGCCGGGGTCGCCGGGGGGCCGAGCAGCAGCAGAGCGACGAGCCGCAGTCCCCGCCTCGTGACGAGTCGGAGGTGGCTCGCGAGATCTGCCTGCGCCAGCTCGCCGTCCGACCCCGTACCCGGGCCGAGCTGGCCGATGCGTTGGCCAAGCGGGGCATCTCCGAAGAGGTCTCGGCCGAGGTGCTCGACCGCTACGACGAGGTCGGCATCATCGACGACGCCGCGTTCGCCCGCGCCTGGGTGTCCAGCCGGCACACCGGTCGCGGCCTGGCCCGTCGGGCGCTCGCCAACGAGCTGCGCCGAAAGGGCGTCGACGGTGAGGTGGCCACCGAGGCGCTGGGCGAGCTGGACGAGGAGACCGAGGCGGCGACCGCCCGCGCTCTGGTGGACCGCAAACTGCGTACCGCCCGGGGTGAGCCCGACGCGGTCTTCCGCCGCCTGGTCGGGATGCTGGCCCGCAAGGGCTATCCGCCCGGCGTGGCCATCCGCGCGGTGAAGGACGCGCTCGCCGCGCAGAGCGCCGAGGCGGCCGAGTTCGCCGAGCAGATCGACGCCGACGCGCTCGCCGACGCCGAGGGCGATCTGGAGCGCGACAACCGTCCGCTCGACTGAGCGGCGCGACGGGTGCGATGGGGGTGACCCGATGCTGAAGGCGTGTCTGAACGGCCAGCGCAGCCGTGCGGCCCATCCGGCCGTGCCGGTGACCCCGAGGGAGTTGGCCGCCGACGCGGCCCGCTGCGCCGCGCTGGGCGTCGCGGCCGTGCACGTCCATCCCCGGGACGCGGCAGGCGTCGAGTCGCTGCGCCCGGCGGTGATCGCCGACGCGCTGACCGCGATCCGTGCGGCCCGTCCGGGGCTGCCGGTGGGGGTGAGCACCGGCGCCTGGATCGAACCGGATCCGGCAGCCCGGGTGGCCGCCGTCCGGGCCTGGCCGGTGCTGCCCGACTTCGCCTCCGTCAACGCGCACGAGCCCGGCGCCGAGGCGGTGGCCTCCGCGCTGCACGAGCGCGGTGTGCTTGTCGAGGTGGGGCTCTGGACACTCGACGCCGTCGAGGCGTACCGGTCCTGGCGGGTGCCGGTCGGCCGGATCCTCGTCGAGTGCATGGCCGATGCGGCGCCTGTCGCGTTGGCCGATGCGGCGCGGATCCTCGCCGCGCTACAGCCGCCGTCCACGGGGCTGCCCGCCGCGCCACCGTCGACGGGGGTCCCCGCCGCTTCGGCGCCGGAGGCGCGGTCAGTGGGGATCGGCCCGCCGGTGCTGCTGCACGCCGAGGGTCCGGCAACCTGGGCGGTGCTCGCCGAGGCGGTCAGCCGTGGGCTGCACACTCGGATCGGGCTGGAGGACACGCTCCTGTTGCCCGACGGCGCACCGACACCGGGCAACGCCGCGCTGGTGAGCGCCGCGCTGGCGGCCGGCGCTGGCTGAGCTGCTGGCGTCCTTCGCCCGATCCAGGATCGAGCACGATCTTGAAGTGGGTCACGGCGCGTCGCGCGGTTGTTGCCGAACCCGGGTCACTGTTGTCACACAGTCGGCTCGGCGGATGGCGTCCTCGTCGCTGAACAGGTACGACATCCGGATCGACGCCCGTCAGCTCGCCGCGTTTGTCCCCCGTTGTCCGCAACGACATCAGCGTTGGGTGACGCTACAACTTCGCTCCGTTCGGGGGGTTTGATCATGAGTCCTTGACCAGACCACCCTCGGCGACCTAGCCTCGCCATACAGGCTCACATTGCCCGACCAGCGCAGGCTAAGCGCACAACATAGATCTCGTAACAGAACAGCATCACTTTGGCCGACTCCGCGGCCTTTGGCGGCAGTTCCGGACTGGCCGGTCCGGCGCTCCGCGACAACTGCACCCGGTCGCCGACGATGCCCGAGGGCACCGCCGGCGGAGAGAGCTATCCACGGCCAGCCGCTCCGGTCGGGCGTCCACAGCCGCAGGAGTGTGCCTCGGGCACGGTCGCTGCGGTCTCGACGTTCAGGGGAGGCGGCCATGGCGGGGCGGCGGCACAGGTTCACCGGTAGACCTCACGGGGTTCCGGCATGAACGCCCTCGACGTCGTGCTCCTCGCGGCCGTCCTGATCCTCGCGGTGGTCGTGGTCGGGGCGGTGCTGGTCGGCATTCGGACACTGCGCCGGATGGGCACGGCGCCGGCCCCGGAGGATCCCGCCTTCATCGCGGAGAAGGACCGTCAGGAGCAGTCCCTGGCCGCCCTGCGTAACGCCGCGGACCAGGCGAACAGCACGATCGACGTGGCGAAGTCCGCCGCCTCCGCGGCGCGTGCCGAGGCGGCGGCGGCGAAGGCCGAGGCGAAGGCGGCCCGGGCCGAGGCCCGGCGGGTGCTCGACGACGCCCGCGCCGAGGCGGACACCGTGCTGGAGCGGGCGCACAAGCAGGCCGAGGCTGACGCCGAGCAGCTGCGTACGGCTGCGCGACGCAGCGGCGAGCGGGAGGTCGCGGTGCTCGCCGCCACGACCCGGGAGCAGGCCGCTGAGGTGGAGCGCCGGGCGGCCCGGATGGACGAGCGGGAGCGGCTGCACACCGAGGAGGTGGAGCGGTTCGCCGAACGGGAGCGGCAGCTCACCGCCGCGAGCGCCGCCCTCGCGGCCCGGGAGTCCGCGCTCGTCCAGCGTGAGACCGAGCTGGCCGAGGCCGAGGAGCTGCGCCGTCGGGAGCTGGAGCGGGTGGCAGGTCTCACCGCCGACTCGGCCCGACTGGAGTTGATCGACGCGATCGAGACGTCCGCCAAGCGGGAGGCCGCGCTGCTGGTGCGCGACATCGAGTCCGACGCGCGCAACACCGCCGAGCAGCGGGCCCGACACATCGTGGTGGACGCTATCCAGCGGGTGGCCAGCGAGCAGACCGCCGAGAGCGTGGTCAGCGTCCTGCACCTGCCCGGCGACGAGATGAAGGGCCGCATCATCGGCCGGGAGGGGCGCAACATCCGCGCCTTCGAGTCGGTGACCGGGGTCAACCTGATCATCGACGACACCCCCGAGGCGGTGCTGCTGTCCTGCTTCGACCCGGTGCGCCGGGAGGTCGGCCGGCTCACGCTGGAGAAGCTGGTGCTCGACGGGCGGATCCACCCGCACCGGATCGAGGAGGTCTACGACCTGGCCCGCCAGGAGGTGGAGCAGCTCTGCCTCCGCGCCGCCGAGGACGCCCTCGTCGAGGTCGGCATCACCGAGATCCACCCGGAGCTGGTGAGCCTGCTGGGCCGGCTGCGTTACCGCACCTCGTACGGGCAGAACGTGCTCAAGCACCTGGTCGAGACCGCGCACATCGCCGGCATCATGGCCGCCGAACTGCGGCTGGACGTGCCCACGATCAAGCGGTCGGCGTTCCTGCACGACATCGGCAAGGCGCTCACCCACGAGGTCGAGGGCAGCCACGCCATCATCGGCGCCGACCTGGCCCGCAAGTACGGCGAGCACGAGGACGTGGTGCACGCCATCGAGGCGCATCACAACGAGGTTCCGCCGCAGACGATCGAGGCCGTGCTCACCCAGGCCTCCGACGCCTGTTCCGGCGGTCGGCCGGGCGCGCGTCGGGAGAGCCTGGAGGCGTACGTCAAGCGGCTGGAGCGGATCGAGGAGATCGCGGCCGGGAAACTCGGTGTCGACAAGGTGTTCGCCATGCAGGCCGGCCGGGAGATCCGGGTGATGGTCAAGCCGGACGACGTGGACGACATCGGGGCGGCCGTGCTGGCCCGCGACGTGGCGAAGCAGATCGAGGAGGAGCTGACCTACCCGGGTCAGATCCGCGTCACGGTGGTCCGCGAGTCCCGAGTCACCGAGATCGCCCGCTGACTCCGGCCCGCGCCGCTCGGCGCGAGCCCATGATCGACACGTTTTCCGCGATATCGGGGTATCCCGTCGCCGGTGATACCCCGATATCAGCGAACTCTTGTCGATCTGGGTGTCAGATGCCGCCGGTGCCCTCGGCCTGGGACATCAGTGCCGCCGGCGGCGGGTTCTGCGCCGGGGTGCCCGCGGTCTTGCGGCCCCGGGCGAGCCGCCGCTGGATGTACTGGGCGAGCTTCGACAGCGAGTAGTTCACCGCGATGAAGAGCACGGCGATGACGACGTACACCTGGATCGGGTTGCCCAGCACGCCGATGATCTGCTTGCCGATGTTCAAGGTCTCTTCGTAGCTGATGATGAACCCCAGCGAGGTGTCCTTGAGCACCACGACCAACTGGCTGATCAGCGCCGGCAGCATGATCCGGAACGACTGTGGCAGCAGGATCATCCGGGTGGTCTGCGCGGGGGACAACCCGATGGCAGCCGCGGCCTCCGCCTGACCGCCGGGCAGACCCTCCATGCCGGAGCGGAGGATCTCGGCGATGACCACCGAGTTGTAGATGGTCAGGCCGATCACCAGGTACCAGAGGGTGTCGAACGAGATGCCGAACTCGGGGAAGCCGCGGGCCACGAAGAAGATGGTGATGACGACCGGCAGGCCGCGGAACACCTCGACGCAGACTCGGGTGAGCGCCGAGAGCAGCAGGCTCGCCCCGCGGAGCAGGTACGACACGGGCGTGGCCAGCCCGGTGAACCGCCGCCGGGTGAGGCTCTTGAGCTGGATCCGCAGTACGGCCAGCAGGGTGCCCACCACCAGGGAGGCGACGATGGCCAGCGCGGCCGCGATCAGGGTGTTCTTGAAGCCGTGGCCGATCCGGTCCCACACCTGGGAGAAGTTCTCGTTGGAGGGGTCGATCAACGGCCCCCACAGCTCCATCGAGAGCTGACCCTTGTCGTCAAGCGGCCGGTAGATCAGGAAGTAGGCCCCGACCAGCAGCGCCACGGTGGCGACCAGGCTGCTGATCAGCGTGATCCGCCGCTGGCGCGGGCCGGGAACGTCGTAGAGGACTGTGGTCTGCTGGGTCACCGGGCCACCGCCTGTCGCTTCTCCAGTCGGTCCAGCAGGGCACCGAGCGGCACAGTCATGATCAGGTATCCGATCGAGATGCCGATTGCGACGGGAATGAAGGCATAACCCTCGGCCGACGTGAGCTGATCCGCGGTCTGTGACAGGTCACCGACCACCCCGAAGAAGCCGACCAGTGCCGAGTTTTTGATCATTGCGATGATCACCGAGCCGAGCGGCACGATGGATGCCTTCCAGGACTGCGGCAGCACCACGTAGCGCAGGTTCTGGCTGAAGGTGAGCCCGAGGGAGCGAGCGGCCTCGGCCTGCCCGGCCGGCACCGCGTTCACCCCGGAGCGCAGCGCCTCGCAGACGAACGCCGCGGTGTAGAGCACCAAGGCGATCAGGGCGAAGCGGAAGTACGGCAGATCGGTGCCGAGCCGCTTGAACAACCCGTCCACGACGGGAATGCGAAGGAAGTCGGCGTTGGAACCGAGCGCCGGCAGACCGAACGCGGCGAAGAACATCACGACGGTCAGCGGCATGTTGCGGAAGACGTTCACGTAGCCGGTGCCGAGCGCGCGCAGCGGCGGCACCGGCGAGATGCGGAGCACCGCCACGATCGCGCCCAGGATCAGGGCGCCGATCGCGGCGAGCACGCAGATCTGGAGGGTGAGCCAGAAACCACCCGCAAAGACGTCGAACTTGTCGATGAGCACGTTCACGGGTCGGTGTTCCTCCCCACCCTCCAGATCGAAGGATCAGATCAGTAGCGGTTGATGGTGGGCGCCGAGCCCAGTTCCGCGCCGAACTTGCCGGCGGTGTCGTCCCAGGCCTTCTTCCACCGACCGTCGGCGACGGCCTTGTCCAGGGTGTCGTTGATGAAGCTGCGGAAGTCGGCGTCTTCCTTCTTCACGCCGATGCCGTACGGCTCCTTGGTGAAGTTGGCGCCAGCCAGCTTGAAGGACGCCTCGTCCTTGGCGATGTAGCCGAGGAGGATCACGTTGTCGGTGGTGACGGCGTCGACCTGGCCGCCCTTGAGCGCGTCCCGGCACTTGTCGTACGTGTCGAAGAGCACCAGCTGCGAGCCGACGTCCTTGACGTACGTCTTGATGGTCTCGGCCGGCGTCGAGCCGGTGACCGAGCAGACCTTCTTGGTGCCGTCCTTGAACGAGTCCGGACCGGTGATCGTCGCGTCGTCCTTCTTGACCAGGATGTTCTGGCCGGCCTCGTAGTACGGGCCCGCGAAGGCGATGCGCTCCTTGCGCTTGTCGTTGATCGTGTAGGTGGCGGCGACCAGGTCGACGCTGCCGTCCACGATCTTGTCCTCACGGACCTTCGACGGCGTCTCGACGTACTCGATCTTGTCCTCGGGGATGCCCAGCTCCTTGACGATGATCTTGGCGATCTCGACGTCGAAGCCCTCCGGCTTGCCGGACAGACCCTTCTGGCCGAAGCCCGGCTGGTCGAACTTGGTGCCGACCTTGATCTTCTGGGCCTTGTTCAGCTTCTCCATCGTGCTGCCGGCGGCGAAGGACTTGCTGCCAGCACCGGAGTCCCCGTCGTCGTCGCCACCACAGGCGGTGAGGCCGAGCGCCAGAGCGGCGACCGCGGCGACTGCCGCAACGCGCTTGATACGCATACTCTTCTCCTTCTTCAACGGAGCCCACCGAGTACGGCGCGCTCCACTACGGACGCCTAGTGCGTGAGGATCTTGGAGAGGAAGTCGCGGGCCCGCTCGCTGCGCGGGTTCGCGAAGAACTCCGCCGGTGGGGCGTCCTCGACCAGTTGCCCGTCGGCCATGAAGATGACCCGGTTGGCGGCGTGCCGGGCGAAACCCATCTCGTGGGTGACCACGACCATGGTCATGCCGTCGCGGGCCAGCGAGGTCATCACGTCCAGCACCTCGCCGACCATCTCCGGGTCCAGCGCGCTTGTCGGCTCGTCGAAGAGCATCGCCTTGGGCTGCATGGCCAGGGCGCGGGCGATCGCCGCACGCTGCTGCTGGCCACCGGAGAGCTGGGCCGGGAACTTGTCCGCCTGGTTGGCGATGCCGACCCGGTCGAGCAGGGCCAGGCCGCGCTCGCGCGCCGCGGTGGGCTTCTCCCCGCGGACCTTGACCGGCCCGAGGGTGACGTTCTCCAGGATGGTCTTGTGGGCGAAGAGGTTGAAGGACTGGAAGACCATCCCCACCTCGCTGCGCAGCTTCGCGAGGGCCTTGCCCTCGGCCGGCAGCGGCTGACCGTCGAAGGTGATGGTGCCGGAGTTGATCGGTTCCAGTCGGTTGATGGCGCGGCACAGCGTCGACTTGCCGGAGCCGGACGGGCCGATCACCACGACCACCTCGCCCCGACCCACCGACAGCGAGACGTCGTCCAGCACGTGCAGCGGCCCGAACCACTTGTTGACCGCGTCCAGCACGATGAGCGGTTCGCCCGTCGTCACGTCGTCCACCGTCCCTGTCGTCTCCCCGGATCGGGGTCGGTTGACCCCTGGTTGGGCAACTGTAGGCGGCGGGCTGTGGCGGAACGCAACTCAGTTGGTCACGGAGCGGTAACACCGGTCACGATCGGTGTCGAGGGTCCGATTTCGGTCATCGAGCGGACCGCAACAGTGGCGGCGGCACCGGATGCCCGCGACGATAAGGGCATGACCGAACCGGTACGCCTGACGAAGTACGCCCGCGGCGGTGGCTGCGCCTGCAAGATTCCGCCGGGCGAGCTGGAGGCCATGGTCGCCGGTCTCGGCCCGGCCACCGGAACGGCGGAGCTGCTTGTCGGCCTGGACCACGGCGACGACGCCGCGGTGGTCCGGCTGGACGAGCGTACCGGCCTGGTCAGCACCGCGGACTTCTTCACACCTGTCGTCGACGACGCGTACGACTGGGGGCGCATCGCGGCGGCCAACGCGCTCTCCGACGTGTACGCGATGGGCGGCGTCCCGCTGGTGGCGCTCAACCTGCTCTGCTGGCCGCGTGACGTGCTGCCGCTGGAGTTGGCGCGCGAGGTGCTGCGCGGTGGCCAGGACGTGGCCCGGGAGGCGGGCTGTCACCTGGCCGGCGGGCACAGCGTCGACGACGACGGTCCGAAGTACGGTCTCGCGGTCACCGGCACCGTCCGACCGGAGGAGCTGATCACGCTGGACGCCGGTCGGGCCGGAGTGCCGCTGTCGCTGACCAAGCCGCTCGGCGTGGGCGTGCTCAACACCCGGCACAAGGCCACCGGCGAGAGCTTCCCGGAGGCGGTCGCCACGATGAGCGCGCTCAACCGCGACGCCGCGCGGGCCGCGGTCGCCGCCGGTATCCGGTGCGGCACCGACGTGACAGGCTTCGGCCTGCTCGGGCACGCCTCGAAGCTGGCCCGTGCCAGCCGGCTCACGGTGGCCATCGACACCGCCCGGGTGCCGTACCTGGCCGGCGCGCGGGAGGCGCTGCGCGACGGGTACGTCAGCGGCGGCAGCCGTCGCAACCTGGACTGGGTCACCCCGTGGACGGATTTCGGCGCGGCGGACGAGGGTGAGCGGTTGCTGTTGGCCGACGCGCAGACCTCCGGCGGTCTGCTGGTCGCCGGTGAGGTGCCGGGCGCGCCCGTGGTGGGCGAGCTGCTGCCCCGCGGGGAGCACCTGGTGGTCCTGCGCTGACGGACACGGCGGCGCGGGCGGACACGGCGGCGCGAGGACACGCGGCCCCGATGGCGCGGCGGGCGCACGATACCCGATAAACTGTCACCTTCCCGCTACTCCGAGCAATGCCGCTCAGGGAAATTTTGCCCGGAATGGTCACAGACCGGTAACTTGCCCCCGGCTGGGGTCAAATGCCCCCCACCATCGTGAGTAAGGCCCGATCCGGAGGCCGGTGGGACGAACGCAGCGAGGAGGCGGAATGACCGAGCTGTGGAACTGGAGAATCGATCGGGTCCGACCCGTGGAGGTCTACCCGGCGCTGGCCGAGGCGCTCGGCCGGGTGGTGATGCCGCTCGCGGTGGCGGACCCGGCCCGACTGCCGGCGTACGCGGTGGTGTGTGACGTCTGGCAGGCGCCGGGCGAGTTCTCGACAGTGGTCGACTGCTACGGGGTGCCGGACCAGCTCTCCGAGCACGCCAGCATCGCCGCGCTGGCCCGGCTGCTGGGCCGCAACTGTCTACTGCGCGACGACACGCTCGACGCCGGCCGGCACCTGCTCGTCGCACCGGACGGGACGGTCCGCCCGGTGCACTTCGACGTCCGGGACACCGACGACGGCGAGGTGCTCAGCCGGCGGCGGCTCTGCACGGTGGGCGACCCGGGCTGCCGGGGCTGGTCGCAGTGTCACCGCTCGCGGTGGGCGCCCGACACCGTCGCGCCGGTGCTCGCCGCGGCCTGACCCGCAGCGACCGAGCCCGACCCGCCACCCCGCACGACCAGCTGGTCGAGCAGGGTGCGGGTGGCCTCCGTCACGGCGGCCACCGCGGCCTCGAACGCGGCGGCGTTGTGCGCGGCGGGCGCCCGGAAGCCCGAGATCTTCCGGACGTACTGCAACGCCGCCGCCTCGATGTCCGTGTCGGTCACCTGCGGGGTGAACGGCTCGCGCAGCGTCTTGATGCTTCGGCACATGTCGGGTGCTCCTCGGTTCGGGGCGATCCGGCCGATCCGGATACGCTGTCGTGGTCATGACTACCGCAGCGGCGGGCAGCCCGCGCACCTACCAGGTGCGCACCTACGGCTGCCAGATGAACGTGCACGATTCCGAGCGCATCTCCGGCCTGCTCGAACAGGCCGGCTACGTACGCGCGCCCCAGGCCGACGACACCCCGGACATCGTCGTCTTCAACACCTGCGCGGTACGGGAGAACGCCGACAACCGCCTCTACGGCAACCTCGGTCATCTGCGCCCCGTCAAGGACAAGCACCCGGGGATGCAGATCGCCGTCGGTGGTTGCCTGGCGCAGAAGGACCGCGGCGAGATCGTCCGCAGGGCGCCCTGGGTGGACGTGGTCTTCGGCACGCACAACATCGGCGCGCTGCCGGTGCTGCTGGAACGGGCCCGGCACAACGCGGCCGCCGAGGTGGAGATCCTGGAGTCGCTGGACGTCTTCCCGTCCACGCTGCCGACCCGCCGCGAGTCCACGTACGCCGGTTGGGTCTCGATCTCGGTGGGCTGCAACAACACCTGCACGTTCTGCATCGTGCCCTCTCTGCGCGGCAAGGAGAAGGACCGCCGTCCCGGCGACGTCCTCTCCGAGGTGCGCGCCCTGGTCGACGAGGGTGTGCTGGAAGTGACCCTGCTCGGGCAGAACGTCAACTCCTACGGCGTCGAGTTCGGTGACCGGTACGCGTTCGGCAAGCTGCTGCGCGCCTGCGGCGAGATCGACGGGTTGGAGCGGGTCCGGTTCACGAGCCCGCACCCGAAGGACTTCACCGACGACGTGATCGCCGCGATGGCCGAGACCCCGAACGTGTGCCACTCGCTGCACATGCCGTTGCAGTCCGGCTCCGACGACGTGCTGAAGGCGATGCGCCGGTCGTACCGTTCCGAGCGCTACCTGGGGATCATCGAGAAGGTCCGGTCGGCGATGCCGGACGCGGCGATCACCACCGACATCATCGTCGGCTTCCCCGGCGAGACGGAGGCCGACTTCCAGCGCACCCTGGACGTGGTGCGCGAGTCCCGATTCTCCTCGGCCTTCACCTTCCAGTACTCGAAGCGCCCCGGCACCCCCGCCGCCACCATGGACGGCCAACTGCCCAAGCAGGTCGTGCAGGAGCGCTACGAGCGGCTGATCGCCTGCGTCGAGGAGATCTCCTGGGCGGAGAACAAGCGCCTCGTGGGGGAGACCGTCGAGGTGCTGGTAGCGGTCGGCGAGGGCCGCAAGGACGAGCGGACCGGGCGGCTGTCCGGCCGGGCGCGTGACGGCCGGCTCGTGCACTTCGACGCCGGCAGCTTCGCCGGGTCGATCCGGCCCGGCGACATCGTGCAGACCACAGTCACGTACGCCGCGCCGCACCACCTCAACGCCGACGGAGCGCCACTGTCGCACCGGCGGACCCGGGCGGGCGACGCCGCCGAGGCGGGCCGTTCCCCGCGTACCCCCGGGGTGTTGCTCGGCCTGCCCACGATCGGCGCACCGGCGGTCGCGCCCGCGCCGACGACCGGCTGCGCCGCGCACTGACCCCGACCGGGGTCCGCCGGCACGGCGGACCCCGACCGGCCCACGGTCAGACCGTGATGCGACCGGCGCCGGCGCCGCCCGTCACGATGGACTTGACGGTGCTCGCGGTGTCCAGCTGGTACGAGTACGGGATGCTGGCGACGCTGCCGCCGGTCTGTCCGGCGGGCGAGTTGACGAAGTGGTTGTTGCGGGCGACCAGGCGGCCCGGCCCGGAGTCGGCCTCGCCGAGGTGGTACGTGTCGTTGACGTTCTCGAAGTAGTTGCCCTCGACGAGCACGCCGGCGTTCTCGGTGGAGGCCACGCCGTAGCCGCCGTTGGCCCGGTAGTAGTTGTTGTAGACGTGCACCGGGTTGCCAAAGCGCACCCGGGGGTTGCGCTGCCTGCTGCCGTCGAACCAGTTGTGGTGGTAGGTCACCCGCAGGTGGCCGGTGTCCTGTGCGCCGTTGTCGTCGCTGTGGCCGAGCAGCATGGTCTTGTCGTGGTTGAAGACCCGGTTCCACGACACGGTGACGAAGTCCGACCCGCGCTTGATGTCGACTGCGCCGTCGTACCCGTTGCTGAAGGTGTTGTGGTCGATCCAGACGTTGGTGGCCGACTCCTGCACGTTTATCGCGTCGTCGTTCCAGTCCCGGAAGGTCAGGTTCCGGATGATGACGTTGCGGTCACCGCTGACGTTGAGTCCGCAGCCGACGATCGTCGCGCCGGAGTTGCCGAGGATGGTCTTGTTGGACCGGACCCGCAGCATGCCCGAGCAGGAGATCGTGCCGGACACCCGGATCACCGCCGCGCCTGTCGCGTTCAGGGCGCTGGTCAGGGCCGAGGTGTTGCTGACGGTGGTGGTCGGTGCGCCGCCGCCGCCTGTGGTGCCGCCGTTCTGGGTGGCCCAGCCGACGAGACCTGTCGGTGGCGGGACGCTGGGCGGCGGGTCGCTCGGGATCGGTGGGGTCGTCGGGGCGCCCGGCGTGCCCGACGTGTTCGGGGTGCCCGGCGTGGTCGGGGTGGCCGGCGTGGTCGGGGTGGTGGTGCCGCCGGTGCAGGCGACGTTGTTCAGGGTGAAGCCTGTCGGGTCCGGATTGCTGGAGTTGTTCCAGCTCGCGTTGAGGCCGAACGAGGCGCTGCCGTTGGTGGCCAGGGTGCCGTTGTAGTCGACGTTTGTGGCGGAGACCTGGGCGCCGCTCTGCGTGGCGGTGGCGCCCCACGCCTGGCTGACCTGCTGCCCGGCCCCGTACGACCAGCGCAGCGTCCACCCGGAGACCGGGTCGCCGAGGTTGGTGACCGTGACGTTGCCGGTGAACCCGCCCGGCCACTGGCTGGCGACCGAGTAGGCGACCCGGCAGCCGGCGGCCGCCTGGGCGGATACGGCGGTCAGGAGCCCGCTGGTGACCAGGGCTGCGGTGGCGGCGGCGGTGGTGGCGAGCAGCGTCATCCGACGCTGTGTTCTGTGCATGCTGCTTCCTCTCGATGAGGCGGACGGACCGTCGCGACGCCCATGCCCGTGGGCGGCGAGGTAGGCCGGGACCCGTGGGGTCCCGGGCCCGCCGGTGCAGTTCGGTGAAAGCGGCTCCCGCGCTCGCGCCGACCACTGCCGAGGCAAGCGCTTTCCCGATGGAAGCATAGAAGCCCCTGGATGTAAATCACCGGAGTGGCCGGCGCCCACGACGTGAGCGCCGGCCACTCCGGTGGCTCAGCAGCCGGCGCCGTTGAGCTTCACGCTCGCCGGGGTGCTGGCCGTGCCGTTGGCGGTGAAGCCCACGGTGACCGAGGCGCCCGCCGCCAGGGACGGCGCGTGACTGGGCGCGGCAGCCGTGACCGTCGTACCCGACTGGGTGACAGTGGCGTTCCAGCCACTGCCCAGCGTCACGCCGGACGGCCAGGTCCAGGTCACCGACCACGGATTCACCGCGGCCGTACCTGTGTTCTTCACTGTCACCTCACCCTGGAAGCCGCCCTGCCAGGCGTTCACCTGCCGGTAGGTGGCCGTGCAGGCGCCCGGGGGCGGTGTCGTCGGCCCGCCGGTCGGTCCACCGGTCGGCCCGCCCGTCGGCCCGCCGGTGGGTCCGCCACCGGACGGCGCGATCAGGTACGGCTGGAGGATCGCCTGCTTGGTGGTGTTGACGTTCGTCCAGTCGTCAAGCGCGATGCCGCCGGTGTCACCCGAGTTGGGGTTCCACGACCAGTAGGTGAACGACATCCCGGTCACCCCGGTGCCGGTGTACGCCATCAACTTCTCCAGCCACACCCGGTCCTTCGGGTCGGCCAGGGTGCTGCCGAACTCACCCATCATGATCGGGGCGATGTTCTGCTTGTAGAGGTAACCGAAGTACTTGTCCCAGATGGCCGGCATGTTCGCCGGGTAGTCGGGGGCGTCGAACCAGGTCTGCCGGTAGACCGACGTGGCGTACTCGTGCGGCGAGTAGACCAGCCGGTTGGCCACGTTCAGGCGTACCGGGAACTGGCCGGCCTTCGACAGGTTGCCGCCCCACCAGCCGCAGTCCTCGTCGTTGCTCGGGTCGTTGTCCCACACGTTGGAGAGGCCACCGCTGGGGCAGCTCACCCCCTCCACGAAGATCAACCAGTTGGGCTGGACACCGAGGATCGCGTTGCCGGCCCGCTCGGCGGCGAGCCGCCAGTCCCGCGCGGTGTCGCCGCAGCCCCAGCACGCGCCGGTGGCCGCCGGGTTGGTGCCCTCGGCGTGCGGCTCGTTGTGCAGGTCCGCGCCGATCACCGTGGGATTGCCCGCGTACCGCTGGGCGAGCATCTTCCAGTCGTTGATCCAGGTCGCCTCGGAGACCGTAGGCGTGTACCAGAGCGGCGACTGCCCGGCGGACGTCGGCCGGTGCCGGTCCAGGATGATCCGCATCCCCTTGCTGCCGGCGTAGGCGATCACCTTGTCCAGGATCTGCAACGGCGAGAGCCCGATCAGGTCCGGGTTGACGAAGTCGTTGATCCCGGTGGCGGTCGCGCCCGGCTTCAGCGCGTCGTTCGAGTACGGCACCCGCAGCGTGTTGTAGCCCAACCGGGCCATCGTGTCGAGCTGCCCCCGCCACGGATTGCTCGACCAGAGCCCGTGGAAGGTCTTGTTGTCGGTCTCCATGCCGAACCAGTTGATGCCTGTCAACCTCACCGTAGCGCCGGTGCTGTCCACGATCTGACTGCCGTTCGTGTGCAGATAACCGGTGCCGGTGCCCGCGGCGGAGGCCGGGGTGGTGCTGACGGCGGCGGCGAAGAACACGCCGGCCGCGACGGTGGCGAGCGCGGTCAGCGCACCGCCGAGAGCTTTGGGACGGAACATTCGAGCTCCACTTCACAGGCCCGACGTCGGCCAGGGGCCGCGCGGGCGAGCTGCCGTCGGCACGTCACGGCCCCTTTTCGGGTACGCGGACAGTGCGCGACGGTCCATGTCACGCGGACGGGGACACTCGCGGAAGCGCACCGGCCGATCCTCGACAGCGGAACCCCGCCGTCGTCGCCCTCGTCCCGGTGGCCCTACCTGACTCCGTCGCCCATTCTCATCAGCCCGCCTCAATGCGTCAACTGCACACCCGCCCGCCCGCCCCGCCCGTGCCGGCGTGTCATCACGGACACGCGAGAGCCCTCGGTCCGCACGGGACCGGGGGCTCTCGGACAGCGTCAGGTCAGCCGGCCTGCTCGGCGAGCTGGAGGAACTGCCGCTTGGAGGCGAGGGCCTGCTCGGCCTCCTTGATCCGGCGGGCGTCCCCGGCGCTCTGCGCCCGGGCCAGCCGCTCCTCGGCCTCGGCCACCTGGGACCGCATCTGGGCGAGCAGCGGGTTGTCCTCCTTGGTGGTGCGGCGCCACGCCGAGTCCATCACGTCGCGGACCTTGTCGTCGATGACACGCAGCCGGCGCTCCAGCCCGGCGGCTGCCTCGCGCGGCACCCGGCCGGCCTCGTGCCACTGGGCCTGGATCTCCCGCAGCTTGGCCTGGGCGCCCTTCGGGTCGGCGTCGATGTCCAGGGCCTCGGCCTCGGCCAGCAGGGCCTGCTTACGCTCCAGGTTGCCGCGCTGCTCGTTGTCCCGCGCGGAGAAGACCTCGCTGCGCCGGCTGAAGAAGGCGTCCTGTGCGGCCCGGAACCGTTCCCAGAGCTTCTGCTCGGCCTCCTTGGAGGCACGCGGCGCGGCCTTCCACTGCGTCATCAGCTCCTTGAGCTGGTTGGCCGTGGCCGCCCACTCGGTGGAGTCCTTGATGCTCTCGGCCTCGGCGACCAACTCCTCCTTGACCGTCTGCGCCTGCTTGCGCGTCGCGTCCAGGGAGGCGAAGTGGGCGCCCCGACGCCTGGTGAAGCCGTCGCGTGCGGCGGCGAACCGCTTCCACAGTTCACCGTCGGCCTTCTTGTCGACCCCGCGAATGGTCTTCCACTCGTCGAGGATCTCCTTGAGCCGGTCACCTGCCGTCTTCCATCCGGTGGACTCGGCGGCGAGCTTCTCGGCCTCCTCCACCAGCGCGGTCTTGCGGGCCAGGGCCTCACCGCGGGCGGCGTCCCGGGCGGCACGCGCCTCGGTGGCCTTCTCCTCGGCGAGGGTCGCCAGCTTGTCCAGCCGAGCGGTCAGGGCGTCGATGTCGCCGACCACGTGGGCCTCGGGCAGCGTGGCGCGGATCCGCTTGATCGTGCTCAGCGAGTGCCCGGCGTCCGCCGCGCCCGAGTTGAGCCGCGCTTCGGTCAGGTCCACTTCGGTGACCAGGTCGGCGAAGCGGCGTGCGAAGTGCGCGAGACCCTCCTCCGGTGCTCCCGCCTGCCAGGATCCGACCACCCGCTCGCCCTCGGAGGTCTTGACGTAAACGGTGCCGTCCGCGTCCACCCGTCCGAAGGCAGTCCAGTCGCTCATGTGCCCATCCTCGTTCTCCCGGCGTCGAGGGAGCCGTCCCCCGTCGCCGCCACGGCGCAGCCAAGTTACTTCCGGCATTGTCACAGGTCCGACCCGGTCCGCGTCGAGCGCCTATCGCCGACCGTGACCATACGGTGTCCTAGAGCCTGTTTGACCGGATCGGCGCGGAGACGCACCGGGCATTCCCGCTACGGTGGACGGGTGCCACTGGTCGCCGCCGCCGTCTGCCCGCATCCGCCCCTGCTCGTGCCCGAGGTCGCCGGTGCGGCCGCGGGGGAGCTGGACGACCTGCGGGCCGCGTGTGACCTCGCCGTACGCCGGCTGTTGGCCGTTGATCCGGACGCGGTGGTGCTGCTCGGCGTCGGCCCGTCGACCGGCTCGATCCGGCCCCCGGCCACCGGTTCCCTGCAGCCCTGGGGCGTCGACCTGGACGTGCCCCTGGTCCCCGGTCAGCCGGACCGGGGCGCCGTGCTGCCGCTGAGCCTGACGGTCGGCGCGTGGCTGCTGACCCGGCACGCCGCGCGGCTCGCCATCACCGCCGCGCCGGTGAGCGCCGTGCAGGTGACCGCCGACGCCGGGCCGGTCGAGGTGGCCGCGCTCGCCGAGCAGGTTGCCGCGGCCGGTGACCGGGTGGCGCTGCTGGTGCTCGGCGACGGGTCCGCGTGCCGAGGCGAGAAGGCCCCCGGGTACGACGACAAGCGTGCCCTCCCGTACGACGAGCGGGTCGCCGCGGCCCTCGCCGAGGCGGACCTGGACGCCCTGCGCGACCTGGACACGGATCTGTCGGCGCGGTTGCGGGTCGCCGGCCGGGCGTCGTGGCAGGTGCTCGCCGAGGCGGCCCGGTCGAGTGGCGGCGGGTGGCGCGGCGAGCTGCTGCACGACTCGGCCCCCTACGGCGTGGCCTACTTCGTGGCGTCGTGGGAGCGAGCGTGACCGGCGACGGGGCGGTTCCGGCCGGCACGGTCGTGGCGGTGGTCGGGCCGACGGCGGCGGGCAAGTCGGCGTTGAGCATCGCGCTCGCGCACGCCCTCGACGGGGAGGTGGTCAACGCCGACTCGATGCAGCTCTACCGGGGCATGGACATCGGCACCGCCAAGCTGACCCCCGCCGAGCGGGACGGCGTGCCGCACCACCTGTTGGACATCTGGGAGGTCACCGAGCCGGCCAGCGTCGCCGAGTACCAGCGGCTGGCCCGCGCGGCCGTGGACGACATCCTGTCCCGAGGTCGGGTGCCGCTGCTGGTGGGTGGCTCAGGGCTGTACGTGCGGGCGGTGCTGGAACGCTTCGAGTTCCCCGGCACCGACGCGGCGCTGCGTGAGCGGCTGGAGCGGGAGTTGGCCGAGGTGGGCCCCGCGCCGCTGTACGCGCGGCTGCGCGCCGCCGACCCGGTGGCCGCCGAGGGCATCCTGCCCGGCAACGGCCGGCGGATCGTCCGGGCCCTGGAGGTGATCGAGTTGACCGGTGCGCCGTTCGCCGCGTCGCTTCCGCAGCCGACGCCGTACTACCCGTCGGTGCAGCTCGGCGTCGACCTGGACACCGGCGTGCTGGACGAGCGGATCGCGCTGCGGGTGGACCGGATGTGGGCCGACGGTCTGGTGCCGGAGACCCGCGAGCTGGTGGGTCGGGGGCTGCCCGAGGGGCGGACGGCGAGCCGTGCGCTGGGCTACCAACAGGTGCTGCGGATGCTCGACGGTGAGCTGACCGAGGCGCAGGCGCACGATGAGACGGTCCGGGCCACCAGGCGTTTCGTCCGCCGGCAGCGGTCCTGGTTCCGGCGCGACCCACGGATCCACTGGCTGGACTCGGCCGCGCCGGACCTGATCGGCGCCGCCCTGCGTCTGGCCCCCGCCGAGACGCGATAATGGGGGCGTGGAGTTCACCAAGGGCCACGGCACCGGCAACGACTTCGTCCTCCTACCCGACCCGGACGGTCAGCTCGATCTGACCCCGGGGCTGGTCGCGGCGCTCTGCGACCGGCGGCGGGGCATCGGTGCGGACGGCGTGCTGCGGGTCGTCCGCGCGGCCAAGCACCCCGACGGCGCCGACCTGGCCGGCGAGGCCGAGTGGTTCATGGACTACTGGAACGCCGACGGTTCGTTCGCCGAGATGTGTGGCAACGGCGCGCGGGTCTTCGTCCGGTACCTGCTCGACAACGAGCTGGCCACGCCCACCGGCGCGGCGCTGCCGGTGGCCACCCGGGCCGGCGTCGTGCGCGCGCTGGTCGAGGGTGACGCCGTGTCCGTGGAGATGCGCCGCCCCCGGGTGTACGACGCCTCGACCACCACCCTGGGCGGGCTGACCCTGCCCGGCACCGCCGTGGACATCGGCAACCCGCACCTGGTCTGTGTCCTGCCGGCGGGCGTGGAGCTGGCCGCGCTGGACCTGACCGTCGCGCCCGGGTTCGATCCGGAGGTCTTCCCGGCCGGCGTGAACGTGGAGTTCGTCGTGGCGGGCGACCCGGTCGACGCCACCGACGCGCACTCGTTGATGCGGGTGTACGAGCGCGGCAGCGCCGAGACCCTGTCCTGCGGTACCGGCGCGTGCGCGGTGGGCGCGGTGGCCCTGCGCGACGCCGGCCGGGACACCGGGGTGGTCGCCGTGGACGTGCCCGGGGGCCGCCTGACGGTGACGGTAACCGAGAGCTCCTGCTGGCTGTCCGGCCCCGCCGTCCTGGTGGCGACAGGCGAGATCAACCTCCCCACCTGACCCACCCACCCCCCCACCCCCCCACCCACCCGGGGCACCGCGTCGGGGCACCGCGTCGGGGTACCGCGTCGATCATGAAGTTATTGCCAGCCAGCTCGGCGTGTCATGGCAATAACTTCATGATCGACGGAGGGGGTGGGGCCGGTGGGGCCGGTGGGGCCCGTGGGGCCGGTGGGGCCGGGCTTTACGGGGTTGCGCTGGCGTTTGCCGCGATCTCGGGGAGGTCGGACGGGCCGGGGTCGGCCGCCGGCAGTGGGCTGGGGTTGTGCGCGGCGGCGCGGACGGCGGCGGCGACCGCCGGGGCCACCCGCGAGTCGAAGACGCTCGGCACGATCACCGTCGGGTTGATCTTCTCTTCGCCGACGACGTCGGCGATGGCCCGGGCGGCGGCGATCGCCATCTCCTCGGTGAACTCCTCGGCGTGCGCGTCCAGCATCCCGCGGAAGACGCCCGGGAAGGCGAGCACGTTGTTGATCTGGTTCGGCTGGTCCGAGCGGCCGGTGGCGACCACCGCGGCGTACTTGCGCGCCTCCCGCGGGTCGACCTCCGGGTCCGGGTTGGCGAGCGCGAAGACGATCGAGTCCTTCGCCATCTGCGCGATGTCGTCCCCGGTGAGCAGGTTCGGGGCGCTGACCCCGATGAACACGTCGGCGCCCCGGATCGCGCCGGGCAGGTCGCCGGAGTAGTTCTCCTTGTTGGTGTTCTCCGCCAGCCACTGCCACGCCGAGTTGAGGTCGGTCAGCCCGCGGTGCAGGGCGCCCTGGCGGTCGTACGCGATGATGTCGCCGACGCCCTGGCGCAGCAGCAGCTTCATGATCGCGGTGCCGGCCGCGCCGGCGCCGGAGACGACCACCCGCACGTCCGCGAGCTGCTTGCCCACGACGCGCAGCGCGTTGGTCAGCGCGGCCAGCACGCAGATCGCGGTGCCGTGCTGGTCGTCGTGGAAGACCGGGATGTCCAGCGCCTCGCGCAGCCGGGCCTCGATCTCGAAGCAGCGCGGCGCGGCGATGTCCTCCAGGTTGATCCCGCCGTACGCGGGCGCGATCGCCTTGACGATCTGCACGATCTCGTCGGTGTCCTGCGTGTCAAGCACGACCGGCCAGGCGTCCACGCCGCCGAAGCGCTTGAACAGCGCGGCCTTGCCCTCCATCACCGGCAGCGACGCGGCCGGGCCGAGGTTGCCCAGCCCGAGCACCGCCGAGCCGTCGCTGACCACCGCGACGGTGTTGCGCTTGATCGTCAGCCGTCGGGCGTCCGCCGGGTTCTCGGCGATCGCCATGCAGACCCGGGCCACCCCCGGGGTGTACGCCCGGGACAGCTCGTCACGGTTGCGCAGCGCGACCTTCGAGGTCACCTCGATCTTGCCGCCGAGGTGCAGCAGGAACGTGCGGTCCGACACCTTGCGCACGTCCACGCCGTCCAACGCGGTCAGCGCCTCGACCACCTGGTCGGCGTGGCCGGCGTCGGCGGTGTCGCAGGTCAGGTCGACGATCACGTGGGTCGGGTCCGAGTCCACCACGTCCAGCGCCGTGACGATCGCCCCGGCCTCGCCGACGGAGGTGGTGAGCCGGCCGATCGAGGACGCGTCCGCGGTAACCGCGATCCGGATGGTGATCGAAAATCCGGCGCTCGGCAGTCGGGTGATGGCCACGGGGTCCCTCCGTCACGGCTGTGCGACCGGTCGGCCGCCGCCTGAGCATTTCTACCGGGTTGCCGAGGTCGACCGGTATTCGCCCCCACTTTTGGCGACCTCCAGCACGGGCATATAGCAGGTGCGTTCGGCGTTGTGTCGTGTCAGGATTACGTTCTACTCATCATTTCGGACAGGAGAACCGCTTGCGAGACCAGGAGAGCTTCGTCCCCGTCGAGGACGAGTTCGACGACGTCACCACCGGCGAGATGGAGCTGTCGGAGCGACAGTCCCTGCGACGCGTTCCGGGCCTGTCAACCGAGCTCTCCGACGTCACCGAGGTGGAATACCGCCAGCTGCGGCTGGAGCGGGTCGTCCTGGTGGGCGTCTGGACCGAGGGCACGGTGACCGACGCGGAGAATTCCCTCACCGAGCTGGCCGCGCTGGCCGAGACCGCGGGCTCGCAGGTGCTCGAGGGGCTGATCCAGCGTCGTACGCGACCCGACCCGGCCACCTACATCGGCCGTGGCAAGGTCGACGATCTGAGCGCGGTGGTGCTCTCCACAGGCGCCGACACGGTCATCTGCGACGGCGAGCTGTCCCCGTCGCAGCTGCGCAACCTGGAGCAGCGCACGAAGGTCAAGGTTGTCGACCGCACGGCGCTGATCCTCGACATCTTCGCCCAGCACGCCAAGAGCAAGGAAGGTAAGGCGCAGGTCGAGCTGGCTCAGCTCGAATACCTGCTGCCCCGGCTGCGCGGTTGGGGTGAGACGCTCTCCCGGCAGACCGGTGGTTCCGGCCGTGGCGGTGGCGCCGGTGGTGGCGTGGGTGTGCGTGGTCCCGGTGAGACCAAGCTGGAGACCGACCGGCGGCGCATCCGCCACCGCATCTCCCGGCTGCGCCGCGAGATCAAGAGCATGCGGACGGTACGCGTCACCAAGCGTGCCCGCCGCACCCGCAACTCCGTGCCCGCCGTGGCCATCGCCGGCTACACCAACGCCGGCAAGTCCAGCCTGCTCAACCGGCTGACCGGCGCCGGCGTGCTGGTGGAGAACGCGCTCTTCGCGACGCTCGACCCGACCACCCGCAAGGCCACCACCTCGGACGGGCGGCTCTACACGCTCTCCGACACGGTGGGCTTCGTCCGGCACCTGCCGCACCAGATCGTCGAGGCGTTCCGCTCGACGCTGGAGGAGGTCGCGGAGGCGGATCTGGTGGTGCACGTCGTCGACGGCACCCACCCGGATCCGGAGGAGCAGGTGCGGGCGGTGCACGAGGTGCTCGCCGAGGTGGGCGCGGACCGGCTGCCCGAGCTGCTGGTGGTCAACAAGACCGACGCGGCCGACGAGGACGCGCTGCTGCGCCTCAAGCGCCTCTGGCCGGAGGCGATCTTCGTCTCGGCGTACTCGGGGCGGGGGATCGACGCCCTGCGGGCGGTGATCGAGGAGCGGCTGCCGCAACCGGCGGTCGAGGTCCGGGCCGTCCTGCCGTACGACCGGGGCGACCTGGTGTCTCGCGTGCACCGCACCGGTGAGGTGCTCAGCACGTCGCACCTGCCGGAGGGCACCCTGCTGCACGTGCGGGTCAGTGCGGCGCTCGCCGCCGAGCTGGCGCCGTTCGACGTCGCTCGGGAGGGCCAGGCGGTCGGCAGCCGGCCCTGAGCGGCCCCGGCGTCATCCACCGGAAACGCGCGGCATGCGACACTGGCCGAATGCGCCGCGTTGTTTCCTCGGTCACGGTTGCCCTCGGCCTGCTCGGGGCAACCGTGGCGCTGGCCGGAGCTGCCGTAGCCGCTCCCGCTCCCGGATCATCCCAGCCGCCCGCCGCCACCCCCGGCAAGAAGCGCTGCACCGTCGCCGACGAGCGGCTGCGGGAGCTGTCTGGCCTGGTGGCGACCAAGAGCGGCTACATCGTCATCAACGACGGCACCGAGGTTGAGGCGCGCAAGCGGGTCTTCTTCCTCGACAGCAAGTGCAAGGTCGCCAAGGATCCGATCCGGTACTCGGGCCAGGGGCCGTTCGACACCGAGGACCTCGCGGTCTCGCCCAGGGGCGACACCCTGTGGATCGGTGACATCGGCGACAACACCACCAGCAAGGAGCGGCGGTCGCGGATCGCGGTCTGGACCATGCCGATCAACGGCAGCAGTCAGCCTGTGCTGCACCGGCTCTCCTACCCCGAGAACAAGCCGCACGACGCGGAGGCGTTGCTGGTGGGGGCCGACGGCCTCCCGCTGGTCATCACCAAGGTGGCGAGCGGCAACTCGGAGATCTTCACCCCCACGGCGAAGCTGAGGAACGGCGACACCGCGCCGGTGCCGATGAAGAAGGTCGGCGAGATCAAGCTGCCGAAGACCACCACCGAGAACCCGCTCAGCGTCTACGGGCGGTCGGCCGTCACCGGGGCCGCCCGATCGCCGGACGGCAGCCGCGTGGTCGTCCGGACGTACGCGGACGCCTTCGAGTACGACGTGACCGGCGGCGACATCGTCGGGGCGCTCACCACCGGCAAGCCGCGGGTGACGCCACTTGCCGATCCGTTCGGTGAGGCGATCTCCTACACCTCGGACGGGAAGACCTTCGTCACCGTCTCCGATGGCGGGCAGCTCACCGCGGACGAGCCGGTCGACATTCTGAGCTACACGCCGTCCATGAGCGTGGCGGCCCCGCTGGCCGCCGCCGGGGCTGCCAAGCCGGCCGCCGAGAAGTCCTGGATCGACGGGCTCAGTTTCGACGACATCACCTACCTCGTGGGCGCGGTCGGGGTCCTCGGTCTACTGCTCGTCGCCACCGGCATCGTCGGCATCCTGCGAGCCCGTCGTCGACGACCGTCGGCGGAGCCGGGCGACGGGCCGGGCTCCGGTGTCGATCCCGACGACAGGCGTGGCGCCCCCTGGGACAGTGCCCTACCGACGGCCGGAGGCCGTCCGGCCCCTGGCGTCTACGGCGGCGCGGCGGCCGGTGGCGGCGTTTACGGCGGCGGTGGCCCCGGCCGGGGCGGTGCCGCTCCCGCCGGTGGCGGCGTCTACGGCGGCGGTGCACGCCCACCGGGCGGTGAGGGTGGTGGCTACGGTCCCGCCCGTCCGGGTGGTCGCGGTGGTGCCGCTCCCGCCGGTGGCGGTGTGTACGGCGGCGGTGGGGGTCGTCCGGCGGGTGCCGGCGGTCGGCCCGGCAACGGGGTGTACGGCGGTGGTGGCCAGCCCGGCGGAGGTCGGGCGGAGCCGCCACGGCGCGGCGGGCAGGAACCGGACCCCCGGGGCCAGCGACCCGGTCGTCGGCGCGACGGCGACGCGCCCGGGGACCCGTACGGGCAGTACCCGGGTGGTGGCCGTGGCCCTCGCGGCGACCGCTACTGACACGATCGGCGCTTCATCGGTCCGGCCGAGCGGGTGAGCGCGGTAAACCCTCACCCGCTCCGCCGGCCGGTCAGATCCGGCGGAGCACCGCCACCACTCGGCCCATGATGGTGGCGTCATCGCCGGGGATCGGGTCGAAGGCGGGGTTCTGCGGCATCAGCCAGACGTGCCCGTCGCGGCGCCGGTAGGTCTTGACCGTGGCCTCGCCGTCGAGCATGGCGGCCACGATCTCGCCCGAGTCGGCGGTCGGCTGCTGCCGGACGACCACCCAGTCGCCGTCGCAGATCGCCGCGTCGAGCATCGAGTCGCCCTTGACCTGGAGCATGAACACCTCGCCCTCACCGACCAGCTCGCGGGGGAGGGGGAAGATGTCCTCCACCGCCTGCTCGGCGAGGATCGGCCCACCGGCGGCGATCCGGCCGAGCATCGGCACGTACGCCGGGGTGGGCCGTTGGGCGCGGGACAACTCGTCGTCGATGGCCTCGCTGGGGGCCCGGACGTCCACCGCGCGCGGCCGGTTGGGGTCGCGGCGCAGGAAGCCCTTCTTCTCCAGCTCCTTGAGCTGGTAGGCGACGCTCGACGGTGACACCAGGCCAACCGCCTCGCCGATCTCGCGGACGCTCGGCGGGTAGCCGTGCCGCTCCACCCACGTGCGGATGAACTCCAGGATGCGGCGCTGGCGGGCGGTCAGGTCGACCGTCGCCGGGTCGGGGAAGGCGCTGACCACCGGGGTGACCGGGCGCACGGCCGGCTGACCCGTCCGGCTGCGCGCGGCGCTGCGGCGTCGGGTGGCCGGCGGCGGGCCCGCCTCGGTGATCTGCTGCGGGCTCTTCGGCCGGCTTGCCCGGTCCTCGGTCACGTCCGTCCTCCCTGGTCGGCGCTGGGTGCCTCGTCGGCTCGTGGTGCGTGCGGGGTGCCATGAGTGGTGCGTCGCCGGACGTGGTGAAGATCCATCGCGCCCGGTTGTTCCTGACCGTATAGGTGAGATCGGTCATTTTCAAACATCTGTACGACCTCTCACCGGCGTGTCGGGGTGAAAAACCCCTCCGGTCGTACGGATGTTCTGATAAATGGTACGTCGGATAGCACGCGTGTTCGAAGTCTGGCCATTTTCCGTGGTGCTCCGGCCGTGTGGCCGGTAACCCGGTCGGGTCCTCGGCGTTGGTTCTGCGGTGGAGCGGCGGATGCGGATGACCGGATGGTCCGTGACGCGCCGGACACGCCGGTCAACTTGACCCGGGTTCGTCGGCGACATACGGTCAACCCCTAGATGTAGTAGTGACACGGGCGTAAGTTGCCTACAGGTTGGGTTCGACTACCGACCGCACTTCCGTAACGTCGATCACGGCGAGCGCCGCCCGAGGGTGGCACCGCCGTGGTGAGTCGTGTCCGGGAGTGCCCGGTGTGTCCGCAGTTGATCAGAATGTGGAGGTTGGGCGATGCGGTGTCCGTACTGCCGGCACGCCGACTCCCGGGTGGTCGACTCGCGGGAGGCCGACGACGGCCAGCTCATCCGGCGGCGACGCTCCTGCCCGGAGTGCGGCAAGCGGTTCACCACCGTCGAGGAGGCGGTCCTCGCGGTCGTCAAGCGCAGCGGGGTGACCGAACCGTTCAGCCGCACGAAGATCATCGGCGGGGTGCGCAAGGCGTGCCAGGGCCGGCCGGTGGACGACGACTCACTCGCGCTGCTCGCGCAGCGGGTGGAGGAGACCGTCCGGGCCAAGGGGGCCGCCGAGATCCCCAGTCACGAGGTGGGCCTGGCGATCCTGGGCCCGCTGCGCGACCTGGACGAGATCGCCTACCTGCGGTTCGCCAGTGTCTACCGCTCCTTCGACTCGCTCGCCGACTTCGAGCGCGAGATCGAGACGTTGCGGGCCGTGGCGCGAGCCCGGGAGCAGGGCCGGGCCGAAGCGGTTGAGGCCGCCGGCCGTACCAGCTGAGACTTCACGGTTTTTCAAGAGATTGGGACGCGCGGTGGGTGACCGCGCAGACGAGGGGGGCAACGGCGTGACTACTAGCCGTTCACGAAGCAAGGCAGGCGCGGGGCTGAAGATCGAGCGGGTGTGGACGACCGAGGGGGTCCACCCGTACGACGAGGTGTCCTGGGAGCGCCGTGACGTCGTCATGACGAACTGGCGGGACGGCTCGATCAACTTCGAGCAGCGTGGGGTGGAGTTCCCGGAGTCGTGGAGCGTCAACGCGGCCAACATCGTGACCACCAAGTACTTCCGGGGAGCGGTGGGGACCCCGGAGCGCGAGTGGTCGCTCAAGCAGTTGATCGACCGGGTGGTCACCACCTACCGCACCGCGGGTGAGGAGTACGGCTACTTCGCCAGCCCGGCGGACGCCGAGGTGTTCGCGCACGAGCTGACCTGGATGCTGCTGCACCAGGTGTTCAGCTTCAACTCGCCGGTCTGGTTCAACGTCGGCACGCCGTCGCCGCAGCAGGTCAGCGCCTGCTTCATCCTGGCCGTCGACGACTCGATGGACTCCATCCTCGACTGGTACAAGGAGGAGGGGCTGATCTTCAAGGGCGGCTCCGGCTCCGGGGTCAACCTGTCGCGCATCCGCTCGTCCCGTGAGCTGCTCTCCTCCGGCGGCAACGCCTCCGGCCCGGTCAGCTTCATGCGCGGCGCGGACGCCTCCGCCGGCACCATCAAGTCCGGCGGCGCGACCCGCCGGGCGGCCAAGATGGTCATCATCGACGTCGACCACCCGGACATCCAGGAGTTCGTGGTCACGAAGGCGCGCGAGGAGGACAAGATCCGCGCGCTGCGGGACGCCGGGTTCGACATGGACCTCGGTGGCTCCGACATCGTCAGCGTGCAGTATCAGAACGCCAACAACTCGGTCCGGGTCTCCGACGAGTTCATGTCGGCGGTGGAGAACGGCAAGGGCTTCGACCTGCGCGGCCGGCTGGACGGCTCGGTGATCGAGACCGTCGACGCCAAGAACCTGTTCCGGTCCATCTCCCAGGCCGCCTGGGAGTGCGCCGACCCGGGCCTGCAGTACGACGACACGATCAACGACTGGCACACCTGCCCGGAGACCGGGCGGATCACCGCGTCGAACCCGTGCTCGGAGTACCTGCACCTGGACAACTCCTCGTGCAACCTGGCCTCGCTCAACCTGATGAAGTTCCTCCGCGCCGACGGTGGCTTCGAGGTGGAGAAGTTCGTCAAGTCCGTCGAGTTCGTCATCACCGCGATGGACATCTCGATCTGCTTCGCGGACTTCCCGACCGAGAAGATCGGCGAGACGTCGCGCGCCTACCGGCAGCTCGGCATCGGCTACGCCAACCTGGGCGCCCTGCTGATGGCCACCGGCCTGCCGTACGACTCGGACCAGGGCCGCTCGGTCGCCGCGTCGATCACGTCGCTGATGACCGGCACCGCGTACCGTCGCTCGGCCGAGCTGGCCGGGGTCGTCGGCCCGTACGACGGCTACGCCCGCAACGCCGAGCCGCACAAGCGGGTCATGCGCAAGCACGCCGCGGCCAACGACGAGATCAAGCCGACCAGCCCGGTGGCCACCGCGATCGTCCGTGAGGCGACGAAGCAGTGGACCCAGGGCAACAAGATCGGCGACAAGTTCGGCTGGCGTAACGCGCAGGCGAGCGTCCTCGCCCCGACCGGCACCATCGGCTTCATGATGGACTGCGACACGACAGGCGTGGAGCCGGACCTGGCGCTTGTCAAGTTCAAGAAGCTGGTCGGTGGCGGTTCGATGCAGATCGTCAACCAGACGGTGCCGCGCGCCCTGCGCAGCCTCGGCTACCCCGAGGAGCAGGTCGAGGCGATCGTCGAGCACATCGCCGACCACGGTCACGTGGTGGACGCCCCCGGCCTCAAGCCGGAGCACTACCCGGTCTTCGACTGCGCGATGGGGGAGCGGACCATCGCCCCGATGGGCCACGTACGGATGATGGCGGCCATCCAGCCGTTCGTCTCCGGCGCCATCTCCAAGACGGTCAACATGCCGGAGGCGGCCACCGTCGAGGACGTCGAGAAGATCTACTTCGAGGGCTGGAAGCTCGGCCTCAAGGCGCTGGCGATCTACCGGGACAACTGCAAGGTCGGCCAGCCGCTCTCGGTGGCCAAGTCCAACAAGGCCGCCGAGCCGGCCGCCGTCGAGACGGCACCGGCCGCGCCGGCCGCGGTCGAGAAGGTCATCGAGTACCGGCCGGTGCGCAAGCGCCTGCCGAAGAAGCGCCCGTCCGAGACGGTCAGCTTCTCCGTCGGTGGCGCCGAGGGTTACCTGACCGCGTCGTCCTACCCGGACGACGGCCTCGGTGAGGTGTTCCTCAAGATGTCCAAGCAGGGCTCGACCCTGGCCGGCGTGATGGACGCCTTCTCGGTGGCCATCAGCATCGGCCTGCAGTACGGCGTGCCGCTGGAGACGTTCGTCAGCAAGTTCACCAACATGCGTTTCGAGCCGGCCGGTATGACCGACGACCCGGACGTGCGGATGGCGGCCTCGGTGATGGACTACATCTTCCGTCGCCTGGCGCTGGACTTCCTGCCCTACGAGCGCCGTGCCGAGCTGGGCATCTTCACCGCCGGTGAGCGGGCCGCCCAGCTGCGGGCCGAGGCCGACGCGGAGGCCGCAGCCGTCACCGGTGCCGAGCTCACCGCGATGGCGTCGTCGGCGCCGGTCGAGGCTCCGGCCAAGACCGAGGCCGTCGCCCAGCCGGCCCAGGAGATGGCCGACGTGGCCGCCGCCAAGCCGGCGCCGAGCGTGGGTTCCAGCACCGAACTGCTGGAGGCCGTGATCGGCAAGGCCGCGGACGCGCCGCTCTGCTTCACCTGCGGTACGAAGATGCGCCCCGCCGGTAGCTGCTACGTCTGCGAGGGCTGCGGCTCCACAAGCGGCTGCAGCTGACGTACGCATCAGCGCTGCCCCGGCCCTCCTGCCAGGAGAGCCGGGGCAGCGCCGTTTCCGCCCTCCGCAAGATCGGCTCGGGTTCCAGGAACTCGGGGTATCGCGCCCGCCCGGATACCCCGACTTCAGCGAACTCGCGATCACCCACCGAGGCCGCAGCGGCTACCGGCTCGCGCGTTCGGCGGCGCGTACGGCGTTGCGGAACAGCATCGCCACTGTGGTCGGGCCGACCCCGCCGACCCGGGGCGTGATGGCGCCGGCGACCTCGGCGCACGCCTCGTCCACGTCGGGCAGGAGCCGCCGCCCGGCGTAGCGGACGCCGGCGCCGATGACGACGGCGCCCGGCTTGACGTGCTCGGGCTTGACGATCCCGGGTACGCCGGCGGCGGCGACGAGGATGTCGGCGCGGCGGGTGTAGCGGGCCCAGTCGGGTACCCCGGTGTGCACGACTGTGACGGCAGCGTTGGCGGTCGGGCGCTTCTGGGCGAGCAGCATCGCCAGGGGCCGGCCGAGGGTGGCACCGCGACCGAGGATGACGACCTCACGGCCGGCGACGGGGATCTCGTAGTGCGCCAGGAGGGCTTCGATGCCGGCGGGGGTGCACGGCAGCGGGCCGGGCATGCCGACGGCGAGACGTCCCATGTTCAGCGGATGCATGCCGTCGACGTCCTTGTCCGGGGCGATGGTCTGCAGCGCCGCGTCGTAGTCCAGGTGCCCCGGAACGGGGTACTGCACGAGCAGTCCGTGCACTGTCGGATCGGTGTTGAACCCGGCGATGACCCGGTGCAGATCGGCCTGGGTGGCGGTGGCCGGCAGGTGCACGTGCGGGGAGTCGAAGCCGAGGGCGGCGGCCTGACGCTGCTTGATGCCGATGTAGCCGGCGCTGGCGTCGTCGTCGCCCACCAGGATGGTGGCGAGGCTCGGTGTGATCCCGCGGCTGCGGAGGCGTGCGGCCGCGGCGGCGACCTCGCTCAGGATGGCGTCGGCGACCGGTGCGCCCGGCAGGAGCCGAGCCTCGCCGGGTGTGGTGTGGGTCTCGGCGGATTGGCTGGTCGTGGTCATGACGGTTTCTCCGCGCGGGCGCCCAGGCGGTCGACGCCCGCGAGAGGCTCCCCGATGGTTCCAACCATCCCCGTGCCGCCAGTCGCCGGTGCCCCGATGATGCCTCATGGTCAGGGCGGTCGCCCAACAAGGGCCGCGCGGCGGGGGATCACGCACGCTCTCGATGCGAGCGGTTCCCTCGGTCGGGGGACGAGACGGCACGAAGGTCCCACTGCGGCGGGATCCCGGCGGCCGGTAACCGCGAGACGCTCGCCGGAGCCGGAGCCGGAGCCGGAGCCGGAGCCGGAGCCGGGTCGGGTCGGGTCGGGTTGTAGCGGAGGGCGGGGCCAGTGGCGGATGCACAGGTCGGCGTGACGGTGGCGGCCGTGCCGCCCGAGCGGGACATCGGCGCGCGGTGGAGCGCCGCCCGCAAGGTCGCCGGCTACGCGGCGGCGTCGGCCATGTCCCTGTACCTGCTCGTCAAGGTCATCTGGATCGCTGTCGCGCTGCTCGGGAGCGGGCCGGACGACATGGGAACCGCCGCCTGGGTGGTGCTCAACGCGGTCACCGTCGGGATGTCCGCGATCGGGGTCACCGTCGGGCTGGCGCTGGCCCAGGACTGGGGCAGGCGGATTCCCGCGCGACCGCTGATCTTCTTCGCCTGGGTGGGCGGCGGCTTCCTGGTGCCGATGCTTCCGTACCTGGTGATCAGCGGTGTTCTCGCGGTGGTGGCTGGAAGCTGCCGATGACAATCATTCGGCCGGCGGGTTACGTGGCCGTCGAGTATCCCGCCGTGGCCATCGCCCAGCACGCCCTGAGCATCGTCGCGGGCCTCGCCCTCCTGGCCACCGTCCTGTCCGTCGCCAGGCCCGTGGGCAGGTCGCCGTTGGGCTACGACTCAACGTGATGAAGGCCGCCGATGCCACCGGGCCGCGGGGCTGAAAAGCCGGCGCGATGTTGCGAGCATCGGGGCATGAGAACCAGCGAGGCGTACGTCGAGTTCGGCACCCGCGAGGCGCACGGCGTCTCACCGACGTACGAGAGGCTGTCCCACGCCGTCGCCCGCGACGACGCCCTGCTCGCCCTGCTCGACACGCTCCCGCCCGGCAAGCGGCAACCCAACCTGCTGTTCGGCGTCGTGCGCTGGCTGGGCGGGCCGGTCGACGACCCGGTCGCCTTCCACGACTACACGGTGGCGAACTGGCCGGTCGTCGAGACGGAGTTGCGAAGAAGGGCCACCCAGACGAACGAGGCCGGCAGGTGCGCGGTCCTGCTGCCGGTGCTCGCCGCGTTGCCGCAGCCCCTCGCCCTGCTGGAGGTCGGCGCGTCCGCCGGGCTCTGCCTCTATCCCGACCGGTACGCCTACCGCTACGGCGAGCACGAGGTCGGCGAAGGCACGCCGGTCCTGGAGTGCGCGGCCAGCGGGTTGGTGCCGCCGGCGCGCGTACCCCGGGTGGTGTGGCGGGCCGGCCTGGACCTGAACCCGCTCGACGTGACCGACCCCGGCGACGTGTCCTGGTTGGACGCCCTGATCTGGCCGGAGCACGCGCACCGGCGGGCCCGGCTGCGCGAGGCGGCGGCGGTCGCCGCGGCCGACCCGCCGCTGCTGGTCCGCGGTGACCTGGTGGACGACCTGCCGGCGCTTGCCGCGCGGGCGCCTGCGGACGCGACGCTTGTCGTCTTCCACACCTCGGTGCTCTACCAGGTGCCCGTCGCGCGTCGGGAGGCGTTCGTCCGGCTGGTGCGTGAGCTGCCGGGGCACTGGATCGCCAACGAGGCACCGGAGGTGCTGCCGTACGGCGGGTTGCCCGACCCGCCGGACGCCGCGCTGCACAACGTCCTCGCGCTCGACGGCAAGCCGCTGGCCTGGGCCAGGGGTCACGGTCAGGCGATGACCTGGTTCGGCTGAGATCAGGCCCCCACCGGCAGCCGGGCGCGCAGCGCGCGACTGAACCAGTCCACGGCCGGCGTCACCCCACCACCCGTCGCCCAGCCGTTGAGCACCGACAGCAGGTCGAGGTAGCGGTCCCGGCGGCTGTCGTTCGCCAGGGTCAGCCGGTCCAGCAGCCGACGGCGCAGGTCGGCGTCGTCGGGGAGGTGGTGCAGTCGTGCGTACCGGCTGGTGACCGCTGCGACCACCGGCTCGGCGTCCGGGCCGGTCGGATCGAGACCGGCGGCCAGGGCGTCGGCCACCCCGTCCCGGACGATCGCGACGGCGTCGGGGCGGGGCGGCCCGGGTACGTCGTGGTCAGCGGCGTGCTGCCGCGCCAGCCGCCGCATGCTCGCCCGGAAGGTGGCGTCCCGGCACAGCTCGGCCAGCTCCAGCCACGCCTGCACCTGCTCGGTGGTCGGGTCGTCGGGCAGCTCCGGCGTCATCGAGACGATCACACCCGGGTACGTCGGCGGGTCGCCCGTGAAGACGCTGTCCAGGAAGTCGTCCACCAGTTGCTCCCGTTCCCGGGCGCTGAGTTGGGCCAGTCGGTGCAGGTCGTCCACCTCCGCCGGGCCCGACCCGCGTCGCGCCGCCACGGTGAGCACCGCCCGGCGCAGCCGCAGCACCCGGATCTGCACGGCCAGCGCCTCGGCGTGCGCGGCGGCCACCTCGTGCAGGGGCACCTCCTGGTCCACCACCCGCCGTATGGACGCCAGGTCCACGCCCAGGTCGCGCAGCGTCCGGACCAGTTCCAGTCGGGCGACGGCGTCCGGTCCGTACCGCCGGTAGCCGGCGGGGCTCCGATCGGTCGGCGGCACGAGCCCGCTGTCGGCGTAGTACCTGATGGTCTTGACGCTCAGCCCGCTCCGCCGGGCCAGGTCACCGATCGTGTAGCGCTCTTCCCCGTCCATGCCCCCACCCTGCTGTCTCCCCCCGGTGGAGACTCAAGCACCGGCCGGGCCGGCGAGGAACGCCGCGAGCGTCGCGCGGAATGCCTCGGCGTCGTCGAGCCACGGGTAGTGGCCCGCGCCCGCCTGCACGACCAGTTCCGCGCCGGGAATCAGCTCGCCGAACTGGGCCACGAGGCCGGGCGGCGCGCCGAGGTCGACCTCACCGGCGAGCAGCAGCACCGCGCCTCGATGCGCGGCGAGCGCGGAGCGGGTGGCCGGCGGGTCGAAGGCGTCCTCGCTGCCGAAGATCCGCGCCGCCTCCTCGTTGCGCTGGCCGGCCTCGGCCGCCTGGTGCGCCTGGGCCGCCTCGTCCCACCGGCCGTAGAAGAACGGCGCGATCGCCTGCCAGGCCTCCGGGCTGGCCCACCCGGCCACCATGGAGTCCAGGGCCTCCGCCGCCGCCGGAAACCACGGCTCGGCCGCGCGGGCGCGGGTGACCTCCTGACGCAGCGCGGCCGTCGCCGGCAGCCCGACCGCCCGGGTGCTCGGGGTGACCAGCGCGAGCCGGCCCACGCGGTGTGGGTGCCGGGCCGCGTACTGCACCGCCACGTTGGCGCCGGCGGAGTGCCCGAGCAGGTCCAGCCGGTCGAGGCCCAGGTGCCGGCGCAGTGCCTCCACGTCGTCGACCAGTCGGTCGCAGCGATAGGTGGCGACGTCCGCGGGCGCCGCCGACCGGCCGGTGCCCCGCTGATCGAGAACGACGAGCGTCCGCAGTGCGCCCAGGCCGCCAAGTTCGCCGAGGTACGCGGAGTCGCGCATCGGGCCGCCCGGCAGGCAGACCAGCGGGTCTCCGCCCCCGAGGGTCCGGTACGCGAGCGCCGTCCCGTCCGGGGCGGCAAAGGTCGCCATCGTCGGACCCTACGACGAAACCGGCGGCGGCATGTCCCGCATTCGTCGCAGCGGTGAGCAGACCACGAACAGGCACGCCGCCCAGGTGCCCAGCACGCACACCCAGAGCGCCCCGCGCAGCCCCAGCGCCGTCCCGAGCGCGCCGCCGGTCAGCGCGCCGAGCGGGACCACCCCGAAGCAGATCCAGAGGAACGCGGCGTTGACCCGGCCGAGGATCGCCGACGGGGTGATCCGCTGCCGGTACGACATCCCCGCCACGTTGAACAGCACCGCGTTCGCCGAGAACGCGGCCAGCCCGAGACCGTAGAGCAGCAGTCCCCAGCCCGGTCGGGCCAACGGCATCAGCAGATAGAACGGACCCGGCGCGGTCATCGCCACCCAGATCACCCGGGCCGAGCCGAGCCAGGCCGACAGCCGGGCGGCCAGCACCCCCACCACCAGCCCGCCGACGGCGCTCACCGAGAAGACCAGACCCACCTGCACCGGCGCGGCGTGCAGCTCCCGCACCAGGAAGGTCACCTCGATCGAGGCGGACGCCATCCCCCAGAAGTTCGACCACGTCGTGCAGGCCAGGATGCTGACCAGGATCGGCTGCCGCCGGATGAAGCCGAGCCCGTCGGTCAGCTCCACCCGCAGGGGTACCCGAAGAGCCGGCTCGCGGCGTACCGGTGGCTGCCGGATCAGGATCAGCGTCAGCGCGCTGACCAGGAAGGCGAACCCGTTGGCCAGGAAGGTGCGGGCGGCGCCGACCAGCCCGATCAACGCGCCGCTTACCGTCGGGCCGACCAGTTCGGCGGCGTCCTGGCTGATGGTCAGCTTGGCGTTGCCGTCCACCAGCAGGTCCGCCGGCACCAGTCGGGGCAGCAGGGTCTTGTACGCCACGGTGAACAGCACGGTGAGCACGCCACCGAACCCGACCACCGCGTACAGGAAGGGAAGGGTGAGGTGACCGACCAGGGCGGCCACCGGCACCGACAGCAGGAGCGCGGCCCGGCCCAGGTCGCACGCGATCATCAGCCGCCGCTTGTCGAGCCGGTCGGCGACGATGCCCGCCGGCAGCGAGAACAGCAGGTACGGCAGCCAGGCCAGGACGGTCAGCAGGGAGATCTGGAACACGCTGGCGTGCAGGGTGTCGGCGGCGAGCAGAGGCACCGCCACGTTCGCGATGCGGGTGCCCAGCTCGCTTACCGTCTGACCGCCCCAGAGCAGCAGGAAGTTCCGGCTGCGCCACAGCGACGGGATCGCCCCCGCTGTGACCGCCGGAGGCTGCTCCACCTGCTGAGTCACTGTCGCCGCCTGTCCGTGCGGGTAAGCGCCACCGGCCGGCGGCCCGGGGACTCTAACGGGGCGTCACCCCAGCCGGCACCGCATTTTCGTCGGCAGGGGTCCTCCCTAGACTTCTGCGGGTGAGTGGAGAGCGACGACCCCTGGCGGATCGGCCGCTCACCGAGCCGCACCCGTCCCGGCTGCCGCCGGAGCACCCCGAGCGGGTCCGGATCCTCGCCGCGCACGCCGCCGCGCTGGCCGCCGGGGAGGCCGGCTACCTCGACCCGGCGACGGGGCTGTTCGTGCTCAGCGCCGCTTTCCTGGCCCGCCGCGGCACGTGCTGCGGACGCGGCTGCCGCCACTGCCCGTACGTGGACGATCCACCGACCGGAGCGGTGTAGACGAGGACTTCCGCCCGACCCGGACACCCCGTACGGTTTCCGACGGACATCCGGCGGGCCCCTTCCGCCGTCGGTCGGCGAGAGGGTGGAGCGTGCGCGGGCGGATCGTGGTCGCCGGGCTGGCGGGCCTGCTGGTGAGCGGCTGTGCCGCCGACGCCGAGCCGGTGGCGGTGCCGCCGCAGGCGCCGGTCGCCCTGGACGTGTCGGCGGCCTCCTCGGGAGGTGCCTGCCGACTGCTGGACTTCGCCGTGATCGAGCAGCTCGTCAAGGTGCGCTTCGACGTGGCGGCGGCCAGCGAGCGGAGCGACACGCACACGTGCGTCGTCCGGGCCGAGCGCGCGGCGCTGCCGGAGCTGATGCTCAGTGTGTCCGAGACCACCATCGACAAGGCCACCTTCGGCGCGGACGTGGTGCCCGACAAGGCGGCGAAGGTCACCGGGTTGGGTCAGCAGGCGTACCGGCGTACCGCCGCCGCTACCGGCGGGCACGGGCCGGTCGCCGAGGTCGGCTGGCTGGCCACCGACGGACGCCTCGCCACGCTGGCCTGGACCGGTGCCCGTGACGCCGAGCGCGCGGCCGCCGAGAAGACGGCCACGGACCTGGTCGCGCTGGCCCGGAAGGTGGACACCCGGGCGCTGTGACGCCCGGGTGCGCGGTGCGTCAGTTGGCGGCGACGAAGACCCGGGAGGCGACCTCGCGGGGCAGTCGCACCCGGTCGCCGGACCGGTCGATCGACACCCCGTCGCGCTCCTGGGCCACGGTCACCGTGGCGCCCGGGTCGACACCGGCGGCGTGCAGCTGGCGCAGCACGTCGGCGTCCTTCTGCACGCTCTCGCAGATCCGACGCACCACGACCGGCCCGGAGAGGCCGGGGAAGGCCAGGTTGCGCTCGCCCTCGGCGGCCTCGACGGTCTCCGCCTCGGCCGAGCCCAGCTCCTGAAGACCCGGGATCGGGTTGCCGTACGGGGAGCGGGTGGGTCGGTTGAGCAGGTCGTACACCCGCTTCTCCACCGCGTCGCTCATCACGTGCTCCCAGCGGCAGGCCTCCTCGTGGGCCTCCTCGTAGGGCATCCCGATGACGTTGACGAGCAGCAGCTCGGCGAGGCGGTGCTTGCGCATCACCGAGACGGCGCTGCCGCGGCCGAGCGCGGTGAGCGTCAGGTGCCGGTCGCCCTCGACGGTGAGCAGGCCGTCGCGCTCCATCCGGGCGACGGTCTGGCTCACTGTGGGGCCGCTCTGCTGCAGCCGTTCGGCGATCCGGGCACGCAGCGGCGGCACCCCCTCCTCCTCCAACTCGAGGATGGTGCGCAGGTACATCTCGGTCGTGTCGACCAGGTCGTGAGACTTCATAACGTCAGCGGCCCTCCGGTGCACGATGCTACCCCGCGTCGTGAGCGACGACCGCCGCCGAACCGCGTGCCGCCGTCCCGGATGGTGTTGGATGGTCGCCATGTCCGGTACCGAGGAGCTGCTTGTCGAGGTCGATGGGCTCGCCGCCGAACTCGACCACGCCGACCCGCCCACCCTGCTCGACGTCCGCTGGCGGCTCACCGGTCCGCCCGGCCACGACGACTACCTGGCCGGTCACCTGCCCGACGCGGTCTTCGTCGACCTGGACACCGCGCTGTGCGGGCGGCCCGGGGCCGGCGGCCGGCACCCGCTGCCCGACCCGGGCGCGCTGCGGGCCGCGCTGCGGGCGGCCGGCGTCCGCGCCGGTCACCCCGTTGTGGTGTACGACGGTGGTGACGGCCTGGCCGCCGCCCGCGCCTGGTGGACGTTGCGCTGGGCCGGGCACGGGCAGGTGCGCCTGTTGCACGGCGGCTTCCCGGCCTGGGTCGCCGCCGGACGACAGGTCTCCACCACCGCGCCCGCTCCGGCCGAGGGCGACGTCGAGGTACGCCCTGGTGATCTTCCGGTGCTGGATGCCGGGCAGGCCGCCGCGCTGGCGACCGCCGATGACGCCGTGCTGCTCGACGTGCGCGCGGCGCCCCGCTACGCCGGTGAGGTCGAGCCGATCGACCCGGTCGCCGGTCACGTGCCCGGCGCGGCCAACCTGCCCGCAGGCGAGTACGTCGGCCCGGACGGGCGCTTTCCGGCCGCCGACGTGCTGCGCGAGCGGTTCGCCGCCGTCGGTGTCAGCGGGGCGCGGGCGGTCGGGGCGTACTGCGGCTCCGGGGTGACCGCCGCGCAGGCCGTTCTCGCGCTGCACCTGGCCGGCCGCACGGACGCCGCGCTCTACGTGGGTTCGTGGAGCAACTGGGTCGCCGACCCGGCCCGGCCGGTCGCCTCCGGGTCGACACCTGGCCGCTGACCAGCGCGTGCGACGGGTCGACGACGGTCCTCGTGCGACGATGGGCTCATGTCCGACGACACGGTGGTGGTGTGGGACCCCGCGCTGCTCGCCTACAACATGGGTGACCATCCGCTGGACCCGGTCCGGGTGGAGCTGACCGTCGCGCTCGCCCGGGAGCTGGGCATCCTGGACCGTCCCGGGGTCCGCGTGGTCAAGCCGGAGCCCGCCGACGACGCCCTGCTGACCCGCGTGCACCACCCGGCCTACCTGGCCGCGGTGCGGGCCGCGCCGCGTGACCCGCTGTTCGCCGGGTACGGGCTGGGTACCTCCGACAACCCGGTCTTCGAGGGGATGCACGAGTCCAGCGCTCTGATCACCGGTGCGACGGTGGCCGCCGCGGAGGCGGTGTGGCGTGGCGACGCCCGGCGGGCGGTGAACGTGGCCGGCGGCCTGCACCACGCGATGCCCGCCCGCGCCTCCGGCTTCTGTGTCTACAACGACCCGGCCGTGGCCATCGCTCGCCTGCTCGACCTGGGCGCGGAGCGGATCGCGTACGTCGACGTGGACGTGCACCACGGCGACGGCGTGCAGGACGTCTTCTGGGACGACCCGCGGGTGCTCACGGTAAGCCTGCACGAGACGCCGCTCGCGCTCTTTCCCGGCACCGGCTTCCCGGACGAGACGGGTGGGCCGGGCGCGCAGGGCAGCGCGGTCAACATGCCGCTCCCGCCGGGTGTCGACGACACCGGCTGGCAGCGGGCGTTCCACGCGATCGTGCCGTCGGTGCTGCGCGCGTTCCGGCCGCAGGTGCTGGTGAGCCAGTGCGGCGCGGACGGGCACCGGCTGGATCCCCTCGCCGACCTGAACCTGACGGTGGACGGGCAGCGCGCCACCTACCTGGCGTTGCGGGCGCTCGCCGACGAGCTGTGTGAGGGCCGCTGGGTGGCCACCGGCGGCGGCGGGTACGCGCTTGTCGAGGTGGTGCCCCGAGCCTGGAGCCACCTGCTGGCCGTGGCGACCGGCGACCCGATCGACCCGGCGACGCTCACTCCGCCCGCCTGGCGGGAGCTGGCCGCGGCCCGTCGGCCGGGCCGGGAGATTCCGCTGCGGATGACCGACGACGCGGACCCGTCGTTCGAGCCGTGGCAGCCGACGGGCGAGCCGAACGCGGTGGACCGGGCGATCGCGGCGACCCGCAAGGCCGTCTTCCCGCTGCTCGGGCTCGACCCGTACGACCCCCGGGACTGAGCCGGGCCGTTTCCTGTGACGACAGTGGACCAGCCGGTGGACGTGCTGCTCAGCGACGGCAGCACCGTCCAGTTGCGATCGATCGACCCGGCCGACGCGCCGGCGATCGTGGCGATGCACAGCCGGTTCTCCGAGCGCACCCGCTACCTGCGCTACTTCTCGCCGTACCCGCGCATCCCGGAGCGGGATCTGATCCGGTTCGTCACTGTCGACCACCACGACCGGGAGGCGTTCGTGGTGCTTGCCGGTGACCTGATCGTCGCGGTCGGCAGGTACGAGCGGCTCGGCCCGCAGGCGCCGGAGGCGGAGGTCGCCTTCGTGGTCGAGGACGCCTTCCAGGGTCGGGGCATCGGCTCGGTGCTGATGGAGCACCTGGCCGACGCCGCCCGGCGCAACGGCATCATGAGCTTCGTCGCAGAGGTGCTGCCGGCCAACGGGACGATGCTGCGGGTCTTCTCCGACTTCGGCTACCAGGTGCAGCGCGCGTACGCCGACGGTGTTGTGCACCTGAGCTTCCCGATCGCCCCGACGGAGACGACCCTGGAGGTGCAGCGCGGCCGGGAGCACCGCACCGAGGCCCGCTCGATCGCCCGGCTGCTCGCCCCGCGCGGCATCGCCGTCTACGGCGCGAGCGCCACCGGGCAGGGTGTCGGCGCGGCGGTCCTCGGGCACCTGCGCGACGGCGGGTTCACGGGCGCGGTGGTGCCTGTGCATCCGAGCGCGTCGACGGTGGCGGGACTGCCCGCGTACCCCTCGGCTGTCGACGCCGGGGTCGCGGTGGACCTGGCGGTGGTGGCGGTCCCGCCGGAGGCGGCGACCGCTGTGGTCGCCGACGCTGCGGCAGCCGGGGTGCACGGCCTGGTAGTGATCTCCGCCGGCTTCGCCGAGGCCGGTCCGGAGGGCGCGGCCACGCAACGTGCGCTGGTCCGCGCGGCGCACGCGGCCGGCATGCGCGTGGTCGGCCCGAACTGCCTGGGCGTGGCCAACACCGACCCGGCGGTACGCCTCAACGCCACCCTCGCCCCGGCGCTGCCGCCGGTGGGCCGGGTCGGCATCTTCAGCCAGTCCGGCGCGTTCGGGGTGGCGCTGCTCGCCGAGGCGGACCGTCGTGGCCTCGGACTGTCCAGCTTCGTGTCGGCCGGCAATCGGGCCGACGTCTCCGGCAACGACCTCCTGCAGTACTGGCAGGACGACCCCGGCACCGACGTGATCATGTTGTACCTGGAGACGTTCGGCAATCCACGCAAGTTCGCCCGGCTGGCCCGGCGGATCGGCCGCGCGAAACCGGTCGTGGCGCTCGCCTCGCCGGCCCGCCCGCCCGGTGTCGGTGACACCGCCGGGCCGGATGAGGTGGCGGTGGCCGCGCTCTTCGCCCAGTCCGGGGTGATCCGGGTGGACACCGTGCCCGAGCTGCTCGACGTGGGGGTGTTGCTGGCCAACCAGCCGCTGCCCACCGGCGGCCGGGTCGGCGTGGTCGGCAACTCCTCGGCGCTGACCGGCCTGGCCGCCACGGCCTGTGTCGGGCAGGGCCTGACCGTCGCCGAGGGCTATCCGCGCGACGTCGCGCCGAGCGCCGGCGCCGACGAGTTCGCCGCCGCCCTCGCCGAGACGGCAGGCGACGACCGGGTGGACGCCCTCGTCGTGGTCTTCGCCCCGCCGCTGCCCGGCCAACGCGCCGAGATGGAAGCCGACGTCACCGCCGCGCTGCCGGCCGCCCTCGCCCTGGGCAAGCCCACCGTGGCGACGTTCCTGGTCGGGCGGTTACCGGCCGGGGTGCCCGCGTACGGGGGCGTGGAGGAGGCCGTTCGGGCCCTCGCCCGGGCGCACCGGTACGCCGAGTGGCTGCGCCGTCCTCCCGGAGTGGCACCCGAACTGCCCGGGATCGACCGGGACGCCGCGGCGGCTGCGCTGCGCGCCGACAGCACCGACGCGCAGGGGCTGCTGGCCGCGTACGGCATCGAGACCGTCGCGTCGGTGCCCGTGGACTCGGTCGACGCGGCTGTCGACGCGGCGGCCCGGGTGGGTTTTCCGGTGGCGCTCAAGGCCGCCGCCGCGGGGCTGCGACACCGGCTCGACCTGGGCGCGGTCCGCCTCGACCTGGCCGACGAGGCGAGCGTCCGCCGCGCGTACACCGACATGGCCGCCGGCTTCGGCGCGGACGTGCTGGTGCAGCCGATGGTCCCGCCGGGCGTGGCCTGCGTGGTGGAGCTGGTGGAGGATCCGGCGTTCGGGCCGGTGGTCGGCTTCGGCCTCGGCGGGGTCGCCACCGAGCTGCTGGGCGACCGGGCCTGGCGGGCGGTGCCGCTGACCCGCACCGACGCGGCCGAGCTGGTCGACGAACCCCGGGCGGCACCGCTGTTGCGGGGGCACCGGGGTGCCGCACCGGTGGACCGGGCGGCGTTGGCCGACCTGCTGCTGCGGGTCGGTCAGCTCGCCGACGACCAGCCCCGGGTGCGTTCGTTGACCCTCAACCCGGTGCTCGCCCGTCCGGACGGCATCTCGGTCCTGCACGCCGAGGTGCGGGTGGGCGGCGTGGCCGCCCGCCCGGACACCGGCCCCCGGCGCCTCTGAACGCGGCCGGTCAGGCGCGGCTGGAGATCTGCTGGACACCCCAGGTGTTGCCGTCCGGGTCGGCGAAGAAGACGAAGCCGACATTGTCCAGCGGGTGCGGCGTGGGGCTCGGGTTGTCGCCCAGCACCTGGATATCGCTGACGTCCACACCACGTTCGACAAGCTCGGCATGAGCCCGCTTCAGGTCGGGCACCACCAGTTGCAGGCCCCGGAGCGAACCGGGAGGCATCTCAGGGACCACGCCCGTGCCGATCACGATCGAGCAGCCGGAGCCGGGCGGCGTCAGCTGGACGATGCGCGCCTCGTCGCTGATCACCGTGTCGTGGTCGACGACGAAGCCGAGCTGGTCGGCGTAGAACGTCTTCGCCCGTTCCACGTCGGAGACCGGCACGATTACCACTTCCAACGTCCAGTTCACGGTAGCTCTCCTCGCGGCGATGGATCGGTGCCACAGTCAAACACCTCGACAGCGGGGGAGGCCCCGGCGAACCGCCGGGGCCTCCCTGTCGAAGCGGGTACGTCAGCAGGCGTACGCCTCCAGGCGCTGCGCGCGCTCCGGAGCGCGCAGCTTCAGCAGCGTCACCTTCTCGATCTGCCGGATGCGCTCACGGGACAGGCCGAACTCCCGGCCGACCTCGTCCAGGGTGCGCTGCCGGCCGTCGTCCAGCCCGAACCGGAGCCGGATGACCGCCTGCTCCCGCTGCGACAGCGTGGCCAGCACGATGCTCACCTCGTTGCGCAGTTCGCCCTGCGCGGCGCCCTCGCCCGGGTCGGTGCGCGGGTCCACCGAGGCCACGAAGTCACCGAGCGCGCTCTCGCCGTCGTCGCCGACGGCCTGGTCCAGGCTGACCGGCTCGCGGTCGTACGAGATCAGCTCGATGACCTGGAACTCGGGGATGTCCAGGGCACGGGCGACCTCGGCGACCGTGGGCTCGCGACCCAGCGTCACCGCCAGCTCGCGGCGGGCCCGGACCATCCGGTTGACCTGCTCGACCATGTGCACGGGGATGCGGATGGTGCGAGCCTGGTCGGCCATGGCCCGGGTGATCGCCTGCCGGATCCACCAGGTGGCGTACGTGGAGAACTTGTAACCCTTGGCGTAGTCGAACTTCTCCACCGCCCGGATGAGGCCGAGGTTGCCCTCCTGGATCAGGTCGAGGAAGGCCATCCCACGTCCGGTGTAGCGCTTGGCGATGCTGACCACCAGCCGCAGGTTCGCCTCCAGCAGGTGGTCCTTGGCGGCGCGGCCCTCGGCGACGATCAGCTCCAGGTCGGCCCGCAGTTCCTCGGAGACCGGGGTGCAGGTGGCGAGCTTCTCGTCGGCGAACAGGCCGGCCTCGATCCGGCGGGCCAGGTCGACCTCCTGCGCCGCGGTGAGCAGCTTCGTCCGGCCGATCCCGTTCAGGTACGCCCGGACCAGGTCGGTGGAGATGCCGCGCTCGTCGGTGGCGTCCAGGTCGGTGAGGGCCTCTGCGGGCCCGTTGCTCTCGGTGCTGGTGGCCGGGCGCGTCCGGTGTTCCGTCATCTGCAGGACCATCTCTGTCTCTCCCCGTGTCCACGTCTGTGCCGCGTCTCCGGCCCAGTGGTGCCGGTGTGAAACACAGCTTGGCGGGCAGGGCGTGAAACGGGAGTGAGGCGATCGGGCACCCGACAGGAATCCGGCCGGATCGTTGCCGCGGTGTGTCGTCCCGGCGGTTGCGTGCGCCGCCCGGCTACGTTGCGGGCAGGCCGGCCGCCCCGGGTCGGCGTGGTCCGACGATGGAGGACGGTGTGGTCTTCAAGCGGCTCATGAAGGCGATGGGGGTCGGTGGCCCGTCGGTCGAGACGGTGCTCGCCAACCCGAACTGCCGCCCCGGAGGGCAGTTGGAGGGCCGCATCCAGGTGCTCGGCGGCGACCATCAGGTCGACATCGAGCACGTCACGCTCGGCCTGGTCACCCGGGTCGAGGTGGAGAGCGGCGACAGCGACTACGACACCACTCAGGAGTTCCACCGCCAGCGGGTCACCGGCGCGTTCCGGTTGGAGCCGGGGCAGCGCCACGACCTCCCGTTCCGCTTCGACGTGCCCTGGGAGACACCCGTGACCGAGCTGTACGGGCAGCACCTGCACGGCATGACGATGGGCCTGCGGACCGAGTTGGAGGTCGCCCGAGCCGTCGACACCAGCGATCTGGATGCCGTGTCGGTGCACCCGCTGCCCGCGCAGGAGCGGCTGCTGGACGCGCTGCTGCGACTGGGCTTCCGCTTCGCGCGAGCCGATGTGGAGCGTGGGCACCTCTACGGCGTACGGCAGACGTTGCCGTTCTACCAGGAGATCGAGTTCAGCCCGGCACCGCAGTACGCCCGGTCGATCAACCAGTTGGAGGTCACCTTCATCGCCGACGCGCGACAGATGCAGGTGGTGCTGGAGGTCGACAAGCGCGGCGGCGTCTTCACCGAGGGCCGCGACGCCTTCGGCCGGTTCACTGTCGAGCACGCCACGGCCGACCACACCGACTGGCCCGCCGAACTGGACACCTGGCTCCGCGGATCCCTGTCCCGCCGCCCCAGCCGTTGATCATGAAGTTATTGCCCGCCGCCTCGGCGTGTCGTGGCAACAACTTCATGATCAACCGGGGTGTCAGAGGTCCAGGAGGAGGGTTTGGGGGCCTATGTTGGTGCTCTCCACCAGCATGTGGGCGCGGAAGCGGCCGGTCTCGACAGTGGCGCCTCGTTCGCGTAGGGACTCGACTACCGCTGTCACCAGGGGTTCGGCCACCTCGGCGGGGGCCGCCGCCGTCCAACTTGGACGGCGGCCCTTGCGGGCGTCGCCGTAAAGGGTGAACTGGCTGACCACCAGGATCGGCGCTCCGACATCGGCGGCGGACCGTTCGCCGTCCAGGATCCGCAGCTCGTGCACCTTGCGGGCCATCGTCCGGGCGGTTTCGGCGGTGTCGGTGTGCGTCACCCCGAGCAGCACCAGCAGGCCGTTCTCGATCGCGCCGACCACCTCGCCGTCGACCGTCACGCTGGCCCGCCCGACGGTCTGCACCACCGCCCGCATCAGAGCACCCCGGCCCGCATCAGCACGACCGCCCGCGTCACGCGGTCACCGGCTCGATGAAGCCGCGCTCCACCAGGTGCGCGACGATGGGGCCGGCGGCCTCGGCCATCTCCGCGGGTTCGACGTCGTGGGCCGCCGCGAGCAGGGCGAGCTGGTCGCGCAGCGGCAGCCGGCCGTCGGCCCCGCCGACGAGCGCCAGCACCAGCGGGTCGATCTCCTCGGTCCAGCGCAGGCCGTGCGGCATCGCGAGCACCTGCCGGTCCACCGCCCAGCCCTCGTCGCCCATGGTGGCCTCCTGGCGCAGCTGGAGACCATCGGCGGCCCGGTAGCGCTCGGCGAGCAGCCCGTCGGTGTCGCGTACCCGCAGGAAGTCCTGGCGGTCGAACCAGGCGCCGATGTGGTCGCCCAGTGGCGGCTGGACCTGCTGACGCAGGTCCTCCACGCGGACCACCGGATCGGCGTGCCCACCTCGGCGCAGCGACACGATGCCGAAGCCGACTCCCTCGATCTTGTGCGCGTCGAACCAGTCCAGCCAGACGGCGGCCCGTTGCGGGTCGGCGCCCTGGCCGACGTCGTTGAGCCACAGGTCGACGTACGCCATGGGGTCGGCCACCTCGCGTTGGATCACCCAGGCGTCCAGGCCGGTGCCGGCGAACCAGCCGGCCACCCGCTCGTCCCACTCCTCGCCGGCGACGTGCACCCAGTTCGCCAGGTACTGCATGGTGCCGCCCTCGGTGAGCAGGCCGGGAGCGGCGGAGGCCAGTTCGGCGGCGATCGCGTCACCCACCCGCCCCGAGTCGCGGTAGACGTGCGTGGTGGTACCCGGGCCGACCACGAACGGCGGGTTGCTCACCACCAGGTCGAAGCGGCGCCCGGCCACCGGGGCGACCAGGTCGCCGCGCAGCAGCTCCCAGTCCTGGCCGTTGAGGGCGGCGGTGGTCGCGGCGAAGCGCAGGGCCCGCTCGGAGAGGTCAGTGGCGGTCACCGTGTCGGCGTGGGTGGCCAGGTGCAGGGCCTGCACGCCGGAGCCGGTGCCCAGGTCCAGTGCGCTGCCCACCGGCCGGCGCACTGTCGCGCCGATCAGGGTCTGCGTGGCGCCGCCGATGCCCAGCACGTGCTCGGCGTGCAGTGGACGACCCGGCCGGGCGCTGGCCGGCACGTCGGCGAGCACCCACCAGTCGTCGCCGTACGGCTCCAGGTCGACGCCGGCGCGCAGGCCGTCGCCGTAGCGCTCGACCAGCCCGCCGGCCAGCGCCTCCTCCAGCGGGAGGGGCGCCAGCGCGGCGGCCACCGCGGCCTCCGGCTCGGTCTGGTCGCAGATGAACACCCGGATGAGGGTGCCGAGCGGGTCGCCGTCCTCGGTGGCGCGCAGTGCGGCCCGGTAGTCGTTGCGGGCGACCGCGGCGGTGGCCTGCGCGCCCAGCCGCTCGGCGATGCCGTGGCTGGTGAACCCGGTCCGGGTCAGCGCGGCGCGCAGCGCGTCGACACCGGCGGGGGAGAGCAGCATGTCGTGTTCGTCCACGCCCTCATCCTGCCTTTCGTGCCGTCCCGCGTCGGCAGCACCCGCCGGACGACCGCCGGAGCGTCGGTGCCGACCCGGATCCGCGGGCCAGGCAAGATGGCGGGTATGACGCTCGTGCTGCCCATCGATCCGGAGGCCAACCGGCTGCTGGAGCGCAGCCCACTGGCCCTGCTTCTCGGCATGACCCTGGACCAGCAGGTGCCGATGGAGAAGGCGTTCTCCTCTCCGTACGTGCTCACCCAGCGGCTCGGCCACGACCTGGACGCGGCGGAGTTGGCCGGCTACGACCCGGAGGCGCTCGTCGCGCTCTTCGCCCAGCCGCCCGCGTTGCACAGGTTCCCGAAGGCGATGGCGGCCCGGGTGCAGGAGGTCTGCCGGGTGCTCGTGGAGCGCTACGACGGGGACGCCGCGCTGCTCTGGGCCGACGTCGCCGACGGGCCGGAGCTGTTGCGGCGGCTCGCCGGGCTGCCCGGCTTCGGCAAGCAGAAGGCGCAGATCTTCGTGGCCCTGCTCGGCAAGCGGTTCGGGGTGACCCCGCAGGACTGGCGGACGGCGGCCGGCGGGTACGGCGACCCCGGCGCCCACCGGTCGGTGGCGGACGTCACCGACGTCGACTCGCTGCGCCGGGTGCGGGAGTACAAGCAGCAGATGAAGGCGGCGGCCAAGGCGAAGACCGCCGACGGCTGACCCGCGCGCTCAGGCGGCGGTCGGGTGGGCGAGCGAGGCCAGCGCCCGCCGGACGTCGGCGAGAGAGACGGTCGCGGAGTCGTCCAGGTCGGCGAGGCCGGCCTCGATCCACTGCCGCATCAGCGTGGTGACCCCGATGCCCCGGGCATCGGCGGCGGCGCGCACCCGCTCGTACGTCTCCAGTGGCAGCCGCACCGATCGGCTCACCATCGGCACGTCGGTGTCGGGGGTGGGCAGGTCCACCGAGGGGCTGTCGTCGATCAGGTCGGCGAGCCGGTCGTCGCCGCTGTGGAACTGCTTGGTCGCGTCGTTACGGTGCATCGTCACGGCCTCCTCATCGGCGATCTCTCCGCACGGCCTCGTCGTAGCGCTTCGACTCGACGTCGCTCAGCTCGCGGGCGGAGAGGATGTCCCAGTCGTTGTCGGTGCCATCGGCCTCGGCGAGCAGCACCGCCAGGCGGCGGCCGCGCCGGCCGGCGGCGTAGACCACCATCACGTCGTCACCCAGGTGGCGGATGACCCGTCGAGCGCTGTGCAGCGCCTCCCAGACTTCCCCGGGCGTGACGTCGTAGACCCTCAGGTTGGCCAACGCCTCGTCGGTGAAGCTGAACCTGCTGCCCACGTCGCGCAGCGTACCACGCACGTAACACGTACCGGGCCAGGTCAATTTTCGCTGATCACGCCTCCGTGGTGACAGGATGGGGCGTAATCCCCTCGAGGAGGTCCATGGTGAAGCGTCAGGCGTACCAGCCGATTCTGATCACCGATGCCTCGCGCAGCCAGAATGATCAGCTCACCAGCCGTCAGCGCCGCTATGTCCTCATGATGGGCATCCGGGTGGCCTGCATCGTCGCCGGCGCGATCCTGGTCGGCGCGAACGCCCCACTGCTCTGGGTCTGGTTGCCGCTGTGTGCCCTCGGCATGGTGCTCATTCCGTGGTTGGCCGTGTTGCTGGCCAACGACCGGCCGCCCAAGGAGGAGCACCGGCTGGCCAATCGGTTCCACAGCCGTCACAAGGACGAGACCCCGCCGATGAGCCTCACCGCCGAGGAACGCCCACACAGGGTCATCGACGTCGAGCCCTGACCCGCGTCGCGCGGGCCAGGGCTCGACCGTTCTCGGCCGCGCGGTGGCCGTGGGCCGGCCGTTACGGCTGCTTTCGACAGTTACGGCTGTGGCCGCGCACCGGCCGTGGAGACGGCCAGCGCGCCCAGGTCGGTCGCGCGGCTCAGTGCCGCGGTCGGGGTGGCACCGGCGAGCCACGCGGTGAGCAGGCCGGCCGCGAAGGCGTCGCCCGCGCCCGTGACGTCCACCACCGCCACCCGCCGGGCCGGAGCCACGCAGACCGGCGAGGTGCGGTCCACCCAGACCGCTCCCGCCGCCCCGCGCTTCACCACGACCCGCCGAGCCGTCGCCGACAGCGCCCGCCCCTGCGCCGCCGGGTCCAGACCGCCGGCCAGCACCGTGGCCTCGTCCGCGTTGACCAGCAGCAGGTCGACATCGCGTACCCAACCGAGAAAGGTCCGCGCGCCGACCCGCCGCAGCGGCGCCGCGGACGCCGCGTCGACGCTTGTGGTGAGCCCGCGCTCGCGGGCGGCGCCCAGCGCCCGCAACCCCGCGCCGCGCGACCCGGCGTCCAACAGGGTGTACGCGGACAGGTGCAGATGCCCCGCCTCGGGCACCGCCGCCAGGGCCTTCTCCACGTGCTCGGCGCGCAACGCGAGGTTCGCGCCCCGCGACGTGACCATGGTCCGCTCGCCGTCGGCCGCCAGCACGATCACCGTGCCGGTCCGGGCGCCCACCACCCGCTCGACCGCGCAGTCCACGCCCGCGCGGTCCAGCTCGGCCACCCGGTCGCGCCCGGCGTCATCGTCGCCGACCGCGCCGACGAGTGTGACGGCCATCCCCTGCGCGGCGATCCAGGCGGCGGTGTTGGCCGCCTGCCCGCCCCCGCCGAGACTGATCTCGGCACCGGTGTCCGACCCGGCCGCGAGCGGCCCGGACAGCACCGCGACCACGTCGGTGATCACGTCCCCGACGACGACCACGCGGGCCCCAGGGGTCATGCCGGGACGGCGGAGGCGCGGGCGACCGCGGCGACCGCGATGCGCGCGGCCAGGTCGGCGTTGCGCAGGATGATCCGGACGTTCACCGCCAGGCTGGCGCCCTCGGTGGCCGAGTGGAAGTGCGCCAGGAGGTACGGGGTGACGGCCTTGCCGGTCACCCCGTCCCGCTCCAGCCGGGCCAGCCCCTCGGCGAGGGTCCGGTCGTGCAGCTCCGGGTCGAGCTGCTCGTCGACCGGCAGCGGGTTGGCGACGAGCAGGCCGCCGGTGTGCACGGCGTGCTCGTCGCGGGCGGCCAGCACGGCGGCGACCTGCTCCGGGGAGTCCACCGACCAGTCCAGGTCGAAGCCCGCGTCGGTGAGGTAGAAGCCGGGGAACCGGCGGGTGCGGTAACCGATGACGGCGACCCCGAGGGTCTCCAGGCGCTCCAGCGTCGCGCCCACGTCGAGGATCGACTTGACCCCCGCGCAGACCACAGTGATCGGAGTCTGGGCCAGGGTGACCAGGTCCGCCGACTCGTCGAAGGTGTGCGCCGCCTCGCGGTGCACGCCGCCCAGGCCGCCGGTCGCGAACACCCCGATCCCGGCGGCGGCGGCCACGGCGCTCGTCGCCGCCACGGTGGTGGCGCCGTCCGCGCCGGTCGCGGCCGCCACGGCCAGGTCGCGGACCGAGAGCTTCGTCACCCCGTCGACGGTGGCCAGCCGGGTCAGCTGCGCGTCGTCCAGGCCGACCACCAGCTCGCCGCCGATCATCCCGATGGTCGCCGGCACCGCCCCGGCGTTCCGGACCGCCTGCTCGATCTCGCGGGCCACCTGCAGGTTCTGCGGACGGGGCAGGCCGTGCGAGACGATGGTGCTCTCCAGCGCGACGACGGGCCGGCCGTCGCGCAGGGCCTCGGCCACCTCGGTGCCGAAGCTGATGCGAAAGTCAGTCACACCGGCACGGTACGGGTCGGAACCGGCCCGGGCTCAAGTGGACCCGGCCGTGATGACCTGCCAAACTTGGCGGTTGGAGGTGCAGACGTGAGCACAGAGGTTCTCGAGCGTCCGGAACTGAAGGACGCCGACACCGGTCCCGAGATGTTCCACTACGTCCGCAAGGAGAAGATCGCCGAGAGTGCCGTCATGGGCACCTTCGTCGTCGCGCTCTGCGGGGAGACCTTCCCGGTCACCAAGGCGGCCAAGCCGGGCTCGCCGGTCTGCCCCAAGTGCAAGGAGATCTACGACTCGTACCGCGAGTGAACCCCGGCCGGCGCTCCGGCCGGCGACGTAGCCTGCGGCGGTGACCACCTCCACCGCCCTGCTCGTCGCCGACCTGACCGGGGTGGCGGTCTTCGCCGCCTCCGGCGCCTCGGCGGCGGTGGCCAAACGACTCGACCTGTTCGGCGTCGCGTTCGTCGGCTTCGTGGCCGCGCTCGGCGGTGGGATCTTCCGCGACCTGGTCATCGACGAGGTGCCGCCGCTCGCCTTCGCCGACTGGCGGTACGCCACCACCGCGGCGATCACCGCGGTCGCCGTCTTCTGGCTGCACCCACAGCTCGCCCGACTGCGCACCACTGTGCTGGTGCTCGACGCTGCGGGCCTCGGTCTGTTCACCGTCACCGGCACGCTCAAGGCGTTCGACGCCCGGGTGCCGGCGGTCGGCGCCTGCCTGATCGGCATGCTCACCGCGATCGGCGGCGGGCTCGGCCGGGACCTGCTGACCGCCGAGATCCCGGTGGTGCTGCGCCGGGAGATCTACGCGGTGGCCGCCCTGGCCGGATCGGTCGCGGTGGCGTTGCTGTACGTCACCGGGCAGACCGGGCCGGCGCCGCTCACCGCCGCCGCCGTCGGGGTCTTCGGGCTGCGCCTGATCGCGCTGCGCCGCCGCTGGTCCGCGCCGGTGGCCACGCTGCGGCCACCGACGACCGGCGACCCGGAGTGGTGAGGCCCGTCCTGCGCGGGTGGTGAACGTGACAGGCGTGGTGTCGCCTGGGCCGACGGGCCCGCGCTGGTTATGCTGAGTCGGCCTTCGCGGCAGCTTCTGCGCGGAGGCGTTTTCATGGGCGGCGATACTCGTGGCCCTCGCCCGGTGTCCGCCCTCGTGCGGTCGGAGAGGAGCTTTCGCGTGGCAGCCCGGACGCCGGTGCTCGAGACGTTCCCGGCACTACGTGCCTGGCAGCGCAAGGCCCTGGTGGAGTACCTGCGCCGGCGTACCGAGGACTTCACAGCGGTCGCGACGCCGGGCGCCGGCAAGACCACCTTCGCCCTGCGGATCGCTGCCGAGCTGCTCGGCGACGGCACCGTCGAGGCGGTCACCGTGGTCGCGCCCACCGAGCACCTGAAGAACCAGTGGGCCGAGGCCGCGGCGCGGGTGGGCATTCAGCTCGACGCCGCGTTCCGCAATGCCGACGTGCACTCGGCGGCCGACTTCCACGGCGCGGTGGTCACCTACGCCCAGGTGGGGATGGCCCCGCAGGTGCACAGGCGGCGCACCATGACCCGTCGCACCCTGGTCATCCTCGACGAGATTCACCACGCCGGCGACTCCCGCTCCTGGGGCGACGGCGTGAAGAACGCCTTCGAACCCGCCGTACGCCGGCTGATGCTCACCGGTACGCCGTTCCGCTCCGACGACAACCCCATCCCGTTCGTCACCTACGAGCGGGGCGGTGACGGGCTGCTGCGCTCCCACGCCGACTCGGTGTACGGCTACGCCGACGCGCTGCGCGACGGCGTGGTCCGGCCGGTGCTCTTCCTGGCGTACTCCGGGGAGACCCGCTGGCGCACGAACGCGGGGGACGAGTTGGCGGCCCGCCTCGGCGAGCCGATGACCCAGGACCTGGTGGCGCAGGCGTGGCGTACCGCCCTGGACCCGGCGGGGGACTGGATGCCGCAGGTGCTGCGCGCCGCCGACGCCCGCCTCACCGTGCTGCGCAACGCCGGCATGCCCGACGCCGGTGGTCTGATCATCGCGACCGACCAGCAGACCGCCCGCTCGTACGCCAAGCTCATCGAGCAGATAACCGGCGAGAAGGCTGCCGTGGTGCTCTCCGACGACCAGGGCGCTTCCGCGCGGATCGCGACGTTCGCGGCGTCCGACCAGCGGTGGCTGGTCGCGGTGCGGATGGTGTCCGAGGGGGTGGACATCCCCCGGCTGGCGGTCGGCGTCTACGCCACCAGCGCCAGCACCCCGCTCTACTTCGCCCAGGCGATCGGTCGGTTCGTGCGGGCCCGCCGCCCCGGCGAGACGGCGTCGGTCTTCCTGCCCAGCGTGCCGCACCTGCTCGGGCTGGCCAGCGAGATGGAGAACGAGCGGGACCACGTCCTCGGCAAACCCAAGGACTCCGACGGCCTCGATGACGACCTGCTGGAACGGGCACAGCGCGACGACCAGGCCAGCGGGGAGCTGGAGAAGCGCTTCGCGGCGCTCTCGGCCACCGCCGAACTGGACCAGGTGATCTTCGACGGCGCGTCCTTCGGGACCGCCGCGCAGGCCGGCACACCGGAGGAGGAGGAGTACCTCGGCCTGCCCGGCCTGCTCACCGCCGACCAGGTCTCGCTGCTGCTGACCAAGCGCCAGGCGGCACAGCTCGCCGCCCAGCGCCGTCGTACGGCCGACGGGGCCGCTCAGCCGGCCGCTGCGCCCACGGCGGCGCCTCCGGCACCCATGAGTGCCGCCCAGCGTCGTGTGGCGCTCCGGCGGCAACTGAACGCTCTGGTGGCCGCCCGGCACCATCGCACCGGCCAACCCCACGGCAAGATCCACGCCGAGCTGCGCCGGCTCTGTGGCGGCCCGCCGAGCGCCCAGGCCACCATCGAGCAGCTCGAGGAACGCATCGCGACGGTGCAGACCCTCTAGCCCGGCCGCCGCCCCTCGGCTTTCATGAAAACGGGGTGTTCGAGCGAGGTGGAGAGCGCGACTTCCGTGAAACTGAGTGGATCACGAAGCGCGCGGGTGCTGGACAGGAAAAAGCCGACCGGAGACACCCTCAGGGTGCCTCCGGCCGGCTATGTCGGTCTACGGACTCAGTTCGCCATCAGATCGGCGCCACGCCAGCTGAAGTCGGGCTCCGTCGCGAACCGCTCGGTGATCTTCACGAGATCCTCCGCGTACTTGTTCGCGTGGTGCCCGCAGAACACCAGCTCGCTCCCACCCACCAGAGTGATCCGGAGCTTACCGGCAGCATTGCAGCGGTCGCACCGTTCATCGGCGGCTGGGGGTGCCACCGTTTCGGGCGGCGGCGTGAGGGTCGAGTTCATCGCCTTCCTCCTCTGGTCGTCACCGATGAACAATCTCTTCGGTCGTTGCTCACCTATCGTGCAACACCCTTGCTAGGCGCTGCCTTCCCTGTGTGCCCGCGGGGGACCGAGGTCACACCTGGCAGGGACAGTGTGCCGTGCACCAAGGGTGCCACGTCAACGATCACATTCGTGCATCCGGACGATCTCCATCTGGTGTTGCACACCAGGTGGCCAAAACGACACGTTCGGTTGACGAAACCGGCTCAGTCCAGGTAATCCCGGAGAACCTGCGACCGGGACGGGTGACGCAGCTTGGACATCGTCTTGGACTCGATCTGCCGGATCCGCTCCCGGGTCACCCCGTAGACCTGGCCGATCTCGTCAAGCGTCCGCGGCTGACCGTCGGTCAGGCCGAAACGCAGACGTACCACACCCGCCTCACGCTCGGAGAGCGTCTGCAGCACCTGCTGGAGCTGGTCCTGCAGGAGCGAGAACGAGACCGCGTCGACGGCCACCACGGCCTCGGAATCCTCGATGAAGTCACCGAGCTGGCTGTCGCCCTCGTCGCCGATGGTCTGGTCCAGCGAGATGGGCTCCCGGGCGTACTGCTGGATCTCCAGCACCTTCTCCGGTGTGATGTCCATCTCCTTGGCCAGCTCCTCCGGCGTGGGCTCACGGCCCAGGTCCTGGAGCAGCTCGCGCTGTATGCGGCCGAGCTTGTTGATGACCTCGACCATGTGCACCGGGATGCGGATGGTGCGGGCCTGGTCGGCCATGGCGCGGGTGATGGCCTGCCGGATCCACCAGGTGGCGTACGTGGAGAACTTGTAGCCCTTGGTGTAGTCGAACTTCTCCACCGCGCGGATGAGGCCGAGGTTGCCCTCCTGGATCAGGTCCAGGAAGGCCATGCCGCGCCCCGTGTACCGCTTGGCGAGCGAGACGACCAGACGGAGGTTCGCCTCGAGGAGGTGGTTCTTGGCGCGCTCGCCGTCGCGGGAGATCCAGCCCAGGTCGCGGACCATCTCCCGGGCGAGCTTCTCCTCGCCCTCGTCGGCCGCGCGCAGCTGCTCGGCGGCGTAGAGCCCGGCCTCGATCCGCTTGGCCAGCTCCACCTCCTGCTCGGCGTTGAGCAGCGGAACCTTGCCGATCTGCTTCAGGTACGCCCGGACGGAGTCGGCGGAGGCCGTCAGCTCGGCGTCGCGCCGGGCCTGCTTGAGGGCCTCGGACTCCTCGTCGTCCCACTCGAAGTCGTTGTCGGTGGCCGACGCGGCGGCGTCGGTCTCGGCGGCCTGGGCCAGCTCGGCCGGTTCCTCCACCACCACGTCCTCGATGGCGGCGGCGAGCTCCTCCGGGTCGATCTCACCCTCGGCGCCCTCGCCCTTGGCCTTGACCGGCTTGGCGCCGGCCGCCGCGGCCACCGTCGCCTTGGTGGCGCGGGTGGACTTGGTCGCCTTCGCCGGGGTGGCCTCGGCGGCCTTGCGAGCGGCCACCTTGCGCGGCGCCGGCGTCGACGGCGCCTCGTCGGAGGCCGGCGCCTGCTTCGGGGCGGGCGCGGCGGCCTTCTTGGTGGTCTTGGCGGTGGTGGCCCGGGACGCGGGGGTCGTCGAGCGGGCCGCGGCGACCCGGCGGCGGGTGCTCGCCGAGCCGTCCACCACAACGGTCACTCCCGCCTCGGAGAGCGCCCGGAGGATCTTCTTGGCCTGGGCCGGAGTCACCTCGGCGGTCTCGACGGTGCGCGCGAGCTGAGCCGACGTGAGCTGACCACCGGCGCTCTGCGCGTGGGCGATCAGGGTGTCGGTGAGCGAGCGAACGTCGGCGCCGGGCTGGCGGGGTTCTGTCACGAATGACCTTCCGGAGGCGAAGAGCGGGCACGGCCGGGTCGTCCGGCACAGCGTGGGGCAACTGGGCCGGGCGATGTGGTTGAGGGACCCCCGTGTCCCGGGCCGGCCGGTGGTCGGCGGTCCGTGGCGCGTGGGCAGGGGTGAATTGTAACGCCGTCTGCGGCGATCATCCTGCGCCGCACGGCGTAACGGCGGCGGGACCGCCGATTCGGCGCAGATGTGGACTTTGTAAGGATGATACTCGCGCACGGCCCGGAACGCCCCGGTCGTACGGGAAGGGGACCCTGGAATGGACCGTTCGGCGCCGCCACCGCGGGAACTGTTGGCGATCGCGATCGAGGTGGCCCGGGACGCCGCGGCCACCGCGTACCGGATGCGGGCCGAGGGCGTGTCCGTGGCGGCGACCAAGAGCACGGTCACCGACGTGGTCACGGCGGCGGACCGCGCCGTCGAGCGGCAGGTCCTCGACGCGCTGCGCGCGTTGCGGCCGGGGGACGCGGTCCTGGGCGAGGAGTACGGCACCCAGGACACCGGCCCCGCCGAGCCGGGCGGCGTGCGGTGGATCGTCGACCCGATCGACGGCACAGTGAACTACCTCTACGGGTTGCCGTACAGCGCGGTGTCGCTGGCGGCCGAGGTGGACGGGGTGGTGGTCGCCGGCGTGGTGCGCAACGTGAACACCGGCGAGGAGTGGACCGCCACCGCTGGCGGCGGCGCCTGGCGCGACGGCGTCCGGCTGCGCTGCTCCGGGGAGACGGACCTGGGGCAGGCGCTGGTCGGCACCGGCTTCGGCTACGACGCCGGTCGGCGGGCGCACCAGGCGTCGGTGGTGGCCGGGCTGATCGCGTCGGTGCGGGACATCCGCCGCCTCGGCGCCGCCGCCCTGGACCTCTGCCTGGTGGCGGAGGGGCGGCTGGACGCGTACTTCGAGAAGGGCCTGGCCGCCTGGGACCTGGCCGCCGGCGGTCTGGTGGCCGCCGAGGCGGGCGTGCGGGTCTCCGGCCTGGCCGGTCGCCCGCCCGGCCCGGACCTGGTGATCGCGGCCCCGCCCGCCCTCTTCCCCGAGCTGCACGACCGGCTGGCCGCCCTGGACGCCTCCGGCGGCCCCTGAGGACGTCCTGAGCGCGTCGGGAGCGCCGGGGGCGGACCGGGGTGGCAGGGAGCGGGATCGGACGGTTACGGCGTCACTTCTTGGGGGCGGGGGCCGGGCAGGAGCCGGCCGGCGCGACCGGCGGGCCCAGGTCGCCGAGGGACTGGTTGACCTCGGTGGTGGTGGCGAGCTGCTGGTAGCCGTTGCCCAACACCACGTCGACCACGTCGTCCGTGCGCTTCGCGTCGTAGACCGGCTCCGCGTTGTTGAGGAAGTACGCCTTGAGCAGGTGGGCGGAGCTGACGCCCTTGGGGCCGTACCGCAGCACGGCGACGTCGTCGATCCCCTTGGGCGCGTTGCCGACCTTCTTGACCTGGAACTTTCGGTTGCGGAAGTCGTCCGCGACCATGCTGGCGCGGCCCGGCTCGACTGTCGCGTTCAAAACATTGATCTTGACGTCCTTGGGCTCGTGCAGCGTCACGTCGGCAAGCGGCCAGCCGTCCGGACAACCGCCCGCTGCGCCGGCCCCCCGCTGGCTGTCGCGAACGATCGCGGTGATCACGAAGGCCAGGGCCAGGACGCCCAGCAGGCCGACGACGACGAGTGCTCGCACTCGCGCAAAACTCATCTGGGCGCTCCCGGGACCTCAGGTGGGTGGCGGCGGCCGCCACCGATCGCACTGACCGTCGGCCGTCGAATACGCCGCTGAGGTTAACGGTTGTCCGGCCGTCGCGTGGAAACAGTCCGACATGCCGGCGCGCCGACCGCGAACCGGGTACTACTACCCCTATCTTCGTGTCGCCTGAATCACATTGGGAACAACTTCGCGTGCGGGGGCGTACATCTCAGCCGCAAGGGCGGTATACATGCCTCGCCCAAGGGGGGGTAAGGTTCCGCGCTCGCAGGGGAGTGGCCCCAGCGGTCCCGACCCGTACAGTCCCCGGGTCGGGTGCCCGACACAAGTGGTGGTCGGCCAGCGGAACCGAAACAGCGTCGTCCGGCGTTACAACCGGAAGCGACAACATCGATATGGGAGAGTGACAACCGATGGCCACCGACTACGACGCCCCGCGTCGCGACGAGGTCGACCTCGGCGAGGACAGCCTGGAAGAGCTCAAGGCACGGCGCGTCGACTCACAGTCGGGCGCGGTGGACGTCGACGAGGCCGAGGTCGCCGAGAGCTTCGAGCTGCCCGGTGCCGACCTGGCCGACGAGGAGCTCACTGTCAAGGTGCTACCGATGCAGCAGGACGAGTTCCGGTGCGCCCGCTGCTTCCTGGTCCACCATCGCAGCCAGCTGGCGGTCGAGCGCAACGGCGAGCTGATCTGCCGAGAGTGCGTCTGACACTCACGACACCGGCGGCGGCCTCCTGATCGGGGCCGCCGCTACCGGTGTAGGCATGCGACGCCGGTGGGTACCTGCTTGACTCGTAGCGGGTAGCCACAGCACCGGGAGGTCCGACCCATGAGCGATCGAGGCGACACCACCGACGGCGGCGCGGACGACCTCGGTGCCACCGTCGCGGCGTTGACCGCGGACGACATAGCGCCGGCCCGGCGGCGCCAACTGCTCACCCGGATGGTGAGCCAGGCCCGCAGCAGGGGCATTTCCGACCTGTTCAAACCCCGCGCCGCAGTGCGCTGGATGACCGACACGGTGGCCGAGATCGCCCCGCACGTACCCGTGCGGGACCTGGCGACCCTGCGTCGACACTTTCCCGGCCTGGACGACGCCGCCCTGGCCGAGCGACTGATCCGCAACGCCTCCCGCGCCACGGCCGGGATCGGCGCGGCCGGTGGGGGAGTCGCGGCAGTCGAGTGGACCGTCGCGCCCACGCTGCTCTCCGCGCCCGTGCTGCTCGCCGCCGAGACCGTCGCCGTCGTGGCGGTGGAGCTGAAACTGATAGGTGAGCTGCACGAGATCCACGGCGTGGCGCTGCCGGGCGCCGGCGGTCAACGGGCGGTGGCCCTGGTGCACTCCTGGGCCACCCAGCGCGGGGTCAACCCGATGGTGCCCGGCGTGGGCGTGGGCGCTGTGCTCGGCACCGCCGCCCGCAAGGAGATGCGGGACATGCTGCTGCGCCGATTCGGGCGCAACCTCACCACGCTCGGGCCGTTCCTGACCGGCGCGGCGGTGGCCAGCTTCCTCAACCGCCGGGCCACCCGCCAGATGGCCGACCAGCTCCAGGTGGACCTGCGCCGTCAGGGCATCGCCCGGCCGGCGCCACCGCCGGCCCTGCCCGGCCCGCCCACGGGCACCTGAGCGGAGCCGTCGACGTCGATCAGCCCGGCTCGCCGGCCGTACGGTCGGCGGGCCGGCGCGCGTCCCGCGCGGCCAGCACCGCCTCGGCCAGCTCGACCGGACGCCTGCTGCTGACCACCCAGAACGGGGTCGGGTCGGCCGGGTCGTCGAGCACCACCTGCACGGCGCCGCCGACCCACGGCCGCTGCACCACGAAGGCGAGCGGGTCCGCGCCCACACCGAGCACCTCACGGCGGCCGGCCACGTCCAACGGGATCACGTCGGCCACGAAGCGCACCGGCAGCCGGGCGTCGTCCACCCGCAGCTCGGAGTCGACGACCGCGACGCGGATCCGGCCCAGCCACCACAGCGCGGCGGCGGTGACCGGCAGCAGCACCGCGAAGGGCACCCAGGCGCGGGCGCCGGACCCGCCCATCCAGATCTCGACGGCCAGCAGCGCGGCGGCCACCAGCCCGGTCAGCCACAGCCACCAGGGCAGGTCCAGCCGTTCGGCGTACGCCGGACGGGCCGGCGCCGGCGACCGATCGGCGGACGGGGAGGGCGACATGCTCACTCCTGCGAGGGTACGGCGCACGGCGGGCCGGCCAACCGGCAGGATGGCAGGGTCACCGGAGACAACCGGACGAAGAGGGGACCCGTGACCGACGTCGTACCCGTGCCCGTACGGCTGCTCGATGCCGAGCTGCCACTGCCCACGTACGCCCATCCCGGCGATGCCGGGGCCGACCTGATGGCCGCCGCGGACGTGGAGCTGCCGCCCGGCGGTCGGGCCCTGGTGCCCACCGGCGTGGCCGTCGCCCTGCCCGACGGGTACGTGGGCCTGGTCCATCCGCGCTCCGGCCTGGCGGCCAGGCTCGGCGTGACGGTGCTCAACGCGCCCGGTACGGTCGACGCCGGCTACCGGGGTGAGATCATGGTCAACCTGATCAATCATGATCGGGACACGCCCGCGAAGATCTCCCGTGGCGACCGGATCGCCCAGCTCGTCGTCCAGCGGGTCGCGCGGGCGCGGTTCGAGCCGGTGGCCGAGTTGCCCGGTTCCGCGCGCGGGACCGGCGGGCACGGCTCGACCGGCGGGCACGCCGGGTTGGTGCCGTCGCCGGCCGGCCAGGAGTGGGCCGACCAGCGGCGGCCCGGGCAGACGGAAGAGGTGGCAGGGTGATTGTGAACAGCGGAGGGTGGGCGCAGTGATCTTCTCCCGAAAGCGGGCCGATGCCGGGCGGCACACCCGCGACGAGCGGACCGCCGAGGTCCTCGACGAGGGCACCGGGGCGTCGACGCCAGGGCTGGTGCGTGGGCCGTACGACATCTCCGAGGTCGACGACGACGTGCAGCGACTCGACCTCGGCAGCCTGCACATCCCGGCGGTGGCCGAGGTGGAGGTGCGGGTGCAGGCCGACCCGCAGGGCGTGATCCAGCAGGTGGTGCTGGTGCACGGGGACAACGCGCTGCAGCTCGGCGTCTTCGCTGCCCCCCGGTCCGAGGGGATCTGGGACGAGGTGCGCGAGGAGATCCGTCAGTCGCTGCTGAGCGACGGCGCCGCCGCCCAGGAGGTCGAGGGCGAGTACGGCCCGGAGCTGCACGCCCAGGTGCGGACCGCGGACGGCCCGACGAACCTGCGATTCGTCGGCGTCGACGGGCCGCGCTGGATGGTCCGGGGCGTCTTCCAGGGCCCGGTGGCCACCGACCCGGCCAGCGCCGGGCCGCTCGCCGAGTGCCTGGACGGCCTGGTGGTCGACCGTGGCCAGGAGGCGAAGCCGGTCCGTGAGCCGCTGCCGCTGCGGCTGCCCCGCGAGATCGCGGACCAGGCCGGCGCCGAGGGCGCGGACGCGTCCGCCGCCGCCGAGCCCCGCCAGGTCTGACCGACCACGCACCGGCCCGCCGGAACCGGGCCCGTCGGCGTACGCTGGCGGGACGGTTCCGGCGTCGCCGGAGCTGGGCCGGTGCCGGCCAGCGCCGGCGAGTGTGGAGAGGGTGACGCGGAGGTCATGACGACCGACGAGAGCAGGGTGTCGCTGCGGCGCATCCTGCAACGGTTCACCGCCAGCGAGGCCGAGATCGACGCGCAGGAGCTGCGCCAGGAGAGCGCCGAGTGCGGTGGCGTCCTGGCCCAGCAGTGCTCCCGAGGTCAGGTGGTCTCGGTCGCCGGTCGGCTGCGCACGGTGGTCTACACGCCGCGCACCAACCTGCCCACCCTCGAGGCCGACCTGTACGACGGCAGCGACGTGGTCACGCTGGTGTGGCTGGGCCGGCGGCACATCTCCGGGATCGAGCCGGGGCGGCACCTGACCGCGCGCGGTCGGGTCGCCATGCGCGACGACCGCAAGGTCATCTACAACCCTTACTACGAGCTGGACTCGCCGAAGTGACGGCACCGCGGACGGAAGGCCGGGCATGACGACGGGACAGCACCGGGCAGCACAACCGGAGACCGATCCTCCGCAGGACGACGAACCACTGCCCACGATCGCCGAACAGATGGCCGACCAGCTCGGCGGGTGGCGAGGGCTGGTCGAGTCCAGCATCCCGGTGGTCGTCTTCGTGCTCGCCAACATCATCGGCGAGCTGCGGCCGGCCGTGATCGCCTCGGTGGGCGTCGCGCTGTTGATCGCCGGGTTGCGGCTGGCCCAGCGCCGGCCGATCCGGCACGCGGTCAACGGGCTGTTCGGTGTGGGCATCGGCGCCGCCATCGCCTGGCGTACCGGCGACGAGCGGGACTTCTACCTTCCCGGCATCCTCTACGGCATCGGCTACGGCATCGCCCTGCTGATCTCGGCGGTCGTCCGGCAGCCGCTTGTCGGGTGGATCTGGTCGGTGCTGGTCGCCAAGGGCAAATCGGAGTGGCGGGCCGACCCGAAGCTCGTACGCACCTTCACCCGGTTGACAGTGCTCTGGGGCGTGGTGTGGCTCGCCAAGGTGGGCGTGCAGGCCGGGCTCTACCTGGCCCACCAGGACACCGCACTGGGCGTGGCGCGGTTGGCGTTGGGCTACCCGCCGTACGCGCTGCTGCTGCTCATCACCGTCTGGACGGTGCGTCGGGTCACCCGGGAGCCGCAGCCCACCCCGCTGCCCGGCGCCTGATCGACCGCGCCCCCGCGGTCCGGCGGCAGCTCAACGCTCAGCGTGAGCCGCGGGTCCGCTCGACGCTGTCCGGGCCGAGGATGACCGCGCGGACGTCGTCCTCCACCTCGGCGGTGCAGACGAAGATCAGCTCGTCACCGGCCTCGATGGGGTCGTCCGGGCTGGGCACCAGGACGCGCTTGCCGCGCAGGATCGCCACCAGGGCGGAGTCGCGGGGCAGCGGCACCGCGTGAATGGGCTGACCGACGTAGGGCGCGGTCGGTGGCAGGGTGATCTCGACGAGGTTCGCCTCGCCCTGCCGGAAGGTCATCAGGCGGACCAGGTCGCCGACGGTGACCGCCTCCTCGACGAGCGCGGCCATGACCCGCGGCTTGCTCACCGCGACGTCCACGCCCCACTGCTCGGTGAAGAGCCACTCGTTCTCGGCCCGGTTGACCCGAGCCACCACCCGGGGCACCGCGAACTCGGTCTTGGCCAGCAGCGACAGCACCAGGTTGGTCTTGTCGTCACCGGTTGCCGCGACCACCACGTCGCAGCCGGCGACATTGGCCTCCTCCAGGCTGGCCACCTCACACGCGTCGGCGAGCACCCACTCGGCGGCCGGAACCCGGTCCGGCCGGAGCATCTTCGGCTGCCGTTCGATGAGCATCACCTGGTGGCCGTTCTCGATCAGCTCCTGGGCGATCGAGCGGCCGACGTTGCCGGCGCCCGCGATGGCGATCCGCATGGCTCAGTGCCCCCCTTCCGGCGGCGTCGCCGCCACCGACGTGACAGTCGCCACGATGTCGTCGCTGACCAGCATGAACACCTGGTCGCCCTCCTGGACGACTGTGGACGTGGTGGGCAGCGTGCCGATGCCGAAGCGGATCAGGTAGGCCACCCGCGCGCCGGCCGCCTCCTCCAGGGCGCGCACCGGGCGGCCGATCCACTCCTTGTGCACCGGGACCTCGACGATCGACACGGTGCTCGTCGGGTCGCGGAAGATCTCCACGTTGCCCTCCGGCACGAGGTGCCGCAGCATCCGGTCGGCCGTCCAGCGCACAGTCGCCACAGTGGGGATGCCCAGCCGCTCGTAGACCTGGGCCCGGCGCTGGTCGTAGATGCGGGCCGCCACGCGGGACACGCCGAACGTCTCGCGGGCCAACCGCGCCGAGATGATGTTCGAGTTGTCACCGCTGGAGACGGCGGCGAAGGCGTCCGCGCGTTCGATGCCGGCCTGGCGCAGCACCTCGCCGTCGAAGCCCGCCCCGGTCACCGTGATCCCGGCGAAGTCGGGGCCGAGTCGCCGGAAGGCGTCGGCGTTCTGGTCGATCACCGCCACCGAGTGCCCCCGGGACTCCAGGCTGTGGGCGAGGGTCGAACCGACCCGGCCACATCCCATGATCACGACGTGCACGCTGTCCCTCCCAAGGTGCGTACCGCTGCCGCTGGCCTTCCGCCGCCGGTGGCTTCGGGTCCGAGCCTGCCACGTCCGGGTCGACAGCGGGACCGACCGTACCCCCTCATCGCGGCCGAGCGTGATCGCCCACCCCCGCGTTCGCACAGTGGTGGTCGTACCCTTGGCGTTCGTGGCCAGTCCCACCTCGCTGTTGAAGCGAATGCTCCTCGGTCGACCGTTCCGGTCCGACCGTCTGCAGCACACCCTCCTGCCGAAGCGCATCGCGCTGCCCGTGTTCGCCTCCGACGCGCTGTCCAGCGTCGCGTACGCGCCTGACGAGATCCTGCTGACCCTCTCCATCGCCGGCACCTCGGCGTACTTCTTCTCCCCGTGGATCGCCCTCGCCGTGGTGGTGGTGATGCTCACGGTGGTGGCCAGCTACCGGCAGAACGTGCACGCCTACCCCTCCGGCGGCGGCGACTACGAGGTGGCAACGGTCAACCTCGGGCCGAAGTTCGGGGTCGGCGTGGCCAGTGCCCTGCTTGTCGACTACGTGCTCACGGTGGCCGTGTCGGTCTCCTCCGGGGTGGCCAACCTCGGCTCGGTGGTGCCGTTCGTGGCCACCCACAAGGTCATGATCGCGGTGCTCGCGGTGGTCCTGCTGACCGCCGTCAACCTGCGCGGGCTGCGCGAGTCGGGCACCGCGTTCGCCATCCCGACCTACGGCTTCGTGATCGTGATGGGCGGAATGCTGCTCACCGGGCTGTTCCGCGTCTTCGTGCTGGGCGACGACCTCCGTGCGCCCAGTGCCGGCCTCGTCATCCAGGCCGAGCACAGCGTGACAGGTTTCGCGCTCGTCTTCCTGCTGCTGCGGACGTTCAGCTCGGGCGCCGCCGCGCTCACAGGTGTCGAGGCGATCTCCAACGGCGTGCCGGCGTTCAAGGCGCCGAAGAGCCGCAACGCCGCCACCACGCTGCTGCTGCTGGGCGTGATCGCGGTGAGCCTGCTGGTCGGGATCATCTGGCTGGCCCGGCTGACCCGTCTGCAGTTCGTCGAGGACCCGGCCCTGCAGATCGTCTCGGGCCCCGACGGGTACGTGCAGAAGACGGTGACCACCCAGCTCGGCGAGACGGTCTTCGGCTCCGGCTCGTTCCTGCTCTACGTGGTGGCCGGGATGACCGCGCTCATCCTCTTCCTGGCCGCGAACACCGCGTTCAACGGCTTCCCGGTGCTCGGCTCGATCCTCGCCCAGGACCGCTACCTGCCCCGCCAGTTCCACACCCGTGGTGACCGGCTGGCCTTCTCCAACGGCATCACCTTCCTCGCCCTCTTCGCGATCGTGCTGATCGTCGGGTTCCAGGCCGAGGTGACACGCCTCATCCAGCTCTACATCGTCGGCGTCTTCGTGTCGTTCACCGTGTCCCAGGCCGGCATGATCCGACACTGGAACCGACGCCTGCGCACCGAGCGGGACCCGGAGGCACGGCATCGGATGCTGCGGTCCCGGGCCATCAACACCTTCGGCATGGGTCTGACCGGCACGGTGCTGGTGATCGTCCTGATCACCAAGTTCCTGCTCGGCGCCTGGATCGCGATCGCGGCGATGGCGGTGATCTACGCGCTGATGCTTGCCATCCGCCGGCACTACGACCGGGTCGCCACCGAGCTGACCCCGCCGGACGAGGGCCGGGCCGTGCTGCCCGCCCGCAACCACGCGATCGTGCTGGTCAGCAAGCTGCACCAGCCGACGCTGCGGGCCATCGCGTACGCCCGGGCGACCCGGCCGGACACGCTGACCGCGGTGACCGTGAACGTCGACGAGAAGGACACCCGCGACCTGCAGGCCGACTGGGAGCGGCGGGAGATGGCGATCCCGCTCACCGTCGTCGACTCGCCGTACCGGGAGATCACCCGCCCGATCCTGGACTTCGTCGCCTCGACCCGCCGTACGTCACCGCGCGACGTGGTCACCGTCTTCATTCCGGAGTACGTGGTGGGGCGCTGGTGGGAGAACCTGCTGCACAACCAGAGCGCGCTGCGCCTCAAGGGTCGGCTGCTCTTCGAACCGGGGGTGATGGTGGTAAGCGTCCCGTGGCAGCTCGCCTCGACCGCGAGCAAGAACCTGGACCGGCTGGACGCGGCACTCTCCAACACGCCGGCGCGCGGGCCCCGGGGCACCGTGCCACCGGCGGTCACCGTACCGCCGCCGGACGAGTCCGGCCCGGCGGGCACCGAGACGGTCGGGAACGGCCGTGACTGAGCGGACCGGACCGCCCGTGGCGGCCGAGCGCGCCCTGGCCGAGGCGGAGCGCGGCCTCGCGGAGGCGGAGCGCGTCGAGCTGACTGTCGACGCGGTCGCCCCCGGCGGACACTGCGTGGCCCGGGTTAACGGGCAGGTGGTGTTCGTCCGGCACGCGCTGCCCGGCGAGCGGGTGATCGCCGAGGTCACGGAGGTGCACAGGGGGTTCGTCCGGGCCGACGCCGTGACCGTGCTGGACGCCTCGCCGGACCGGGTGGAGCCACCCTGCCCGTACGCGAAGCCGGGCGCCTGCGGCGGCTGCGACCTGCAACACGTCGCCCCGGACGCGCAGCTGGCCTGGAAGACCGCCGTGGTGCGCGAGCAGTTGGTCCGCCTCGGCGGGCTCACCGACGCCGAGCTGGACCGGCTCGGCGTCCGCGTCGAGGCGTTGCCGGGCGGGTTGCTGGGCTGGCGTTCGCGGGTCCGCTACGCGGTCGACGCCGCGGACCGCGCCGGCCTGCTCAAGCACCGGTCGCACGAGGTCGTGCCGATCGACAGCTGTCGGATCGCCCACCCGGCCATCCAGCAGCTGCCGGTGCTCACCCCCACCGGCACGCGCTGGCCGGCCGCCGAGGCGGTGGAGACCGTCGCCAGCACCGGCGGGGACGTGAGCGTCGCCGAGGTCCGCGACGGGGTGGCCACGCCGGTGAGTGGGCCCACCGAGGTGCGCGAGGTGGCCGCCGGGCGGGACTGGGCGCTGCCCGCGTCCGCCTTCTGGCAGGTGCACCCGGCGGCGGCGGACACCCTGTCCACTGCCGTACTGGAACTGCTCGACCCACGCCCGGGGGAGGTGGCCTGGGACCTCTACGGCGGCGCCGGGCTGTTCGCCGCCGGGCTGGCCGCCCGGGTCGGCGCGTCCGGGCGGGTGACACTGGTGGAGGCCGCCGCACACGGCGTCGCCGCGGCACGGGAGAACCTGGCCGACCTGCCCCGCGTGGAGGTCGTGGCGGCCCGGGTGGAGACCGCGCTGGCCCGCCGCCGGATCACCGGCCCGGTCGACGTGGTGGTGCTCGACCCGCCGCGCTCCGGCGCCGGCGCCCCGGTGGTGCGCGCGCTGGCCTCCGCCGGCCCGCGAGCGGTCGCGTACGTGGCCTGCGACCCGGCGGCCTTCGCCCGGGACGTCCGCACCTTCGCCGGGCTGGGCTGGCGGCTGGCCGCACTGCGCGGCTTCGACCTGTTTCCGATGACCCAGCACGTCGAACTGGTGGGGCTCCTGCTGCCTGTCGACGTGCCCGCCGTGGACGGGCCCTGACCAGGCGCTCAGCCGCCCGCAGCGATGCGCCCGGCTCGGGCCAGGCTGCGGACCGTCGGGCGGCCGATAGACTCTCCGGTCATGAGCGTTGAAGAGGACACGGCCAACCACGGTCGGTTGCTGGGGACGGTACGCGGTCCGCAGGACGTCAAGCGGATGTCGGGCGAGGAGCTGGATGTTCTCGCCGCGGAGATTCGGGACTTCCTGATCGCCAAGGTCTCCCGCACCGGCGGGCACGTCGGGCCCAACCTCGGTGTGGTCGAGCTGACGCTGGCCATGCACCGCGTCTTCGACTCCCCCCGTGACCGGCTCCTGTTCGACACCGGCCACCAGGCGTACGTGCACAAGATCCTCACCGGACGTCAGGCCGGCTTCGACAAGCTGCGCCAGCGCGGTGGCCTCTCCGGCTATCCCAGCCAGGCGGAGAGCGAGCACGACCTCATCGAGAACTCGCACGCCTCCACCGCCCTCTCCTACGCCGACGGCCTCGCCAAGGCGTACGCCCTGCGGGGTGAGGCGCGCAGCGTCGTGGCCGTGGTCGGCGACGGCGCGCTGACCGGCGGCATGTGCTGGGAGGCGCTGAACAACATCGCCACCGCCGGCAACTCCCTCGTCATCGTGGTCAACGACAACGGGCGGTCCTACTCGCCGACCATCGGCGGCCTCGCCGACCACCTCTCCTCGCTGCGGCTCAACCCGGGCTACGAGAAGGTCCTCGACACGGTCAAGGACGCCCTCGGCTCGACGCCGCTCGTCGGCAAGCCGATGTACGAGGTGCTGCACGCGGTCAAGAAGGGCATCAAGGACGCCGTCGCCCCGCAGGCCATGTTCGAGGACCTCGGCATCAAGTACGTCGGCCCGGTGGACGGGCACGACGTGGCGGCCGTCGAGTCGGCGTTGCGCGCGGCGAAGAACTTCGGCGGTCCGGTGATCGTGCACGCCGTCACCCGCAAGGGGTACGGCTACCGCCCGGCCGAGGAGGACGAGGCCGACTGCCTGCACGGCCCCGGTGGCGCCTTCGACGTGGAGACCGGTGCCCTGCTGGCCGCCCCGGCGGTGAAGTGGACGCACGTCTTCGCCGACGAGCTGCTGGCCGTCGCCGACGAGCGTCCGGACGTGGTGGGCATCACCGCCGCCATGGCCGAGCCGACAGGCATCGCCAAGCTGGCCCGCAAGTACCCCGAGCGGGTGTACGACGTGGGCATCGCCGAGCAGCACGCCGCCACCTCGGCGGCCGGTCTGGCGCTCGGCGGGCTGCACCCGGTGGTCGCGGTCTACGCCACCTTCCTCAACCGCGCCTTCGACCAGGTCCTGCTGGACGTGGCTATGCACAAGCTGCCGGTGACCTTCGTGCTGGACCGGGCGGGCATCACCGGCCCGGACGGCCCCAGCCACTACGGCATCTGGGACATGTCCGTCTTCGGAGTGGTGCCGGGTCTGCGGATCGCCGCTCCCCGGGACGCCGCCACACTGCGCGAGGAGCTGCGCGAGGCGCTGGCCGTCGACGACGGCCCGACCGTGGTGCGCTTCCCGACCGGCACGGTCGCCGCGGACCTGCCGGCGCTGCGCCGGGTCGGCCCGGTCGACGTGCTGGCCGAATCGGCACGTACCGACGTGCTGCTCGTCGCCGTGGGCTCCTTCGGCCAGTTGGGCATGGAGGTCGCCGCCCGGGTCGCCGAGCAGGGTTACGGTGTCACGGTCGTCGACCCCCGCTGGGTCCGCCCGGTCCCGGCCGAGCTGGTCGAGCTGGCCGCCCGCCACCGGCTCGTGGTCAGCGTCGAGGACGGCGTCCGTGTCGGCGGCGTCGGCGACGCCCTCGGCCAGGCCATGCGCGACGCCGACGTCCGGGTGCCGCTCAAGGACCTGGGCGTACCTGCCGCCTGGCACCCGCACGGCACCCGCGCGCAGATCCTCGCCGACCTCGGCCTCACCGCGCAGGACGTGGCCCGCGACGTCACCGGCTGGATCTCCCGCCTGGACGCCACCCCGGACCGGCTGACCCCCACCAGGACCCCCGCCCAGAACTGAGCCGGCTCGACCCGACGGCGGGCGCCCCACGGGGCACCCGCCGTCGGGCTTCCGGTCGTCGTGCTGCGGCTTCCGCCCCGTCTGTCGAGGTCGAAAGAGCACGATCGGGGCTCAGCGGGAGCGGGGCGTGACCGAGCGGTAGTGGGTCTTGTCGGTGTTGGCCAGGCTGTAGGTCTGGGTGCGGTCCGGCTCGGGGACGACCACCAGGCCGGGCCGCTCCACCAGCAGCGGGGTGCCGGGCGGCACCGAGAGGGAGCTGTCCCGGGTGGCCCGCCAACTCAGCACCACAAGCGGCTGGCCGGGCACCGGCAGCTGGTACGTCTGCAACGGTGTGGCCCGGTCGGCCGGCGAGACCACGGGCGCGCTCCCGTCCGCCGGGCGGTAGACGACGGCGGTCATCGTGCCGGCGTCGGTGTCCCAGCTGAGCTGCTGCAACTCGGCCGGCTCGCCGCCGCCGAGAGCCACCTCGCCGAGCGAACGGACCGAGAGCTTCGCCATCGGCCAGGACGTCGGCACCGACTTGGGCGCGTCCCGGTCGCCGATCCGACGCGGGATGCTGCCGAACGGGCCCCGATCGCCGGCCAGCACGCAGGTGTCCAGGCCGGTGAGCGCCCGCCGGCCCGCGCCGGACTCGTCGCGGACCAGCGGATAGCGCGGGTCGGTGGTGCCGGTGCCCAGGTCGAGCAGCCGGTCGGCGGCCCGCCCGCGGGGCAGCGACTCGGTGGCCCGCAGGGTCGCCGTCACGCCGACCGCCGTGCAGGTCGGTACGTCGACCGGGGCGCTGAGGCCGTCGGCGACGGTAAGCGCCCGGCCCTGCGGCCCGAGCAGCTGCTGCACCCGGGCAGAGACCAGGTAGCGCCGACCGCCGGCCGTCTGCACCGGCAGCACGTCGGAGTAGACCAGGTAGCCGGGGTCGGTGTATTCGGTGGCGCGGGCGACCGCGTACCGAGCGCCGTCGCCGCTGAGTTGCAGCAGCCAGGACGCGCTCTCGCCGGGCACGTCGGCCGCGACCAGGGCCACCGGGGCCCCGTCGACCCGGCCCGAGAAGAGGATGCCGGACGAGGGCAGGTGCGCCCGGTCGTCGGTAGGTGAACGCCAGTCGCGTACCGCCCTGGTGACCGCCGCCGTCGCCGCCGCGTCAGCGGCCAGGTCGCCCCGGGGCGGCCACACCGTCAGCGTGCCGTCGAGGCTGTCGTACCCCACCCGCAGGTCGCGGGGGGTGCGCTCCGCGACGGGACCGCACGCGGTGGCGGCCAACAGCGCGGCCAGCAGGACGGTGAGCGCCCTGCCGTGCCGGCGGTCCGGAGTCACCTGATCCGCCCCCGATCGCCTCGCCGTCGCTGTGGGAAAGTGCCATAGTACGAGATGTCCGACGCGACGCCGTCGGTGGCCGGCCCCGCACCCACCACAATGGACGCCACCGGGGCTTTAGTGCCTTTTCGCCGCTCGGGTAGACTCCGCCGACTGTGACGCCTCCCGAGTCCCGCGCCCTGTCCGCGCCGCACCCGGAGGCGGCCTGCCCCGAAGAGACAGTGAGCCACCACACTCGCACCGCCTCCCGGGCCAGGACCGTCGGCGCTCCCAACGACTCCGCCGCTCCCGGCGGCTCCGCCGCTCCGGCCGGCCGTGGTGGCGCTGGCGTGCAGACCGTGGAGCCCGACACCGACACCGACACCGACACCGAGACCGCGCCGACGGCGGTCCCCGCCGTGCCGGCCGCAGCCGACGGCGGCGGCGCCGAGGGGGCGGACGAGCCCGGCCGTCGTCGGTGGGCCCGCTGGACCGGGCGACGGCAGCATCTGGCGGTCGGCGTGCTGTTCCTGCTCGCCGCGCTCTGCGTGACCAGCCGGATCTGGCTGGACCCGTCCGGCCGGGTGGCGTCGCTCTATACCGGAGACCCCGCCCAGGTGCAGTTCTTCCTCGCCCACTCGGTGCGGGTGGTGCTGCACGGCGAGTACCCGTTCTACACCGAGCAGTTCAACTATCCCGACGGCGTCAACCTGATGGCGAACACCGCCGTGCTGGCGCTGGGCATCCCGATGGTGCCGGTGACCCTGCTGTTCGGGCCGGCGGTGTCCTTCGTGGTGCTGGTGACGCTCGGCCTCGCCGGCACCGCCATGGCCTGGTACCTCGTGCTGCGCCGCCACGTCGTGCGGACGCCGCTCGCGGCCGCGGCGGGCGGCTGGTTCTGCGGCTTCTCCCCGGCGATGCTCTCGCACGCCAGTTGGCACCCGAACATCATCAGCCAGTTCCTGCTGCCGTTCATCGTCTGGCGGGTGCTGGTGCTCACCCGCTCGCGCCGGCCGGTCCGCGACGGCGTCCTGCTGGCCCTGCTCGTCACCGCGCAGGCGTTCATCAACGAGGAGATCCTGCTCTTCACGGCGCTGGCCTGCGGGATCTTCCTGCTCGCGGTGGTGGCTCAGGAGCCGGCCCGCTGGCAGGCCGCGTGGCGACCGCTGGCCGCCGGCCTCGCCGCCTGCGCGCTGCTGGCCGGGACGCTGCTGGCGTACCCGCTGTACGTGCAGTTCGCCGGGCCGATGGCGTACCACGGGCTCAGTGACGCGGTGCGGGACTACGGCAACGACATCGCCTCCTTCTTCGCGCCCGGCTCGGCCACTCTCGGCGGCAACCAGCGGGCCAACGTCAACCTGGCCCCGAACTACTCAGAGGAGAACGCCTTCTTCGGCTGGAGCCTGTCGCTGCTCGCCGTCGGCGTCGTGGTGTGGCTGCGGCGGGAGATGATCGTCCGGGCGCTCGCCGCGACCGGTGCCCTCTTCGCCCTGCTCTCCCTCGGCGAGCGGATCTCCTGGTGGGACCGGGAGTTGTTCGCCGGGCCGTGGGAGCTGCTGGTGCAACTGCCCCTGCTGGACGCGGTCGTGCCGACCCGGTTCGGCCTGATCACCACCGTCGTCATCGGTCTGCTGCTGGCGCTCGCCGTCGAGCGGGCCTGGGCGCTGCGCCCGGCCGACAGGCGTACCGTCCGGACGCTCACCGCCGCCGGCCTGGCGTTCGCGCTGCTGCCGATCGCCCCGATGCCGCTGCGGATGGTCTCCCGCCCGCCGGTGCCGCAGTTCATCACCGCCGACCGCTGGCGGGCGTACGTCGGCCCGGACCAGACGCTCGTGCCGATCCCGGTGCCCAGCATGGGCAACACGCACGGCATGCGCTGGGCGGCGGCCACCAACCTCGACTTCAAGATCCCCGGCGGCTACTTCCTCGCCCCCCGCAACGGCAACACGGGCGACCCCGGTCGGTTCGGTGGTCGGCCCAGTGGGGTGGGCCAACTGCTGGAGGAGGTGGCGACCACCGGCCGGACCCCCAAACTGGACGACAGGCAGCGTCGGCGTTTCACCGACGAGTTGCGGCACTGGCACGCGGCGATCCTGGTGCTGCCGGTCCGCCAGCAGCACGTCGAACCGCTGCGGCGTACCGTCGAGGAGCTCGTCGGCCCCGGTCGGCAGGAGCTGGACGTCTGGGTGTGGGACGTCCGGACAATTACCGACCGCTCGGTCTGATGTCCACCGGAACGACGTCGGCGGCGACGTCGGCGGGGGACGCGACGGGGGATGCGACGGCGACGGCCGGTCCGCCGCGCTCGCGCCCCACCCGGCCGGCGTGGCTGCCGGACGCGCTCGTCATCGCCGGCTACCTGGGGCTGGCGGTGCTGCTGACCAGCGCCCAGTGGGGTCATCCCGGACGGCTGTTCCACCAGGCCGGCGACCAGGTGCTCTTCGAGTGGATGCTGGCCCACGCGGCACACGCCGTCGTCGCGGGGGAGAACCCGCTCTTCAGCACCGCCCTGAACGCCCCGGACGGGGTCAACCTGATGGCGAACACCTCGGTGCTCGGCCTCGGTGTCCCGCTGACCCCGGTCACGCTGCTGTTCGGCTCGCAGGTGGCGTTCTGCGTGGCGGTGGTCTGCTGCCTCGCCGGCACCGCCGCGGCCTGGTACGTGCTGCTGCGCCGTCGACTGGTCACCGCTCGCTCCGCGGCGGCGCTCGGCGGGCTGGTCTGTGGCTTCGCCCCCGGGATGATCGCCCAGGCCGGGGCGCATCTGCACGTGGCCGCCCAGTTCCTGCTTCCGGCGATCCTCGCCCTGGTGTTCCGTCCCGCATCGAGCCCGCGCGGGGTGTGGCGTCCCGGTGTCGGCCTCGGCCTGCTGCTCGTCTGGCAGGTGTTCGTCGGCGAGGAGGTGCTCGTTCTCCTGGCGTTCGCCGCCGGGGTGTTCACGCTGGGATACGCCCTCGCCGACCGGGCCGCGGCCCGCCGCCTCGCGCCGTCCCTGCTCGGTCGGCTCGCGGTGGCGGCCCTGGTGGCGGTGACGCTGCTGGCGTACCCGCTGTGGTTCCAGTTCCACGGACCGCAGCACTACACCGGGATGGCCTTCGCCGCGCACGGCTTCCAGCTCGACGCCGCGTCGTTCACCGCGTCGGCCCGGCAGACAGTGCTCGGTGACGACTGGCTGCCGGGGCTGCTCGCGCCGAACCCGACCGAGGAGAACTCGTTCTTCGGGCCCGGGCTGCTGGTGCTCGCCGTGGTCGTCGTGATCTGGCTGTGGCGGCGGCCACTGGTCCGCGCGTTGGCCGGTTGCGGTGTCGTCTTCGCCCTGCTGTCACTCGGCACCGACCTGCGCGTGGACGGCACCGCCACCGGCATCGCCGGCCCGTACCGACTGGTCGTCGGCCTGCCGCTGCTCGACCTCGCGGTGCCGGCCCGGTTCGCGCTGGTCTGCGTGCCGGTGCTCGGCGTCCTGGTGGCGCTCTTCGCCGACCGGATCCGGGCGGCTCGCCGGTCACCGGCCGCGCCGGGACTGCCGGTACGACTGCTGGGGGCCGGCGCGGTGGCCGCAGCGCTGCTGCCGCTCACGCCGACGCCGATCCGGGTGGTGCCGATCGCGCCGGTTCCGCGGTTCGTCGCCGACGGAGGGTGGCGGCCGCTGGTGCCCGCGGGCCGGACCGTGGTGGCGGTGCCCCCGGTGACCGGCGCCGCGCTGAGCCCGGTGATGCTCTGGTCCGCCCGCACCGGGCTGACGTTCGGCGCCCCGGGTGGGTATTTCATCGGGCCGAGCGGCCCGGACGACCCGGCGGCCCGCTGGGGCGCCCCGGACCGGCCCACCGCCGTGCTGCTGCGCCGGGTCGCCGAGACCGGCACGGTGCCGGTGCTCGGCGAGGCCGACCGCCGCCAGGCCGTGGACGACCTGCGGCACTGGCGGGCCGCCGTGGTGGTGCTCGGCCGGTTGACGCACGGTGAACCGGTCCGCCGGACCGTCGAGGAGCTGCTCGGCCCCGGCCGCCCCGTCGACGATGGTTGGGTGTGGGACGTGCGCGGCCTGGTCGACTAGCGCTGATCCACAAGCGCGCGGACGTCCCAGACCCAGACGTCGTCGATCCGCTGCGGCGGCCCGATCAGTGCGGTGACCAGCTCGCGCAGCACCGCCTCGCGCGGGTGTGCGCCGAGCACCACCACGGACGCCTTCCAGAACCGCAGGTCCTCCACGGCCTGGCGGCGGTTCTCGTCGGTGAGGACGGGGACCGCGCCCGCGTCCATCGTCGAGTAGATGAGGCTGCTGGTCGGCCGGTTGGGTGCGCCGAAGACACCCTCGCCCAGCTCGTTCGGGCCGATGAAGTAGCCGCCCGGGACGGGGAACTCCTGCCCGGTCAGGGCACTCCACCGCAGCGTGGGCAGGCCGTGCACGTTGCTCGGGATCGGCACCGGCACGAGCGTGCGGCCCTGGGGCACGTACGGCCGCCAGCCGCCGGCGGTGATGAAGTGCGGCGGCGGGTCGATCTGCTGGGCGGGCAGCGGTCGGGGGAAGAGCGGCAGCAGGGCGAGGGCGACCGACGCGTACCCCAGCGGGCGCAGCCACCGTCGGCGCGGCGCGACAGGCGCGGTCGCGGCCTGGTCGTCGGACGTCGCCGACTCCCCGGCGCGCGGGGCCGGCACGCGGCCCGGCGCGGCCACCGGGCGGCCCTGCCGGGCCGCCGCGTCCCAGGTCAGCGCCAGCAGGACGCCCACCGCGGCGGCGACCACCAGGGTCAGCCGGGTCGGCATCATCATCTCGACGAGCGGCAGGTCGTCCGGAACGTACGACCAGGGGCCGCGCACGCCCGTCTCCACGCCGTTGAAGCGCACCCGGGGCCCGATCGCGGCCACCGTGAAGACCACGATCAGCACGGCCACGATCCGGGCGGCCAGCGACCGGCGCACCAGCAGCACGAGGGCCACCACCGACAGCAGCACCAGTGGCCAGCCGAACCACGTGTTCTGCTCGGTCATGCCGATCGTCTGCTCCACCGCCGGGTCGCCCGCCCAGGTGTCCCGGGCGAAGGTGACGAAGGCGACCAGGTCCTCGCCCCAGTTGTGGAACACGCCACCCTGCAGCCCCCGGTAGGACTGCGGGCCGTTGAACTGGAACCAGATCGGGTACGCGGCCAGCAGCAGGGCCAGCCCGCCGGCGACGCCCATCCCGGCCAGGAACGGCCCGGCCGCGGCGCGCGTCGCCCGCGGCCGCTGCACCGCGTACGCCAGCACGACGACCAGGCAGGCCAGCGCCGTGAGCAGCAGCATCTCCTCGTTGATGAAGATCTGGTACGTCACCAGCACCCCGAGCACAAGCCCGTTGCGCCGCCACCGGCCCGGCTCGCCCATCCGCAGCACCCGCACCACGATCAACGGCAGCAGGAAGTTGGACACGAAGTTGGGCTGGCCGTTGGCGTGGTGGATGATGCCCGGCGCGAAGCCGAGGAACGCCCCGCCGACGAAGGCCGCCGCCCGGGAGCGCACCAGGTGCCGCGAGAGCATCCAGTAGGCGGTGCCGGCGGTGGCCGCCAGGGCCCCTCCCAGATAGAGCGCGTACGTGACCTGGGGGCCGAACAGCATCGTCAGCGGAGACAGCGGCAGGGTCAGCCCGAGCAGCGACGTGTTGGCCATCATGTTCACCCCGTCCGGGGCGTTCTGCCGGGCCGTGAACAGCGGGTTCTCCAGGTGCCGCACCGAGTACGCGCCGTGCGCGAACAGCCACTCGAACCAGCTGTGGTCGGTGGGCAGGTGCGACGAGACCCGACCGCTCACGTCCCCCCAGTAGTGGAGGCAGACGAAGACGCCCAGCACCACATAGGCTCCGAGGGCCAACAGGTCGGCTCGGGCCGGGCGGCGTCGAGGCCGCCGTGTCGGCTCGACCTCGGCCGGCTCGGCGTCGGTCACGGGATTCAGCGAAGGGTCTACCACCGGCACGGCCACGACGCGCCATCGTACAGGCGGGGATGCGTCTCTTTTGCCGGGCCGGTACGCCCCCCGGCCGGTTTGCCGGGGCCGCCGCCTCCGGTCGGCCCCACCGGCGAGGAAGGGACGGGCGTGTCGATCATCGAGCTGGGCGAGGTCCGGGACGAGCCCGAGTCGCCGCCGACGGTCCGCCGACCGCGCGCCGCCAGTCGCCGACTGCGGGCGGGGGGAGTGCTGCTGGCGGCCCTCGTCGTGCTGGCCGGGGCGACGCCGGTGCCGAGGCGGGCGGTGGCGTCGGTGCCGACCGCGCCGGGCGCCTCGACGTACCTCACCGAGGACAGCGTCGTCGTCGTCGACGCGACGACGCCCACCGGGGATCGCTACCTGACCGCCTATGCCCTGCCCACGGCGAACGACGACAGCGTCGTGCGGCGCCGGTGGCGGACGCCGCTGGCGCGCACGGGTGACTACCTCGCCGTGTGGGCCCGACGCGGCTTGCTGCTGGCCGCGGGCGTCAGCACCACGAACAGCCCGATCGAGACGACCGCCTTCGACGCCGCGACGGGCCGGCAGCTCTGGCGGCATCCCGGGGTCGCCCGATGGACGGCAGACGGGGGCCTGCTCCTCGTCAACGACGAGTCCGAGGAGTTCGGCGCGGTGCGCAAGGTGACGCCCGACACCGGCGCCGTCCAGTGGACGGTCTCGGTGCCGGTCGCGGGCAGCCCCGAACTCCACGGTCCACCCGATCAGGTCGACCAGCTCGTGCTCGTCCGGCCGACCGGTGAGGTCCAGGTGTACGACGCCGGTTCCGGCCGCCTGCTGGACGACGTCGACACGTTGGCCGGTGCCCGGTCGGCGTTCCAGCGGGTGCAGGTGGTGGGCGATCTGGTGCTCCTCGTCCCACCCGGCAGCACCAGGCTGGTCGCGTACGGCCTGCCCGGGCTCGATCCGGTGTGGACGTCCCCGGTGCCGCTGGTGTCCTGGGCGACCACGTGCGGAGACCTGCTCTGCGCGGTCCAGCAGACCGGCGGCATCCAGGCCGTCGACCCGGCCACCGGCGTCGTCCGCTGGGCCGACTCGGGTCCGGACATGTTTGTCGAGACCCGGGGAGATCGGCTGCTGGTGACCGGACCCGACCAGCGGTACGCGGTCCGCGACGCGGCGACCGGGCGGGAGCGCGTCGACCTGGGTGAGTGGCAGCTGGTGGCTCCACTGCGGCGCGACGACGAGCTGATCGGCGTGCGGTCGGCCGGCAGGCAGCTCGTGGTCGCCGCGCTGGACCTGCGCACCGGGGGGACGCGCGTCCTGGACGTGCTGCCGGACGTCGCCGGCGGGTGCCAGGCTGCGCTGCCCGTCCTGCTCTGCCGCCGCCTCGACGGCTCGACCGGCCTGTGGCGGTTGGCCCGATGACCGGCGGTGTGATCGACCTCGGGGAGCTGCGGCACGGGCCGGACCTCGACCCGCTGCCCCGCCCACCGTCGGCCCACTGGCGGCCCCTGCGGTGCGCGCTGGTCCTGGTGCTGCTGCTGGCCGGCCTCGCCGGTTCGGGGCCGTTCCACAGGCGCGAGGTGGTGACGCTGCCGGCCGATCCCGGCGCCGACGCGCTGGTCTCGGGCGACCTCTTCGTCCTCGTCGAGCCGCTCGGCAGGACGGGACAGCGGCGGATCACCGCCACCCGGCTGCCCGCTGGCGAGCCGGTCTGGCAGGTGCCGTTGCCGGCCGAGGGCCGATACTGGGGAGTCGCGCAGCAGGGCGAGACTCTGCTGGTCACGGGCCACGAGGTCGGCCCGGACCGGCAGGGCACGCTCACGATGGCGCTGGACCGCCGGACCGGGGCGTACCGCTGGCAGCAGCCCGGCAACCCCGCCGCGCTCCCCGACGGCAACATCCTCATGTGGTCCCAGGTCAGCGACGACCAGCCCGGCACCCTGCGCGGTGTCGACCCGTGCTGCGGCACGGTGCGCTGGCAGGTGCCGATCAGCGCCGGCGGTGAGTTCGTCTTCCGCGACGGCGAGCACGGGGTGGACCGTCTGGTGGTCGCCCGCCCGAGTGGCCCGACCGAGGTCCGCGACGCGACCACCGGCGCGGTGCTGGCCCGCGCCGACCTGGGCACCACCGCCGCTGGGTCCGGCCTGTCCGTGCAACTGGTGGACGACCTGCTGCTCACCATCGGCGGCCCGTCGCCCACGACCACCGCCTACGGGCTCGACGACCTGCGCCAGCGGTGGCGCGTGCCCGTCGACGGTGCGATGTACGCGTCGGACTGCGGGGTCGTCATCTGCGTGCAGACCCGCTCCGGCGGAATGCGGGCGCTCGACGCCGCGACCGGTCGGGAGCTCTGGGGGAGCGACCGCTGGGGGTGGGTCTGGCCGTACGCCGGTCGGCTGGTGGCCACCACGGTGAGCACCGCCGGGCCCGGCGCGCAAGAGCTGGTCGTGCTCGACCCACCGAGCGGCCGGGTGCTGGCCGAGCTGGGTCGATGGGAGCTGGCCGGGTTCGCCCAGGGCGGCCCGATGGTCGGCGTACGCAGTCATCCCGACGGGGGTCTGCTCGTCGCCGAACTGGACGTCCCCGATGGCCGCGCGCGGCTGCTGGACGTGCTGCCGGACGCGTCCGGGGACTGTCAGGCCCTCCCCGGGCGACTGCTCTGCCGGCGCCACGACGGCGCGTACGGGCTGTGGTCATTGCCCCGCTGACCACCGGCGGGTCGATGCGGGCGGCGAGGGAGGATTGTTGCCCGCCGGCACTAGGTTGTCGGTGGTCAGCAGCGAGGAGGCCGGGATGCGGGTACTGGTGGTGGAGGACGAACGCAACCTCGCCGACGCGATCGCGCGCGGATTGCGCAAACGGGGCATGGCGGTGGACGTGGCGTACGACGGCGACGCCGGTCACGAGGCGGCGTTCGTCACCCGGTACGACGTGGTGGTGCTCGACCGCGACCTGCCCGGCGTGCACGGCGACCAGATCTGTGCCGACCTCGCCGCCTCCGGGGCGCTGACCCGGGTGCTGATGCTGACCGCGAGCGGCACCGTGGCCGACCGGGTGGAGGGGTTGCAGCTCGGGGCGGACGACTACCTGCCCAAGCCGTTCGCGTTCGACGAGCTGGTCGCCCGGGTGCAGGCGCTGGGCCGGCGGGCCACCCCGGCCGCGCCGCCGGTTCTCGCACTGGCGGATCTGGTGCTGGATCCGGCCCGGCGGGTCGCCACCCGAGCCGGTGTGCCCATGGACCTGACGAACAAGGAGTTCGGCGTGCTCTGTGAGCTGCTCAAGGCCCGCGGCGCGGTGGTGTCCAGCGAGGAGCTGCTGGAGCGGGTGTGGGACGCCAACACCGATCCGTTCACCACAATCGTCCGGGTGACGGTAATGACGCTGCGCCGCAAGCTCGGCGATCCGCCATTGATCGAGACGGTGGTGGGGGCGGGTTACCGCACCGCCGAGGTCCTGCCGTGAGCCGGCTCGGCCGGCTGCGACCCACCCTGCGGTTGCGGTTGACGCTGCTCAACGGGGTGCTGCTGGTCGGCGCGGGCGCGATCCTGGTGCTGCTGGCCTGGCTGCTGGTCCGCGACGCGCTGCGGCCCACCGACGAGCTGCTGCCCGGCACGGTGGTGGTGCTGTCCGACAACCGGACGATGGATGCCGCCCAGTGGCAGCGGCAGTTGGTCGACGCCGCCTCCGGGGAACTGCTGGCCAAGGGCCTGGTCGCGCTGTTGGCGATAAGCGTGGTCGGGGTGGCGGGCGCGTACGCCGTGGCCGGCCGGGCGCTGCGGCCCCTGCACCAGGTCACCGCGACCGCGCAGCGGCTCGGCGAGGCGACCCTGGACCAGCGGATCGGCTACTCGGGCGCGGACGACGAGGTGGCCGAGCTGGCCAAGACGTTCGACGCGATGCTGGACCGGATCGCGTCCGCGTTCGAGGCGCAGAAGCGGTTCGTGGCCAACGCCTCGCACGAGCTGCGTACCCCGCTCGCCGTGATGCGGACCGAGATCGACGTGACGCTCAGTGACGATGACGCGGACGCCGCCGAGTACCGCCGGATGGCGACAGTCGTCCGCGACGCCTCGGAGCGGGCGAACGGCCTGGTGGACGCGTTGCTGGTGCTGGCCCGCAGCGAGGCCCAGACCGGGCGGCGGCTGGGTCGGCGCACCGAGTGTGACCTGGCGACGGGCACCGCCAACGCGCTGTCGGCGATGCGCCGCGAGGTGGAGCGGATCGGCCTGCGCGTGCAGACGTCGCTGGAATCCGCGCCGGTGGTAGGCGATCCCGGACTGCTCGACCGGCTGGCCGGCAACCTGATCGAGAACGCCGTCCGCTACAACCACCTGCACGGTCGGCTCTGGGTGCGTACCGGCACCGACGGTGAGCGCTCGTGGCTGGTGGTGGGCAACACCGGTTTCGAGGTGGACCAGGCCGACGTGCCGGGGCTGTTCGAACCGTTCCGGCGCGGTGGCCGGGAACGCACCGGGGCGCGCGGCTCCGGGCTGGGCCTGTCCATCGTCCGGGCGGTCTGCCAGGCGCACGGCGGTGCCGTCCGGGTGGTCGCCCAGCCCGGCGGCGGCCTGGAGGTGACTGTCACCCTGCCGACGGCGGACGCCCCGGCGGTGGCCGGCCCGGTGGCCGCCGGAGGCTGAAACGGGGTTGCGCGCGGCGCTCGGCCGATGGCAAGATCGCCGGAGTCAGCTCGAGACGAGAGGGGGTGCGTCGATGTCCACCAGTCATGACTCCGCACCCCGGGTGTTCGCCGGCTGACCCCGGGCAGCGGAGCGTCCTCATCCCACCATGGAGGGACCACCCGTGTATCCACGGATCCGCAACATCAGCTTCGACTGTCACGACACGTACTCCCTGGCCGGCTTCTGGTCGGCCGTGCTCGGCTACGCCCGGCACAGCGAGGACGTCCCCGGTGATCCGGAGGCGGCCGTGCTGCCGCCGGACGAGACCCTGCCGAACCTGTTCTTCCAAGAGGTGCCGGAGGACAAGGTGACCAAGAACCGGCTGCACATCTGCCTGGAGCCGGTCGACCGGACCCGGGACGAGGAGATCGAGCGGGTGCTCGGCCTCGGGGCCACCCTGGTGACCGACCGACGGCACGCCGACGGGACGGGCTGGGCGGTGCTTGCCGACCCGGAGGGCAACGAGTTCTGCGTGGTCCGCAGCGCCGGGGAACGTGTCGCCACCACCACTGTGGAGGACCAACCGTGAGTTCGACGATTCACAACATCAGCATCGACTGTCACGACACGTACGCGCTCGCCGGCTTCTGGTCGCAGGTCTTCGACTGCCCACGGCATCCCGACGACTTCCCTGGCGACCCGGAGGCGATGCTCCTGCCGCCGGGCGGTCCCGAGGTGCTGTTCATCGCCGTGCCCGAGGGCAAGGCCGTGAAGAACCGACTGCACCTGGACCTGGAACCGGCCGACCGGTCCCGGGCCGACGAGGTCGAGCGACTGCTCGGCATCGGCGCGACGCTCGTCGCCGATCAGGTCGGCCCGACCGGCGGAGGTTGGGTGGTGCTCGCCGACCCGGAGGGCAACGAGTTCTGCGTACTCGGCAACGCCGCCGAGCGAGCGGCGGCCGCGGCGGCGCGGGCCGCGGCTACGGGTACGGGCGAGCCGGTCTAGCGCCGGCGGCACCGCTGCCGTCCCATGATCGGATCGGTGGGGCCCCGGTCACCCTGAAGGGTGGCCGGGGCCCGGTCGTGCACGGGTCAGGAGCGCTGTTCGATCTGCCCCCGGATGGTGACGAACTCGGCCTTCGTCTCCTCGGCCGACTTGAAGTACATGACCACCAGGCCCACGCTGCCCCGGTCGGCCCAGATGCAGACGCCAAGCGGCACGCTGTTGGTCTTGCCGTCACCGCAGCGCGCGTCGCCGCCCAGCGGGCCGGCCTCGACCGCCGCCATGTTGGTCACCGCCAGTTCGCTGGAGAGCCCGGTCACGGCCTCGTCCAGCTCCTTCTTCGGGTCGGCCATCACGCCGGACACCGCCGTGATCATGACGAGATCCTGCTTGGTCGGATCGCCGTAGAACCCGCCGACGGTGCTGGTCTCGTTCTGCACCTCGGCCTTCATCGAGGTGACCATCTGGTCGGCGATCGACTGCAACTGCGGGTCGGTGTTCTTGGCCCGGCCGGCGAGGGTGGCAGGCGCGACCACCCGGGTCTTGGTGGCGTCGACGACGTCGCCCACCTCGTCCTTCAACGCGAACCAGGCGATCGCCGCGCCGCCGAGGCAGAGCACGAGCACCACGGCCAGCACGATAAGGATGATCTTGCCGACGTTCGACTTCTTGGCCGGCGGCGGGCCGCCGAACTGGTTCGGGTCGCCGTACGGCTGGCCCGGCTGAGCCGGCGGGAAGCCCTGCTGCTGCGGCGGCGGCCAGCCACCCTGCGGCTGGCCCTGCTGCGGCGGTGACCAGCCACCGGGCTGCTGTGGCGCTGGCGGCTGGCCGGGCTGCTGCGGGGGAGGGGAATCGTGCGGCGGGCCGAAGGGGTTGGCCGGCGGCTGGGACATCAGTCAGCTCCAGGATCGGGGTGCGAAGCGCGTGATCCTAACCCGGTGCCGACGGCGGTGTCGCCCGCGCCGGTCTCGTCCGGCGCCCCGCGGTGACCGCCAACGAGCGCGGTGGCCGGCCCGGTCCACGAGGGACGGTCCGGCCACCGCGACGGTGGTGCGGGGATTTCCTCAGGCGGGCAGGCTCGCCGCCCCGCGCGGCAGGAACCGGCGGCCGGTGACCCGCTCGCTGGTGCCGGTCCGGTCCAGGTACGGCGTGACACCGCCCAGGTGGAACGGCCAACCGGCGCCCAGGATCATGCACAGGTCGATGTCCTGCGCCTCGGCGACCACACCCTCGTCCAGCATCAGCCGGACCTCCTGCGCGAGCGCGTCGAGCGCGTTCTGGCGGACCTGCTCGGCGGTCAGCGGCTGGTCACCGACGACGAGCAGCTTGGCGACCTCGTCGTTGACCTGGTCGTCGACCACGATCGGTTGGCCCGAGTCGGCGATCCGCTTGAGGTTCTCGCTGACGGAGAACCGGTCCGGGTACGCGGCGTGCAGGGTGCCACCCACGTGGTACGCCACGGCCGGCCCGACGAGCTGGAGCAGGGCGAGCGGGCGCATCGGCAAACCCAGCGGATCCAGTGCGCTGTTCGCCACGTCCAGCGGGGTGCCGGCGTCGACGGCGGCGAAGACGGTGCCCAGGAAGCGGGTGAGAAGCCTGTTCACCACGAACGCCGGGGCGTCGGAGACCAGCACGCTCGACTTCTTGAGCTGCTTGCCGACCGCGAACGCGGTGGCCAGGGTGGCGTCGTCGGTGCGCTCGCCCCGGACGATCTCCAGCAGCGGCAGCACGGCCACCGGGTTGAAGAAGTGGAAGCCGACCACCCGCTCCGGGTGCTCCAGCTCGGCGGCCATCTCGGTGATGGACAGCGAGCTGGTGTTGGTGGCGAGCACGGCCTCCGGGGAGACGATCTTCTCCAGCTCGGCCCAGACCTGCTTCTTGACGCCCAGGTCCTCGAAGACCGCCTCGATGACGAAGTCGGCGTCGGCGAAGGCGCTCTTGTCGACAGTGCCGCTGACCAGGCCGTACAGCTTGGCGGCGGTGCCCTTGTCCATCCGGCCCTTGGTGACGGCCTTCTCGATCTGGGTGTGCACGTAGCCGACGCCCTTGTCCACCCGGGCCTGGTCCAGGTCGGTCATGACGACAGGCACCTGGAGGCGGCGGGCGAACAGCAGAGCCAACTGGCTGGCCATCAGGCCGGCGCCGACGATGCCGACCTTGGTGACCGTGCGGGCCAGGCCCTTGTCCGGTGCGCCGGCCGGGCGCTTGGCCCGCCGCTGCACCAGGTCGAAGGCGTACAGGCCGCTGCGCAGCTCCTCGGAGAAGATCAGGTCCGCGAGGGCCTCGTCCTCGGCGGCGGTGCCGGCGGCGAAGTCGCCGTCCTTCGCCGTTTCCAGCAGGTCGAGCGCCTTGTACGCGGCCGGGACGGCGCCGTGCAGCCGCTGGTTCAGCGTCTCCCGGGCGAAGTAGAGCACGCCCGCCCACATGTCCTTGTCGACCTCGGGCCGGGTCACGGTGACCTGACCCCGGACCACCCCGGCGGCCCACTCCAGGGACCGCTCCAGGAAGTCGGCAGGCTCCAGCAGCACGTCCGCGATGCCCATCTCGGCGGCCTGCTTCGGCTTGAGCATCTTGTTCTGCATGAGCGGGTTCTGGATGATCACCTGGGTCGCGGCGGGAATGCCGATCAGGTTCGGCAGCAGTTGGGTGCCGCCCCAGCCGGGCACCAGGCCGAGGGACACCTCGGGCAGGGCGAGCGCCGCCGCGCCACCGGAGAGCGTTCGGTAGTGGCAGTGCAGCGCCAACTCCAGGCCGCCGCCCATGGCCGCGCCGTTGACGAAGGCGAAGGTGGGAACGGTGCTGTCCTTGAGGCGGGCGAAGACCCGGTGGCCGAGCCGGCCGATCTCCAGCGCCTGCGCGCGGTCGGCGAGCTGCGGCAGGCCGACGATGTCCGCGCCCACGCAGAAGATGTACGGCTTGCCGGTGACCGCGATGAACGCCGGGTCGGCGGCGAGCGCGGCCGTGATGGCATCGTCCAGTTCGGTCAGACCGGCCGGACCGAAGGTGTTCGGCTTCGTGTGGTCGAAGCCGTTGTCCAGAGTGATCAGGGCGGCGGGCCGGTCCAGCCCCGGCACGGTCACCGAGCGCAGCAGCGCCTTCGTGACGACCTCGTTCGGCGCCTTCACTTGTTGCCCTCCGTCCAGTGCGGGTTCTCCCAGATGACCGTGCCGCCCATGCCGATGCCGATGCACATCGCTGTCACGCCGTAGCGGACCTCGGGGTGCTCGGCGAACTGGCGGGCCAGCTGGGTCATCAGGCGTACGCCGGACGACGCAAGGGGGTGGCCGATGGCGATCGCGCCGCCCCACGGGTTGACCCGCGGGTCGTCGTCGGCGATGCCGAAGTGGTCGAGGAAGGCGAGCACCTGCACGGCGAACGCCTCGTTCAGCTCGAACAGGCCGATGTCGTCGATGCTGAGCCCGGCCAGGCGCAGGGCCTTCTCGGTCGACGGAATCGGGCCGACGCCCATCACCTCCGGCTCCACGCCCACGAACCCGAACGACACCAGCCGCATGGCGACCGGCAGGCCCAACTCGCGGGCGGTCGCCTCGTCGGCGAGCAGGCTCGCGGTGGCACCGTCGTTCAGGCCGGCCGCGTTGCCCGCGGTGACCTTGCCGTGCGGGCGGAACGGGGTCTTCAGGGTGGCGAGCTTCTCCAGTGAGGTGTCCCGTGGGGCCTCGTCCACCGTCGCCAGGCCCCAGCCGCCCTCCGCGTCGCGGATGGACATCGGCACCAGGTCGTCCTGGAGCTTGCCGTTGGCGTACGCCTTCGCGGTCTTCTGCTGCGAGGCGAGCGCGAACGCGTCGGTGCGCGCCTTGGTGATGTGCGGGACCAGGTCGTGCAGGTTCTCCGCGGTGGCGCCCATGACCAGCGCGGACGGGTCGACGAGCTTCTCCGCGATGATGCGCGGGTTGGGGTCGACGCCCTCGCCCATCGGGTGGTGGCCCATGTGCTCGACGCCGCCGGCGATGGCGATGTCGTACGCGCCCATGGCGATGCCGCTGGCCACGGTGGTCACGGCGGTCATGGCACCGGCGCACATCCGGTCGATGGCGAAGCCGGGAACGGTCTTGGGCAGACCGGCCAGCAGCGCGGCGGTGCGGCCGATGGTGAGGCCCTGGTCGCCGATCTGGGTGGTGGCCGCGATGGCGACCTCCTCGACCCGCTCCGGAGGCAGCTGCGGGTTGCGCCGCATCAGCTCACGGATGCAGCGGATCACCAGGTCGTCGGCGCGGGTGTTGGCGTACATGCCACCCGCCTTGCCGAACGGGGTACGGACGCCGTCGACGAAGACGACATCCCGGACTTCACGGGGCACTTGAGCCTCCTAGCCGATGGGCGCGTTCCCCCGAATGCTACTCGCCAGTAACCAAACTGCTGCCGACCCCCGGCTGTGGCCCACCCCACACCCGTCAGGGAATGGGGTTGGGGGACAGGGCCTGGGTCAGCTGGGGGGTCAGCAGGGCGATCTGCCACTCGCGGGCACTGAAGCCGCGCAGGGTCTCCGCCACCGCGTCCTCGGTGATCTCCTCCGGCGGGGTCCAGGCCAGACGACGTACCGAATCCGGGGTGATCAGATTTTCCGGGGGCAGGTTGTGCTCGCCCGCGATGCGGACCACCACCTCCCGGCAGCGGGCCAGGCGACCGGCTGCCACCGGGTCCCGCTCGGCCCACCGGTGCGGCGGTGGTGGGCCCTCCACCGCCGGGGTGGCCGGAAGCGCGTCGTCCGGCAACTCCCGGGCGTCGTCGAGCGCGGCCAGCCAGGTGCGGGCCAGCCGACGGACCGACCGCCCCCCGAAGCCGGGCAGCGTCAACAGCGTCTTCTCGTCCTTCGGGTCCAGCTCGGCCGCGGCGACGATGGCTGAGTCGGGCAGCACCCGGCCGGGCGCGGCGTCCCGCCGAGCCGCGATCTGGTCCCGGGCGTACCACAACGAGCGGATCCGGGCCTGGGCGCGCGCCCCGCGCACCCGGTGGATGCCCGACGTACGTCGCCAGGGTTCCGCCCGGACCCGGGGCGGCCGGGCGCCCGTCCGGACCAGGGCGGCGAACTCCTCCGCGGCCCAGGCCGACTTGCCCTGTCGGGCCAACTCCGCGTCGAGCGCGTCGCGGAGGTCGGTGAGCATCTCCACGTCGAGCGCGGCGTAGGTCAGCCACGACTCGGGCAGCGGTCGACTCGACCAGTCGGCCGCCGAGTGGTGCTTCTCCAGGGTGAATCCGAGTAGCTGCTCGGTCAGCGCAGCCAGGCCGACCCGCTCGAACCCGGCCAGCCGAGCGGCCAGTTCCGTGTCGAACAGCCGGCGCGGGCGCAACCCCACCTCGGCGAGGCAGGGCAGATCCTGACTGGCCGCATGGAGCACCCACTCGGCCTCGCCGATCGCCGCGTCCAGCGTGCTGAGGTCGGGCAGCGGCAGCGGGTCGATCAGCGCGGTGCCGGCGCCCGCGCGCCGCAACTGCACCAGGTACGCGCGCTGGCTGTAGCGGTACCCCGAAGCGCGCTCGGCGTCCAGGGCGACCGGGCCGGTGCCGGCGGCGAACCGGGCCACGACCTCGGCGAGCTCGGCCGGGGTGGTCACCGGATCGGGGGTGCCGTCGCGCGGGGCGGTCAGCGGAACGGGCCCACCGTCGGTCGGGTCGGGCCCCTCGTCCGCCGGCTGCGGCTGGGCCGACGGCGGCTGCTGGGGTGCGTGTCCCGGGAGTTCTTCGGCGGGCCGACGGCGCAGGGGTGGTTCGTCGGTCACCTGCCAACCCTAGTGCGCGCCGTGATCCGGCGTGCGCAGCCGGTCCCGCGTGTGTCGGTCAGGTGTCCGCAAGGTGTCCTTTCAGATCCCGGACATCGGGGGAGACAAAGCCCGTTCGCGCAGGTACGGTCCATCGAGCCGCCGACCCCGCTCGGGTGATCCTGGGTCGTGGCCGCAGGCGAAAGACCACGGGGAAAGGCAAGATGATCATGACGGCTGGCTTCGGCGCGGGGGACGCACGGCCAATGGGCGCCGAGCCTGACGACGTGAGCGGCCGGGCCCCCGATCGGCCGGGCCCTCTGCCGCCACGCATCGAACCACACCCCGAGGCCGGTGCCACCTGGTCCGGGGCGCCGGGCCAGAACGCCGAGCCCTCCGCGGCCATCCCGGCACCCCGTACCGGCTGGGTGGCCCCGCCGAACGCCGGCCAGTGGGGCGCGGCGCCCCAGGGGCCCGTGCCCACCGGCCCGGGCATGACCGCCGCGCCCACGCCGGCTGCTCACGGCACTGCCGCGCCGTACCCGGCGGGGCCGGCGCCATACGTGACAGGGCCGGCGCCGCACGGCGCGTACACCCCTGGCGCTCCCACGTCGTACGGCGCGGGCGGCTACCCGCCCGCCGGTGACCTGGCCAGCGCGCCGCCGTTCGCCACCGCGGGTCACCCCGGCCAGCCCGGCAACCCCGGTAACCCCGGTCAGCTCGGCTGGCCGGGCGTCACCCCGCCCGCGCGACCCACCCGACGTCGGTGGCCCGTCGTGCTCGCCACGCTGCTCGTCGTCGCGCTTGCCGCCGTGGCCGGCCTGCAGGCGTATCAGCTCGACCGACTCGGCGACCGACTCGCCGCCACCGACCGCCGGCTCGCTCAGGCCCAGGACGGCGACGGCACCCGTCTCGACGGCCTGGAACAGCGCACGGACGCGCTGGAGAAGCAGGCCGGGGCGGCGTTCAACCCCGAGGCGGTGGCCAGCGCCGTGCTGCCCAGCGTCTTCCGGGTGCGGGCCGGCCAGTTCACCGGCACCGCGTTCGCGGTGGGCAAGCCGGCGGCCGGCGGTGGCACCAACCTGTTCACCAACTTCCACGTCGTCGAGTCGGTGTGGGAGAGCGGCGGTCGGGAGGTCTTCCTGGAGCGTACGGACCAGCGCTTCCCGGCCACCATCGTCAAGGTCGACAAGGCCAACGACGTGGCGCACCTGCGGGCGACCGGCAAGTTCACCGGCCTGGTCACCTCGCCCGCAGCCGTGAAGTCCGGGCAGCAGATCATCGTTGTCGGTGCTCCGCTCGGCCTGGAGGACAGCGTCACCACCGGTGTGGTGAGCGCACTGCGCGCCGCGCAGGGCGGCTCCGGACCGGCCATCCAGTTCGACGCCCCGATCAACCCGGGCAACTCCGGCGGCCCGGTGATCAACGGCAGCAAGCAGGTGGTCGGCATCGCCACCGCCAAGGCGCGTGACGCCGAGGGCATCGGGCTCGCCATCCCGATCAAGGTCGCCTGCGACGGTTTCAAGATCTGCTGACCCGCGGCCCCGGACGCCCGCGCCACCCCGCGCCACCCCGCGCCACCCCTGGCCTTCCGGCCGTCCGCGCCACCCCTGGCCTCCCGGCCGCCCGCGCCACCGACGGCCTACCCGGTCGTCACCGACCCGTCCGGGTCCTCGGCCTCGGACGACCCCACCGCTGCATCCGGTCCGTCGCGCCTACCGGCGGAGGGACCTGCTCACCTGGAGGAAGAAATGTCCCAGCCACCGACCGGGCCGGAGGGTCTCCCGCCCGCCACCCCGACGCCGCCGGCCGGCTCGCCGGACCCCGACGCGACGGTGCGGCACGCGGCCGGCACCGACCCGACCGTGCAGTACCCGGCCGGGCAGCCCGCGCCGCAGCAGTACGCGCCGGGCCAGCCCACGCCGCCGCAGCAGTACGCGCCGGGCCACGCCGGGCCGCAGTATGGTGCGCCCGCGCAGCCGCAGTACGGCCCCCCGCAGACGCCCGGCTACCCGGCCAGCGCCCCGCCGTACGCCGGCCAGCCGATGTCCGCGCCGCCGGTGTCCGGTCCGGCGTACGGCCAGCCGATGTCCGCGCCGCCGGTGTCCGGTCCGGCGTACGGCCAGCCGATGTCCGCGCCGCCGGTCTCCGGTCCGGCGTACGGCCAGCCGATGTCCGCGCCGCCGGTGTCCGGTCCGGCGTACGGCCAGCCCATGTCGGGCCCGCCCGGGATGCCGCCGTACGGTGCCGCCCCGGTTCCACGGCGGGGTCGCGCGGTGCTGGTGCTGGCCCTGGTGGCGGCGCTGCTCTTCGTGGTCAGCGGGGTGATGACCGGGCTGTTCGTGACCAAGAACAACGAGCTGAACCGGACCGAGAAGCGCCTCACCGCTCAGGTCAGCCAGCGCGACGGGACCATCGCGGCCAACACCACCGAGATCGCGAAGCTCAAGACCGATCTGCAGGCCATGCAGGACAAGCTCGACAACACCGAGCAGGACCTGACCGGCACCCGCAACGACCGCGACGAGCAGGCCCGGCAGAAGAAGGTCATCGCGAGCTGCCTGGACAAGCTGACCACCGCGCTGGGTGCGGCGGCGGCCGGGAACAGGAGCGCGTACAACGCGGCGATGAAGGGCCTCGACAAGGTGTGCGACGAGGCGGAGAACTACCTCTGATTCGCTGAGCCGGCCGCCGCCCAGGTTTTCAGGCGGTGGCGGCCGGACGGCGGTCGGCCAGGGCGGTGACCCCGGGTGGGGGCAGGCCGGCCGTCGAGGCGAGCAGGGCGCACCAGCCGAGCAGGTGGGGGGCGAGGTCGTCGTCGACGGGTGTCCAGGAGGCGCGGATCTCGATGTCGCCGGCCGTCGGTGGACCGGCCAGGTCACCGAACCGGGTCGACATCGTCTGGGTGACCGTCCCGCCGATCGCTCGGTGATCCGCGTCCTGGGCGTCCAGGGCGTCGGTCAGCCACGTCCAGCCGACGCCGGGGAGCAGCGGGTCGGCGGCGAGGTCGACCTCCAGCTCGGCCGTCACGTAGGTGACCAGTCGCAGCGTGCCCTGCCAGGCCTCGTGCCCGGCCGGGTCGTGCAGCAGGATCAGCCGGCCGGTGGCCACCTCGTCGCCGTCGCGCAGCACGGTCGCGGAGAGCGCGAACGTGAACGGTGCGAGCCGCTGGGGGGCGCCGACCTCCTCGAGGGTGATCTCCGGTCGGGGCGCCGGCGACCGCAGCCCGGCGACCGCGCGGGCGAAGGTCTCCGGGAGCGCGATCGGGGGGGCCATGTCGGCAGCCTATGCCGCCGTCGGCCCACAGGCTTCGACGGCGCGCCGACACGTACCCCGAGCGCCCCGGCGCGCGACGGACGTTAGGTGCGTCGCCTTCCGTTCACCCTCCGCGGCCTGGGGTCGGGCGGCGTGGCACGATTGCGGCGATGACCACGGATACCACGGGCACTGCCGCCCGAGACGGACACCCGCGCCCCGGCGGCCCGGCCGACTCGCCCTTCATCCGGGCCTGTCGGCGTCGGCCCGGCCCGCACACCCCGGTCTGGTTCATGCGCCAGGCCGGCCGCTCACTGCCGGAGTACCGGGAGATCAGGGCCAGCGTGCCGATGCTGGAGTCCTGCCGTCGCCCGGATCTGGTCACCGAGATCACCCTGCAGCCGGTGCGCCGGCACGGGGTCGACGCCGCCATCCTGTTCAGCGACATCGTGGTGCCGGTCGCCGCGGCCGGGATCGACCTGGACATCGTGCCGGGCACCGGTCCGGTGGTGGCCGAGCCGATCCGTGCCGCCGCCGACGTCGAGCGGATCCGCCTGATCGGCCGCGACGACGTCTCGTACGTGGACGAGGCCGTCCGCCAGCTTGTGGTCGAGCTGGGCGACACCCCGCTGATCGGCTTCGCCGGCGCGCCGTTCACCCTGGCCAGCTACCTGGTCGAGGGCGGCCCGTCGCGGACCCACGCGAAGACCAAGGCCCTGATGTACGGCGACCCCGAGCTGTGGCACGCGCTCTGCGGCCGGCTGGCCGAGGTGACGCTGGCGTTCCTGCGGGTGCAGATCGAGGCCGGCGTGTCCGCGGTGCAACTGTTCGACTCGTGGGCCGGCGCGCTCTCCGAGGCCGACTACCGGCGCTACGTGCTGCCGCACTCGACGTCCGTGCTGAGCGGGCTGGCTGACGCCGGCGTGCCGCGCATCCACTTCGGGGTGGGCACGGCCGAACTGCTCGGCGCGATGGGCGAGGCCGGCGCGGACGTGGTCGGCGTCGACTGGCGTACCCCGCTGGACGTGGCCACGCACCGGATCGGCCCGGACAGGGCGGTGCAGGGCAACCTGGACCCGACCGTGCTGCTCGCGCCGTGGCCGGTGGTGGAGGCCGAGGTGCGCCGGATCCTGGCCCAGGGGCGGGCGGCTCCCGGGCACGTGTTCAACCTCGGCCACGGTGTGCTGCCGGAGACCGACCCGGACGTGCTGACCCGGGTGGTCGCGCTGGTGCACGAGGTTTCCAGCCGCCGGGCCGACCAGGACTGACACGGCGATGCGGCAGCCCTGGCGGGTGGCGGTGGTCGGCGGCGGAATCGCCGGGCTGGCCGCCGCGGTCCGGCTGCGCGACCGCGCGCCGGAGGGCACCGAGATCACGGTGTACGAGCAGTCCGGCGCGGTGGGCGGCAAGCTGCGTACCGGGACGTTGGCAGGTGCGCCTGTGGAGTTCGGCGCCGAGTCGTTCCTGATGCGCGACCCGACCGGGGCGCAGAGCGCGGCGGTGGCGTTGGCGCACCGGCTCGGGCTGGCCGACCGGATCGTGCACCCCACCGTCGGGCAGGCCGCGCTTGTCGTCGACGGAGGGCTGCGCCCCATCCCGGGCGGGACGCTTGTGGGCGTACCCGGGGATCTGGAGCGGGTGGCCACTGTCGCGCGCCCGGCCGCGGACGCCGACACCGACGACGGTCGGCCGCTGGTCGGCCCGGACGCGGACGTCTCGGTGGGCGCGCTGGTCCGGTCCCGGTTCGGGGACGAGGTCGTCGACCGGCTGGTCGACCCCATGCTGGGTGGCGTGTACGCGGGCCGCGCCGACGACCTGTCCCTGGTCACCACGATGCCGGCGCTGGCCCGTACGGCCCGGTTGGAGCACACCCTCATCGGCGCGGTCCGGGCGGCGCAGGCCGCAGCGCCGCGCGCTCCGGGCGCCCCGGTCTTCGGCACCCTGGTCGGCGGGTTGAGCACCCTGGTCGAGGCGGCGGTGCGGGCCAGCGGCGCGACGGTACGACCCGACGCCGCCGTGCGCGAGGTGACCCCGACCGGCACCGGTTGGCGCCTCACGGTCGGCCCGACCCGGGCCCCTGAGCTGGTGGACGTGGACGCCGTGGTGCTGGCGGTGCCGGCCCGGCCGGCGGCTCGGCTGCTCGCCGGCCCGGCCCCGGTGGCCGCCGCGGCCGTGGGCGAGCTGGACTACGCGAGCGTCGCGCTTGTCACCCTGGCGCTGCCGCAGCCGCTGCTGCCCGAGCTGTCCGGCTTCCTGGTGCCCAGCACCGAAGGGCTGTTGATCAAGGCGGCCACTTTCTTCACCACCAAGTGGGGGCACCTGCGTCGGCCGGACGGGCTGGCGCTGGTGCGCGCCTCGGTGGGCCGCTACGGCGAGGAGGCGCACCTCCAGCGTCCCGACGCGGACCTGGCCGCGACCGTGCACCGGGAGCTGTCGGCGGTGCTCGGCGCCCCGTTGCCCGCCCCGGTCGACGGGCACGTGCAGCGGTGGGGCGGCGCGCTGCCCCAGTACGCCCCGGGCCACGCCGACCGGGTGCATGCCGCGCGCACGGCGCTGCGGGCGGCGCATCCCACACTGGTCCTGGCGGGCGCCGGCTACGACGGTGTCGGCATACCGGTCTGCGTCCGCTCCGGCGAGACGGCAGCCGACGAGATCATCACAGCACTGGGAGGATCGGCGAGATGACCGAGCAGACCAACGCGGCCCGGTTGCGGGAGCTGAACGACAGCATCCGCTACACGATGTGGTCGGTGTTCCGGGCCAGCGCCCCACTGCCGTCGCTGCGGGACAACGTCACAGGTGAGGTCGAGTCCCTCTTCGAGGAGCTGGCCGGCAAGGACGTGGTCATCCGGGGCGTGTACGACGTGTCCGGGCTGCGCGCCGACGCGGACGTGATGATCTGGTGGCACTCCGCGTCGAGCGACGCGCTGCAGGACGCGTACCTGCGGTTCCGTCGCACCACGCTGGGTCGGGCGTTGACCCCGGTCTGGTCGCAGATGGCGCTGCACCGGCCGGCGGAGTTCAACAAGAGCCACATCCCGGCGTTCCTGGCCGGCGAGGAGGCCCGTCCCTACCTGTGCGTCTACCCGTTCGTGCGCTCCTACGAGTGGTACCTGCTGCCCGACGCCGAGCGGCGCGAGATGCTCGCCGAGCACGGCAAGATGGCCCGCGGCTACCCCGACGTACGCGCCAACACGGTCGCGTCGTTCGCGCTTGGCGACTACGAGTGGATGCTCGCGTTCGAGGCCGACGAGCTGCACCGGATCGTCGACCTGATGCGGGACCTGCGCGCCTCCGGCGCCCGGCGGCACGTCCGCGAGGAGGTCCCGTTCTACACGGGTCGTCGCCGCTCGGTCGGCGAGATCGTCAACTGCCTGGTCTGATCCCCGCCGGCCGGCGCCGCGCCCCCGCCCGGGTGCGGCGCCGGACGGGGATCAACTGGTCTTCGTACAGGAGACCAGGGGAACGGGGTTGCTACCGGTCCACGAGCCGAGGAAGCCGAACGTGGTGCTCGCTCCGCCGGCCAGGGCGCCGTTGTAGTTCACGTTGCGTGCGGTGACGAGCGTTCCGTTGGTGGTGAGATCGGCGCTCCACGCGGACGCGACCTTTTGACCGTTGTTGTAGTTCCAACTCACCGACCAGCTCTGGGTGGGCGAGTTGGCGCCTGCGGTCACCTTCACCTCGGCCTGGAAGCCGCCGGCCCACTGGCCGGTGATCTGGTACGTCGCGTAGCAGGCGCCGGCCGGCACGGGAGTGCTCGGCGGAGGCGTGCTCGGCGGCGGGGTCGTGGGCGGGGGAGTGGTGGGCGGCGGGGTCGTGGGGGGCGGGGTCGTCGGCGGAGGCGTGGTGGGCGGAGGCGTGGTGGGCGGAGGCGTGCTCGTGCCGCCGGAGAAGTCCACGTCGCTGCACAGGTAGTACGACTGGTCCAGGTGGCTCGCCTGCCAGACGGTGTAGACCATGTGCCGCCCGGTGCGGCCCGGCGCGCTGACCGGGATCTGGATGGAGACGCCACCGGTGTCCCGGTCCCACTGCGACGCCGGGGTGTTGCCGATCTGGCCGGCCAGTTCCAGGTCGTCCCAGCCGAGCGCCTCGGTCGACGAGTTGAAGCCCTGCTTGGTCACGTACACCCGGATGTAGTCGGCACCGTGGCTCGCCTGGTCGAAGAAGCGCAGCCGGAAGTTGTTCGACACCGGGGTGGCCTTCCACGCGCCGACGGTGTCCAGCGCGTTGTAGCGACCGTTCTGGGTGTGCCCGCCGCTGCACAGCTGGCCGTTGGGGACGGCGGCCTGGTGGTTGCCGGCCACACCCTCGCGGAACAGGCCGTTCCAGTTCCACATGGCCTGCGGGTCGGCCTGCCAGGCCTGCCAGCACATCGGGTCCTCGGTGGCCATCCGGGGATTCTGGAATTCGCTGCCCCAGCGTTGCCAGCAGCTGTAGCTGCGCGAGGCCGGGTCGACGACCGAGCCGTGCGCGGAGGCGGGCTGGACCAGCGCGACGCTCAGCGCGGTGGTCAGCAGGAGCGTGGCGGCCGCCGCGATGGCGAGCGGCCGGAGCACGCGTGGTGATCGGGCGAGACTGGACATGGAGCCCCCGGGGGGATGAGGTCGGACGACGACACCCGGACGGCCGGGAGTTGCCCGCTCCCGTGCCTACTGCGTTGCTCTCGCGCTGGCTCCAATCGGAACGATGCCAGGCCGATCGTCAGACGTCAATGGTCGGCGTCGTCGGCGCGGGCCCCGCGGTGCGGCGCATCGGGGTGTGCGGGATGCCGTCCTCGACGTACTCCGGGCCGCTCACCGCGAAGCCGTGCCGGGCGTAGAGACCGACCAGGTGTGACTGAGCCTCCAGCACGCAGGGCCGGTCGTCGACCAGGTCCAACGCCGCCGTCATCAGCCGGCCGGCGTGCCCGCCGCCGCGCGCCGCCGGGGCCACCACCACCCGACCGATCCGGGCGACGCCGTCGGGGTCGGCCAGGATCCGCAGGTACGCCAGCGGCGCGCCGCCGTCGGTCAACCAGAGGTGACGGGTGTCCGGCTCCACGTCCCGCCCGTCGAGTTCCGGGTAGGGGCAGTTCTGCTCCACCACGAACACGTCGATGCGCAGCCTGAGCAGGTCGTGGAAGGTGCGGGCGTCCAGGTCGGCGAAGGAGGCCGTGAGGACCTCGGCGGTCTGCTGGGGCACGCACCGATGGTAGGCCGGCCGGACGCGCGGGCGTCTCCGCAGGGGTGTCGCTCAGGCGGGGCGCGCGCCAACGGCGTCGCGGATCTCGGCGCCCTCGGCGCCCTCGACCGCCCGGGCGCAGTGCCCGCAGCAGAAGAACCGGCCGTTGACCTCCACGCCGTGCCCGACGATCTTGATCTGACAGTGCTCGCAGATGGGTGCCATGCGGTGGATCGCGCACTCGAAGGAGTCGAAGGTGTGTACGTCGCCGCTGACGGTGTGCACCTCGAACGCCATCCAGTAGTCGTTGCCGCAGACCTCGCAGGTTGCCACGGAAAACCCCCCGTATCAGGACATGTGCCACCAGGGTCCCTCAGGTCAGGGCGGTAGCGGGCGAATTACCGCCAGCTCGTCGAGGTCGGCGGCGTGTCGGCTCCGGCGTGTCGTCCGTTAGATCGGGTGGACCGCCGTAACCCCGGAGGATCGCCATGATCAAGCGCAACAAGCTCTTCGGCAGCCAGACCCGGGTGACCTTCTGTCTTCCCCGGGACGCCCCGCCCGGTGCGGTGAGCGTGGTGGGCTCCTTCAACGACTGGGAGCCCGGCCGGCACGAACTGGTGGCCCGCCGCGACGGCACCCGGACGGTGACCGTGAAGCTCGGCCCGGGGGAGTATCGGTTCCGTTATCTCGCCAGCGGCGGCGTCTGGCTCGACGACGAGACGGCCGACGATGTCGATGACCGCGGCAGCCTGCTGCGACTCTGAGGAGCGAAGTCGTCACCATCGATGGATTTATCGATGACGCTCTTTACTGTTAATAAAGTTTAAATTACCTTGAGGGCACCTCACCGCACCTGGAGAAGGAGCTGCCCCCATGCGTCGAAGAATCACCGTCCCGCTGGTGGCGGCGGGCGCTGTCGCCGCCACCCTCACAGTCGCCGCGCCCGCCCAGGCGCACGGCTACGTCTCCGCCCCACCGAGTCGGCAGGCGCTCTGCGCGCAGGGCCGGGTGCCCGACTGCGGGCAGATCAGGTACGAGCCGCAGAGCGTGGAAGGGCCCAAGGGGCTGCGCAGCTGCAACGCCGGAATCGCCCAGTTCGCCGTCCTCAACGACGACAGCCGGGGCTGGCCCGCCACGTCGGTCGGCAGTTCGCTGACCTTCACCTGGGTCAACACCGCCCGGCACGCCACCAGCAACTGGGAGTACTGGATCGGCAACACCCGCGTCGGCGTGGTCAACGGCAACGGGCAGCAGCCCGGCGCGACGGTCTCGCACACCGTCAACCTGGGCGGCTTCTCCGGCCGGCAGAAGATCCTCGCGGTGTGGAACATCTCCGACACCGCTAACGCCTTCTACTCCTGCGTCGACGTGCAGATCGGCGGCGGCGGGTCGACGCCCACCCCCACGCCGACCACCTCGCCCACGCCCCGGCCCACCACCAGCCCGACCACCGCGCCGACGACCCCGCCCCCCACGGGCGGCAGTTGGACGAGCGGACGGGCGTACCAGGTCGGCGACCAGGTCACCTACGGCGGACTCACGTACCGCTGCCGGCAGGCCCACACGGCGATCCCCGGCTGGGAACCGCCGAACGTGCCGGCGCTCTGGCAGCAGGTCTGACGACACGGGTGCGGCCCCGGCCGCACCCGTGTCGCCGTCTCATCGGATGATCGGAGCCCCGGCATGCCCCGCGTACACCTGCTGTCGTGGCTGGTCGCCGCGTCGCTGCTCGCCGCCTGCGCCGGGCCGTCCCCGCGCCCGGCGGCTTCCGCGCCCCCGGCCGGGACCCCGGCGGCCGGGGCCGCGCCCGCCGGCGCCGAGCTGAGCGGCATCGACGTGGTGTTCCTGCGCACGATGGTCGGGCACAGCGAACGCACCCTGCAGATCGTCCGGCTGGCCCGGGACCGGCTGCGCGACGACGCGCTGCGCACCCTGGCCGCCGCCGTCGAGGCGACCGAGGGCGACGAGCTGTCGGCCATGCGCGGATGGCTGCCCACGGCCGGGCCGGGGGCCGATGCGGCCGGGCACGACCACGCCGGGCACGGCGACGACACCGCGCTCGACCGGCTGCGGGCCGCCGGGGACGCCGACGTCGACCGGGTGCTGCGCGAGGTGCTCGCCGAGCACCAGCGGGCCGCCGCCGACCTGGCCCGGGCCCAGGTCGACGTCGGCCGTGACGAGCGCGTCCGCGACCTGGCCCGGCGGATCGAGCGGTCCCGGACCGCCGAGGTCGAGCTGCTCCAGGGGTACGCGGCTCAGATCAGCTCGGCTCCAGCCGGACGGAGATCGAGTTGACGCAGTGCCGGGTGTCCTTCGGAGTGAAGCCCTCACCGTGGAACACGTGCCCGAGGTGGCTGTCGCAGCGGGCGCAACGGATCTCCGTACGGGCCATGCCGAGGCTGCGGTCCTCGATCTCCTTGACCCGGCCGGGAATGGCGTCGTCGAAGCTCGGCCACCCGCAGTGCGAGTCGAACTTCGTGTCGCTGGAGAAGAGTTCCAGGCCGCAGGCGCGACAGTGGTAGACCCCCTGGGTCTTGGTGTCCACGTACTCGCCGACCCACGGGCGCTCGGTGCCAGCTTCCCGCAGGACGTGGAACTCCTCCGGACTCAGGCGGACACGCCACTCGTCCTCGGTCTTGGGCAGGTTGTTGTCGTCAAGACTCACCCGTCAACGGTACGTCGAACGTCGGGGGCGTGGCATAAGGTCGCGGGATGGGTGGCACCAAGGCAGCGGTCGCCGAGGTCGAGGTGGCCGGGCGCAGCGTACGGCTGAGCAGTCCGGACCGGGTGATCTTCCCGCAGCGGGGTTTCACCAAGGCGGACGTCTTCCACTACTACCTCGCGGTCGGCGACGGCATCATGCGCGCCCTGCGGGACCGGCCCACCACGCTGCAACGCTTCCCCGAGGGCATCGAGGGTGAGGCGTTCTTCCAGAAGCGCGTGCCCACCCGTGGCGTGCCGCCCTGGGTGACCACCGCCCAGATCACCTTCCCGAGCGGTCGCAGCGCGGCGGAGCTGTGCCCGGCCGACCTGGCGCACGTGGCCTGGGCGGCGCAGATGGGCACGATCGTGTTCCACCCGTGGCCGGTGCGCGCCGCCGACGTGGACCGCCCCGACGAGCTGCGCATCGACCTCGACCCGCAACCGGGCACCGACTTCGCCGACGCGGCGCGGGCCGCCGGGGAGATCCGCGCGCTCCTCGACGAGTTGGGCGCCACCGGCTGGCCGAAGACCTCCGGCGGTCGCGGCGTGCACGTCTACCTGCGCATCCAGCCCCGCTGGACGTTCACCGAGGTGCGCCGGGCCACCATCGCGCTGGCCCGGGAGGTGGAGCGCCGCAACCCCGACCTGGTGACCACCGCCTGGTGGAAGGAGGAGCGCGGCCGCCGGGTGTTCGTCGACTACAACCAGATGGCCCGTGACCGCACGATCGCCTGCGCGTACTCGTTGCGGGCCAACGCGCGGGCGACCGTCTCCACCCCGGTCACCTGGGACGAGCTGCCCGACGTCGACCCCGACGACTTCGACCTGCGCAGCGTCCCGACCCGGCTCGCCGAGCAGGGCGACCCGCACGCCGGCATCGACGACGCCCCGTGGGACATCACGCCCCTGCTCGAGTGGGCCGAGCGCGACGCCAACGCCGGCCAGGGCGACCTGCCGTACCCGCCGGACCACCCCAAGATGCCCGGCGAGCCCAAGCGGGTGCAGCCCAGCCGCGCCAAGCGCACCCCCGACGACGAGAGCGCCTGACCGGCTCCCTGCCTCAGGTGGGTGGTTGGGCCGTCCAGGTCCAGTCACCGGAACTTCCCGGAGCCGGTGGCTGATCTGGTGCAGGGCAAGGTCTGGCGTAGGTCGGATGTGATGGCCTGGATTCGGGAGCACCGACCGGAGTTGGCCGAGGGCTGATCAGGTCCGAATAAGGGGTTCGCCGTGCGACGCGCGGACGATTCTTGTCGTACACCTGTTCTAGAATTTGTCTGTGATCGATGAGTTGGCGCGGGCGGAGAGCGCGGTGGCGGCCTGCGTCGATGCTGCCGCCTGGGTCCTCTCCGAGCATGACCTGATCGCGACGATCGATGCCACGCACCGGCTGCAACAGCGCCTTGCGGCGGTGCAGTTGGCCGCCGTGCGCGAGCTGGACGGTCGGGGCACCGCGGTCGCGCAGGGCGCGTCCTCGACGGCAGTGTGGCTGCGCCACCGCCTGCGCCTCGACGTTCCCACCGCGCGCCGCCTGGTCGGCCTCGCCGCCACGCTCGACGTGGCCCCGCCTGGCGTGCGGGTCGCCCTCGCCGATGGGGTGGTCAGCGTGGAGCAGGCCCGGGTCATCGCTGACACGGCCGCCACCGTGTCGACCTCGGCGGGCGCCGAGGTCGCCGACAAGGCCGTCGGTGTGCTGGTGGAGTGGGCCGAGCAGTTCGACCCCTCGGTGCTGCGCAGAATGGGCACCCGGATCCTCGACCACGTCGCCCCCGATGTCGCCGACGAAGCCGCCGAGGCGGCCCTGAAGGCCGAGGCCGCCCGATCTGCCCGCGACCGACACGTCACCATCTCCGAGCAGACCGGGGGTCGGCTACGGCTCACCGGCACGCTCGACGCGGAGGCCGCCGCCCTGCTGCGCGCTGCCATTGATCCACTCACCGCGCCCTCCGGGCCCGACGACGTTCGCAGCCCCGGGCAGCGCCGCCACGATGCCCTCGCCGACGTGTGCCGGCTCGCCCTGCGCACCGGTGAGCTGCCCGAGAGCGGCGGCGATCCCGCCCAGGTCGTCGTCACCACGAGCTACGACGGGTTGACCCGACAACTTGGTGCCGGCGCTCTCGACATCGGCCCGCAGCTCACCCCCGACACGGTGCGTCGGCTCGCCTGTGATGCCGCCATCCTGCCCGCCGTGCTGGGTGGCGCCGGCCAGGTCCTCGACGTGGGGCGGCAACGCCGCCTCATCACTGGCGCGCTGCGTCGAGCCCTCGTCCTGCGGGACGGCGGCTGCGCCTTCCCGGGCTGCGACCGGCCGCCGCGCTGGTGCGCCGCCCACCACATCCGGCACTGGGCCGACGGCGGCCCGACCAGCCTCGACAACGCCGTCCTGCTCTGCGGGCACCACCACCGGCACGTCCACCGAAGCGACTGGGTGGTCCGCCTCGGCGCTGACGGCCGCCCGGAGTTCGTGCCGCCGGCCTGGCTCGACCCGGAGCAGCTCCCACGCCGCAACCACTACCACCGACGGACGTGAGCAGCCGGCACCACGATCCGCCGCACCATCACCACTCGACGAGCACGAGAGCCCAATGAACAAACAGCACGCTGAGCGCCGCGCTGTGACGTAGCCCAACCCGGAAGCATCCGTGCCGGGCTCTTCACGCTCTTTCGCCGAACGGCGGCCGCTGTCGGGGCGGTACGGGTTGTGCCCTCGCGTCCGGCTACGGGTGCTCGACCTCGTCGAGCCAGTAACGTTCGTTGAAGGAACACGCGCCAGACGCTTCTCAGCGGAGGCCCGTTCGACCTGTTCCGCCGTATAGCCGAGCAGCGTGGTGATCGTTGCGAGAACCTCATGGACGTCGGCGAGCTCACCGAGGACGTCCTCCTGGCCGGCTGCCCCAAGTTCGTCGGCTTCCTCGTGCAACTTGGCGACAAGGGCCGGCAGGAGCCGCTCTTGAGGAAGGACGCGAAACTTCGGGACCTGGCCGTTTTCCGCGATGATCTCGGGAATGCGGTCACGTACCAGCTTGCCGTGAAGTGTTCTCCCGATCTGCGCCACGTCAGCATCCTCGCAGTGCCGGACAGCGCCTCACGACATCGTCTGGCGAAGCATGTCCCATCCGCGCCCCAGCCAGGGCTCCGTCCCGTGCCGAAGCACCTCCGCGCAGTGCTCGGCCGTGGTCTGCGCAAGCGTCGCGTCGTCCGACGTCATCCAGCCGTGCCGGCACGCCTGTTCGAACTCGTCCCAGTCCTCGATCTTCACACGTCCGTCGGCCTCGTGACGCACCGGATCCAGCTCAAGATCGACATACCGCCAACCCCCTTCGACGGCCTCTGGCGGAAGGCACACGTCGATCTCCAGCCGCCGATCAGCGGGGTCGCCGACCCACCATGCCACCCACGGGCGGTCCGCGGTCAGCAGCACCACTGTCGGCACGGACAGGCCGCCACTGTCGTGTGGAGCGGCCCACGGCGAACCGACCGGACCGCGCAGCCACGTTCCCGCATCGTCGTGCGCGACCTGCTGGAGATCGAACCAGAAGACCCCGCCCGGGCGCTTGACCTTGCTGAGCCGCACGCTGGTGGGTGTCTCCCCGATGCTCATGGAAGAACCCTAGGCGAAGATGAGGTCGGCAGGCGCGTCGAGGACCGATTGACTTTCGATAGGTAGCAAGCGACACTCGATATATGTTTGTTGAACGTCGAGCGGTAGCCGCTCTCCGAGTCTTTCTCGTGGTGCTGTTCGTGGTCCTGGTCGGTTTCCAGAGCTTCTCGCTGCCGGGGCAGTTCGCGCACATGGCCCAGGAGTCGCCCGAGCACGCCTACCTCCGTTGGCCGCTGACCGCCGTGACGGTCTTCTGGGTGCTGTGCGTCCAGGTGGTGATCGTGTCCACCTGGAAGTTGCTCAGCCTGGTCAAGGACGACCGCATCTTCACCGAGGCGTCCCTGACGTGGGTCGACCTCATCGTGTGGGCCATCGGCGCGGGGTGGGTGGTGCTCGTGGGCGTCTTCCTCTACGTCGGCTTTCACGCCGACGACCCGGGTGGCCCGATCCTGCTGTTCCTGCTGACGATGGGCGTCACGGTGTTCGGGCTGCTGATGGTGGTGATGCGGGCGCTGCTGCGGCAGGCCACCACGCTGCGGACCGACATGGAGGCGGTGATCTGATGCCCATCATCGTCCGCATCGACGTCGAGTTGGCCAAGCGCAAGATGAGCGTCGGCGAGTTCGCCGAGCGCGTCGGGCTCACCCCGGCGAACGTCGCGGTGCTGAAGAACGGCCGCGCCAAGGCCGTCCGCTTCAGCACCCTGGAAGCGATGTGCCGGGTGCTCGACTGCCAGCCCGGAGACCTGCTGGAGTGGGTCGAGGAGGAAACCCCATGAGGTACGTCGCCGCCACTGTCCTTGTCGCCCTCGGCGTCACCGCCGTCGCGTACGGCGGAGCCGACGACTCGCCGGGCCTCCAGCTCATCGGCGTACTGCTCGTCGTGGGCGCTGTCGTGTTCGCGGTACGGACGGCCCGGCGCGGAAAGTGACCGCACCTGTCGTACTCGTAATAACGATCATGTAACGGGCGCGAACCTTTCCCCGTAGGTGACCTGTCTTGAAGGTCGTCGGCCCGCCAGGGCCAGGGGAGGCGTCGGATGAAGCTGGTGTGGAGGCGGGCCCGCGAGGCGCGGGGTCTGCTGGTTGCCGCGGTGATCGCCGCCCTGGTGGCCGTCGCGTTGGTCACCGGTCTGTCCGACTACAACCGCCGGGCGGTGGACGCCGGCCAGCGGGCGCTGGTCGCCGCGTCGCCGGCCGAGGAACGCGGTCTGCTCATCAGCGGCGCCGGTGGCCGCGACGCCGCCGAGTTCGCCAAGCGTGACCAGGCGGCACGGGCCCAGTTCGCCGACGGGCTCGCCGGGGTCCCGGTCACCGTCGCCGGGGCCCGGTACGGCACCGGCCGGGAGCTGACCGGGGACCTCGGCTCGGTGCCGCGCACGGGCGACGAGCCGATCTTCGCGAACCTGGCCACCCTCGACGACCTGGCCGCGCACGCCGAGCTGACCAACGGAGCGTGGCCACGTCCCGGAGCGAAACCCGTGCAGGTGAGTCTGCCGGAACGGGTCGCCACGACACTCGGCCTGACCACCGGCGAGCGGATCCCGCTGCGGGACCGCTCCACCGAGAAGGCAAGCGAGATGGTGCTCGCCGGCACCTGGCGGCCCCGCGACCCGACCGAGGCGTACTGGCTGCTGGCCCCCGGTGTGGGTACGGGCAGCGCCGGGTCGGCCACCTCGTACGGGCCGTTCGCGCTGGACCCGGCCGACTTCGCGACCGCCTTCCCGGGCTCGGTGACGGCGTCCTGGCTGGCCGAGCCGGACCTCGGCGGCGTCGACGCCGGTGACCTGCCCGCGGTGCGTGCCGCAGTGAACACGGCCGCGACGGCGGTGCCCGAGGCCGCCCAACTGGGCAGCTCCGCCCAGACGCTGACGAAGATGGACCAACTGCTCGACCGGATCGCCCGCGCCGACCTGGTGGGACGCTCCGCGCTGGCCACCCCGCTGCTACTCATCCTGGTGCTCGGCGGGTACGCGCTGGTACTGGTCGCCGCCCTGCTGCACGAGGACCGTCGTCCCCAGACCGCGCTGCTGCGCGCACGTGGCGCCGCCCGGAGTCAGCTCGCCGGCCTGGCTGCCCGGGAGGCGACCCTCGTGGTGGCACCGGCAGCCCTGCTCGGCCCGGTGATCGCCGGGGAGGCGCTGCGGTTCGTCCGCCCTGGCGGGACGGCAGAGCTGTCCACCGCCGGTGGCAACACCACACTGGTCTGGGCGGCTGCCGCGGCGACCGCCGCCGGATGCCTGGTGGCCATGGTCGCGCCGACGCTGCGGGGGGCCGGCACGTACGTGGCCGACATGGCCGCCCGGTCCCGGCCGAACCGGTCGGCGAGCGTCCAGCGGGCCAGCGTCGACCTGGTGCTTGTCGCGCTCGCCGTGCTCGCCTGGGTGCAGCTGCGCCGGTACGCTTCGCCGCTGGCCGGCTCGAACGGCCGTCTCGGACTCGACCCGCTGCTGGTGGCCGCGCCGACCCTCGGTGTGCTGGCCGGGGCGGTACTGGCGCTGCGGGTGCTTCCGCCGCTGACCCGGTTCGCCGAGCGGTTCGTCGACAGGCGACCGTGGACGGCCACCATGCTCGGCATGTGGCAGGCCGGTCGGCGTCCGCACGCCGGGCCGGTGCTGCTGCTCGCCCTCGCCGTCGGCGGGAGCACCCTGGCCTGGTCACTTGTCAGCACGGGCGAGCGGTCCCAGGTCGAACAGGCCGGCCACACGGTCGGCGCCGACCTGCGGGTGACCGAGCGGGCCGGCTCCGCCCCGAGCAGCCGGGCAGGTCAGCTCGCCGCGCTGCCGGGCGTACGCCGGGCAGTGCCCGCGTGGCGCGACGAGGTACGGGTCGGCCGAACGGACCTGCCCGTCACCGTGATCGGCCTCGACCCGGCCAGCGCGGCCGGCGTCGTCCGGCTCGCCGACCGGCTCAGCGACGAGCCGGTGTCGACGCAGTACCAGCGGATGGTCGCTGCCCGCGGTGCCCCCACCGGCGTCGAACTCCCCGTCGGCACCCGCGCGATCACCGGCACGGCCCGCACCCCCGTCGGCGAGGCCGACCGGCCACTGAGGATCGCGGTGGCGCTGCTGGTCACCAGCTCCGACGGGCTGGCCTTCCGGCTGCCGGCGGTCAGCGCCACCAGCGACGGACGGGCCGCGCCGTTCACCGTACAGCTGCCCGACGTGGGTCCGGCGCGACTGCGGCTCGCCGGCTTCGAGGCCGACGGCGGGGCGGCGGCCGGGAACAACTACCGGCTCCAGGTGGACGGCCTCACGCTCGTCGGCGCGGACGGTGCCACGCGACCCGCCGAGCTGACCGGGGACTGGGTCACGGCGACGGGCCGCCAGGCGATCGGCGGCCAGGCACCCCCCAAGGCGCAGTCCACCGCGACGGGCGTCGCCGCGAGCTTCCCGGTGGAGGTGATCCCCGGCGGGCAGTTCGCCTACCAACCGCCCACCCGGTTCGCCATCGTGCCCGCCGGGCAGATCGCACCCGTTCCGGTGCTGATGACCGCCGCAGTACGTGACGCGTTGAGCCTGCACACGGGCGACACCTTCAACCTGACCCTCTCCGGCGCGTCCGTGCAGGCCCGCCTGCTCGGTGAGCTGGACTCCGTGCCGACCACCACCGGCGCGGGAGTGCTGCTCGACCTGCCCACGGCTGTCGACGCGCTGATCCGCGCCGGCGGGACCATCCGGCCGGTGCCGGAGTGGTGGATCGGCGCCGACGACCCGGCGGCTGCCGCCCGCGCCACCGCCGAACTGGCCGGCGTCACAGTCCTCGACCGGCGCGCCGTGATCGAGGCCGCCGCCGACGACCCGTACTGGCGCGGGTCGCGTACCGGCATGCTCGCCGCCGCGCTCGGGGCGGTGCTGCTCGCCCTGGTCGGTCTCATGGTCGACGTGTGGGCCACCGCCCGGCGGCGCGTGGGCGAGTTCGCGGTGCTGAACACCCTCGGCGCCACACCTCGGCTGCTGGCCCGGGCGTTGCTGGCCGAGCAGACCTTCCTGGCCGGCATCGGCGTCGGCGTCGGGCTCCTGCTCGGTGCCACGGTCGGAGCCACCATGGCTCCGTTGGTCATCCTCACCACGGCCGCCGGCCGACCGGTGCCCCCGGCGGCATTCGCGCTGCCCTGGGTGCCCATCGGCCTCACCGCGGTCGGCCTGCTGCTGGCGGCGCTCGCCTTCAGCGCGTTCATCGCCGCCGGCATCCGTCAGCGGGTGGCGGCGGTGCAGCTGCGAATCGGGGGAGAACGATGAGCGTCGGCGCGGCCGCCCGCCGGGTCCGGGCGTACGGTGGGCAGTTCCTGCTCCTGGCGGTGCTGACCCTGGTGGTCACCATGCTGGTCAGCGGAGCGCCCCGACTCGTCAACAGGCTCGCGGAACAGGGGCTGCGGGCGCAGCTCACCAGTGAGCCCCCCGCCCGCCGGGACCTCTCGTACACGTCGAACGCCCCGGTCCCCACCACGAAGACGGCGATGGCCGACGCGCAGGAGCGCTTCGACGCCCTCGCCGCCGGGATGCCGCCGCAGGTGCGCTCGGCGATCACCGAGCGGTGGCACCGGGTGGACATTCCGCCGACCCGCGTGGTCGGGCCGGACCTCGCGGCCCGCAACCTGCTTGTCGACCTGGGCCTGCGGGCCATGCCCGGCGTTCAGGACGCCGGCACCCTCGTCGAGGGCGCCTGGCCCAGCGAGACGTACGTCCCGGACCGGCCGATCGAGGTGGCGCTCGACGCCGACGTGGCCCGCAAGCTCAACCTGCGTGCCGGCAGCCGGCTGCGCATCGGCACCGTCGACCTCGCGGGTACCTTCGTCGACCCGAAACCGGTGGTGGTGTCCGGCCTGTTCCGACCCGTCGACCGCGCGGACGGGATGTGGGACGGGCTGCCGCAGCTGCTGCGAGTCATCGAACCGAAAGGCGACCACGAGCCGTTCACCATCACCGGCGTGATCGCCCAGTCGGCCATGAACAAGCGGGCCGCGGAGGGCTGGCCGATCGAGTCCGAGTGGCGCTTCCGACTGGGCGTCGACCGCATCGACCCGCGCGGCCTGAACGACCTGATCGACGGTCTACAGGAGATGCAACGCACCCTCCCGCCCGGCTACGCGTTGACCATCGGCGTCGACGTTCCGCTGCGCGCGTTCGCCGCGCAGGTGAACGCCGCCCGTACCCTGCTCGCGGTCATCGGGGCCGGTGTGCTGGCCACCCTGGCCGGGTTGATCGTGCTCGCGGCGACCCTGGCCACCCGCCGACGCCGCTCGGAGTTCGTGTTGATCCGTGCCCGTGGCGGCGCGGCCACCGCCGGCGCCCGGCGCAGTCTGGCCGAGTCACTGCTGGTGGTGCCGGTCGCCGCCCTGGTCGGCTGGTTGCTCGGCACCCTGTTCCCGGGCGAACCGGATCCGACCGCCCCGTACGCCGCGGCCGCGACCGTCCTGGTCACCCTGGCGCTGCCGCTGGCGACGCTGGCGGTTCCGGCGGGCGGGGCGGCCCGCCGTGACCTGGTGCGGATGCGCCCGACGGCGCGCCGGCTCACCGTCGAGGTGTCCCTGCTGTTGCTGGCGGGGCTCGGCGTGGTGTTGCTGCGCCGACGCGGACTCACTCTCGGCGAGGTGGACCCTCTGCTGGTGTCGGTGCCGGTGCTGCTGGCGATCGCCGCGGCGGTGCTCGCTCTGCGCGCGTACCCCTGGCCGTTGCGGTTGGTCAGCCGGCTTGCCGCGCGGACGCGTGGCAGCGTGACGTTCCTCGGCACCGCGCGGGCGGGGCGATCCGCCGTCGCCGCGCCGCTTGTCGTCGTGGTGCTGGCGATCGGCACCGCGGCGTTCTGCGCAGTCGTCGCCGCCGGCGTCGACGCGAGCCGCGACCGGGCGGTCGAGCGGATCGTTCCCGCCGACGCGCTGATCCGAGGGGAACGTTTCGCCCCGGACACGGTGGAGGCCCTGAACGGTGTGCCAGGCGTCCACGCCACCACCCCGGTGCTGATCGAGCCGGACGAGCGGCTGGCCAAAGATGAACTCGGCACCGACGCGCGGGTCGGGCAGACCACGGTGCTGCTGATCGACGGCCCCGGGCTGGCCAGGGTCACCGGTGCTGCCAAGGTGGACGTGACGGTGCCGGACGCGTTGCGCTCCGCCCGGGCCGAGCAGGGGCCGCTGCCCGCCATCGTGTCCCCGGCCGTCGCCGCCGACCTGTCGCGAACGGGCCTGGAGCGTTCCGCGTTCGTCTCGGTGCAGGGGCAGCGGTACGAGTTCCGGGTGGCAGGTGCGCAGGACACCTTCCCACTGTTGGCGGCGAGCACCAGCCGGTTCGTCATCCTGCCCTGGCAGGCGCTGCCGCCACGGACCACCACGCCGGTGCCGACCAGCCTGCTCGTCGCCGGGGACCGGCTCGACGTCCAGGCGCTGCGGCAGGCCGGTGACCAGGGTCAGTTGCGGTACCAGCAGCAGGGGGCGGTGACCGGCCGGGAACGGCCGCTCGGGGTCACCGTCGACACCCGAGCGGGCGTACGACGGGACCTCGGTGACGGTGGCGCGAACGGCGTGCTGGCGTTCGGGTTCGTGGCGGGCGCCGCCGGCGGCACCGTTCTCGGGCTCCTGGCGATCGCGTTCACCGTGCTGGCCGGTGCGCGGGCCCGCGGGCAAGTGCTGTCCCGGCTGCGCACTCTCGGCCTGTCCCGCCGGCAGTGGCGGGGGCTGCTGCTGGTCGAGCTGGCCCCGCTGGTCGGGGTGTCGGTGCTGACCGGCGCGCTTGTCGGCGCGGTGCTCCCGCTGGTGCTCAATCCGGTGCTCGGCCTGTCCGCGTTCACCGGCGGAATGCCGGTCCGGGTGGCGTTCGAACCCGGCCTGGTCGTCGCGGTGTTCGCGCTCGGCGCGGTCGCCCTCGGCTTCGCGGTCGCCGTCGAGGCCCTGAACAATCGCCGGCTGCGCCTCGGTGAGGTGCTCCGGCTCGGAGAGGAGAGCTGAGATGACCGTTACCGCACAGACTCCACTGGTGCCCGATCTGGCCGCCCTTCAGCAGAGGGCCGCACAGCGTGCCGCCGAGCGGGCCGGCGGCCAGGATCGACTGCGTGGACACATCGTCTGCGACGGCCTGGTGCGGATCTTCAAGACCGAGGGGGTGGAGGTCGTCGCCCTGCAGGGTCTGGACCTGGTCATCGACCGGGGTGAGCTGGTGGCGATCGTCGGCGCGTCCGGCTCGGGCAAGTCGACCCTGCTCAACATCCTCTCCGGTCTGGACACGCCGACCGCCGGCATCGCCCGGGTGGCCGACTACGACCTGCTCTCGCTGTCGGCGAAGCGGCGACTGAGCTACCGGCGGGAGCTTGTCGGTTTCGTCTGGCAGCAGACCGGCCGCAACCTGCTGCCGTACCTGACCGCGCTGGAGAACGTCGAGTTGCCGATGCAGTTGGCCGGCAAGCGCGGCGGTAAGGGCCGCCGGGAGCGGGCCCGGGAGTTGCTCGACATGGTCGGCGTGGGCTACTGCGCGGACCGTCGGCCGGGTCAGCTCAGCGGCGGCGAGCAGCAGCGGTGCGCGGTGGCGGTGGCGGTGGCCAACGACCCGGAGGTGCTCTTCGCGGACGAGCCGACAGGTGAACTGGACGAGGCCACCGGCGCGGAGGTCTTCGGGGCGCTGCGCACCATCAACGCCGAACTGGGTGTGACCATCGTCGTCGTCACCCACGACCACGCCGTGGCCACCCAGGTCCGCCGGACCGTCGCGATTCGCGACGGCCGAACCGCCTCCGAGGTACGCCGTACCGCCCGTGTCGATGCGGACGGCAACACCGAACTGGTCAGCGAGGAGTACGCGGTGCTGGACCGCAGCGGCCGGATGCAGCTACCGGCCGCGTTCGTCGACGCGCTGTCGCTGAAGGAGCGGGTCCGGCTCGATCTGGAGCCCGACCACGTGCAGGTACGGCCCGGTGACCGGGCTTCGGACGAGCGGGAGGCACGGGCGTGAGCCCTCAGGACATGGTGGTGGCCGGAGCGGCCGGGTTCGGTGGCGGCGCCGGAACGCCTGCGGACGAGGCCGTGCGGGTCAGCGGTGTGAGCCGGACCTTCGGCCGCGGCGAACACGCCGTGCAGGCGGTACGGGACGTCTCGTTCAGCGCCAACCGCGGTGAACTCGTCGCCATCCGGGGCCGCTCCGGGGCCGGCAAGACCACGTTGCTGAACATCATCGGCGGGCTGGACCGGCCGGACAGCGGTCAGGTCGTGGTTGCCGGGCACGAGGTGACCTCGGCCGGGGAGGCCGAGCTGCTGCGGCTGCGCCGCGGCACCGTCGGGTTCGTGTTCCAGACCTTCGGGTTGGTGCCGATCCTCTCCGCCGCCGAGAACGTGGGGGTGCCGTTGCGACTGGCGCAGGTGCCGGCTGCGGAGCGGGAGCAGCGTGTGGCGGTGCTACTGGAGCTGGTGGGGCTGGGCGCGCACGCGGCGCAGCGCCCGTACGAGCTGTCCGGCGGGCAGCAGCAGCGTGTGGCTGTCGCCCGCGCGCTCGCCAACGAGCCGGACCTGCTCATCGCCGACGAGCCCACCGGCCAGCTCGACTCGGAGACCGGTCGCTCCATCATGGATCTGCTGCGCGCGGTGGTGCACGCCCGTGGCATGACGGCCCTGGTGGCCACGCACGACCCGGCCCTGATCGACCTCGCCGACCGGGTGCTCGTCCTGCGCGACGGCCGCCTGGTCGACGGCTGACCGCAGCCCCATGCACCCCCGGCCCCCGGCCCCCGGCCCCCGGCCGGTGGTCGGTGGTCGCTGGTCGCTGCTCTGCGGACCACCGGCCGTCGGCCGCCGGTCAGAGACGACCGGCTGTGGCCTGTTCGCTTCCTGTAGAGCTGCCCCAGATATGGACCGCGTGGTAGGTGTGGGGCTTGCCTGCTGCGGGCGGGGTGAAGGTGTGCGGGCTGGGCGTTGGGTGTGGGCTGGGCGTTGGTTGTGGGCTGGGCGTTGGGTGTGTGCTGGGTGGCGACGCCCTGGACCGGAGGCGCTCCTGCGTTGTGCGGGCCGCGTGCTGGGTGGCGACGCCCTGGACCGGAGGCGCTGCTGCGTTGTGCGGGCCGCGTGCTGGGTGGCGACGCCCTGGACCGGAGGCGCTGCTGCGTTGTGCGGGCCGCGTGCTGGGTGGGGTGCGCGGACGGCGGCATGCGGGCGGTGTGCGGGCCTCGGCATTCCTGCCGCCGCCGTGGTTCGCTGCCCCACATCCGGGGCAGCTCTACACGGGCGAAGTGGCAACCTGGGGACCTGGCCGCCACAGCGCCGAAGGCGGCCGTCGGGCTGGCGAGGTTGGCGGCACGCGACCGTGGCGGGCTGGTGACGTTGGTGGGCTGGTGACGTTGGTGGGCTGGTGACGCCGGTGGGTCAGAGCGGGAGCTTCATGCCCTCGTGACTGGCCACGAAGCCGAGCCCCAGGTAGAAGCGGTGCGCGTCGGCGCGGGTCTTGTCAGTGGTGAGCTGCACCAGGGCGCAGCCACGCTCGCGGGCCTGCTCGATGGCCCAGGTCATCAGCTCCCGACCGAGCCCCTGGCCACGCCGGTCCGAGCGGACCCGCACCGCCTCGATCAGGGACCGCTCGGCGCCGTGCCGGCCCAACCCCGGAACGTAGGTGATCTGGAGGCACCCGACCAGCTCGCCGCCCTGCTCGGCGACGATCAGCAGGTTGCGCGGGTCGGCGCTGATGTCGGCGAACGCCCGCTCGTACGCCTCGTCGACCTCGGTGAAGTCGCGGGCCTTGCCCAGGACGTCGTCGGCGAGCAGGGCGATGACGGCGGGCAGGTCGGCGCGGACCGCCTCCCGGTAGGTCACATCGGTCATTCCGTGAGCCTGGCACAGCGAAACCGGCGAATGGGTCGGTGCCGCTTGCGGACAACGGGCAGCATGGGGCGGCATGGAGCTAGTGCTGCTGCCGTTCCGCTGGATCTACCGGGCGCTGGTGTGGTTCGCGAACTCGCCCCGCACACTTATCGCCTCGTACCTGGGCGGGTCGGACGCTTGCCGCGCTGCTCATCTCGACCATGGTGTTGCTGGTCATCCCGCTGATCACCGCACACTTCGCGAGCCGGCTCATCGTCGACGACGACGCCTTCGTGCACGAGGAGCAGGAACAGCTCAAGGCCGACGTGCGCCGGATGCGGACGTTGCTGGAGGAGATGGCCACCAGGCAGGGAATCGAGCTGCCCCCACTGCCGCCGACCCGACCGGTCAGCGGGCCGGGCAGCGCAGGCCCTCGCGGGGAACGGTCAGCTCGAGCAGGTACGCGTCGACGGCCTTGGTGATGCAGGAGGTCTGCGGGTAAGCGGTGTGCCCCTCGCCCTCCCAGGTGAGCACCCGGCCCACCCCCAACATGGAGGCGAGGCGGCCGGTCTGCTCGTACGGCGTGGCCGGGTCGCCGGTCGTGCCGACCACCACGATCGGCGGAGCGCCGTCGGCCCGGCCGGTCGGGTACGCATCCCGACCACCCGGCCACTCGACGCAGCTCAACATGCCGACCGCGAGCGCCGGACCGAACAGCGGATACTTCGTGCGCCACTGCGACTGCAACTGGCGGATCTGCTCCCGGCTCGGCTTCTCGGTCTCGTCGGCACAGTTGACGGCGAGGTTGGCGTCGAACAGGTTCGAGTAGTGCCCGTCGCCCTCCCGGCCGGCGTAGGAGTCGGCGAGGCGGAACACGTCCTTCGGGTCGCCCTCGGCCAGCCGGTCGATGGCGCGGGCCAGCTCCTGCCAGCCGGCTTCGGTGTAGAGCGAGGAGATGACCGCGTAGAAGACCCAGCCCGCCGTGGCCTCCCGCCCGTCGTCGCCGCGGACCGGAGAGACCTTGGCCTTGTCGATGGCCGTGGTCACGGCGGCGCGGGCGTCCGGGGCGATCGGGCAGCGCGCGGCGTTGGCGGCGCACCAGCGGGTGAAGTTGTCGAAGGCGCGTTCGAACCCGCGGGCCTGGCTCTCCGAGCCGGCGACCAGCCGCTGCTGCGGGTCGACGGCGCCGTCGAGCACCAGTGCGCGGACCCGCTGCGGGTAGAGCTGGGCGTAGATGGCGCCGAGCAACGTGCCGTAGGAGTAACCCAGGTAGGTGAGCTTGTCGTCGCCTACCGCCGCGCGGACCGCGTCCATGTCCCGGGCGGCCTGCTCGCTGCCGTACAGCGGCAACTGGTCGCCGTAGCGGTCCCCGCAGCCGCGCCCGATGCGCTGGCTCAACCCGACGAAGCCGTCGAACGCCGCCTGGCTCGCCGGATCCGGGTCGTAGCCGAAGCTGGCGTCCAGATCGGCGTCGGAGATGCACTTCACCGGACTGGACCGGGAGACACCGCGTGGGTCGAAGCCGACGATGTCGAAGCGTTCGGTGACCGAGGCGGGCAGGCCGCCGAACTGGGGGCCGAAGGAGAGGTAGACGGCGGTGTCCACACCGGAGCCGCCCGGACCGCCGGGGTTGACGACCAGGGAGCCGATCCGGGCCCGCTGTTTGGTGGACCGTGCCCGCAGCAGAGCGATCTCGAAGGTCTGCCCGGCGCCCGGGCCGGCGGTCGCCCCGCCGCCGGTGCCCCAGTCACGGGGAACCGCGATCCGGGCACACTCGTAGCGCATGTCCGGCGCGCCCCGACCGACCAGGTCCTCGGCCGCCTCCGGGCAGGGCCGCCAGGTCGCCGAGGAACCGGCCGGCGCCGGCGTCCCCTCCACATCGGTGCGTGGCGCGAACGCCGGCAGCGTGCAGCCGGCGGTGAGCAGCGCCACCACGGTGAAGACGACGAGGCTGCGACGGACCCGGCGACTTGTCGCCATCCGAGGCTGGTCGGCGGTGCGGCTCACGTGATCCTCCGGTGTCGGGTCGACGGCCAGGCTACGCCGGACCGGTGGCGGCCCGATCGAGGGTGATCGCCGGATCGCCGCGCAGCACCTGGTCCACGTCGAAGCGGATCGGACGGTCGAGCTGGTCGTAGCGGCAGGAGAGGGGGTCGCGGTCCGGCCGCCACCTGACGAACTGGGCGGTGTGCCGGAACCGTTCACCCTCCATCGCGTCGTAACCCACCTCGACCACCAGCTCCGGGCGCAGCGGCTCCCACTCCAGGTTCTTGGTGCCGGTCCACCGGCTCACCCCACCCGGAATGCGCTGGCCACGCTCGTGGTCGCCGTGCACCCACGGGTGCTCGCCGCCGGTGTCCCGGTAGGGCGCGAGCTCGTCGAGCAGCTCGGCTCGGCGGGCCATGCTGAACGACGCGCTCACCCCGACGTGGTGCAGGACGCCCGCGTCGTCGTAGAGGCCGAGCAGCAGCGAACCCACCACCGGACCGGACTTGTGCCAGCGGAAGCCGGCCACCACCGCGTCGGCCGTGCGCGAATGCTTGACCTTGAACATCAACCGCTTGCCCGGCTCGTACGGCAGGTCGGCCGGCTTGACGATCAGCCCGTCCAGCCCCGCGCCCTCGAAGACGTCGAACCAGCGGCGTGCGGTGTCCGCATCGGTCGTGACCTGGGTGACGTGCACCGGGGGTCGCACCCCGGCCAGCGCCTGGACCAACCGCTCCCGGCGGCGCGGGTACGGCTGGTCGAGCAACGCCTCGTCACCGATCGCCAACAGGTCGAAGGCGACGAAGTCGGCGGGAGTCGTCTCGGCGAGCATCTTCACCCGCGACGCCGCCGGATGGATGCGCTGGGCCAGCAGCTCGAAATCCAGCCGGGGCTGACCGGACGGCCCGTCCCGCCTGATCACGATCAGCTCGCCGTCCACGGCGCACCGCTCGGGCAGCTGACGGCGGGCCTGCTCGACGACCTCGGGGAAGTAGCGGGTCATCGACTTGCCACCTCGGCTGGCCAGCTCGACCTCGTCGCCGTCGCGGAACACGATGCACCGGAACCCGTCCCACTTGGGCTCGTAGGTCACCCCGGCGGTGGTGGGCAGCTTCGCGACGCTCTTGGCCAGCATCGGCTCGACGGGCGGGTTGATCGGCAGGTCCACGGCGACCAGTCAATCAGACGGGGCCGACAGTCGTGAGGCAGATCACCGTGGGCCCGGCGGGGGCGTGTCCGACCGCGCGCCGCTCGTCCCGGGTGGGCGAATCGGATCACCGCAGGTCAGAGCTAGTTTCGCGGGGTGTCCGAGTGGGTCTGTGACTGCTGCGGGCGGTGGCGGGTGAGCGTGGAGCTGATCCGGGGCCGCTACCGCTACCGGCTGACCCGCCGATATCCGCAGCGGTTCGGCGGTGGCCGGAACGTGCTCGGCGAGGTCGGTTCGGTGGCGGAGCTGGAGGAGCTGTTGCGTAGGCGTACCCCGTTGAGCCTCGCGGACCTGCGCGAGGCCGCCTGATCCCGCGCGGCCGGTGGGCCCGCGGCCGGGCTCGACGATCGGACCGGCCGGGGGATGCCGCCGTCACCATCCACCGGGCAGCGTCGTCGGCAGGCGTGGGCGCCGGCCGGCGCCGCCGGGGGAGGGGACGCGATGCGATTCGAAACGGGTACCGAGATCGCCGCCGATGTCGAGCAGGTCTGGGCGGTGCTTGTCGACGTGGCGCGGTGGCCGGAGTGGACGGCTTCGGTGCGTCGGGCCGAGCGGGGCGAGTCGGGGCCCCTCGCCCTCGGCGCGACGGCCCGCCTCACCCAGCCGAAACTACGGCCCGCGGTGTGGCGGGTCACCGAGCTGACCGAGGGGCGGGAGTTCACCTGGGTCTCCGACACTCCCGGGGTGCACACCCGCGGCGAGCACCGGTTGCTGCCGTTGCCGGACGGGCGTACCCGGGTCGAGTTGGCCATCGACCAGTCCGGGCCGCTCGCCGGGCTGATCGGGCGGCTGTACGGCGGCCTGCTGCGCCGCTACCTGCGCCTGGAGGCCGACGGGCTCAGGGCCCGAGCCGAGCGGAGCTGACGGCCGGCTTCTCGAGCACGGCGAGCGGAACGCCGTTCGGGTCCGGCCGGTGCGCCACGACCCGGTAACCGCGCCGCTGGTAGAGCCGGAGATTGCGGGTGCTGTCCGCGCCGGTGAAGAGGGTGAACAGGGCCACCTCGGCCGGGCAGGCCGCCTCGATCGCGGCGAGCAGCCGGGCACCGATGCCGCGCCCCTGCTGGTCGGGTGCGACCGACAACCGCCCGATGTGCGCGGTGAGCCCGTCCAGGCGGGCCCGCACGGAGCCGACCAGCCGGTGTTCCAGCCGGGCGGCGAGGACCGTGGTCGGGCCGCCCAGCACCGCCCGGACCTCGTCCAGCGTCTCGGTCAGCGGCGGCAGGAACGGATCGGCGTAGTGCTGTGCCTCGGTCAGGTACGCGGCGCGCTGCACGGTGAGGATCTCACCGGCGTCCGCGACACCGGCCGGGCTGATGCGGGGCTCGACGCTCATCGCTTCAGCACACCACGGACACCCGGGGCCTCAGAACCGGGCGAACGAGCGGATCGGGGCGCGCGGGCCGTACTTCGGCGCCTGGATGCCGGCCGCCTCCAGCAGCAGACAGACCCGGCCCCGATGCCCCCGGAACGGTTCCAGCAGGGCCAGCATCCGAGCGTCGTCGCCCCTCGGTTCGCCGGCGAGCGCCCAGGCCACGGTGTTCGGGATGTGGAAGTCGCCGACGCTCACCGCGTCCGGGTCGCCGTAGGCGATGCGGACCACCTCGGCGGCGGTCCAGGGGCCGATGCCCGCGATGGCTGTCAACCGGCGGGTGGCCTCGGCGGCGTCCACGCAGCGCTCCAGCCGGTCGGCGAGCGCGGCGGCGCGGCGCAGCGTGTCGGCCCGGCGCTGCTCCACGCCGAACGGGTGGAACACCCAGTACGGGCTGGCGGCCACCGCGGCGGCCTCGGGTGGCAGCAGCAGCGGCTGCAGCGGGCCGGGCGCCGGCTCCCGGAAGTGCCGCACGGTCGCCGCGTACGCCCGGTACGCCTCCTTGCCGGTGACCTTCTGCTCGAAGACCGCACGCAGCAGCCGGGGGAAGACCTGCCCGGTGGTGGGCATCCGCAGGCCCCGGTGCTCCCGGGCCAGCCGGGCGACGAGCGGGTGCGCCGCCGCCAGTTCGGCGAAGCCGGTCAGGTCGTCGTGCAGCCCGGCGATCGCGTCGGCGCGGGCCACCACGTGCTCGGCGCCCGGCCCGTAGCCCTCCGCGAGCAGCTCACCGCCGGCCGGCCGCAGAGCGAGGGTGGCCGGCCCGTCCGGGGTGCGGGTCGCCCACCAGAAGGTGCCGGCGGCGATGCGCGCACACGGGTCGTACGGGCTGAAGGTCAGGGCGCGGACCGACGCGGCCAGCCGGTACCCGACCGGCGGGTGCAGCACCCGGGTCGCGGCGGGTTCGGTGTCGGTCACCCCGCCACTCTGCCAGGTCGGGGCACGACCACGCTCACCGCAGGCCCCCGGGCACGACGGTGGCCGGCCGCGCCCTCCCCGGCTGCGACCGGCCACCGTGCCGTGGCGTTGTCGGGATCAGTACGAGTAGCCCGAACCGCCGGAATCGCTCGTCCCGCTGTCCGCCGGCGGGGCGACGGCCTTCGGCGTGGAGGTGGGCAGGCAGGTGAGGTTCTTCTTGCCGTTCTGGTCGACCACGAACCAGGTGCCGCCGACCGCCTGGCCCTTCCACTGGCCGGGCTTCTTGTCGCCGATGTAGCGGTACACCGGCCAGCCGCCGATGGTGAGCTGGCGGGTGCCGTCCTGTCGGGTGACGCTGCCGACCTTGTCGTCGGAGATGCCCTTGAGCTGCGGGTTGCCGTCGGTCAACGCCGGCGGCCACACCTGCGCGCACTTGTCGACGCAGTTCGACGCGGGCGGGTCGGCGGTGTCCTTGTCGAAGCGGTACAGGACCCAGCCGTCCTGGTCGGTCACGACGTTGCCCATCCGGGCGATCTTCTTGCCGATCAACTGCTCGGTCAGGTCGACGTCCGCGGGCGGCGGCGCGTCGGCGACCGGCGCCTCCGCGGATGCCGACGCCTCGGGTTCCGCCGACGCGGTGGGTTCGGCCGCGGCGACGGCGACCGGCTCGGCCGCGCTCGAGTTCGCCCCGTCGTAACCCGCGGGAGCGCAGGCCGTTAGTGCGACCATCGCGCTCGCGACGATGACGGTCCGCTTCATCTGTGCCACGTGCCCTCCTCATTCTTGGCAGTTCACCCATAGGTACGGCGGGCGGGCTGTCAAGGTTGAAGCAGTAACAGTGGTCAATTTCACTCGACCGGATTGAACCGAACAGCGCAGCCATCCGTACGGCTCCGCACCGAATCTCCGACGACACACAAAGATCGGCGCCGGCCATTGGAAAATGGCCGACGCCGAGGATGGTACGCGACCCTACAGGGGCACCGTGACCAGCGGACTGGCCACGCCGTTACCGTCGACCGACTGCACCTGGAGCTGCTTGATGTCACTCGCCGACGCCGACGTCGACGCACTCAGCTCAAGACCCTGTGGACGACTGCTCGTGCCGTACCCGCCCGCGGGCACCGACCACGACGAAACAACCTCCGTGCTGGCGTTCTTGCGTACGACCACCAGTCGGCAGATTCGTGGGCCGGGCAATTTCCGCAGGCTGAAATTGATGCGGGTGCCGTACTCCCGCTCGACCAGGAACATGGTCGTCTGCACGCCGGTCGTCGGATCGGTGGCGTCGAGCTGGTCGCCCTCCTCCTCGGTGCCGCCGACGCCCGGCCCGCTCGGCGGCGCGGTCGGCGCACTCGTCGGCGGGTCGTTGGCCGCCGCGCTCGTCGTCGGATCCGCGAGAATCCCCGGCGTCTCGTCACCTGCCACACTCACGAAGCCGTAACCCGTCAGACCGCCGAAGACCACCACCGCCGCGGCGGTCGCGAGCAACTGACGAAACCGGGTGCGCCGCCGGTCGGCCCGGACCGCTACCAACGTCCGGTCCAGCAGCGCCGGATCGGTGGCCGTCTGCTCCAGCGCCATCATCGTCTCGCCGTCGATGCCGGAGAGCAGCCCGACCACCGGCACCATCGTCTCCAGCTCGGCCGCGCACGCCCAGCACGCGGCGAGGTGCTCCTCGAACCGCTCGGTGTCCTGCTCGTCGAGTACGCCGAGCGCGTACGCGGCGACGTCCATGTGCTCTGGCCGGCTCATTCTGTCACCCCCCGCTCCTGCAGAGCCGTGCGCAGCGCGCGCAGCGCGTAGTAGACCCGCGACTTGGCGGTGCCCAGCGGAAGCCCCAACTCCTCGGCAGCCTCCGGCACCGTCCGCCCCCGGAAGTACGTCGCGATCAGGATCTCCCGATGCGACTGACTCAGCGTACGCAGCGCGTCCGCCACCGTCATCGTGCGCAGCACCCGGTCGGTGCTGTCCGCTTCGGCGAAGGCGGTCAGATCCCGGTCGTACGTCTCCGGCGGCCGGGCCTCCTGGCTGCGGTGCTCGTCGATGGCGATCCGACGGGCCACCGTGACCAGCCACGGCCGCAGCGAACCCTGCCCCTGCGCGCCGAGGCGGTGCGCGTTGCGCCAGGCCCGCAGCAGCGTCTCCTGCACGATGTCCTCCGCGCGCTGCCGGTCCCCCCCGGTGAGCCGCATGACGAACATCAGCAACGGGCCGGCGTGCTCGGCGTAGAGCTGCCGGATCAACTGGTCGGAGTGGTTCGCCTCGGTTGTCGTCGCCTGGTGGCGCCCGGGCGCCGGTCGGGGCGTCACCGGACCATTTTGGCGAGACGTGGCTCGGGCGTCGACCCCCCGGGCAGTCGACGTCGGCCGCGACGACGACCGCGCGGACAACCAGTCTGCGCGAACCGCGTCGCCATGCCAACCGGCCGCCACCGCATGCATGCAGACCTCCGGGATGTCCGTCACCATCGCCGCCACAAGGCGGGCCGCCCGGTGGTACGCAGCGGCGCCCCGAGCGGATCAACAAACGGCGAAAAAAGTTCGCCGGCCCGGTCCGCTGGCGCGGACAGGCCGGCCTGCGGACTCCGATGGACCGGTCAGCGGCGGACCGAGAACAGCCCCGGCGGCGGCGGATCCGAGCCGGTGGCGTCCGCGTCGCGCACCACTGCCGCGCCACCGACGAAGCGGTCCAGCTCGTCGCCGGCCACCACCCGGCCGGGGAACCAGTCTCCGGCCGCCCGCCTGGTCAACGCGGGCACCGGGGGCGTCGTCCGCCCGGCGACCAGCACCAGATTGCCGTACCGGCGGCCGCGCAGCACCGCCGCGTCGCCGACCAGGCACGCCTGGGGCAGCACCGAGCGGACCGTGGCGACCTGGCCGCGGGCGTACCGCAGCGGCGGCCCGTCGGCCAGGTTCGCCAGCAACCAGCCCGCCGGGCGGAGCACCCTCGCCACCTCGGCCGCGTACTCCACCGACGTGAGATGAGCCGGGGTGCGGGCGCCGGCGAAGACGTCGGCGACCACCACGTCGTAACTGGCGTCCCGGGTCGAGGCCAGCACGGCCCGCGCGTCCTGAACCCGGACCCGCAGTCGGGCGTCCGCCGGCCACGGCAACGCGCGGCGCACCAACTCGACCAGAGCGCCGTCCACCTCGGACACCCGCTGGGTGGACCCGGGCCGGGTGGCCGAAACGTAGCGGGGCAGGGTGAGTGCGCCACCGCCGAGATGCAGCACCCGCAGCGGCTCGCCGGACGGCGCGACCAGGTCCAGTGCGGCGGCCAGCCGTCGGACGTACTCGAACTCCAGATGAGTGGGGTCGGTCAGGTCGACGTGCGACTGCGGCGCCCCGTCCAGCAGCAGCGTCCACGAACCAGCCCGGTCCGGTGACGGCACCAGCTCGGCGAGCCCGGTGTCCACAGGCTCGACCAGCCGGTCATCGGATCGTTTGCGTCCCATCGCGACAGGTCCCCGCTCAGCGACCGACGCGCGCCGCGGTGCTCAACGCGCGGTGCAGCAGGCGGGAATCACCGAGCAGCGCCCGCAGGCGGCGCTCCAGCCCGGCGATCGGGATGAGGTTCTGCGGCGCCCGCGGATCCTTGTACGGGGTCGACGCGAACCGGGGCAGCGTGACAAGCGACAGGTCGGCCAGATCGATCGCCGCCTCGACGGGCAGGTCGGCGGAGCACTCCACCCGGACGATCCCCGCCCACGGCGCACCCACCGCCACGGGCAGCCGCAAATACCACGACCACCCGCCCCAGGCCGTACCCAGCCGGAACACCGGTGACCGTTCACCGGACGCCAGGCCGGTCACCACAGCCGTCAGCCGGGCGTCCAGATACTGGCTGTGCTGCGTCTTGATGTAGCCGAGCGTGCGCGGCAACTGGCGGCGACTGCGCAACGGGCCGTCCACCACCAAGAGGTCACCGTCCACCCGGGCGGCGTCGGACACCGCCACCTCCAGCGCGGTCAACGGGCCCTGCACGGCCGCCGGCAGCTTCGCCAACTCGCCGGTGCCACCCACCCGGTGCACCGGGTAGCGGATCGAACCCGCCACCACGTCCTGCGCCGACGGGCTCGCCGTGAACAGACCCCGGCCCACCCGCGTACCCGCCAACTGGGCCGCACCCCGACCGAGGTCGCAGCGGACCACCCCGGCCGCGTACGAGGCCGCCACACCGGGAAACGACACGCCGTCCGGTTCGGCCGTCCAGATGCTCGCGTCGATCCGGCGAACCCCGTCGACAAGCAACACCACGTCAGGGGCTCGCACGTCCCCGCGTACCCCGATCGCCCGCCAGTCGACGGCCGGCAGCTCCACGTCGGCGTCGACCTGCGCGCTGCTCGGCGCAGCCGGCCCCGACGCGGACGCCTCGAACGACGCCCCGTACGCCGGATCCCACGAGTCGACGAAGAACGCCGCGTCACCCGGCACGCTCACCGGCCGGTCCTTTCCACGCGCGCCGAGCGGGCATCCTTGCGCACCTCGAAGCGGACCGGAATCCGCTCGGCCAGCGCCGAGACGTGGGTGACCACGCCGACCATCCGGTCACCCCGGGCGGCCAGGTTCTCCAGGGTCGCGGCAACCGTGTCCAACGTGGCCGCGTCCAGCGTGCCGAAACCCTCGTCCAGGACTATCGACTCCAGACTCGCCGCGGTCGTCGACATGCCGGCCAGCTGCTCGGAGAGCGCCAGCGCCAACGCCAGCGACGCCTGGAACGTCTCACCACCGGAGAGGGTGCGTACACCCCTGCGCAGCCCGGCGTCGTGGTGGTCGACCACGAAGAACTCGCCCTTGTCGTGCACCAGCTCGTACTGGCCCGAGGACAGCTCCCGCAGGATGCCCGACGCGCCGTCGACAAGCAGGTCCAACGCCTCCGCCAGCAGCCACCGCTCGAAGTTGTTGGCCCGCAGGTGCCCGGCCAGGGCCCGCGCCACCTGCGCCTCACGCTCGTGCCCGGCCCGCTGCTCGCGCAACGTGGCGGCCTGCTGGCGGCGCTCGGCCAGCCGGCGGAGGTCGGCCTCGGCCCGCTCCACCGCCACCGTCGCGGCGTGCACCGGGTCGTCGCCGACCGGCACGTCCGCGGCGGCGAAGATGTCGGCGATCCTCCGCCGCACCTCCTCGGCCGCCGCCTCCGCCTCGGCAACCACTGTGGCCCGACCCTCCCGGTCGGCGCGGCGACGCTGGGCCTCGGCCGTCGCCCAGTCGGTGAGCGCCGTCCACGAGGCCGCCACGTCGTCCCGGTCGGCAGCCGGCGGACCGAACCGCGCCAGCCCGTCGCGGGCGGTGTCGAAACCCCGCCACGCGGCCCGCAACCGCTCCTCGGCCGCGTCCACACCCGCGCGGGCCTGGCGGGCGCTGTCCCGGCCGGCCCGCACGGCGGTCGCCGCCTCCTCCAGGGCACGTCGCAGCCGGGCGTGCTCGGCCAACTCCCGGCGCAGCACCGCCGGCTCGGCCGCGCCCGCGAGCTGCCCGGCCAGCTCGCCCAGCCGCGCGTCCACCTGCTCCTGCCGGGCGCGCGCCTGCACCAGCAGCCGCTCCAGGTCACGCGCCGCGGCGTCGCGCTGCTGCACCGCCGCCTGCGCGGCCTTGGTGGCGGCCCGCGCCGCCTTGCCGGCCGCCGTCGCGGCGGCCACCGCCGAGTCCGCCGGAACCGCCGGCACCTCGGCCACCGTCTGCTCGCACACCGGGCAGGACACGCCGGGATGCAGGTGCACCCGCAGGCTGACCGCCAGGTCGGTGGCCTTCGCCTCCTCGTGCGCCCGGAAGGCGGCCTCCAACTCGGCGTCGGCCCGCTCGGCATCCGCCCGGGCCGCCGCCAGCGCCGCCACCGCCGTGGCATGCTCCTGGTCCGCCGCGCGCACGGCCGCGCGGACCGTGTCGGCCTCGCCGGTCAACCGATCCCGATCGTCGTACGCCCGCAGCAGCAACCGCAGCGCGCTCTCGTCACCGGCGCCGGCCAGCTCACCGCGCAGCTTCTCCTCCCGCTCCTCGGCCAGCGACACCGTCGTGGCCGCGGCGTCGGCCTCGGCCCGCGCCGCCGTGACCGCGCGGGCCACCTCGGCCACCCCGCGCGGGGCACGCACCCCGGACAGCACGCTCAGCTCGTCGTCGAGGGCTGTCAGCGCCGCCGCCGCCTCCCGGGCGCGGGTCCGGGCTGCCGCCAGCTCCGGCACGGCCCCGGTCACCGCCTCGGCCAGCTCGACCATCCGGCCCACCCGGGCGTCGGCCTCGGCCAGCGCCTCGTCGTCCACCCCGGTCAGACCGGCGAGCACCTGGTCGACCGCGTCCAGTCGGGCCTCCGCCTGCGCGGCGCGCGCCGTCGCCCGCTTCTGCACGTCCTCGTAGACACCGAGGCCGAGCAGGTTGACCAGGATCTGCTGCCGGGTCGCCGGCTTGGCGTGCAGGAAGTCGGCGAACTGCCCCTGCGGCAGCACCACGCAGCTGGTGAACTGCTCGTACGGCAGGCCGACCGCCTCCAGCACCGCCTGCTCCATCTCGGCGGGCGTCCCGGCGATCACCTCGCCGAGGTCGTCCGGGCTCAACCCGGTGTCGAGCTTGGTCACGTCGAAGCCGGCCGGCATCACCTGCAACCCGGCGTTCGCTGTCTTCACGTTGCCCCGGCCGTCGCGGCGCACCACCCGGGTCGCCACGTACCGGGCGCCGCCGGACTCGAAGACCAGCCGGACCCGGGCCTCGGTCGCCGACGGCGCCAGCGCGTTGGCCAGCCCCCGGGCGCCACCCCAGCGGGGCACCGTGCCGTAGAGGGCGAAGCAGATGGCGTCCAACACCGTGGACTTGCCCGAGCCGGTGGGGCCGATCAGCGCGAAGAAGTCGGCGTCGGTGAAGTCGACAGTCGTCTCGTCCCGGAAGACCGTGAAGCCGGCCATGTCCAACCGCATCGGCCGCATCAGTGCTCGACCTCCTCGAAGAGCTCGTCGAAGAGTTCCCGCACGCCCTCGTCGGCGTGGCCCCGGCTGTCCAGGTAGTCGGCGAACAGCTCCCGGGGCGAACGCCCCGACCGCTGCGCGATGCGCGCACCGCTGCCCGGCGCGGCGAGCAGTTCCGGGTCGATCCGGATCTCCAACGCCCGGGGGAGCAGCTCCTGGATCTCCTCGCGCAGGCCGGCGCGGGGCTGCTCCCGGACGAACACCCGCAGCCAGGCGTCCGGCGCCTCGATCTCGGCGAGCTGGGCCAGGGTGCCGCGCACCGTCCGCAGCGCGCTCGCGGCGGTCACCGGCACCTCCCGCACCCGGGCGGCCGTGCTGGCGGTCACCTCGACCAGCGTCACCGAGGGCACGTTCTCCTGTTCGCCGAAGTCGACGGCGAGCGGGCTGCCGCTGTAGCGCACCGGGCACGGGCCGGCGACCTGCTGCGCGCGGTGCAGGTGGCCCAGCGCCACGTAGTGCGCGTTCGCCGGGAAGACCGTGGCCGGCACCGCGTAGCCGAGCACCGTGTGCGCGTCCCGCTCGCCGCCGCCGGCCGCCGCGCCGGTCACCGTCAGGTGCGCGGTGACCAGGTGCACCCGGTCCGGCTCGGTGAAGCCCTCGGTGAGGCGGCCCAGCACCCGGCCCAGGTGGTCGGCGTACGTCTGGTTGGCCTCCGCGGCGGTCAGCTCGTACATCTCCAGCGCGCGGATCGCGTACCGCTGGGACAGGAACGGCAGCGCGGCCAGCTGCCACCGTTCCCCGCCGGCCGTGGTGCCGTCGATCACGTGCTCGGCCGGATTTTCCCGGACGCCACCGCGCAGCGTGATGCCGGCGGCCTCGGCCCACGGCCGCAGCGCGTCCAGCGCCGGGCCGTTGTCGTGGTTGCCGCCGATCGCGACCACGTCCGCGCCGGTGCGACGCAGCGCGGTCAACGCCCTGGTGACCAGCCGGGTCGCCTCCGAGGTCGGCGCGGCCGTGTCGTAGAGGTCACCGGCGACGATCACCAGATCGGGCTGTTCGGCACGGGCGATGTCGATCACCCCGGCCAGCACTGCCTTGTGCTCCTCGGCCCGGGACTGCCCCTTGAGCACCTTGCCCACGTGCCAGTCGGAGGTGTGCAGGATCTTCACAGTTGCACCGGCCCCTGCCTAGAACGGGATGTCGTCGTCGGTGCCGCCGCCGGAGCCCACCACGGCGAACGGGTCGGCGGACTGGGTGATCGAGCGCAGCGTCTCCGAGGGCGCGCGGCCCGCCTCGGAGACCCGGGTGGCCCACGCCGGGAACGGGAACTCCAGGCAGAGCGGCACCGGGATGTCCGGCTGGTTGACGAACATGGTGCCCGGCTTGGCGAGCAGCGCACGCTGCCGCTGGGCGGGCGGCAGGAAACCGTACTCCGGGCGGGACGCCTCGGCCGGGTCGAGCCGGCCGACCACCCGGATTGCCGAGTTGGTGACGATGCGCCGCTCCACCTCGCTCGCCGTCTGCTGGGCGCCGATCAGGATGACCCCGAGCGACCGCCCGCGCTCGGCGATGTCGAGCAGCACCTCCTTGATGGGGGAGGAGCCCTCCCGGGGGGCGTACTTGTTGAGCTCGTCGAGGACGACGAACAGCAACGGCTTGGCCGTGCCGGACTTCTCCTTGCGCTCGAACTCGCTCTTGAGCGTCACACCTACCACGAACCGCTGGGCCCGGTCCGGGAGGTTGTGCAGGTCGACCACGGTGACCTGGGCCGACTCGCTCGTGTTGATCGAGTGCGGGCGACGGGTCGCCAGGTCGCCACGGATCAGCCGGGCCAGATCCTTCTTGCTGCCGATCAGCCGGCGGGCGAACGCGTTGACGGTGCCCAGGCCTACCGCGCTGCCCGCCCAGTCGGAGCGGGTCTCGTCGTCGTTGAGCGCATCGACGATGTGGTCGACGAGGTCGCCGTAGGAACCCAGCCGGACCCCGTCGATGCTGACCCCGCCGTCGGCGGGCTGGGCGTGGCGGGCCAGGTGCGCGGTGACCGAGTGCACGACCATCGTGTACTGCTGGCGCTCGTCGTCCGCGTCGGCGAAGACGTACGGCAGCAAGCGGTCGGCGCAGAACTCGCTGAGCGTCCAGTAGAAGGCGTCCACGCCGGTGAGTCGGCTGCTCACGTCCGGTGTGCCGGCGGCGTCGCCGACCCGGGGCGGGGCGTACACCCGCACGTCGGGGAAGGCACCGGCGCTCAGACCCAGCTTCGCGTACGCCGCTCGGGTCGGCTCGTCGAGGCGCAGGTTGGGGTGGTCGAGGAACAGCAGGTCCTCGCCCTTGACGTTGAAGATCAGCGCCTTGGCGTTCACCGCGTCGCCGCCCAGGACGCCGGAGCGGAAGACCGAGTAGAGCAGGAAGGTGGCGAAGCTCGTCTTGGTGGCCACCCCGGAGATGCCGGAGATGGAGACGTGCGCGCCCCGGCTGCCGTCGAGGAAGTCGGCGTTGAGGTAGACCGGCACCCCGTCGCGACCCATGCCCATCGGGATGCGCCGCTCCATCCGGTCGAAGTGCAGCGCGCGGGCCCGGGCGTCGCCCTCGGCCCGGTGCACGACCGCACCCGGGGTCGGCGGCACGTACAGCTCCGGGTCGACCCGGGTGGTGGTGACCTCGGCCGCCTCCTGCACCTGCGCGGGCAGCGTGCCGTCGGCGATGGCGAACACGTCGGAGTCGAACTGGGCGCCCTCGTGCCGAGCACGGACCTGGGTGACCACCCCGGCGATCGTCACCGGCTCCCGGTCGGGCAGCTCGCGGCGGGTGACCACCACGTCGTCGAGCTGGAGGTAACTGCCGGGCGCCACGGCCGTCCAGAATTGCAACGGGGTGGCGTCGGCGGTGCCCAGCACCCGCCCGACCGCCTCGCCAGGGCTGTCGATGTCGGCGTCGGTCATCGGGCGGATCGGGTCGGTCGGGCGGCACGGTCGGGGCGCATGCCCTGCATCCTGCCCGAGGAGTACGACAGGTCGCCACGCGACGCGGCGGACGACACCATGCGCCGTCACACTCATGACGCTGGGTGCTCGGCCGAGCGCACGAGGTGGGCGGGAGTCTTTCTCGGCCCGCACCGCGCGAGGTCCGGACTCAACCTCCGAGGCGCGGGTCGCGTTACCTAGGCATGGAGCACGCATGAGTGACGACTTCGGCGCGTTCGTCGCGACGAGCGGCCCGCGGCTGCTCCGCTTCGCCGTCCTGATCACCGGGCAGCGGGCGGACGCCGAGGACCTGCTGCAGGAGGTGCTGGAGCAGGCATACCCACGGTGGCACGCGGTCCGGCAGCGGCAGCCGGAGGCATACCTGCGTCGCGCGATGACCAACCGGCTCGTCAGCCGGTGGCGCTCACCGTGGAACCGACGTCGGGTCGCCGGCGTCCCGGACAGGGTGCCGCAGCAGGATGAGACGACCCGGGTCGACGACCGTGAGCTGCTGCTGACGGCGCTGCGGGAGCTGCCGCCGCGGATGCGCGCGGTGGTGGTGGTCCGGTACTGGCTCGGCTTCTCCGAGGCGGAGGCGGCCGCGGAACTGGAATGTTCGGTGGGCTCGGTGAAGAGCCAGGCTTCCCGTGGTCTGCACCGCCTGCGGGCTCGACTGGAGGCGGCCGGTGTTCCCCCACTCGACGTCGACGTTGCTGAGGAGAACCATGCGTGACCACGAGGTGGCCGGCCTGCTCGACCACGCTGTCGCAACCGTGGAACTGCCGCCCGGTCTCGCCCAACGGGTCATCGCGAGAAGTCGGGCGCGTCGCCGTCGGCGTCTGCTGCTGTGGGGTGGCACGGCGGCCGTGGTGGTCGCCGCCGGGGCACTGCTGCTCCCGCAACTGGGCCCTGCCGGTAGCGAGGGCGGCGGCACCGGGCCGAGCGCGGCCGCCGACGTCCCGGCCGGAATCGTCGGTGCCGACGGTCGACCGGTGACGCAGGCGCAGGTCGTGGCGGTCGGTCGGGTCGGTACGGAGACGCTCGTGCTGATCCGGCGCGAACCACGCGCCGGGGAGCGGGCCGCGGGAGGGCAGGCGGCCGAGGTCCTGACCGTCGCGGACGGGGGCGAACCGCGCCGGTTGCTCGACTACCTCTCGTACGACCTGGCCTGTGTCGACGGCGACGTGGTCTGCGCGGCCATCCGATCCACCGGCGGCGGGCTGGGCGTCGCCGTGGCCCGGCGCTCCGGCGGACGGCTCTACGTCCTGGTCCAGGCACCGCAGGGCCGTACCGTCGAGGTCGTCGCCAACGGCGTGCCGCATCCGGTCGGCGCGGCGCCGCGGGGCGCGGTGGTCGAGGTGGTCGCCGACGAGCCCTACGACGAGGTGCAGGTCTGGGCGAGCACCGAGGACGGTAGGCGCTACCGGATCCCGTGGGCGCCGGGGGCGGTGCTCGTCGACTGAGCCCTCAGCCGCGGCTGTGGCGGAGCAGCAGGACGCCGTCGTCGGCGGCGAGCACGTGTCGCAGCGGCAGGTGCCGGGGTGCGCCGGCGTCGCCGGCGGTGATCCGGCCAGGGCCGGGGCCGGCGAGCAGCGGTGCGACGGTGAGGCACAGCTCGTCCACCAGGTCGGCGGCGGTGAGCGCGCCGAGCAGGTGCGGGCCGCCCTCGCAGAGCAGTTGGGTCAGCCCGCGTCGGTGCAGCTCGGCGAGGCCGACGGCGAGGTCGACCCGGTCGGTCCCGCAGCGCAGCAGGTCGGCGACGTCGGTCAGGCCGGGCGGCGGGTCCGCGTCGGCGCGGGTGAGCACGATCGGCCGGACCGGCGCGTCGGCGAAGGCCGCCTGCGCCGGGTCCAGGTCGAGGGAGCCGGAGACGACCACAAGCGTGGGGTACGCGGCCAGCCCGTTCGCCCGACGCCAGGCGCGCCGGCCCTCGTCGAGCCGGACCGCGCGGTAACCCTCGTGGCGCAGGGTGCCGGCGGCCACCACCAGCGCGTCGCAGAGCATCCGCAGTAGGCCGAAGACCCGCTTGTCCGGCTCGCCCGACAGGCCGGCGGAGTAGCCGTCCACGCTCACCGCGCCGTCCAGGCTGGCGACGAAGTTGACCCGCAGCCGGGGCCGGTCGGCGCGGCGGTAGAGAGCGGTGAGCGTGGCGTCGTCGAGCGGCTCGGTGGAGGGCTCGGGCCAGAGCCGCCGGATCGGGATTCCGACCGTCATTCGCCGGCCGGACCGGTGACCGGAGGGGTCGGTTCGGCGGTACGGTGCTGGCAGTCGCACCAGTTCCGGCCCGGGCAGTCGTCGTGCCGCCGGGCCCGGCACGCTCGGCAGATCATGCTCGCAGCCTAAGCCGCGGGAGGGCGGGACAGCATGCCGCGTCAGATCTTCCAGTTGAAGATGTCCCTCGCCGGTGTCCGTCCGCAGGTGTGGCGGCGGGTGCTCGTCCCGGCCGGCTACACGCTCGACCGCCTGCACCGGGTGGCACAGCACGCGATGGGCTGGCGGGACTGCCACCTGCACTCGTTCGAGATCGACGCGGTGACGTACGGCGAGCCGGACCCGGACGGGGGCCTCGCGCTGCACGACGAGCTGGACGTCCGGCTGGACGCGGTGCTCGGCAAGGGCAGCAGGTTCTCCTACACGTACGACTTCGGTGACTGGTGGGAGCACGACCTGGTCGTCGAGGACGCACTGACCGCCGACCACGACGAGCGGTACCCGGTCTGTCTGGACGGTCAGCGGGCCTGCCCCCCGGAGGGCATCGGTGGGTCGCCGGGCTACCAGGCGCTGCTCGCGGCCCTGGCCGATCCGACCCATCCGGAGCGGACCGAGCTGCGGGGCTGGGTCGGTGACGGCTTCGACCCGACGTTCTTCGATCCGGCCGTCGCAACGACGTTGCTGCGCCGCTTCTGCTGACCCCGCGCGGCCGCTCGGGTCGACGTCCGGCACGTCCGGTGTCGGCCTGAAACAGGGCGGTAACGATCTGGGAACGCTCCCAACAGTCTATTGACACCCTGGTAGCGCCCCGGCAATCTCATGGGAGCGCTCCCGGGGGAGTGGCCGAAGTCTCCTTCACAGTTCTCCCCAGATCGTCCACGACCACCGGTCCGGCGACGGCAGGGGCGCTGCAGCACCCCCCACCACGCACGACACACCAAGCCTCACCACTTGAGAGGGGTCAGGATGAGCGTCACCTCACGTCGTCGCTTTGCGGCGATCGCGCTCGCGTCCGTCGCCGTACTCGCCTCGGCGACCGCCTGCGGCGGCGACGACTCGTCGTCCGACAAGGACGGCGGCAAGGTCACTCTGGTCGTCGACGTCTTCGGCGACCAGGGCTTCGGCTACGAAGATCTTTACAAGCAGTACCAGACTGAGCACCCGAACGTCACCATCCAGGAGCGCGGCAAGGGCCTCGGCCTGGGTGACTACAACACCCGGCTGACGCAGCAGATCACCGCGGGCGCGGGCGCCGGCGACGTCGTCGCCCTCGAAGAGGGCACGATCGTGCAGTTCTTCGCGCAGGCCGACAAGTTCGTGAACCTGGCCGACCACGGCGCCAACGACCTCAAGGGCAACTTCCTGCCCTGGAAGTGGGAGGGTGGCGTCACCCCGGACGGCAAGGTGCTGGGTCTCGGCACCGACGTCGGTGGCATGGCCGTCTGCTACCGCAGCGACCTCTTCAAGGCCGCCGGCCTGCCGACCGACCGCGAGCAGGTAGGCGCCCTCTGGCCGACCTGGGACGCCTTCATCGAGCAGGGCAAGAAGTTCGCCGCCGCCGACACGAAGCACAAGTTCGTCGACTCGGCCACCAACTTCTACAACATCGTGCTGATGCAGACGGCGGGCGCCGGCAGCGGCTACACCTACTTCGACAAGAGCAACAAGCTCGTCGTCGGCGAGAACCCGGACGTGCAGTCCGCGTTCCAGCAGACCACCAAGATGATCAGCGCGGGTCTGTCGAACAACCTGCGCAGCTTCTCCAACGAGTGGAACGCCGGCTTCAAGAACGGCAGCTTCGCCACCATCGGCTGCCCGGCGTGGATGACCGGTGTCATCAAGGGGCAGGCCGGTGACGCGGCGACCGGCAAGTGGGACGTCGCCAAGGCGCCGGGTGGCGCCGGCAACTGGGGCGGTTCCTGGCTGGCCGTGCCGAAGTCCAGCAAGCACCAGAAGGAAGCCGCCGAGCTGGCCAAGTTCCTGACCAGCGCCAAGGGCCAGACCGAGGCGTTCAAGAAGGTCGGGAACCTGCCCTCGTCGCCGCAGGCCCTCAACGACCCGGCCGTGCTCGCCGCCACCAACGACTACTTCAGCAAGGCGCCGATCGGCAAGATCTTCGCCGCCGGCGCGACCGAGCTGAAGCCGGTCTACCTCGGCCCGAAGAACCAGGCCGTCCGGGACGCGGTCGAGAACGCGCTGCGCAGCATCGAGCAGGGCAAGGCCGCCGACGCCGCTTGGCAGGACGCGGTGAAGAACGGCCAGGCCGCAGGCAAGTAACGGCTGTGGACGCGCTCACGGGTGGTGCCGGACTCCGGCGCCACCCGTGAACCCGCGTCGGAACGCCCTGCCGCGGCGCCCACGACGGTGCCGCCGAGTGTGAAGGACCGCTCATGAGCTCCCTGAAGACCCCCGCGCCACCGGGTGCGTCGGCCCGCCGGTCGCGCCCCGCCCCGCGGCACTCACCGGCGCGCCGCCGTCAATTGAACCGGCTGGACCTGCGCTTCACCCCGTACGTCTTCGTCCTGCCGTTCTTCGTGCTCTTCGCGATCTTCGGCGTCTACCCGATCGTCTACACGTTCTGGATCGCGATGACCGACAGGTCACCGATGAACGCGACGATCAGCTTCGTCGGCCTGGACAACTTCGTCGAGCTGTTCACAAACGATCCGCAGTTCTGGAACGCGGTGGTGAACACCTTCGGGATGTTCGCGCTCTCCACCATCCCGCAGCTCATCATCGCGCTGCTGCTGGCCAACGCCCTGAACCGGCGCATCCGCGGCCAGATGTTCTTCCGACTGGCCATCGCGATGCCGATCATCACCTCGACCGCCGTGGTGGCGCTCATCTTCTCGATGATCTACGCCCGCGAGTTCGGCCTGATGAACTGGCTGCTCGACCTGGTCGGCCTCGGCCCGATCGACTGGCGCGCCAACCGCTTCGCCTCCTGGTTCGCCATCGCCACGATGGTCGACTGGCGGTGGGTCGGCTACAACGCCCTGATCTACCTCGCGGCGATGCAGTCGATCAACAAGGACGTGTACGAGGCGGCCGCCCTGGACGGCGCCTCCCAGCGCCGGCAGTTCTGGTCGATCACCATCCCGCAGCTGCGTCCCACAATCATCTTCACGCTGATCATCTCGACCATCGGCGGTCTGCAGCTCTTCACCGAGCCGCTCATGTTCACCAGCGGCTCGGGCGCACTCTCCGGTGGCACGGAGGGGCAGTTCCAGACGATCACGATGTACCTGCTGGACGTCATGAACCAGCGGTTCCGGTGGGGATACGCGGGCGCCGTCGCGCTTGTGCTCTTCCTGCTGATCGCGTCCGTCTCGTTCCTCAACTACCTGCTGGCCCGCCGAATCAGCTCCGACAAGTGAGGGTGGCCCACCCATGACCAGTACCACTCTGCGACCGCCGGCGGTCCAGCCACCGTCCAGTCGCCCCGGCATTCGCCACCGGGCGGAGAAGCTCTGGACGGCCAGTCCGCTGACCTGGTTCGGCCTCGTCCTCGGCGTGATCCTGTCGCTCTTCCCGTTCTACTGGATGATCGTCATCGCCTCGCGGACCAGCGACGCCGCGAACTCCTGGCCGCCGCCCTTCCTGCCCGGCGGCAAGCTGGGCGAGAACATCCAGCGGGTGCTCGACAACGGCGACGCGAACATCGTCAAGGGTCTGCTGAACTCGTTCCTGGTGTCCGGCACGATCACGGTGGCTACCGTGTTCTTCGGCTCGCTCGCCGGGTTCGCGTTCGCGAAACTGCGGTTCCGCGGCAAGAACGCGCTGCTGCTGATCATCCTGGCCTCGATGATGATCCCCATTCAGCTCGGTGTGCTGCCGCTGTACATCCTGATGGCGAAGCTGGAATGGCTGAACACCATGCCGTCGGTGACCGTGCCGTTCCTGATCGGCGGATTCGGCATCTTCATGATGCGCCAGTACGCCGAACAGGCGGTGCCCAACGAGCTGATCGAGGCGGCCCGGGTCGACGGCTGCTCCACCTGGCGCGTCTACTGGCACGTGGTGGTGCCGGCGCTGCGACCCGCGGCGGCCGTACTCGGGCTGCTCACCTTCATGGAGCAGTGGAACCAGTTCTTCTGGCCATTCGTGGTGCTCGCCGACCCGGCCAATCCGACCGTGCAGATCTCGCTGCGCAGTCTGAACACCGCGTACTTCGCGGACAATTCTCAGATTTTCGCGGGTACGCTCATCGCGACCCTTCCGTTGTTCATCGTGTTCGTTCTGTTCGGCCGCCAGATCATTGGCGGGATCATGGAAGGTGCCGTCAAGTCGTGAGCAACCCCGCCAGCCCACCCGCCGTCGACGTCCTCGACGAGCGCCCCGGGCTGACCTTCCCACCCGCCTTCCTGTGGGGCGCCGCGACCGCGGCTTACCAGATCGAGGGGGCGGCGGCCGAGGGTGGCCGCACCCCGTCGATCTGGGACACGTTCAGCCACACCGAGGGCCGGGTGATCAACGGACACACCGGTGACGTTGCCTGCGACCACTACCACCGGCTCCGCGACGACGTCGCGTTGATGGCCGAGCTGGGCCTGAAGTCGTACCGTTTCTCGGTCTCCTGGCCCCGGGTGCAGCCCGGCGGCTCGGGTGCGGCCAACGCGCAGGGTCTGGACTTCTACCGCCGGCTGGTCGACGAGCTGCTGGCCCACGACATCGAGCCGTGGCTCACCCTCTACCACTGGGACCTGCCCCAGGAGTTGGAGGACGCCGGCGGTTGGCCGTCGCGGGACACCGCGGCGCGCTTCGCCGACTACACGACGCTCGTCGCCGACGCGCTCGGCGACCGGGTTCGCTACTGGACGACGCTGAACGAGCCCTGGTGCTCGGCGTTCCTCGGCTACGGCTCCGGCGTGCACGCCCCGGGCCGGTCGAACGGGGCGGACGCGGTCCGCGCCGGGCACCACCTGATGCTCGGGCACGGCCTGGCCGTGCAGGCGCTGCGGGCCGCGCGACCCACCGCCGAGGTGGGCGTGACAGTCAACCTGTACCCGGTCGACCCGGCCAGCGACGCCCCCGCCGACGTCGATGCGGCCCGGCGGATCGACGGGCTGGCCAACCGCTTCTTCCTCGACCCGCTGCTGCGCGGGTCGTACCCGGCGGACCTGGTGGCCGACCTGCGCACGGTGACCGACTTCGACCACGTGCGCGACGGCGACCTGGCGACCATCGCCACGCCGCTGGACCTGGTGGGGATCAACTACTACAGCCGGCACGTGGTCGCCGCGCCGGTCGAGGCCGCCGAGCCCGATCCGAACTGGCGGGAGCCGTCCTGCTGGCCGGGCAGCGAGGACGTCCGCTTCGTCACCCGCGGCTTCCCGGTCACCGACATGGACTGGGAGATCGACGCCCCGGGCCTGGTCGAGACGCTGCGGCGGGTGCACGAGGAGTACACCGACCTGCCGCTGTACGTCACCGAGAACGGCTCCGCGTTCGTCGACACGGTGGTCGACGGGCAGGTCGACGACACCGACCGGCTGGCCTACTTCGACGCCCACCTGCGCGCCTGCCACGAGGCGATCAACGCGGGCGTGCCCCTGCGGGGCTACTTCGCCTGGTCATTGATGGATAATTTCGAGTGGGCCTGGGGTTACACCAAGCGCTTCGGCATGATCCACGTCGACTACGACAGCCAGGTTCGCATCCCCAAGTCCAGCGCCAGGTGGTACGCCTCGGTGATCCGACGCAACGGTCTGGCCGCACAATAGGCTCGGGCCAGCCATCAGGGCGGTCCTGGTGTCCACCTTCCGCAGGTGGCACCGGGCCCGCCCGCCGTCGGAGGAGCAGACGATGACAACGCAGCGCACCCGGTCGCTCGGGCGCCCGACCCTCGACGCGGTCGCGGCGCGCGCCGGCGTGGGTCGAGGCACGGTCTCCCGCGTGGTCAACGGCTCGCCCCAGGTCAGCCCGGAGGCCCGGGCCGCGGTCCAACAGGCCATCGCCGAACTGGGGTACGTGCCGAATCGCGCGGCCCGCGCGCTGGTCACCCAGCGGACCGACTCCGTCGCACTGGTGGTCTCCGAATCCGGCGAGCGGGTCTTCACCGAGCCGTTCTTCGCCGCGATCGTGCGGGGGATCAGCTCCGGCCTGCTGGAGACGCCCATGCAGCTCTGGCTGGCGATGGCCCAGTCGCCTGTCGAGCGGGAGCGCGTCGAGCACCACCTCACCAACCAGCACGTCGACGGCGTACTGCTGCTGTCGTTGCACGACTCCGACCCGCTGCCCACCCTCCTGGAGGAGCGCGGCCTGCCCGCGGTGCTCGGTGGCCGGCCGGCCCGGATGCTGCAACCCGGCGCCCAGCCGGCCTGGTTCGTCGACGTGGACAACGTTGGCGGCGCCCGGCAGGCGGTGGAGTACCTGACCGGCCAGGGGCGGCGGCGGATCGCCACCATCGCCGGCCCGCAGGACATGGGCGCGGGCCTGGCCCGCCTGGCCGGCTACACCGAGGCCGTCAAGGCCACCGGCGCCGGCGTCAACCCCGACCTGATCGCGTACGGGGACTTCAGCGAGGGCAGCGGGGCGACCGCCATGCGCCGGCTGCTGGAGGCCTGCCCCGATCTGGAGGCCGTCTTCGTCGCGTCCGACCTGATGGCGTTCGGCGCGCTCCGTACGCTGCGTGACGCCGGCCGGCGTGTCCCCGAGGACGTCGCCGTTATCGGCTTCGACGACGCGCCTGTCGCCCGGCAGGCGGACCCACCGCTGACCACTGTGTTCCAGCCGGTGGAGGAGATGGGCCGGCAGATGGCAAGGCTGCTTGTCGCCCGCATCCGGGGCGACGACCTCCCCGCCCCGCACATCCTCCTGGACACCCAACTGGTGCACCGCGCCTCCGCCTGAGCGGCGGCGGCTCAGGCCCAGCGGCGAAGTTCGCGTTTGGCGAGCGAGTTGCGGTGCACCTCGTCGGGACCGTCGGCGAGGCGCAGGGTGCGGGTCTGCGCCCAGAGGGCGGCCAGCGGAGTGTCCTGGCTGACGCCGGCGCCGCCGTACCCCTGAATGGCCTTGTCGATCACCCATTCCGCCATCGCCGGCGTACCGATCTTGATGGCCTGGATCTCGGTGTGCGCGCCCCTGTTGCCGACGGTGTCCATCAACCAGGCCGTCTTGAGCACCAGCAGACGGGCCTGCTCGATACGCACCCGAGACTCGGCGATCCACTCCCGGACGACGCCCTGCTCGGCGAGCGGCCGGCCGAACGCGACCCGCCCGAGCGCCCGCTTGCAGAGCAGCTCCAATGCCCGCTCAGCCATTCCGATCAATCGCATGCAGTGGTGGATCCGGCCGGGGCCCAGTCGCGCCTGGGCGATCGCGAAGCCGGTGCCCTCGGCGCCGATCAGGTTCTCCGCCGGCACCCGGACGTCCGTGAAGTCGATCTCGGCGTGCCCACCGTGTGAGCCGTCGGTGTAGCCGAAGACGGTCATGCCCCGGCGGACGTGCACCCCGGGGGTGTCCCGGGGGACCAGCACCATGCTCTGCTGGCGGTGCCGGTCGGCGTCGGGGTCGGTCTTGCCCATCACGATGAAGATCTCGCAGCGCGGATCCATCGCGCCGGACGACCACCACTTGCGGCCGTTGATGACGTACTCGTCGCCGTCACGGACGATCCGGGTGGCGATGTTCGTGGCGTCGGAGGACGCCACGTCCGGCTCGGTCATGCAGAACGCGGAGCGGATCTCGCCCTCCAGCAGCGGCATCAGCCAGCGACGCTGCTGCGCTTCCGAGCCGAACTCGGCCAGCAGCTCCATGTTGCCGGTGTCCGGCGCCGCGCAGTTGACCGCCTCCGGCGCCAGGTGCGGACTGCGCCCGGTCAGCTCGGCCAGCGGCGCGTACTGCAGGTTGGTCAGGCCGGCACCGTAGCGGGGGTCGGGCAGGAACAGGTTCCACAGGCCGCGCTTGCGGGCCTCCGCCTTCAGCTCGGCCAGCACCGGTGTACGCGACCACGGGTCACCCGCGGCGACCTGCTCGGCGTGCACGGCCTCGGCCGGGTAGACGTGTTCGGTCAGGAACCGGGTCAGCTCGTCGCGCAGCTCCTCGGTCCGGGTGTCGTACGAGAAGTCCATCACCGCTCCCTGGCGGCGGTCAGCCCGTGCGCGACCAGCGGTGCCACCATCTCGCCGATCCGGTCGAAGCCCTCGCCGAGCGTCTGCCCGAGCGTGTGGCGGTAGTGGATTCCCTCGCAGATGACCGCGAGCTTGAAACAGCCCAGCGCCACGTGCCAGTGCAGCGGCCCGACGTCCACGTCGCTGCGTCCGGCGTACCTCTCGATCAGCTCGGCGCCGGTGGGGAAGCCGGCGCGCGGCCCGAGCCCGTCGGCGACCGGGTTGCCCTCGGCCGTGTCGCTGCCGCCGAGGACATCCCAGTACGTCAGGAGCAGTCCCAGGTCGGCGAGGGGGTCGCCGAGGGTGGCCATCTCCCAGTCGAGGACGGCGTGCACGGCCACCGGGTCGGCCGCGGCGAGGAGGTTGTCCAGTCGGTAGTCGCCGTGCACGATCCGGCCGGCGTTCGCGCCCTCCGGGGCGGTGGCGGCCAGCAGGTCGCGCAGCTCGTCGATGCCGGGCAGGTCGCGGCTGCGCGAGCGGTCGAGCTGCCCGGCCCAGCGGCGGACCTGCCGGGCCAGGTAGCCCTCGGGACGACCGAAGTCGCCGAGCCCGACGGCGGCCGGTTCGACTGTGTGCAGCGCGGCGAGCGTGTCCATCATCGCCATGGCGAGCGCCCGTCGTCGCTCGTCGCCGAGCGGGTCGGTCTGCGCGCGGGTGCGGAACACCTCGCCGGGCACCCGCTCCATCAGGTAGAACGGCGCGCCGATCACCTCGGGGTCGGTGCAGAGCAGCAGCGCGCCGGGCACCGGCACCTCGGTCGGGGCCAGCGCCGAGATGACCCGGAACTCGCGGCCCATGTCGTGCGCGGTCGCCAGCACGTGCCCCAGCGGCGGTCGGCGCAGCACGAGCTCCCGGTCGCCGAGGCGCAGCAGGTAGGTGAGGTTGGATTTGCCGCCCGCGATCAGCTGGGCCCGCACCGGCCCCGTGGCGAGGTCGGGTCGGCGCGCCGCCAGATGGGCGGTGAGCCGATCGAGGTCGAGCCCGGCGGGGGAGGCCGGAACCGCGCCCGGCCGGAGCGCGCTGACGGCCGGATCGGTCATCCGACTAGTTGATGGCAGCCCGCTCACGTTGTCAAGGTCAGATTTTCCCCTCGGGACATGGCTCGGCAACAGGGACGAAATGGTCAACAGGCAGGCTGTGACGCAGCCTGCCGGCCGACTGTCGCCGGCCCGCCGAGCGGAGGGACAGACATGTTGCTGCGAGTTCGGGTCACCCTGCCGGACCGTCCGGGCACCCTCGGCCAGGTCGCCCGCACGCTGGGTGTCTCCGGCGCGGACATCGTCCAGGTGGTGGTCCTCGAGCGTCTCGGCGGGCGCGCGGTGGACGACTTCACTGTGGTGTGGCCCGGCGCGGCTCGGGTCGAGCGGCTGCTGGCCGGCCTCGCGGCGATTCCAGGCGTACGGGTGGACGGGGTGTGGCGGGCGATCGGCGCGCCCACCACCACCGGTCAGGACGCGGAGTTGCTGGCGCAGGTCGCGGCCAACCCGGCCGACGGGCTGGCGACCCTCGTCGACGCGGTACCGGGACTGCTTGCCGCCGACTGGGCGGTCGCCGCGATGGTCCCGGTGGACTGGGCCTCGCGTACCGGGGGCGGTGGCGCCACCGTGGGCCACGCGAGCTGGCGTGCTCCCGTACCGCTGCGGCTGCCGGAGGTGACCCCGCTGCGCGGCCGGTCGATGACCACGCCCGACGGCACCCACCACGCGATCGCGCCGTTCGGCCGGGCCGGCCTCGTGCTGGTGGTGGCCCGCGAGCACAACGACACCCTCTGCGCGGCGAACTTCCACAGCACCGAGGTCGACCGGCTCACCCAGCTCGTCCGGGCCAGCGCGGTGATCCTCGGTGACCGGCTCGACCTGGTCGGCGTGCCGCCGGTCGTCGCCGGCCCCTGAGCGGCCTCGGGGTCGTTCCCGGGCCGACACGGCCGAGCAACCGGGCGGCAACAGCCGAGGGCGAGGCTCTGAGGTGGGGAAGGGAGCCAACCATGACGTTGTGGCGGATTCGGGCCACCGTGGACGACCGGCCGGGTTACCTGTCGGTTCTCACGGCGAGCCTCGCGCTGCGGGGGGTCAACATCCTCACCGTGCAGGTGCAGCCCACCGAGCAGGGCGCGGTTGACGACTTCCTGGTCGACGCGCCGGACGCGCTCGACGAGGCCGAGCTGATCGCGGTGGTCGAGCGGGGTCGTGGCCGGGACTGCTGGGTGGCGCGCAGCGAGGCGCGCGGCCTGGCCGACCAGCCGACCCGGGTTCTCGGGCTGGCCAACCGACTCGTGCGTGACCCGGACGCGACGGGTGAGGCGTTACGGACCCTGCTCGGCGCGGACTCGGTCACCTGGCGACCTGCGTCGACGGGTGTCGACCGGGGGATCATCGACGCCACCATGACGCTGGCCGACCCGGCGGGCGGCTCGTTCGCGCTGCGCCGGGCCGCGCCCGCCTTCACCCCGGCGGAGTACGCCCGGGCGCAGGCCCTGGTCGAGTTGGCCGCCACGGTGGCGCGTCGGGCCGCGGAACAGGTCACACTGGTGCTGCCCGACGGGGCCGAGGTGGCCGTCCGGCCGGGCTGCGCGCACGACCTGTCCGGCCTCGTCGAGCTGCATGAGACGTGCTCACCACGTAGTCGGCGCCGGCGTTACCTGGGCGACGCGCTGCTGCCGCGGCCGGCCCGACTGCGCCGGCTGCTGGAGCCGGAACGAGGGTTGACGCTTGTCGCCTCGACCACCGGGCCCGACGGCGCGGCGGAGTCGGTGGTCGCCATGGCGAACCTGCTCGGCGAGGGCGACGAGGCCGAGGTGGCGCTGCTGGTGCGCGACGACTGGCAGCGGCGCGGGCTCGGCTCGGCGTTGCTGCGTCGGGTGGTCCGGCACGCCGACGCGGCCGGGTACGCGGCGCTGGTGCTGCACGTCCAGGCGGAGAACGCGCCGATGCTGCGGACGCTGCGGCGACTGGACCGGCCCAGCTCGGTGCAGCGTGACGGGGCGTTGCTCACCGTGACGGTCCCGCTCGCCGTCTCCGCTGCGGCGGAGAGGACGGGCACGGTGCTGACGCCTGGGGCGTAGCGAGGGTCCCGGTCACCACCGGGGCGGTTCGCGGGCATCGGACACTCCCGGCGAGAGCGGCGCGATCATCGCCAATGGCCGACCGTACCCCTTCACAAATCGATGACGGGCGCATTACATTGTCGGTTATCCATGGGAGCGCTTCCACGACCCATGGTTACACCGCCACCCCCGCTGTCGCCGGTGGCCGTGTCGCCCGTACGCCGTCCCGCGTCGGTGCGGCCGCCGGCGGCACCTCCGACAGGAGCCCGCATGCGCCACCTGACCCGGCCGTTCCGCGGCCACCCCGGTCGGTCGCCGGTCGCCGACCAGCCTTGGCCCCGGCGCTTGCTGGCCGTCGGCGTCGCGCTGCTCACCGGCGCGTCCCTCGCGGTGACCGCACCGCCGTCCGGGCCCGCCGCCGCCGCTGCGCCGGCTGCGACCTACAACTACGCAGAGGCGTTGCAGAAGTCGCTGCTCTTCTACGAGGCGCAGCAGTCGGGCAAGCTTCCGGACTGGAACCGGGTCTCCTGGCGCGGCGACAGCGCGCTCACCGACGGCGCCGGCGCGGGTCTGGATCTCACCGGCGGTTGGTACGACGCCGGCGACCACGTGAAGTTCGGCTTCCCGATGGCGTTCAGCGCCACGATGCTGGCGTGGGGCGCGGTGGAGTACCGCAGCGGTTACACGGCCTCCGGCCAACTGCCGCACCTGCTCAACAACCTGCGCTTCGTCAACGACTACTTCATCAAGGCGCACCCGTCGGCGAACGTTCTCTACGGGCAGGTCGGCAAGGGCGACGACGACCACAAGTGGTGGGGTCCGGCCGAGGTGCTGCCGATGGCGCGTCCCGCGTACAAGATCGATGCGAGCTGTGGCGGCGCGGACCTCGCCGGCGAGACGGCGGCCGCGATGGCCGCCTCCTCGATGGTGTTCCGGCCCACCGACGCGACCTACGCCGACAAGCTGCTCACCCACGCCCGGCAGCTCTACACCTTCGCCGACACGGTGCGGAAGTCCTACAGCGAGTGCATCACCGACGCGGCGTCGTTCTACAAGTCGTGGAGCGGCTGGCAGGACGAGCTGGTGTGGGCCGCCATCTGGCTGTACCGGGCCACCGGCGACGCCAGCTACCTGACCAAGGCCGAGAGTGAGTACGACAAGCTCGGCACCGAGCCGCAGTCCACCACCCGCTCCTACAAGTGGACCATCGCCTGGGACAACAAGCAGTTCGGCGCGTACGTGCTGCTGGCCAACCTGACCGGCAAGCAGAAGTACGTCGACGACGCCAACCGCTGGCTGGACTACTGGACCGTCGGCGTGAACGGGCAGCGTGTTCCGTATTCACCAGGCGGGATGGCGGTGCTCGACTCCTGGGGCGCGCTGCGCTACGCGGCCAACACGTCCTTCGCGGCGCTTGTCTACAGCGACAAGACCACCGACACCACCCGCAAGGCGCGCTACCACGACTTCGCCGTCCGGCAGATCAACTACGCGCTCGGTGACAACCCCCGCAGCTCCAGCTACGTCATCGGTTTCGGCGCCAACGCGCCGAAGAACCCGCACCACCGTACCGCCCACGGGTCCTGGTGGGACAGCCAGACCGTGCCCGTGCAGACCCGGCACACCCTCTACGGCGCGCTCGTCGGCGGCCCGTCGGCGGCCAACGACGCGTACAACGACAGCCGGTCCGACTACGTGATGAACGAGGTGGCCACCGACTACAACGCCGGCTTCACCTCCGCGCTGGTGCGGCTGACCTCCGAGTACGGCGGCAGCCCGCTGGCCAACTTCCCGGTCGCCGAGACGCCGGACATGGACGAGTTGACAGTGGAGACCACTGTGGCGCAGGCCGAGCCCCGGGCCACCGGGCTCAAGGTGATGGTCTACAACAAGTCGGCGTTCCCGGCCCGGGCCCTGACGAACGGGAAGTTCCGGTACTACTTCCGGCCCGACGGCACCGGCAGCGTGCAGGTCACCCCCGGCTACACCCAGGGCTGCCCGTCCCCGACCACTGCCAAGCAGTACAGCGGCGACATCTGGTACGTCGAGGTCGACTGCACCGGGTACACCATCGCCCCCGCCGGTCAGTCGCAGCACCGGATGGAGGTCCAGTTCAAGATCGGCGTGCCGGAGGGCGGCACCTGGGACCCGACCAACGACCCGTCGTACCAGGCCACCGCCGGGCCGAACCGGAAGGTGCCGCTCTACGCCGGCACCACCCGCGTCTGGGGCGACGAGCCGGGGCCGGTCGTGCCGGACACCACCGCCCCGACCACGCCAGGTAAGCCCGTTGCGTCCGGCCTCGCGCCCCGTTCGGTCACCCTGGCCTGGGCGGCGTCCACCGACAGTGGCGGCAGCGGCCTGGCCGGCTACGACGTCCGCGAAGTCCTGGTCGGTGGCGACACGGTGGTGAACCGGCCCGTCACCGGCACCACGCTCACCATCTCGACACTGCTTCCGGAGCACACGTACGAGTTCAGCGTGGTGGCCCGCGACGGCGCCGGCAACCGGTCGGCGGCGTCACAGGTGCTCACCGTGACCACGCCGCCGACCGGCTCCGCCGACACGACCGTGCCGAGCACGCCCGGCACCCCTGTCGCCTCGGCGGTCACCGCCACCGGGCTCACCCTGGCCTGGACCCCGTCGACCGACAACGTCGCTGTCACCGGCTACCGGGTCTACCGCGAGGCCGGCGCCACCGACGCGCTCGTCGGCTCGCCGAGCGGCAGCACGCTCGCCGTCACCGGGCTGACGGCGTCGACGGCGTACCAGTTCTACGTGGTGGCCGTGGACGCGGCAGGCAACACCTCCGCGGCGTCCGCGCCGGTCGCGGTGACCACCGCGCCCGCGCCGGTCGGCGGCACCTGCTCGGTGGGGTACGCCACCACCGACTGGAGCACCGGCTTCACCGCCACGGTGACCATCACCAACAGCGGCACCACGGCGATCAACGGCTGGACGCTGCGGTTCAGCTTCCCCGGCGGGCAGACCGTCAGCCAGGGCTGGTCGGCGACGGTCAGCCAGACCGGCGCGGCGGTCACCGCGACGAACCTGTCCTACAACGGCACGCTCGCGCCGGGCGCGTCGGTGAGCTTCGGCTTCAACGGCAACCACACCGGCACCAACCCGAAGCCCACGGCCTTCACCGTCAACAACACCGCCTGCACGGCGGCCTGAGACGTCGCACGTTCGAGATCTTGGACAGTTTCCGTTCAGCCTGAATAGTTCAGCCTGAACGGAAACTGTCCAAGATCTGCGCCCTCGTACGCAGACTGCCGTACTCGGGATGCCGTCGTGGGGCGGACGCGGACCGGATCGCGTCGGGACAGGGTGGTGGCATGACTGTTACCGCACGGACCTTCACCATCGCCGGTCTCGTCGTCGGCGCCGCGGGCATCGGCGTGCTGTGGGCCGCCGGGGTCGAGTTCCCGATCGCCGTACCGCCCGGGATGATCATCCTGCTGGCTGGCGCTCTCTTCGTCGCGCTCGCCCCGTGGCGCTTGTCGCCCGCGGTGGGCGCGCTGCTGGGCCTGTTCGTGGCCGTCGGGTTCGCGATCAGCCCCACCGGCGTGGACAACCTGCTCGGGCGACACGGGGCCGACGTGGCGACCGGACAGGCGATCCAGTTGGTCGGGGTGCTGACCGCGCTGGTCGCCGGGGTGCTCGCCACCAACGCCGCCCGGCGGCTGCCGCAGGGGTCGGAACCCACCGCACCGCTCGCCTGACCCGGAGACCGCGGACCGGGGATAAGCCGGCGGGATTCTGGGCATGCCAACGTCGTGGGAGGGTTGCTGACTGTCGGGCACGGCACCGCCGACCGGGTGCGGCTGGGCGAACTGCTGGCCGAGGCCGGGGTGGACCTGGTGGTGGACGTGCGGCGGTACCCGGCCAGCCGCACCACCCCGGACGTCCGGCGGGAGGAGCTTGAGCGGTGGTTGCCCGAGCGGGGCATCGACTACCGCTGGGAGCCACGCCTTGGCGGACGCCGGCACACCCCCGCCGGGGAGCCGGAGCCGGACACCTGGTGGACGGTCGCGGCCTTCCGGGCGTATGCCCGGTACACCCGCACACCGGAGTTCGAGGCGGCGCTGGCCGGAGTGCTGACGGACGCCTGCCGACGGACCACCGCGGTGATGTGCAGCGAGAGCCTCTGGTGGCGCTGCCACCGTCGGCTGATCGCCGACGTCGCGGTGCTCGGCCACGAGACGCCGGTGACGCACCTCCTGCCGGGCGGACGGCTCAGCCCACACCAGCCCGCCGAGGGCGCACGCCAGCACCGGGACGGGCACCTGTACTGGGTTGGTTGAGCCCTGTCACTCCGCGAGCTCGGTCACGTCGTCCGCACCGGTCAGCTCCGAGGGTCGCGGAGAGGGCTTGACCGGCATCTTCAGCTCGTCGAGCAGGTCGAGGTCAGCGGTCGCCGGCCCCCGGCGTGATTCCGAAACTTTTCCGAAACATCTTTGCCTGGACCGACGGGTGGTGAAAGCATCGATTGGATTAGATATTCCAACTAAGACGTCCGGTCGTCCCGCCTCGACGGCCCGGATGTTGCCAGTAAGGAGGCCGAGATGGCAATGAGCCCATCCGTTCATCACGGCGGGACTCGGCGACGGCGATCACCCGCCGTCCGAGCGCTGCTCGCCGGCGCGTTCAGCGTCGTGACTGTGGCCGCCGTCGCGGTGATGATGCCCTCGGCGAACGCCGCCGCCACCACGCTCGGCGCGGCCGCCGCGCAGTCGGGCCGGTACTTCGGCACGGCGATCGCGGCGGGCCGGCTGGGCGATTCCACGTACAGCACGATCGCGGCGCGTGAGTTCAACATGATCACGGCCGAGAACGAGATGAAGCCGGACGCGACGGAGCCCCAGCGGGGCCAGTTCAACTTCAACTCCGGTGACCAGATCTACAACTGGGCGACCCAGCGCGGCCTGAAGGTCCGTGGGCACACCCTGGCCTGGCACGGGCAACAGCCGGGGTGGATGCAGAGCCTGAACGGCAGCACCCTGCGTCAGGCGATGATCGACCACATCAACGGCGTGATGGGCCACTACCGGGGCAAGCTCGCCGCGTGGGACGTGGTGAACGAGGCGTTCAACGAGGACGGCAGCCGTCGTCAGTCGAACCTCCAGGGCACCGGCAACGACTGGATCGAGGTGGCGTTCCGCACCGCGCGGGCGGCCGACCCGTCGGTCAAGCTCTGCTACAACGACTACAACATCGAAAACTGGTCGTACGGCAAGACGCAGGGCGTCTACCGCATGATCCAGGACTTCAAGTCCCGTGGCGTGCCGATCGACTGCGTCGGGTTGCAGACCCACTTCACCGGCGGCAGCTCGCTGCCGAGCAACTTCCAGACCACGCTGTCCAGCTTCGCCGCGCTCGGCGTGGACGTGGCGCTGACCGAGGTCGACGTCACCAACTCCTCCACCACCCAGTACGCCGGGCTGACCCAGGCGTGCCTGAACGTGCCGCGCTGCATCGGCATCACCGTCTGGGGCGTACGCGACAGCGACTCCTGGCGCTCGAACGAGAGCCCGCTGCTCTTCGACGGCGGCGGCAACAAGAAGGCCGCCTACAACTCCGTCCTCAACGCGCTCAACGCGGCCCCCCCGACCTCGAGCCCAACCGCGAGCCCGACGGTGAGCCCGACGGTGAGCCCGACCGTGAGCCCGACCACGACCCCGCCGCCGAGTGGTGGCACCGGCCGGATCACCGGGGTGCAGTCGGGCCGGTGCATCGACGTGCCCAACGCCACGCAGACCAACGGCACACGGGTCCAGCTCTACGACTGCAACAGCCAGTCGAACCAGCAGTGGACGTACACCGCGAGCAAGCAGCTGAGGGTCTACGGCAGCAAGTGCCTCGACGCGAACGGCGCGGGCTCCGCGAACGGCACCGGAATCATCATCTGGGACTGCAACGGCCAGCCGAACCAGCAGTGGAACATCAACTCCAACGGCACCATCAGCGGCGCCCAGTCCGGGCGGTGCCTGGACGTCTGGGGCACCGGCAACGGCCAGCAGGTCCAGCTGTATGACTGCCACGGGCAGACCAACCAGCAGTGGCGGACCGACTTCGGTGGCACCACGCCGCCGACCTCCACGCCGCCGACGTCCACGCCGCCGACCTCCACGCCGCCCACCACGTCGCCGCCGGGCGGCTGCGCGCTCCCGTCGACCTACCGGTGGTCATCGACAGGCGCGCTGACGAGCCCGAAGAACGGCTGGCTCTCGCTCAAGGACTTCACAAACGTCGTCTACAACGGCAAGCACCTGGTCTACGCGTCGAACGTCAACAGCGGCGGCTCGTACGGCTCGATGAACTTCGGCCTGTTCACCAACTGGTCCGACATGGCCTCGGCCAGCCAGACTGGCATGAGTCAGGGCACGGTGGCGCCCACGCTGCTGTACTTCGCCCCGAAGAACATCTGGGTGCTGGCGTACCAGTGGGGACCGACCTCGTTCAGCTACAAGACGTCGAGCGACCCGACGAACGCCAACGGATGGTCGGCGGCACAGACGCTGTCCACCGCCAACCTCCCCGACGCCCCGTACGGCGTGATCGACCAGACCCTCATCGGCGACGACCAGAACATGTACCTGTTCTTCGCCGGGGACAACGGCAAGATCTACCGGTCGAGCATGCCGCTGGGGAACTTCCCGGGCAGCTTCGGCTCGAGCTACACCACTGTCATGTCCGACTCGACGAACAACCTGTTCGAGGCCGTCGAGGTCTACAGGGTGCAGGGCCAGAACCAGTACCTCATGATTGTCGAGGCGATCGGAAGCCAGGGGCAACGCTACTTCCGGTCGTTCACGTCCAGCAGCCTGGGCGGCTCGTGGACCCCGCAGGCCGCCAGCGAGAGCAACCCGTTCGCCGGCAAGGCCAACAGCGGCGCGACGTGGACCAACGACATCAGCCACGGTGACCTGGTCCGCACCAACCCCGACCAGACCAAGACCGTCGACGCCTGCAACCTGCAGTTGCTCTACCAGGGCAAGGACCCCAACGCGAGCGGCGACTACAACCGGCTGCCGTGGCGACCGGGTGTGCTCACCATCCAACGCTAGGCGTCACTCCGTCCGCGGAACACCGGGGCGTGTCCGGCACCATGCGGTGCCGGGCACGCCCCTCCGATTCAGTCGGTCAGGTCGTCGGCGAGCAGGTCCATCAGCAGGGCATCGTGCCAGCGGCCGTCCTCGCCCCGCTCGTAGCGGCGCATGATGCCCACCGGACGGAAACCCACCTTCGCGTACGCCCGGATGGCCGCGCTGTTCGCCGCGGCCGGGTCGATGGTGAACCGGTGGTGGCCGTACTCGTCGATCAGGTGCCGGGCCAGGGTGCGGATCGCGTCGACGCCGAGCCCGGCGCCGCGCACCGTCGGGTCGAGGAAGATGTCCATGCTGGCGTGCCGGTAGTCCGGGTCCGGCTCGGCGTGCCACTGGATCGCGCCGACCACCCGGCCGTCGTGCTCGATGGCGTACAGGGCGAGGTCGTGGTCGCCCAGGTCGGCGTGGACGGCTGCGGTCAGGTCGTCGCCGCCGCGCCACCACCGGCGTACCTCCGGGTCGGCCCGGATGGCCGCGAGGGCCGGCACGTCCGCGACCGTCGCCGGTCGGAGGGTCACCGCACGTCCACGCAGCATCGGCTCAGCCCCGACTCTCGCCGTGCTCGACGCAGACCGCCGACCAGCCGACCGGCAGCACCTGCACCTTCATCCGGCGTCGGCAAGCCGAGCAGTAGCGCGGCGGCTCCAGCGCCCGGGCCGCCGCGCACGACTCGTGCCCGGCGGCCGACGCGTCCTCTCCGCAGCGGTCACACCAGCGCTGCGCTGCCACAACCTCGGTCACGTCGTCCTCACCGGTTCAGCTCAGAGGGTCGCGGAGAGGGCCTTGACCGGCATCTTCAGTTCGTCGAGCAGATCCAGATCGGCGGTCGCCGGCCGACCCAGGGTGGTCAGGTAGTTGCCGACGATCACCGCGTTGATGCCGCCGAGCAGACCGTCGCGGGTGCCCAGGTCACCGAGGGTGATTTCCCGGCCGCCCGCGTACCGGAGGATGGTGCGCGGCATGGCCAGCCGGAACGCGGCGATGGCTCGCAGCGCGTCCTTGCCCTCGACCACCGGACGGTCGCCGAGCGGGGTGCCGGGGCGGGGGTTGAGGAAGTTGAGCGGCACCTCGTGCGGGTTCAGCTCGGCGAGCTGCGCGGCGAACTCGGCGCGCTGCTCGACGGTCTCGCCGAGGCCGAGGATGCCGCCGCAGCACACCTCCATGCCGGAGTCGCGCACCATCCGCAGCGTCTCCCACCGCTCCTCCCACGAGTGGGTGGTGACCACGTTGGGGAAGTACGACTTGCAGGTCTCCAGGTTGTGGTTGTAGCGGTGCACGCCCATGTCGACCAGGTCGTCGACCTGCTCCTGGGAGAGCATCCCCAGCGACGCGGCGACCTGGATGTCGACCTCGGCCCTGATGGCGGCGACGCCCTCGCGCATCTGCTTCATCAGCCGGTCGTCCGGACCACGCACGGCCGCCACGATGCAGAACTCGGTCGCCCCGGTCTTCGCCGTCTGCTTCGCGGCCTCGACGAGCGACGGGATGTCCAGCCAGACCGAGCGCACCGGGGAGGTGAACAGGCCCGACTGGGAGCAGAAGTGGCAGTCCTCCGGGCAGCCGCCGGTCTTCAGCGAGACGATGCCCTCGACCTCGACCTCCGGGCCGCACCACCGCATCCGCACGTCGTGGGCGAGCTGGAGGGCGGCGGGCAGGTGCTCGTCGGGCAGGTTCAGCACGGCGAGGACGCCGGCCTGGTCGAGGCCGACGCCGTCACCCAGGACCTGGGTGCGGGCCTGGTCGAGGATTTCTGGCATGGCTCGTACCCTACAAGGCCCCCGGCCAGGCGGGTACGACCTGCCGTCCCGTCGATCTCCGTCGGTGGCGCCCGCGTGTCGCGGGCGCTGACCGTTAGTGACCTTTAGTTCACGATGTGTGTCGTCGGTCGCGGCGGTGTCGGCGTTTGCCGCCGGTCGGCCCCGCTTGCCGAGTGGACTCGGCGGGTGGGTGGTGGCGGGTGGTAATTTCGCCCGGCGGGTGTCGGCGTGACCGGCGCGGACGGCGGTGGAGGGGTGACGGTGGCGGACTGGCTGGCGGCGCTCGATCGCCGCGCGCAGTTGCGGGCGAAGGCCGGGCTGACCCGTCGGCTGCACCCGCGTCCCGCCGACGACCGGATGACCGACCTGGCCGGCAACGACTACCTCGGCCTGGCCACCCACCCGGAGGTCACCGCCGCGGCCACGGCGGCACTGTCGGCGTACGGGCTGGGAGCGACCGGGTCGCGGCTGGTGCGCGGCTCGACCGACGCGCACGAGGCCCTGGAGGACGAGCTGGCGCAGTGGCTGGGCACCGACCGGGCTCTCGTCTTCTCCTCCGGATACCTGGCCAATCTCGGCGCGCTGCGGGCCCTCGTCCAACCCCGGACCCTCCTGGTCTCGGACGCGCACAACCACGCGTCGCTCATCGACGGCTGCCGCATCTCCGGCGCGGAGACGGTGGTCAGCGCGCACGCCGACGTGACGGCGGTGGCCGCCGCGCTGGCCGTGGCCCCGGGACGCCCGGCGGTGGTGGTCACCGAGTCGGTCTTCTCGGTCGACGGCGACCTCGCCCCGCTGGTCGACCTGCACGCGGTGGCGCGTCGCTACGGCGCGTTGCTGCTTGTCGACGACGCGCACGCGCTCGGCGTGACAGGCCCGTCCGGGGCTGGCGCGGTCGCCGCGGCCGGGCTGGCCGGTGAGCCGGACGTGGTGGTCACCGCCACCCTCTCCAAGGCGCTCGGCGGTGCGGGTGGGGTGGTGGCCGGCCCCTCCGAGTTCGTCCGACACCTGGTGGAGACGAGCCGTACGTTCATCTTCGACACCGCGCTGCCGCCGGCCGTCGCGGCGGGTGTGCACGCGGCGCTGCGGCTGGCCCGGGCGGGCGACGATATGCGGGCCGAGCTGGCCGACCGGGTGGCGCTGGCGGTCGGCCGGCTGCGCGCAGCCGGGCTGACGGTGTCCGCGCCGGACGCGGCGGTGATCTCGGTGACCGCCCCGGGCCCGGAGGCGGCGACCACCTGGGCCGCCGACTGCCGGGACCGGGGTGTCGCGGTGGGCTGCTTCCGACCCCCGTCGACCCCGGACAGCCGTTCCCGGCTGCGGCTCACAGTCGGGGCCGGGGTGCCCCGGGCGGATTTCGAGCGGGCGCTGGACGTCATAGTGGACTGCGCGCCGTGAGCGCGAGGAGTGAGCCGGGTTTGCGAGCCCCGCAGTCGCGAACCACAGGTGGTCGGGTGAGCGCGAGGAGTGAGCCGGGTTTGCGAGCCCCGCAGTCGCGAACCGAGGCAGCGCTGTGACGGCGTGGGAGGGGCCGGTGTTGGTGACCGGCACCGACACCGAGGTGGGTAAGACCGTGGTCACCGCGGCGATCGCCGCTGCCGCGCAGGCCGCCGGTCTGCGGGTGGCCGTGGTCAAGCCGGGCCAGACCGGTACGGCCGGCGGTGAGCCGGGCGACGTGGACGTGGTCAACCGGCTGGCGGCTCCGCTTACCGGCCGTACCCTGGCCAGCTATCCGGACCCGCTCGCTCCGCTGGCTGCCGCCCGTGTCGCGGACCTGCCGCCGCTGGAGCTGTACGCGGCGGTGGACGCCGTCCGGGAGGAGGCGGACAAGCACGACCTGGTGCTTGTCGAGGGGGCCGGTGGCCTGCTGGTGCCGATGGGGCTACGGCCGTCCGGCGAGGCGTGGACGATGGCCGATCTGGCGGTGTCGCTCGGTGCGCCCGCGGTGGTGGTCACCCGCGCGGGGTTGGGCACGCTCAACCACACCGCGCTGACCCTGGAGGCGCTGGACCGTCGTGCGGTGCCCGCCGGCGTGGTGATCGGCGCCTGGCCGGCGTCGCCGGAGCTGGTGCACTGGACGAACCTGACCGACCTGGTGCCGAACCTGCTGGGCGCGGTGCCGGCCGGCGCGGGCGCGATCGACCCGGGGGTGTTCCGGCGGTCGGCGCCGGGTTGGCTCACTCCGGCGCTGCACGGCGTGCTGGACGACTGGCGCGTCTGGGCCGAGGAGAGCAGCTGAACACCTGACTTTCGTCGGTGTCCGCGCAGGTCGGGCGTGGGTAGCCTGGCCGCCGTGAGGATCCTGGACCGGTCGCTGCCCGGACGGTGGCGGCGTCCGTTGCTGGACGTGCTGCTCTGGGCGGTGGTGTCCGCCCCGATCGCGGCTGCCCGGCTGAGTCCGCCGTACCCGCGTTTCGACGTGGCGCTGTTGCTGGGTTCGCTGGCGCTGCTGGCGGTCGCGGTGGCGTCGGCGCGGCGCTGGCCGCTGGTGGGGTTGCTGCTGGTGGTGCTCGGTTCGCTGGTGGACGGCAACTTCGTCTTCGCGATCCCGGTGTTCAGCTATCTGAGCGGGCGGCGCAGTGCGGGTCCCGCGCCGGCGGCCGTGCTGTTCGGCGTGATCGCCCTCGGTGGCACGGTGCTGAACCTGGGGTTGCTCGGCACCGGGGCGGCGACCTGGTTCCTGCTCGCTTCGGTTCTGCTGTTCGCCGGGGTGTTCCCCTGGCTGGTGGGCCGGTACCGGCGGCAGCAGCAGGCGCTGGCCGACGCCGGCCGCCGGCACGTCGAGGCGCTGACGCGCGAGCGGCGGGGCGCTGCGGAGCGGGTACGGCTGCGGGAGCGGGCCCGCATCGCCGAGGAGATGCACGACTCGCTCGGTCACGATCTGAGCCTGATCGCGGTGCGAGCCGCCGCGTTGGAGTTGGCCGACACCCTCGCCCCGGAGCACCGGACGGCGGTGGGTGAGCTGCGGGCCAGCGTCGCGGCGGCCACCGAACGCCTGCACGGCATCATCGGGGTGCTGCGGGAGGAGGGCGGTCCGGCCGGCGTCCGTCCGGTGGGGGAGACGGTCGTCGACCTGGTGGCCGGGGCCCGCGAGGCAGGGATGGCGGTACGGCTGGACGCCCCGCCCGACACCGTGGAGTTGCCCGGGATGACCGGGTCCGCCGCCCATCAGGTGGTGCGGGAGGCGCTCACCAACGCGGCCCGGTACGCCCCGGGCGCGCCGGTGACCGTCACCCTCGCCCGCGACGTGGACGGGGTGGAGGTGCGGGTGCGCAACGCGTCGGCGCCGGCCGGTCCGCTGCCCCGACCGGCCTCCTCGGGGAGTGGCCTGCTGGCCCTCGCCGAGCGGGTCCGGCTGGCCGGTGGCGTACTGGATGCCGGCCCGTCACCCGATGGTGGCTTCGCGGTGCGCGCCCGGCTGCCGCTGCCCGCCGAGGCGCACTCCGGCGCGGGGTGGTCGGGGCTGCCCGTTCCGGTGGGGGCCGTGCCCGACGGCACTGGTGACGCCCTGGTCGGCGGTGGCCCGGAACGGCCGGCGGACGCCGAGCGCCGGCTGCGTGAGGCGCGTCGGCGGGCTCGGCGCAGCCTGCTGACGGCCCTCGCCGCCCCGGCCGGTTTCGGGCTCGTCCTGTCGCTGCTCTACTACTCGTTCGCCACGGCCGGGACGGTGCTGGACGAGTCGGCGTACGACCGGATGCGGCCCGGGACCGAGCGCGCCGACCTGCGGGGGTTGCCCCGCCGGCAGCTCACGCCGCCGCTCGGCGTGTCGTCGCCGGGATGCGAGTACTACACCGACGGCAACTTCCCCCTCGCCGAGCCGACGTGGCGGCTCTGCTTCACCGACGGCCGCCTGGCCAGCAAGGAGCGGATCGAGCCATGAACACCGACACGGCCGTGCCGACGCCGGTCCGGGTGGTCCTCGCCGACGACGAGGCGATGATCCGGGCCGGCGTCCGGGCCATCCTCGCCGCCGATCCGGGCATCGAGGTGGTCGCCGAGGCGGGCGACGGGCGGGCCGCGGTGGAGCTGGTGCGCGCGCACCGACCCCGGGTGGCGTTGCTGGACATCCGGATGCCCCGGTTGGACGGACTGGCCGCGGCCGCCGAGATCCACCGGGTCGCGCCGGCCACCGCGACGCTCATGTTGACCACCTTCGGCGAGGACGACCACGTGGCCCGGGCGCTCGGGCACGGCGCGAGCGGGTTCCTGCTCAAGTCCGGCGACCCGCGCGAGCTGATCGCCGGGGTGCACGCGGTAGCCGACGGCGGGGCGTACCTGTCGCCGCGGGTGGCCCGCCGGGTGATCGAGTTGGGGGCCGGGCGGCTGGCGCGCCGACCTGCCGCGCGGGACCGGACGGCCGGGCTGACCGAGCGGGAACGCGAGGTGCTGGCCCTGGTCGGGGCGGGGCTGTCCAACGCGGAGATCGCCCGCCGGTTGCACCTGGTGGAGGGCACCGTGAAGAGCTACCTGACAAGCATCTTCACCCGGCTCGACGTGCGGAACCGGGTGCAGGCGGCGATCCTCGCGTACGAGGCGGGGCTGGTCGAGCAGTGAGCGGGGGCCGCGAGGGCCCCCGCTCGCTGCCTCAGGCGTCGCGGCGGCGCAGGGCGGCCCGACCGAGCAGCAGGGCGGCGCCCGCCCAACCGGCGAGCACCAGCAACCCCACCGTGCCCGGGTACGGGTCGGTGTCGCCGGCCATGAAGTGCCCACCGGCCACGCCGGGGAACGCGTCCGCGATCCGGTTCAGGACGGCGATATCCGGTTCCTGCAGGGACAGCGGCACGATCATCAGGGTGGCGAAGAGCACGACGATCGTGAGCACCGCGCTGCGCAGTGCCGCACCCAGGCCGAGCGCGAGGACGCTGACCAGGGCCAGGTAGGTCGCCACCGCCACGATGTCGCCGATCGTGCCGGCGATCGGCGCGCTGCCCCACTCGCCGAGCACCGGCCTGGCGACCAGGACGCCGACACCGCCGAGCAGCAGTCCGAGGACGAAGGTGACGGCGCCGGCCACCACGGCCTTGGCCAGGAGCACCCGGCCGCGTGCCGGGGTGCACTGCAGGGTGGTCCGGATGGTGCCGCTGGTGAACTCAGTGGTGATCGCGAGCAGGCCCAGCGCCAGCACGGCGTACTGGGTCAGGTCGACGGCGTCGATCAGCACGCTTCCGGCGGCGACGATGCCCGGGTCGTCGGCCGGGTCGTCGTTGGTGTTGGCGTTGGCCGCGTAGATGGCGAGCTGTCCGGCGCTCGCGGCCATCACGAGCACCCCGGCCAGCATCGTCCACCAGGTGCTGCGTACCGAGACCAGCTTGGTCCACTCGGCGGCCACCGCGGCGCGGAAGGCGGCCGGAGCGCTGACCGCCGGCGTGGCGGTGGGACGGCTGTCCACCACGGTCTGCGTGCTCATCGTGCGCCACCTCCGGTCGGGCCGCCGGCGTACTCGACGCTGTCGGCGGTCAGCTCCATGAACGCCTGCTCCAGCGACGCGCCGTGCGGGCTCAGCTCGTGCAACCGCACCCCCAGCTCGTACGCCAGGTCACCGATCCGGTCGACCGTGGTCCCGGTGACTGTCAGCTCGTCCGGACCGGCCGGTTCGACCGTGGCGCCGTGCGCGGCGAGGCGTGCGGCGAGGGTGGCCAGCCCCTCGGGGTGCGGGCTGCGGACCCGTACGGCGTGCCCACTGCCCGCGATGACGTCGCCGACCGGGGCATCGGCGAGCAGTCGTCCCCGGCCGATCACCACGAGCTGGTCGGCGGTGAGCTGCATCTCGCTCATCAGGTGGCTGGAGACGAAGACCGTGCGGCCCTGCCCGGCCAGGGAGCGCAACAGGTGCCGCACCCAGCGCACCCCGTCCGGGTCGAGGCCGTTCACCGGCTCGTCGAACATCAGCACCGGCGGATCGCCGAGCAGCGCTCCGGCGATGCCGAGCCGCTGGCCCATGCCGAGGGAGAGGGTACGGCCCGGTTTGGCGGCGGCACGCGCGTCCAGTCCGACGGTGTCGAGCACCTCGTCGACCCGTCGGGAGGGGATGCCGTTGCTGCGGGCCATGGCCAGCAGGTGCGCGCGCCCGGACCGGGTGGGGTGGATGGCCCGGGCGTCGAGCAGGGCGCCCACCTCGTGCAGCGGTCGCCGCAACTCCCGGTACGACCGGCCGTCGACGAGCGCCGTTCCGGCGGTGGGCCGGTCCAGGCCGAGGACCATCCGCATGGTCGTGGACTTGCCGGCGCCGTTGGGGCCGAGGAAACCGGTGACCCGGCCGGGTGCGATGTCGACGGTCAGCGCGTCGACCGCGACTGTCGCCCCGAACCGTTTCGTCAACCCACGTAATGTGATCATGCGCTGACGCTAGGCGTCTGTCATGTCGGTGCGCCGCGCCCGAAGGGCAGCACCCGACCCTGACTTTCGTCAGGCCACCCGCGTCAGCGGATGTAGTCCTCCAGCAGCGCCGGGGTGAGCCCCGCCCGGTGAATCGCCTTCAGCGCCGCGAGCAGGTCGTCCATCAGCGCCGGTCGGAAGTGCATGAGCAGCACGTCGCCGGGTTGGACCACCTTCCTCGGGGTCTGGTAGCGCACCTTGCCCTCGTGGACGGTCTCGGACCAGTGCAGGACCGCCTTCGCGCCACAGTCCCGAGCGGCGGTCAGCGTGGTGCTGTCGTACTCGCCGAACGGGGGGCGGAACAGGGTCGCCCGCTTGCCGAACAGCGTCTCCAGCCTGTCCGCGGCGCCGCAGATCTCCCGCTTCTGGTAGTCGTACGACCGGCCAGCCAGCGAGGTGTGCCGGATCGTGTGGTTCTCGACGACCCCGCCGGCCGCCTGGATCTGCCGGAAGTAGTCGTCGTGCTCCTCGGCCGCCGGTGAGTTCAGGAACATCGTGACCGGGATGTGCGCTTCCCGGATGAAGTCGGGCACCGCGGGTGGGCGGGCCAGCCCTCCGTCGTCGATGGTGATGAAGGCGACCTTCTGGTCGGTCGGCAGGCGGTGCCAGAACGGGATCGCTCCGGTCGCGGTCATTGGCACCGGCTGCGGCGGCGGCGCCTCGGGAAAGGTCGGCACCTGGGACACGTACCAGTCCAGGCTTCCGTGGGCGGGCCTGGCCGTCGCCGTCGGCGAGGCCGACGGCGTGTTTGTCGGAACCGCGGGGCTCGGCGGTGCCGCGGTGATCTGCCGGGCGTGGAACACGGGGCCGGCTGTGCAGCCACTCAGCGCCAGCAGGGCCAGAAGCGTTGCGGCGGCGAGGATCTGACGAGCAGGGTTGACGGACACGCCCGGAAACATACCGAGTCACGGTCAGGTGCCGCGTGCCCGTTCCCGTGCTTCCTTGCCCGGGCTGCGTAGCCTCGAATCGGAGTCGATTCGACCAGCGGGGGCAGCCGATGACGCGGTGGATCTTGCAGATACTCGCCACAGTCGGCTTCGGCCTGCTGCTGGGGTTCATCGGGCTGACGATGACCCTCGACCTGTTCGGCTTTGTCGACGCGGAAACCCGCCGGTTGTCGAAGAACCCGTGGAACCGCCTGTGGGGAATTCCGGATCGGAGTCCGGCCGAGTTGCGGAGGGACAGCGGCTTCACCCTCGGGCGGTTCCTCGTCGGCGGCGCCGCGCTCCTCCTCGGTGCCGGAGCCCTGATCGGGGGCATCGTGCTACTGGTCAGCGGGCCGCTCGACTGACCGCACCACGAAGGCGTCCGGCATCCGGAAGGTGAGGTTGTCCGGGCACCACGGCGGTCGGACCACTGTCACGTCGTCGAGCAGCGGCGTCGCCTCGGCCACCACCACGGCCGCCTCCATCCGGGCCAGGACGTCCCCGACGCAGCGGTGCGCGCCCGCCCCGAACGCCAGGTGCCGGCGCGACCCGCGCTGCCCCGGGCGGAACTCGTCGGGCGACTCGACGATCGCCGGGTCCCGGCCGGCGCGGGCCAGCCACAGCACGATGCTGGTGCCCGCCGGCACGGCGGTCCCACCCAGCGTGCCGTCCACCGTTGCGACGCGCCGCCACGTCACGATGGGCGGTTCGAGCCGCAGGCCCTCCTCGACGACGTCGGCGACCGCGACGTCGCCGGTGCGCAGGCCGGCGCGTACCGCCGGTTCGCCGGCCAGCCGGTGCAGCAGCAGGGTGAGGAACTGCGAGGTGGTCTCCTGGCCGGCGACCAGCAGGAAGAAGAGCGCGCCGACCACCACGTCCGGTGGGTGGCCGCCCGCGCGCAGCTCGGCGGCCAGGCCACCGCCGGTGACCGCGAACTCGCGCAGGACGCCGTGGAAACGGCCCACCTCGGTGGCGAGCGTCACCTGCCGATCCTCGTCCAGGGGCGCCCAGAACAACTCCAGCGCCGCCCGGGCGAACTCCTTGACCGCGCCGACCGGCGCGTCCGGCAGCTCGACCAGCCGGGCCAGCACCAGCAGGGGCAGGTCGGCGGCGAGGTCCGCGTACAGGTCGACAGGCGCACCGGCGTCGAGCGCGGCGCGCAGCAGGGCCACCCGCTCCCGGACCAGGGCGGTCAGCCAGGGCCGCTGCGCGGCGACCCGGGCGGGGTGCAGCGCGTCGGCGACGATCGCCCGGATTCCCGGATGGCTGGCGGTGGAGTTGTTCGCGAGGGTCGGCGGCAGCCGGAACCGGTGCCCGGCGAGCACCCGCAGCGCGGTCACCGGCATCGGGGTCACCGCGTCCAGGGCGTTGTCCGGCCGGTAGCGGCCCGGGTCGGCGAGGACCTGGCGGACCAGCGCGTGCCGGGTGACGACGAGGTGACGTACGCCGACGTGGTCGGTCACCTCGGCGACGTCCGGCCAGGGTGCCTCGACCTCGGACGCCCAGCCGGAGAACAGCACGTCGACACGCTAGCCGGCAGCCCTCGGCAGGCCGGCGCGCAACTGCCAGACGGTGGTGCGCTTCACCCGGACGCTCTCCAGGGCCTCCGGCACCGGCACGTCGTACGCGGCCAGCTCGTCGAAGCGGTCCCGGGGCAGGAACGCCCGGCCGGGGTCACCGACGAGCGCCGGCGCCCCGGCCCGGGCGGCCCGCAGCAGGAAGCGCAGCACCCGGCGAGCCATCGCCTCGCTGTAGAACACGTCCCCGGCGAGCACCACCTCGGCGTCGCCCGCGTCGCCGTCGAGGATGTCGCCGAACTCGGCGTCGACGCGTACCCCGTTGGCCTCGGCGTTGAGCGCGACCGCCGCGACCGCCAGCTCATCCACCTCGACGGCCCGCACGGACGCCGCTCCGGCCCGGGCGGCGGCGATGGCCACCAGGCCGGAGCCGGAGGCGAGGTCGAGCACCCGGCGGCCGGCGACCAGCTCCGGGTGGTCGGTGACGTACCGGGCGAGGGCCTGCCCGCCGGCCCACGCGAAGGCCCAGAACGGCGGCGGCCGGTCACTGGAGAACTCGCCCTCGGTCAGCTCCCAGAGCCCGATCGGTTCGTCCGCCTGGTGCAGGCGCACCTCGGGAACGAACGCCACCGGGGCCAGCCGGGCGTGCAGCCGGACGAACGTGCTGGAGAGCTCGGACACGCTGGCGATTGTCCCAGCGCCGACCGCCGGGCGTGTCGCGGGGCCCGGTGACCGGTTCACCACTGTCGGTGATAACGCGTCCTCTCCTTGCCGCCCGGTGCGAACACACCCGTCTGGCCCCCTCGACACCGCGCTCCTAGCGTTGCGGGGTGGGGGCGACCGGACGGAGGGCGGCTGTGGTGACGGTGTGGCGAAGTGCGCTACGGATCGGAGTGGTGCTGGCCTGCCTGAGCGGGGTGGAGCTGGCGTTTGCCGCTCCGGCGCAGGCGGCCTTCGCGACCGAGATGAGCGGCCTGCCGGCCCGGTTCACCGCCGGGGACCAGGTCCGCACGATCTCCGCGGTGGTCTCGCAGACGGACCGGCGTGGCCGCTGCGCGAAGGTGCGCTGGTCGATGGTGCTCCGCGTGCAGGGCATCCGGCTCGACCAGGTGAAGATGGACCGGGTGGAGGAGACCGGCGACTTCCCGCTGGAGATCCGGACCGAGGGCGACGTGGCCCGGCTGACCGACAGGCAACTCGACCCGGGCACGCTCTGCCCGGGCCGCACGGTCACCGCCCGCTACCGGGTGGCCTTCGACGAGGACGTCACCCAGGGACGGGTCACCCTCGCCGCCGAGGCGTACGACGTCAACCTGCGCTTGTTGGCCCGCCAGACGGCCACCCGTTCGGTGGTGGGGGCGGGCGGCAGGCCCAGCGCATCGGCCGAGCCGACCCCGACGCCACCGGAGCCCACCGACCTCCCGAGCGAGCCGGCCGAGGAGAGCAGCCCGGCCGAGGAGCCGATCGCCGACGGGCCCGTCGACGTGGCGCAACCCCCGGCCGGCGCCGGCCGTCCGGTCTCCCAGACCGGCGGATTCGGCGTGGTGCACGCGGCGTTCCTGCTCGGCGGACTGCTGCTCTCGCTCGGGTTGGGGTTGCTGCTGCGGCTGCGTCACCTCACCCGGGCCGCGACGGCAGCGGAGGGCGACCCGCCGGTGGACCGGCTCTGGGAGCGCCCGGCGCCGGCCCACCCCTGGCGGCCGGCCCGCCGTTGACCCCGGGTCACGCGCGACCGGCCCGGCGACCGCCGCCGCTGCGCCCGCAGGTGCCGGGGCCGGCGGAGATCCGCCGGCCCCGACGGTGTCACTTCGTGAACGCCTGGAACTCGGCGATCCTGACCTGGGCACGGGCCGGGCTGGCGGTCGCGCAGTCCGTGGTCGTGGCCGGATCGTCGTCCTGCTCACCGGCGTACTGCGGGCCGCCGGTGCACTGGCTGGCCAGCACCTCCAGGCGCAGGTGGGTGGCCAGGGTGGCGGGCACCGCGAACGTCCGCAGGTTGATGTCGCGGCTGTACGCCCGGTACGCCCCGCCGGGGAACGCGTCGCCCGCGCTTGTGTAGATCCGCTGCCAGCGCGCCGGGTCCGCGCAGTCGGTGGTCGTCGCGTCGCACGCGGACACCGCGAACGAGCGCAGCGCGGTGAGCGCGTTCTGACTGCCGGTGTCGGCGTCCCCGGTGATCGCGGGACGCAGCATCGCGCTGACGTTCACCCGCTTGACCGTCTGCGGACCGTCGCCGGGCAGGTCCACGGTGAGCTGCCGGCCGGCCACCCCGTCCAGGGAGGCCCAGTTCGTCGCCTCGGTGTCGTCGGCGAGCCGGTCCAGGTTGACCCCGTCGCCGGTGATCGTGGCTCCGGAGGCCGTGGACGCGAGGTTGCGACTCATCCGCAGGTCCACGTATCCGGTCCGGCCGGCCTCGGCGACCACGCTGAGCCGCTGGTGCCCGAAGCCGGGCGCGACGGCCAGCAGGTCGTACGTGCCGGCCACCAGCTCCACCGTGTCCGGGATCGGCGTCGCCGGGTCGGTGTCCGCGATGGGGGTGGCCCGCGCCTCGTACGCCCCGACGTACACCCGGATCGGCGCGTCGACGCTGTCCCCACGGGGGCGCAGGGTGAGCGTCGCGTTGCCGCCGCGGGGTGAGGCGAAGCTCGGCGTCGGGTCGGTGTCCGCGGCGCCGTTGGTGGCGGCGTCGCGGCCCATCCCGGAGCGGGCGAACTCGGCCCAGATCAGGTCCTGGTTCGCACCCCCGAAGCGCAGCAGGTCGGCGGTGAGCATGTTGTCGCGCATGTCGAGCATGCTGACCTGGCTGGCCGCCTGGAGCAGGAACGAGTCGAACACCAGTTGCGACCAGCGCCTGTTGCCCGGGCACCTGTCGGCGGCGACAGTGCCCTGTGCACACTCCAGTTGCCGCTGCGGCGTGCCGAGGCCGTACCGCTTGACCAGCGCCGAGCGGACCCGGTAGTTGGTCGCGCCCCAGATCTCCCCGTCGGCGTGCACGGCCGGGCCGCCGGTGTTGTAACCGATGTCGGAGTAGTTCAGCGGGCTGCGGCTCAGGTCGTAGTTGCGGATGCCGCTGACCAGGTTGCCGGTGACGTAGCCGCCGGTGACGAAGGGCGTCTCGCCGGGGGCGCGTAGCCCGTTCTGGTACAGGTACTCGCCGGCGAGCAGGTCGCCCCACGACTCACCCATCGCCCCGCCCTGGTGGCCGCCGATCCCGCTGTCCGGGCCGGCGATCATGCGGTTGGTGATGGCGTGCGTGTACTCGTGGCCGATCACCGTCATGTCGTAGTCGCCGTCCACGCACGGCGGGTACGGGCCGCCGGCCTGGGGCTGCCACAGGTACATGTTTGTCGTCGGCGGCTGGCCGTCGCGCCCGGTGCCCTGGTTGGCGTTGTTGCGGTTGCCGGTCAACGCGCCCTGCTGGGCGCGGCCCTGCTCGGCGTCGCCGCCCAGCCCGGACGGGGTCAGGTTGACCGCCTGGAGGTTCCACGCCGACTCGGTGAAGCCCAACCGGTACGCCCAGTCGTGCATGCGGTTGTGCATGACGAAGAGGTTGGCGATCGCCGCGTCCGCGTCGTTGCGCTGCGCGGACGTGAACACCTCCGGGTTGCACTTCGCCTGGTGCCACTGGTCGGTGAACGGGTACTCGTAGCGGCGTTCCGGGCTGGGGGTGGCCGGGACGACAGGGGTGTTGTTGCCCCAGGAGAGCACGGTGTTGGCCGAGTTGCCGCGCGAGGTGAAGGTCGGGGTGCCGGTGGCCGCGTCGACGTCCCACGGCTGGCCGGTGGCCGGGTCCCGCTGGGCGGCCTGGCAGCCGGGGGCCGGGTCGCCGCACCAGCGCACCCGGGGGTCCTGCCCGGCGGCGAGGTCGCGGGGCGGGGTGGCCGGGAAGACCGCCCAGCTCGGGTTGTCCGAGTCGAAGTCGACGAGGTCCTCGCGGACCAGCACCTTTCCGGTGCTGCCGTCGACGTAGCTGGTGAACGCGGCCGGGTGGTCGGTGTCCGCGCCGATCATGGTCACCTCGTAGGCGGCCCGGGGCCCGTCCAGCGGGGTGGGCACGGCCACCGCGCGCACGGTGTGGCTGGCCACGGCCGTCGCGGTCAGCCCGGCGTCGGCGAGGGCGTCGGCGTACGCCTGCTCGGCGGTGCGGGTGGCCGGGGCGGGCGCGCTGGTGTCGCGGGCCAGCGAGGAGTTGACGGCGAGCACCGAGCCGCCGGAGACCGCGACTGTGACCAGGCCGTCGGGCCCGGCCGGCAGGTCGCCGAAGCGCTGCCGCAGGGTCACCACGGCGCCGCTGCCGATCGGTCGGACCAGCACCCGGTCCAGGTCGGCGACCGTCGCGGCGTCCATGCCGTACAGGTCACGGTTGGTCCTCAGGTAGGCGCGGGCGGCGGCCTCCGGGTCGCCTGGCAGTCCGGTGGCGAGCGGGGTACGACCGGGGCCGAGCGCCTGCGGGGTGCCGAACCGGTTCCACCGCACGTCGGGATCGGCGGCGCGGGCCAGGCCGCGCTGGCGGGCGTCGGGTGCCGCCGTACCGGAGCGGTTGTCGAGGTCGGCGGGTTCGTGGTTGCCCTCGGCGAACGGTCCGGACGAGCGTGGGGTGGACGGCGCGCCGCCGGCGGGGGCCGCGCTGCTCGCGCCTGTGGGTAGCAGCGCGGCGATGGTCGCGGTCGTCGCCAGGACGGCGATGAGCCGGCGTCGACGCCGGCTCATCGGGGGTGACCACTCCGGTTGTGGCACGGAACCTCCTCGTGGGAGCGGAAGGGCCGGCGGCTGCCGGCCGACACAGCGCGGTGACGCATGTGCATCTGTGAATATCAGTCGGCCGGGGTGGCGGCAAGGCCCAAGGTCACTGATGCGCCACTCAATCGAGATAAGTCGACTTCGCAAAGCCGGTGACTGTCCAAGGTGGCCCTCGTGCCGGCCGCCTACGGGCACTTCCACGTCGAGCACCACCGCGGCCACCACGTACGCGTCGCCACGTCGGAGGACGCGGCCAGCTCACGGCCGGGGGAGAATTTCTGGGCGGGTACGCGACGATGGTGGTCGTGGCGCTGGTCCCGCCGCTGTGGCGGCGGGTGGTGGACCGCCGGGTGCTCGCGCACTACGGCGGTGACGTGGGCCTGGCCGTCGCGGGGCCGCGATGGTTACCGCTCAGTCGCCCGGGGCCCAGTCGGGGTCGCGGCCGAAGGCGGCCAGCAGGCGGTCCTGCTCGTCGGCGTCGGCGGGCACCTGTGTGCCGTCGCCGACCAGCTTGTCGCGGCGGTAGTCGTCGACCCGGCCGGCGAACCACTGGGCGCACACGTGCACCGCGTCCGGGTCCAGTCGCGGGTCGGCGCCGATGGCCACCGCCAGATCCCAGCCGTGCACCAGGTGTTCGGCGAGGAGCTGCTGGACGTACTCGGCAGCCGGGGTCGCGCCGGCCGACAGGTGCACGGTGCGGTCGATCGTGCCGGGATGGGTGACGGCGATCTCGGCCTGCGCTGTCGCCTCCCGCGCCGTCGTGACCGGGTCGGCGCCGAGCACGTCACCGTCGAGGCGGTCGCCGACCTCCTCGATGGTGCGGCCGGCGAGCAGCGGGACGCTCCACCGGTCCTCGCCGACCACGTGGTTGACGAGGGTGCGGACGTCCCAGTCCGGGCACGGTGTCTCCTCGGCCCACTGGCCGGGCCCGATCTGGTCCACCCGGTCGACGAACTCGGCCAGGCTCCGGCGGTACGCCTCCAGCAGATCCATGCCGTCGATTGTTCTCCTCGGGGCGGTGGCCCGAGCCGTTTTGCCCGGCCCGGGAGCCCCGAGTCGTGCTGCCTGCCGCGGGGATCGGTGTCGCCCGCCGGCCCCGCTCAGTCCAGGTCGGTCGGGGCCAGGCCCAGCTCCCGGGAGGTGACCAGGCGCACCCACTCCCCGAGCTGCCGGCGGGAGATCACCCGGTCGTGCACGGCGAGCTGTACGGCGAGGCCGTCCATCACGGCGCTGATCCGCCAGGCTGCCCCCTCCGGGTCGGCGCACTGGAAGGTGCCGTCGGCGACCCCGGCGGAGATCACCGCGGCGAGGTCCTGCCGCCAGCGCAGGTCGAGCCGGCGGGACACCTTCTCCAGCTCGGGGGTGCGCAGTGACTCGGACCAGCCGTCGATCCACATCGACCAGGAGGTCGCCCGGCCGGCCGGGGTGTAGAGCTTGAGAATGCGGCGGAGCTTCGTCAACGGCGGGGCGGAGGAGCGGGTGACCGCGTCGAGGCGGGCCAGATCCTGCTCGACGGCGTACGCGAACGCCTGCGCGAGCAACCGCTCCTTGGTGGCGAAGTGATAGAAAACCAGTGCCTGGCTCACGCCGGCGGCCTGTGCCACGTCCGCCGTCCGGGTGTTGGCCAGACCGCGCTCCACGATCACGTCACAGGCGGTGCGCAGCAGGGCATCCAGGCGGATCTCGGCCGCACGTCTCGTCACGACCGTTACCGTAGCCCATCCACCCGAACACGAACAGTTACCGCTACCGTCCGATTGGTGGGGCAAGAGTCGGAATCCGGACAGTTTCCACAGGTGCCGTGGGCCGGTTCCCGGGCGGCGTTCGTCGAGGTCCGCCGCCCGTCGACGAGGTGCGTCGCCGCCGGTCAACGGGGCCTTTTGTCCCGTGGTGGCATCGACCGTCGGTTGATGCCGGAGTGACGGTCGGACGTCAATTGAGAAGCCAGTCCAGCTACCTAGGAAGCCTGCCGTGGGTGGGCCGGACGTCCCCCGCACCCGGCACGGCCGCCCCGTCCGAGCGGGAGGGGCGCGCCGAAACGGACCCCGAGTTGGCAGTCGTTCACCGGCTCGGCTAAAGTTCTCATCCGTCACCCGGGAACGCCGGGGGCGTGCGGACGTAGCGCAGCTGGTAGCGCATCACCTTGCCAAGGTGAGGGTCGCGGGTTCGAATCCCGTCGTCCGCTCGGAGCTGCCGCCACGCATGACGGGGGCAACCTCGGTGGGGTGGCCGAGAGGCGAGGCAACGGCCTGCAAAGCCGTGTACGCGGGTTCAAATCCCGTCCCCACCTCGGTTTTGAGCACGGGCGATTGGCGCAGTGGGAGCGCGCTTCCTTGACACGGAAGAGGTCACTGGTTCAAACCCAGTATCGCCCACCAGCTGGACAAGAAGGTTGAAAGGCCCGTTACCGAAGATTCGGTAACGGGCCTTCGTCCATTCGGTCGTAGCCCACCGGCCGTCTACTCGCCGGCGCGCAGCACCTCGCTCAGCCGGTCGCGTCGCCGCAGCGCCGACTCGACAGGTACGACAGTGGCTGCCGCCGCCAGCAGCGCCACGCTCAGCAGGCCGAGCAGCCACCACGGCAGGACCGGGCCCGGGTCGGTGGCTTGGCCGGTGAGCAGCCGCAGAGCGAGTGGGCCGAGCAGCAGGCGCGCGAGGAGGGCCCCGAGGAGCGGGCCGCACACCGCGGCGACCACGGCCGGCGGCAGCAGCTCTCCGGCGGCGACCCAGCGGGCGTCGCGTGGCCGCAGACCCAGCGTCCGCAACCGGGTCAGGGTCTGCCACCGCTCCGACGCACCCGCGGCGGCGGCGAGCGCGAGGCCGAGCAGCCCCAGAGCCAGCAGCACCGCGGCGGCCGTCCACGCGAGCCGCAGCAGCCCCTTGGTCAGCGGCGCCATCCGCTGCGCCCGCAGGACGTCCGCGCGCAGCACGACGTCGGCAGCTACGTCGCTGTTCGACACGGCCCGCGCCGCGCCGGGGCCGGTCACCCAGACGGTGTTCGGAACGGCGGGCAGCCCGGCGTCGGCGAGGGCCGCGGCGTCCACGATGACGACGTCGCCGGCACCGCCGACGGAGGGAGCGGTACCGACCGCGGCGAGATGGATCGCCGGGCCGTCGTCCCGGAGCAGCTGCAAACGCGTACCTGTTCGCAGCTCGCCGTCGCTCGATCGGACCAGCGCCGGGACGTCCCCGGGACCGGGTGCCGTGAGCCGGGCCAGCGCCGGCGCGTCGGGCAGCGGGGTGGTGGCCAGCAGGCGCTGGAACGCGCCGGCGTCCACGATGACCAGGCGTGGGGCGAGCGGTGTCGATTCGCTGAAGACGCGCGCCGAGTCGGTCACCCGGGCGACGACGACCTGCCCCACCCCGGGAGCGGCAGCGATGCGCTCGGCGAGTGCGGGCGTGGCGGTGGCGGCGTCGGCGCTGACGTCGAGGCGGGCGTCGGCGCCGACGGTGCTCCACGCGCCGTCGGCCATCCCTCGGGTGACGGTGGCGCCGAGGACGAGCGCGAACGACGCGAGCGCCGTGCTGCTCACCAGTATCAGCAGCGGCAGCGTGCGCCCGGCCGTGGTGGCCGCCCGGGCGGCGCCGAACACGGCCAGCGGGCGACGCGAGCGCAGGGCCTGTCGGAGCGCGAACCGCGCACCGAGGGGCAGCAGCCGGAGCAGGACGAGCGCACCGACGAGCGTGCCCAGAGCGAGGGCGCTGATCGGCAGGATCAGGTCGCCGGCCAGCTCACCGGTCTCGCCGTCGGAGGCGACGGGCAGGAGCCCGCGCTGGTGCAGTGCGCCGAAGGCGGCGACCGCGGCGATCAGGACGGCGGTCTCCACGGCCGCGCGGCGCAGCTGGCCGGTGACCCGGATCCAGCGTCGAGCGGCCGGGTTGGCGGGTTGACGCCGGTCGCGACTGGCGCGGGCGGCGGCGAGGGTGCCGAACGCCGGCCCGGCGACGGCACCGGCCAGGAGCACGGGAACGGCCCAGGTCCAGGAGACGCCCGGAGCGGCCGCGCCAGCGAGCGCGAGCCCGAGAGCTGCGGCCGAAAGGGACACCACTGCGGACTCGATGAGCAGTTCCGCACCGACGTCAGGTAGCGCCGCCCCACGCTGCCGGGCGGCGATCAGAGCCGGAGCACGGCGGCGGACCAGCAGGTCGGCGGCGAGCAGCAGGACCAGCACCGTGGCGGTCAGCACCCCGGCGAGCAGGACGGCGGCCTGTGTGAGGACCGCGCTGATCCGGCTACGGGCGTCGCGCAGCGCCGTGTCGAGCTGCGATTCCCACTTCAGGGACTCGTTGCGCTCGCCCGAGGATCCGGAGGCCGCCTTGAGCTTGACCACCTGGCTGGCGAGCGCTGCGGTGGTGTCCCAGGTCAGCGCGTCGGGTTCCGGGGTGAAGTGGACGGTGCGCCGCAGTTGGTCCTGGTCGACGGCGAGTCGGGCGTCCGGTAACGACTCACGCGACAGCAGGCCGCCGTATCGGGTGGTCCCCACGCCGTCGACGCCGGGCAGGGGGCTCAGGAGCGACGGGGCGAGCCGCCAGGCGGGGTCGGCGCTGTCCCCGGGTCGGTAGATCCCGCTGACCCGGACGTCCTTGTCGCGTCCCCGGCCGTCGCTCAACGGGATCCGATCGCCGGGTCCGAGGTGGAGTGCGGCGGCGTCCGCCTCGGAGAGGCCGACCTGCACCGGCCAGGGCGGTCCGCCGTAGGGCGTCTCGACGTACTCGTCCGGGCGAGTGGCGCCGGGTGCGCTGCCGGCGACCCAGGTCACGGCCGGGCCACCGAGGTCATCGGCGAGGTAGGTGAACTGGAAGGTACGCGGCGCGTTGCCGTCGGTGATGTGCAGGATCGGGCCGTCGACGACGGCGACGGGTGGGAGGAGCGTGGCGTCCAGGTCGGGTCCGAGCGCGTGGGACGCCCGGGAACGGAAGGTGTCGACGTCGTCGGCGAGGCGGGGTGCGCGGACCCGTCCGCCGGTCGGGCCGTCGTCGCGTTCCCACTCGGCGTGCACGAGGACGTTCGAGTCCTGGCCGGCGCGGCGGACCGTGTCCTGGACGGCGTTGTCGGCGGCGGCGCGGAGCAGCGCCGGCGCGGCTCCGGCGAGCAGCGCCACGGCCGCGATGACGGCTGCGGTGAGCAGCAGCGGTCCGGCGTCGGTTCGGGCCCGGCCGCGGACGCTGGGCCAGTGCGGCGCCGGCCATCGGCGGATCAGCCACTGTTTCACGGCGCCACCCGCAGGTGCGCGGCGTCGGCCCGGCGGACCTGCACGGTGACCACGACGGTGACCGCCAGCAGGCATCCGACCAGCAGTACGGCGAGCAGTGCGGCCTCGGCCGGCCACGGCCAGTGCGGTTGGGCGGCCGGGACGGGCGCGGCGCCGCTGTCGGAGCGCACGAGCAGGGGAGCGACGATGCGGGTGGCGAGGGCGCCGACGGCCGCGCCCGTCGCCAGGAGGGGCAGCAGAACGCCGGCGTGCTGGCCGAGCAGGACGGCCCGGATGCCGCGCCGGGACATCCCCAGGCCGCGGAGCCGCGCCACCTCGACGGCGCGGAGCTGCAGATCGCAGGTGACGTGCAGGACGACACCGGCGAGCAGCAGCAGGGCCGCGGCCGGGACGATGAGCCGGAGCGCGGCCGGCAGCCCTGCGCGCAGTGGGCCGCCGGTGAGGCGGGCGGTCTCCGCCTCGCGGGCCGCGACGCTGCCCAGGTGCAGGGCGGTGGCCCGCTCGGCGGCGCCCCCGGCGGGGTGACCGACCCACCAGGCGTCTACCGGGAAGGTCAGGTCACCGATGACGGCGCGTGCGCGGGACAGCGTGTCCAGGTCGGCCAGGACGGCGACGGCGCCGGGGGCGGACGGCACGGTCGGCACGACCTCGGTGACGACGATCGGGACGGGCGTGATGCCGACCGTGACGCTGAGCTGGCTGCCGCGGTGGGCGCCGACCTCGCTGGCGAAGCGGGCGGAGACGGCGACGGGCACCGGGCCGGGGTCCGGGAACGCTGTGGCGACCATGGTCCGGGCGGCGTCCTCGGCACCGCCGAGGTCGACTGTCGCGGCCATCCGCAGCGCGGTTCCCGCGGGCGTGGCGGACAGTCCGACGGTCAGGTCGCTCACCTTGGTCGGGACCGGGGGCGCGGACGTAGCGGTCCAATCCGATCCGTCGGGGGGCCTCTCGGTCGACCGCGTGGGCGGCACGGTGAGTGTGACGGCTACGGCGACGGGTGCGCCGACCGAGTCGGAGGTGACCGGCAGGGCGACCGCCACGAGGCGCTGCCCGTCAGCAGTCGCGCAGGCCGGCAGGCGGACCTTCTGGCCGTCGAGCGGCACGGCGGGACCGGTGCAGGTCGTGCGGAGGCCGGTGGCGTCCTGCAGCAGCAGCCGGGGTGTCACGGCGAGCGGGGTGTCGCCGGCGGCGGTCCCGCTCAGGACGAGTGGGGCGTCGGCAGGAATGGCGAGGCCGGTGACCGGGGTACGTGGCGCCAGCGTCGCGCCCACGGCCGACCATCCGCGGTCGCCGTCCAACCGCCCCCGTAGCAGCGCGTCGGCGCGGGTGGTGTCGACGGCGACGAGGCGCGGCGGTTCGCCGGCGGTGCCGAGCCACTGACCGACTGTGGTGCCACGGTTGAGGGCTGGACTCACCGCCCCCGCGGTGGCGGCGCTGACGTTCGCGCCCTCGCCGGCCACCGGCGCCGTGCCGAGGGTGAGTGCCAGATCCGTGCCGACGGAGAGCGCGGCCTGGTCGCGCTGCGACTGGTGCCACGTGTCGTCGAAGGCGAGGCCGAAGGTTCCGGCCGCGCAGGCCAGCCCGACGAGCAGCCCGGCGGCGACCGCCTGGGGCCGGCGGGCGCTCTCGGCGACCGCCAGCGGAAGCGCCAGCCCGCGGGCGCGGTACGCCAGCCGGTCGGCGCCGCGCAGGGCGGGCAGTACGACCCGGAGCGCCAGGGCGGCACCCGCGGTGAGCAGCAGCGCCGGGGCGAGCACCCGGACCGCGTCGGCGCGCGGGCTGGCGGCGGTGGGCTGCGCGTACAGCTGCCACCAGCCGGCGGCGGCGAACACCGCGAGCATCAGGTCGGCACCGGAGCGGGCCAGTAGTTCGCGGCGGGTGCGTCGGTCGCCTGGTGCCGGGACGGCCCGGATCGCCAGGACGGCGAGGACAGCGGCGAGCGCCAGCGCGCCGCCGGTGACCGCGAGGACCTGGACACCGGTGATGGCCGGCGCGACGGTCAGGCCGGCGGCGTCCAGCGGTGGCAGGTGGGTCAGACCGGCGTGCAGGGCCGACGAGGCCGGTATCGCGAGCGTGGCGGCGACGGCGGTGACGAGCCCGGCCTCAAGGGTGGCGGTCGCGGCGAGCTGGCGACGGCTGGTGCCCAGGGCTGACCGCAGGGCGGTCTCGTCGGCGCGGATGCCCGCGGTCAGCCGTCCGGCGAGGACGAGCGCCGTCGCGGTCAGGACACTGCCGAGGGCGGCGATGGCGAGCACGACGGCGGCGGTGACGTGCCGTTGGTCGTCGGCGGATCGCAGGGTCGCCGGCAGGTCGGAGGCGACACGTGCGAGCTGGACGCGGTCGCCGAGGGTGCCGGCCAGCCGGCGGTCGGCACCGTCGACCGCCCCGGCGACGGTCTCCAGGTCGCGGCGGTGGGGGTCGGACAGGTCCGGATGAGCGGTGATCTCCATCCGGTCGACTGTGGAATCGGTGGCGACCAGGTCGGCGAGGTCGACGAGGAACGGGCCGTAGGCGTTTACCGGTTGCAGGAAGCGGCCGTCCCGGTAGCCGATGGCGGAGCCGGCCCCGGCCAGGGGGTCGCGGTCCCAGCCGCGTCCCGGCAGCGGCCGCACCACACCGACGACTGTCACGTCGACGGCCGGGACGGGCGCGTGGGCCAGTTCGCTGCCGAGGCGCACCCGGCGGCCGGGGGTGAGACCGAGCAGGTGGGCGGTGGACTCCAGCAGCACCGCGTCGCCACGGTGCTGTGGCCAGCGGCCGGTGACCAGCTCGGCGCGGGTCGGCAGGTCGTCCAGCCCGGACAGGTACGCCTGGGGCGCAACGGTGGTGCCCGGGGCGAGCGCGGGCGGCAGCGCCCGCAGCACCGTGGACGCCCGCGCGCTTGTCGTCACCGGGAACGGTGCGAGTGCGGAGGCCACGACGGTGCGGGTGTCGGCGGCGACGGATGCCGCGTCCCCACCCTCGACGGTTCCGGTGTAGACGGTCACGTCGACGGCGGCGGGGGCGGCCCGGGCCATGGCGACCTCCAGCGCCCGCTCGGTGGTGCGGGTGCTCAGCAGGGTGCAGGTGCCCAGCAGGGTCGCGCCGATCGTGACGACCCCGAGGAGAGCTGCCAGCAACGGCCACTGCGCTCGGGTGCGCCGGCTGACCAGCCTCAGCATCGTCGCGTCACCGGGCGTCCGACAGGGGCTCGCGCGGCTGCCCGGCAGCCTGCTCGTCGAGGTGCCCGTCGTGGATGCGGATCACCCGGTCGGCCAGGGCCATCATCACCGCGTCGTGCGTCGACACCACGACTGTGACGCCTTCGGATTCCACTATCCCGCGCAGCAGGGCCATCACCGACAGGCCGGTCTCGGCGTCCAGTTGCCCGGTCGGCTCGTCGGCGAGCAGAAGCTGGGGCGAGGCGGCCAGTGCGCGGGCGATCGCCACCCGCTGCTGCTGGCCGCCGGACAGCTCGGTCGGCCGCTGCCGGGCGTGGTCGGCCAGGCCGATCAGCTCCAGCAGCAACTCGACCCGCCGCTCGCGCTCGGCCGGGGCGACGCGGGCCAGCCGCAGCGGGGCGGCCACGTTCTCGGCGGCCGACAGCACCGGGATCAACCCGAAGCTCTGGAAGACGTACGACACCTTCTCGCGCCGCAGCCGGGACAGGCCGTCCTCGTCGAGCGCGGTGACGTCGGTGTCGTCGACGTGCACGGTGCCGGCGTCCGGGCGGTCCAGGCCGCCGAGAACGTTGAGCAGGGTGGTCTTGCCCGAGCCGGACCGGCCGACGAGCGCCACCATGGAACCGGCGGCCACGTCGAACGACACGCCGCGCAGGGCATGGACGACTGTCGGCCCGGTGCGGAAGCGCCTGTGCACACCGCGTACGCGAAGCAGCGGCTCGCCGCTCATTCGCCGCTTCCCGAGTGGGGGTGGATCGTGATGTGGTCGGTTTCCAGGGCCAGCCGGACCCGTCGGGTCAGGGCCAGCGCCTGACGGAAGTCTCGGGGCACCTGGACTCGCCCAGCCCTGTCCATCACGGCGTACTCCTCGGCGATCGTGTGCGTGTCGCCCTCCGCGTCGGTGGTGGTGCGGCGCAGCACCTCGCTGCTGGTGCGCCCGTCCCGGATCGCGACGGTCCGTTCGACCTGGCCGCTGACCTCCGGGTCGTGGGTCACCACGACAACTGTGACGCCGTAGCGCCGGTTGACGTCCCGCAGCACGCCGAAGACCTCCGCGGACGTGGCGGCGTCCAGCTCGCCGGTCGGCTCGTCGGCGAGGAGGATCCGCGGCTGGTTGGCCAGTGCCACCGCGATCGCGACCCGCATCTGCTGCCCGCCGGAGAGTTGCCCGGGACGCCGATCGGCGCAGTCGGCGACACCGAGGCTGTCCAGCAGCTCGGCCGCGCGCTCCCGGCGCTCCTCCTTCGCCGTACGGGCCGCCGTCATGGGCAGGTCCACCATTTCCCGTGCGGTCAGGTAGGGGATCAGGTTGCTTGCCGTCTGCTGTCGTACGAACCCGACGGTGCGCCGCCGGTAGTCCACCCGGTCCGCGCGGGACATGGCCAGCAGATTCCACCTGTCGACCCGGACCCGCCCGGCGGTGGGGGAGTCGATGCCGGCCAGGATGGAGAGCAGCGTCGACTTGCCCGACCCGGAGGCGCCGACGATGGCGACCAGCTCACCGCTCTCCACGGCCAGGTCCAGGCCCTGCAACGCCTGCACCTCGATCGAACCGGTCTGGTAGATCCGCACCAGGTTCTCGCAGACGATGAGCGCGTCCCGGCCGAACTCGGGCGCCCGTGCGGCGGGTTGCGGCAGGGACAGCGGTGTATGGGACATTCCCTCTCCGTCCGCACGCGTCAGGGGCCTCGATTGCCGTGCTGACGCAGATTGAAGCAGCTTCGCGTATCGGCGGCTTCGTCGACCATGCCCCTGTGCGGCTTTCCTGCATCCTGGGCGAGGGTCTGGCGGTGCAGGGGACGGCGCCGTCCGCGTACCGGGGTCGCCCGGTCGACGTCTACGCGGTCGCCGAGAGCAAAGCCTCCGCGAGGTCGGTGCGGGCGCTGAGCAGCGTCCGGCCCCGACGGTGGGTCACCACCAGACCGGCCGCGCGCAACGCGGTGAGATGCTGGGAGACGCCGCCGGGTGACATCCCGCTGCGCCGGGCCAACTCGGTGGTGCTCACCGGCCCGGTCAGTTCGGCGAGCAGCCGGGCCCGTCCGCGCCCGAGGACGGCGGCCAGCGCGTCCGGGACGCCGTTCGGCCGCTCCCAGAGGGTGCCCAGCCCACGGGCGGGGTAGGCGAGCTGCGGCGCGTCCCCGGTGGAGACGCTCAGCACCGACGGCCAGACGAATACCGACGGGACCAGCACCAGGCCCGGCCCGTCCGCGACGTCCGGGGCCAGGCAGTGCCGCTGCGCGACGAGCAGGGTGTCGCCCTCCCACCGGACCTGCTGGTGCAGGTCGTTGAGGAGCACCGCCGCGCCGTCCTCGGCGAGCAGGCGCGCGCGTGCGGTGACGTCGGCGTCGAGCAGCAGCCGCAGCCGTGGCCAGTGCGGGGCCAGGGCGATCCGCCAGTACGTCTCGATCTCCGCACTCAGCCGGCGCAGCCCGGCCGGCGGGTCGGCGTACAGGGCGGAGAGCGCCGGCGTGCGCTCGCCCGGGTACAGGTCCAGGTGTGCCCGGACGGTGTCGGCCGGGGTGGCGCGCAGGGCGGCCAGTTCGGCGGCCAGGTCCGGGATGAGACCGACGGGCGGCGGGGTGAGGAAGTCGGCCAGGTAGCCCGGCGGAGCCGGCACCAGCTGCCAGAGCAACGCGTCGTCCGCCTCGATCACTGCCGCCTCGGCCAGCGGTTGTCGTACCCGGCGGACCCAGGGCAGGTGGACGGCGTGGTCCCCGGGGTCGCGCAGCACCCGGACGCTCGCGACGACCTCCCACAGGCAGGAGACGGCGAACCGGATGCGGGCGACGGCGCCCGCCGACATGCTGATGGCGACCACGGCACCCCCGGTGGTTTCAGCTGACGCTAAAACATTACCGGCGGCCGCAGGTCCGGCCGAGACTTGCCGCGTGAGCGAACACCACACCCGAGCCGAACTCTTCCGATCCCTGCACACCCCCGGGTCGCCCCTGGTCCTGGTCAACGCCTGGGACGCCGCGAGCGCCCGCGTCGTGGCGGCCGCCGGCGTCCGCGCGGTGGCCACCACCAGCGCCGGCGTCGCCTGGAGTCTCGGTGCGCCCGACGGTGACCTTCTCGGCCGCGACGCGGCCGTGGACCTGGTCCGCCGGATAACCGCCGCGGCGGCGCTGCCGGTCACCGCGGACATCGAGTCCGGATACGGGGAGACACCTGCGGAGGTCGGCGTGACCACCCGAGCCGTGCTCGACGCCGGCGCCGTCGGCGTGAACATCGAGGACGCCCAACGTACGGACGGCCCGCCGTTGCGCGACGTGCCCGACCAGTGCGCCCGCATCGGTGCGGCGCGGGGCGCGGCCGACGCGGCGGGTCTGCCGCTCTTCGTCAACGCCCGGATCGACACCTTCCTCAGCGGCGCCGGGGGCGTCGACGAGACGCTGGCCCGGGCCACCGCCTATCTCGCCGCCGGCGCGGACGGCATCTTCGTGCCCGGGGTGGTCGACCCGGTGACCATTCGCGCGCTGGTGCAGGCGGTGCCGGCGCCGCTGAACGTCCTCGCCGGGCCGGGTGCGCCGGCGGTGGGGGAGCTGGCCCGACTGGGGGTGGCGCGGGTGAGCCTCGTCGATCGCGCAAGCCGCGTACGCGGTCGCCCGCCGGGCGGCGGACGAGGCCCTCGGCACGGGCACGTACGGCGCGCTGGCCGACGCCCTCGACTACGGCACGCTCAACGCCCTCATGCGCTGAACGGGCGGGCCAGGTCGGGCTCGGAGCCGGCGCCTCCCGTGATGCACGGGGCCAGGGAAGACTCCGGGCCGGCCGCCTCTGTCGAGGTGGCCGGCCCGGGCTCGCCTGCTCCGTCAGCGGTGGCCCATGCTCGCGTCACAGCGGCGGGGCGATGTCCCGCCGCTCCTCGACCCGGCGGTACTCCACCGGCTCCTCGACCTGGCGGTACTCCACCGGCTGCTCGGTGGCGACGGGGACCGCCTGGCGGCGGCGACCCCAGATCAGCGTGGTCATGATCAGGCCGAGCACGCCGGCCGCCATCAGGATCCAGCCGACCACGTCGAGGTTGATGCCGCCGACGTCAGCGTCCAGGGCGAAGGTGAGGATCGCGCCGAGCGCGATCAGGAAGATGCTGGTGCCGATACCCACGACAGCCTCCTTAGGGGGGTGTGGTGCGCTGTCGAGGTCTCTCAGTACCCCGGTGGCGACCTGCGCAATCGCCGCAGCCCAGGGTCGCGCGCCCGCCGATCTTGGCATCGGGTAGAGTTTGCCGCGTCGCCGACGTTCGTCGGGGACGTGCGGACGTAGCGCAGCTGGTAGCGCATCACCTTGCCAAGGTGAGGGTCGCGGGTTCGAATCCCGTCGTCCGCTCGCGATCCGCCTCGACGGGCCTGAGTGCCCGGGTCGGGCGGAAACCACGGGCGATTGGCGCAGTGGGAGCGCGCTTCCTTGACACGGAAGAGGTCACTGGTTCAAACCCAGTATCGCCCACCAGGAAAACGGCTCGTCATCGACATCGGTGGCGAGCCGTCGTGCGTCTGACACCGATCTGACGCCCGCCAATTCCGGTGGCGGGGCGGGGTCGCTCGTTGGGAGACTCGGTCCCGTGCGAGAGCCGGACCGCTTCCGAGCCGCCGTACGCCTCTGGGCGGCCGGCGGTCCCGATGCGGCGACCGCTGCCGGCGTGGCCCGGGAACTGGTCGCCGGCCTGCGCGCCGTCGTGCTCGTCGAGGGCGTCAGCGACCAGCGCGCGGTGGAGGCGCTGGCGGAGCGACGGCGTCGCGACCTGGCCGCCGAGGGTGTGTGCGTGGTGCCGCTCGGAGGCGCGATGAGCGTCGGTCGGTACCTGCGGCTCTTCGGGGCGCACGGCCTCGCCGTGAGCGTCCGAGGGCTGTGCGACGAGGCCGAGGAGGGCTTCTTCCGACGGGGCCTGGAGCAGGCGGGGTTCGGCGTCGGCCTGACCCGGTCGGCGATGGAGGTGCTCGGCTTCCACGTGTGCGTGACCGACCTGGAGGACGAACTGATCCGCGCGCTCGGCAGCGACGGCGTCGAACGGGTCATCGCGGAGCAGGGCGACCAGGTCCGGTTGCGGGTCTTCCAGAACCAGCCCGCCCAGCGTGGACGGTCGATCGAGCGGCAACTGCGTCGCTTCCTGGGCACGATGAGTGGCCGCAAGGCCCGGTACGCGGGGGCGCTGGTGCGCGCTCTCGATCCGGGCGCCGTGCCCCGCCCGCTGGACCGGCTGCTCGCCGGCTGACCGGCCCGAACCCGGATGGTCGACCCGACCCCGACCGGACCGAGCCCATCCCGGCCGCGCGCGGGCGTCGGCCCGGGTTCTGCCGAGGGCAGATCCGCTCGCGGTGAACAGGAGCACCGCCCGCCGCCCCGATCCGGCAGGGTGGAGCACATGAGACTGCTGGTGTTGGGCGGTACGGGTTTCGTGGGCGGCGCGACGGTCACCGAGGGAGTACGCCGGGGCTGGTCGGTGACGGTGTTCAACCGGGGGCTGCACGGGTTGGTCCCGCCCGGCGTACACCGGTTGCGGGGTGATCGGACCGCGCCCGACGGCCTCGCCGCGCTTGCCGGCGGCGAGTGGGACGTGGTGGTGGACACCTGGGACGGCGCGCCGCGCGCCGCCCGCGACGCGGCCCGCGCGCTCGTCGACGCGGTCGGGCACTTCGTGTACGTGTCGAGCGGTTCGGTCTACGCCGACCCGGTGGTGCCCGGCTCGGACGAGACAGCACCGGTGGCCGACGGCGACCCGGACGCTGTCGACGGCGACTACCAGCACCTCAAGGCCGGGGCGGAGCGGGCGGTGCGGGAGGTCTTCGGGAACCGCGCGCTGATCGCCCGGGCCGGGCTGATCCTCGGTCCGGGGGAGGACATCGGCCGGCTGCCCTGGTGGCTGAACCGGATCGCGCGGGGCGGCGACGTGCTCGCCCCCGGGCCGGCGGAGTTGCCGATCCAGTGCATCGACGTGCGCGACCTGGCCAGCTGGATGCTGGACCAGGGCGAGCGGGGGCAGGGCGGCACGTTCAACGCGATAAGCCGTCCCGGGCACTCCACGATGGGTGAGCTGCTCGACGAGTGCGTGGCGGTCACCGGCTCCGACGCCCGGCTGCGGTGGACCGACCCCGAGCCGATCCTCGCCGCCGGTGTGGAGCCGTGGAACGACCTGCCGATCTGGTTGCCGCTCGGGCATCCGTACCGCTGGTTGCTGGAGCGGGACACCAGCCGGGCCCACGCGGCGGGGTTGACCTGTCGGCCGGTGGCCGAGACGGTGGCGGAAACGTGGCGGTGGCTGCGGGAGGTCGGCGCCGTCCCGCCGCGCGCCGGCAGACCCGGCCGCGGTTCGGTCGGCCTGGACCCGGCCCGGGAGGCCGCGCTGCTCGCCGCCGCGGAGTCGGCGGCCGGCTGAGCGGCGGCGTCCGTCGGTGCGTGGCCGCTCCCGCCGGCGCGGCTCGCGCAGGGGCCCGCACGTCTCGACCGCCGACCCTTCGGCCCGGCCGGCGTCAGCGTTCCCGCACCACCGCGACCGGGCAGCCGGCGTGCTGGATCACCTGCTGACTGACCGAACCGAGCAGCATCCCCGCCAGCCCGCCCCGGCCACGGCTGCCGACCACCACCAACTGCGTCGACCGGCTCGCCTCGATGAGCATCGCCGCCGGGCTGCCTCCGACCACGTCGACGGTCATGCTCAGCCCGGGATACGTCCGCCGCCACGGCTCCAGCGTCTCCTGCACGGCCGCCCGCTCGTCCGGCACTCCGGCCGCCCCGCCGGGGCCGGGCGTCCACGCGTGCAGCACCCGTAGCGGAACCCGTCGCTGGGCCGCCCGTTCCGCCGCGAAGCCGAGCGCCACAAGCGACGGCTCCGAACCGTCCACACCTACCGCCACCGGCGCGTCCGGCCCGCCTGCCGTTCCGTCGCGGACCACGACGACCGGGCAGTGCGCGTGCGCGGCGACAGCCACCGCCGTCGACCCGGCCAGCAGCCCGCCGAACCCACCGTGGCCCCGGCTGCCGAGCACCAACAGCCCCGCGTCGGCGGAGCGCTCCTGCAACACCAGGGCGGGAGGCCCGTCGTACACCTCGCCGGTGATCGCCAGGCCGGGATGCGCGGCGGCGGCGGCCGCCGCGGCCTTGCGGACCAGGTCGTCGACCTGCCGCCGGGCCGTGTCGTCCGGCCAGACGCCGGGCGCCACGCCCGGACCGACCCAACTGGCCACCGTCAGCCATTCGAAGACGTACGCCAGCCGCACCGGCTGGCCGCTGCGCTCGGCCTCGGTCAGCGCCCAGTCCAGGGCCACCGACGCGTCGGTGGAGCCGTCGTAGCCGACCAGGATCTCCGCGTCCCGCACGTCGTCCTCCTCAGGGGTTGGTCGGGTCGGTCTCGCGGACCCAGCGCCACTCGGCGACCCGGGGGTCGTCCTCGCCGTGCTCGCGGGTGTAGTCGCGGGCGGCCTGGCGGGCGTCGACCATCTGCTGACGCAGGTGCGCGGCGCGGGCGCCCAGGCCGGGCACCCGGTCGATGACGTCGATGACCAGGTGGAACCGGTCCAGGTCGTTGAGCATCACCATGTCGAACGGCGTGGTGGTGGTGCCCTCCTCCTTGTAGCCGCGCACGTGCAGGTTGTCGTGGTTGGAGCGGCGGTAGGTCAGACGGTGGATCAGCCACGGATAGCCGTGGTAGGCGAAGATGACCGGCCGGTCCGCGGTGAAGATGGTGTCGAACTCCTTGTCCGGCAGGCCGTGCGGATGCTCGGTGTCCGGCTGCAGACGCATCAGGTCGACCACGTTCACCAGCCGTACCCTCAGCTCGGGCAGATGCTCGCGCAGCAGCTCGGCGGCGGCCAGCGTCTCCAGGGTGGGCACGTCACCGCAGCAGGCCAGGACGACGTCCGGTTCGCTGCCGCCGTCGCTGCTGGCCCACTCCCAGATGCCCAGCCCCCGGCGGGTGTGCTGGATCGCCTCGGTCATCGTCAGCCAGTTCGGTGCCGGCTGCTTACCGGCCACCACCACGTTTATGTAGTGCCTGCTGCGCAGGCAGTGGTCCATGGTGGAGAGCAGGGTGTTGGCGTCCGGTGGCAGGTAGACCCGCACCACCTCGGCCTTCTTGTTGACCACGTGGTCGATGAAGCCCGGGTCCTGGTGCGAGAAGCCGTTGTGGTCCTGGCGCCACACGTGGCTGGACAGCAGGTAGTTCAGCGAGGCGAGGGGCTGCCGCCAGGGGATCGCCCGGGTCACCTTCAACCACTTGGCGTGCTGGTTGAGCATCGAGTCGACGATGTGGATGAACGCCTCGTAGCTGGTGAACACGCCGTGCCGACCGGTCAGCAGGTAACCCTCCAGCCAGCCCTGGCACAGGTGCTCGGAGAGCACCTCCATGACCCGGCCGTCGGGGGAGAGGTGGTCGTCGCCGGGGACCGTGGCGCCCATCCAGGCCCGGTCGGTCACCTCGAAGGCGGCGCCCAACCGGTTGGACGCGACCTCGTCCGGGCCGAACAGCCGAAACGACTGCGGGTTGGCGCTGATCACGTCGCGGATCCACGGACCGAGCACGCCTGTCGCGCCGGCCATCGGCTGACCCGGCTCCGGGACGTCCACGCCGTAGCCGCGGAAGTCGGGCAGGGCCAGGTCCCGCAGGACCACTCCGCCGTTGGTGACCGGGTTGGCGCTCATCCGCCGGTCACCGCGTGGCGGCAGCGTCCGCAGCTCGTCGACCGGGGCACCGGTGGCGTCGAACAGCTCCTCCGGCCGGTAGCTGCGCAGCCAGTGTTCCAGCTCGGCCAGGTGCGCGGGGTTGTCGCGGACGCCCGACAGGGGCACCTGGTGAGCCCGGTACGTGCCCTCCACCTGGGTGCCGTCGACCTCGCGGGGGCCCGTCCAGCCCTTCGGTGTCCGCAGCACGATCATCGGCCAGCGGGGCCGCTCGACGACGCCTGTGGAGCGCGCCCGGCGCTGGATCGCGGCGATCTCGTCAAGCGCCCGGTCCATCGTGGCGGCGAGCGTGCGGTGCACCACGGCCGGATCGTCGCCGGACACCACGTACGGCTGGTAGCCGGAGCCGCGCAGGATGCCGAGCAGGTCCGCCTCGGGGATCCGGGACAGCACGGTCGGGTTGGCGATCTTGTAACCGTTGAGGTGCAGGATGGGCAGCACCGCGCCGTCGCGGGCCGGATTGAGGAAGACGGTGGAGAGCCAACTGCCGGCCAGCGGCCCGGTCTCCGCCTCACCGTCGCCGACCACGCAGGCCACCACGAGGTCCGGGTGGTCGAACGCGGCGCCGTAGGCGTGGCTCAGGGCGTACCCCAGCTCGCCGCCCTCGTGGATCGAGCCCGGCACGTCCGCCGCGACGTGGCTGGGAATGCCGCCGGGGAAGGAGAACTGTCGGAACAGCCGGGCCATCCCGGCCTCGTCGCGGGCCACGTCGTGGTAGCGCTCCGACCAGGTGCCCTCCAGCCACGTGTTGGCCACGATGGCCGGGCCGCCGTGCCCCGGCCCGGTGACCAGCATGGCGTCCAGGTCACGGGCGACGATCACCCGGTTGAGGTGGGCGTAGATCAGGTTGAGCCCGGGGCTGGTGCCCCAGTGCCCGAGCAGCCGGGGCTTGATGTCGTCGCGGGTCAGCGGCTCGCGCAGCAGGGGATTGCCCAGCAGGTAGATCTGCCCGACGGTGAGGTAGTTCGCGGCACGCCAGTAGGCGTCCAGCCGGCGCAGCTCGTCGTCGGTGAGTGCGCGGTGCACGTCGAGAGCGGTGTCCATGATGCTGCCTCTCGCGGGTAACGGGTGGGTGTCCGGCGTCCAGCCTCGCCGCTGCCGCCGTGGCGGGTCAGGGCCGACGGTCCCGGGCCGGTCGGGCGTCGGGCCCGGTGAGCGGCATCTCGGCCAGGCCGCGTACGACCACCACCGGGGCGGGGGAGTGGTAGAGCAGGGACTGGGCGACCGCGCCGAGCATGGCTCGTCCCGGTTCGTCGCCGCGGGCGGCGACCACCGCCAACTGGGCCGACCGGGACGTGTCGACGAGCACCTGCCCGGGGTCGCCGCGGACGACCCGGCACTCGGTGGGCACCCCGGTGTGTCGGTCGGCGTGGCGGGCCAGGGCCTCGCTGAGCTGTTCGGCGACCGCGTCGGTGTCCTCGTCGCTCTCCACCACCCGCAGCGCCACGAGGCGGGCGTCGCGCCGGAAGGCGCACTCCACGGCCCAGCGCAGGGCGAGGTGTGAGCTGGGCGAGCCGTCCACCCCGACCAGGACCGGGCCCTGCGGCGGCGGTTCGCGACGGACCACCAGCAGCGGGCAGTCGGCCCGCGCGGCCAACTGGACGGCGGCCGTCTCGGCCGGGACGCACTGGCCGCTGCCGGCCATTCCGCTGTCGCCGACCGCCAGCAGGAAGGCCGTCTCGGACCGGCGGATGAGGGTGGGCAGCAGGCCGCTCTCGACGATCTCGGCGCGCACGGTCAGACCGGGTTCGACCTGGTGGGCAAGCTGGGCGGCTCGGGTGATCAGGTCCTCGGCCCGGTCCCGGGGCGCGGCGACGGTGTCCGCAGCGAAGGCCGCGTGCCAGTCGAAGGTGTGCACCACGTGCAGGGGTCGGCCGTGCCCGGCGGCCTCCTGCGCGGCCTGCTCCACGACCGGAAGGTCAGCGTCCGAGCCGAGGCCGACCAGCACCTCCGCGTCGGCGGATGCCGCCATCCGATATCACCTCCCGGGCGTCGCGCCCGGCACGACCGCGCTGTCTCCTGACCGAGGGTAGTCGTGCGAGCGCGATGGCGGTGCGGGTTCTCGCCGGTGGTCAGCACATCGGCGGCGAGGCGGCCGGGACGTCAACAAAGGTTGACAGGAGCGGCGGTGTCAACGTATGTTGACGGCATGAGTCAGGCGACGGAACTCGCGGCGGCAGCCGGCAGCACCGACCCCCGGGTCGGGCTGCGCGCCGTCCGCGCGCTGCGCCGGCTGCTCGAGCGACTCGAGGTGGTCCAGGTGGACAACGCCCGACGACAGGGCTGGTCCTGGCAGGAGATCGCCGACGCGCTCGAGGTCAGCCGGCAGGCGGTGCACAAGAAACACGCTGGGCGACCGGCGGTCAACTCATCCTGGGAGGCGTGATGTTCGAACGGTTCACCGACCGGGCGCGCGGCGTGGTGCGGCAGGCGCTGGAGGAGGCGCGGGCCGAGGGCCAGCGGCCGGTCGGCACCGAGCACCTGCTGCTCGCCCTCCTCGCCGACGAAGCCGGCCTGGCCAGCCGGGTGCTCACCGACGCCGGGGTGCGCGCCGACGACCTGCGCGAGCGGGTCCGGCGGCACACCGGCGGCGGCGGCGCCGGCCTCGGCGACGCGGACGCGGAGGCGCTGCGCGAGATCGGCATCGACCTGGCCGCCATCGTGGCCCGCATCGAAGAGTCCTTCGGCCCCGACGCGCTGCGCGAGGCCGTACCGGCGCCGCGCCGCCGGTGGAGGCGTCGACGCTACCTGGGCGGGCCGTTCTCGCCCCGGTCCAAGAAGGCGCTGGAGCTGTCGCTGAGGGAGGCGCTGCGGCTGCGCCACAAGCACATCGGCACCGAGCACATCCTGCTCGGGGTGCTGCGTGAGGGCCACGGGCTGGGCGCGCTGGTGCTCACCGAAGCGGGCATCGACCTCGACGATCTGCGCCGGCGGGTGGAGAGCGCGCTGCGCGCCGCGGCGTGACGGGCACGTACGCGTTGAAACCTGTCTGTGGCACTTCCGACGCCCGCCGGGCACCGGGTCGCTGAAGGCGGCCCGGTGCTGCACACTGGCGCCGTGGATGCTGGACAGGACAGGCGCCCCTCAGGTGGCGACGGCGGGCTGCGCTCCGCCGTGGTGGTCAACCCGTCGAAGGTCGACGATCTCGACGAGCTGCGCCGCACCGTGCACGACGCCCTGACCGCCGCCGGCTGGCCCGAGCCGCAGTGGTTCGAGACCACCGTCGACGACCCGGGTCGGGGCCAGACCGAGCAGGCCGTCAAGGCCGGCGTCGACCTGGTCTTCGCCTGCGGCGGCGACGGTACCGTGATGTCCTGCGTCAGCGGGCTCGTCGGCACCGACGTGGCCCTCGCCGTGCTGCCGCAGGGCACCGGCAACCTGCTCGCCGCCAACCTGGGCCTCTCCACCGACCTCGCGGCGGGGCTCCAGGTCGCCGTCGAACGCGGTCGGCGACTGCTCGACGTCGGCGCGGTGGAGAACCAGTACTTCACAGTCATGGCCGGCATGGGCTTCGACGCCAAGATGCTCGAAGCCACAAACGAGACCACCAAGGCCCGTATCGGCTGGCCGGCGTACGTCGTGGGGGCTGCCAAGCACCTGCGGGACCGGCCGATGCGGGTGCAGATCCGCATCGACGACCGCCCGCCGGTGCGCCGACGGGCCCGCTCGGTGCTGATCGCCAACGTCGGCCGGCTCCAGGGCGGGGTCCGCCTGCTCACCGAGGCCGAACCGGACGACGGCTGGCTCGACGTCGCCGTGCTCACCCCGCGCAACCTGCGGCACTGGCTCGCGCTCGGCTGGGCGGTGGTCCGCCGCAACGGCCAGGTGCCGCAGATGGAGGTCTTCCGCGGCCGTCGTGTGGTGGTCACCAGCAACCGGGCCCAGCCCCGGGAGCTGGACGGCGACCTCATCGCGCCGAATCGACACCTGCGGGCCGAGATCCGGCCCAAGGCGCTCTGGCTCTGCGTCCCGCAGCCCGAGGACGCCCCCGACCTGGCCGTCGACGCGCAGGGCGCCGGGGAGCGGGGCGAGCAGCTGATCGAGGAAGCGCGCCGTGAGTAGCACCCGGATCGTGCCGGAGACCCGGCTGATGGCCAACGAGGAGCTGTCCGCCGACGACGCCTGGCACACACTGCGCCGCAAGGGCAGCTGGCACCTGCTGCGCGACGCGTTCATCAGGTTCCGCTACGGCGACGGCTTCAGCCACTCCCGCGCCTTCGCGTTGCAGCTCTGCCTCGCCGTGGTGCCGTTCCTGATCGCACTCACCGGTCTGATCAGCGAGCTGGGCGTCGAGGAGGGCGGCCAGGTGGTCGCCGACACCGTGCTGGCGCTCACCCCGGGCCAGAGCGCGCAGGTGGTAGGCGAGCTGCTCGGCGAGGGCGAACGCGTCGAGGACGCCGGCGAGCTGGCGCTCACCCTCGGTCTGCTCACCGGGCTGGTCGCGCTGACCACCACGATGGCCCAGATCGAGCGGGGCGCCAACCGCATCTACGGGGTCGAGCGGGACCGCCCGGCCTTGTGGAAATACCTGCGCGCGGCCGTGCTGGCCGTCACCGCCGGCCTGCCCGCGCTTGCCGGCTTCCTGATCCTCGTCGGCGGCGGGGCGATGGGCGACTCGGTCCGCAGGCACTACGAGTGGGGTGATGTCGCCAACGGCATCTGGGACGTGGTCCGCTTCCCGCTGAGCCTCGGGCTGACAGTGCTCGCCGTGGCCGTGCTGTTCCGACACGCGCCACGGCGCAACCAGCCCGGCCTGTCCTGGCTGTTCTTCGGCGCGGGCATCGCCACGGCCCTGTGGTGGCTGGCCAGCCTGCTGCTCGCCGCGTACGTGCGGTTCAGCGACGGCTTCGGCCAGACCTACGGCGCGCTCACCGGCATGATGGCGCTGCTGCTCTGGGCCAACCTCACAGGCATGGCGCTCTTCGGCGGGCTGGCCTTCGCCGCCCAACTGGAGGCGCTGCGCATCGGCGCGGAGGAGCCGGCGCAGCCCGACCTGTGGGAGCCCGAGGCCGACCGCGTCGAGCTCGTCGACACCGGGGACATGACCGCGCTCTGAGCGCCGCCGGGTGTACGCCTGACCCGGATCGGGTACAGCGCCTCGCCAGGTACGACAAGGGAGGTGCGGGGTGACCGCGGTCAAAGAGGTGGCTCGGCGTCCGATCGGTCATTTCGCCGAACGGAGCATCGCCGGCCTGGTGGCCGTCACCGGCGCCGGGGTGGCCTTCGGGCTGTTGTTGTTGCTCGTCCGGGTGCGGTGGAGCCCGTTGCAGGACGCCGACCACTCGGTCGCCGAGTGGTTCAACTCGCTCGTGGCCCCGCACCACCCGCTGGTCACCGTGCTCCAGGCGGTGACCGACCTGGGCGGCCGGCCGATCCTCATCTGGCTTGTCACCATCGCGGTGGTCGGGCTGCTGATCCGACGACAGCCCCGGCTGGCCGTCTACCTGATCATCACCGGGGTCGGTGGGCTGATCCTCGACCCGTCGCTCAAGACCCTCGTCGGCCGGCTCCGCCCGGTGGTGGACATCCCGGTCGCCAGCGCACCGGGCAACAGCTTCCCGAGCGGGCACGCGCTCGGCTCGTTCGTCGCGTACGGGGCGCTGCTGCTGGTGTTCCTGCCGGCGATGGCACCGCGCTGGCGCAAGCCCGCGATCATCGGCGTCGGCGTGCTGGTGGCGCTGATCGGGCTGACCCGGATCGCGCTGGGCGTGCACTTCGTCTCCGACGTGCTGGCCGGCTGGCTGCTCGGCGCCGTGTGGCTGGGCGTGACCGCGTACGCCTTCCGGCTGTGGCGGCGCGAGCGCGGCCGGCCGGTGCCGCCGCTGAGCGAGGGGCTGGAGCCGGAGGCCGGGCACGACATCGCCCCCGCCCCGGCGGAGGAGCACGTGCTGGCGCACCCCCGGTCGGCGGTGGCCGAGCTGCTGGTCGGCTGGGTGCTGGTGTTCGGTGCGCTGTACGGCTTCGGCACGTACGTCAGCTACTACGCCAAGGGCACCTTCTTCGACACCCTCGACACCGACGTGCCCCGCTGGTTCGCCGACCGGCACACCGACGTGCTGACCGACGTGAGCTGGTGGTGGAGCAAGTTCGGTGACACCCACGCGATCCTGCTCATCTCGCTGGTGTTCTGCCCGCTGGTGCTGGCGGTGTGGCGGCGGTGGCGGCCGGTGCTGTTCGTGGCGCTGGCGATGGTCGGTGAGCTGACCCTCTTCCTCGCCTCGGCGCGGGTGGTCGACCGGCCACGGCCCCCGGTGGAGAACCTGGACGGCCAGATGCCCACCTCCTCGTTCCCGTCCGGGCACATCGCGGCGACGATCTGCGTCTGGCTGGCGATCACCCTCATCGTGTTCCCGCGTACCGACCGCTGGTGGCGGTGGGTCTTCGTGGCGCTGGCCGTGATCATGCCGGCCGGGGTGGCCACCTCACGGATGTACCGGGGGATGCACCACCCGACCGACTTCATGGGCGCGATCCTGCTCTCCGCCCTCTGGATCGGGCTGCTCTACCTCGTGGTCCGCCCGAACGCCGATCTGAAGGAGGGCAACCAGCCGGCCATCGAGTCGGAGGACGTGGACACCCTCGACGACGAGCTGGCGCGCGCCGGCCGAGCCGACTGAGCGCCGTCGTGCTGCGGGTGCTGACCTGGAACATCCGCACCGGGGGCCGGGACCGCGGCGGCGCCGACCGGCTGGATCAGGTGGTCCAGGTCGTCAACCAGCAGGCGCCGGACGTGCTGGTCCTGCAGGAACTGCGCGGCTTCGACTCCGGCGGGCTGATGGCCGCCGTGGCGGGCCAGGTGGGGATGACGCCCCACCTGGCCCGGTCCTGCTTCGGGCAGCCGGTGGCGGTGCTGGTCCGGCCGCCGTACCAGGTCCTCGACGCCGGGGCGCTGCGCCGGCCGTTCCACCACGCCGCCGCCCGCGTCGTGGTGTCCACCTCGGCCGGCCCCCTCACGGTGCTCGGCACCCACCTCTACCCGTACTCCGGGGGACGCCGGCGGATGGAGGTCGACTGGCTGGTGGCGGCGACGCGCCGGGCCCCGGGGCCGCTGACGCTGCTCGCCGGTGACCTCAACTCGCTCGACCCGACTGTCGACCACACCGAGCGGCTGGCCGGCATGCCCGCCCTGTACCGGCGACGGCACCTGCGCCGGGGCGGTCGCGGCGTCGACACCCGGGCGATCGCCCGGTTGCTCGCCGCCGGTCTGGTCGACCTGTGGCCGTCGTCGAACGTCGGAGCGCCGCAGGCCGACGGCCTGACCGTGCCCACCCGGTTCGGCGGTGCCGAGTTCGCCGGGATGCGGCTGGACTACCTGCTCGGCACCGCTGCCGTGGCCGAGCGGGTGCGGGGGTGCCGGGTGATCCGCGGCGGGGCCGCGGACACGGCCTCCGACCACTACCCGCTGCTCGCCACCCTCGACCTGAGCTGACCACGGTGTCGCCCGGGTGCGGACGGCTCAGAGCACGACGTTGAGCAGGACGGTCAGCACCACCGAGGCGACGATCGAGAAGAGGATCATCAGGAGGCAGCCGAGGCCGCCGCCGAGGGGCCTGATCTCCGTGTTGCCGAAGCGCATGGGTGTCACCTGTTCACGAGAGTCGGGGCATGGAGCCGGCGGATCGCGTCCGCGACCGCCGTCGGAGCCGTGGTCACCACGTTGTGCGCGACCCGGGGGACGACCGCCAGGCCCGCGTCCGGCACCAGCCGGGCCACCTCGGCCCGCCACGTGGCCGGCGCGACCGGATCCCGCGCGCCAGTGACGACCACTGTCGGCGCCGTGATCCGGACCAGGTCGGCCTCGATCGTGTTGTGAACCGAGTGCGACAGCGTCGCCAGGACCCGCCAGGGTCGCGCGTTCCAGACGTCGCGGGCCAGGATCGGCGCCTGCAACGGCGACTCGCGCAGGACGTCCACCAGCCACCGGCCGAACTGGGCCCGCCGGGACCGGGCGGCCGGGTCGGTTGTCGGCCCGGCCAGCACCAGCGCGCGTACCGCCTCCGGATGGTTGGCGGCGAGCGCGGCGGCCACCTCGGCGCCGAACGAGTGCCCGAGCAGGCAGACCGGCGGCAACCCGTACGCGGCCAGCCAGGCGGCCAGGTGCGCGGCGTGCCGGCGCACGTCGTACGCGCCCCGGGGGTGCGCGGTCAGACCGAAGCCGGGCAGGTCCGGCACGTACACCTGATGGGTTTCGGCGAGCGCGACGGCCAGCGGGGTGAGGTAGCGGTGCGAGACCGCCAGGCCGTGCACCAGCACCACGGGTGGGGCGCCGGTGCCGGGGTCCGGGCCACGCCGGGTGTGGGTACGCAGCCCGTCGACCAGCCGCCACTCGCTGGTCAGGCCGGCGGCCGGCCGGGGAGCGGCCATGGCGAGCCGCAGCTCGGCCGGCCCGAATCGGCCGGCGGGCGTCAACCTCACAGCTGGCGCAGCCGGGGCAGCAGCTGCTCCTGTGCCCAGTCCAGGAACATCGGCTGGGTCTCGCCGCCGACCTGGACGATCGCCACGTGCGTGAAGCCGGCGTCGACGAACCTGCGGAACGCCTCGACGTGCGCGTCCACGTCCGGGCCGCAGGAGATGCCCTCGGCGACGTCCTCCTCGCGGACGAACTGGGTGGCGGCGGCGAAGGCATCCGGGTCGGGCAGGTCGGCGTTGACCTTCCAACCCATGCCGAACCAGCGGAACTGGTCGTGCACGATCTTGCGGCACTCGGCCTCGTCCGGGCCGTAGCAGATGGCCACCTGTCCGTAGCGGGGTTGGCCGACGCCACCGGCGTCGTCGTACATCTCGATGATGTGCCGGTCGGGCTCGGTGGAGACGAGACCGTTGCCGTACTCGGCGGCCAGGGTGGCGGACTGCCGGCCGGAGGCGGCGACGGCCATCGGCACCGGCCGCTCGGGGCGGTCCCAGATGTAGGCGTCGGGCACGTCGAAGTGGTTGCCGGAGAAGGTCAACGTCTCACCGTTGAGCAGCGGCCGGATGATCTGCAGCGCCTCCTCGAACATCTCGTGGCGCTGCTGCACGTGCGGCCAGCCGCCGACGACGTGCTCGTTGAGGTTCTCCCCGGCGCCCAGGCCGAGGGTGAACCGCCCGTCCGAGAGCGCCCCGATGGTGCTGGCCTTCTGCGCGACCACGGCCGGGTGGTAGCGGCGGATCGGGCAGGTCACGAAGGACATCAGCTCCGCGCGGGAGGTGGCGTGCGCGACCGCGCCGAGCACCGACCAGGCGTACGGGGAGTGGCCCTGGGCGTCGAGCCAGGGAGAGTAGTGGTCTGAGATCACCAGTTGGTCGAAGCCTGCCGCCTCGGCCCGCACCGCGTGGTCCACCAGTTGCTTCGGACCGGCCTGCTCGCACATCAGGGTGTAGCCGACGCTCACCATCCTGGTATCTCCTTCTCGCCGACGGTTCGTCCCGAGATACCCAGGTCAGCTGCGGTCAACCCTCACGTCCGGTTCGACCGGCCGATCCTTGACGGATGTCGGCGACCCGCCTACGGTCGTCTTAACCGGTTAAGACCTACGGTCTGGCGCACATCCTGTGGTGGGGATGACCGCCCCGTGACGGCCCGCGTTCGCGCGGGCCGTCACGGCTGTCTGCCGCCCTGGCCGAGCTACTGAACCGGTTGCGATGGCTGGTCCATCCACCTACGCTGATGCGAGCGTCGCCGGGAGTACGGGCGGCGGTTGTCGGGCTGCAGCCGCCTTCCCCTGTCAGTCCCACCCCTGTCGGGCATCGGGGGTCCTCCCTGAGGAAGGCCATGAAGACTCGACTCTCCGCCGCCGGCGCGGCCCTGCTCGCACTGCTCCTCGCCGTGCTGACGTTCGGTCAGCCGGCGCACGCCGCGGCCGGCTTCTCCGTCGCGGGCGGCAAGCTGTACGACGCCAACGGCGCCGAATTCGTCATGCGCGGGGTGAACCACGCCCACACCTGGTATCCGCAGCAGACCAGATCGTTCGCCGACGTCAAGGCACTCGGCGCGAACACCGTACGGGTGGTGCTCGCCAGCGGCGACCGGTGGACCCGCAACACCAACGCCGACGTCGCCAACGTCATCTCGCTGTGCAAGGCCAACCGGTTGATCTGTGTGCTGGAGGTGCACGACACCACAGGCTATGGCGAGCAGAGCGGCGCGATCACGCTGGACCGGGCCGTCGACTACTGGCTCAGCCTCGCCGACGTCCTCGCCGGCCAGGAACGCTACGTCATCGTCAACATCGGCAACGAGCCGTACGGCAACCAGAACTACGGCTCGTGGGCCACCGACAACGCCAACGCGATCAAGCGGCTGCGGGCCGGTGGGCTGACCCACACCATCATGGTGGACGCGCCGAACTGGGGGCAGGACTGGTCCTTCACGATGCGGGACAACGCGGCGTCGGTCTTCGCCGCGGACCCGGCCCGCAACACGGTCTTCTCCATCCACATGTACGGCGTCTTCGACACCGCCGCCGAGATCAGCGACTACCTGGGCCGTTTCCGTGCGGCCGGGCTGCCCATCGTGGTCGGTGAGTTCGGCTTCAACCACTCGGACGGAGACCCGGACGAGGACACCATTCTCTCCTACAGCCAGGCCAACGGGATCGGCTGGCTGGGCTGGTCGTGGAGCGGCAACGGGGGTGGCGTGGAGTACCTCGACATGGCCACCGCGTTCAACCCGGCCAACCTGACCAGTTGGGGGCAGCGGATCTTCAACGGCGCCAACGGCATCCGGCAGACCGCCCGCGAGGCCAGCGTCTTCGGCGGCACCCCGCCGCCGACCACGCCCCCGCCCATGACGCCCCCGCCGACCACGCCCCCGCCGACCACGCCACCTCCCACGACGCCACCACCGACCACGCCGCCGCCCGCCGGTGGCTGCACGGCGACGTACACCGTGCTCAACCAGTGGCAGGGCGGCTTCCAGGCCGAGGTGCGGGTGACCGCCGGCGCGACGGCGATCGCCGGCTGGACCGCCCGGTGGACCCTCGCCAACGGCCAGAGCGTCACCCAGTCCTGGAACGCGACGGTGACCAGCAGCGGATCCACTGTCACCGCGCGTAACGTGGACCACAACGGGCGACTGGCGGCCGGCGCAACCGCCAGCTTCGGCTTCCTCGGCGGCTGGACCGGCACCAACCCCACACCGCAGGTGAGCTGCACAGCGAGCTGACCGACGCCAGGTGGCCGGGCCCGCAGCGGGCCCGGCCACCGCGCCTGCTGCGGTCAGTGCTCCCCGGTCAGGTTCACGATGACCACCCCCGCGATGATCAGGGCGATGCCGGCGAGCTTGACCAGCCCGACCGACTCACCCAGGAACACCGCGCCGATCGCCACGATGGCCGCGGTGCCGAGACCCGACCAGAGGGCGTACGCGACACCGACAGGTATCTCCTTCACGGCCTGGGCCAGCAGGAGGAACGCCAGCGCGTACCCGGTGAGGCAGCCCAGCGTCGGCCAGAGACGACTGAACCCAGCGCTGCTCTTGATCAGGCTGGTCGCCACAACCTCGGCAAGAATGGCGATCCCCAACAACACGTACGCCATACAGCCCTCCGGATGGTGATGTCAGACAGCGTGGATCTTGGACACTTTCCGTTTCGCGCTAACGGAAAGTGTCCAAGATTGCCAGGTGTGGTGGCGAAGCCGCGGCTAGGGGAGAGCGGCGAGTCGGGCGGCCCGCATGGTGAGGTAGCGCTGTTCGGGAAGGCTGCTGGTGCGTGCGGCGGCGGCGCGGTAGTCCGCTATCGCCCGATCCCGGTCGCCGGCCATCTCGTGCAGGTGGGCGCGGGCGGCAGCCAGCCGGTGGTGCTCCACCAGCCGGGGATCGGCGTCCAGCGCGTCGAGGGCCGTGAGGCCGGCTGCCGGTCCGTGCACCATGGCGGTCGCCACGGCCCGGTTGAGCGTCACCACCGGGGTGCCGGCGAGTCGTTCCAGCACCTCGTACAGCGCCAGGATCTGCGGCCAGTCGGTCGCCGCGGTGCTCGGCGCCTCGTCGTGCAGGGCGGCGATGGCGGCCTGCACCTGGTACGGGCCGACCGGGCCGCGCGGCAGCGCCCGGGTGACAAGCGCGATGCCCTCGGCGATCGACGCGGCGTCCCAGCGGCTGCGGTCCTGGTCGGCCAGGGAGATCAGCTCCCCGGAGGGGCCGGTCCGCGCCGGGCTGCGCGCCTCGGTGAGCAGCAGCAGCGCCAGCAGCCCTGCCGTCTCGCTGTCGTCGGGCAGCTGGGTGTGCAGCGCGCGGGTCAGCCGGATCGCCTCGGCCGCCAGGTCGACGCGGCGCAGGGCCGGGCCGGCGGTGCTGGTGTGCCCCTCGGTGAAGATCAGGTAGAGCACCTGCCGGACGGCGGCGAGCCGGTCGGCCCGCTCCGCCTCCTCGGGCATCCGAAACGGCAGCCCGGACGCGCGAATACGCTGCTTGGCCCGGCTGATCCGCTGGGCCATGGTCGCCTCGGGCACCAGGAACGCGCGGGCTATCTCGGCGGTGGTGAGCCCGCCGACCGCGCGCAGGGTCAACGCGACAGCCGACGCGGGGGCGAGCGCCGGGTGGCAGCACAGGAAGAGCAGCACCAGGGCGTCGTCCCGCTCGGCTGTCAACTCCTCGTCCGCTGCCGGCGCGTACTGCCTGTCGTCGGGATCCCGGCGGGCGACCAGGTCCTCCCGGCGGCGGCGGGCCTGCTCGCTGCGGATCAGCTCGATCATCCGGCGGTAGCCGACCTGGATCAGCCAACCGCGCGGGTTGGCCGGCAGCCCCTCGGCCGGCCACTGGGTGGCGGCGGCGAGCAACGCCTCCTGCACGGCGTCCTCGGCCGTGGCGAAGTCACCGAACCGACGGGCGAGCACGCCGAGGACCTGCGGCGCCATCTCGCGCAGCAGGTCCTCGTTGCGGGGATCGGTGGTCAGCCCGTCACAACTCCTCGGTGGGTGCGGACATCACCGGGTGCACCTCGATCGGCATGTTCAGGGGCCGGCCGCCGGGGCCGGGCGCGGTGGAGATGTACGCGGCCAACTCCACCGCCCGTTGCGGACTGTCGCAGTCGACGATCCAGTAGCCGGCGAGGAACTCCTTCGTCTCGGCGAACGGCCCCTCGGTGACCACAGGCGTTCCGCCCTCGCCGGCGCGCACGATCCGTGCCTGCTGCGGGCCGCCGAGGCCCTGCGCGTCGACCCACTCTCCGGCGGCGGTGAGCTTGTCGTTGACCTCGCCCATGAACGCGATGTGGGCCCGGACCTCGTCCGGGGTCCAGGTGTCGATGCTCGGGAAGTCGGTCCCGGCGGCGCTGAACTGCATCAGCAGCATGTACTTCATGTTTGGCCCCTCACGTCCGCGCACCGTCGTCGGTGTTCTCACCCTGAGGTAGAAGCACGCGGCACGGTTCTCGACACTCCGGCGGAAGAATTTCTAGCCGACCGCGTCGACCTCCAGCACCAGGCTCTGCTCCGGGTGCAACGCGGGCAGCTGCACACCCACCCGGGCCAGCGCCGCCCCGCTGAGCGTGACACCGGAGGCCAGCCACGGTGGCGCGGACCGTTCGATGGTCGCCGGAGGGGGTACGTCCGCCACCGGCCGCACCCGGTACCGCCGGGCCGGGTCGAGGCCGGGCAGCCGTACCGCGCCGGGGAACGGCGTCGGGGAGGTGGCCAGCCGGGTCACCGCGTACACCGCTCGGGTGGTGTCGTGATCGATCACGCCGTGCGCCCAGACGGCCGGGTCCGGGTGGTCGACCCGGACCACCCGGCCGGCGTGCAGCAGCGGACGCAGCCGCTTGTGCAGCGCCACCCAGGCGGCCAGCTCGGCCTGCTCGGCGGCGCTTATCGACGCGATGTCCCACTCGATGCCGTGGTGGCCGAACAGCGCGGTGGCCGCCCGGAAGCCCAGGTCATGCACGCGGTGGGTGGTGTGCGAGCGTTCCGGGCCGATGTGCGTGCCGATCAGCTCCGGTGGCAGCAGCAGACCGGTCCAGCGCTGGATGCTGAGCCGTTCCAGGGCGTCGTTGCAGTCGCTGGCCCAGACCCGGTCGGTGCGGGCCAGGATGGCCAGGTCCACCCGGGCCCCGCCGGACGAGCAACTCTCGATCTCCACTCTGGGGTGGAGGCCGCGCAGCTCGTCGAAGAGCCGGTAGACCGCCAGGGTCTGCCCGTGCACCCCCGGGTGGCCGTGGTGCCCGGCTTCGGTGAGGTCCCGGTTCTGGTCCCACTTGAGGTAGCTGATGCCGGGGTGTTCGGTGAGCAGCGCGTCGAGCCGGTCCCGCACGTGGTCGTACGCCTCCGGGCGGCCCAGGTCGAGCACCTGCTGGTTACGCCAGGCCGGGGGGAGTCGCCCCGGTACGGCCATCACCCAGTCGGGGTGCGCGCGGAACAGGTCGGAGTCGGGGTTGACCATCTCCGGCTCCACCCAGAGACCGAACTGAAGGCCACGGCCGGTCACGTGGTCGATGAGCGGTTGCAGACCGTCGGGCCAGACGCCCTCGTCGACGTACCAGTCGCCGAGGCCGGCGGTGTCGTCGCGCCGACCGCGGAACCAACCGTCGTCGAGCACGAACCGCTCCACGCCGATCTGCGCCGCTCGGTCGGCGAGGGCTCGCAGCCGGTCCAGATCGTGGTCGAAGTAGACGGCCTCCCAGACGTTGAGCGTCACCGGGCGGGGGGAGCGCGGGTGCCCGGGCCGGGCCCGCAGGTGCGTGTGCAGCACGTCGCTGAGCCCGTCCAACCCGGCGTCGGACCAGACCGCGTAGAGCAGCGGCGTCTCGTACGACTCGCCGGGGCCGAGCCGGACCTCACCGGGGGCCAACAGCTCGCCGCCGCCGAGGGTCGACTCGCCGGTGGGCCGGCGCTCGGCGACCGTGACGTGGTCGCCGCTCCACGCGGTGTGCACCCCCCACACCTCGCCGTGGCCGAACCCGAACCCGGCGGTGCCCGCCACCAGCAGCAACGTGGCGTCATGGCCGGTGCGGCCGTGCCGGCCCTCGCGGACCCAGGCGCCCTGCTGCCAGCGGTGCCGCTGCGGGGACCGTTCCCGACACCAGCGGCCGGTCAGGTCGAGCAGTTCGGTGGCGACCTCCGGCACCGGCAGCACAGGCGTCAGCTCCCGTACCTCGTAGGCGCCGTCACCGTCGTTGCGCAGCCGGTGCCGGACGGTCAGCAGACCGTGCGGGTCGAGCATGATCTCGCTGGTCAGTGTCAGACCGGCGGCCGGGTCCGACGCCCGCACGGTCAGCAGCGCCGCGCCGGGCGCGTCCTGCCCACCGTCGGCCGGGAGTACGCCCACCACCTCCCCGCCCGCGGCCACGTGGCCCGGGTCGGCGCCGGTGTCGCGCACGTCCAGCCCGTCGAGGCGGAAGGAGGTGGACCAGTCCCGTCCGTCGCGGTGCCCGGCCAGCCCGGGCCTGCCGCTCCAGCCGGCGCTCGCCTCCGGCAGCAGCGACAGCACGGGCGGCTCGTCGAAGCTGCTCGGCACCACAGGTGGCACTGTCGCGTCGGCGAGCTGACGCAGGGCGTCGTCGTCGAGGTCGCCGACGTCGCCACCCCAGTGCACGACGCGCGGCAGCCCCGGGCCGCGCGCGTCGAGCACCAGGCTGGTCCGCGCGCGGCGCAGGTGCAGGATGGTCATCCCTTCGAGGCTCCCAAGGTCAGGCCCCGGACGAAGTGCCGCTGGAGCATAAAGAAGATCACCAGAGTGGGGATCGCGACGAGCACGCTGCCCGCCGAGACGAGGTTGTTGTCGGTGAAGAACTCGCCGCGCAGGTTGTTGAGCGAGCTGGTCACCGGGAACTTGTCGCCGGTACGCATGAGGACTGTGGCCCAGAAGAACTCGTTGTAGATCCAGGTCACCTCAAGGGTGGCGAGCGCGGCCAGGGCCGGCCGGCACAGCGGCATGGTGACCTGCCAGTACTGTCGCCACACACTGGCCCCGTCGACCATCGCCGCCTCGTACAGGTCGCGGGGCAGCGCCTTCATGTAGTTGCTGAGCACGAAGACGCAGAACCCGCACTGGAACGCCACGTTGATCAGGATCAGGCCCCAGTAACTGTCGTAGAGCAGCTCCGAGTCGCTCATGAACTCGGGCAGCGGCACCTCGGTGAACAGCCGGAACAGCGGGATGAGCAGCGCCTGTTGGGGCAGCAGGTTGGCGGCGGTGAACACCCCGAGCAGGACAAGATTGATCTTCCAGTTGAACCGGGCGATGACGAAGGCCACGCAGGAGGCGAGGAGGAGCGTCAGCAGCACCGCCGGCACGGTGATGTAGACGGAGTTGAGGAAGTGCTTGCCGAACTCCGCCGTCCGCCAGGCGGTGACGTAGTTGTCGAAGGTCCAGCCGCCGAACGAGACGTAGCCGTTCGCGGCCGTGTACTCGTAGGAGCGCAGCGAGGTCAGCACGGCCCAGGCGATCGGGAAGATCCAGGCCAGCGACACGACGATGAGGAAGCCGTGCAGCAGCAGCCGCGCCGGGGTCAGCTTGCGCCGGCGGACCGGGATGTCGGTGTCATCCTCGGAACGCCGGGTCACTGTCGCGGTGCTCATTCCCGGTTCTCCCTCATCACGGTCGCCAGGTAGATGGTGATGAAGACAAGTGAGACGACCAGCATGATCGTCGCCAGTGCCGAGCCGAAGCCGATCCGGCTCGCCTCACCCACCACGTTCTGGGTGACAAGCGCGGAGATCAGCTCCAGACCGTTGCGTCCCTTGTTGACGACCCAGACCAGGTCGAACGCCCGTAGCGACTCGATCACCGTCACGACCAGCACGATGATGTTGATGGGGCGCATGACCGGGAACACGACACGGAAGAACGTCCGGCTCTCCGAGGCGCCGTCGACGGCGGCTGCCTCCCGCAGCGACGGGTCGACACCCTTCAGGCCGGCCAGGTAGAGCAGCATGATGTAGCCGACGTGCCGCCAACTGGACGCGATCATGACCGCCCAGATGTTGACGCTCGAGTCGCCGTACCAGTCGACGTTGCTGCCGAAGACGGCGTTGATGAGCCCCTGGTCGCGGGAGTAGAGCAGTTGCCAGACGAAGCCGATCAGCGCCAGTGAGAGCACCACCGGCAGGTACAGCGCTGTCTGGTAGAACCGGCTACCGCGCAGTTCCTTGTCGAGCAGGACGGCCAGGAACATGCCGAACGGGGTGGCGACCACGAACAGCACGGCCAGCCAGAGCAGGTTGTGCTGGATCGCCGGCACGAACGGCGGGTAGATGTTCACGACGTCGCTGTAGTTGCGAGCGCCGACGAAGTCGATCTCGTTCAGTGGGCCGATGCCGTCCCAGTCGGTGCCGGAGAGCACCACTGTCGCCAGCGCCGGCAGCCAGACGAAGGCGGTGACGAGCAGCAGCGGGACGAGCACCATCAGCGTGATGACCACGCGGTCGGTGCGGGACAGGAGCCGTAGCCGCCGGCGACGACCACCCGTTGAGGTGGTCGCGGCCGGCGGCGGCACGGCGCGATCCGCTTGGATCAGGGGCAGGTCGGACACGATGTCCTCCCCCTTCCGCCGTCAGTCAGTGAAGATCGACTTCTTCTGGTTCTCGATGGACGAGGTGAGACCGTCGATGTCCTTGGGGTTCTTGATGAACTGCTGGATCGCCGGGATCATCACCGTGGAGGCGAAGTCCGGCCGGGTGTCGCGGTCGAGGAACTGCGCGATCTCGGTGGCCGATCCGACCAGCTCGGCGGCCTTCTTCTGCAGGGCGGTGTAGCCGCTGACGTCGGCACCGGTGTTGGCGACCAGGGTGGTCGGGTCGCTCTTGACCGTGATGTCCGCGGCGGTCTTGCCGCCGAAGTACTCCATCAGCTTGCGGGCGTTGTCCTCGTTCTTGGGCTTGCGGGCCATCATGTAGCCGTCGATCGGCGCGTCCAGGGCCTTCGCGCCGATGGACGGGTCGATCTCCGGGAACGTGAAGAAGTCGAGGTCGCTCTGCTCGTCGTTGCTGAACTGCTGACCGACGAACAGACCGAGCAGGTACATGCCGCTCTTCTTCTGCTGCAACGACTGCGCGGCCTCCTGCCAGGTGCGGCCGAGGCTGTCGGGCTGGTGCAGGGGGAGCAGGCCGGCCCAGGTGTCGAAGACCTTCTTGACCTTGTCGGAGGTCCAGGCCTCCTTGCCGGCCATCAGGTCGACGTGGAACTGGTAGCCGTTGATCCGCAGGTTGAGGATGTCGAAGGTGCCCATCGCCGGCCAGCCGTCCTTGTCGGCGAAGGCGATCGGAGTCAGGCCGTCCTTCCTCATCTGCGCGCCGAGCGCGGTGAACTGGTCCAGCGTGGTGGGCACCTGGTAGCCGTGCTGCTGCCAGACCGACTTGCGGTAGAAGACGGCCCACGGGTAATACGACGCCGGAACGAAGTACTGCTTGCCGTCGTCGCCGGTGGACGCCTTCTTGAAGGCGTCGGAGTAGCCGGAGATCTTGCCCCACACGTCGCTGATGTCGCTGGCCAGGCCCTTCTGCGCGAAGAAGCGCATCCGGTAGCCGGCGAACCAGGTGAAGACGTCGTCCGGCTTGCCCTGGAGGTAGTTGTTGATGTTCTCCTGGAACGTGTTGTGGTCGACCGTGTTCACCGCGACCTGAACGCCGGACGAGGTCTTGAACCCGTCGGCGACCTTCGCGAGGACGTCCTTGGGCTTCGGGTCGGACTGGTTGGATCCGAGCGACACGTCCTTGCTGGACCCGCCGCCGGAGCCGGAGTCGTCGCCGCAGCCGGCGAGCAGGCCGGTGCCGAGCAGCGCGCCCGTGCCGGCCGCGCCGGCCAGCAGTGACCGTCGGTTGATGCCGGCGACGGAGGGCGGTACGAGCCGAGCCAGGTACTCGGCTTGGGATCGGGGACGGGACATCTGTGCCTCCTGCTGATGAAGAGGTGCTACGCCCGAGGGCCGTCAGGGTGGTGGGTGAGCGGGTCCGGCCTTGTCAATACGCATCGTGATCCACCGAGAATCCACATTGGCGAACACGATCGGCCAGTGGGGCCTCAAGCTACCCCTCCGTAGGCCGCTGTCAAGAGGGCCGTTCGCCTCCGATAACCCAGTTGTGATACGGCTGTTACGCGGTAAACGTTGTAAAGAAAGTCGATGTTGGAACCTGTTGACTTCGGTGCGGCGGCGGGTGCACCCTCACCTGTCATGCGGCGATGGCAGGGTAACGGCATCTATTTCGGCGGCGACTACAACCCGGAGCAGTGGCCCGAAGAGACCTGGTCGGAGGACATCGAGCTGATGCGCCGGGCCGGGGTCAACCTGGTATCCGTCGGCATCTTCTCCTGGGCTCTGCTGGAGCCCGCCCCGGGCCGGTTCAAGTTCGGCTGGCTGGACCGAGTGCTGGACCTCCTGCACGACGGCGGCATCCAGGTCGACCTGGCCACCGCCACCGCCAGCCCGCCGCCCTGGCTGGCCCGCGCGCATCCGGAGATGCTGCCCCGAGAGGCCGACGGCACGATCCTCTGGCCGGGCGGCCGGCAGGCGTACTGCCCCAGCTCCCCGGTGTTCCGCGAGCGCTCCCTGGAGCTGGTGCGCGCGGTAGCCGGCCGGTACGCCGAGCATCCCGCAGTGGTCATGTGGCACGTCTCCAACGAGCTGGGCTGCCACAACGCGCACTGCTACTGCGACGTCAGCGCCGAGGCGTTCCGGCGGTGGCTGCGGGAACGCTACGGCGACCTGGATCGGCTCAACGACGCCTGGGGCACGGCCTTCTGGAGCCAGCACTACGGCGACTGGGCCGAGATCAACCCGCCGCGCACGGTGACCGCCTTCGCCAACCCCACGCAGCAACTCGACTACCTGCGCTTCTCCTCCGACGAGCTGCGCGCCCAACTGCGCGCCGAACGCGAGGTGCTGAAGACGCTCGTCCGCCAGCCGGTCACCACCAACTTCATGATCGGCATGGGCGTCAAGCACATGGACTACCAGTCCTGGGCCGACGATGTGGACCTCGTGTCCAACGACCACTACCTGACCGCCGCCGACCCGCAGGCGCACCTCGGTCTGTCGCTCGCCGCCGACCACACCCGGGGCGTCGCCGGCGGCGATCCGTGGCTGCTGATGGAACACTCCACAAGTGCGGTCCAATGGCAGCCGCGCAACGTGGCCAAGCTCCCCGGCCAGCTGCGACGCAACAGCCTCGCGCACGTCGCCCGCGGCGCCGACGGCGTGCTGTTCTTCCAGTGGCGGGCCTCCCGGGCCGGCGCCGAGAAGTTCCACTCCGCGCTGGTGCCGCACGCCGGGCCGGACACCAAGGTGTTCCGCGAGGTCTGCCAACTCGGCGCCGACCTCAAGGCCCTCGCCGAGGTACGCGGCAGTCGGGTGGACGCCGACGTGGCCATCCTGTTCGACTGGGAGGCGTGGTGGGGAGTCGAGCTGGATTCCCACCCCAGCGCCGACATCCGGTACGACGACCGACTGAACGCCCTCTACCGGGCCCTCTGGCGGGCCGGCGTGACCGCCGACATCGTCCACCCGTCGGCCGACCTCAGCGGCTACCGCCTGGTCCTGGTGCCCACCCTCTACCTGGTCCGCGACGCCGAAGCTGACGCGCTGCGCCGGTTCGTCGAGGCCGGCGGCACGGCTGCCGTCACCTACTTCAGCGGCATCGTGGACCCCGACGACCACATCCGCCTCGGCGGCTACCCCGGCGCGTTCCGGGACCTGCTGGGCGTACGGACCGAGGAGTTCTTCCCACTGCGCGAGGGCGAGCGGGTCCGACTCGACGACGGCAGCACCGCAGACGTGTGGACCGAGTGGCTGCACGCCGACGACGCCGAGGTGCTGGCGTCGTACACCGACGGGCCCTTGCCGGGTGTGCCGGCGCTGACCCGACGGCCGGTGGGCGCGGGCGCCGCGTGGTACGTCGGCACCCGCCTCGACGAGCAGGCCACCGACCGGCTCGTCACCCGGCTGCTCGACGAGGCAGGCGTCCGCCCGGCGGCCCAGGCGCCGGCCGGGGTGGAGGTGGTACGACGGCGCGACGGCGAGCGAAGCTGGCTGTTCGTCATCAACCACACCGACGCGGAGGTACGGCTCGCGGCGCACGGCGACGAGTTGTTGACCGGGACCCGGTGCGCCGGTGAGCTGACAGTGCCGGCAGGTGAGGTGGCGGTCGTCCGTGAGGATCGGACCTGATTCCGACGACAGTCGCGGTGCGAAGGAGGTTCCCTCGATGCTCGCCCAGCAGCGGCAGACCGCCATCCTCGATCTGATCCGCCAGCGTGGCGGCGTGCGGGTGAGTCACCTGGTCAGCCGGTTCGGCGTGTCCGACATGACGATCCGGCGTGACCTGGAGGCGCTGGCCGAGCGCGGCCTCGTGGACAAGGTCCACGGCGGGGCGACCCTCGCCGGGCCGGGCTCGGCCGAGGAGCCCGGGTTCGCCGCGAAGTCGATCCGCCAGCAGGCCGAGAAGCGGGCCATCGCCGAGCGGGCGGCGACGATGGTGGAGCCGGGGATGGCCATCGCGCTGTCCGCCGGGACGACCACCGCCGCGCTCGCCACCCTGCTCTCCGACGTGCACGGGCTGACAGTGGTGACCAACTCGATCCCGGTGGCCGACGCGCTCTACCAGAACCCGCGCGCCGACCAGACTGTCGTGTTGACGGGCGGCATCCGTACCCCGTCGGACGCGCTGACCGGTCCGGTGGCCGAGGCCGCGATCAGCGCGCTCAACGTCGACCTGCTGTTTCTGGGCGTGCACGGGATCAGCCCGCGTACCGGCTTCACCACGCCGAACCTGCTGGAGGCAGGCGTCAACAGGTGCCTGATCGGCGCGGCCCGCCGGCTCGTGGTGCTCGCCGACCACACCAAGTGGGAGACGATAGGCATCGCCACCATCGCCCCGCTGGAGGCGGCCGACGTGCTGATCACCGACCGGGGGCTGCCCGCGGACGCCCGTACCACGATCGGCGAACAGGTCGGCGAGCTGGTGATCGTCGACCCGTGATCCTCCCGGGTTCCGGGAAGGCGGGGTGTCCTCTTCGGCGGGACACCCCGCCTTCCCGGAACCCGAGTCGATCGAGCTGCCACGCTGCGCGGCCGCGGCGCTTCACAGCCACCTCACAGGGGTTCTGGATAGGGTGCCCGTCGAGTCAACGTCCGACTCCAACACAGGAGTTTTCGATGGTCTTCAAGAAAATGTTGAGCGCGTTCGGTGTGGGCGGTCCCAGCGTGGACACCGTGCTGACCAACCCCAACACCCGGCCCGGCCTGACCCTCGACGGTCAGGTCAACCTCGTTGGCGGCGACAACCCGGCGACCATCGAGCAGGTGGTGATCGGTCTGGTCACGCGTGTCGAGGTCGAGGGCCACGACACGGAGTACGCGGGCACCATGGAATTCCACCGGATGGCCGTGAGCGGCGCGTTCCAGCTCGCGCCCAAGCAGGAGCTGTCGATTCCCTTCCAGCTTCCGGTGCCGTGGGAAACCCCGATCACCGACGTGTACGGCCAGCGCCTGCACGGCATGACGATGGGCCTGCGCACGGAGCTGTCGGTGGCTCGCGCGGTGGACAAGACCGACCTGGACCACGTGGCGGTGCACCCGTTGCCGGTGCACGAGCGGATCCTGGAGGCGTTCCAGCGGCTCGGTTTCCGGTTCAAGCACGCCGACCTGGAGCGCGGTCACATCCGGGGCGTGCAGCAGACGCTGCCGTTCTACCAGGAGATCGAGTTCTTCGCGTCCCCGCAGTACGCGGGCACCATCAACGAGGTCGAGCTGACCTTCGTGACCAGCCAGCGTGGTGTCGAGGTGATCCTGGAGTGTGACAAGCGGGGCGGCTTCCTCAGCGCCGGCCACGACGCGTTCGGCCGCTACCAGGTGTCCCACGCCGACGTCGACCGCGTCGACTGGGCGCAGGTCGTCGACGGGTGGCTGCGCGAGACGACGTCGCGTTACGGCAGCCTGCGCTCACAGTACGGCCACGGCCACGGCCACGGCCACGGCCGCGGGCACGGCGGTATGGGCGGGATGGGCGGCATGGTGGCCGGGGCGGCGCTCGGTGTGGCCGGCGGCATGGTCGCCGGCGAGCTGATCGAGGACGCCTTCGAGGGCGACTTCGGCGGCGACTTCGGCGATTTCGGCGGCGACGAGTAAGCGGTCCACATACGACGGCAGTGGCCTCCGGGAGAAGTCTCCCGGAGGCCACTGTTCACGTGCGGCGGCGTCAACGCCCGCGCATGCTCCGCTCCCTGCCCGACCGGCGCTGCGAGCCGGCCTTCGACAGGCCACGGCTGACCAGGTAACCACCGGTCAGGATGGTCAGGAACAGCCAGGCCCGGTTCGGGTCGTTGATGTTCAGCCCGTTCGCGGTGGTGCCCTTCCAGAACGCGGCGATCACCACGAGCGCGACGGCAGCGGCGTAGACCCAGAATTCCGTCGTCAGGAACGCCTGCTTGGTCTCCGTACCCGGCGACGGCATCGGGTCTCGGTGCCCGTCGCGCATTGCCGGCATCTGCTGCGTCTCCCGCATCGAAGCGGGGTTCTGCACGTCCGACATCGGCCGGTTCATCGGCCGGGTGGAAGCAGCCTGCGTGCTCATCTGGTCCTCCTCAGGATGCGATGAGTCGTACCTGCGTTCCCTCGCCCCGCTACCGCGTTTCGGCCACGGCACGGTTCGCGTTCACGGCGGGGACACCCCCCGACTACCCGAGGCCGCCGACCAGGTAACACGTCCTCCGGCCGGAAAAGAATCCACGGCGGCCGGGCCGCTTGACATTCAGTACGGGCACCCGTGCCGGGCGAGCGATTGTGCCGGATGTCCGGTTCCCTCTCGCCGGGCGCAGTGCGGGTTTGGTCGACGGGTGACCGGGCACGCTGTCAGTTCCACAGCTTCTGCGAGGTGATGAACGTGCGTGAGGACGACATGCGGCAGGACGCCGCCCGGCAGGCCGAGAACCGGATCGCGGGCGGCGTGTACGGCGAGGGCGCCCTCGACGAGGTGACTCTGCCCCGTACCGACATCGAGAGCCAGATCCAGCGAGACGACCCGTTCGACCCGGCGAAGGAGCGGATCGATCCGCAGGTGCTGCGCGACGGCGGCCCCGTCGGTGGCCAGGGCGCGGTGACCACCACCGGCGGCACCGCCGGCCCGGCCAGCGTGCGCCGGGTGGCCCGCCAGCCGGAGCGGCACCCCGGCAAGGTGGCCCCGACGACGACGGGGGACGCCACCACAGGCGGTCTGAGCACGCCGATGGGCGGCGGCACCAGCGATCAGTCCACGTCGGCGACCGGGCCGGCGAAGTCCATCAGGGACAAGGCCGGAGACTGACGCGCTGCGGCGCCCCGTTCGCGGGGCGCCGCACGTCCCCCGGCCCGTCGATCATGAGGTGGCCGGGCGCAGGACGCCCAGGCGCTGGGTGGCTCGGGTGAGCGCGACGTACAGGTCACTGCGCCCGCGCGGCGACTCGGCCACCATCCGGTCCGGGTCGACCACCAGCACCGAGTCGAATTCCAGCCCCTTGGCCTGCGCGACAGTCAGCACGACCACCCGGCTCTCCAGCTCCGGGTGCTCGCCCACAGTGGCCTCCGGCAGCGCCGCGGTCAGCGCCGCGCCGAGCGCGTCCACCCGGCTGGCCGGCACGATGACGCCGAGGCGACCCTCGGCCAGCCCGGTGGCCTCTTGCGTCGCCGCCGACACCAGCTCCGCGGGGAGCTGCTCGTCGGGCACCGCGCGGTCCCACGGCGGTACGCCGCTCTCCCGCACCGAGCGCGGCGGTCGCAGCGCCGGGTCGATCTGGGTCACTACGTCGGCGGCGACAGCCATGATCTCGGCCGGCGTGCGATAGCTGACGGTCAACTCGGTCAGCCGCCAGCGCTGCGCCACGTAGGGGGCGAGGGCGTCGGCCCAGGAGGGCGTTCCGGCGAGCGCGCCGGTCTGCGCCACGTCCCCGACGATCGTCATCGAACGGCTGGGGCAGCGGCGCATCAGCAGCCGCCACGCCATCGGTGACAACTCCTGCGCCTCGTCCACGATGACGTGGCCGAACGCCCACGTCCGGTCGGCGGCGGCGCGCTGCGCGGTGGTCAGCCGGTCGGCCTCCTCCTGCCGCTCCAGCAGGCGGTCGGCGTCGATCAGGTCGGTCACGCCGAGGATCTCACCGCCCTCGGCCTCGTCCTCGACGTCGATCGAGCGGGAACCCCGGGCGATCTCCAGCACGCCCTCGGCGTACTCCCGTTCCATCAGGCGGATGCGGTCCCGGCGGGCGGCGGCGGCCCGCTCGTCCTCGCCGAGCAGTTCGGCGGCCTCGTCCAGCAGCGGTACGTCGGCGGGCGTCCAGCCGCCCGGCTCGCGATGAAGCCGGGCCCGCTCGTCGTCGGTGAGCATCGGCGCGGCGGCGGCGATCCGGTCCGGGTCGGCGTACAGGTCGGCGAGGAGGCGCTGCGGGGTGAGCACCGGCCAGAGCCGGTCGAGGGCCGCCTGGATCTCCGTCTCCTCGCGCAGCTCGCGGCGGATCTCGGCGCGGTCGGCCTCGTCGAGCAGGTTGTCCCCGCCCAGCGGGTCGGCGCCGATCCGCTCGGCCACCTGGTCGGCGAGCGCGTGCACGATCTCCACGTCGAACAGCGCCCGCGCCAGATTGTGCGGCCGGTCGGTGCGGCGTACCCGGTCCCGGGCGGCGCGGACCGTCTCCGGGTCGAGGGTGAGCACCTCCCGCTCCACCTCGATCTCCAGCGGCTCGTCCGGCACCCACTGTCGGTCCCGCACGGCAAGCGCCAGCACCTCGGCGAGCACCGCGCGGCCCTTGAGCGCCGCCGTCTCGGCCGGTTCGACGCGCTGGGCGCTCACCCCCGGAAACAGATCACCCTGGGTACGCAGCAGCACGCCCGTCTCGGCCAGCGTGGGCAGCACCTGGGAGATGTAGCGCAGGAACGTCGCGTTCGGGCCGACCAGCAGCACACCACGGCTGGACAGCTCCCGCCGGTGTGTGTAGAGCAGGTACGCCGCCCGGTGCAGCGCGACAGCCGTCTTGCCGGTGCCGGGGCCACCCTGGACCACCATGACGCCGGGCAGGTCGGCGCGGATGATCCCGTCCTGCTCGGCCTGGATGGTCTCCACGATGTCGCGCATCCGGCCGGTCCGACCGGCGTTGAGGGCGGCGAGCAGCGACGCCTCGCCGGTCAGCTCCTCGTGCCCGCCGGGGGAGGCGCTGTCGATGTCGAGCACCTCGTCGTTGAGCCCGGTCACCTTGCGCTGGCGGGTGCGCAGGTGCCGCCGCCGGCGTACGCCCTGCGGGTTGGCGGCGGTGGCGAGGTAGAACGGACGCGCGGCGGGGGCCCGCCAGTCCATCAACAGCGGGTCGTAGTCACCACTGGTGTCGAAGATCCCGATTCGGCCGATGTAGCGGCGGGAGTCGTCGTCGCCGTCGAGCCGGCCGAAGCAGAGGCCATTCTCCACGGCGGAGAACTGCTCGACCTGGTCGGCGTACATCGCCACCGAGCTGTCGCGCTGGGAGCGATCCTGCAGGGTGCCGCCGGTGCTGCGCAGCGCGTCGGTGAGCCGGTGGGCGGCCTGCTCACGCAGCCCGTCCAGCCGGTCGTAGAGCATCGAGACGTACTCCTGCTCGCGGCCGATCTCGTCGTCGAGCGGCAATTCGCCGGTACCGCCGGAGTGCCTTGACAAGCCGTCTCCCTAAAGATTAGAATGCCTTGCAGGAACGGCTTTTATGCCGTTCTTTTTTGTGTCCTCGAAGTGCCCTCGAATTGTTGAAGATAGCGCGCTGCGGCGGCTGCCACCAAGCCGACCGGCCCGATTCAGGTCACACAAGACGAACGCCGGGCCGACCATCTGGTCGACCCGGCGTTCGGAGCTTCGAGGCGTCAGCCGCGGGCGACCTGGTAGAGCCGCTCGGGGGTGACCGCTCCGGCGAGCACCCGACCGTCGTCGGTGAGCAGGACGCTGAACACCTTGCTGGTGAGCAGCCGGCCGCTGCCCCAGTCCCCACTGACCGCCGGCAGCCCGCCGAGCAGCTTCGACACGTCCGCGGGCGGCGCGGCGCCGGCAGGCTTTCCGGCGGCCGCCTTGCCCGGGGTCCCGTCGAGGCGCGCGACCAGGACGGTGCCCCAGCCCTCGCCCACGGCGCGCACCTGCGGGTTCCCGCCCCGCGCGGCCTGCGCGGGCCGGCCCGCCGACGGACGCTCGGCGGTCTCCTCGGTGACGGTCACCCCGGGCGGCGGGTTGAAGGCGAACTGGTCGGCGTCGGGGTGCCGGTAGTCGACCTGGGTGAAGGCCATCTCGAACGCCGGCTGGTCGCTGCCCTTGGCGAGCACCTCGAAGCGCAGCGGCACGTGCTGCTTCGCGTCGATGGCGATCCGCAGCTGGTGTACCAGCGAGTCACTGTCGCGGGGCTGGAGCACCAGCTCGTACGCGTCCCGTCCGGCGACGGTGGCCGAGCGACCGACGCTTACCTCGGTGCTCGGGTCGATCGCGCCCAACGCCAGGTCGGCGGCCTCCTGCGGGGTGGCGGGGAGACTGGGCGTCGCCGCGTGGCCCGGCTTCCCGGTCGTGCCCGCGTCGCCAAGCGTGCGGTGGCGCGCGGTGTTGCCCCGGCTCTCCCAGGTCCACACGTCCCGGCCGTTGCGGATGACGTCCTGCTCGCCGAGGGTGTCCAGCAGCGCGAGGCGCTGCCGCTCCGGGCCGGAATACCAGACCCGCAGGGTGTGCGTACCCGTCAGCAGGCTCGTCAGGTCGTTGCCGGGAATCAGCCCGACCAGCGGAGGCAGACCGAGGTCGGCGCGCTGCACGACAGTCCCGGACAACCCCTCCAACCGAGAGGTCTGAAGATCCACCAGGAGCTGGGCGGCGGTACGTGGCGGCAGGCTCGGCTCCGCCTCGGCGGCGAACGTGCCGACTGCGGCGCCTCCGCCGATGACGACGACACCGGCGGCAGCCGGGACCAACCAGCGCAGAACGGGACGGCTTCTCAGGACGGACATGGTGGCACCTCCTGCCCGACATCCTGCCTCCTCGGCCCTGTGAAGGCGCTGAGGACGCCGGCTTTGAACCCGGGTGGCACCCTTGAGGCGTGCGGGTGTTGGTGGTGGAGGACGAGGCTCGGCTGGCGGCCGCCCTGCAACGCGGTCTGCAGGCGGAGGGGTTCGCGGTCGATGTGGCGCCCACCGGTCCCGCCGGCCTGGACGCGGCGCGACACGGCGGATACGACGCGATGATCCTCGACGTGATGCTTCCCGGGCTGTCCGGCTACGAGCTGGTCCGCCGGCTGCGGGCCGAGCAGCACTGGCTGCCGGTCCTGATGCTCTCGGCCAAGGACGGCGAGTACGACCAGGCCGACGGCCTGGACTGCGGCGCCGACGACTACCTGACCAAGCCCTTCTCGTACGTGGTGCTGCTGGCCCGCCTGCGGGCCTTGCTGCGCCGGGGAGCGCCGGAACGTCCCACCGTGCTGAGCGTCGGCGACCTGCGGCTGGACCCGGCACGCCGACGGGTGACCCGTGCCGACGCCGAGGTGGCGTTGACCGCGCGGGAGTTCGCGTTGCTGGACTACCTGATGCGCCGCCCCGGCCAGGTGATTTCCAAGATCGAGCTGCTGGACCACGTGTGGGACGCCAGCCTGGAGACGGCACCCAACGTCGTCGAGGTGTACGTCGGCTACCTGCGCCGCAAGCTCGGCCGGGACCGGCTGGAGACCGTCCGGGGCGCCGGCTACCGGTTGGCTACATGACAACTGCCGACCCACCGGGCCGCCGCCGGGTCCGCAGGTCACCCGGATGGGGTCTGCGCGGGCTGGGTCTGCGGGGACGGCTCATGGCGCTCGGCGTGGTCGGCCTCACCGTGGGGCTCGCCCTCGGCGGCGCGGTGCTGCTGGGCGCGCTCGGCTTCCTGCTCCAGCGCACGGTGGACACCGAGGCGTTCCGGACGGCCGACGCCGTCGCCCTGCTCGCCGCCGAGGACGCGCTGCCCGACCCGCTGCCGGTGGCCGGTGGGCAGGTCCGGGTCCAGGTGATCGACGCGCAGGGTCGGATCCGGGCCGCCTCGATCGACGCGGACCGGCTGGTTCCGATGGTCCGCCCCGAGCGGTTGGACACCGGTCACCGTCAGCGTCTGGTGGTGCCGGCGGAGCGGGCCGGACTCGCCGGGCCGGTGCGGGTGGTCGCCGTACCCGCCGGCACGGCGGCCGACCCGCTCACCGTCCTGGTCGCCCGGTCGATGGCCGACGTCCGGCGCGGCACGCACGTGGTACGGACCATCCTGCTGGTGGCCTTCCCACTGCTGGTGGCGATCCTGGCCGGGGTGGCGTGGCGGGTGGTCGGTGCGACGTTGCGGCCCGTGGAGGCGCTGCGCCGAAGCGCCGAGGAGATCACCGGCCGAGCGGCCGGCGGCCGCCTGCCGGTGCCCGCCTCCGCCGACGAGATCCATCGGCTGGCGGTCACCCTCAACGGGATGCTGGACCGGTTGGAGTCGGCGCGGAACCGGCAGCGGGCCTTCGTCTCGGACGCGGCACACGAGCTGCGCAGCCCGCTCACCAACATCCGTACCGAGCTCGAGGTGGCCCAGCGGCTCGCCGACCGGACGGACTGGACGACGGTGACCGTCAACCTGCTCGCCGACACCGAGCGGTTGAGCCGGTTGGTCGACGATCTGCTGCTGCTGGCCCGCCTGGACGAGATGCCACCGGCCCGGGGGACCGGCCCGGTCGACGTGGGCGCGCTTGTCGCCGAGGTCGCCGCCCGTTATCCCTCGCCGCCGGTGCTCCTCGTGCCGGCGTCGGGCCCGCTGTGGACGGCAGGAAACGTGGCCGAGCTGCGGCGGGTGCTGTCGAACCTCGTCGACAACGCGGTCCGCCACGCGCGGGGCAGCGTGATCCTCACGGCCGAGCCGCACCGGGAGGCCGCGTACCACCTGGTGACGGTGACCGACGACGGCCCGGGGATTCCGGCTGCCGACCGGCAACGGGTCTTCGACCGGTTCACCAGGCTGGACGACGGCCGGGCCCGCGACGACGGCGGCGCCGGCCTGGGTCTCGCCATCGTGTGGGAGCTGGTCCGCCGCGCGGGCGGCACCATCACCCTGACCGACGCCGACGCCGACGACCAGTCCGGGCTGCGGGTGTGCCTGCTGCTGCCGGCACTCCCGCCCGAGGACGAACGGGGACCGACGGTCCACACACCATGACCAGGGTGGCCAGCCGGCCGGGGGTCAGCGGCGGCGCGTGCAGACCTGGTCGGCGCTCGCGACGGTGTCGGTGGACCAGACGACGGCGACGGTGAAGCAGTAGTCGTTGGCGCGGTTCAGCGCGTAGACGATGTAACTGTCGGTGCCGGCGGGCAGCGTGGCGATTGCCGTCTTCTCCTGCCCGGCCCGGCCGGCCGAGACCACGACAGGCCCCTCGCCGCCGGCCGGGTACGTCCAGCGCAGAGCGATGTTGTCGCGGTTGTCGCGCAGGCTCACCGTGCCGGGCGGGGTGCCGGGTGCGGCCACGGGCGGTGCCGTGCCGGCCGGACCACCGCTGGTGGCCGGCCCGCCCGTGCCGGTCGGGCCGGCGCTGGGGGAGCCGTTGGTGGGCCCCGGCAACGGGTCGTCCCCGTCACCGACCCGCGCCACCCCGGCGATCACCGCCGCCGCGCCCAGCAGCACCACTACCACGCCGGCCACCAGCACCGGCACCAGCCGGTTGCGCGGCGGTGTCGGCGCGCGGTGCACGGGCACCGGCAACAGCCGGGACGGTGTGTACGGCTCCAGCGGCGCGTACGGCTGGGCCGGTTGATCCGGCTGACTCGACGCGCCGGGGCGGTGCAGCCGGTAGACGCCGTACGCCTCCTCGCTGCCGGTGAAGCCGGCCACCGATGGGGGCACCGGCCCGACGGTGGGGTGCGGGGCCGGCTCGTCGTCCGGCGGGTCCGGCGGCCAGCGGAAGCCCGACGACCCGTCCGGCTCGTCGGCCGGGACCCGGGGGCTCGGCACCGCGCCGACCCCGTGCGCCGCCCATGACTCGTCGTCGCGGTCGGCCGGAGCGGGCACCTCCTCCTCGACCTGGCGCGGCGGGGGCGCGGGTGGGTAGTAGGCAGACTCGACCGGCCGGTCGCTGTGCGGCGCGGTACGCGCGGCCGGCACCACCGGGGCGTCCCGGTCGGCTGGCGCGTCGTCCACGCAGACGTGGTCCGGGTTGGCCGCCGCCCGGGCGAGAGCCGCCACCTGCAGGGCCAGTGGGTCGTCGGCGGCCAGGTGCTGCCGGCACAACTCGCGAGCCAGCGCCAGGTTGTCGTGCGCCTCGGCGAACTGCCCACAGTCGCGCTGCATGGCACCGAGCCGGGCCAGCATCTTGATGCCGCTGGGGTGACCGTCGCCGTACACCTCGCGGTGCAGCTCCCAGGCGTCCTGAAGGCGGTCGCGGGCCACCGTGCACAGGCCGCGGGCGTACTCGACGGTGGCGAGGTCGGCGTGCGCGGCCAGCACCCGCAGTGACTCGGGGCCGTCCTGCGCGGTCAGCTCGATGATGACTTCCTGGTAGAGCCGGGCGGCCCGGGAGCGGCTGCCCACCCGGTGCAGCACGGCGGCCAGGGTGGCCGCGGCGGCAACCGTGCGCGGGTCGGAACGGCCGTGCAAACGGGTGGTGGCCGCGTACGCGAAGGCGGCCCAGCCTCGGGCGGAGTGCGGCTCGCCGAGGGCGACGAGCACCCTCGCCTGGAGGCTGGCCGCCTCGGCCAGCTCGGGTGTGGCGTTGGCCGGGCTGGGGTCGGCGTCGGTGAGCGCGTCGGAGAGCAGCCGTTGGGCACCGGCCACATCGCCAGTGGACACGAGGTGGTGCGCCTGGTCAGTCAACTCGTCGAAGCCGGAGGACACGCCCCATCGTGCTCATCCGACGACGGTAAGTACAAGACCCGCGCCGGTGCCGATCGGTCAGGATCTGGTCAGGTGCTCGGCCAACGTCTCGCTGATCCGGCGCAACTGGTCGACCTGGGCCGGGCTCAACGCGTCGAACAGGTGTCGGCGTACCCCCTCGACGTGGCCGGGGGCCGCGGCCGCGAGGATCGCGAAACCCTCGTCGGTGAGCACCGCGATCTGCCCGCGCCGGTCGGTGGGGCAGTCCTCGCGGCGCACCCAGCCGGCCGTCTCGAGGCGGGCCACCGCGTGCGAGAGCCGGCTGCGCGACGACCCCGCGGCCTCGGCGAGGTCGCTCATCCGTAGTTGCCGACCCGGGGCCTCGGAGAGCCGGACCAGGATCTCGTAGTAGGCGTGCGGCATGCCGGCATCGCGTTGCAGGTCACGGTCGAGCGTGTCCATCAGCGCCCGGGAGGCGGCGAGGAACGCCCGCCAGGTGCGCTGCTCGTCGGGATTCAACCAGCGGGTCATGACGGCCATCATACTCGCAATGGTTGAACGCTCAACTAAATGGCGTTAGTCTCGGGTCATGGGTATCCACCGGCTCAACCACGCGGTCCTCTACGTCAGTGACCTCGCCCGCAGCGTCGCCTTCTACCGCGACGTGCTGGGCTTCCGCCCGGTGGCGATGACCCCGGACGGTTTCCGGGGCGCCACCTTCCTCCAGGCCCCCGACTCCACAAACGATCACGACCTCGGCCTGTTCGAGATCGGCGCGGCCGCCGGACGATCCACCGCCGGCCGGGCCACCGTCGGGCTCTACCACCTGGCGTGGGAGGTCGACACCCTCGACGAGCTGGCCGTTACCGCCGAGCGGCTCACCGCCGCCGGGGCGCTGGTCGGCACGTCCGACCACGGCACCACCAAGAGCCTCTACGGGCAGGACCCGGACGGTCTGGAGTTCGAGGTGGTCTGGCTGGTCCCGGCCGACCGGCTGGACGACGACGCGCTGGCCGCCCGCAAGCGCATCGGCCGGCTCGACCTGGCCGCCGAGCGGCAGCGGTACGGCGGGCAGACCCGCGGTGGAGTGGGGATCTCCGTCCCGGCGTGAATCGGCCATAGGGTAGAACGGACCGATGCCTACCAACCGGACCACCGACTTCCTCCGTGAACTGCTGGTCCGCCAGGTGGCGACCTGGTTGCCCGCCGCCCTGCACCGCTCCCGGCGGGCAACCGTCGCGCTGGCCTGGGCTGGTGCCGACGGCGGCGGAGCGGAGGCGGTGTTGCGGGTGGTCGCCGGCCACGCCGCCCAGGTGCGGGGTCGCCAGGTGACGGTGCTGGTGCTGGCCGACGACGCCGCCGACCTGCCGGTCCGGCTCGGGCCGATCGAGGCGGAGTTGCCGGCCGAGGTGACCGTGCACCTGCTGCCCGGCGGTCCGGACCGGCTGCCGATCGCGGTGAAGGCGGCAGGCGCGGCCGGGTCTCCGCTGTTCTGCTTCCTGGACGTGCCCGGCGAGGTGCCCCCGCCCCTGCTCAGCGCCGCCACCAACGGCCGCACCGGCGAGGTGCTGCTGCACGCCGGCAGCACCACTCGCGCGGCCCTCGTCGCCGCCGGGTTTCCGCTGGTCGGCGAGGTGGCACCGGTGCTGACGGCCGACACGGCAGCTGACGCGACAGACCTGGCCGCCGGGACGGACGCGGCCGCCGTGACAGACCTGGCCGCCGCGACCGACGTGACGGGTGGCGCGGCGGCCGGTGTCGTCGCGTTCGGCAGCCGCTCCGATCGAAGCCTGGAGGCGGTTCGTGACGCGCTCTGGACGGTCGGCGCGGAACTCGGTGTGCGCTACCGCGACCCCGCCGATCCGGCGGCCCCGCCGGTGGACGTGACCGGGGTGCCGGCCCTGCGACCACTGGCCCGAAAGCTGCTGGCCGAGCTGCGCCTGGGCGGGCCACGGCCGGTCACCGAGCTGCGCCGGCACACCCTCACCGCGACCGTCTACCGCGCCGCCGACGCCAACCAGGCGCTCGCCGACCTGGTTCAGGCGGGCGACGTCCGCCGCGAACGCGACACCGGCCGGCTCGCCGGCGACGAACTCATCACCCCCACGTCCTGAACGGCCCTGTCCCTCGGCGATCGTGCACTTCTGCCCCGGCGCCAGGACGGGTGGGGTTGGCGGCGCAGACGCCGAGCGGGGTGCCGGTGAATCACCGGCACCCCGCTCGACTCCCGGGACGCTACGACCGGGACTTGTCCTGCTTCCAGGACAGCGGACCCGGCAGGTCGACACGGTGTGCCCGGGCCTTCGAGTTCCAGGACCAGCGCCCGATCTTGATGCTCCACGAGGAGAAGCCGTTCTCGGTGAAGTTCAGGATCAGCGGACCGATCTTCTTGCGCTTGCGAAACATGAGGCCCATCGGAGGACTCCCCTCGTCACCGTTCCCTGCCGTGTCGAGATCGAACATTCCCGAACGGGCGAATTCCGAAACCCTCTCGGCGTCCCAGGTGGACGGCGACGTGGCGCCGCTGGGCAATCCCTATTCACCAGATAGGTCTTGGGATGCGGTAAGCACTGCTCGGGGCAGATCGCAACATCGGCACCGATGGAAGTCCCACCTTCTGGAAGGCCGTTGACCTGTCGATCCCACCAGCGGCAGCATGAGGTCATGTCGCAGCGGGATGAGCTCCTCCTCATCGCTTGCGTGCACGTCGACCTCGTCCGGCACGCGAGCGCGCTCTGTTGAGCTGAGCGGATCTCCCGGCTCGGTTCCGTCGCCGCACCCTCACCGCTCGCCCGCTCACCGCGGAGCGGCGTGCCTCCGGGCACCTGACCCGGGTGCCCTGCACACCCACCGTGCGACAGATCAGGAGACCTCTCATGTCCCCACCCCGACGTGCCCTTCCGCGTACCCTCGCGATGACCCTGCGCACCGGCACGCCCGCAAACGGCCTGCCCCGACCGGCCAGCTCGTACGCCGTGCCGCCCCTGGCGTCGGCATGACCACCGTGGAGCGTCCGGCCACGGACGCCGCCGCCGAGCTACGACCGGTGGACCGGAACCTGTTCCGTGCGGTACTGCTGCGACAGGCCACAAGCGTCACAGTCGTCACCGCGGTGGCCCGGGCCACCGACCCGGCCTGCCTGGGCGGGATCGGCGCCCCGATCCGGGCCGGGTTCACCGCCACCTCGTTCACCTCGGTCTCGGTGGAGCCGCCACTCGTCTCGTTCTGCCTCGACGTGGCGTCATCGAGCTGGCCGGTGCTGGCCCGCGCCGAGCACATCGCGATCCACCTGCTGGCCGCGGCACAGCGGGAAGCCGCGACGGTGTTCGCCACCGGCGGCATCGACAGGTTCGCCGCCTACCCCGACTGGACACCCGGCCCGTTCGGGGTGCCGCTGCTGACCGGGGTGCTGGCCCGGCTGCTCTGCCGGGTGGTGCACCGCGTCCCGGCCGGGGACCAGACGCTGGTGATCGCCGAACCGCTCGCCCTGAGCGACGGCGGCGACGGTCGACCGCTGGTACGCCACCAGGGCCGCTACGCCACGGCGGTGCCGGCATGACCGCGCCCGCCGCAGCCGACCTGTTCGCGTTGGACCGGGCCGCCCAGGACCTGCTGTTCCGGGCCGCCCGCACGGCCAACACGTTCACCGACGAGCCGGTCACCGACGCCCAGGTCGCGGCGATCCACGATCTCATCAGGTACGGGCCGACGGCGTACAACGGGCAGCCGCTGCGGGTGCTGCTGCTGCGCTCGGCGGAGTCGCGGGCCCGGCTGCTGCCGCACGTGTCGTCGAGCAACCGGGCGAAGACGGCCAGCGCGCCGCTGGTGGCGGTGCTCGCCGCCGACGTGGACTTCCACGAGCGGCTGCCCGAGCTGTACCCGCACCGCCCGCAGGCCCGCGACTGGCTCGCCGACCGGGCTGCCCGCGTCGAGCAGGCCCGCTTCAACGCGACCCTGCAGATCGGCTACCTGCTGGTGGGCGTACGCGCCGCGGGACTGGCAGCCGGACCGATGGCCGGGTTCGACGCCGCAGGGGTGACCCGGGAGTTCTTTCCCGACGGGCGGCACCAGGCGCTGCTGCTGATGAACGTCGGCCACCCCGGCGCGGACGCCTGGCGCGATCGGCTGCCCCGCCTGCCCACGGCCGACGTCATCCACACCCTGTGACCAGGGTCAGCGGGGCTCCCACGCGTCGGGCAGGGCGGTCAACCTGCGGACGTGCGCGGGCAGCCGCCCGCTGACGATCTCGGCGAGGCTCACCTCGTCGACCACCCGCCGGACTGCGGCGCGTACCGCGACCCAGAGGCCGGGCAGGTTCTCCGCCGCTCCCTCGTAACGGGTCTCCTCCGGGCGCAGTCCGCGTACGCCCGCGAGGGGGCCCTCCACCGCGCGCAGCACCGCGCCGACGGTCACCTCGCGGGGCGGACGGGCGAGGGTGTAGCCGCCCTCGGCGCCGCGCTGGGCGCGCACGATGCCGGCCCGGCGCAGATCGGCCAGGACCGCCTCCAGGAACTTGCGGGGCATGTCCTGCTCGGCGGCGATGGCCTGGGTGGACAACAGCGAGGGGTACGCGGTCGCGAGGCTCAGCGCCGCCCGTACCGCGTAGTCGCCGCGCGCGGAGATCTGCACCTCGTCATCATGCCCGCCCGGTGCCGCCGCCCGACCCACCGGGCATCCCCGACCGCGTGGCGTGACCGCCGTTGGCCGGGTCGGCGGAGGTGCCGGAGCGGAACCGCCCACCGTTGGCGCCCGTCGGCTCGAGCGCCGGTCGGGGTCGGACGACCCGGCCGGCGTGCGGCTGATCGCGGGCAGCGCGGAACGCGCCGGGGCTGACCCCGATCTCGCGCGTGAAGAAGCGACCGAAGTTGGTCGGCTCGGAGAACCCGAGCTCGCGGCCGATCTGCGCGATCGGGTGGTCGCTCGCGGCGAGCAGCCGGGCGGCCTGCAACGCGACACGCTCGTCGATGACCTGTTTGGCGCTGCGACCGGTCTCGGCCAGGCAGGCTCTGGTCAGGGTCCGCACCGAGCAGCCGAGAGCGGCGGCGTAGTCCTCGACCCGTCGGGTCACCTGGTAGCCGTGCTCGACCTCCCGGCAGAACCGCTGGAACGTCTCGACCTCCGGCCGGTGCCCGGAACCCTCCGCACCGGGCAGCGACAGTCGCAGCAGGAGCACGGCGAGTTGGTGGCGCAGCAGCGCACGACCGGCGGGGCCGGCGCCGTGCCGCTGGCAGTCCACAGCCAACTGGCTCACCTCGTTGATCACCGCGTCCTCGTCCTCGCCGGCCAACTGCCGCCACGTCTGCGGCGCGTCCGGGTCGACGGCCAGGCCGTCCAGCGCCCCGGTGGTCCAGCCGACCACAGTCGCGTCGAACTGCGGGCCGGCGCAGCGCAGCACCTGGCCGGCGCGAACCCGCAGCAGCGTCCCGGGTCGGCAGGGCAGCATGTGGAAATCCAGCTCGGCGTCGCCGTGCCCCCGGGTGGTGAGGATCAACAGCTCCCGCTCGACGAGCACCGGCCGCCGCCAGCCGGGGTCACCGGCCAGGTCGGCCAGCGCGAAGGTGGAAATCTCGTCGGGTACGGGTGACGCCGTTCCGATCGATGGCACGGGGGAGGGATCGGTGGAGACCATCGTCTGCGACGGTAGCCCGAACCGCAGGTCACCGCATCCCGATCTCCGTACGCGGCGGCGTCGCGGCTTGTCGCGGTCCCCACGGCCGGGCTACGTTACCCGGCGGTAGCGCTGTGCGGTCCGTGGCCCGCCTGGCGTCCGCCGTCCGCCCGACGCCCGGCGGACCCGCCGACACCCGATGGGATGGGCATGACGCAGCTGTTCTCGGTCGAAGGTAAGACGGTCCTGGTCACCGGCGGATCGCGGGGGATCGGGCTGATGATCGCCCAGGGCTTCGTCCGGGCCGGCGCCCGCGTGATCATCTCGTCCCGCAAGGCGGACGTCTGCGCGACGGTCGCCGAGGAACTCTCCGCCGAGGGTCACTGCGAGGCGATCCCCGCCGACCTGGGCACCGACGCCGGCGCCGAGACGCTTGCCGCCGCCGTCCGCGAGCGCGTCGACCGTCTCGACGTTCTGGTCAACAACGCGGGCGCCACCTGGGGCTCACCGTTGGAGGACTACCCGGAGGCCGCGTTCGACAAGCTCTGGGCGGTAAACGTCAAGGCCGTCTTCCGGCTCACCACCGCGCTGCTGCCGACGCTGCGCGCCGCCGCCAGCGCCGACGACCCGGCCCGCGTGATCAACATCGGGTCCATCGACGGCATCCGGGTGCCGTCCATGGAGGTGTACGCCTACTCGGCCACCAAGGCCGCCGTGCACATGCTCACCCGCGGCCTCGCCCACCAACTGGCCGGCGAGCAGATCACCGTCAACGCGATCGCGCCCGGCCCCTTCGAGAGCAAGATGATGGCGTTCGCCCTGAACGATCCGGCGAGCCGGGCCGCCATCGAGCAGCAGGTGCCGCTGGGCCGCATCGGGCGCCCGGAGGACATGGCCGGCACCGCCATCTACCTCTCCTCGCGGGCCGGCGCGTACCTCACCGGCGCGGTCATCCCGGTCGACGGCGGTATCACCACCCACGGCTGAGGGCCGGCCGTCCACGGCTGGGCGCCGGCCGTTCCCGGCTGGGCGGGCTGCTGGCCGGCCCCGGGTCGGGCTGTCCGCGTACCCCCGGGTATGGCGGAGCCGCGCGGACTCGGCAGATCCGCGCGGCCCCGTCTGGCCGGTTTTGGCCGTTCGGGCGGTGCTCAGCGACCGGCGAGCAGCCGGTTCACCGCCGTGTCGACGTCCAGGTGCTCGGCCTCACGGCCACGCGGGACGACGACGTACGTGCGTCGAAGGAAACGCACCAGGACGCTGCGCGGCACCTCGAAGAGGGCGTTGCCGTCCGGTGACGAGAGGGCCAGCGCGACGAAGTCACCGCGCGGTGTGGCCCAGGGCCAGACCCGCACATCGCCGATGCCGGCCGGCTCGTCCAGGCCGGTGACCAGAAGTTCACGAGCGAACGACCAGCTCACCGCCTCGCCCCCGGCCGATTCGGCATGGAACAGGACATGGACCGCATACGGGTCAGCAGGGTCGTAACGCAGACTGGCACGCACCGGCAAGGCGGTGGCGTCAGGTGCGACGAGCCTTAGCGACGTCTCGACCTCTACGGTCGTCGGTCGAATGACACTCATGGACGTTCTCCCCCCGGCACCGCTGCGGAACGCGCGTGTCCCGCTTTTCCCATACTCAGGTGCTACTCCTGGCTACGCTCCGCCATACGCTGACTTCACCCAGTGGTGGGAAGGGGGACGGAAAGGCCGCGTGAATGTGAGCATTCAGGTAGGATTTCCGGTTCTGCCCAGTGCGTGATTCCGCCCGGCGTCGGGTGGCTCAGTCGTCGACTTACTCCGGTAACGTCCAGTCGGCCGTTGCAGTGACGGGCCCGAGCGACACTGGGGGGTGAAATGGTCACGAACCGATCCTCAGTGGATCCGGTGGCAGCGTCCGGTCCGCCGAAAGTCGCGGTCCGAGCAGCCGAACAGCGGGGGTACGACGTGCCGATGGAGCAGCCCGAGCGACCCGGACGGTCGACGCCCGACGTCGGCCGCCCCGGCGGCGTCGCCGTCGTCGGAGACCCGCCGCGCCGCCCACGCTGGCGGGACCGCATCTCGACGACCCTCGACCTGATCCGCGCCAACCCCACCGGCCGGATCGCCCTCAAGATCTTCATCGCGATCGCCGGCGCGCTGGTGGTCACCATCGGCATCGCCCTCATCCCGCTGCCCGGGCCGGGCTGGCTGCTGGTCATCGCCGGCCTCGGGATCTGGGCCGTCGAATACCACTGGGCCCGCCGGCTGCTCGGCTTCACCCGTCGACACGTGCACGGCTGGACGCAGTGGGTGACGCGACAGTCGCTGCCGCTGCGCTTCGTGCTCGGCGCCGTCGGCCTGGTCTTCGTGGGCGCGGTGGTCTGGCTCTCCCTCAAGCTCAGCTTCGGCATCGACGTGGTGGCCGAGGCGATGCGGTATCTCGCGACGCACTGACCCCGGATTTCCGGTCCGGTTCCGCGATCGGGTAGAGTCAGTGGCGCTGAGGGCGATTAGCTCAGTGGGAGAGCGCTTCGTTCACACCGAAGAGGTCGCTGGTTCGATACCAGCATCGCCCACTCTCAGTTTATGCAGGTCAGAAGCCCGTTACCGGATCATTCGGTAACGGGCTTCGCCGTATGTGCTGCTTACAATGGGAGCAGGTTGGGAGCAGCGCGGCTGGTTCTGTGTTCGGGCCGCCATGGACCTGTCCGGATGAGTGACCAGATGTGCGGTCCCGAGCGGGCCTGCTGGCTAGTTGAGGAGTTAGGCCGACCGCTGCCCGTGCCGCGCGGCGAGAGGATGGCCCCGGTTATGGCTCATGGGTTGTCTGGCGGCCGTAGGTCCGATGGTTGGCCCATTGGCCGGTCCACAAGGGCGAGGTCGTGTACCCAGAGCTCGGCGCTCTGCCGGGACTTGACGGCCCACTTTGTTGCAGTCTTCGACGCGAAGTGGTCAAGGACCTGACGGTCGCCGTTCATGCGGGAAGCTCAGTCAGCCATTGTTCTGCCTGTTTCGCGCGGTGGCCGCTGCCGATCAGCACTGGACGAGCAGCGCGAGTTCGACCCATGCGGCGAGGTCGTCGCAGCCAGTGTCCACCGCGGCCCGCAGGGTGCCGGCGATGACCTGCAAATCGGCGATCTTCGCCTCGACCTCGGCGAGCTTCGCTCGGGCGCGGCCCCGCAGACCGGCGTCGGGGTGGCGACCGTGACGGTGCCGGCCCGCGTCGAGCAGGTCGGCGACCTCGTCGAGGCTGAACCCGAGCCCCTGCGCGGCCATATCACCCTCAGCACGGTGACCGCTTCGGCGGAGTAGAGGCGGTGCCGGGCGAGGCCGACAGTCCCTCCGAGCGGACCGTCACTCCGGCCAGTCGCTGCGCAGGATGATCTCCACGAAGTCGTCCCGTACGAAGTTCGGGTCGGAGTGGGCGAGCACGTCCGCGTTGACGTTGCCGAACGTCGTTTGTGGGCGGTGCCTGTTGCCCTGGTTGAAGGCGGCCAGGATCTGCCGCTTGAAGTCGGGGCGCGGATGGGCTGCGGTGACCTCGGCAATCCGTTCCGGATCGAGGTCGCGGTAACCGATGCCCAGTACTCCACTGATCGGGCCGCCGACCCGGCTCGCCGCGGTCTGCACCGGCGCGTTCGTGCTGGCCCGGACCGGTTGGCTCGCCGGCCGCCCGGCCACCACCCACTGGCGGCACGCCGGCCGCCTACAGGCCGAATTCCCGGAGATCGGGGTCCGACCGGACGCCATCCACGTCCGCTCCGGCCGGTTCGCCACCAGCGCCGGGGTCACCGCCGGGATCGACCTCGCCCTCGCACTGGTCGAGGAGGACCACGGTGCCGACCTGGCTCGCGAGGTCGCCCGGGAACTCGTGGTGTTCATGCAGCGGCCGGGTGGGCAGTCCCAGTTCTCCGTCCGGCAGGACCTTCCGCCGACCCTCGACCAGCGGCTACGCCGGGTCGTCGACCGGGTCGCCACCGACCCGGCCCGGGCGTATCCGATCGAGGCGATGGCGCACGATGCGACGATGACCCCCCGCCACCTGCGCCGGCTATTCCAACAGGAGTTCGGGCTCACCCCGGCGCGCTACCTGGAACTTGCCCGGGTCGAGGCGGCCCGCGCGCTGCTGGAGCGGGGCGGCACAGTCACCGAGGCAGCCCGGCGCAGTGGGTTCGGCAGCGACGAAACGCTGCGGCGGGCCTTCACCGCGTCGTACGGCATCCCGCCGTCGGTCTACCAGCGCCGGTTCCGGACCACAATCACCACCGCCTGGTGATGCCACAGGCCCGGGTCCCGCTGGGTCGGGGCCGATCGGGTCAACCCACCCACGCCAGGCGCTCGGCAGCTGGCCGATCCCGGCGGAACCGGTACGTGCCGGAGCCGACCGTGAAGACCGCCGAGCCGTCGTCGGCACGGCAGCTGCCGCGTACGCCGTCGGCGCCGGCGGCGGCCATCCCGCCCTCGGGACGTCGCCTCGCTGCCGTTGCTCGATTCATGTCATTGCTGATGCAGAGTTATCACCGGCAGCTGCTTAGCCGAAAGGGTGCGCTTCTTGCTGGGAGACCTCTTCGGCGGATCCAAAGGCGTCAACGCTGGCACCCCTGCGGAGGCGGTAGGGCGGCGTCCGCTGATGCCGAGTTGAGTGCGTCCAGTGGGCGGTGGCGATCACCGGGCTGAGAGACTCTCGGGCGTGGCGGTAACGCAGCAATTGGCACGGCTCTCGCTCGAGCAGCTTGCCGTGTGCCGCGGCTCGGTGGAAGAGTTGGGCAAGCTATGTTCGTTTGAGCTGCTGCCCTCGTCGGATTACCTGGACCTCGATTGGGCGCCGGCACCGCTCGTCGGCGTCTTCGAACTAGCGCAGGTCGGTACGCCGATCCTCGTAGCGCTGCGGCGCGGGCTCGGTGGCGACGTGGAGATCAATCCTGCCTACCGCAGCCAGCAGGACACGGTGTGGGAGCATCCCGTGGCGGTGCTTGAACCGGACAGTGTCGCTGAGGTTGCCAGGCTGCTTGGGCAGGTTGAGATGGAAGCGGTGCTGGCTGTCCTGCCTGAAGACGCAACGGCGGCGCTGCTGACTATCGACATGCGCGAGTTCAGTGGGCACCCGGGGCCGTACCTGCACCGGCAATTCGCCGCGCTGCGCGACTTCTACTCATATGCGGCGCGGCGGCGGCTTGCCGTTGCCGCCTGGTGGGACTGATTGGCACCGAATCGGTCGCGCATCCTCAACTGCCGCTGCAAGCGTGTCTCTATCGTTGGGTTCAGCAGGTCGAGTGGAACAGCCCTGCGACTGCGGTGCCACTGGTGGCGAGGTCGTTGTAGATCTGGACTGCCTCGGTGGTCTCGGCCACGTGGACGGTCACCCCGCGCTCCTCCAACAGTCTGAGGGTAAGCGGGTCGACCTGCAGCTGCAGTTGCATGCCACGCGACAGTACGACGGTCTTGGCGCCGTGGGCCAGAAGCTCTTGGACATCATCGGGCTGAACACCGGGGCTGTGGCGGGTACCGGTTTCGGACCAGTCCCACGGGCGGCCACCGCTGGGGTAGAGCTTGAAGTCCTTGCCAACTCCAAGGTCCTCGACGTCCAAGTGGCCCCATGAGATCGACAGTACGAGCGGCGACCGAGTTGTTTCGCTGGACACGGCGGCCCCTCGTTGGACGGAGCCGCGTCGGCCGCGGCTGGACGTTCTGTGCAGGCTGCCAGACCTTACGCTCACGCCGCGATCCGCATGCTTTACCGGGATCATCGTGCGTCGAGCCTGCCCGGGCTTACGGAGCCGGACAGGAGGACGAAGTTCAGCCGATGATGGCGGCGAGAGTTGGGTTCGCAGCTCGCGTCGTAGTCGACGGCTGTGGCGAGCAGTCTGGCGGTTGCTGAAAAAGCTGGGACTGCAGTTTCACCTGCCAGTTCGTCGGGAGCCGGGTCGCCGACCGCTACCCGCAGACCCAGAACGGCGGGGTCGGGTCGGCTGATCAGCCGGTCCGTCGACGGCACCAGGGCTGGAGAACGACACCGAAGGCGCTGCAGGACGGGAAGACTTCGGTGGCGGCCATTGCGACGCCGCGATCTGGGCCCCGGTGACCGGCAGGGTGGGCGAGATCTGGTCGAGCAAGCGCTGCGCCAGGGTGGCGTCGATCTCGACGTCTGCGCTGATGCGAACATCGGCCGCGGTCGCCAGGTCCACGACGTCGTCGCTGGTGAACGCATCAGCTCCGAGAGTGCTCAGCCGTCGCGCGAACTCCTGGACATTGATCATTTGCAGCCTCATCGTCGGATTGTTAATTATCCACCGTAACCCCCGCTTCGGTCGGCGGATCCTGCGCCCGCCGTGCGGGCCACTGGGGCCGACAGTCGGCACCGATAACTGCGACCGCTGCGCGGAGGTCCGCAACTCTTCGGTGAGCTATTCGCGCGCCTGCGGGGCGGTCACGCTCTGTGTTGCCCATGCTGTCCCGCGACGCCCGGAAATGCTGCCATCCGAGCGTGATGGCCGTCGGGTGGCTGGGTCAGCTCGTTACGGGGCGTCGAGGTAGCCGACTTCCGTGGAGCCTGACGCGACGTGGACGCGATAGCCCCAGTGCCGTAGGACCTGCACAATCTTCGCGGCGCCGCTCGGGTTGGCGGAGTGAACCTTAATGACGCCGATGTCGAGGGGGCGCTTCTCGAACGCGGCCTGTTCCAGGATCTCCACGACCGGCCAGATCGTGTCGTCGCCACCCAAGTCGTGGTCCAGCCACAGCTCGTCCAAGCGCCCGTCCTGGTATCGGCTGAGAAGCTCGACTCCGGCAGCGCTCGTCCGGGCCACCTCGGCGTTGCGGCCGTCCACGAACGAACGGAGGTCATCGACCAGAACGACCGATCGGCGGGCATCCACGCGGATCTGGTGTTGGCCACACGGATAGAGACGCTGCTGGACCTGCCGTAGTGATCCGCAGAGCAACAAACCGCGCGTGTCTGGCCATCCGTGCGGTTACACCCATCCTGAGCCAATCCCTGGCGGGCACGCCCTGGCGACTTCAGTCCGAGTTCTCACATCGGAGGCCGACGCGTGTGATTTCCCCGCTGCGGACGAGTTCTCGGATCGCTGCTGTCATGGCTCGTACGCCCGGTTCTGGAACGATCAGCTGGTCAACCACCCAGAAGTAGCTGCCGTTCGCGACCTCCCCGGTCTCCATCCATCTCGCAAGCAGGCGGCGGACCTCCTCGACGGTGAAGATGGTCAACGCCCACCTGGAGCCGTCAGGAAGATCGACGACGACATCGACATTGGCTACGCACCGCACGGTGTCCTCATGAGGATCGAGAAAGAATCGTGCCACGAAGGTTGCTTCCGAGATGGTCACGCACGGGTCGGTGATCCCCATGAAGCCCCATCCTGCCGTACGTGTGCGAGAGCACTTCAGGGCCTCGCGCGGCATCCGCTTCTGCCGCTTATGGCGCGCCTCGGCCGACGACGTCGTCGGAAGGGTCGGTCCGCTGCTCGGCCGGGGATGATGGACAGGCATCCGGTGCGGTGAAGCGAGGGGAGTGCGCCGTGGAGCTGCAACTGCGCTTGTCCGACAAGGCTCGAGATTTCGTCGAGCGGGTACTGCACGAGATGCTGGTGCGATTCCCGATTACTCGGGACGAGGCGGTGGGTCGGGTGAATCGGGCTTGGGGGCACCTCGACCGCATCGGCGACAAGGACCTGATCTTCCACGAATCACCGGACGAGTGGGCTCGTACCATCTACTACGGTAAGGACTCGCGCTGGTGGCAAGGCGAGGACGGGCTCAAGCCGTTGCCGTACGAGTCGGACGCGTGACAGGGCATCTGTTCGTTGAACCGAAGAAGGGTGGCTGTGGCTGCTCACCCGACGCACTGATCTGCCGCCGACCCTGGGCGCTGCGCTCCGGTGTCCCAGTCTCGGTCTAAAGATGTCGGCCTCGCTCTGCTCGCTCGAGGCGTGCCGAAGCGGAGCTCCACGGCGACTGGGCGACTGGGCGACGCCAGGGTCATGGGCCCGGGATCGGGGGATACCAGCATCGCCCACTCTCAGTTTGTGCAGTTCGTCGTATGTGCCGCTTACTTGGGAGCAGCGGCACGTAGCCCCGTTCTGTGACGGTCGTCGCGATGATCGGGAAGGCAGGCGTGGCGCTCGCCTCCTCTGGCTGGCTGGGTCAGATCGGCGGCTTCGGGGGTTTCCCGCAGCGGGCCGTTTGGAATGGGCGGGTGGTGACGCGGCGACCTTGCTGCTGGTTCCCTCGCGGGGCAGCGGCGTGTACGACGTCGGCTCCGTGACCGTCGCCGCACGCTACGCGGATCGCTCAATGTGGAAGACACCGTGCTACGACGCCCTCTCGGACGATTGCGGCACGAAGGGTTGGAAGTCGTTCCAGGACTACAGGGTCATCGACAAGAGCCGCGTCGACCGGGCGACCTGACGCCGTTCTGGGGGCACGTGGACATCTACGGTGCGGCGTGCTGACCATCTCGCCGACGAGGACAGCTAAGCGTGCCCCTCTGGCCGTTCGCCCTGTGCCAGCAGTGTGGTGGTCAGGGCAGGTGAAAGCTCACTGCTCGGCCCGATCGTCGCCGCCGGTTGCGCCGGTACGCAGCCTGTTCGGTGTGCCGGGGGTTTGGTGACTGCGGATCGCCCCCTTTGGACCGTTGACGCGAGCCGTGCGGGCCGGACCGCAGACACCCGCACCTGACCAGCCACAACCGCAGTCGCCAACCCGACAGTTTGTAGCCGGGCGAACAAGATCCAACCAACATCAACAAGCCAGCAACCACGTGGGGAGCACGCCTTGACCAACCCGTACCACGCCCAGCAGCCGCAGCATTCCAACCAGGAGGGCACCGGCTACCCGCCGCAGCAGTACCAGCCCGGCCAGGTCGGCGCCCACGATCCAGGGTTCGGCCACCCAGGGCAGGCCCTACCGCCGCAGCCGGCCAAGTCGAGCCGCAAGCCGCTCATCGTCGCCGCGCTCGCTGCGGTTCTCGTGCTCGGCGTCGGCGGCTACGCCGTCTACGACGGGCTCATCCGCGAGGACTCGGGGATCGCGGCTTGCAAGGCGATGGCCGACGGCAAGCAGATGGACGGCAAACCGAAGTCGGCGGATGACGACAAGTTGACGGAGGCCGAGTACCGGGAAGCGCGGAAGATTTTCGAGGATTCGCGGAAGCCGAAGATCCGGGAGCACGGGACGGCGCTGATCGACATTCTGTGGCAAGCGCAGGGCATGGAGGACGGTGGGGGTGCGTTGGCGCTGATCGGACCGATGGGGACGCACGTGTCGGGGTTGCAGACGGCGTGCGCTGACGAGGGGTACATCGTAAAGCTCGACTAGCTGGATTTTCGTGGTGGCCGGTCGTCTCGTCTCGATGGTGGGAGCGGCCGGCTTTTGGCGTCGTCCTCCAGGATGGCCTTGGAGTGCGTCCAACGGAATCGAACGGCGCTCAACCGCACCCACCCCTCGGGGGTGCCATCGACGGACTGCCCACCAGGTTGTTGTCCCGGAGTAACGGTGTGCCGCCAGATGCGTGGGACCGTGCGCGACACTAGGCTCGTGGATCAACAGGTGAGGGTGCTGTGGTCACGGCTTCTGCACCTGCGTTCGAGCGCGGCGGCGTTGGCAGCGGCGCCAGGGATCCTTGTCGTCGCGGAGCGACACTCGCGTCTGGTCCGCCTGGACCCCCAGACCGGAGTGCCGTTGTGGGAGCAGAACGTTGAGGACTGCTGGGGCACTACCGTCGTCGCGGGGGACCGCTGTCTCTACCTGAGTCAGGCTGGTGTCCTGCATTGCTTCGACGTGCACAGCGGGCAGCGGACGTGGTCGACACCGAAGCTCTGCCTTTGCCACTACATCATTGTTGCTGGTTCCGTCGCTTTCCTGAGCGGGTGGCGCGGCTACCGTCCGCTGATACGGGTGGATCTGACGAGCGGCGAGCTTTTTCCGGGCCAGTTACCAGGATCGGCGCCGGGCGGCAGCTTGGCCTGGCCGTTGCCCGTCCGATTGGACCCGGAGCGGAGCTACACGGCCGGTGCGGTCCTCCTCGCGAGTGCCAGTGAGGCGGCCCTGCTCCTGGTGGACGCTCTGACCGGCGTTACCAGGGGTGAGTGGTCGCTGCCGGAGCCGGTGCGCTTTCCTGATTCCGGTGTCGCCTTCAGCGCCGGCGAGGACGGCCGCATCGTCTTTCTCAGCGGCAGGCGGACCGTCATGGTCCTGCACCCCGCAAGTGGCGTGGAGATCCTGTGGCGGCACGACCGTGATTTGCGATCACTGCCGCCGATCCTCAGCGGTCGAACGCTGTGGCTGACTGAAGACACCGGTGTCACGACCATCGATCTCGACCGCAGTTCCCGTACAGCGGTGATGCACCTCCCGCCCGGTGCTACCGGTGAGGGTGTCCCCGTCTCCGGAGATGCCCTCTTCGCCCGCGCCGGTAACCAACTCATCGCGGTGAACCGGGCCGGGGAAATCGCCGCGCGCGTGCGACTGCCGGCACGCATCGACCGGCTACTTCCCGACGGTCGGTCCCTGGTACACGCCATCGGCAAAGGTCACCTCACCACGATCGACATCTCGACCACGCCGACGTGAGCACTGAGTACCGGCGATCTCAGCGCGTGTTAGGGACTGCGCGGGCGATCTCCCGCCGCAACAGAGCCGCCTCGTCGTCGCGGTCGCACAGCAGCAGCACCTTGAACTCTGGCTGGCCGAACGGGAACGCCCAATGCTGAACGGCCTGCGACAGGACCCGGAACAGCGTCTGCCGATCCTCGGCACTGCTCGACAGCATCCGGGGCGCGTTCTCGACAACGACCAGATACCCGTCCGCGGGCAACCAGTTCAGATCACGGAGACAGTCGGACAACGCGTTCCAGTTCCAGCCGAAGTAGCCGGGAAAGAGCAGCGCGTCGGAGAACTCGTAGAAGGCGTGGTCCGCGTCCGTCATCCTCGTCCCGTCGAGCCGGGCGACGACGAACCTGCCCGTTGCCGGTAACACGGCCGCCAGCTCGACCAGGGCACTGCGGGAGCAGACCGCGAGCTGATCAGTGGAGCCGTTCCACCAGCCGCCTACCAATTGACCCCACCACGATCGACGTAGTTCCACGAGCTCAGCGGCCTCGCGCACGCCGTGTCCTCCATGGTCTTCAGTCTGCCTGGGAGCCAGCACCAGACGACGGGAGGCCTCAACCGAACACCGGATCTGCTGCGCCCAGTGCTGCGGCGCACAGGTAACGGGTGGACGCAGCTTGGTTCGGCGACACAGACTGAGCTGTGACCCCTCGGGACATTCCGCTGCCGCTGGGCGAGGTCGGTTGGCTGTTCCCCGCCCTGGCAGACCGGACGGAACACGACCACGTTCGTCAGCTTCTGCAGTCCGCCGACGAGACCCTCTTCCGGGTTGGACAGCGACTGGGTGCACGACCCGACGCCCAGCTCTGGGGCATCACCCTGAACCGCTTCCGCTATCAGCGGCTCGGGCCCGAACCGGAGCTCCCGGTCACGATACTGGCGGGCGAAGGGGGAGCGAATCAGATTTGGGTGGACGTCCTCTGCGCCCCGGCGGGCAGCATGCCCTACGACCGCCCCGGTCCGCCATGGCAGGTGCACACCACAATCTCCCTCAGCTGCGACTCCGACCCCACCGGCTGCGGCGGCCACAAGGTCGACGCCCAACCCAGCACGCCGGTCGAGACCCCGCTCGATGCCGCCACCGAGGTACACGCCGCAACCCAGTGGCTGCTAAAACGACTCGCCAACGAGAGCGAGGACTCCCTCCGGAAACACGACCCGAGCCGCGGTCACCCGCCCGCACCTCGGCGCCACGACTGACACAAACCGCGCGTCATCGCACCGGCCTGCCAAAGGTGGCCCAATGATCTGCGGCGGCCCCAAGGGGCAAAGCCGGTGCTCATCGCGCGCAACGCCACCCACCTCGCCGTCCGGATCTGCCGCCGACTGTGCGCTCTGCGCCTTCGCGGAATTTGAGCCATATGGGCCTCGTCGGCACGTGTGCGAGGCCACCGTCAAGGGCTTTGTCTCGCGGTTGTTGGTCAAGCTGGGCTGCGGCACCCGCACTGAAGCCGCCCTGCTCGCCCACGAAGCTGGCCCAGCACGCCACCCTGAAGCCGTCAGAGAGACGTCTCGTAGCCCTGGCCCGTGTCCGTTGCGGACGGTCGCCGGCGATGGTGACCTGGTTGAGCGGCGATCCGCCGCCGACGGCCCCGGTGGCCGTCGCGGCGACGAGCAGGCCCGGAGCAGCGCTGCTGCCCAACGGGTCAGTCCTCGTCGCCCTTCTTCTTGTCGCGGTCCAGGGCCAGGTCGAGCGCGAGGACGCTGCCGATGATGAGCAGTGGGTCGACACCGGCAGTGACCTGCACGGCATAGGTGTCGCGGATCGTCAGCCACCGCTTGGAGACCACGGCCACCTCGGTGCCGTCGCGTTCGATCACGTACTCGTGGTCGAGCAGGTCGCCCTTCATCTCCAGGTCGTTGGGCCCCGGCACGTCGATGGTGAACTTGTCGCGGAACGGCGTGAGGAGCTTCTTGCGGACTTCTGCGGCCTTCTCGCCGCCGATCCGGATCTCGTAGGTGGGACGCAGCGCCACCAGGTGCCGGTGCAGCGTGGCGACCTCATGGCCGGAGGCGTCCTCGATGACGACCTTGTTGCGGACGCTGAGCACCTTACCGTCGACGTGGAAGACCTTGGTGCCGTGCTCGTCGAGTACGTCGAAGTCGTCGCCGATCGAAAAGAACCGCTCCCTGATGACAAACATTCTTCGATTCTCTCTCACGGTGGGCGAGAGGGCTGGCCGGCGGACCGGTCCTCCCGAAATATGCTGCGTGAACTGCGCAGACGAGGTTCCTGCCAGGGTCAGGCGGGCCGGGCGTAGACGTCGCCCGAGTTGGCCTCGTGGGGCAGCGCCCGCAGATACGCCGCCACCTCGCCCGCCGGCCGCCAGCCATTGAGTGCGAACGCCATCTCGTCGCCGAGCGCCACGGTGAACCTAGTGAAGCCTAAGCGGGTGAGCCGGTCCAAGCAGTGCGCGGCCAGGTCCCGTTCGATGCTGGTGAACTCGAAGGCTCAACCGGCTCGGTAGTGGCCGGGCTTTCGAGCGCGCACGTGGCGGGACGACTGTCAGGACACCGAGGCGGTGGGCTGGCGACATCTGCTGGCGCTGATCGATTAGGCCGCAGCGGATAGGCGGACGGTGTTCAAGCCGTTCGTGGAGCTGACTGCGCTTGAGCGGCGGCAGATCGTCACGCTACCGGCCACGATCACGACGCTGACCGCCGACAAACGTCTGGTGCTCAAGGCGTTTCTCTTACTCCCGCCCGGCAGGTGAGCAACGGCACGCCCGTGGGGCAATCCGGGCCAGCATGAGTCGGAAAGGATGTGTACGTGATGGCTCTGTTGGACGGCGTACTGGCAGACCTGGGGCTGATGGATATCGCCGGCCCCCGGCTGGCTGGAGATCCACAGCCTGCGGTGCTGGCGTCACCGCTCGCTGTCGCTGAATCCGCAATTGTGTCCGTGGCCGCCAGTCTTACGGCTGCCGCTGATCTGGCTTCTGCGCGCACCGGTCGGCGGCCTGACATTGCGCTCGACACGGAACATGTGGCGGCGGCAATGCGCAGCGAGATCTGGCTTCGCGACGCAGACGGGCGGGGGATTGACGGCTTCGCTCCACTGTCCCGATTGTGGCAGGCTGCGGACGGTTGGGTGCGCACCCATGCGAACTACTCCTGGCATCGGACGGCTCTGCTGGCGTCCCTCGGTCTGCACGACGGTCGAGACGCCGAGGTTCAGGCGCAGTTGGCCCACGTCATTGCCGCGCGTCCGGCGTTGGAGGTCGAGCGTGTCGTGTACGGCGCGGGAGGGCTCGCCGTGGCTGCTCGTACGCAGGCCGAGTGGCAAGCAGACAGCCAACGCACCACGGCAGGGACGTCGCCGCTTGTGAACATGGTGCCGCTCAGCCGTGGTTCGATGCCGCTAGCCAAACCGGGCCAGCTTCCGGCGTCGGGGGTGAAGGTGCTCGACTTGACACGAGTCATCGCTGGCCCCGTTGGTACCCGGATGCTGGGCGCGCTAGGTGCCGATGTACTACGGATCGACGACCCGCATCGCCCGGAGTTGGCGCTGCATGCCGTCGACGGAGTGATCGGTAAGGCAAGCACAAGCCTGGATGCCAGGACGGCTAACGGCCGTCAAGCTCTGCATCGTCTTCTCGAGCAAGCCGACGTTCTCGTGACCGGCTACCGGCCCGGGGCGCTGCGCCGTCTCGGTCTGGACCCTGACCAAGTTGCGGACCAGCACCCAGGCACCATCGTCGTCACGCTTTCGGCTTGGGAAATGGCCGGAACTTGGGGCGGACGGCGTGGTTTCGACAGCCTGGTGCAGATCGCCACCGGCATCGGCTGGGCTACAAGCTCGGATGGGAGCCAACCCGGCTCGCTGCCCTGCCAGCTGCTCGACCATGCTACCGGCTACCTCATCGCTGCTGGTGCACTGGCCGCACTGGGACGACGCGCCCGCACCGGCGACGCCACCCACGTCTCGGTATCCCTCGCCAGGACGGCACGATGGCTGCTCGACCAAGGCAGCACGCCGGCCAGGCAGAGCGCGGGCGATGACCCGAAGCGCCAAGCCGACAGGTACCGAACAGCACTCGGAAACGGGTGGAGCGCGATCAGCCCACCAGGTGAACTCGACGGCCGCCGGCTGAGCTGGCCTCACCTACCGCCCGCCTACGCTCAAGCGCCGCCCAATTGGAGTTGAAATCGCGCGACCATGCTGCGGAAGCTTGAGCTACGCCGTAGCTCGGGCGACGACCATGAACAGTGAACCTGAAATGACAACGGCACACTGTTCGCTGTCGCCGCTGATAAGGCGCGGCGATCGTGGGCGTGCTCCCGATCGGCCGATGCGGCTTCGGGAGCCAGCGCTGTAGCCAACCAAGGCACTGGGCCGGCAGCTTACGGTCGCTGGTTCGTGGTCGGTCGACGGGCGATGCGAGCCCGGTTTGGGGGAGCAGGTTGGGAGCCCCACATTGATGGCAGTTGTGCAGCTCCGCCGTGCCGGACCGGGAGTTGGTCCGTCAGATGAGACACCGATCCCCACCCGCGACGCGGTGGCCAGCGCATCCTCTGGTGACATCTCGGCGGACCCGAAAGCGTCGGCGCTGCCCGAGTCGGTGAGGTCGCATGTGCCCTGGCCGAAGGCGTGGAGGGCGGATCAATGACCTTGACGCTGCTAATCTGCGTCCAGAATCGGGATTTGCACGCGTCCGGTGGCTGGGTAGGCGCGTCTCTTCGTCATGCGAGGAGAACGCCTTGTCATACCGAGAGCTTGCCCGGACAACCCACTCCGTTGTCTTTCCCCTTGGTTTCTTCGCGCGACTGCCGTATGCGATGACGCCCCTGGGCACGCTGTTGCTGTTGCAGCATGCGACGGGCAGTTACGCCTTCGCTGGCGCGGCCGCAGCAGCTCAGAGCCTCGCCATCGGCGCGGGAGGTGTCATCGTCGGACGGCTGGCTGATCGCACCAGCATCCGTCAGCTTGGCGTCCTCATGGCCGTTGCGAACGCCGTTGCTCTCGCCGGTCTCCTGGCCGCCACCCTCGCTGATCGTCCGGCACTTTTCGCCGCTGCTGTCCTCGTCGGCGCGACTCAACCACAGGTAGGTCCGCTGATCAGAGTTCACTGGTCCTATCTGGCACAGTCGCGGCCTGAACAGCCAACCCTGCTGACCACCGCACTGTCGTACGAAGCTGCTGCGGACGAGGCGAGCTTCATTGCTGGGCCCGCTGTTGTCGGGCTCCTGGCCGCGACCTGGGCGCCCGTCCCTACGGGTGCCCCGCTCACGGCCTGCATCGTGCTTCTCCTTGCGGCGGCGGCACCGGTGGCGCTGCTGTATACGACCGCACCCGAGCGGGCACCGTCACGATCCGCGGCATCGCCACTGCCCCGGGCGGGATTGGTGGCGATGTGTGCCGCCATGGCGATCATGGGCGCCATCTTCGGCACCGTTCAGGTAGGAGTCACGGCCCACGCCACCGCGGCGAACAACCCGTCTACCGGAGGCTTGTTGTACGCCGCACTCGGTGCGGGTAGCGCCATCGCCGGCATCGCCTACGCCTGGATCCCATCCCGCGTGGCCCTGCGGACCCGCTATCGCCTGTTCGCCTTCGGGCTTCTCATCGCCATGACCCTGCTACCCGCCGGCGGGACACGACTGCCACTTGCGGTGGTCATCCTGGTGGCGGGAATCGCCGTCGCACCTTACATGATCACTATTTATGCCATCACCGAGCGGCTGGCGCCCACCCGAGTCGCGATTACCATGACCATCGTCTGTGCCGCCGGACCCGTCGGCACGGCTGCCGGCCAGTCACTCGCTGGCCTGATAGTGGAGCAGTCCGGGTACCGCGCGGCGTTCCTGCTGCCGCCCCTGCTCGCGGCAGTTGCCCTCATCCTCGCCATGACAGACCGAAACGCGTCGGCTGAGCGCAACTCATGATTCATCTGGCCCGTGGTTTACACAGCATGAGCCGCTATCTCACCCGAGAGCCATGTCCGGTTCACGGCCGAGTCTCGGCCTGAGGTTCCCGGTCTCTGCGGAGTTGCGACTCTCGGTCAACCTTTTCCGCATGCCCAGGGTCTTCCTCTTGTCGGTGACGCCCCGCTAGGACTGGAGAGTGCAGGTGACGGATGACGGCTTCCGCGAGTTCGTCGAGATCCGGTACGCGGATCTGATGCGGACTGCGTACCTGCTGACCGGTTCGCGGCACGCGGCCGAAGATCTGGTGCAGAGCGCGCGTTCAGATGTGGCAGACGACGTCGTGGTTCGCGACGAGGTACTCACCGCGTTGCTCAGCCTGCCGCCCCGTATGCGGGCTGTGCTGGTGTTGCGTTCCTGGAAGGACCTCCCAGAGGCCCAGATTGCCCAGATGCTCGGTTGCTCGATCGGCACGGTGAAGAGCCAGGCGTCGCGTGGGCTCGTCCGGCTACGTGCGGTGCTGCCGGCCTCGTCGGTCGCCTCATCTGCGGCGGATGAGCAGGTGCCTCCGCTCGACAGCCAGTCGCCGTTGGACGTGGCTCCGGTCATGACGAGAGGGAGAGGTGTGAACAGCCGGACGGAATGGGTCAACCTCGATGCCAGCGCTGGTGCCGCCCAGAGTACGGGACCGGCAGCTCAAGATCGGTCGCCGGCAGGCGTCTCGGTTCGCCGGAGGCCACGTCTGAAAGTGTGCTGTAGATCGATGTGGAACGTTGCGGGCCTCGACAAGTACCAGGTCCGCGCCTGGCGAGGCTGGTACGCCCACATCACCTTGTCCATGGCCGCTCACGCCTGGCTGTCGGTGGCCCGACCGCACGGAAGGGACGGAAGAATTCGCGCAGCTCCTGCGCGTACAGCTCGGGCTCCTCGAAGGGCGCGAAGTGGCCGCCCCTGTCGAGCTCGCTGATGCGTACGACGTTGGCCGTGCGCTCGAGCCAGGCGCGCGGCGGGTGGAGAGTGTCGCCGGGGAAGAGCGCGAAGCCGGACGGTACTTCGACCCTGCGGGCGTGTTGTTCTGGCGGGATCGCGGCGTTGGCGACGTACATGCGCATCGACGAGCCGATCGTGCCGGTTAGCCAGTAGCGCGTGAGCAGGGTGAGGATCTCGTCCTTGGTGAAGCTCTGCTCGATGTCGTCGTGACAGTCGCTCCACGACCGCAGCTTCTCGACGATCCATGCGGCCAGTCCGGCGGGTGAGTCGGTCAGCCCCACGGCGGCGGTCTGCGGCTTGGTGCGGTGCATCGCGGCGTACGCGCCTTCACTGGCGTTCCACGCGGCAGCGGTGTCGAGCCAGGCCCGCTCCTCCGGTGCGAGGTCAACGGCGGTGAGAACCGGGAGGCTGGCCTCCATGCGGTGTACGGCAACGACTCGCTCGGGATGGTTCAGGGCGAGGTAGCGGCTCACTGAGCTGCCGATGTCCCCTCCCACGGCACCGAAACTCGCGCAACCGAGCGCGGTCATCAGCTCGGCCCACAGGTCGGCGACCGCGATCGAGTCGAGGGGTCCTCCCGCAGGACGGTCCGAGTGTCCGAATCCCGGCATGTCCGGCACGACCACGTCGAAGGCGTCGGCCGGGTCCGCCCCGTGCGCGCCGGGGTCGGTGAGCAGGGGCACCACCTTCTCGTAGCGCCACGACGAGTCCGGCCACCCGTGGCAGAGGACCAGCGGCAGCACCGGCCCAACTGGCGCGACGGCACGCGCATGAATGAACGAGATGCCCATGTCCCGGATTCGCGTGCGGAAGCGCGGCAGGCGCGCGAGAGCGGTCTCCTGCGCCGGCCAGTCGAACTCCTCCGCCCAGTAGTCGACGAGTTCGCGCAGATAGGTGATGTCTGTGCCCAGCGACCACCCAGCGTCCTCCGGCGCGTCCGGCCAGCGCGTCGCGCGCAGGCGCGCGCGAAGGTCCTCCAGCTCCTCAGGGCTGGCGTGCACCCGGAACGGCTCGATACTCGTCGGGTCCTGCGACGAGAGAATCATGAGCCGCACCGCCCCGCCGGGCTACGGACGGCGACAGCACCACCGTCCGTGCCAAGAGTCGTTGTCATGGACGGATCATGACAACCTCCGCCTACGGCGACAAGCGACGTGGCGTCTTCGGCCTCGAAGCCGCGGCCTCGCCTGCCTCAATCGCAATCTTGAAGGCCTGGATGCGACCGGTCGGCGTGTCAGCGCTACGCACTGCCGCCGCTCGTTGGTGCGAGTCCGCAGTGTCACGCCCCGGCCATGACTGTCAGAATCGTCGATAACAAGCCGGTTCGTGAAGATGAGGAGAGGCATGAGCGACTGGAACGACAAGATCATCGCTGAGTTTCGCGCCAACGGCGGCCAGGTCGGCGGCCAGTTCGCCGGCGCGCCGCTGCTGCTGTTGCACACGGTCGGCGCCAAGAGCGGCGAGCCTCGCGTGCACCCGATGATGTACCAGGAGGTGGACGGCGGTTACGCCGTGTTCGCGTCCAAGGGCGGCGCGCCCACCAACCCTGACTGGTACCACAACCTGCTGGCTCACCCGCATGCCCACGCGGAGATCGGTACGGACAAGGTCGAGCTGGTCGCCCGAGTTGCCACCGGGAACGAGCGGGAGCAGATCTGGAGCGCGCAGAAGGCCGCTTATCCAGGCTTCGCCGACTACGAGCGGAAGACCACCCGCCAGATCCCAGTCGTCGTACTGGAACCTGCGCCGTAGGCAGAGGCGGCACGACCTGACGGCCTGCGGGCACGGGCTACGCCGCTGATCCGGCGCAGTGCTCGTTGGGGGGCGCTCTTCAACCGCTCGGTCCATGTGAGAGCTGTCGTTGGCACCAGACAGGCCCAGGGCTGGTAGCCCACTCCGCGCGGTCGGCGGTCGGTGTGCACCGTGAATCCGAGAAGCAGATGGGAGTAACAGGGCGCCGTCAACGGCCTTGAACTGCGTCCAACGGCCTCGAACGGCCCTCAACCGCAGCCACCGCGCCTGCGGCTCCGCGTCGCTGCAGGTCAGAGTCCATCGCCCACTCTCAGTCTTGCAGGGCGGAAGCCCGTTGCCGGAGTAGTCGGTAACGGGCTTCGCCCTATGGACTCTGCTGATCGTCTATCGGTCGGTCGAAGTCGATGCGGTGGTCGTACAGCCAGGCGAACGCCTCAGGGGTATTGAACCTCCTCATGAACGGCAAGTCCCCTGACGCCAAGCTGGGGATGTATCGCGCGATCGTCGATCGGCTCGGCCGCGACCCGGGAGTGCGTCCGGAAGATGTGTTGATCTCGGTGGTCGAGACTGGCGCGGAGAACTGGTCTTTCGGTAACGGGGAAGCTCAACTCTTCAAGGGGAAGTGAGCGTCTCGGCAATGCAGGTGGCCGGCAGTTTTCGCCGCCACCCGTTGTCGGTTCCCGAGGCCGCCCAGCCCACGCGCCGGCGCGAGGATCTCGTCCACCTTGCCTGCTGGCTGGCCGATTGCGACGGCCGCTCCTCGCTCTACTGAGCGATCTCGGCGGAACTCGGGCCGGTGATTCCAGCACGTCCCCTCGCCGCCTTCCTCCGAGGGGGGCGCGTGGCCGGTTCTGGTGTCTGATCAACGAGGGTAAATGGTTTGGCGGCGTCTGCCTCGGCATCGCGGCGTACGGCGGGTTCCGCGTCGACTGGGTACGAACCGTCGCGCTGCTGCTGACCATACTGCTGCTCGTCCTACCCGTCGTCCCGACGGTGACCGACTATGAGCGCGCCAACGGGACGCGCCGCGATAACCGGAAGCGCAGGGAGAGCCAGGCTCCAAAGCGGCGCTGTGTCGATCGGCAAGCCGGTGCCGCAGGTCAGTGTCGGCGCGGCGTTCGGCATGATGACCGCCATGGACGTCGAGGAACTGATCGCGCAGCATCCGCGGGTCTTTCACACGATGTCGGCGACCGCGTGGCCATCGGTGCGGCGACACGGCCTCCTGTCCACGCAGCGATTGATCGACTTGTTCGACATCGACCCGGCCGAGCGCGACCGACTCCTGAGTGCCCCGCGCAGACAGTCCACCGTTCTGCGCGCGCCCGGCCTGGCGCCTGCTGTGATCCGCGATCAGAAGCCCATGAAATTCGTTACGGAGAAGATCGATCCAAACTCCTCGCTGACCGAGTACCTCGCGGCCATCAACTCCCGGGTCTTCTTCTGGGCCAGCGCCGAGCGGCTGGCCCGGCTGCGTCAAGCGAAGGAGTATCGCACCGAGGATCAGGTCGTCCTGCACGTTGACACACGTGCCCTAGTCGAGCGATACGGTCCACGAATCGAACTCTGCCGGCTCAACTCGGGCGCGGTGACGCAGAAGAACCACCCCGTGCGGGGGCACCGATCCTGGCTGCCGATCGCGGACTACCCGTATGCCGAGTACCGCCGCCGCTATGGCCGCCGTGACGCCCTGGTCGAGGTCACCGTGTTGGACGCCGTCCCCGACATCCTCGACCTGACCGACAAGGTCGAAGGCACCAGCGACTGAGACCCCACCCGTCTCAATAACAGGACTGCGCTGCGCCCGGCAGGCCGGCACTGGTGCACCACGAAGTCGACTGCGTACAGCGGGACTTCGTCCTTTGCTGGCAGGGCCTGCAGGGCATTGCCAGCGGGACGCCGGAACCTCCGTCGGTCAGCCGCGATCGGGCCATTATCCGCCCGCCCGGAACTTCCGCCCCGCGGCGACCGACCAACGAAGCAGCAACAACCACCGGAGGAAGAATTCATGGCTACCATCAGCTCGCGCCGACGCTCGGCCATCGCACTCGCCACCGCCGCTGCGCTCGTGGCGGTCGGCGCGGCCGGGTGTGGGTCATCCGACTCGCCGGCGTCCGCGCAGCCAAACCCGTCGGCATCGCCGAGTGCCGCCGCTGGCGTGGTCACGATTCGTGACCCGTGGGTCAAGGCGGCCGACAAGGGCATGACGGCAGCTTTCGGGACCCTGGTCAACGACGGGGACACCGATGTCACGGTGACTGGTGCCACGACCTCGCTGTCGTCGATGGAGCTGCACGAGATGGCCATGAAGGACGGCAAGATGGTCATGCGGCAGAAGCAGGGCGGCATCGTGATCAAGGCCGGGAGCACGCACGCGTTGGAGCCCGGTGGCGACCACCTCATGCTGATGAACCTCACCAAGCCCGTCCGGGCCGGCGACGAGTTGACCTTTACCCTGACCTTCGCCGACGGCAGGACTCAGCAGTTCCGCGCCGTGGCCAAGCCGTTCACCGGCGCGCAGGAGAGCTACGCCCCCGGGCATGGCGAGCCCATGCCCGGGATGAGCGCCACGCCGGGGATGAGCATGAGCCCGGCATCGTGACCGGGACTTCACCGGTCCGGCCGGTGAGCAGGCGTGGCCTGCTCACCGGCGGTGCTCTCGCCGTGGGGGGAGCCGTGACCGGCGGTGCCGCGGCCGCCATGACACGTACCGGCGGGTCCGCGCGACCGGACGTGGTCGCTGCCGACACGACGCCGGTGGCGGCCGTCGGCGGCCTCATCGAGCCGTTCCACGGCACCCGGCAGGCCGGGGTGGCCACCGAACCACAGGCGTACGCGTCGTTCGTGGCACTGACCCTGCGCGACGACACCGACCGGGCAGCGATGGGTCGGATGTTGCGGCTGCTCACCGACGACGCGGCCCGGCTCACCCAGGGCCAACCCGCGCTGGCCGACACCGAGGCCGAACTCGGGCTGCTGCCGGCACGGCTGACCGTGACCTTCGGCTTCGGCCCCGGTCTCTACCGTGCCGCCGGGGTCGACGACAGGCGGCCGGTGTCGGTCACCGAACTGCCCTCGTTTCGCATCGACCGACTCCAGCCAGCCTGGTCCGGCGGTGACCTGCTGCTCCAGATCTGCGCCGATGACGCGATCACGGTGGCGCACGCCCAACGCGTCCTGATCAAGGACAGCCGGCCCTTCGCCAGGGTGCGGTGGGTCCAGCATGGCTTCCGGCGCAGCCCCGGTGTCGAGCCGGGCGGCCATACCCAACGCAACCTGTTCGGTCAGCTCGACGGCACCGCCAATCCCCGACCCGGGTCGCCCATGGACACCGCGCTCTGGGTCCCGGACGGCCCGGCGTGGTTGCGCGACAGCACCACCCTCGTCGTACGGCGGATCAGCATGAACCTGGAAACCTGGGACCTGCTCGGCCGGACCGACCGCGAAGTCGCCGTCGGACGGCGGCTCGACACCGGCGCCCCGCTGACCGGCACCGCCGAACGCGACGAACCTGACTTCGCCGCCACCGGCCCGGACGGTCTCACCATCATTCCCGACTTCTCCCACCTGACCCGCGCGCACGTCACTGAGGACCGGCTGAAGATCCTGCGCCGGCCGTACAACTACGACGGGGCGCCGACGGCGGAGGGTCACGCCGACAGCGGGTTGATCTTCACCTCGTACCAGGCCGACATCGCCCGGCAGTATCTGCCTATCCAACGCCGGCTGGCCGAGCGGGACCTGCTCAACGAGTGGACCACTCCGATCGGGTCCGCCGTCTTCGCCATCCCTCCCGGTTGTCAGCCGGGGGGATGGGTCGGCGAGCAGGTGCTCGGATGATCACGCCAACCGGAGTTTCGTCATGACCGTACCGTCGTCCCGCCCCATCGCCCTCCGGCTCGGCTCGGCGGTCCTCGCCGTCCTCGTGGCGGTGCTCATCCCGGTCAGCCCGGCCTGGGCGCACAACACGCTCCGGTCCTCGGCGCCGGTCCAGGAGTCGACCCTGTCCAGCGCCCCTACCGAGATCGTGCTCGAGTTCGTCGAGCGGCTCGACCCCCCGTTCACCACCATCGTTCTCACCGACGCCGCCAGGCGGAAGATCCCCACAGGTGACCCGGTGGTCGGCGGGGCAAAGGGGTCGGTCCAGGTGACCGGGGCGCTGCCCAACGGCACCTACACCGTCGCCTACCGCGTCGTCTCCACCGACGGGCACCCGGTGCAGGGGTCGTACCCCTTCACGGTGGCCGACCCCAATTCCAGCGCCCCGCCAATCGTCAGCACGACGACCGACGAGCCGTCCGCCGCCGCGTCGGTGCAGGACGACGATGGCCCGGACGCTGGCGTCCTCGTCGCCGGCGGCGCGCTGGCCATCGTCGTCGTGGCGGTTGCCGGGCTGCTCTGGTGGCGAGCGAACCGTCGATGAGCAGGCCGCTCTCGCGGTCGCGCCACCTCACCACCTGACAGGTCAAGGTCAACACGTGTCCGACACAGATTCCCGGCAGCTCGCCGGCGACGATCCTGGTAGCGCCCAGACCGCAGTCCCGGCGCCAGCGGGGCCGGCCGCCGCGACGTCCACCGGCCGACCCCGGTCGACCGCAGCTACGACGTTCGAGTGGTTGGTCGTTGTCGCCATCGGCGCCTCGGGCGTTGCTCTGCTGCTGCTCGGCCTACGGGTCGGAGGCGCCCTCACCGCCGCGATTCCGGGCCTGCCGGACGCGGGACCGGTCACGACCTGGGCACTACCTGTGGTCCGCCTCCTCTCCGACTGCTTCGCCACCGTCACCGTCGGCATGCTGGTAACCGCCGCGTTCCTGCTGCCCGGCGACGGAGGCAGCGTCTCGCCCCACGGCTACCTGCTGCTCCGCCGAGCGAGCCGCACGGCGCTCGGCTGGACGGTGGCAGCACTGTCGCTTGTGGTGCTGACGGTGTCGGACCTGCTCGGCCAACCGCTGGGGACGCTCGAACCCGCGACGGTCATCAGCTTCGCCACCACGATCTCGCAGGGGCAGTCGCTCATGCTGCAAGCCGGGCTTGCCCTGACCACGGCGCTGCTGGCCCGCGCCGGGGTGTCCCGCGGGATTGCCGTGACCGTCACGATCCTGGCGCTGGTGGCGGTGCTGCCCCCGGCGTTCACCGGTCACTCCGCCGGAGCCGGTAACCACCAGATCGCGGTCACCAGCCTGGCTCTGCACATCCTCGCCGCCGCGGTGTGGATCGGTGGACTTGTCGCCCTGCTGATCGTGCGGCGCAGTCGGCTGCTGGCCGAGGCCGCTTCTCGGTACAGTCGCCTCGCCCTGGGCTGCTTCGTCGCCGTGACGGTGAGCGGACTGGCCAACGCTGCCGTCCGCCTCGGGTCGGTTGAGCAGCTCTGGCAGGCCCGCTACGGCTGGCTGGTCCTCGGCAAGCTCGCCGCCCTCGTGATCCTCGGCTCGCTCGGCGCGATACACCGCGCCCGTACGCTGCCGGCACTGCACGCCGGAAGGCCCCGGGCGTTCGGCCGACTGGCCGCTGGGGAGCTGACCGTGTTCGCCGCCACCGTCGGCCTGGCGGTGGCCCTGTCCCGCAGCCCCACACCGATCCCCGAGGCCGGCATCGACGCCGACCCGATCACCGAGCTGCTCGGCTTCCCGATGCCTACCGCGCCCACCGCGGGCAACCTGCTCGGGCAGCCACTACCGGACATGTTCTTCCTGACCGTCTGTGCTCTCGGTATCGGCGGGTACCTGGCCGGTGTGCGCCGGATGCACAGCAGGGGGCACCGCTGGCCGATCGCCCGGACGGCGAGCTGGGTGGGCGGGTTGTCGCTGCTCGCCGCGACCACCGACCTTGGTGTCGCCCGCTACGCGTACGTGCTGTTCAGCGCGCACATGGCCCAGCACATGGTGCTGTCGATGCTGGTGCCGATCCTGCTGGTCGGGGGCGCACCGGTCACCCTCGCCCTGCGCGCCCTGCGCCGACCGGCCGACCCCCGGGTACGCGGCGCCCGGGAGTGGCTGCTGATCGCGCTACACAGCGGCGCCACCCGAGTGCTCACGCATCCGCTCGTCGCACTGGGCATCTACACCGCCAGCCTGTTCGGCCTGTACTTCAGCGACCTGCTCGGCGTGCTGATGCGCTCCCACCTCGGTCACCTCGCGATGCTCACCCACTTTGTGGTCGCGGGCTATCTGCTGTTCTGGGTGCTCATCGGTGTCGACCCGGGCCGCCGACGAGTCCCCCATCCTCTGCTGGTGATCATCCACCTGGCGTCGATGATGGCGCACGGTTTCTTCGGCCTGGTCCTCATGCAGACCACCACCGTCATCGCCCCCGACTGGTACACCGCTGTCCACCCCGCCTGGGCGTCGTCGTTGCTGGCCGATCAGCGGCTCGGCGCCGGCATCGCCTGGGCGTTCGGTGAGCTGCCCGCCGTCGTCGTCATGATCGTCCTGATTCGCCAGTGGATTCGCGCCGACCAGCGCGAACAGGACCGCCTCGACCGGGCCGCCGACCGGGCCGAGGCCACCGGCGAGGAAGACGACCTCGCCCGCTACAACGCGTTCCTCGCCGCCGCCCGTACCGACAGCGACCCGCGCCGCACGAGCGGGACTGAGCAACCCTGACCTCGAAGACCCGATTCTCTGTACCTCCGGGGAACCACCGAAGGTTTCCGACCACCTCACGGGACCGAACCTGACGCGACATGGCGATCCTCGCCAGCCCGTCACCCGCGATCCAGCGACGTCATGCCCCCTGCAACCACTCCTCGACCACGACGAGGTCGGCGTCGGTGAGACCGGAGTCGGAAGCGACACGGTGGAGCAGCGCTCTCCCGGGGTGGTGCGCGGCGACCCAGGATCGGTCAACCTCGGTGATCTCGTCGTCGACCCAGACGAACGGGCGTCCCGCGGCAGTCTCGACGAGGGCCCGTGTCTTCCAGTGCAGCCTGGCAGTCCAGTCGTCCTCGGAGAAAACCCGATCGTCGATGTCCGGCAGCTCACCCATGTCCACCACAGGCAACGTGGGCAGGCCGAGCAGTGGCGCTATCACCTCGTTCGCATCCTCCATCCACGCCGTCGCCCACATCAGATCGCAGGACAGCGCCAACAGACGCGGGCCGTGTTCACGCGTCAATCTCGCCAGGTGCGGATTCGACGAGTTCTGCCACTTCGCGTTCCACTCCGCAAGGGTCGCCGGTTGCTGCACCCCGCCCGCGGGAAGGAGCGTTCCGTCGACGTCGAGGAACACCACCGGACGTACGTCGTGATCAGTCATGGCGGCATCCCAGCCTTCAGTAGTCGAGGGAGTAGCGGCAGTCGGGACAACACCCTCGCACCGGTAGACCTGGCGTTGGAAGCAGGCTGACGGACCTATCCGAGCAGCGTAGCCACCGCGGCCAGGGTGGCCAGCGACAGCGTCGTGGTCACCAGCACCGCCCGGTTGGCCACCGCCTCGCCGACGCCGTACTCCTGGCCGAAGATGAACGTGTTCTGCGCTGTCGGCAGGCCCGCGCACACCACCACGGCGAGCAACTGCGGCGCGGACAGGTGCAGGGCCAGCCCGGCCGTGTACGCGATGACCGGCTGTGCGACGAGCTTCAGTGCGGTGATCACGGCCAGTTCGCCCAGTCCGCCCATCTCGGCCGGCTCGGCCCGCGACGGCGCCGCGCGGTGCAGCGACGCGCCGAGCGCGACCAGGGCGGCCGGAACCGCGGCGCCCGACAGCAGGGTGAGCGGCGCACCGGCCGCCGACGGCAGGTGCAGGCCGGTTAGCCGAGCACGCGACACCGAGCAGCGACGCCAGGATCACCGGGTTGCGTACCGGCAGGGAGGCGATACGGCCGACCCGTACCCGGCCGGCCGGGTCGCTGTGCCGGTCCAGGGCGACCAGGATCACGGGCGTCACCACCAGCACCTGCAGCAGCACCACCTCCGCCAGGAACGACACGTTGCCGAGAACCTGCGTTGCGATCGGGATGCCGAGGTTCGCCGAATTGACGTACCCGGCGGCCATGCCCCAGATCGGTCGTTCGCCTGCCGTGCGACCGAACAGCCGGCTCGCGCCGACCCACCCGAACCCGACGACCGCGGCCGTGCTCACCCCGAAGGCGAGCAGCGAGCGGCCGGCGTACCCGGAGAGCGGCATTCGGGACAGGGCCAGGAACAGGGCGGACGGCATCGCGAGATGGAACACGAATCGGCCCAGCACCGACGCCGCCGCCTCGCCCAGCAGGCCCCAGCGACAGGCCGCGTAGCCGACCGCGGTGAGGATCCAGACCGGTACGAACGCCGACACCAGGCTCATGCGGGCGGCACCGGCGGGCGGGCATCGCGCCGGCTCAGGGACTGGCGGGCGTACGAGTCGAGAAACCCGGCGACGATCTCCACGTGGGCGAGGTACGCCGATCCGGAAGCCACGCGTCCAGCCTCGCATCCCGTCCGGACCGAACAAGAATCCCGCTCATCCACATCCGCACGGGGTCATCCCCAACGTGCAGCTACGAGCGCCGCCGGGAGCGAAGTCTGGTGGGCACCGATCCACGCCTCGACATCGAACGCGCGCGCTGTCGTGAACAGGGCCCCGGTAGGGGAATCTCAGCGCTCATCCACGGCTGCTGGCGCGATCTGGTTCAGGTGTGCGTCGACAGTGGCCTTGGCGGTTGCGTTCGAGGTCCGGCCGGGGCGCAGGAGGGCGTGCAGGATCACGCCGTCGACGAGGGCGTAGAGACGCTCTGCCTCGACCTTCTGATCGAGCCCGGGCCGGAGCGCACCAGCGTCGGCCAGTCGTCGGATCATGGCGGTGAAGGCGTCGGTGAGGCGTTTGTCGATGTCCTTGCGCAGGCCGGCCATTGTCGGTTCCACGACGGCGCGTGCCGTGAACGCCAGCCACACCTCGCACTCGCCGCGCCGCGGCCGGTCCAGTGGCAGCATCTCGTCGATCATCGACCGGACCACCGCACGCTGGTCGCCCGTGGTGTCCACGGCTCGGATCCGCTCCTCGATCCGTTCTCCCACCAACCGTAGGGCGAATCCGAGGAGTTCGGACTGGGTGGTGAAGAAGTGGCGCAACGAACCCATGGACAGGCCGGCCTCGCGCGCCACGTTTCGTACGGATGCCTGCTCCAGCCCATCCCGCATCGTGATCCGCCAGACCGCTTCGGCGAGCTCGGTCCGTCGGGCCTGCGCATCCACCAGCTTCGGCACCACTTTTTATAACACACTCGTGCTACGTTCCTTTGACTAACACGCCTGTGCTGGATAAGCGGGAGCGTCTGTGTCACGTCGAGAAAAAGCCTGGCTCACGGCAGCGGTGGTCGGCTGGATCGCACTCAACGGCGCGGTCTTGCTCCTCGCGCCCGGCAACGCCCCCTTCGACTGGCCGGCGCAGCACGACCCGCCATCCGGGCCCGGTCAGGTGATCGCCGCTCAGGCCACCCTCGTCGAGTTGGTACTGCTCGCCGTCATCGGATACGCGCTCACCCGTCGTCGACCCGCGCCGGACATCGCCGAGCGCGCACCGACGCTCCCCACCGCTCGCCGTGAAACAGGCCTCGTCCTGGCGTACGGCGTCCTCGCCCAACTTGGTGGCCTGCTCATCGGCCGTGGGCTCGGCTGGCACCCGATCGGCTTCCACCTGGCCGGCACCCTCGTCGGCACCACCGATCCGGTCGCGCCCGCCGAGGCGCTCGGCTGGGCCGCGTACAACGTTGTGGTCTACGCGCTGTTGCCGCTCCTGTGGTTCCGGCGGCGTTACACCGCCCACCAGATGTGTCTGCGCTCGGCGGATCGGCGCGGCGACGCCATCCTCATCCTCGCCGTGCTGGTCCTCGAATCGCTCGCGCAATGGGTGGTGCTCGGCCACGCGTTCGCCGGCCTGACCCCGGGTCAGCTCGCCGCCGGAGTGCCACTGACATTCCTGCTGTACCTGGCGGGCACGGTGCTGCCGACAGTCATCTTCGTGCAGGGCATCCTCGTTCCCCGATACGCCCGTCTGACCGGCTCCACCACAGCGACCCTCGTGCTCGGCGGCCTGACGTACGCGGCACTGCACCTGTTCGAGGGCTGGGGCAGGTTCGGGTCGCCGCGCGAGGCCACGCTGACGATCCTGTTCGTCCTTCTCATCTACACGCTGCCCGGCGCGTTCAAGACCTGGCTCACCGTACGGACCGGCAACGCCTGGGTGCACGCATGGGCGTACCACGCCCTCGCGCCACACACGATGCACGACACCGGGCTGATAGTTCGGATCTTCCGCCTCTGAAACGGCATCGGCGATGACCACGGCACCACGGCGTTTCATGGCTCGTGTGCGTACCGCTCAGGGTTGTGCGGTTGTGGTCAGGGAACGCGGCGCTATCCGTGGGGCTCTTCACTGTCGGCGCAGCCGGGCTGATCGGGGCAAGTACGGGCGTTGGTGCTTCGACCGTTCGAATGGCACCACGCTACGAGGGGTCGTCCGCAGGCTGTGGCGTCGGTGCGTCGTCGGGGAGTTGGTGACGGGCCAGCGTGGTGATCGCCCGTTCCAGGTGCTCGGTGAACGCCTTCCGTTCGTCGGCGGTGAAGGCGGCGGCCAGGCGTTGCTCGACGGCGAGTGCGGCCGGGTCCGCTCGGCGTATCAGGTCGGTTCCCTTGGCTGTCAGTTGGGCGACCCGTACGCGTTGGTGAAGCGGCGACGCTGCTCGTTCGATGAGCCCCTTCCCTTCGAGGTTGGTGAGCACGGTGGCGATGGTCTGCGGGGTCACCAGGCAGGCGCGGGCGAGTTGCGCAGCCGATGCTTCCGAGGACTGCAGCAGGACGAGCAGGACCGCGTACTGCGGGACGGTCAGGTGAAACTCTTGCAGCACGCGCGTCTTCTCGGCGATCAGCGCCTGTTCGGCGCGTTTGATGACGAGGCCGAGCCGTTCCATCTCAGTACCGGGTGCCGACGGCGGTCGGTGCGGCGTCGAGCTCCGCGAGGTCGGCTGCGGTAAGCGTTACGTCGGCGGCGCCGAGGTTGTCCGCGAGATGGCCGAGCCGACGCGTACCCGGAATGGGAATGACGTGCGGGCCCTGCGCCATGGTCCAAGCGATCGCGACCTGCGCGGGAGTCACGCTGTGGCGGGTGGCGACGGCGCGTACCGTGTCGACGATGCGGGCATTTGCCGCGCGGGCCGCGCTCGTGAAGCGGGGGTTGCCCGCGCGCAGGTCGCCCTCCTCGAACTGGGTGGCGGTGTCGATGGCGCCGGTCAGAAAGCCCCGGCCGAGCGGCGCGAACGGCACGAACGCGGCACCGTTCGCCGCACACCAGCCGACCACGTCGCCGACGTCGGTCGCACCACCGCCGGCGATGGCAGGTGCGGATGCCCCGGTGGGGGAGTGTCCGAGCGCGTCGCGGGTCCAGAGCGACAGCTCGGACTGTACGGCGGTCACCGGGTGTACCGCGGCCGCGGCGGCGGCCTGCTGGACGGTTACCTCCGACAGGCCGAGGTAGCGGACCTTGCCGGCGCGGACCATGTCCGCCATGGCGGCCCAGGATTCGGTCAGCGGCACGGCGTCGTCGACGCGATGCAGATACCACAGGTCGATGTGATCAGTGTTGAGGCGCTTCAGCGACGCGTCGACGGCGGCGCGTAGGTGGGCGGGTGACCCGTCGCGATACATGCTCTTGGCGGGGAGGTCATCGACCACCAACCCGGCCTTGGTCGCCAGGAACACCGTGTCGCGCAGGCCGGACAACGCCTCGCCGACAAGCGTTTCGTTGTGGCCGGCGCCGTAGACATCGGCGGTGTCGATGAAGGTGACACCGCCGTCGACGGCGGCGCGCACCACGTCCCGTGAGGCGGCATCGTTCCGCGTGCTCTCGGCGTACGCCCAGCTCATGCCCATGCAGCCCAGACCGATCGCGCCGACGTGGCGTCCGGTGGCACCCACCTCGCGTGTCCGCATGTTCGACACCTCTCGAATAGCAGTACTCTGTCATTCGGCAGTCTACTACCAAGGAGCGGCTATGGCATCGGCCCTGATCCTCATCGACCTGCAGTGGTGGGTCGTCGAGCGGTACGCACCCGATGGCGGCATGGCAGCGGCGCGGGCCGCGGAGCAGGCACGGCAGTCGTTCCGGGCGCCCGGCGATCTTGTCGTGCACGTGCGGCACCTCGCCCTTGACGGCTCGGACGGCGGGCCGGACGCACCGGCGACACGATTCGTCGACGCGGTGACGGTCGGGGACGGCGAGCCGGTCGTCACCAAGTACGACCGCAGCGCGTTCGCGGGCACCCCTCTGGACGACATGCTGCGCGACCATGCGGTCAGCGATGTCGTGCTGGCCGGGCTGGTGACCGAGGGCGGTGTCGCGAGTACCGCCGTCGACGCGCTGCGGCTGGGATACCAGGTCTCCGTGCTGCTGCCGGCGATCGCCGGGAACACACCGGAAGGACACCGCAACACCCTCGACGACCTGCGCGATCGAGGGGTGACCCTCCAGGAACGGATGTAGGCACATTAGGTCGTCGGTTCGCTGGCGGTCTGCGGCCGGCGCGGCACCCGCTGAGAGGGTGCTCGACCCAAGGTCAACATCCCCGGACGGAGTACTAGGCTCGGGGAATGCCCGAGCGCCGCCGCCTTCCGTTGTGGGCGGGACGCACGGCCGCGCTGCTGGGCATCGTGCTCGTCGCATTCACCCTGCGCCAGGCGGTGGCGACGATATCGCCGATCCTCGGCGACATCCGGGTGGACATCCCGATCTCGAACATCGGCGTCGGGCTGCTCGGCACGTTGCCACCGATCCTGTTGGCGGCATCCGGGTTCATCGCGCCGCGCGTCGCCCGCGGCTTCGGCCTCGACGGCGGCATCGCGCTCGCGCTGCTGCTCATGACCCTCGGCCACCTCGTGCGCGCGTTCGCCCCGGACTTCGCGGTGTTGCTCGTCGGCAGCGTCGTCGCGCTCGCCGGTACGGGCATCGGGAACGTGCTGCTGCCGCCGATCGTGCGGCGCTACTTCCCCGACCGGGTAGCACTGCTGACCGCCGTGTACGTCTGCGTCGTGGGCCTGGGCACGGCCGTGCCCGCAGCGGTCGCCGCTCCGGTCACCGAGCAGACCAACTGGCGGTTCCTGCTCGGCATCTGGTCGGTGACCTCGGTAGTCGCGCTCGTTCCGTGGCTCGTCATCATCGCGCGGGAGCGCCGCCAGCGACTCTCCGATGCCGTCCCCGTCGAGTCCCCGCCCCCCGCCCTCGTCACGCGACTGTGGCGGTCACGCGTGGCCCTGTCGATCACCGTCGTCTTCTCGACCAGCACGATCTGCACCTACGCGGCTTTCGCGTGGCTGCCCGAGATCCTCGGCGACATCGCCGGCTCGACGCCGACCGAGGCCGGTGTGCTGCTCGCCGTCACCGGCATCATCAGCGTGCCCGGGGCCTTCATCGCGCCCCTACTCGTCGCGCGGCTGCGCAATGTCGGCTGGCTGATCGCCGCAGGTGTCGCGAGCTTCCTGCTCGGCTACCTCGGCCTGCTGCTCGCACCCGCGACACTCACACTGCTCTGGGTGCTGCTCATCGGCTCGGGGTCCATCCTTTTCCCGGTCTGCCTCGTGCTCATAAACGTTCGCACCCGAACCCACGGCGGCACCGTCGCGCTGAGCGGCTTCGCCCAGGGCGTCGCGTACGCACTCGGCGCGCTCGGTCCGCTGCTCGTCGGGTTGCTGCACGACGCGAGCGGCGGGTGGACCCTGCCGCTACTGTTCCTGCTCGCTGTCGTCCTCGTGGCGACCATCCCGGCGATCACGCTTGCAAGGCCCGCCTTCGTCGAGGACGAGCTCGCCCGCTGACGCGCCGCGACCGCTCGCCATGGCGATCATCGACGTCTGTCGTTACTATCCGATTTCAGGAGATTACTCAGCGTCGATGTGTGCTGTTCGCGGGCCCTGGACGCTGGCAAGCCGGCGCCGCCGTGAACGTGGCGCCGGCCTCAGGATCACGCCGTCTCGACGAAGGGAATCCGGATGACGGAGAGCGCGCAGACCACCGAGAGCCGAACCGTTCCGCCCGCGCGGCCGTACCCGTTCAGCGTGCCCGACCGTCTCGTCGTCGATCCGACCTATGGCGAGCTGCGCGAGAACGAGCCGATGACCCGGGTGCAGCTCCCCTACGGCGAGGAGGCGTGGCTCGCCACCCGTTACGAGGACGTCCGTACGGTCCTCGGCGACGTGCGGTTCGGCCGCGCCCCGGCCGTCGAGCGCGACGAGCCCAGGCTCACCCCGCGCCAGCAGTACAGCGGCATGCTGACCATGGACCCGCCCGATCACACTCGACTGCGCCGGTTGGTGGCGAAGGCGTTCACGGCACGCCGGGTGGAGGCGCTGCGACCCCGAACCCAGGGGATCGCCGACGCGTTGGTCGACAACATGGTCCGGCTCGGTCCTCCGGCCGACCTGGTGGAGCACGTCGCCACGCCGCTGCCGATCCAGGTGATCTGCGAGCTGCTCGGAGTCCCGTACGCCGACCGTGACCGTTTCCACATCTGGTCCGAGGCGATCGTCTCGACCACGTCGCTGCCCGCGGAGACGATCCAGGAGTACCTGAACAATCTCTGGGGCTACATGGGTGGCCTGGTCGCCGAGCGCCGCCGCGAGCCGGAGATCGACGACCTGCTCGGCGCGTTGGTGCGGGCCCGCGACGACAATGAGGATCGACTCAGCGAGACCGAACTGGTGGAGCTGGCCGGAGGGCTGCTCGCGGCCGGCCACGAGACCACGGTTACCCAGATCCCCAACTTCGTCTACGTCCTGCTGCACAATCCGGACCAGCTCGCTCGGCTGCGAGCCGACCCGTCGCTGGTGCCGGCCGCGGTCGAGGAACTGTTGCGGTACGTGCCGCTCGGCGTCGGCTCCTCCTTCGCCAGGTACGCCAAGGAGGACGTCGAGGTCGGCGGGGTGCTGGTCCGGGCCGGTGAGCCGGTTCTCGGATCGCTGTCGTCGGCGAACCGGGACGGTACGGTCTTCGCCGACCCGGACCGCCTGGATCTCGGCCGCGAGCAGAACCCGCACCTGGGCTTCGGGCACGGCGTGCACCACTGCGTCGGCGCGCAGTTGGCCCGCATGGAGTTGCAGGTCGCCGTCGCCACCCTGGTGACCCGCCTGCCCGGCTTGCGGCTCGCCGTACCGGAAGCCGAGCTGGAGTGGAAGCGCGGCATGTTGGTGCGGGGCCTGCTCGGCATGCCGGTGGCCTGGTGAGTACCGCGTGGCGGATCGGGGTGGACGCGCGCCGCTGCATCGGCACGAGCATCTGCGCCGGTACCGCGCCCGAGCATTTCCGCCTGGTCGGCGGCCTGTCCACGCCGCTGGCCGACGTCGCCGCCCCGGCCGAGGCCATCCTCGCCGCCGCCGACTCGTGCCCGGTGGAGGCGATCACGGTCCGCGACGCCACCGACGGCCGGCTGATCGCGCCCCAGGAGTGATCCGCGGGCGAGGGGGCCAGGGCGCGGCAGCGCCCCGGCCCCCTCCCGCCTGCTCCGCCGGTGTGGTGCGGAGCAGGGGTCTCTCAGGTCATCCGCAGCGTTGACCGTTGAGGGTGAATGCGGTTGGCGCCGGATTGGTGCCACTCCACGTGCCGTTGAAGCCCACGCTCGTGGACGCGCCGGGGGCGAGTTTGCCGTTCCAGCTCATGCTGTCCGCGGTGACGCTCGTGCCGTTCTGTTTCCAGGTGGCCGACCAGCCCTGATCGACCTTCTGGCCGGTGGTGGGGAAGTCGAAGCCGAGTTTCCAGCCGTCGATCGCGGTGGTGCCGGTGTTCTTGACCGTCACGGACGCGGTGAAACCGCCCGGCCAGCTGTTCGCCGTGTAGCCGACCGTGCAACCGCCGGTCGGGGCGGTGGGCGCGGTCCGCACGGTCAGGCCGGGTGAGGCCGCCGATACGTTGCCCGCCGCGTCGCGGGCGGTCACCACGAAGGTGTACGGGGTGTCCGGCGTCAGCCCGGTCACGGTGTACGCGGTGCCGGTGGCGCTGCCCACCTTCACGGGGCCGGTGGTGTCGACCCGGTGCACGTCGTAGCCGGTGACGGCGGTGTCGTCGGTGGACGGCGTCCAGGACAGCGCGACGCTGTCGCCGGTGATCGTGCCGGCGGTCGGCTTGCCCGGGACGGTCGGCGCCTGGGTGTCGCCGGGCGTGGTGCCGCGCGGCAGCACCAGGTGGGTGATCGAGTTGGCCGGGAACGTGGCCGTGAGGCCGCTGGCGGTCACCGGCAGGTCGGCCTCCCGGACGACGCCGGCGAGGTTCGCCCCGCTGTACCGGTAGACCTGGGCGGTGGTGGCGGAGGCGCCGGTGAGGGCGACCGGGCTGGTCAGGTCGTCGCCGGTCTTGTTGACGACGACCAGTGTGAGCGCCTTGTCGGCGCTGCGCTCGGCGGCGTACACGGCCAGTTTGCCCTGGTCGGCGCTTGTCGCCCGGACGGAGGTCTCGCCGAACGCGCCGCCCTTGCCGTCGTAGTTGCGGAAGACGCGGAAGGCGTTGGCCACCGGCTGGTCGGTCGTGGGCGCGGTCCAGAGGGTGGCCAGGTCGAGCCCCTCACGGCCGAAGATGCCGAGCACGTCAGCCTGGGCGAGCGCGCCGTTGAGCGACCCGAAGGCGCCCCAGTTGTACTCGGTCATGGCGATCTTCGTGCCCGGGTAGTGCTGGTCGACCAGTTCGCGCAGCCGCGGAATGTAGCGGACCGGACTGTTGATCCAGCTCTCGTCGACGTACGTCGGGTCCCAGAGTTGGCGGGTCGAGCGCAGGCGCAGCGCCTGGGTGTTCGCGTCGCCGGCCGCCTCGCCCAACACCCCGGACTGCTGCGGGTAGAGGTGGACGTCGAAGTAGTCGAGGATGCGTGTGCCGTGCTGCTGCTCGTACTCGCGCATCCGGTCCAGGTACCACGGCCCGAGGTCCTGGCCGCCGTGAGCGGCCTTGTCCGGCGGGTTCGACCAGCAGCCGGTACGCGAGCAGGTGTCCTGGTCGAGGCCCGAATAGAGGATCGAGTTGAGGCCCCAGCCGACGGGACCGAGCGTCTTCGCGCCGGGGTCGGCGGCCTTGATCGCGGCGGCGTACTCGTAGGTGCGGTCACGCAGTTCGTCGTAGCCCAGCCCGGTCGGACGGACGTCGCGGTGGGTGGAGTGCCACAGGTCCGGCTCGTTGTCCAGGTTGTAGAACTGGACCCCGCCCTCAGCGGCGGTGCCGAACTGCGCCTTGAGGTGGTTGACGAAGTCGGTGGCGTATTCCGGACCGACGGCGACGCTGGTGTCCTCCGGATCGTTGCCGGTGATCAGCGTCCCGTCCGGCTTCTTGCCGTTGCCGCAGTCCGGTGCCCAGGTGTCGGTGGACTCCTGCGGGCCGTACTTGGCGACGCTGAAGCCACACGCCCGCGACCGGTCCTTGGCGACCCAGCCGAGCATCGGCATTGTCATCACCGTGGCGGCGCCGGTGGCCTTGTTCTGCTGCACGAAGCGGTCGGACTCCGAGCCCTCCGGGAGGTCTTCCGGACTCGGGTTGTCGTTGGGGATGTTCTCGAAGTACCAGTCCGCCGCGCGGTTGGTGGTGTCGGTACGGAAGTTGTAGCGGGTGGTGGCGTTGCCGCCGTAGCGGTGCACGGGCAGCCGCAGGTCACGGGCGAGGGCCTGGTCGGCGAAGTTCATGCCGTAGACGTACGGGCTGATCTGGTGTCGGGCCGCGGTGGTGTCCACGGCCAGGGCCGGGCCGGCCGCGGCCAGGGCAGGCTGCGGCAGGGCCAGACCGCCGAGGGCCGTGGCGAGCACGACGGGGAGTAGAGCGGTGGTGGGACGCACGAGCATTCCTTCCTAATAGAAGCTCGACGATGGGAGCGCTTCCACAGCGTTGCGGTTTCCTGGCCCCGAGTCAACGACCGGCTGATCGCGCCCCAGGAGTGTCCCGCGGGCGAGGGGGCCAGGGCGGGGCGGCCGAGGCGTGGATCGTGGTACGAGTGCGGCCCCGGCGCAGGCGTTGGCATTGCTGCGGTCGCCGCCTATGGTTGGAGACATGTCTCCGGTGACGTTCCGCTCTCCTGCCGTCACCGGTGTGGCGGCAGTCGGGGCTGCCTACGTGGCGACGGCGGCGTGCCGGATGGTCGGGATGCGGGTGCCGGTTGTCCGCGTGCTGCACGTCGCGCCCACGTCCCGGCTGTCGAGCCCGGCGCGAACCGGCCGAGGCCCCCCGCGGAATCGTTGCATCACAAGACGACCGCCAGGGCGAAGCTATCAAGCTTCGGCCCTTTTCTTTTTTCCGTGAAAGGTAGAGGTAGACCATGAGCGTCGATCATCGAACCGTCGACCAGGGCTGGCTGGCTGATCTGCGAGCGTCCCTGGCGGAAGACTTTGCCACGCAGACGGCTCGGCTGCGGGAACTGACCGAGCTCAACGCGGACACCGGCGACCCGAGCGAGGCCCACAATCGGGCCGCACTGCTGGTGGCCACCCGCCGCAACATCGAGCAGATCACCGGTGCACTGAGCCGCATCAGCGACGGCACCTACGGGGCCTGCAAGAAGTGTCACCAGAACATCCCGGCCGAGCGGCTCGAAATCCTTCCGCACGCGCAGTTCTGTGTGTCCTGCCAGGCGAAGCACAACGGCTGACCCGCGGTGTGGCTGCCGTGCCGCGGTGGGCACGGCAGCCACAGGCCGTCACGCGGGAGATGACTCCGCCATCGTGACGACGTCCAGGATTCCCAGGAGTCCGGCAAGTGCCACGGCCTCGGAGCGGGTCAGGGTCAGAGAGCAGGTGGCGTCGGGGTCGTCGGGGGACTCGTAGACGAGATCTCGCCGGCCGCCCGGATGGTGTGTGACCACGCCCACGCGGCGGCCGTCAGCGGTGGTGAACATGTGGCGTACCCCGATACCGGGCAGCGGGGTCAGTTCGACAATCATGGGGGCTCCAGCGGGCAAGGCGGCGGATGTGCCCAGCGGCTCGGCAGCGGCCCTGGCCGGCGAGCGTGGCCAGGTGACGTGCGGCGGCGCGGTGACAGCGCGGCCGGTCCTGGCTGTGCGCCGGGCGGTACGACGGGACGGGCGCGAGCCGGGGCGAGTGGGTCAGGCGAGGCCCCGCGCATGGCGCGGGGGAGCGCGATCCGCCGACCAGGCGGGCACACAACCGGGGATCGCCCGCCGTGCGGAACGGAACACGATGCACAGCCCGACCGACCGGGTGGCAGAGAGCACCAGTACGAGCACGGCAAGCAGCAGCATCGTCGGCAGCGGTGCTCGCTCGCCGCCGCGCCCAAGGCTGCCTCGATCGTGCATGCCCAAACCATAGCCGTCGCCCAGAGTGTGGACCACAACCGCGTCGGGTGAACGGATATCGCTCTCCTGGTGCGGTGGGCTGGAATGGGCCGCCACCTAGGAGCAGCGAGCGGAGACAGGTGGGCCGGGTCGTACTGAAAGAGCCAGCGCTACGGCCGACCCCGTCGCGGCACCGACCCCGTGGTTCCGGAAGCACCCGGAGCCACGGGGTTTCGCTGGTGGCGGCGGTACGGGTGCGAACGGGCTGTGGGGAGCGGGTCGCCGGCGGTTCGCGGACAATGGGGGCATGAAGCGAGATGTTCGCCTGACACGGTTGACCGGGACGCGCGCCGACGGCGCGGTGGCGACGGGCGCGACGGCTACCGGGGCGCGGGCTGCCGGGGCGGCCTCGCTCGGCGCTGTCGCCGTCGGGGCGTTGGCGGTCGGGGCCGTGGCCGTGGGGGTGTTGGTCATTGGGCGGCTGGTCATCCGTCGGGCGGTCGTGCGGGAGTTGCGCGTCGGCCGGTTGACGATCGACGAGCTGGTGGTGCACAGCCGACCCACTCCCGAGGGTTGACCCGCCCTCGGTCCCGGCCCTGGAAGGCGCAGGCGCACGTGGCGGATCACCGACGACGGCGGGCCATCCACTGCCAGATGTGGGTGCCGTTGCGGCTCGGGTCGTTGCGGGCCACGTAGATCCAGGACCAGTGACCGGGGAACTGGTAGCCGTTCCATACGACGTGGTCGTACAGGGTGATCAGTGATCCTTGGATGAGGTCGTGCGCGTGGATCGTGTTGGTCTCGGGTGGCACGGTGTCGTCGTCGCGCGAGGCGACCAGCCAGGTCGGGGTATGGATCCTCGCCAGCTCCGCGTCGGTGATCAGCGGTGGCCCCTGCCCGGTGAAGGGCTCGACGACGCCGCAGATCGGTACCGACGCGGCGAACAGGTCGGGATAGGCAACTGTCATCTCCAGGGACATGTAGCCGCCGTTGCTGCAACCGACCACGTAGATCCGGTCGGGATCGACACGCCTTTGGCGTACGAGGTCCGAGACGATCTCGTGGATCAGCGGGGCGAACCGGGGGCCGTCCTCCATCCAGTACGAGGTGCTCTGCGGAGCCACGACGTACGCGCCGGAGAAGATCCGTTGCGCCTCCGGGGTGGCGAAGCCCAGCGCGCCGCGGTTGGCGCGCAGCGTGGTCTCGTTGTCGTAGTAGTCGTCGGGCAGTGAGGCGCCCTCGCCGGCGCCGTGCAGCCAGAGGATCAGCGGCGGTCGACCGTGGCGGGGCGAACGCTGCGGGGCGTACAACCGGTACTTCAGGCCCGAGCCCGAGACGTGGTGGCTGAAGGCGTCCACCTCGGGGTTCGACAGCCGCCCCTGCACGAAGCGCGTGATGGTGATCGGCGGGCCGTGGCGCCGGGCGAGTGGGGTGTTCTGCGTGATGGTGTAGGCGAGGTCCAGCCGGACGTTGCGGCCCCTGCTCAGGATGTAGCCGAGGGTGGCGCCGCCGAGTTGGCCTTCGGCGTGGCTCAGCTCCAGCACGATGTTGCCGTGCCGGTCGACGCGAGCCGCGGTCACTGGGCGGTCCAGGTCGTACTCGCTGAAGATCTGGTCGCCGGGGGCGATCGGGATCGGGCTGGTGGCCTTGGCGTGCACGCTGAACGTGGCGGGGGTGAGCCCGGCGGAGTCGATCGGGCCGAGTCGGCCGGTGTCGAGGGTGACCGAGGTGACCTGCTCGCCGCCGTCGAGCGTTCTCGCATCGAGGGTGAAGCTCACGCTGGTGGGGTGGTGGCCCTCGGCGTGGGCGGCAGGGCCGGGCAGCGCCAGGCCGACGGCGGCACCGGCGCCGCCCGCCAGGACGCTGCGGCGAGTGACAGACGTGGACATGCGGGGCCCCCGGGACTTTGTCGCGTAGACGTTCATCAATTGAATTTCAACCTAGCGTCGCGGAGATCCGCTGGCAACCGGTGCCGCCGCGGGTGATCAGGCAGCCCGAGGTCGTCGCAGGGTCCGCGTTCACCTCGTTCTCCGGGCAATCGACGTCGAGCGGCGGCGGTCGCGGAAGTGGCATTGAAGGAGTACGATGGCCGGTGCGTGAATCGATCGGAGCCGCAACTCCAACCGATTCGCCTGGGAGACGGAGGCCGTGCATGCCACGACCTCCAACTGCTGGCCTGGTTTCGCCGGGCCGGCCGGGGGCGGCCTCGATTTTCGGTCGTTGCCATTCGGGGCCGACCGAACTTCTGGGTCGCCCACACCCTCCCAGGGGATTGGATGGTGGTTCGATGATCGATTCACGTGGCACAACTGAACAGCCTGAGCAGAGTCACCTCCCGTTGCGGTGGGTTGTGATTCTGGCTGTCGGCACCGGCGTGGGACTTCTGATCGGTTATGCGGCTGGTCCCGCCGCGGGTGTGACGGTGGGCGTGGCGACGATCGGTTTGCTTCACCGCGTCGTTCGTTAGCCCGGCTCAGGATTGCCTGGATTGCTCAGGCACGAAGAGGGTTCGACCTGCTGCCCCGTGCCGGCCGAACCCGGATGGCCCTCGGCGATGCCGAGGGCCATCTTCGTGCCTGAGCCGCTGGCGCGGTGGACGGTCAGACCGGGGCCCGTCGCCGCATGCCGCGTGGCACTGCCGGCCCGGCCCGGTAGCGACGTGCGGACGGGGAGATCGCCTACGGTTTGCGGGCGAGGAGCCCGACGAAGGTGTGATAGGTGTCGGTCTGCTGCGGAGCGGGTGAGTCCGCCTCCGGACGCCACTCGGCCAGCGGCACCAGCCCCGGCTCCAGCACCGTCAGCCCATCGACGAACGAGAGAATCTCCTCGTCCGTACGCCAGCGGCCGGTGCCCAGCGACTCGTTGAAGACCCGCTCGACCTCGCGGGCCTTGCGGGAGCCCTCTGGGTCCCGCTCACCCGGGTCGCGGAAGTGCGAGATCGCCACGTAGCTGCCGGAGGGCAGCGCGTCGATCAGCTCCGCCGCCACCGCTCGCGGATCCTCGTCGTCGCCGAGGTGGTGCAGGATCGCGAAGAGCAACAGGCCGACCGGCCTGTCGAAGTCGAGGAATCGGCGTACGTCGGGATGGTGGAGGATTTCCTGCGGTGCCCGAACGTCTGCCTGGATCACCGTTGCGGTGCCCTCGGCGGCGAGGAGAGCCCGCCCGTGTGTCAGGACAATCGGATCGTTGTCCACATAGACCACCTGAGCGGCCGGGTTCTGCTCGGTGGCGACCTCGTGCACGTTGCCCTGGGTGGGCAACCCCGATCCGATGTCGAGGAACTGGTCGATGCCCGCCTCGGTGACAAGGAAACGAATCACGCGACGCAGGAAGGCCCGGTTCGCCTGGCCGGCTGCCGGCCCGTCCGGTGTGATTCGCAGGGCGTGCTCGGCGACCTTTCGGTCGGCCTCGAAGTTGTCCTTGCCGCCCAGGAAGAAGTCATAGACCCGGGCCACGCTGGGAATGTTGGGGTCGATGCCGGGGGGTGCCGCCATGTCTCGGGTCACAGGCGTCTCCATTCGATCGGGACGGGCACGGGCTGAGGTCTGCGAGCGGTGCCGGGCTGCGGGCGAGTCTAGCGATCGGGAGGGTGGAATTCCGCCCCGCTGGTATCGCTCCCAGCGAATCGTCCCCATCTACGGGAGTAACCTCCCGCTCGCCTGGGCCGTCCTGATCCACCAGCGGCGTCGATCGTGACTCGTGATTCGTTCGGTGATCTACAGTGACGCCGATGACGCTGGTTGAGATCCGCCGGTTTCCGATCAAGTCGTTGCTCGGTGAGCGGCTGTCGACACTCGAGGTTGAGCAGCGGGGACTCGCAGGTGACCGGCTGTGGGCCGTGCGCGACGCGGACGGCAAGCTGGGCAGCGGAAAGAACACCCGACGCTTCCGCCGGATGCCGGGGTTGTTCACGCTTCGTGGACACTGCGGTGATCCGGTGCCGGTTGTCGAGCTGCCCGACGGTCGTCGCTTCGATGCCAATGAGGCAGCCGGGCACGAGGCAGTCAGTGACGTGGTCGGTCGTCCCGTGACGATCGAGCGTGAGGCTTCGGTCCTGCACCATGACGAAGGGCCGGTAAGCCTGATCAGCACCGCGTCGCTGCGACGGCTTCACGACCTCTTGGGCGAGCCGGTCGACCCGGTACGGTTCCGGGCCAACCTGCTCGTTGACGTGCCCGGAAACGACTTCCCGGAAGACGGATGGCTCGGGCGAACCATCCGTGTGGGCTCGGAGGTCGTGTTGCGGCCACACCGACGGCTGACCCGATGCGTCATGGTCGACCTCGCTCAGGAGGGTGCCGTGGAGCACGGGCAGATTCTGAGGACCATTGCGGAGTGCAACGACATGACGTTCGGTGTGTGGGCAACTGTCGAGCGGCCGGGTCGTGTCGCACTCCTGGACACCGTTGAACTGGCGAGCTGAACGTCAACGGACGCCGGCGGCTCCGAAACGTCGAGCCGCGCGCCCGGGGCCGTCGAGGGGCCGGCGCCCCGGTGTCGCGGCAACCGCTTCGACAGGCGGCGGCAGCTGTCGTGCTGAATACTTCCCCGATGACCAATCCTGAGCTCGATCCGGACGTCTATCCACCCCTCGATCCCCGCGAGCCCGTTCCGGAGACCGCCGAAGAGCTGCTTCCCGGTACGCCGAACGAACTGCCGGACGCGCCGACCGAACCGATGCCCGACGACGGCGAGCCCGGCGGCGTGCCCGAGCCGGCGTGACGGTCTTCCGGCTGCGCTGACCCCGCCCGCCGGGGCGGGGTCAGCAGCTGCGCGGCTGCCAGCTCACCTTCGTCACGTACATGGGCACGTACAGGTCACCACTTCCGCCGGCTCGCGCGCAGATCGTCCCGGTGAGCGGCGTCCCGAGATAGTTGAAGGACCAGGTGATCTCGGCGTTCCGGGATGTGCCGTTGTAGAAGTTGAAGGCCGGGGCGTAGCCGGACCACTCGCTGTTGGTCAACACGGACGGAGTCTCGACCGGCCCCTCCGGCGGGTGGTTCCAGTTTGGCCAGACGCAGAGCATGCTCTGCGGGCAGTTCCCCTGGCCCCAGCCGCCGTCTGCCGCCTGGCTGGTCGCGGCCGAGGCGGCGGGGGCGGTGGCCAGCACACCTACGACGGACGCGGCTACGGCGATGGTCTTCCACAGCATGGTTCACCCACTCAAAATAGACGTTTGTGAATGGCGATAAGCTACTGCGGGAAAGTTGAGACGTCAAGTACCTGGGTGGTCCCGCCTCGGGTGGGTGACAGCAGGTCGGAGGCCGGTCGGACGCGACCCGGCCGGCCTCTGACCTGCCCGACACCTCCGCTCCTGGTGTCAGGAGCAGTTCTTGCCCTTGTTGATGCAGGTGGCGATCCGTTGCATGGCCTGGGCGGAGTTGACGTTGACGAAGTCGTTGTGGTCCGAGAAGGGGTTGTGGTTCTCCTCGGGGAAGGAGTCGAGGGCGTACTGGCCCTTGATCTGCACGGTGCGAGGGATGTCGTAGGCCACGGTGACCCGCAGTTGCGGAATCGCCTGGAAGCCCTGCGGGCAGGCGCCGGTGGCCCTGTCGGCGAACGCGACATGGTTGCGGTGGTTGTCGCTGTCGATGTTCCTACCGTCCCAGCAGCCGGGGAAGTCGTGCACGCGCTGCACCCGGCTGCCGGCGGGGCAGATCGGGTACCTGTCGGAGAGTCGGTCGGTGAAACCCGAACAGGTCCAGGTGGCACGGGCGTTGGCCGGCCCGCGGCTGGTGGGCTTGGCGTCGCCGGTGAGGGCCCGGAGGAACTTCGGCATCGGCACCACCTTGCTGACGGGGTTTCCGCGATACTCGATCAGCACCTGCGCGGGGCGGACGATGCCACCGGTGTTGCCGGGCAGTTCGAGGTTGGGGCCCTGTGGATCGGGGAGCGCCGCGGCGGTGGTGGGCGCGCTGCTCGGTGTCGCCGGGGCGGTGGGGGAGTGGTCCAGCGTGCAGGCGGCGAGCGCTCCGAGCCCCTGCGGGCGGGGGGCCTGTCGCCCGATCGCGATGGCGATCCGGTCGAGCACGGCGGCCCGTTTGGCGCGCAGCGGTCCGAGGATCGCGTTGTCCACGAAGGCTGGTCCGCCCTGGCCACGGCTGGTGACCAGGCGTTCGTTGGCCTCGGAGACCTGCCGGTCGAGGTCGTCGAGGGCGCGGTCCACTTCGGCGAGCGCCCGGTCGGGTACGCCCGGCAGCCTGTCCCGCACGGCGGGGCACTGAATTCGCGGATTCGCGGCTCGGGCCGCCTCGGCGCTCGCGCGGTGGGCGCTGCCGGGCATCCGGGCGTGCATGTCGTCGTAGCTGATGTCGCAGTCGACAAGCGAGACCAGGCCAGGCTGGTTGCCGCCGGCGGTGGTGATCGTGGCGCTGATCTCCTTGATCAGCGCGGCGCGGCGGGCCCGCAGCGGATCGATGACCTCCCGATTGAACGCGGCGTCGATGCGGCCCCGGGTGGCGGTCATGCGTTGGTTCGCGGTGGCCTGCTGGCGATCCAGTTCGGCGAGCAGGCGGTCGACGGAGCCGCGGGCCCGGATGGGGACGGCCCGCAGCCGCTTGCCGACGGAGGGGCAGACGACCATCGGTTGGGTCTGGGCGAGAGCTTGCTTGACCTGGTTGCCACTGCGGACGGCCTTGTCGATGCGCACCACCGGCCAGAAGTAGGACGACTTGTCACCGTTGCGGCAGGTGGTGCCCGAGGCGTCCAGGTCGGCGTTGGAGGAGTTCGCGGTGATGGCCAGGTTGCCGACGAAGTCGTGGACGTGTTCGGCGCCGTTGCGGATGCCGGGCTGGGCCACCGGATTGTCCGGACTGAACTTGCCGTTGCCGTTCGTGCCGCAGTCCACGGTGAACCGGCCGGTCGACGCGCCGGCGGCAGGTCGCGGGTTCTGCACGTTCGGCGGCACCTTCTCGATCGCCACGAACTGATCCAGGCTGGTGGCGGCATCCGCGGTGCCCCGGCCGCCACCGGAGACGAAGGTGGCGGTGATCCCACCGGTGGCCACCAGCACGAGCGCGGCCATGGCGAGCCTGGCCGGTCGGGTGTGGACCAGCGCGGTCCCGTTCGTTCTGCGCTTCATCGGAATCTCCTCAAAGCCAAAAGCGGCTGTCTCCCATCGGTACGGGCCGGCCAACGGTCAACGGTCAGCCGTCGCCGGGTACGTCATGGTTCGGTAAGAAGTCGGGCGGGTTGCCGGCCGAGGCGTGAGACATGTTGGCGATCATCGATGTGTTGAGTCATCGTCGACGTATGACAGGCGTCTTCTCGTCCTCCCTGTTCCGCCGTCTGCGACCGGGTCTGCTGGCCGCCGTCGTGGTGTCGACGGCGGTGCTTGGATCCGCTCTGAGCGTCGCGCCGGCGGCCGATGCCGGCACCGCGGCGCCCGCCGCGTATCCGGGGGTCGCCCCGGCGCCCGGTGGGGCCGCCGTGTCCGTCGTGAAGCCGGCCGCAACCGCGCCGTCGCCGACGGCGCCCGGCACGCCGAACACCTCGCCCGGCCCGCCGACCAGCCCGCCCGGCACGCCGAACACCTCGCCCTTCCCGCCGAGCGCGCCCACGAACCTGACCGCCACCGAGGTACGGACCGGGTCGGTCACCCTCACCTGGACGGCTGCCAGGCCGGGCTGTTGCGCCGTCACCGGCTACGACATCACGTACTACCAGGCGTTCGACGACGTGATCTACAGCGCCAGCGTCGGGGCCGTCACCACCACCACGATCAGCAACTACATTCAGCCGGGCCGGCAGTACTCGTTCCGGGTGGCCGCTCGGGACAGCCTCGGACACCTCTCGACGTGGACGGACGCGCTGACCGTGGTCACGCCGACCACGGACACCGGGTCGGACACCACACCGCCGAGCGCCCCGCAGAACCTGACCGTCGGCGAGGTGACCGCCTCGACCGTCACGCTGTCCTGGTCGCCGTCGACCGACAACGTCGGCGTGCTCGGCTACAACGTCTACCAGTTCGACGGCTGGTTCAGCTCGAGAGTGATCGCCACCGTGCCGGGAACGACGTATACGGCGTCGCTACCCCCGTCGACGCCGCTGCGCAGCCTGTTCTACGTGCGGGCCCGGGACGCGGCGGGCAACGTGTCGATCGCGTCCAACACGGTCGCTCTGCCCACGACGACAACTCCGCCGCCGCCACCGCCCTCGACCTGCCAGGTGACGTATCGGAACCAGTCCGAGTGGCAGGGCGGTTTCGTGGCCACGGTGACGCTCCAGAACACGGGGGCGGCACCGATCGACGGCTGGATCATCACCTTCACCTTCGCCGGAGACCAGCAGGTCACCTCGGGGTGGAACGCCACCGTCGGCCAGAGCGGTGCGACCGTCACCGCCCGTAACGTCGACTGGAACCGCGTCCTCGCGCCGAACGGCTCCGCGAGCTTCGGCATCCAGGGACGGTGGAGCGCCAACGACGCGCCGCCGACCGGCTTCTCACTCAACGGCGCACCCTGCACCGTGGGCTGAGCGCGGCCCGCCGGTCGCCTGTCGCGTCTCGCCGCCTGTCAGAAGGAGTTCCGTGAGCACACATTCGGGCACCTCCCGCCGCCGGACGCTGATCCGGGCGGTCGCGGTGGGCGTCCTCGCCGTCTCCACCGTGCTCAGCGGATCGCCCGTGCCCGCCTCCGCGGCGAACACGCTCAGCATGCGGGGCGCCGACGTCTCCTCCCTGCAGCGCAGCCTCGATCTGGGTGCCAGGTACTACGACTCCGGTGGTGTCGCCCGCGACCCACTGGACATCCTGAAGTCCGTCGGCGTCAACTACGTCCGACTACGCGTCTGGAACAACCCGATCAGCGGCTACAACAACAAGAGCAGGGTGTTGGCCCAGGCGAGAACCGCCAGGGCGAAGGGCTTGAAGGTGCTCATCGACTTCCACTACTCCGACACCTGGGCCGACCCCGGCAAGCAGTACAAGCCCGCCGCCTGGGTCGGCCACAGCCTGAGCCAACTGCGCACCGACGTGTACGCCTTCACCTACGACGTCTGCGCCAGCCTGCGGGGGCAGGGCACCCCGCCGGACAGCGTGCAGATCGGCAACGAGATCAACGTCGGGATGCTGTGGGACGAGGGGAAGGTCGTCAACAACGACTTCGCCCCACTGGCCAGCCTGCTCAAGCAGGGCTACAACGCGACCAAGGCGTGTGGCAGCGGCATCCCGGTGATGATCCACACCGCCGACGCCGACAGCAACGCCAACGCCCGCTGGTTCTATGACGGCATCCGCGCGCAGGGCGTGCAGTGGGACATCACGGCCCTGTCGTACTACTGCATGTGGCACGGCACCCTGGCGAACCTCTACAACAACATCGTCGACCTGCGCGGCCGCTACGGCAAGCCGGTGGTGATCGTGGAGACCGCGTACCCCTTCACCCGGGACAACGCGGACAGCGAGCCGAACGCCATCGGCGGCGCGACCTGCGACGGCATCGCCGCGACCTGGTCCGGGCAGGCCCAGGAGTTCGACTGGGTCCAGAACACGGCCCGCAACGCGGGGGCCGTCGGTGTCTTCTACTGGGAACCGACCTGGTACGCCGTCCGGGGCAACGGCTGGGACCCGGCCAACATCAACGGCACCGGAAACCAGTGGGACAACATGGCCGTCTTCGACTGGTCCGGGCGGGTGAACCCGAACGTGCGCTGGACGCCCTGACCCGTCACCGCTGCGCCGCCGTCTCCCCTGAGCTGCCCGCCATGGCCGACCGGACCACGCGAAGATTCGTGCGGACCACGACGCCTGCCACGAACACGCCGCACACGGCCTGTTCGATGCGCAGCCAGGCCGGGAACGCTCCCGGCCAGGCGACGACACCGACGATCGCGGCCAGCACGACCATGGCGATGATGCGGAGCCGGCGGAAGGAGCTGCGGTGCCCCGCGGCCGCACGCCGGGACAGCAGCAGGAGCACCGCCGCGCTGGCGGCGACAAGTGGTGTACGGATCCAGACGGCCGTGGTGACGAGCGCGGGGTTGTGGCGCATGAGCACCACGGCTACGACGGTGGACACGCTGATCACCAGGAAGGCGGCCAACAGTTTGACAACGGTGTTCAGGTGGTCGTTTCTCATGCCGGTCAGCCTGCTGCCGAAGGCCGGGGCGAAGCATCGGCGTGCGGATCGATGTTGCGTCTGCACCCACGGTTGCAGACGGGTCTGCAACCGTGCGCCGATGCTGCTCTGGGCGACATCCGTCTAGGTTTTACCGGGTGCAGACCGAAGAGCCCACGCTGACCCGCCTGCGGGTCGTGCGGTGGATGCAACTGCTGACACCACTGATGCTGGCGTGGTTCGTGTGGGCCGCCGCCACCGCCGAGCCTGGATTCGGGCTGACCGGCAGGCGGTTGATCGTCGTGCTGGCCACCGCCGTGTTCGTGGTCGGGGTGTTCGGCCGCAACTCGGCCACCGACCTGCCGATCCGACCGGCGTACGTGGTGTTCGTCGGGGCGATGCTGGTCAGCTCGGTGGCGCTGGTGGTCGTGCAGCCCGGAGGGCCTGCCTCGGTGGCGGTGCTGGTGGCGGTGCTGTGCGCCGCGACCGGGCTGATGCCCGTACGGGTGGCCGTCCCGGTGTTGATCGCGGCGTTCGTGGTGCTCGAGATGGTGGCGTCGATCACCGGGCAGGACTTCGGCTTCCTGGCCGTGCTCGCCGGGTTCGCCGTGCTGTTCGGCCTGATGTACCTGGCGTTCCGCCTGGCCGAGGCGCAGCGTGAGACGAAGCGGCTGCTCGCCGAGTTGGAGGCCGGTCAGGTGGCGCTGGCCGAGGCGGCCGGGCTGGCCGAACGCCAGCGGCTGGCCCGGGAGATGCACGATGTGCTCGCCCACTCCTTGTCGGGGTTGTCGCTGCAACTGGAGGGGGCTCGGATGCTGATCGCCGAGGATCCGAGCGACCCACGCCTGCCGGCCGTTGTCGACCGGGCCCACCACCTCGCCCGTAGCGGCCTTCAGGAGGCTCGACGGGCCATCGGCATGCTGCGCGACGACGACCTGCCCGGCCCGGACCGGCTGGCCGCGCTGGCCGAGCAGTTCACCCGCGATCAGGCCGTACCGTGCGACTTCGTGGTGTCGGGGGAGCCGCGCCCGCTGGAGTCGGAGGCGCGGCTGGCGCTCTATCGCGTGGCGCAGGAGGCGATGACCAACGTGACCAGGCACGCGTCTCCGGCGCGGGTGTCGCTGCGCCTCAGCTACGAGTCGACGGTCACCCGCCTGGTCGTCGAGGACTTCGCCGCTCGACCGCCCGTGGTCCCCGACGAGACCGACGGTTACGGGTTGACGGGGATGCGGGAGCGGGCCGAGTTGCTCGGCGGGACTCTCCGCGCGGGCGCGACCGACAAGGGGTTCCGGGTGGAGTTGGCGGTGCCGGCGTGATCCGGGTGCTCATCGCCGACGACCAGCGGGTGGTCCGCGAGGGGCTGGGCATGGTGCTTTCTCTGATGAAGGACGTCGAGGTGGTGGGCGGGGCCGCCGATGGCGCCGAGGCGGTCAGGCTGGTTCAGACCGAGCGGCCGGATGTGGTGCTCATGGACCTCCGGATGCCGCGGTGCGACGGGATCGAGGCCACCCGCCGCCTACGCGTCGAGGCGCCCGAGGTCAGGGTGGTGGTGCTCACCACCTACTCGGACGACCGCTCGGTGCTGGAGGCGTTACGGGCCGGCGCCCGTGGCTACCTGACCAAGGACGCCAGCGGTGAGCAGATCCACGAGGCGCTGCGGCAGGTGGTCGACGACCACGCCGTCATCGACCCGGCCGTCCAGCGGCACGTCGTCGACGCCATCGCGGCAGACTCGACGCCACCGCCGAGGTTCCCCGGCGGTCTCACGCCGCGTGAGGCCGAGGTGCTGTCACTGATGGCCCAGGGCCTGTCCAACGCGGAGATCGCCTCTCGCTTGACGGTGAGTGAGGCGACGGTGAAAAGCCACGTCAACCACCTGTTCGCGAAGATCGGTGCCCGTGACCGGGCGCAGGCCGTCGCCTATGCCTTCCGACACGACCTGGGCGGGTCGTGACCCCCTGACGCTGCGCTATCCGTGATCGAGAGCGGTGGCGGCTGGCTGCTCGGTTACTGTCGGGGCCGTGGATGCGGTCCCCCTGGCGTCGGGCCGAGACGCTGACGTCTTCGCCATCGACGATCGACGTGTCCTTCGTCGCTACCGCCACGGTGGAGACGTGGCCGCCGAGGCCGCGGTCATGGCGTACGTGGCGGGTCTCGGGTTCCCGGTGCCCACCGTGTTCCAGGCACGCGGGGTCGATCTCGTCATGGAACGACTGGACGGGCGCACCATGCTGTCGGCGCTTCTGGCCGGTGAGCTCGATGCCGCGGAGGCGGCCACCTGTCTGGTGGATCTGCATCGTCGACTCCACGCGTTGCCGTCCCGGCTCGGCGCGGGGGACGCCCGGGTCCTGCACCTCGACCTGCATCCGGACAACGTCATGCTGACGTCACGAGGGCCGGTCGTCATCGACTGGCGCAACTCCACCGAGGGGCCGGCGGAGCTCGACGTCGCGCTCTCCGCGGTCATCCTCGCCCAGGTGGCAGTCGGGGAGAACCATCACCTGGCGTCGCCGGCCGCAACGCTGCTGGCCGCATTCCTCGACCGCGTCGGGGGTGACCCGCTGACCGAGCTGGACCGCGCCCTGGCGATCCGGCGCGACGACCCGGCTCTCACCGGCGGTGAGCGGGAGCTGCTGGGCGCCGCTGCCGCCCTCATCGTCGGCCATCGTCGAGGCCGGGAGAAGACGTCGACCCTAGGCGTCTGACCTCCGATGGTGCGGGTACCCAGCGTTGCCCAGGGCGCGGCACGGACAGGGGTGGGACGCTCGACGCCGTCCGGTGGTCAGGAACGCTTCCGGAACGGAGCGAGGACGGCGCGGATCTGGTCGGCTGCGCCCCAGTCGTCGTCGAACTGGGCCAGCACCGCGAGGTGTTGCCGCAGCTGGACGATAGGCATGCGGGCCTGCCAGCCGCTGTCGAGCGAGGTCAGGTCCGCGTAGACCTCGAACATCCGGCGCGCCTCCGGCGGGGGCGAGGTGGACCACACGTGGGCGAGGTCGACCTCGGCCCACATGTACGACACGGCCGGGTCGATAAGCGCGGGCTGCCCGTCCGGCGTGGCCAGGATGTTCTGGACCCACAGGTCTCCGTGCGTCAGGCAGGCCGGTCGGTCCGGCAGCAGGTCGGGCAGCCGGTGACACAACCGCTCCAGCGCCTCCCGGTCGCCGGCGTCCAGTGCCGCGTCGACACGAGGTTGCTCGAGCCACCGAAGCAGCCGGTGCTGTGCGAAGAACGCGTAGCCGTCGTCGTTCCAGGTGTTGATCTGGCGGCGGCGGCCCAGCCAGTTGTCGTGGTGCCAGCCGAAGCGAGAGTGGGTCGTGCTCAGGTGCATGCGGGCGAGGACGTGTGCGAACTGCTCCCAGAAGGCCTCGCTGTGTGGCCTCGGACCCAGCATCGACAACACGAGCAGTTCCCGGTCGGCCAGGATCACCTCGGGTGTCGCCACACCGCCGAGCTCGCGCAGGGCGGCCAACCCCTGGGCCTCCGCGAGGAAGACGTCCTCGGCCGGAGCTTCGGCGAATGCCTTGACGAACACCGGCGGCGCGTCCCGGCGGGGGGCGACGCCCGCGAGCGCCGCGACCCCGCCCGTCACCGGTTCCACTGTGACGATGTCGCGCATCCTGGGCCGGAGCAGGCGCTCCAGCAGGACCGTCGTCGAGCGCATCAGGGCCGACTCCTCAGGTGCGGCGTTCACGTCGCGCGTCATCCTAGGGCCGATGACCGCCTGCCGAGGGATCGACGTCCGTTCCGGGTCCGACGACGACGTCAGGGTGTGAGGCCGGCCTGGATCGCCAGGATGGCGGCGCCCACCCGGTCGCGGCTGCCGGTCTTGGCCAGCACGTTGGTGACGTGGGTCTTGACGGTGCTCATCGAGAGGTAGAGGCGGTCGGCGATCTCGGTGTTGTTCAGCCCGGCGCCGATCAGGGCGAGCACGTCGGTCTCCCGGGGGGTCAGCTGGTGGGCCGCCAGGTCCACGCGGGTGGCCGGCCCGGCCGCGCGTACCCGGTCGAGGACGGCGCCGGTGACCTCGGCGGAGAGGACCGCCTCACCGGCGGCGACGGTGCGGACCGCGGCGACCAGGTCGGCGGCGCTGCACCGCTTGAGCAGGAATCCGCGCGCGCCGGAGGCGATGGCGTCCAGGACGTAGGCGTCGTCGTCGAAGGTGGTGACGACGATCACGGCCGGGGCGTGCGGGATCGCAGCCAGCTCGCGGGTGGCCTGCAGGCCGTCGAGGACCGGCATGCGGATGTCGACGAGGGCGACGTCGATGCGGGGGTCGCGGCGGACGGCGTCGAGGAACTGCCGGCCGTCGGCCGCCTCGGCTGCGACGTGCATGTCGGGTTGGGTCCGCAGGATGAGGCCGAAGCCGTCACGGATCAGCTGCTGGTCGTCGGCGATCGCGACCCGGATCATGGCTTCGCCACCGGCAGGTTCGCCTGCACCATGGTGCCGCCACCGGAGCGCCGGCTCAGCTCCCAGCTCCCACCCAGAGCGCGAACGCGCTCCTCGATGCCGAGCAGGCCCGAGCCGCGCGTGGGTTCGTGGGGCGGCCCGACGCCGTCGTCGCTGACCCGCAGACGGGCGCGATCGCCGACGCGGACCAGTTCGACCCAGGCGGCCGTGGCCCTCGCGTGGCGGGCGATGTTGGTGAGGGCCTCCTGGGCGATGCGGTAGGCGGCCAACACACCGACCTCGTCCAGGCCCGGCTGGGGATCCAGATGGACCCGCACCGTCACGCCCTGCTGGCGCAGCGGCTGCGCGAGCAGTTCGTCGATGTCGGACAGGCGGGGCGGCGCGCTCACCGCGATCGTGGCGAGCGGATCGCGCAGGTACACGACGAGCGTGTCGAGCTCGCTCAGTGCGGTGCGTCCGCTGTCCGCGATCGCCCGCAGCGCCGCCCCCGGGTCGGCGCTGAGCTGGCCCGCCTCCGCCTGGACCACCATTGCGGTGACGTGGTGGCCGACCACGTCGTGCAGCTCGCGGGCCAGGTTGGTGCGCTGTTCGAGCCAGGCCGCCTGGCCGCGCAGCTCGCCGGTCTCCCGGCTGAGGGCGTGGCCGCGTGACCACGAGCGCAACAGGATCGCCAGGAGGTAACCGACAGTCACGAAGACGAACGGCTGCTCGTACAGCCCGCGCCCGTTGAGCAGCGCGACGGCGAGGGCGCCGGCCGCGCCGAGCAGGCCCGCCAGCCACCCCAGCCACGGACGCCGGGCCGGGTCTTCGCAGCTGGACACGAACACGAGGCAGGTGGCCGCGAGGCCCACCTGCACCGACTCCCCGGTGCTCACGATCGCCACGAACCCGGCGCAGACCGCGAAGGCCAGGGAGCGGTAGCGGGGCCGCAGCGCCGTGGCGCCGAGGCCGACCGGCAGCACCAGCCACATCCAGCCCACCGGAACGGACAGGCCCCCCTCGGTGGTCGTGACCACGAGGGCGACGATCAACCCCGCCGCACCGTACGCCAGCCGGCGCACCCGCTCGGGGCCACGCAACCATTCCCGGATGTCGGTACTCACCTGGACAGTCTCCGCGACCAGCTCGGCGACCGGCCAGTACCCGGGTACCAGATCGGGCGGCACCCCGGTGCCGCCCCGGCGAGCGGATCGGCACTACGGCACGTTCCGTCGGGAGGCGTACCGCGCGACGCTTCCGGGGTGACTCTCGTCGACTCCCGCGCTGCCCTGAGCATCGGTCCTCTGCGTACGGTTCCCAACTACATCACCGCCGTCCGCACGGTCGCCGCGGTCACCATCGGTATCGTCGCTCTCGTCGCCGGCTCCGTGGCATTTATGGCGGTAGCGTACGGTATCTACTGGATCGGGGACATGCTCGACGGCTGGGTCGCCCGGCGGCTCGGGCAGGAGACCCGGGCGGGGGCCGTCCTCGACATCGTCAGTGATCGCGCGTGCACGTCCGTACTCTGCGTGGGCCTGATCTCCCTCGTGCCCGACGTCGCGGTCGTGGCCCTGGTATTCCTGCTGTCGTTCCTGGTCCTGGACACCATGCTGTCGCTGGCGTTCCTGTGCTGGCCGGTGCTCGGCCCCAACGACTTCCACCTGGTCGACCGCCGGGTGTGGGCGTGGAACTGGTCGCCGGTGGCCAAGGCCGCCAACACCGCCGGGGTCATCGGCGCGATCGCGTTCGGGCAGTACCGGCTCGCGCTGGCGGTCGCCGTCGCCGTCGTCGGGGTCAAGCTGTGGTCGGTCGCGGCGGTCGCCCGGCTGCTCGACCGGGACGGCCGCGCGTGAGCAGCCTCGCCGAAGCGGTGGCGGGCCTCGGATACGGTCTCGCGTCGGCCCTCGTCCCGGTCGTCAACGCCGAGGCCTACGCCGTTGTCGTCGGGCAACGTGACGGCCACGTTGTCGTCGCCGTGCTCGCGCTGGCGCTCGGCCAGACCGCCGGCAAACTGCTCCTGTTCGAATCCGCCCGCCGCGGAACGGGACGGCTGGCCCAGAAGTTCAGGAGACGGAGCGGGTCAGGTCGTACGGCAGCCCGGACCGCCCGCTGGACCGGGCCGATCCGCCGCTGGCTCTCCCGCCGCCGCACCGCCCTTCCGACCGTGCTGGTCTCCGCCGCGGTCGGTGTTCCACCGCTGGCCGTGGTCAGCTTCGCCGCCGGCACCGCGGGCCTCCGACACTGGGAGTTCGCCGTCACCTGCCTGGTCGGGCGGGTGATCCGTTTCGCACTCCTCGTCCTGCCGGCAGCCCTGTTCTGAGTCCGTGTCCGGCCAGCCGGCGAAGTGCTGCCCGGACTGCCCCGCCCGAGAGCCACCCGACCCGACCTGGCGGATCTGGAGTGGGCCACGACGGCCCAGCGCCCACGCGGCGAGCGCGAGGCAGCAGAGACCCATCCCCGTGTACGTGACCGCCGTCCAGCCGCCCGCAGCCCAGAGGGTGGTGGCGGCGGCGGAGCCGGCGGCGGCGCCGATGAAGTTGCTTGTCGCCAGTGCCGTGTTGAGCCGGCTACGGGCCTCGTGGGAGAGGGCGAACAGCCGCGCCCGGTTGAGGAGGGCCTGCGTCTGGAGAGCGACGTCGATCATGATGATGGCGATGACGAGCAGTACGACGGACCGGCCGGCGAACGCGGCGACGGCGAACGCGGCGAGGGCCAGTGTCCAGGCCACACCTGTCGCAGGGAGCGACCACCCGCGGTCGTGCAGACGACCGCCGCGCAGGCCGGAGAGGACACCCGCGAGGCCGGCCAGCCCGAACATCCCGATCACCGCCACCGGGTAGTGGAACGGCGGGCCGCTGAGCAGGAACGTCAGCGCCGTCCAGAACAGCGAGAACGTGGCGAACCCGGTTGCCGCCAGAACCAGTGTCCAGCGGGCCGTCCGCTCGCGCCGAACCACCGCACCGACCGAGGCGATGAGCTGGAGGTACGGCATGCGGGCGCGCGGTGCCAGCGGTGGAATCGCGCGGTGGAGCAGGGCCGCGAGCAGAACCGCGACGACCGCCGCGAGGGCGAAGGTCGTACGCCACCCGGCGAGGCCGGCGACGGACCCGCTGATCGTGCGGGAGGCCAGGATGCCGGTGAGGGTCCCGGACCCGACGACGCCGACGATCCGACCGCGGTGGGCGTCGCTGGCCAGGTCCCCGGCGAGCGGCGTGAGGACCTGCCCGGAAATCGTCGTGACGCCGAGGACGGTCAGTGCGAGCAGGAGTACGCCGAACGACGGCGCCAGCGCGCACAGCAGCAGCGCGGCGGCCGAGGCCACCAGCATCGCCGGCACGAACCGGCGGCGGTCCAGGACGTCGCCGAGCGGCACGAGCAGCAGCACGCCGACGGCGTACCCGATCTGCGTCGCGGTGACGAGCCAGCCGGCCGTCGCGGTCGCGGCGCCCAGGTCGCCCGCGATGAAGCTGAGCAGCGGCTGCGCCCAGTACAGGTTGGCGATCGCCGCTCCCGCCGCCACCGCGAGCAGGAAGGTCAGCCCGCGCGTCATCCCGGACGGCGGTGGCGTGCGGGAAACCGCCATCCCGCCAGGCTAGTGGGTCACGGCTTGCGGCGGAGTTCGCGCAGTACACCGTGCCGGCGCGCGGCCCACGCGAGGCGCCGGACGCTCGGGTGCCACACGAGCAGCGCCGCCGCACGACGGATCAGGCCGAACCGGTTGTCGCTTACCTGATTCTCCATCGCCTGCCAGATCAGCTCGCGCACCTTGGCGCTGTCCAGAGCGGCCCGTGCCTCACGCCGTACCGCAGGATCTTCGGCCGCCGAGGCGACGGCGGCGGCCAGGCCCGGTCGGTCCGCGAGCGGCTCCACCGCCGCCGCGACGAGCGGCCGGCGTACCTCGTCCTGCTCCAACAGCAGCAGCACCGCCTCCCGGATCTCGATCGTCTCCAGGCCGGACCGCAGCAGGCTCAGCAGGCTGCGCTCGACCTCGCCGTCGTGATCCGGGACGGACAGCGCTGCCAGCAGCACGGACACCTCGTCGAGATCGATGAGATGTCGCACCCCGCTGCGGAACTCCGGCAGCCCCCACGCGACCTGCAGAGCCTTGACGACATTGCGGTTCATGGGCCATCCGCTACCCGGATGTGGCAGTCGGCGAAACTCCGGCGGCCGGCCGGGCACGACGGGCCGCTCGGGACCGCCGTCGGTAGACTGCGCCGGGTGATCGTGCGGAAGGGCGGCGTCGCGGACGCGGCGGCGCTCGCGGAACTACGCGGCATCGACGGACACAAGCTCGGGGCGTACGCGGACTGGGTGGCCGCCCACGCGGCCACGCACCTGCCGTTCGTCGCCGAACTGGACGGGCGTGTGGTCGGGGCCGCCTGGCTCCTCCTCGCGCAACGGGTGCCCAGCAACGAGTCGCTGGACCGGTGGTACGGCGACGTCCAGTCCGTCGAGGTCCGCGAGGAGTACCGCAATCGCGGCGTCGGCAGCGCGCTGATGGCCGCGATACTGGCCGAGGCCCGGACGCGGGGACTGCTGCACGTCACCGTCCACTCCAGCCGGCGCGCTGTCGACTTCTACAGGCGCAACGGCTTCACCCACCACCGTCAGCTCCTGCTGGGGGAGCCGGACGCCTCCTGATCGTCCGGCATCGGGACGGACGACGGGTCAGCCGGTGCCCGGGGCCGTCGGGGCACTATCGTTTCGGGGTGCACATCCGTTTTGACGTCCCCGCCGATCCCGCCTACCCGGGTCGCGTGGCGGCCACGCTCGGCGGCGTTCGGCTGCGCAGGTACAGCTATGTCGGCGCGGTGCTGGCGGTGGCGGGAGCGGTCGGTCTGGCCGTCTCGCGGGGGCTCGGGTGGAGCGAGCGGACGTCGCCGCTGTGGATGGCGATGCTCGTGGGTGGCGTGCTGTCGATGCTGTACCTGCCGTGGGTGCGGTGGCGCGCGCGACGCCGGTCCAGTGGCTACGCGGTCGAGGGCGGCTACGACATCACCGACGACAACATCATGATGCGCAGCGGCTCGGAGTCCGGTGGCATCGCGTGGGACGGCGTCGCCCGGGTGCAGGACACCCCGGAGTTCTGGATCGTGTACGTCGGCCGGATGCCGGCGACCGTGATCCCACGGTGGTTGATGTCCGCCGAGGACGCCGAGGCGTTGCGGGCCTTCATGGCCGACCGTGGGCTGCTCGCGCCGCGCTGACCCGACGTCTCAGGACCGGTTCCGTGGTTGGGCGAGGAAGCGCAGGTACTCCACCCGGTCGAACGGGTTGCCGTCGGTGCGCGGCCGGCGCGGCGGATCGCCGGTCACGAGACGATCGCCGCCGGGCACCGACGACCACAGCCCTTCCCCGCCGGACAGGTCCGGCAGTAACCGCTGCGCCTGGGGTTCGAGCCGCGCCGGCAGCACCCCGCCGACGCGCCAGCCGGCCGCTGTGTCGTCGGTGCCGTCGATGCGGGCGCCGAGGCGGCTCAGGAACGACGTGACCGGGCCGAGCCGGTCGGCCGGCACCTCCGCCTCGAACCGGCGGCACGGCTCGAAGACCCGGGTGCCGGCCTCGGCGAGCGCCTGCATGAGGACGTACGGGGCCAGGTCCCGGAAGTGCCCGGCCGTGGTGATCGGCGACCAGTAGCCGCTGTGGGTGAGGGTGACCCGGATGTCGGTGACCGGCCAGCCGTACCGGCCCTGGTCGAGGGCCGCCCGGGTGGCCACCTCGATGGCCTTGTGGAACGCCAGCGGCAGCGAGCCGAGTTCGACCTCCAGCCGGTAGTCCACGCCCGATCCGGGCTCGACCCGGAAACCGACGGTCCCGAAGAAGCCGTGCCCGATGATCTCCACGGCGGTACCGGTGCCGGTGGGTCGCTCGGCGTGCATGAGCCGGGCCGGCCCGAACTCCGCCTCGACCCCGTACGTCTCGGCCAGCGTCGCCGCCAGCACCTCGCGCTGCACCTCGCCGTAGAGCAGCACGCTCGTGCCGCCGTCCGGGGCCACCCGGGTCCGGAGGAACGGGTCGGTGTCCGCGATGTCCAGCAGCGCGGCGTGCAGCGCCAGCGTCCGGGCCGGGTCGCGGGGTCGCACCACCGCCTCCACTGTCGGCGCCGGAAAGTACGACCGTCCGTCGAGACCGGCCGGGCTGCCGAGCTGGTCACCGAGGCGTACCCCGGTGAGGCCGGCGACCCGGGCGATGTGGCCGGCGGACAGCGCCGTCGGCCCGCCCTGCCGCCCGGTCGGCTCGGTCCGGTCGGTGGTCGCGTCGACCACGTCGAGGCGGGTGATCCGGGCGCGCGTGGCGGTCGTCCGGCCGTCCGACTCCCGGCGGTACGCGACGATCCGCTGCCGCGCCCGGAGCTGCCCGCCGTACGACCGCAGGTACGCCACCCGCTCACCGGAGGCATCGCGAACGATTGCGAAGACCCGGGCCCGCGGCTCGGGTTCGGCCGGCGGCGACGCCGGGAGCAGAGTCGCGATGGTGTCCAGCAGTTCGGGTACGCCGGCCCCGGACAGCGCCGAGCCGAACAGCAGCGGGTGGACCTGCCCGGCCGCGACCTGCGTCCGGAGCGCCTCGTCGATCCGGTCCGGGTCGGGTGGCAGGTCGTCGACCAGGGTGGCCAGCAGGTGGTCGTCGTGCTCGGCGAGGGCCTCGGCGAGTCGGTGGGCGGCGCTGGGGTCGTACCGCGGATGGTGGAGCCGGAAGGCGGCCGCGGCGGTGCCGGGCGCGCGGACCGTGCCCAGCGGGACGACGGCCGGGGTGAGCAGCCGGCGCACGTCCGCGACCAGGTCGTCGGTGCGCGCGCCCATCCGGTCGATCTTGTTGACGAAGATCAGCGTGGGCAGTCCGAGCGACCGGAGGATCCGCATGATCCGCCGGCTGTGCGGCTGGACGCCCTCGACGGCCGACAGCACCAGGACGGCCGCGTCGAGCACCCCGAGCGCGCGTTCGACCTCGGCCACGAAGTCGCTGTGCCCGGGGGTGTCGAGCAGGTTGAACTGGCGGTCGCGGACGGCGAACGCGGTGACGGCGCTGCGGATGGTGATGCCCCGGCGGCGCTCGATCTCGCCGGTGTCGGTCCGGGTGGTGCCCGCGTCGACGCTGCCGAGCCGGTCGATGACGCCGGTGTCGTAGAGCAGGCGTTCGGTGAGGCTGGTCTTACCGGCGTCGACGTGGGCGACGATGCCAAGGTTGACGGTCTGCATGGGCTGTCGGGTCCTCGAAAGCTCGCGTCCGGATGGGCGGGAAGGTTTCGAGTCCTCGCATTGCCGTGCTCCCGTCGGTCGGTTCGAGCCCGTCCTGACGGCGGGCCGGATGAACCCGGGCAGCCGGGTCCGTCTGGGGGCCAGGCTGGCACGGCCGGTGCCGGCCGGGCCACCGAATAACGCGCGGGCGGCGTGCTGCCACCCGAACGTGTGACGCTTGATTCGATAGGGATATGTCAATAGATTGAGGACGGGCGCCGCCGCGGTCCGGGCAACCGGGCCGTCGGCGACTGACAGGTCCATCCCGAGCCGGGCACCTTGGTCGTACGCATCGACCAGCCGCTGTGGCGCATCGCCGCGCCGCACCCGGGCGCGTTGCCGCGCCGCGTCCGTCCTGGACGCGCGCTGCCGCGCCGATTCCTCCAGCTCGATGGCAGAAGGACTTTTCATGACGATTCTCCGCGCCCGCCCCGCCCCGACCCTGGCGGTCGTCGCCGCGCTGGCCGCCGCCGTGACCGCGACCGGCACGGCAGTGCTCGTCGTTCCCGCGGCGGCCGCCCAGGGCTGCCGGGTCGACTACACACCCAACCAGTGGCCCGGCGGCTTCACCGCCGCCGTCAAGGTCACCCCCGGCGACAGCGCCGTCTCCAGTTGGACCGTCACCTGGACGTACGCCGGGGACGAGCGCGTCACGAGCGGCTGGAACGCCACGGTCAGCCAGTCCGGGTCGACGGTGACCGCCCGCAGCATGTCGTACAACGGCAGCATCCCGGCCGGCGGTTCCACCGAGTTCGGCGTGCAGGGCACGTACGGCGCCAGTGGCGGCACGCCCACCGGGTTCACCCTGAACGGGGTGCCGTGCAACGGCGTCGGGCCGACCCCGACGGGCGTGCCCACCACGTCGGTGCCGACCACGGCCCCACCGACCACGGCCCCACCGACCACGGCCCCACCGACCACGGCCCCGCCGACCACCCCGCCGCCGACGACGCCTCCGCCCACCACGCCTCCGCCCACCACCCCGTCGCCCACCACGCCTCCGCCGACGACGCCTCCGCCCACCACCCCGCCGCCTGTCGGGTGCGCCGGGGCCGTGCTCTGCGACGGCTTCGAGAACCAGACCGGCTCGACACCGTCGGGGGACTGGACCGTGGTGAACCCGGACTGTTCCGGCGCCGGCACGGCCACCATCGACACGGCCACCACGCACAGCGGCAGCCGGGCGGTCCGGATCAACGGCGCCGCCGGATACTGCAACCACGTCTTCATCAGGTCCACCAGGAACCTCGGCAGCCTGGGCAGTGTGCGGTACGCCCGTATCTGGGTGCGGCACACCACCGCCCAGCCCACCGACCACACCACGATGCTGGCGATGACCGACGCCGCCGACGGCAACAAGGATCTGCGGATGGGCGGCCAGAACGGCTCCCTGCAGTGGAACCGCGCCTCCGACGACGCGACCCTGCCCGAGCAGAGCCCGGCCGGGGTGGCACAGAGCGTGCCGCTCCCCACCAACAGGTGGACCTGCCTGGAGTTCATGGTCGACGGTTCGGCGGGTCAGCTCCGTACCTGGCTGGACGGCACCGCCATCACCGGGCTGACCGCGGACGGTGTACCGACGCACGACATCGACGGCCAGTGGTACAACCGCACCTGGCGACCGCAGCTCACCGACCTCAAGCTGGGCTGGGAGAGCTACGGCAACGGAGCCGACACCCTCTGGTACGACGACGTCGCGGTCGGGGCCAGCCGGATCGGCTGCTGACCCTCCGCGAACGGGCGCTCCGATAGCTCTGGTCAGGGGTGTGACACGCCGACGTGGCACACCCCTGACCACCTCCGACCTCCACCGGTCCCGGTCGCCCGGCGGATCGGGACGTCCCACCGGCCGAGGTTTGTGTCAGGGCCCAGCGATAGCCTGCTGCCATGGCGAGCGCCGAGCTGGAAGAGTTGGTCGTCGCGGACGCCGACGCGCTGCGCGCGTGGTTGTCGGAGAACCACGCCACGTCGCCGGGCGTCTGGCTCGCCCTGACCAAAAAGGGCGGCACGGTTACGACGCTCACCTGGCAGCACGCGGTCGACGAGGGGCTGTGTTTCGGCTGGATCGACGGGCAGGCCCGCAAGCGGGACGACCAGACCTCCTGGATCCGGTTCACCCCACGCCGACCCCGCAGTGCCTGGTCGCAGCGCAACGTCGCCCACGTGGCCCGGCTGGAGGCGCAGGGACGGATGCTGCCACCGGGCCGCGCCGCGGTGGAGGCCGCCCAGGCCGACGGGCGGTGGGCTGCCGCGTACGCCCCGCCGTCGGAAGCCGAGGTGCCGGCCGATCTGCTCGCCGCCATCGCCGCCGACCCGGCCGCCCAGGCCATGTTCGACGTGCTCACCAAGACCAACCGGTTCGCGCTGATCCACCGCCTCAACGCCGTCAAACGCGCGGAGACCCGCGAGCGGAAGATCGGCGAGTTCGTCGCCATGCTGGCGCGTCACGAGACCCCCTATCCGCAGAAGGCCAGGCCGCCGAGCCCGCCGCCCGTGTGACGGGGCACCGGAACCGTCAACTGGCTGTCCACTGCGACAGGTGATCCTTGTCGGATCCGCGCCGCCCGCACCGAAGGTCAGGGGAATGTCCAGCCTCGCACTTGTCGTCGTGGTGGGTATCGCCATCCTGGTCGGTACGGGCACCGCCCGTCGGCTCCGGATCGCCCCACCGGTACTGCTGCTGATCGCCGGCGTCCTCCTCGGGTTCGTGCCCGCGCTGCGCGTGGTGCACCTGCCGCCCGAGGCCGTCCTCCTGGTGTTCCTACCGGTGCTGCTCTACTGGGAGGCGTTCTCCTCCTCGTTGCGCGAGATCCGGCGCAACCTCCGGGTCATCGTGCTGCTGAGCACCTTCCTCGTGGTCGCGACGGCGGCCGGTGTGGCGGCGGCCGCGCACGCGCTCGGGCTGGCCTGGGGGCCGGCGTGGGTGCTGGGCGCCGCCGTCGCTCCCACCGACGCGACGGCGGTGGGCGTCCTCGGTCGGATGCTGCCGCGGCGCATCGCGACCACCCTGCGCACGGAGAGCCTGGTCAACGACGGAACGGCGCTGGTGATCTACACACTGGCGGTCGGGATCACCCTGGGCGAGGAACACCTGAGCGCGGGTCGGGTCGCCGGGCTGTTCGCGCTCTCGTACCTCGGTGGCATCGCGTGCGGCGCGGCTGTCACGTTCCTCGTCCTGCAACTCCGTCGGCGGCTGACCGACCCGTTCCAGCACGACCTCCTCGCGCTGCTGACGCCCCTGACCGCCTACCTGATCGCCGAGGCGGCCGAGGTGTCCGGCGTCCTCGCGGCCGTGGTCAGCGGACTGTGGGTGGGTCGCGTCTCGCCGCGCCTGTTCCCCGGCAACGCCCGCCGGTACGTCCAGACCGTCATGGACTTCCTGACCACGCTGGCGAACGCCGCGCTGTTCGTCCTGGTGGGGCTGGAGGCGCAGTCGGCCGTCCGTGGGTTGGACAGCACCGGGCTGGCACACGGCACGCTTGTGGCGGTCGTGGTCTGCGCGGTCATCGTCGCGGTGCGGTTCGGCTGGCTGTTCACCAGCCCGTACGTGATCCGGGCGATCGACCGCCGGCCGCAGCAGCGCGAACGACGACTGAGCGGACGGCCGAGGGCACTCATGGCGGCGGCCGGTTTCCGGGGCGCGGTGTCGATGGCGGCGGCGCTGGCCGTGCCGCACACCCTTCCGTCCGGGGCGGAGTTCCCGGACCGCGACCTCATCGTCTTCGTCACGGCCATCGTGATCGCGGTGACCCTGCTGCTCCAGGCGCCGCTGATGCCCCGGGTCACGAGGTGGGCCGGCCTGGGCGCGGACGGGGAGGCCGAGCGGGAGCGCCGGCAGGCCGAGATCACATCGATGGACCGGGCGCTGGCGTCCCTGCCGACGATGGCCGCCGACCTGGGCACGAGCGGTGCCGTGCACGAACAGTTGCGCACGGAGTACGACCGTCGCCTGCGCGTGCTGCGCGACAGCGACGCCACCTCCGGGCCGGACGAGGCCGCGGCCGACTACGAGCAGCAGTACGCCGATCTCCACCTGGCGGTCATCGACCACCGCCACGACACGGTCGTCCGGATGCGCGACGAGGGTGAGATCGACGACGAGGTGCTCCGCCGCGTCCAGGACGGCCTCGACCTCGAAGAGGTCCACATGGCCCAGCGCCGCGACAACGACACCCGCTGACCGTCGGCCGGCGGACCGCCCTTCAGTCGGAGCCGTCCACGCGGGCGGCGATGTCACGCAGGGCGGCGACATGGGCGCTCAGGGCAGCCCGACCGGCGGTGGAGAGGTTGATCCAGGTCCGTGGGCGCTTGCCCACGTAGCCCTTGCGGACCTCGACGTACCCGCCGTCGCTCAACGTCGAGATCCGCTTGGACAGGGCGGAGTCGCTGAGCTCCACGGCGTCGCGGACGAACGCGAACTCGGCCCACTCGCTCCCCGCCAGCAGCGCCAGTATCGCCAGCCGGGTGGGATCGAGCAGGGCCGGGTCCAGCTTCGGGTCGGCCACGGGTCAGGCCACGCGGGTGAGCACGCGGTGCTGCCACCACGGGCCCGCGGCGGCCAGCAGGACACCGATGAACAGGCCGATCCACAGCCAGACGTGCGGGACGTCCAGCGCGGTGGCGAGCGCAGTGCCGCCGATCAGCAGGGCCAGCACCAGCGCCGACCACAGCAGGGCCGCCGGGGAGGGGGAGAGCCGGGGGCGCACCGGCCGGCGCAGCAGGGCCGCTCCCCACCGGGTGTTGCCCGCCATGGAGAGGAGCAGCAGGAAGACGACGATGGTGAGGCCGTACGTGCGCAGGAAATCCGGATACCTGTCGGCGAGAACTCCGTAGGCCACGGCGAGGACACCGGCCGCGAGCCACGTCCATCGGGACCGGCTGGCTGCGGCCGCCGTCTGGCCTCGGCGTCGGTCGACGTCCCGCAGGGCCTCGCGCGCCTCTTCGGGCGTTGGGGTGGTGCTCATCAGGCGGCTCCTAGAGGGTATGGAAAGTACTTTCTCCTGTGGAAAGTTAACACTCACTTTCCATAGGAGCAAGTACTTGCCGGCTGGTGGAGCTGCCGCCCGGTCCTGATGGAACCGAGCGGCAGCGCCGGGAAGACTCACTCCGGGAGTTGGTAGAGGCGGTAGCGGGCGACGGTCTCGAAGCCGATCTGCCGGTACACCGGCTCGCCCTCGCTGCTCGCCTGGAGCGTGACGATCCGCCGCCCGGACTCGCGGGTGAGGCGCAGCGCCTCAAGGGTGAGCGCGGTCGCGATGCCGCGCCGACGAAAGTCGGGGTCGGTGGCGATGCAGTACAGCGCGCCGATGTCGGTGCCGAGCGACAGGGTGCACGTGCCGACGATGCGGCCGTCGATCGTGCCCGCGAGGCGGAGCACGTCCGGGTAGGCGAAGTTCAGCTCCCGGTCGACGACGAGTCCGCGGTCGCCGGGGATGCCGAGCGGCCCGGCGTACGCCTCGACGTACTCCCGCAGCTCGGACGGGTCGACGGCGAGCCCGATGCGCAGACCGGTCGGCGCCTCGACCTCGGCCACGGTGGTCACGTCCACGGCCATGACGGGCATGTCGGCGATCTGCTCCGCGCCGCGCTCGAGCAGGCCCTCGGCGGTACCCTCATCGCTGTCCGCGCCCACCCACCAGCCCCAGTGCGAGCCGGTCAGGTGCTTCCTCGCCTCCGTGATCGCCTCGTCGAGCGGCCGGTCACGAACGCGGAGGACCGCGTTGAGCAGCGGGTGGGGAACGTCGGTGCGATAGATCGGCAGGTCGGTGTCGGGGTCGGCGCCCGCCCAGCCGCACCAGTACCGGCGGTTGGCGGCGAGTTGCGGTTCCAGGTCGTGGATGGAGTACGTGTTCATACCCTCAGGACAGCGCTGGGCAGCCGGAAGTTCGATTCGCCGCGAAGAGAGTCTCCGGCCGGGCCGGACGCGGGGTGTGCAAAAGGCGCACCTCGCGCACCAGGCCGTCTTTCTCCCGCAGCAGCCAGGTCGCGCCGGGCGGGCAGTGGAACGGATCCTCCGGCGGGTTGATGAAGACGTTCTCCCAGATCGTGATGCCGGAGCCGGCCAGCACTCCGGTGATCCGGTGACTGACGCCGGATTCGTTGTCCTGCCGAATGACCGCGAAGACTGCTTCTCGCCCGATCGTCCGAGTGCCGTCCGGCCACCAGAAGACCATGTCCTCGGCCCAGCGCGCGGTCACCTTTGTCGGTGAGACGCCCTCGGCCACCGCCGACAGGATCGTCGCCGCCTCCTCGCGCCGCTCGGCGCGCAGAGCCCCGGTCCCGTCGTGCCGCTCGTCGCGTACGCGGGGAAGGATCTCGGCCAACTGCCGACGCGCCTCACTGAGGCGGCTGCGGACGGTACCGACCGGGGTCCCGCACAACTCGGCGATCTGCTCGTACGAGTTGTTCTCGGTGAAGTAGCGCAGCAACGCCACCGTCTGCGCGGCCGGCGACAACTGCTGCAGCCCGTGCCAGACCCAGTCCCGCGTGGCGCTGCGCTCGATCCGGGCGGCCGGGTCGTCGAGCCCCGAGGCGAGCAGGTTCTCACCTGCCACTCCGACCGGGACGGGCACGCGTGCGCGGAGCAACGTCCGGCAGTTGTTGCGCACGATGGCGTGCAGCCACGGCCGTACGGCGCGGGGGTCACGCAGCTCACCGATCCGGCCGAACGCCGCGATGGCCGCGTCCTGACAGGCGTCCTGGGCGTCGGGCCCGGCACCCAGAATGTGGTGCGCCACCGCCAGCATGCCGGCGTAGTGACTGTCGAACAGCAACGCGAAGCTGCGCGGATCGCCCTGCTGGGCGCCCCGGACCAGCTGCGCCGTGTCGCTGGCGGACACGGATCCCGAGGTCAAGAGGAGCATGCCGGAACGCTAGCTCGCACGCGGTGAAAACTTTCTTCGGCGGATCGAACTTTCGTCCCGGTGGTCGCGTCTGCTGAGCATGCGTATCGAGACAGGGCCGGACCATGGCATCGCCGAACCGGTCGAAACGTGCCGTGTTCAGCCCCGACGTCGGTTCTGCCGGTCCCGGCACTCGCCCCTCTTTCACGCCGCACGGAAGAACTACGGATTCAGTAACTGTCAACTGGGCCTGCGCCAACGGGTGCGCGACGGGGCCGTGGCGTGATCGTGGCGAAGAGCGACGCCCGCCCCGGTCGGGCGGGGGAACCATCGTCCCCGGGTGGACCACGCCTGCAGGTCATGGGGCCGCTACGTCTCTGGCACGGCGAGAACGAGGTCGCCACGGGCCCGCGGCAGCAACGCCGCCTGCTGGCGGTTCTCCTGGCTCGGGAGGGACGACCCACCAGCACCAGCGATCTGCTGGATCTGCTGTGGGGCCCGCAGACGCCGGCCAGCGCGGTGAACGTGATCCACAAGTACGTCGCCGCGCTGCGCCGCCTGCTCGAACCTGATCTGCCGGCACGCGCCGCCGGTTCCTACCTCCTCCGGCACGGCAACGGCTATCTCTTCGCGGCCGGGCCGGAGACGCTCGACCTCGTCGCGTTTCGCCGCGACGTGGCGGCGGCGCGGACCAGTCTGGGACAGGACAGCCCGCTCGACGCCCTCGATCACTACCTCGCCGCCCTGCGACGGTGCCACGGCTCGGCCGGGGACGACCTGGTCGACAGTGCCGCGGCGGCGGCGGTCCTCGCGGGCATCGACGGCGAGTTCTTCGACGCCGCCGTGGCGGCCGCCGCGGTGGCCGTACGCGTGCGGCAACCCGCCCGGGTGCTCGCCCCACTGCGGCTCGCGGCGGAAATGAGCCGGCTCAACGAACCGGTCCACGCGAGCCTCGTGACGACTCTCGCCGCGGCGGGCCAGCAGGCCGAGGCGTTGGCGGTCTACGGCGCGATCCGGACACGCCTCGACGAGGAACTCGGCATCGACCCCGGCTACCAGCTCCAGGACGCCCAGCGGCGAGCCCTCACCCAGACGGTGCTGCCACCCGCCGCGGACGTGGCCCCCGTGGTGTCCCGGCCGGTCCCGCTGATACGCCCGGCGCAGCTCCCGCCGGACCCACCCCTGTTCGTGGGCCGCGAATCGGAACTGCTGATCCTGCGCGACCTCACCACCGGGATGCGCGCCTCCGGACGGACCAGTCCGCTGGTGGTCGCGATGGACGGCATGGGTGGGGTGGGCAAGTCGACACTCGCCGCGCACTTCGCGCACCGGGTGGCCGACGAGTTCACCGACGGGCAGCTCTACCTCGATCTTCAGGGTCACCTCGGCGAGGACGAGGGCGTGTCGGCCGACCGGGCCGTGCGCTCGCTCCTGCACATGGTGGGCGTGCCCGCCGCCGACGTCCCCGAGACGTTCGACGCGCGAGTCGGGATGTACCGCAGCCTGACGGCCGGTAAGCGGATCCTGTTCCTGCTGGACAACGCCCGCGACGCCGCCCAGGTGCGCCCGCTGCTGCCGAACTCGGCGCAGAGTCTCGTGCTCATCACCGGTCGGCGCGCGCTTGTCGGCCTCGCCGCGTTCGACGGCGCCCACCTGCTCCGGGTCGACGTGCCCGACCTGCCGACGGCCCGTCGGCTTGTCGAACGCCGGTTCACCGGCCTGCCGAACCGGTCGACCGGAGGCGTCGCGTGTGAGACCGCCGACGAGATCATCGAACTGTGCGGCCGGCTCCCGCTGGCCCTGGCCATCCTGGCGGCCCGGATCGCCGCCCGCCCGCGGTTGTCACTCGCCACGATCGCCGCCGAACTGCGCGACGGCGCTCGTCGGCTCGAGGCGTTCCCGGGTGGCCGCGGCATGAACGATCCGCGTACCGCCTTCTCGTGGTCCTACCGGCAGCTCAGCCCGGGTGCCGCCCGGCTGTTCCGGCTCCTGTCGGTGGCCCCGCTGCCGGGTGTCACGGCCGAGGTCTGCGTGAGCCTCGACGACCGCGACCCCGACCGCACGCGCGCTGAACTTGCCGAGCTCATCGAGGCGGCCCTGGTTACCGAGCACGACGACGGCCGACTCACGTCGCACGTGCTCGTCAAGGCGTACGCCCAGGAGCTTTTCCAGGCCGAGGAGCCGGCGGCCGAGCGACAGGCGGCGGTCAGCCGCCTGTTGCAGCACTACCTGCACAGCAGTTTCCAGGCGCAGGTGGTCCTGGACCCGAACCGGCCGCCGATCGCGCCACCAGCGCCGCTGTCCGGTGTGGTCGCGGAGCGGCCGGGCACGTACGACGAGGCCATCGCGTGGTTCGGGCGCCACCGGGAGGTGCTCAAGGAGGCGGTGCGTCTGGCCGCCGACGTCGGGTACGGCATCGTGCCGTGGCAGCTCGCCCTCACGATGCAGCAGTATCTCCAGTGGGCCGGACGCTTCCAGGACTGGGAGGACGTCATGCGGGTCGCGCTGCGCGCGGCACGGGAGCGCCACGATGCCGTGGGGGAGGCGCACGTCCTGCGCAGCCTGGCCGGCGCGCGGCACTACTTCGGCGCCCACGACGAGGCGCTCGGCCTGCTCGGCGAGGCCGCACGGATCTACCAGGACCGGGACCTACGACTGGAACAGGCGTTGGTGCACAACAACTGCCATGAGGCGTTCAGCGCGCTGAACCAGCACGACCGTGCCCTCGACCACAGCATGCGTGCGCTGTCCCTGTTCCGCCTCCTCGACAATCGTCGGGGCGAGATGTCGAGCCTGTTGTTCAGCGGAAAATCGTTCACCGCCCTGGGCCAGGTCGAGAAGTCGGCCCAGGCGCTGCGGGAGGCCCTCGATCTCAACCAGCGGATCGGCCGCGCACACGAGGAGAGCGACATCCGGACCGCCATCGCGGACAACCTGGTCGTGACCGGACGCGTCGACGAGGCGGTTGAGCAACTGGAGTTGGCGGCGAACGCGGCCCGACGTGTCGGGAACCGCCCCTCGCAGTTCGACGCGCTACGGCAGATGGCCGACGTTCTCATCACCGCCGGTGATCAGCCGGGCGCGCAGCGGGCGTACGAGCGTGCCGGCGCGGTTCTGCGGGAGTTGCAGGACGGCGGCACCGACGGCATGCGCGCCTCGGTCACCCGCCTCGCCGCGAAGTTGGCGTGACCGAAGCTGTTCGCTCGCACAGGCCCTAGGTGCGGGTTTGTCGTGCCGGGGGCGGGGAAGCCGAATTCCGTTCGTGGGCCCTCAGCGCCCCGACACCAGTGCGGATGAGGAGTGCCCATGAAGGCTGTCGTCTATCACGGCATCGGTGACATTCGAGTCGACGATGTGCCGGAGCCCCGCATCGAACAGCCCACGGACGCGATCGTCCGGATCACCACGGCGGCGATCTGCGGCACCGACCTGCACTTCGTACGCGGCACGATGTCCGGGATGAAGCCGGGGAAGGTGCTCGGCCACGAGGGCGTCGGGGTGGTCGAGGAGGTGGGCGCGCAGATCCACAGCTTCAAGCCGGGCGACCGGGTGGTGATCTCGGCGGTGCTGGGCTGCGGATCCTGCGGCTACTGCCGCCGGGGCCTCTTCGCGCAGTGCGACAACGCCAACCCGTACGGGCCGCGCTCCGGCACCGCCTCGTTCGGCTCACCCGAGGCGCAGGGCCCGTTCAACGGCTTGCAGGCCGAGTACGCCCGGGTCCCCTTCGCGCACACCAACCTGGTCCGCCTCCCGGAGAACGTCACCGAGGCGCAGGCCATCACCCTGTCCGACATCTACCCCACCGGCTACTTCGGGGCGGTGCTCGCCGACGCCAGCGACGGCAAGATCGTCACCGTCTGGGGTTGTGGCCCGGTGGGCCAGTTCGCCGTCCTCTCCGCGTACCAGCGCGGCGCGTCCCGGGTGATCGCGATCGACGGGCACGCGGACCGGCTGGAACACGCCCGTCGGCGAGGGGCAGAGGTGATCAACTTCAACGAGGTCGATCCGGTCGTCGCGATCATGGAGTTGACGGACGGTATCGGGGCCGACTGCGCCATCGACGCCGTCGGAGTGGACGGTGAGAGCCCGAAGTCGGGTCCAGCCGCCGGTCGGGACGACGAGCGCAACGCCGAGGACCAGCGCAAGATCTCCCCGAATCTCGACAGCCAGGGCCAGGATGGACACTGGAAGCCGGGTGACGCGCCGAGCCAGGCGCAGACCTGGGCGGCCGAGAGCCTCGCGAAGGTGGGCACGCTCGGGATCGTCGGGGTCTATCCGCCGACCGACCGGTTCTTCCCGATCGGCACCACCATGGCCCGCAACCTGACCGTCCGCGCCGGCAACGGCAACCACCCCAGGTACATCCCGAAGCTGCTGGACATGGTCGCGTCCGGTCAGGTCCGTCCGGAGGACGTCGTGACCGAGCACGAGCCGCTCACGGACGCGATCGAGGCATACCGCGAATTCGATCTGCGTAGCCCCGGCTGGCTGAAGGTCGCCCTGCAGGCCACCTGAGCCCACGTGCGACGACGGTTGCGACACCGGGCCTGAACCGATCGCGGACCTGCTCCGTGTGAGTGGCGAACGGCTTCCGGACCTCCTGGAAGCCGGGTGATCGCTGGAGAAACCCGATGATGCGCAACCACGTGACTCCCCTCATCGCCGTGCTGGCCGTCGGCGCGGCGACCCTCACGGCGTGCGGCTCGAGCCAGGTGCCGCCAGGTCCGGCCCGGGCCGCCGACCTGAACGGCAGCCAGGCGGCGTCCCCGACGGGCGGGGACGGCGTCGCCCTCCTGTCCGGCACCGCGAAGTCCAACAACGCGGCGGCCGGCACCGGTGACTGGGCGACGCCCAACGGTGGGGTCGCCACCGGAGACGCCCGCGAATCCGCACAACGGTGGGTGCAGGTGACGGCGGGTAAGGCGGGCAAGCTCGACCCGGTGGTGGTCAACGGCGCCGGGCTGACCCTCTACCGCTTCGACAAGGACAGCAACAAGCCGCCGGTCTCGAACTGTGCCGGCGACTGCGCCACCACCTGGCCGCCTGTCACCGTCGCGTCCGCCGGCAAGATCTTCGTCGCGGGGATCAAGGCGGCCGACGTCGGTACGATCCCGCGCCCGGACGGCAGTCGGCAGGTCACCATCGGCGGTTGGCCGGTCTACCGGTTCGCCAAGGACACCAAGCCGGGTGACACCAACGGCCAGGGCGTCGGGAACACCTGGTTCGGCGTGACCGCTACCGGCGGGAAGGCAGGCGTGTCCGGTGGCGAGCAGTCCGCGCCGGACGCCTCGCCCGCGCCGCCGGCCACCAGCGCGGTCCTCTTCGACGACCCCGACTTCGGCGACGGCGCGGGCTCGCAGGGCGTCGCCGGCACCGGCTGCCGGAACCTGAGCCGGCCGGGCGTCTCCTCGTCGGTGGCGGCCCCCGGCTCGCTCAAGCTCTGGGCCGGCCCGGACTGCACCGGCCGCTCGAAGGTGATCAACGGGGACGTCGCGGACCTGGGAACAGTCGACTTCGACAACGCGGTCGTCTCGGTCCGCCTGGGCTGACCCGGGACGGCACGCCTCGCGCCGGCTCAGCCACTGGCTGGGCCGGCGCACTGCTGTCCGCTGGCCGCCGGGCCCAACAAAAATGCGGCCCGGGGCCGCGTTCGTCGGCGTTCGGCTGTCCGCTCGCCCGCCGGACCGGTGTGGCGGGCGGGCGTCGCTAGAGCTTCGCGCTGACGTACGCCATGCCGTCGGTGGTCTCCACCCGGACACCGTCGATCTCGGCCACGTCGATCAGGGCACTGCCGTCGAGGGTGACGCCCTCGGCGGCCCCGCGCTCCGACACCAGCCAGCTGCCCGCCAGCACCGTGCCGCCGTCCCTGCCGACGATCAGCAGGCGGCAGCGTTGACCCTGCGGAATGCCGGAAACCGTGGCGCGGACGCGTACCCAGCCGGTGGCCGGCTGCACGGCCACGGCCAGGCGAGCCCCGGTGCCCGGGTCGGAGGCGCTTGTGGAACGGGCCGGACGGTCGGCCGCGCTGCTCGGGGACGCCGGCTCCGGCTGCGCGGTCGCGTCCTTCGCCGGGTCGTTCGCGGGACCGAGGACCACACCGCCGAGGACCGCGGAGGCGACGACCGCCGCCGCGACACCCGTCAGCGCGTGCCGGCGGCGCCGCTGGTCGCCAGCCTCGCCGCGGATCTGTCGCAGGGTGCGCTGCCACAGGAGATCGCCGTCCTCAGGCGGGCCGTCGAGCAGCATCACGTCGGGTACGTTCTCGAGCGCGTCCGCCCACGTCCGCAGCGACTCGACCTCGGCCCGGCACCGGGCACAACCCGCCAGGTGCTCCTCGGCTCGGCGGGTCGCCTCCGGGTCGAGTGCCCCCAGCAGGTATCCGCCGATGTCGAGCTGGTCGGCGTGCGGCGATGAGCTGTCCGATGTCATGAGGCAGGCCGTTCCACCCCGGCGGGACGCTCGGCGAGATCGCGGAGTGCCCGGAGTGCGTAGTAGGAGCGTGACTTCACGGTGCCCGGCGGGATTCCGAGTGCCTGGGCGGCTTCCGCGACTGTACTCCCGCGCAGGTACACCTGCTCAAGCACCTGACGGTGGTCCGGGGACAGGCGACTGAGCGCGTCCGTCACCACGATCGAGGTCACCACCTGGTCGGCGTGGTCACGTTCGACAGCCGACTCCGTCGGGCTCTCCGGCACCTCGGGCGGCCGCGCGTTGCGGGCGCGTACGGTGTCGGTCACGATGTTGCGGACGACAGTCAGCAACCAGCCGCGCACCGAGCCCTTGCCGTTGACCAGGCTGTCGGGGTGACGCCAGGCGCGCACCAGCGCCTCCTGGACGACGTCCTCCGCGGCCGCGCGGTCCCGGGTCAGCTGTGTCGCGTAGGCGAGCATCGCGCGTCCGTGCTCCTCGAATATGGACCGGACCAGTGCCTCGCCTGCCACCTCGCGCCGACGAACAGGTCCCGATCCCGCCATAGCTACCACCCTTTGCTGACCCTTGCGTCGCCGGCGTTGTCGCCGGGTGCCCACGGGTTCTCAGGATGCACGCGCCGTTTCCCGCGCTTGTTGATCTACAGAGGATTTGTCTGTTGACCCACGTCGAGGCCGAATCGAGATGTTGACGATCGCCGTTGCGCGCTCGGCGGCCGGGCCCCCGCTGGGCTCGGACGACACGTCCGAGCCCAGCGCGGTGCGGCGTTAGCGGGTCGACGGCGACGCTTCGCCGCCCTGCGGGTCGTCCTCGACGACGACATCCCGCAGCGCGTCGGCGAACAGGCGCATGGCACGGTGACCGCCCGGGTTCAGCAGCACGTCGACGCCGTCCGGCAGCAGCGTCAGCAACTCGTCCAGGTCGACCTGCCGCCAGCCGGCCGCATCCACCCGCGCCTGGTCCGCGGCGCCGGTCGCGACGAGCACGCAGGGGGCGTCGTCCGGCGCCGACGCCACGATGACGTCACCGGCGCTGTCCACCGCGACGTCCACCAGGCTGTCCCGCAGCGCCAGGAGCACCGCGTCGACGCCGGCGCGACCGGTGGCGACAAGCCTCGCCGCGGCGTCCACCGGGCTGGTGGGCGCCTTCGGATCCTCCGGCCGATACAGGGGGTTGGGCGTGAACCGGCCGACGGCGCCGTCCGGCTCCACCAGCCAGCCACCGACGATGGCCTCCACCGGTGGCACCTGCGCCGCGTCCTCGTCGGCGGGCTCGGTCCACCCCGCGTCCGTCAACAGCATCCAGTTCCGCTGGCGTACGCCCTCGTCCTGCTCGTTCATGAACTCGCCCCCTCGGTGTTCGGATTGATGCGTCTGAATTTGCCGCCGTTCTCCACCGCCAACGTCGCGATGTTTCCGCCCTCGGCGGTCAACAGCCCGTCCACGTCCACGCCCTCGGTGGTGACGACCGTCTCGTTCGCCGCGAAGATCCGCCGCTGGCTGCCGAGATCGCGCATGGCGTTGGCGAAGTCCTGCCCCCCGGTGCCCGCGGTGTTGCCGAAGTTGCAGGAGATCATGGCGATCGATTTCCCCGGGTCCGAGGCGGAGTTGCTGGCCTTGAAGATCTCGTTGTGATGCAGGACCTTCGCGAACTGCCGACCCGAAACGTGCAGCACGGCGCCGTTCTTCAGCCGCACCGCGGCGCCGTTCGGGTTGCCGTGCACGATGACCAGGGTGGGCTCGCTCTTGAGTCGGGCCCAGGGCGCGATGTCGAACTCGTTGTTCACGAAGTTGGTCTCCTTCCCGGGCAGGCGTCGGATCGCCTTGGTCCCGGGTTCGGCGATCGTCCCGCCGATGTTCCTGCCGAAGGCGAGGTTGGCGTCGGTCCGGGCCCAGCTCGTGAAGCTGTCGTTGTCGGTGGCCCTGCTCGGGAAGAGCACACCGATCTGTTTCCCGTTGTTGTCCACCAGCGGGGTGGATTCGACGTCCGAGGCGTGGAACGTCTTCAGGTGCCCCTTGCTGTTCTGGCCGAGGATGAGTGTCGGATCGTTCGCCTGCTTCTTCCGGGCGTTCTTGAGATCCCGGGCGAACCGCAGGTCGAACAACTTGTCGTCGATCCGGTTGAACACACCCTTGATGGCCTTGCCGATGCCGACCTCGGTGACCTTCGCGTCGATGCTGCGACCCGGTGCGGCGGCGGCGCCTCCGGTGACCTCCCTGGTGCTGTCCTTGATGCCGTCGGCAATCTTGCCGGGGCGTACCTTGCCCAGCTTGCTGGCGAGCTTGATGACCCGGCTGACGATCCGTCCACCCGGAACCAGGCCGAGCGCCAGCCCACCGGCGGCGAGGGCGATCTCGGCCGGATCACCGCCGAGGGCGGCCGCGGCGAGTTCGATGCCGCCGGAGAGGAAGCCGATCGCCGAACCGAGGGGCGGGAAGATGAACGACGCGACCACCGACAGGACGTCCAGGATCGTGGTGATCCATTCGATCACCGTGCTCTGGAGGAAGTCGACGAACGCGTGGAACGCCTCGACGATCTTGTCCCAGAGGGAGCGTTGCGGTGCGTCCTTCGCCAGTTGGTTCAGTGTCTCCGCGGCGGTCCGGGCCGCCTGGTCGCGCAGGGCGGTCGCCTGGCCGAGTAGTGCCTTCGCCCCGTCCAACGCCTGTTGGGCGTCGGCCGCCCGGCTCCGGGCGGCGCTCGCGTCGTCGGTGACCTGCTCCTTAGCGTCCGGGGCGGTTGCGGTGTCGGCGTTCATCGTGACAAGCGCCGCCACCGCCGAGGCGACCGACGCCTGAGCCGCGCTCTGGTCTCCGGCCGCCTGCCGCGCCTGGTCGAGAGCACGCAGCGACATCGTCTGCGCCTCCTCCAGCGATGGCAGATAGCGCAGGTAGGCGTCCGCCGCCGCGGCGTAGGAGTTCGCCATCCCGTCCAGGCGCCCGGGCAGCTTGCCGATCAGATCGCGGAAGGCATCCATCGCCTTGCCCTGGCCGACGTCGACCTGGCTTCCGGACGCGAGCAGGTCGTGGGCCTCCTGGGTGGTTCTGGCGAGTTCCTGGTATGCCCGGGTGATCTCCTCAAAGGACTCGGAGTCACCCGGCACGGGATCTGAATCGAGCTGCAACACGGACCACTCGGCGTCGCCCGGACGCGTCATGACGAACCTCCCCATCGCATCGTCAGGCCGGCGCCCGAACCGTCCGCCGGGAGCCGAGTCGCACACGTAGCTCGACGGAGATCGGTTCACCCGCTGAACCGCACCGGCCGCCGATCCGTGTACGGCGCAGTTGCCGTGACGGTCTGGAGGGTGCGGAGATGAGCGAACGGGATGGCAGGCCGGCGGGGGAGTGGGCGCGATGAGCGTGATCCACGTACCCGGCGCGGAGCTGGAGCGGGTCCACGAACTGCTGCGGCGCACGAAGGAGCTGATGGACAGCGCGTCGATCAGGTCGATGGGCGCGGTCGTCGACACGCTCGGGCAGCGCAATCTGGAGGATGCCGCCCACCACTTCGAGAAGCGGTGGGGCGACGGCCGGCACGTCGTGGCCAAGGACCTCGAAGGGGTACGCGACGCCGCCAAGGCCGTCGCCGACGCCTTCCGGGAGGCCGACACGCAGACGGTCAACGCGTTGACGGCTCCGGCTGAGGGGGCGGCGCCGTGAGCGCGACGGACACCCATGCTCCCGCTCCGACCCCGACCGGTTTCGAGCTGCGTACGCCGCAGGCGTGGGTCGACTTCTCGACGGCCGACGAGGCGAGCGAGAACCGGCTGGGCGAGGAGGCACGAGGGCACGCCCTGGCCGCCGAGTTCACCGCCGACCAGGCCGAACGGTTCGCGGAGCAGGTGCGCCGGTCGGTACGCGAGGCCCGGCGCTCCGGCGCGGTCCACGCGGCCGGCGTCTTCCAGCTGTACGAGGACGGTCCGCTGACCGCGACGGTGCTGGTCGCGGTGGCCACCCCGCCGGCCAACGGCGACATCCTCGGTGCGCTGACCGCGGTGGGGCAGCCCGCCCGCGCCGACGGGACCTGGCGGCGGGTGACCACCGCGGTGATTCCCGGGATCGGCACGGTCGGCCGGGTGTACGGCATCCAGAACGTCGCCCAGGACGGCGCGACGATGCGGTGCGCGGTGATGCACACGGTCGTGCCGATGCCGGGCTCGGCGGACGTCGTGGTGGTCACCGGATCGAGCCCGAACCTCGCGGAGGCCGAGGAGATCTTCGAACTCTTCGGCACGATCACCGAGACGCTGACGTTCACCTGGGACGACGACCTTCCGGAGCTGACCGCCCCCGCGGAGTCCACGGGGGAGTCCTCGGCGGACGCGTGACCCGCCGAGACAGGTCAGGGGGACACCGCGATCCGGTGTCCCCCTGACCGTTTCGGCTACGGCCCGCCTACCTCACTCCTGGGCCGCCAGGGCCCGCGGCTCGGCCACGTCGGGCGTCACCAACGCCCGAAGCGCCGCCGGATCGGTCCGGGGCACCTGCACCAGGCGGACGGTGCCGTCGCCCAGGTGCAGCAACGCCCGGCCCAGACGTCCCACGCCGAGCTGGCCACGGCTCAGCTTGGCGCCGATGAGCTCTCCGTCGCCGAGGCCCTGAGGGCTGAGCAGCGCACCCTGCCGGTTGCGTCGGGCGTCGACGTGCCAGCCGCCGAATCCGCCGGACAGTCCGTCGATGGTGCCGGCCATGATCAGCCCGAGGCCCCGCTCGGTGCCGGCCCGTGCGATCTCCCCGAGGTCGCTTCCCGCATCGCACTTGAGCAGCAACTCGGCGTCGTCCAGCACGACCACTGCCGGCCCGTTCCGGTCCTTGAGCGCCGCCGCCAGTCCGGCGGAGGTGAGGTTCTCGCTCGCCACCAGGTCGAGCACCCCCGGCAGGCCGGCCAGTTCGCGCAGTGGTGATCTGCGGGGTGCCGCCACGACCACAGGCGTCCCCCTGCGCAGCAGGTCCGCGACCATCGTCAGCAGTGCGGTGCTGCGACCCGAGCGCGGCGGCCCGGCCAGCACCAGGCTCGGAATGACCGACAGATCCGGTCCGAGCGCGGCGAGTTCGTCGCCACCGACGCCCACCATCGTCCACAGTGGTCCGTCGGGCCGGGCGAGCGTCTCGGTGTCGGCCAGGGTCAGCTCGTCCGGCAGCACGTCGATCCGGAACGGGCGGCTGGCGGCCGCGAGGTCCGCGTCCCGCTGCCGGGCCGCCTCGGCGATCTCGGCGAGGGCGCGCGCCTGCCCCTGACCGGACACGTCGTCGCCGAGCAACGCGATCTGCGCCTCGGCGCCGTCGGACGCCCGGATCGCGCGGCCCGCCTCGATCTCGTCCGGCAACTGCCGATGGTTGATGCCGACCATGCTGTAGTCGCCGCGTTCGGTCAGCCGCAGCACGAGCTTGTCGTCGGTGGTGGACGAGATACGGCTGGAGAACATTGCCCGGTCGCCCGCGAGCACCACGTGGATGCCCGCCCCGGCGCCCTCGCGCAGCAGCGTCAGCAGCCCGGCCATGATCGTGCCGTTGTCGTAGTCGGCGAAGGTCTTGTCGAAGACCTCGAACCGATCCACGAGCAGCAGGATGTGTGGCGGTCGCTCGCCCTCGGCCACGCCGGCCCGGTACTCCACCATGCTCGCCGAGCCGCTGGCGGCGAGCAGTTGCTGCCGTCGGCCCAGCTCCGCGACGAGGCGGGCGAACAGCCGACCGAGCCGTTCCGCCTCGGTGCGCTGCACCACCGCCCCGCAGTGCGGCAGGCCGTTGAGGGCGAGCAGCGCCCCGTTGCCGCAGTCCACCCCGTAGAGGTGGACGTCCGCCGCCGAGTGGACGCGGGCGAGTGCGCCGCTGATGGTTCGCAGCGTCTGCGATCGGCCGCTGCGCGAGGAGCCGACGATGTGCAGGTGCCCGAGCGTCCCGAGGTCCAGCGCCAGGGGCACCTGGTCCTGCTGTGCGGGAAGGTCCACCAGCCCGTACGCGACCGCCGGGAGGTGGTAGTCGCCGGCGCGGGCCGGCGGCAGCGCGTCCACGGACAGCTTCGCCGGCAGCGCGGGCAGCCAGGGGCTGTGCTGCGCCGGGATGGCGAGCCGTTCGCTGGCATCCCTGATCGCCGCCACGAGCACCGCGAGGTCGGTCAGTTCGGCGGACGGTTCCGCCTCGCCGCTGCGACGGCGAGGCGCCGGGCGGCCGAGATCCGGCCAGGAGAGCGGCGCCAGCCACGGCGCCGGCCGGGCGGTGGTGCGCGCGCCGGGGCGGAACCCGCCGACCCGTCCCGCCTGGAACGGCACCAGCGACGACTGGGCGAGACGGACGAAGGCGCGGCCGGGCGTCGACTTCGAGATCGAGGCCGCGTCCGGGGCGTTCAACACGTCCTGGCTCTCGCTGCTGTCGGTGACCCGCAGGGCGATGCGCAGGTTGGTGTTGGCCCGGATCTCCGGCGACACCACGCCACCCGGCCGCTGGGTCGCGAGCACCAGGTGGATGCCGAGCGACCGGCCCCGCTGCGCGATGTTGACCAGACCGGTCACGAAGTCGGGCAGATCACGCACCATCGACGCGAACTCGTCGATCACGATGAGCAGCCGCGGCATCGGGATGCGCGACGGCTCGCGACGCAGCAGTTCGACGTAGTCGTCGATGTCCTTCGCCCCGGCTTCGGCGAGGATGTGCTCGCGTCGCCGCAGCTCCGCCGAGAGGGAGGTCAGCGCCCGACTCACCAGGTGGGTGTCCAGGTCGGTCACCATGCCCACCGTGTGTGGCAGGAGGACGCAGTCCTTGAAGGCGCTGCCACCCTTGTAGTCGACAAGGACGAACGTCATCGCGTCCGGTCGGTTGGCGACGGCGAGTGAGGCGACGAGAGTCTGCAGCAGCTCCGACTTGCCGGAGCCTGTGGTGCCGGCGACCAGGCCGTGCGGTCCGTCGCGTTTCAGGTCGAGGGCGAACGGCCCGTCCAGCGACACCCCGAGCACGGCCTCGGTGGTCCGCCCGCCGGAGGTCCACCGGGCCGTCACGGCGTCCGGCTCCGGCGGTTCCATTCCGAGTACGTCGAGCAGCCGGCTCGCGCCGGGCAGGGCGCTCTCCTCGTCGGCGCCACCGATGTCCCGCAACGGAGCCAACGCCCGCGCCACCCGGTGCAGCCACTCGGGCGAGACGACGTCCGGGTGGATGTCGTCGACCGGGGCCGCGAGGGTCTGCGTCACCAGCAGTGATCCGTCGGGCTGCTGGGCGATGACCGCCTGGCACTCCTCGGGCAGCAGCCGCTCCTCGGCGTCCACGCAGATGGCGTACACACCGACCGACGGACCCTCCCGCAGGATCTGCGTGACACCGGGCAGGGACCGCAGCTTCCGTGCCCCGTCGAGCACCACGAGGATGTCGCGAAACGCCCCGTCGGCCCGCTCGCCGGACCGGGCCGAGATGATCGTCACCAGTTCGCCGACCCGGCGGGCCAGTGTCGGGGTGTCGGTGCCGACGGTGGCGAGGGTGTCCTGACCGTCGCGGGGCCGCAGGTGGGGCAGCCAGCCGGCCCACGCCCAGCCCTGCTCGTCGTCGGCGCCGCAGAGCAGGTAGATCTGCAGGTCCTCCGGGCTGTGCAGGGCACCGGCCTGGGTCAGCATCCACCGGGCCGTCGTGCGCGCGATGGCGCCCCCGGCCACTCCCACGACGCCGTGCTTGCGTACCGGCACGGTCGCCGGCACGTCGAGGGCGAGCCACCGGACCTCGCGCCGGTTCTCGTCCTGGCTCAGGTCCCGCAGCACCACCTCGGACGGCAGGTCCGCGCTGCCGACCCGCAGCTCGAGGAAGTCGGGGTCGGTGCGGCGTCGCTCCCAGAGCCGACGCTGCGGCCCGACGGCGATCAGCGCCATCGCCGCCGGGTCGGGGAAGTTGTTCCGGCGGGCCAGCCGTTCGGTGGTCAGCGCCTCCTGCGCCTCGCCGCTGATGCGCGCCTTCTTCTTCTCGTACTCGGCGAGCCGTGAGCGGTACGTGGCCCGGCCCTGGCGACGCGCGCCGATCTGGCCCGCGACCAGCACCAGCGGCGACAGGATGGCGAAGAGCAACGTGAGCGGGTTGCGGGTGACGACGAACGCGGCGCCGGAGAGCAGGACCGGCGCCAGCACGGTGATCAGGGTGAGCGGCCGCCGTTCGGGCGGCGCCGGAGGCCCGGGGAGGGTGAACTGGGTGGTCCGCGCCGCGGGCAGCAGTCGTGGCGGACGGTTGTAGTCGAGGCCGGTGCGGTCCTCCGAGATCTGGAGTGCGGCCTCCTCCCGAACCGGGCGACGAAGCTCCAGCAGGGACGAGCCCACGGCGAGTTGCGCGCCGGGCACCCAGACAGGCTCGTCCTCGACCTCCACCCGGTCGAGCAGCAACCCGGGCCCGATCGGGTGCAGCCGGCACTCGCCGTCCTCGCTCACCAGAACCCGCGCGAGCGCGGGAGCGAGCGGGTCGTCGTTGAGACGTACGTGGTCGTCGTCGGCGACGCCGAGGGCGTGCTCACCGACGTCGAGCGGGAACAGGCTGCCGGCGCCCAGGCCGCTGACGACCCGGATCTCCAGCGGGCTCGGCGGTCGCGGCGGCGACACGGGTGCCGGGCGGTCCAGTTCGAGCACGCTGCCCTGCCACAGCGGCGCGTCGGCGAGGGTGAGCCCGGGATCCAGCGGAGCGCCGGCGACGAACAGCGTCGGCGGTCGGCCGCCGGGTTCCGGACGGCGCTGGGCCAGCACCTCGGCGAGCTCCGCGACTGTGGAGTCGAGGGCGGCCTCGACCTGGTAGTCGGTGGCGGGGGTGGACTGGTCCGTCACGGTGAGCAACAGGCGCACGCGTATCTCCTGGTCGGATGATCCGTCGGGAACACGGCTGGGGCCGCGTGGTGAGTGCGCACCACGCGGCCCCGACCGTTCGTTCGTCAGCGGCTGAGGCTGGCGGCGGTCTGCGTGTCGGTCTCGGAGAAGGCGTCGCTGACCTGCGTGAGGTACTGGCTGATGCCCTCCATGCCGTGCAGGGTCTGGTCGACGCTGCCCTTGTACTCCTCGAAGTACGGCCCGAACTGCTGCTGCGCGCCCGGGGTGTTGTAACCACCCTGGATCAGAGTGTCGATCTTGCTCTTGGCCTGGGTCATCCCGTCCAGCAGCGTCTGCATGTTCTGCTGCAGCCAGCTCGCGGACTCCTGGATGTCCTCACTGACGATGTGGTACGTGGCCATGTCGCCCTTCCTTGTCCTGGTCGGTGGCCCGGCGAGGCGTTCCCCTCGTGGACCGTCTTGCGCCGATGCCGCCACCCACACGGATGCGCGCGCCATCCGGTTCAGGGCGCGGTGGATTCCGTCGCGGGCCCGGTCCGGTGGCGGCGCTGAACCGTTTCGTGAGGTCGTCCGTGTGGGTGCCGGACCGGTGCAGGAGCCCGGTCCACACCGAGCACGAGGAGAGCGAACATGGTGGAGAGAGCGCGGGTCGCGATAGCGGCGATCGGTCTGGCGGCGTTGGCCGCGTGCGGGGACACCACGGGCGCGGGCGCCACCGCGACAGCACCGCCCCCGGTACCCGCGCCGACGGCATCGGCCAGCGCGAGCACCGAGCCGACCCCGCAGGTGATCGAGGTCAGCCCGGTTCCGAAGCCGACGGTGGCGAAGACCCAACGGCGGGTCCAGATCTTCAGCGGACCCTCCGACGTTCCCGTTCCGAGTGCTCCGGACCGTGGCCGGGGTGTCTCCGTGGTGCAGTTGCGGGCCACGAACCAGGCCGACATCGGCACCTACGTCGCGGACGGCCGGGGCATGACGCTCTACCGGTTCGACAAGGACTCGGCGAAGCCGCCGAAGGCGACCTGCGCGAGCGACTGCGCCAAGACCTGGCCCCCGTTGCTCGTCTCGTCGCCCGGTCAGATCTACCCGGACGGCGTCGACCCGCAACTCGTCGGGTACGTCGAGCGGGCCGACGGCACCTGCCAGGTCACGATCGCCGGCTGGCCGGTCTACCGGTTCGCCAGGGACACCGCGCCCGGCGACATCCGGGGCCAGGGAGTCGGTGGCACCTGGTTCGCCGTCGCCCCTACCGGTGACCGGACGAAACCGCTACCGGAGGTGGTCACCGTTCCGACCCCCACCGCCCGTTGAGCCCGAGGAGTCGACGATGAACCCAGACGGCGCCCCCGACAATCCCACTGCCATCGGCGCCGGCGGGGCGGCCCTGCTGGTGCCCCGCTGGAAGCCGGCGCCCTCGCCGCACTGGGGGCCGGCCACGGCCGCGTCGGCGGCGAGCCGGTGGCGGCGTCCCTCCCGGAGGCTCGCGGTGGCCGTCGCGGTCCCGGTCGTCCTACTGATCACCGCGGGGACGGTCCTGGCCGTGACCCGGCCCGACCTCCCGCGGCACAGGGTCCTCGACACCGCGGTCCTGCAACGGCAGGTGCTCACCGTGCTTCGTGCCGACTACCGGCTCAACGCGGACACCGTCGCCTGTCCGGTCGACCAGCCGGTCATCGAGGGGCACCGGTTCACCTGCACGGCCGTGGTCGACGGGACGACTGTCACGACCTGGGTGACGGTCCGGGCGAGCGGGCAACTCGACGTGGCACGCCCCCGGTAGTCCGCAGGGGACTCGGCGTACGCCCGGGGCCTGGCGCGTCCCGGTAAGAGTTCGTCACGAGGCTGGTAACTGGCGGACCGTAGCGTCAGGGCTCGGGCCCATCGCCAGCGCCGATCCCGAGGGGTGTCGGTGGCGGGGCTGCTCGTACACCCTCTCGCGGAGGATCAGGCACCAGCAATGACAACCGTTGACCACACCTGTGCGGGCACCGGTCGACCTCCCGCACTGGACCAGTTGATGTCCGAGCACACCGGACCGCTGCTCACCTTCGTCGAGACGGTCGTGACGGATCATCACCTTGCCGAGGACATCGTGCAGGAGACCTTCCTCCAGGCGTGGCAGCACGGCAGGCGCCTCCCCTTCGGCCCGGTTCCGATTCGTGACTGGCTGATGGGGGTGGCGCGGGAGCTGGCCGTCACGTCGCTGCGGGAGGTCGCCCTCCAGCGCGAGACGACCGAGCCGGAGATCGACGTCGCCCAGCCGGATCACGCGGACGCCGCCGTCGCCACGGCCGAGGCGATCACGCTGTTGCGGCGGTTGCCCGACGAGCATCGCGCGGTGCTCCTGCACACCTACCTCGCGGGACGGACGACGTACCAGACTGCTCGTGTGCTCGGGGTGCCGGTCCGCACGGTCCGGTCCCGGCACCACGACGCGCTGTTCACTCTGCGCACGGGCAGCCCGCAGCCCTGACCAACGGGGGGTGCCGCAGCTCAGGCGGGGGAGCGCGGGCGCGAGCCGGACGCGTCGACGGTCCGCCGCGCGCCGTGCACGGTGACGCCGGTCAGCCGAATGTTCCCCAACACCTCGGGGAGGTGCGGATCGGTGCGGAGATCGCCGTCGCGGACATCGAGGCCGAGCATCGCCCGCAGCAACAAAAGCGGGGTGCCGCTTGCCCAGGCCTGGGGGTTGCAGGCGGTGGGGTACGGCACGGGCCGCCGTCCGAGCGATCGGTCGTACCCGGAGAACGCCTCGGGCAGGCGGTAGTCGAAGTGGGCCGCCGCCTCGAGCATCGCCATCGCGATGCGGTTGGCCGCATCCCGGTGGCCGTAGCGGGCGAGCCCGGCGGCGATGATCGAATTGTCGTGCGGCCACACCGTGCCCAGGTGGTAGCCGATGGGGTTGTACCCGGTGTCCTCGGTGGACAACGTTCGGACACCCCAGCCGGAGAACATCGTGTCGGACATCAGCTGTCGAGCCACCACGCTGGCCCTCTCGGGCGGGACGATCCCGCTCCACAGCAGGTGGCCCATGTTCGAGGTCATCGAGTCGATGGGCCGCTTGTGCGCGTCGAGGCCTATCGCGTAGTAGCCGCCCCGCCCCGGCAGCCAGTAGTCACGGTTGAACCGCTCACGCAGATCGGCTGCTTCGCCGCGCAGGCGTCGCGCCAACGGGGCGTCGGCCCACGGCCCGTCGGCGAGTTCCGCGGCGCGGAGTTTGGCGTCGTAGGTGTAGCCCTGGATCTCGCAGGTGGCGACCGGTAGGTCGGGCAGCCTGCTGTCGGCGAACTGCACACCGTCCGGTGAGTCGCGCCAACACTGGTTGCGCATGCCGCCCGGCGAGCGGGTGGCGTACTCGACGTAACCGTCGCCGTCGCGGTCCCCGAATTCGTCGATCCACCGCAGAGCGGCGTCGGCGTTGGGCCGCAACTGCCGTACCAGCGCGTCGTCCCCGGTCCATCGCCAGTACTCGGAGAGCAGGATGAGCCACAGCTGGGTGGTGTCGTTCGAGCCGAAGCAGGGGCCGTACGGCATGACGCCGAGCTGCGTCAGCTCACCCGAGCGGAACTCGTGCATGATCTTTCCGGGTTCCTCGTCGCTGAAGTTGTCGACGGCGGTGCCCTGGTGCGCGGCGAGCGTCACCAGCGCACCCCGCGCGACGTCCGGTCCACAGCTGATGCTCTGGTAGGCGGTGATCAGCGTGTCCCGCCCGAACACGGTCAGGAACCAGGGCATGCCGGCTGCCAGCAGGACGACCTTCGTGCCGTTGATCTCCTTGACGATGTGCATCGACACCAGGTCGGCGGCGGTCTTGTGGTAGACGTTGCGCAACAACTCCGAATCCGCGCTGAGGTCCGGCTTGTTCGCCGTCCACCGCGACGTCGCGTCGTCGGCGCCGGGGTCGTGTGCCTCGCCGAAGGCGCGGTTGGCCGGTTGGTAGTCCGCGCCCTGACAGTTCAGCAGCACGCGCAGTTCGCAACCCCAGGTGTCACCTCGCCCCAGGTGCACGTCCCAGACCAGTGCGTCGCCGTCGACCTGGTCGGCGGGTGGGTTGGCCTCGACCGTCGTGCCGGCGGACCAGTGCGAGTTCTGGTAGGAGAAGAGCAGGGCCGAGCCGTCCGACCGGTGGGTTCGCCTGATGTCAGCCCGCCTGCTGCGCCCCGCTCGCTTGATCTCGAAGAGGTCGGCGAAGTCCACGTCGACATCCAACCGCAGGCGTACGCGGACCGGCTCCACGCCGAAGTACTGCACCGCGATCCGCTCGTACATGCCGTCTCCGACGAATCGTTCCCGCCGCACGCCGATGCTGTTCGCCCGCATTCCCCGCAGCTCCGGATTGGCGAGGAAGAACGCCGCGGAATAGGCGTCGACCGCGCCGGCGCTGAGCACGAGCGGGGCGAGCCCGTCGAGGGTCATCTGCCAACGGCTGAGATAGCGGGTGTCGTCGTGCACCAGGCCGGCGATGGAGTCGCCCGGCACGTCACCTGTCGAATTCGACAACATGAACGTTCGGCCCTCGAATATGCCGACGGAGTCCGAACCCAGTTCCGGGGGCATGTCGCGGTTGGCGCCGCCGTGAACCTGATCCTGTTGCTGCGTCGGCCGAGAATTCATGGCACCCGCACCTCCCCCGTTTGGGCCTGTGTCAAAGTCCTCGGTCGAGCCGGCCCGCCGCAGGCCGGCCAGGGGCTTTGGCTTTGACACAGACCCTGGGCAGGGGGCGGCCCCGCCGGGCACGCTCGCAGTCTATGGCTCGAAAAGAGGGCCTCGCTGCGATATCGAAGGGCTGTGCCGGCGGCGATCCGGGCAGCCGATCACGCCGGTGTGCGTGTGGGCGTGACTGCTGTCTTTTTCCGGCCTACGGTGGCGAGGTAGAGGATCAGACCCGCGGTGGTGAGGACGAATCCCGCCCACACCGTGGAGAGGGTTCCCCATCCGGCGCCGAGGGTGACGGCACCACCGATCGCGCCGAGCGAATTGGCGAGATTGAGGGCGGCCAGGTTGAGGGCACCCATGAGGGTGGGCGCCTCGGGTGCGAATTCGGTCAACCGCACCTGGATGGTGGGAATGGCGAACATCATTGTCGCTCCCACGCCGAACAGCGCCGGCAGGAGGATCAGGATCTCGGTACCGAAGAGTCCGATGGCCACGAGGAGCACCAGGACGTAGCCGAAGCCGTAGATCAGCGGGCGGCTGCCGTGCCGGTCGGCGGCCTGGCCACCGAAGTAGTTCCCGAACGCCATGCCGAGGCCGAAGACGGCGAGGGCGACGGGGATGAGCGACGGGCTCTCCCGCGCCGCGTCGGTGATGAACGGCCCGATGAAGGTGTAGACGGCGAAGATGCTGGAGATGCCGAGCGCCGCGACCGCGACCATGAGCCAGACGTGGAGTCGTCGGAGTGCGCCGAGTTCGTGTTTTACGGAGCCGCCGCGCAGGTCGTCGGTGCGGGGCAGCCACGCCAACAACGCCGCGCCGGCCACCAGACCCAGACCGATGACCGTCCAGTAGGTGGCGCGCCATCCCGCGTGCTGGCCGACGAGGGTGCCGAGCGGCGAGCCGAGCACGGTGGCGACGGTCAGGCCGCCCATCACGGTTGCGAAGGCCCGTCCACCCTTGCCGGGGCCGTACACGTAGGCGGCGACGACCGCCCCGGCGCCGAAGTAGGCGCCCTGCACGCTCCCGGTGATGAAGCGGAAGACGACGAGGGTCGCGATGGTCGGGGCCAGGGCCGAGAGCACGTTGCCGACCAGAAAGAGGGCGATCAGGCCCAGCAGGAGGGTACGGCGGTTGGCCCGGGCCGCGAGGAGCGTGATCGCCGGCGAACCGATCATGACACCGAAGGCGTACGCGCTGATGGCGTAGGTGGCGACCGGTATGGACGCGTCCAGGTCGGCGGCGAAGAGTTGGATGATGCCGTTGCTGCCGAACTCGCCGGTGCCGATGGCGAAGGTGCCCAGGGCCAGTGCGAACAGGGTCGGCCCTTTCCGGCGACCCGGCCCCGCGGCGGACCGCTGGGGTTCGTACGCCTGGTCGGGCTGAGCCGGAGTGAGTCGGGTGCTGCATTCTGACGCGGTCATGGAGCCTGTCCTCGATGGGGGAATCCGTCCAGACACATCCTGACAACAGGCAGTTGACAAATTCTGAAATAGTGATGATGCACGGCCGAATCGGACAATTAACCGATCCTTGGCACATAACACGTTGGGTTTATGTCGCCGCTCGGGCGCCGTTTTCGCCGGTGTCCGTTTCGCCGTGACCATCGGCTCGTTCGGCGTGGACCGGTCGTAGACTTGTCAGCTCGTCCCGGATGTTCACGATCTGTCCAGTGGAACAGGAGATCGCATTGTCGAAATCGGCCGGTGCCCGTCGCGCCGACGACGGGGTACGGCCGGTAGGCGACGGTCTGCGCTTCCAGATCCTGGGCCCCCTGCGCTTCTGGCGCGACGGCGTGGAGGTGAACGCCGGGCCTCGGCAGCAGTGCCGCCTGCTGGCCCTGCTCCTGGCGCGAGCGGGGCGACCGATCAGCGTGCACACTCTGATCGAGCTCCTCTGGGGTGAGGAGGCGCCCGCCAGCGCCATCAACGTCATCCACAAGTACGTCGGCACCCTGCGACGGCTGATGGAACCCTCGCTTCCGCCGCGGGCAACCGGCTCGTACCTGCGGCGCCACGGTGGCGGTTACCTGTTCGCGCCGACGCCGGGCACGCTGGACCTGGTCACCTTCCGTGAGCTGACCACCGCCGCCCGGGCGAGTCTCGCCGTGCGGGATCGGGACGAGGCGCTCGACCGTTATGTCGAGGCGCTGGAGCTGTGGCGCGGGCCGGCGGGTGATTCGTACGGCTCCGGAACGGCCGCAACGTCGATCTTCGCCGCTCTCGACCGTGAGTTCCTCGGAGCGTGCGTGTCCGCGGCGGAACTCGCGGTGTCTCTGCGCCGCCCGGCGGGGGTTCTCCACCACCTGCGACTGGCCGCCTCGATGGCGCCGTTGAACGAACCCGTGCAGGCGAGTCTCATCTCGGCCCTGGGCGCGGCCGGCCATCAGGCCGAGGCGCTGGAGACGTTCCGGACGGTGCGCTCCCGCCTCGCCGACGACCTGGGTATCGATCCCGGAAGCGCGCTGGAAGCGGCGCACCTGCAGGTGCTGACCCAGACGGCGCCGCCGGTGACCGGGAACGGCGCGGGCGATGGGGATCCCCGGCCGAGCGTGCCTCTCGTGTCGATGCCGCTGGTACGACCGGCGCAGCTACCACCCGACCTGCCCGCGTTCGTCGGGCGCACCGCGGAACTCGCGACTCTCGCCGGTCTGCACGGCGGTCGGGCCGATGCGGGGCGGACCGGCCCGCTGATCGTCGCCCTGGACGGCATGGGTGGGGTGGGGAAGTCCACGCTGGCCGGGCATTTCGCCCACCTGGTCGCGCGGGACTTCACCGATGGTCAGCTCTACCTCGACCTGCGGGGAGACCAGGCCGAGTCGGACAGCCTGTCCGCCTCCGACGCGCTGGGATCCCTGCTGTCGTCGCAGGGCTTCCACATGTCCAGCGTTCCGGAGACGCTCGCGGCGCGCGTCGGCATCTACCGGAGCCTCACCGCCGGCAAGAGCCTCCTGCTGCTCCTGGACAACGCGCGGGATGCCGCGCAGGTGCGCGCGTTGCTGCCGAACTCCCCGGCGTGCCTGGTCCTCGTGACGAGCCGCAAGCCGCTCGTCGAGCTGGCCGCGCTCGACGGCGCCCGTCTGCTGCATCTCGACCCTCCGGACATGCCGACCGCCCGCGAGCTGATCCAGCGCCGGCTCGAGCACGCGCCGAACCGCTCCCTGCGAGCCGGCGCGTCTCCGGCCGGCGTTCTCGACGAGATCATCGAGTTGTGCGGCCGTCTACCGCTGGCGATGGCGATCCTGGCGGGGCGGCTGAGCGCGCGTCCGCGACTCGCCCTGGCGGACGTGGCTGCCGAACTCCGTGACGGCACACGGCGGCTCGCGGCCTTCGCCAGCAGCCACGGCGGGTGCGACCCACGTGCGGCGTTCGCCTGGTCGTACCGTCAGCTCAGCCCGCAGGCTGCCCGCGTCTTTCGGCTGTCCTCAGCCGCCATGGCTCCCGGCATCTCGGCGGAGGCCCTCGCCAGCATGGCCGAGACTCCGCCACGGGTCGCGCGCGCGATGCTGCGGGAACTCGCCGACGCGGCGATGCTCGACGAGGACGATGAGGGCCGGTTCACGTCGCACGTCCTGATCAGGGCGTACGCGCAGGAGCTTCTCCTGGCCGAGGAGCCGGACCGGGATGCGGCGGTCAGCCGGTTGTTGCAGCACTATCTGCACAGCAGTTACCACGCCGCGACCAGGTTGGCCCCGATGAGCCCCACGATCGTGCCGACCCCGGCGCCCGACGGGGTGGTGGTGGGGCGTCCCGCTTCGTACGACGAGGCGATGCGCTGGTTCGAGGACCACCGCGAGGTCCTGCCGGAGGCGGTGCGGCGCGCGGCCGAGGGCGCCTTCGGCGTCTCGCCGTGGCAACTGGCCCTCGCCATCGTGCCGTGGTTCCAGCTCACCGGTCGGTTTCACGACTGGCAGGACATGATGCGTGTGGCGTTGAGGTCGGCCCGGGACAGCGGGGACGAGGTCGGCGCGGCCCACGCCATGCGGGGCCTGGCGGACTCCTGCTACTACTTCGCCAACTACGACGAGGCGCTCGACCTGCTCTCGCGCGCCCGCGAGACCTTCGCGGAGCACGGCATGATCCCCGAGCTGGGCGATGTCCACGCCGCCGCGCAACGGATCCACGGCCAGCTCGGCCAGCACGAGCGTGCGCTCGCGGAGAACGAGAGAGCGCTGTCCCTGTACCGCGCCGCCGGCATCGAGCACGGTGAGATCCGGGCGGCTGCGGCCCGGGGTCGGTCACTCGTCCGGCTCGGCGCTCTCGGCGAGGCCATGTCGTGCCTCACGGAGGCGCTCGCCCGCAGCGAGAAGTCCGATCGGAGGACGGACGAGCCCGCGATCCGCATCGTGATCGCCGAGTGTCTTGGCCTGCTGGGCTGCCAGCGCCAGGCCCGGGACCAGCTTGAGCAGGCGGTCGAGGCGGCCGTTGAGTCGCAGAGCCGGATCGGCGTCTTCGAGGCGTCGGCCCTGCTCTGCGCGGCGCTCCTGGACCTCGATGACGTGCCCGGTGCCTGCCGGGCGTGGCGACGCGCCTGCGACGCCATGCACGCCATGCAGAACGGCGGGACCCGGACCATGCGCGACGAGGTCTGCGACCTGGGGGTCAAACTGAACCAGGTCACCGACCTGGTGCCGCGATCGCGGGACACGCAGAGGTGAGCTGCGTTCCGCTGCCGGTTACTCGGTGGCGGACGATGCGGTCGCCTGCCGCGAGGCCATCGGCCTCCGGTCGGCGCGTCCGCGGCCTGACCGGCGCGCTTCGGGCCGGGTCGGTCCGTCCGCTGTGGCCCGTTCCGCGGCACTCGGCCGGTTGAGCATGGTATCGATAACATGCTATCTTTCGGCGCGGGAGTGAAGGGCACGCTCCCCGTCACCTCAGTCAATCGGCGCAGGCACGCCGAGGGCTCACCCCTCCCGCCGCCTCGCCGGTCGGTGACCAGTCCGGGCCGCTCCGCCACTGCCAGGTGACCGCAGGCGGTCGCCGGACGCCCCCGGTCCGGCTGCATGCCCCGCTTCCTTGCCCCGTCACGGACAACCCGGCAGCGACGGTACGGCCCGTACGTCACCCGTGTGCGCCGCACCGGCTTGTGGAGCCCTGCCGGTACGCGTACCGGCGCGAACCGACTCGTTGACGGCGAGGTGCCTGTCGGACGGACGATCAACGGCAAGGAGTCGAGCAATGGTCCAACGGAGACAAATCCTCTCGTACGTCGCGGCCGCGGCGGTTCTCGTCGCGGCGACCGGCGGTGCGCTGCGGGGCGGGTTCGGCACCGAGGCGGTGGCTGCCACGAACGGCACCCTCGCGGCGACGGCTGGCTGTGGCAAGGCGCCAACCCTGACCAGCGGGACGCGCACGATTTCCAGCAGCGGCCAGAATCGCACCTACATCCTCCAGATCCCGAGCGGCTACGACCGGAACCGTCCGTACCGACTGGTCTTCGGTTTCCACTGGCTGAACGGTTCGGCCAACAACGTCGCCTCGGCCGGCTACTACGGGCTCGCGCCGTTGTCGAACAACAGCACGATCTTCGTCGCGCCGCAGGGCATCGACGCCGGTTGGGCCAACACCAACGGTCGGGACCTGACCCTGTTCGACGACATCTCCCGGCAGGTCGAGAACGACCTCTGCGTCGACACGACCCAACGTTTCGCCCTGGGCTGGAGCTACGGCGGAGCCATGAGCTACGCGGTGGCCTGTGCCCGGCCCACGGTCATCCGCGCGGTCACCGTGCTCTCCGGCGCCAACCTCAGCGGCTGTAACGGCGGTACCCAGCCTGTGGCGTACTTCGGCATCCACGGCATCCATGACAGCGTGCTGAACATCTCCCAGGGCCGGGCGCTGCGCGACACCTTCGTCCGTAACAACGGCTGCACCGCACAGAGCCCGCGCGAGCCCAGCAGGGGCAGCCTCACCCACATCACCACCACCTACGCCGGTTGCCGCTCGGGTTATCCCGTGCAGTGGGCGGCGTTCGACGGCGACCACACCCCGAGCCCGGTCGACGGGTCGTCCAGCCCCAACGACTCCCGGACGTGGACCTCGGCGGAGATCTGGCGATTCTTCACCCAGTTCCAGTCCACCACGCCGCCGACGACCACGCCGCCGACGACGGCCCCTCCCACCACCGCCCCACCGACGACGGCGCCTCCCACCACGGCCCCACCAACGACGGCACCTCCGACCACGCCGCCTCCGACCGGTGAGCCCGGCGGCTGCGCCGCCACCTACCGGGCGGTCAACGCCTGGCCCGGCGGCTTCCAGGGTGAGGTCACCGTCGCGAACAACACCGCCACCACGATCAGCGGATGGACCGTACGCCTGACGCTGGGCAGCGGCCAGGCCATCAGCAGCCTCTGGAGCGGCACCAACACGGGCACCACAGGCGACGTCACCGTCCGCAATGCCGCGTACAACGGCACGCTGGGGCCGAACGCCTCGACCACCTTCGGGTTCACCGCCACCGGCAACGGCGACACCCCGCCCGGCAACCTCACCTGCACGAGCTCCTGAACGTCCGAGCCCGGGGTCCGGAGCCACCAGCTCCGGGCCCCGGCGCCGCGTCTGCCCGACGCCTGGCGTCGGTGCGCGAGGGCCACCACCAGGTCATGTGCGGGCGTCGATGTTAGCGTCGACCATTCCCGAGCGCCGGGTGAGGCGTCCCGGTGCGCTGACCGGGCACGGCGTGGCGGTTGCGCGTGACCGGCGTCGATCAGTCACATCGTGCTCGGTGTGAGCCGACGGGCCCCATGTGCCGCCGATGTTACGACTTGACGAACAGCATGTTATCGCTCACAGTCGATGGTCAAGGACGACGACGGCTGCGGCTTACGGGGCGGGCGTGCTTCGTCGACCTTGGTCAGACGTGCGTCCACAGCATGCCGGGGATCTTGTTAGCGCGAACATTCCCGACGCATGCACCCGGTCGCGTGTCGCGGTGCGCCCAGCTTCGGGTGACCGTTCGGCTTTTGGTGATTGAGGAGGATCATGTCTGCCTTTGGTAGGTCTCCGTCGACAGCACCGCCCGCGCGGCGGCGCGGGTGGTTGGTGCGAGCAGTCGCCGCCGGCGCGGCAGCGGTGGTGGTCGCCGGTGCCGCCGCGATGGCGGTGTCGTCACCCGCGGCCGCGGCGACCGTCGACACGAGCGCCTGGTACGTGCTGGTGAACCGCAACAGTGGCAAGGCCGTGGACGTGTACAACCTGGCCACGAACGACGGTGCGCGGATCACCCAGTGGACGCGTAACAACGGCAACCAGCAGCAGTGGCAGTTCGTGGACTCCGGGGGCGGTTACTACCGGATCAAGTCGAGGTTGTCGGGCAAGGTGCTGGACGTGTCCGGCCGTTCGACGGCCAATGGCGGGGCGATCGTGCAGTGGTCCGACAACAACGGCACGAACCAGCAGTTCCGGTTGACCGATTCGGACAGCGGGTACGTGCGGTTGATCAACCGCAACAGCAACAAGGCGATGGAGGTGCAGGGCGCCTCGACCGCTGACGGTGGCAACATCGTGCAGTACGACGACTGGAACGGCACCAACCAGCAGTGGCAGCTCGTCCGCGTCGACGGCGGGGGCAACCCCACGACGCCGCCGCCCACCACACCACCCCCGGGCGGCACGTGTGATCTGCCGTCGTCGTACCGGTGGTCGTCGACAGGCGCGTTGGCGCAGCCGAAGTCGGGTTGGGTGTCGCTGAAGGACTTCACCGTCGCCCCGTACAACGGCCAGCAGTTGGTCTACGCCACCACGCACGACTTCGGCGACAGCTGGGGTTCGATGAACTTCAGCCTCTTCTCGAACTGGTCGCAGATGGCCTCGGCCACCCAGACCGGGATGAACTCGGGGACTGTCGCGCCGTCGTTGTTCTACTTCGCGCCGAAGAACATCTGGGTGCTCACCTACCAGTGGGGGGCCGGGGCGGCGTTCCACTACCGGACCTCGACCAACCCGACCAACCCGAACGGCTGGTCCGCGGCGCAGCCGATGTTCACCGGGAGCATCACCGGTTCGGGCACGGGGCCGATCGACCAGACGGTCATCGCCGACGACACGACGATGTACCTGTTCTTCGCCGGCGACAACGGCAAGATCTACCGGACCAGCATGCCGATCGGGAACTTCCCCGGTAACTTCGGCAGCAGCTACACGACCATCATGAGCGACACGCAGAACAACCTGTTCGAGGCCCCGCAGGTCTACAAGCTGCAGGGTCTGAACAAGTACCTCATGATCGTCGAGGCAATCGGTTCGACCGGCCGCTACTTCCGCTCGTTCACGGCCACCAGCCTGAACGGTACGTGGACGCCGCAGGCCGCGACGCAGAGCAACCCGTTCGCTGGCAAGGTCAACAGTGGTGCCACCTGGACCAACGACATCAGCCACGGTGAGCTGCTGCGCACCAGCGCCGACCAGACGATGACCGTCGACGCCTGCAACCTGCAATTGCTCTACCAGGGTCGTTCCCCCAGCTCGGACGGTGTCCCCTACGGCCTCCTGCCGTACCGCCCCGGCCTGCTCACCCTGCAACGCTGACACCACCACCACCCCACGACGCGGGGCGGGCTCGGCACCACGCCGAACCCGCCCCGCGTCACGTGTGGGGGCCACCGGTCCGTGCCAGGGTGGGTCATGCCATTGAACGCACACCACCTGAGGACATCGGTCGCCGTGTCCGACATCGCGAGGGCTGTCGCCTTCTACGAGGGCAGGCTCGGCCTGGTGTCGCTGCGGTCCGCGCCCAGCGCCACAATCGCCGACGGCAGTCGCATCTACGCATCCGGTGGCGGTCCGGCCCTCAACGTGTACCAGTCGGTCACCGCGGGGAAGACCCCGGCGACGCTGGCGACGTGGTACGTCGACGACATCGACGGGATCGTCGACGAGCTGTCCTCGGCCGGCGTCGAGTTCGTCCGCTACGAGCAGCTCGACCACGACTCGAAGGGGATCACCGAGCGGGCCGGCGGTGGTCGTATCGCCTGGTTCCAGGATCCGGACGGCAACACCTTCGCCGTCGAGGCCGATGCCTGAGCTGCCTTCTTCCACAGTGCGGCGTTGGTCCGCCGCGCGTCCGCCCGCACCATGTTCCTCGATTGATTTCGACAGTCGTGTCGATCTCGACCGCTCGACGTTCGTCGGGGAGGTGACAGCACCGGCGGTCGAGTAGGGAGATCGATGATGATGCGCAGCAGGCTGTGGGGACTGATATCCGCGCGTGCGAGCATCCTCCGCCTGATGCCGCGAGGGGGTTTCGGTCTTCTCGGCGCGCTCCTGCTGCTCAACCTGCTCCTCGCCGCGTTGCCCATCGCGTTCGTCATCACGTCCAGCCTGGTGCTGGGTAAGGTGCCGGGGGCCGTGGACGGTGGCCTCGGCTCGACGGCGTGGCAGGAGTTGGTGCCGGTCTTCGCGGTGGCGGCCGGCATCTTCGTGTTGCAGCAGGTGCTGGCCCCGGCCCAGCTCTCGCTGGGTGAGCTGCTGGCGCGGCGGATCGACGGCACCGTGGTCGACGACGTGATGCGGGCGTCGACGCGCAGCACCGGTGTCGCCCCGATGGAGGACCAGGCCGTCCTCGCCGACCTGCGCTACGCCGCCCGCGAGTTGGAGCACGGCCTGCAGATGTGGGGGCCGGGCAGCGCCTGCGCCGGCACTCTGGCGCTCATCGCGCGGTACGGCCAACTGGTCGGCTACGCGGTCGTCATCGGCGTCGTCTACTCCTGGTGGGCCGCCCTGGCGGTGGCGGTGACCGTGCTGTGGTTCCGCAACGTGCAGCGCGGCGGCCTGCGTCGCTACGCCCACGCCCGGTTCAGCCTCATGCCCCAGCAGAACAAGGTGGAGTACGTCCGCAACCTGGCCGTGCAGGCGCCGGCGGGCAAGGAGATCCGGGTCTTCGGTCTGGCGAACTGGATGGACGGCGAGATGCGGTCGTCCTACCGCGCGTGGTTCACGCCGCTGTGGGCGGCGCGGCGGCGCGTCTACCTGTGGCCCGGTGTGTGGTCCACCGGGTTCAGCCTGATCGCCTGCGGGGCGATCTTCGCGACGATCGGCGCCACCGCGATCAGCACGTTGACGCTCACCGAGTTCGTCCTGATCATGCAGGCGGCGTTGGGTGCCATCCGGCTGTCGGTGTTCTACCCGGAGGCCGACCTGGAGACCGCGATCGGCACCGAGACCCACCGGGCGGTACGCCGGTTCTCCGAGCACATCGACCGGTTCACGGTGCTGGAACCGGCCGGCTCCGGCGAGACGGTGCCGGAGCCGGCCAACGAGATCCACTTCGACGAGGTGTCGTTCCACTACCCCGGTCAGGACCGGCCGGTGCTCGACGGCCTGGACCTGCGCATCCCGATCGGCAGGTGCACCGCGATCGTCGGGCTCAACGGCGCGGGCAAGACGACAGTGGTGAAGCTGCTCGCTCGGCTCTACGAGCCGGACAGCGGCGCCGTACGTCTCGACGGCGTCGACATCCGCACGTTCGAGCTGTCGCAGTGGCGGGCCCGGCTCGCCGTGATCTTCCAGGACTACCTGCGCTACGAGTTCTCCGCAGCGGACAACGTGGCGTTCGGCGCGGTGGGCTCGGCGGACGATCGGGACGGGGTTCGCGAGGCCGTGGCCGCGATGGGCCTGACCGAGGTGCTGCACTCGCTGCCCCGCGGCCTGGACACCCCGCTGGCCACGCACGTCACCGGCGGTGCCGAACTGTCCGGCGGCCAGTGGCAGCGGCTGGCGCTGGCGCGGGCGCTGTTCGCGCTGCGGCACGGCGCGTCGGTCGTGGTGCTCGACGAGCCGACCGCGAGCCTCGACGTACGCGCCGAGGCGCAGTTCTTCGACCAGTTCGCGGCGCTCACCCAGGGCGCCACCACGCTGCTCATCTCCCATCGCTTCTCGACGGTCCGGCACGCCGACAAGATCGTCGTGCTGCATGACGGTCGGGTCAGCGAGGAGGGCTCGCACGACGAGTTGCTGGCGCGCAACGGGCGCTACGCCGAGCTGTTCCGATTGCAGGCCGACCGCTTCGCCGACAACACCGATGCGGACCGGGACGAGGTGCTGCTGTGAGGGCCATGTTCGCGGGTGTCGGCAAGCTGCTGTCCGCGGCCTGGCGGATCGACGCGCGCAAGACGGTGGTCGCCACCTTCCTCATGCTGGCCCTGGCCGCGTCGGCCGCCCTGCTCGCGGTCGCGCTCGGCATGATGACCGACGCGGTCATCGGCCGGCACGCGACCGAGGCCGCCGTGTTGGGCGCGGTGGTGGCCCTGCTCGCCATCCTGGCGCAGTCCTCCGGCCAGTTCGCCATGGTCGCGTACTTCGAGTTGTCCGAACTCATCGAGCTGGATCTGCACCGGGAGTTGCTGGCGGTCTCCAACGGATCCGCGGGGATAGGCCATCACGAGCGCCCCGAGCAGGCCGACGACCTCACCGTCCTGGTCCAGGACAGCGGGCAGTTCCGCAGCAGCATGGAGTCGCTGTTCCAGGCGGCCACGATGGTGCTGGCGGTCGTCCTGGGCGCGGCGATCCTGGCCTGGCAGAGCCCGTTGCTGTTGTTGCTCCCGGTGGCGGCGGCCGTGCCGCTGATCACCGGCCGGCTGGCCGAGAGCGCCCTGGAGCGGGCCAAGACTTCGGTCGCCGAGCCGACCCGCGTGGCGCTCAACCTCTTCCAGGCCACGACCACCGCCCGCTACGCCGGTGAGCTGCGGGTGTTCGGGGTGGAGAAGGAACTGCGGCAGCGGTACGCGAGCCTGTGGCGGACCGCCACCCGCGGTCTCTACGGCGCGCACCTCAGGGCCATGGCTCTGCGGGCGGCGGGTCAGGTCGTCTTCGGCCTCGCGTACGTCGGAGCGGTGCTGCTCGTCGTACGCGACGCGATAGCCGGGCAGCAGAGCGTCGGCGAGGTGGTCCTGGTCATCGTGCTGGCCACGCAGGTCAACCAGCAGGTGACCGGGGCCGTCACGCAGTTGCAGCAACTGCAACGGCTCGCCAACACCTACGCGCGGCTGAAGCGGTTGCGCGACGCGGTCACCACTGCCGGGCCCGCCGCCGACCAGCCGGTCCCGGACCGGCTGGTCACCGGGATCGCCTTCGAGAACGTGAGCTTCAGCTACCCGAGCGCCGATCGGCCGACGCTGCGCGACGTCAACCTGGACCTGGCCGCGGGCAGCACGGTGGCGATCGTCGGTGAGAACGGCGCCGGCAAGACGACACTTGTCAAGCTGCTGTGCGGCTTCTACCAACCCACGGCCGGCCGGATCCTCGTCGACGGTGTCGACCTGCGACGGCTGCCCGTCGAGCGGTGGCGCGAGCGGATGGCCGCCGGCTTCCAGGACTTCGTGCGGTACGAGATCCGCGCGCTCGAAGCGGTGGGCGTCGGTGACGTGGCACGGGTGTCGGACGAGGCCGCGGTCCACGACGCGTTGGTGAAGGCGCACTCCACGGACGTTCTGCGTGCCCTGCCGGACGGGTTGTCCACGCAGCTCGGCACGTCGTACGCCGATGGCGCCGAGCTGTCCGGCGGGCAGTGGCAGAAGCTCGCCCTGGGCCGGGCTCTCATGCGCGACAACCCGATGCTGCTGCTGCTCGACGAACCCACGTCGGCCCTCGACCCGCAGGCCGAACACGAGCTGTTCGAGCGCTACGCCGAGCACGCGAGGCGCACCAGTGCGCAGACCGGGGCCGTCACCGTGTTGATCTCGCACCGCTTCTCCACGGCACGGATGGCAGACAAGATCATCGTGGTCGGTGACGGGCAACTGCTCGAGGTCGGCGACCACGACACCCTGATGCGCGCCGGCGGCCCCTACGCCGAGATGTTCGCCATCCAGGCCAAGGCGTACCGCTGACCGACCACACGAGGGAGTAAGACATGGGCCACCGGATCCGGGTATCCGTCATCATCGCCACCTACAACCAGGCCGACCTGCTGGCCGAGACACTGCGCTACCTCGTCCGGCAGACGATTCCCACCGACGAGTTCGAGGTGATCATCGGCGATGACGGGTCGACCGATCACACCGCCGAGGTGGCGCGGTCCTTCGCCGACACCCTCCAGGTCAAGTACGTCTTCCAGGAGGACCGGGGATTCCGCGCCGCCGCCGCCCGCAACGCGGCGATCCGGCTCGCCGCCGGCGCGCTGCTGATCACCCTCGACACCGGCTCGATGGTGGGTCCGGAATTCCTCGCCGCACACCTGGCCGCCCACGAGGGCGGCGACTCGCGGCGGGCCGTGATCGGGCTCAGCTACGGCTACAACCCCGAGGTGCCGACGGCGCGGGTGGACGAGCTTCTCGCGCAGATGCTCCCGGAGACGGCCGTGGAGCGGTTCCGCGACCTGCCCGAATTCCAGGATGTCCGCCAGTCCTACTTCGCCGACTGCGACATGGACCTGAGCAGGAGGTTGGTGGCCTGGCAGGCATTCTGGACGCTGAACGCGTCGGTACGCACCGACGACTTTCGCCGGGTCGGCGGCTTCGAGGAGAAGTTCGAGGGCTGGGGCGGCGAGGACATGGAGCTGGCGCTCCGGCTGCAGCGCGGCGGCCTGACGATCGAGGTCGCGCCGGACGCCTGGGTCCTGGTGGCGCCGCACGAGCGCGACCACAAGGCAAACTTCGACGCGCTCTTCGTGAACATGCGGATGTTCCTGAGCAAGTTCCCGGAGCCGCTGGTGGAGCTGGGCCTGGGCGTGATGCTCGACAAGGGGGAGTTCTGGGCCTGGGAGCAGTCGTACCGCGAGCTTCTCGACTGGCGGAAGCAGGCCGGCGGCCTGAGCGTCTCCGACGAGATCGCCAAGGCCCTGGCGGACGTACCGGCCGACGAGTCGGTAGCCATCATCGGGTGCGGCGCCGAGCTGCCCGAGTCGGTGACCGGCGCGATCCTCGTCGATTTCGACGACCAGCTGCTCGACCGTGCCGTGCGTTCGGGGGACCACAGCGGCTACCACGCCGTCGGGGTGCACACGCTGCTCGCCGACGACAGCGTCGACACGGTCGTCATCACCTCCCGGATGGCCGGCCTGTGGGGCACCTGGAGCGCGGAGATCCTGGCCGAGGCCGACCGGATCGGCCGGCGGACCGTCCCGTACGCCGGTCCGGCCTCCTCGTGAACCCGTAGGCCAGTTCGAAGGGCTGAACCGACCATGCGAAGGAGCACCATGCGCCACCGTCGGCGGGCATCCGTCATCATCGCGACCTACAACCAGGCCGACCTGCTGTCGGAGACCCTTCGGCAGCTCACCCGGCAGACGATCCCCACCGACGATTTCGAGGTGATCGTCGGCGATGACGGGTCGACCGATCACACCGGCGACGTCGTGCGCTCCTACGCCGACCTGTTGCACGTCACGTACGTCCGTCAGGAGGACCGCGGGTTCCGGGTCGCGTCCGCGCGCAACGGCGCGGCCCGGATGGCGGTCGGCGCGCTGCTGGTCATTCTCGACACCGGTTCGATGGTGGGTCCGGAATTCCTCGCCGCGCACCTGGCCGCCCACGAGGGCCGCGAGTCGCGGCGGGCGGTGGTGGGGCCGAGCTACGGCTACAACCCCGACGTGCCGATGGCGGGGGTGGACGAGCTCCTCGCGCAGCTGCCCCCCGAGTTGGTGGTGGAGCGCTACCGCCACCTACCCGAGTTCCAGGACGTGCGTCAGCCCTACTTCGTCGGCTGCGGGATGGACCTGACGAAACGGTCGATCCCCTGGAAGGCCTTCTGGACCGGCAACTGCTCGATCCGGATGGACGACTTCCGCCGGGTCGGCGCCTTCGAGGAGCGTTTCCAGGGCTGGGGTGGCGAGGACATGGAGCTGGGATTCCGGCTGCACCGCGCCGGCCTGACGATCGAACTCGCGGCCCAGGCGTGGGCGGTTGTCGCGCCGCACGACCGTGACCACAAGGCCAACTTCGACGAGCTGTTCGCGAACATGCGGGTGTTCCTGAGCAAGTTCCCCGAGCCCGCGGTCGAGATGGGTCTGGCCGTGATGGTGGAGAAGGGGGAGTTCTGGCAGTGGGAGCCGATGTACGTGGAGCTCCTCGACTGGCAACAGCGGGCGCGCGGTCTGAGCGTCGCGGACGAGATCGCCCGCGCCCTGGCGGACGTGCCCGACGGTGAGGCGGTCACCATCATCGGGTGCGGTGGTGAGCTGCCCGCGACGGTGACCGGGGCGACAGTCGTCGACTTCGATCACGAACTCCTCGACCGCGCCGTGCGTTCGGGGGACCACAGCGGCTACCACGCCGTCGGGCTGTACACGCCGCTGAGCGACGACAGCGCCGGCACTGTCGTCATCACCTCACGGATGGCCGGCGTCTGGGACACCTGGGGGATGCAGATCCTCGCGGAGGCCAGCCGGATCGGCCGCCGGACGATCTCGTACGCCGACCCGGTGCTGCCGACCGCACATTCGCTGGAAACCCACTTCCAAGGGAGAGCCGCATGACAACGCTTGTGGTGTCGCCGCATCTCGATGACGCGGTGCTGTCCTACGGCGGCCACCTCGTCCAGCTGGTCGACGCCGGCGAACACGTCGTCGTCTACACGGTGTTCGCCGGGAGTCCCGAGCCGCCGTACTCGCCGATCGCGACCACCTTCCACGACCAGTGGGCGATCGTCGGTGATCCCGTGGCGGCACGACGCGAGGAGAACGCGGCGGCCCTCGCCACGCTCGGCATCGACCCGCCGTACCTGTGCGGCCCGTTCCTCGACGCGATCTACCGCAGGTACGCGCACGGCGGCTGGGTGATCGACGACGAGAACCCGATGGACCACCACGCCGACGACGAGGACGAGCTGGTCGCCGACATCACCGCCGACATCGAGCGGGTGATCGGTGAGTACTCCGCCGACCGGGTCGTCACCTGCGCGGCGGTCGGCAATCACGTCGACCACCGGCGCACCCGCGACGCCGTCCTCGCCGCGGTGGCCAGGACCGACTCGCCGTTGTCGCTCTGGGACGACTTCCCCTACCTCGCGTGGCCCGGGGTCAACGTGATGCCCGCGCTACCGGCCGGCGTGCGCGTGTCGGAGCCGGTGGCCGTCGCCATGAGTGACAGCGAGTGGGCCCGCAAACTGCGCGCGGTGGGCGCCTACGCGAGTCAGATCGCGATGCTGGAGAGCGGTGGCCAGACCATGAGCGAGCAGTACGCCGACGACTGCGCGACCCGCCGCGGCCACCACGGCGTCGACGGTTTCTACGAGACCGTCCGCGCGGTGCTGACGCTCACAGATTCCGCTCCACTTCGGTCAAGCGCTCGCTGAGGAACGCGCGCTCGACGTCGTTGTCGGTGAGGGTCAGCGCCTCCTCGTAGGCCGTCCGGGCCTGCGACCACTGCCCCAGCTGGCGCAGGAAGTCGGCCCGGGCGGCACTGAGGTATCCGTACGTGGCCAGGGCCGGATCGGCGAGCAGGGGATTCAGCGCGTCGAGGCCGGCCCGGGGGCCGTCGCGGAGCCCGATCGCGACGGCCCGGTTGAGATCGACCACGGGCGAGGGCCAGAGCCGGAACAGGGCGTCGTAGAGCGCGACGATCTGGGCCCAGTCGGTGTCCCGCCAGCTCGGCGCCTCGGCGTGCAGCGCTGCTATCGCGGCCTCCAGCGCGTACCGCGTCGGTGGCCGCCGGCGCAGCGCGTCGGTCACCAACGACCGGCCCTCGGCGATGAGCTGTCGGTTCCAGCGCGAGCGATCCTGCTCGGACAGCAACACCAGGCGCCCGTCCGCGGACATGCGGGTGTCCTGGCGCGAGGCGTTGAGCAGCAGCAGCGCGAGAAGCGCGCTGATCTCGGCGTTCGTCGGCATGAGCAGGTGCAGCATGCGGGCCAGGCTGATCGCGCTGTCCACCAGATCCTGGCGAACCAGCTGCGCGCCGAGCGGCGCCGTGTGGCCGGTGGTGAAGATCAGATGGACGACCTCCAGGACGGCGCTCACCCGCTCCTCGAGCTGGTCCGGGCCGGGCACACGGTACGGAATGCGGGCCGCGGCGATCTTCTTCTTGGCCCGGGTGATCCGGGCTGCCATGGTGGCCGGCTGTACCAGGAACGCGCGTGCCACCTCCGGCGTGGACAGCCCGCAGACCAGGCGCAGCGTCAGGGCGACCTGCGCCTCCCGGGCCAGTGCCGGGTGCGAGCAGGTGAAGATGAGGCGCAGCCGGTCGTCGACCAGGCCGTCCTCCGGCCCCGGCGTGGTCTCGTCGGCGACGAGCAGCGGCATCTTGCGGCGGAGCACCGACTCGCGGCGCAGGACGTCGCGGGCCCGGTTGCGGGCGATGGTGGTCAACCAGGCGCCCGGCCGGTCGGGGACACCGGTCTCCGTCCAGGTCTCCAGGGCCTGTGCGAACGCGTCCTGCGTGCACTCCTCGGCGAGGTCGAGGTCCCGGGTCAGATGGGCCGTGGTGCTGAACACCTGGGCCCAGTCGCGGCGGTGCGCCTGGGCGACCGCCGCGACCACCTCGTCCTTCATGTGTGGGTCGGCCACGTCAGCCGTGGTCGACCACCGGGCGGATCTCCACACCGCTGTGCGAAGCGTGCACCTCGGGAAGCAGCGTCGCCAGCGACAGAACGTCGTCCAGGTCGGTCGCCTCGATCAGGTAGTACCCGCCGAGGGCCTCCTTGGTCTCCAGGAACGGGCCGTCGGTCGTCTGGATCTGGCCCGCCGAGTCCGAGCGCAGCGTGGTGGCAGTGGGCGCCATCTCCAGCTGCTGGCCGTCGATGATCTGCGTGCCGGCCTTGGCGACGAACGCCTCGTGCGCCGCGTCGTGCGCCTTCCACTGCTCGTCGGTCATCGCGTCCCACTGCTGGGCGTCGCCGTAGATGAGGATCATGTACTTGGCCATGTCTCATGTCCTGTCGTGTGCCGGCCCCCTGGGTGGTGGCCTCTACATTACGACGGGTCGCGCGGGCGGTAGATCGACAGCAGCGACGAAAATCTGGGCCCCGGCGACTCGGCACGTGTCCCGCGCCGAGCCGTCGGCTGACCGGTTCAGTCGCCGGCGTGCGCGAGCAGGCGGTCCAGGGGTTCCAGGTCGAACGGGGTGTCCAGGCCGAGGATGACGTGGGTGGCGCCGGCCTTGAGGTAGGCGTCGACCTCGTCCACCTCCGCCGTCTCGATCATCGTGGTGCGCTCGATCTCGGCGGGATCGCGGCCCTGCTCGGCGCACCAGCGGTCGAGGACGGCGCTCTTGTGGGCGAAGCGCTCCGCCGAACCGAAGTCGTTCCACATGTCCGCGTACCGGGCCACGATGCGCAGGGTCACCTTCTCGCCGCCGCCGCCGATCAGCAGCGGCACCCGCGCTGCCGACGGGACCAGCGCGGCCAGGCGGGCGCGTACGGTCCGCACGCCGTCCTCCAGCGCCCGCAGCCGTTCCGGGGCGCTGCCGAACCGGTAGCCGAACTCGGTGTAGTCCCGCTCGAACCAACCGGCGCCCAGGCCCAGGATCAGTCGACCGTCGCTGATCCGGTCGACCGTGCCCGCCATGGCCGCGAGCAGGTTGGGATTGCGGTAGCTGTTGCACGTCACGAGCGAGCCGAACCGGGCACGCCGGGTGTCGGCGGCGACCGCGGCCAGGGTGGTCCAGCACTCGTAGTGCGCGCCGTCCGGGTCGCCGTACAGCGGATAGAAGTGGTCCCAGGTCCAGACGGTGTCCACTCCGAGTTCGTCCGCCGCACGCCAACTCTCGCGTAGCTGGGCCATCTCGCAGTGCTGCGGCTTGAAGAGCACCCCGACCTTGAATCGAGCCATGACCGTCTCCTCTGGGTTTACGCGTCATCGAGTCGAGGATGCCCAAGTCGGCCCCGCAAAACCTCTTCCGAATTGCTGTTCCGACGCCAGAAAGGCACGCGTGGAGTATTTTCGGCCGCTCGGCAATCGAGAAGAAATATGCAGCCGTGGGGGTCATTAGGTTCGGCGCAGATACCGCTCTTCGCACCACCGGATCCCTGCCCGGTGCCGTGCACCGAACCATGGAGGCCCGCGATGGGTAAATGCCCGATCATGCTCGACCCTGAGGGACGTGACATTCATGCCGAAGCCGCCCGGATCCGCGCCGAGGGTCCGGTCACCCTCGTCGAGGTTCCCGGTGGCTACCGCGCCTGGTGCGTCACGACGTACGACGTCGGCAGGAAGCTGCTGTCCGGCGACCAGCTCTCCAAGAACGCCAAGGAGGACTGGCCCCCGTTCGTGCGTGGCGAGGTGCCGCACGACTGGGAGCTGATCACCTGGGTGGCGATGGACAACCTGACCGTCCGCGACGGCGCCGACCACGACCGGCTGCGCAAGCTCGTGTCGCACGCCTTCACGCCGCGGGAGGTCGAGAAGGCTCGCCCGCGCGTCGAGTCGATCGTGCGGCGGCTGTTGGACGACATGGAGGCCACCACCCGAGCGGGCGAGACTGTCGACATCAAGGGCCAGTTCACGTACGCCCTCACCGCGACACTCATCTGCGACCTCTTCGGTGTGCCGGAGGAGGTGCGGGACGAGGCGCTCAGGGGCACCAAGCAGAACAGCCTCACCAACCACACCGGCGAGATGGCCGCGGCGAACCTCGACCAGTGGCACGACGCCATGTCCAAGCTCGCCGCCCGCCGCCGTCAGGAGCCGGGAGACGACCTCACGAGCGTCCTGATCGCCGCGAACGAGGACGGTGAGACGCTCTCCAACGAGGAGCTGATCGGCAGCCTGCACGTCCTGCTCGGCGCGGGCTCGGAGACGTTGAGCAACGTGTTGGCCCACTGCATCATCGACCTGAGCACCCACCGGGACCAGTTGGAGCTGATCCGCTCCGGGCAGTACTCCTGGATGGACGCCTTCGACGAGGCGGTCCGCAAGGACGCCGCCGTCGCCCAGCTGCCCTTCCGCTACGCGAAGGAGGACATCGACATCGCCGGCGTCCACATCACCAAGGGCGACCTGGTCCTGATCGCGTACGCCGGGATCGGCCGGGACCCGGCGCTGCACGGCGACACCGCCAACGACTTCGACATCACCCGGCCGGACAAGACGAACCTGTCGTTCGGTCACGGCGAGCACTACTGCCTCGGCCGGCCGCTGGCCACGATGCAGTCGATGGTGGCCCTGCCTGCCCTCTTCGAGCGCTTTCCCGACCTGACCCTGGCCGTGCCGCGTGAGGAGCTGCCCCCACAGGGCTCGTTCATCATGAACGGCTACGACCGGGTGCCCATGTACCTCACCGCCGCGGTCCCCGCTGCCGCCTGAGCCCCGTGCCGACAGTCATGGCGGTGGCCACCACCACGATGGTGGCCACCGCCATGCGTACGTCTGGGGTTCCTCGGAAACGGTCCCGCGCGGGCTCAGGGCAGTCGCGTCAGGCCGGCGCCGGACAGCAGGTGCACGGTGCCGGCCGGATCCGGGTCGCCGCCGAGCCGCAGGAAGGCCGTACCCGCCGCCTCCGGCGTCAGCACCGGGCGCAGCGGCTCGACGAACGCCTCGGGCGTGACACCGGCGCGCTCGGCGTACGCGTCGACCGCCGCCCGGCCGAGGCCCGTTTCCGGCGTGAGCTGCGGCAGCACCGTGTGGAACGTGATGCCCAGCCCCGCACGTGTGGCCTCCTGCTCCGCGTAGTCGGCGAGGAAGCGGACTGTCGCCTTGCCTCCGGCGTAGCCACCGCTGAGCACGGACCCCTTCAGCGCGGCGCCGCTGCTGGTCACGATGACCCGGCTGCCGGGCGCCAGGGGCTGCCGCAGCACCTCGCGCAGCCAGAGGAACCCGATGCGCACGTCGGTGTTCCAGGGTGCGGAGAACGTCTCCCAGGTCTGCTCGGTCAGCGGACGCAGCTCGGGTGACGCGCCGGCCACCAGGGCGAGGACGTCCGGCGGGTTCCGGTGGAGCACGTCGAGGCTGGCCGGGTCGGTGGCGTCCGCGTCGACGAGGCTCAGGTGACCGTGCCCGTCGGCCAGGGCGGCCAGCGGCGCGGTGTCCCGCGACAGCGCCGTCACCGTCGCGCCGGCGGTCAGGAACGCCTCGGTCACCCCGCGGCCGAGGCCACGGCTCGCCCCGACGACGAGCACCTTCCGATCGGACCAGTAACTCATGTCGTCCACCATTTCCGATGCCGTCGGTCAATTGGTCACCGTAAAGCTACGATCCCGGTCGAGCCCGATCTTCTTTCAGAATGCGCGGTTCTGTGCGTGGCTCCGGAATGCCTTTTCCGGGCGACGCCCAGGGGTTAACGTGACTTCCTGAATTCCCGGCAACGACCTTCGCGCTTCATGCAGCCGCCCGTTTGCGCCATCCGCTTTCCGGCGGGGGCACGATGGGGCCGTACCAGGAGGAGACCCCGTGCAGACAACCGAGACGTCACACCGAACCGATCTGACGAAGAGGGCGGCCGAGATTGTTCCGGTGCTCAGGAAGAACTCGTTGTGGCAGGAGGAGAACCGCCGGCTCGCCGAAGAGAGCGTCGAGGCGATGACGGCTGCCGGAATCTTCCGTATGCGTACCGCGGCGCGCTTCGGCGGGTACGAGGCGGACGCCCACACGCTGCTGGACGTCGGCATCGAGCTGGGCCGCGGCGACGGCGCCGCGGCGTTCGACGTCGCCGCCTGGTGGATCACCTCGTGGAACGTCGGCCTGTTCCCGGACGAGGTGCAGGACGAGATCTTCGCCGACCCGGACGCCCGGATCAGCGGGACGCTGGCGCTCGACGGCACCGGAGTCCCCAAGGACGGCGGCATCGTGGTCAACGGGGAGTGGGCGTTCAACAGTGGCGCCGCGCACAGCGGGTGGAAGCTGCTCTCCACCCTGCTCATCCCGTCCGACGGCGAGCCCGAGCCGGTGATGGCGGTGGTGCCGATGAGCGCGCTGCGCATCGTGGACGACTGGCACGTCTCGGCGCTCTCCGGCACCGGCAGCGTCCGGGCTGTCGCGGAGGATGTCTTCGTGCCCGGCGCCAACGTCATGCGGATCGCCGCGTTCACCGCCGGTGAGTACGCGTCGGAGCGCAACCGGGACCTGCCGATGTTCCAGTCGCCGCTGGTCGCGGCGGTCGCGGCGTCGACCTCCGGCAAGATGATCGGCATGGCTCGTGCGGCCGAGGAGCAGTTCTACGCCCGGATCAACGAACGGCCCATCTCCAACACCAACTACGAGCGCCAGGCGGACGCGCCGATCACGCACCTGCAGGCGGCCGACGCCGCCCTCAAGATCGACGAGGCCGAGGGGCACGCGCGCAGGCTCGCCACGCTTGTGGACGAGCGCGGTCTGACGCGTGAGCCGTGGACGGTCCGCGATCGGGCGTACGCCAGGGCGGTGGCCGGTCGCGTGCCGCAGCTGACCGCCGAGGCGGTCGACATCCTGGCCGGTGCCTGTGGGGCGTCCTCGATCTACACGCGGGAGCCGATCCAGCGGATCCGGCGCGACGTCCGCGCGGTCACCCTGCATGCTCTGCATCTGCCGACGACCACGATGGAGCTCTACGGCCGGGTGCTGTGCGGCCTGGAGCCCAACACGTTCTTCATCTGAACTGTCCACCAACGCGCGGATGCCCACCGACACGTCGGTGGGCATCCGCGCGCATACGAGCCGATGGTGCCGGCGGTCCGGCCCGGGCCGCCGGCACTTCTCGGACGTTGCGCCCTCCCGACCCGCCGCACGCTGGAAGACGCCAGGACGGCGCGGATCCGGACACGATTGTCATCAGTTGTCATCGATGAACGATTGACGGAAGCGGGTAGCAGATGACCACCAGAACGGAAGTTCCGGTCCTGGACGGATCGGATCAGGCGGCGATCGGCGCGGTGTCGGGCCGGATGGTGAAGGCCTGGGCGGCACACGACGCCGACGCCTTCGCCGACCTGTTCGCCGAGGACGGCACGCTCATCCTGCCGGGCGTGTACGTGAAGGGCCGCACGGCCATTCGCGACTACATGGCGGACGCCTACCAGGGCGTGTACGCCGGCACGACCGTCACCGGGCAGCCGATCGACGTCAAGCCTCTCGGGCCCGGTGCGGTCGCCCTGTTGACCGTCGGCGGGGTGATCGCGGCCGGGAGCACCGAGCTGGCCGCCGCGGACGCCATCCGGGCCTCCTGGATCCTCGTCAAGCGCGACGAGGCCTGGTTGCTCGCGGTCTACCAGAACTGCCCGCGTGACCCGGCCTGAGTAGTCGGTTCTGAGGGCCGGCCGGGTGGCCGGCCCTCACGCGTGAGTGAACGGCTCGCGGCCCGCGGCAGACGGTTGCCTCGGGCAGGCCGTCGGCTACGCTCCGCCGGGCCGACGGCCTCATCGGTCGACAAGTGCGGCTCGGCGCACCGACTCCGGTGGTGTCAGGAGCGGTCGCCGTCTTCGGTCGTTCCCTGGTTCGCCCGCACGAGGCCGAATCGGCGGGACAGGTGATGCTGCTGTCCCAGCTGGCGCATCGCCGCGAATGCCTGGTGTAGCAGGACGTTGCGCGCGAGGGCCTCGATGCGGGCGGTGTGGTCGTTCGCGATCCGACCGACCTCGTGCCGGGCGAGCCGATCGGCTGCCTCCCGATAGACGTCGAGAAAGTCGGGATCGCAGTCGCATCCCAGACGTCGCATCGCGGCGAGCGCGAGTGTGAGGTGTGAGCGGGCTGCGGCGTCCGGGTTGACCTCCCAACCGGACGATTCGATGATGCGGTTCGCGTCGGCACGGGCCAGCTCGAGGCTCTCGTCCTCCTCGGTGGCGGTGTCCTTGCCGGCCATCGACACCTGGTTGAGCACCTCGAACAACTCGATCGCCGGCAGGTTTTCCTCTTCGGCGGCGATCAGGAGCCGCCGTACCGACGTGAGATCGAGTTCACCGATTGAGGTGAATATCTTGATGAGTCGAAGACGTCGCAGGTGATTCTTATTGTAAAGTGCCTGGTTGCGTCCTGTCGGTTCGCCGGGTGGTAGGAGATGTTCGCGCAGGTAGAACTTGATCGTCCCGACCGGCACCCCGGACTGCCGACTCAAGTCAGAAATTCGCATCGTGGCTCCCGTGATCAACGTGTCAGGCCCGTGGATCGCGACCGCTCGTGCTAGCCGTGGCTGCGCCGCGGAAATAACGCGGTGGTTGCGGCGTCGCTGCCGGCGGTGGTCGTCGTGGCTGTCCTGGGCTGGTGTGGACCGAGAAGCACGGGTGATCGGCTCCTTCCGAGCGTGGTGCCGGATGCGCAATCGAAGGGCTGATGGTTGCGCCGTCCGATAGGAGACTAGGAGACTTGGACATACTTCGGCAACCCTCAATTACCACACAAACACTGTTAGTGACCAGAGTTGGCATCCCAATCACCTCCGTCACTGGCTGGGGAACGGATGCGGGTGACCGTCTCCGCGCGCCGCGCCCCTTGTCGCGGTCGACAGCACAAATAGAACTGGCCGCCGTGGAAGCCCTGGCCGAGACCGGTAGCTGGCACCACGACGGTGTGCTGACCACGTACGCGAGCGGCATCGTCGCCGGGTCTCGGCGCCTGGCCGGCCCGGCGACGCCAGGGGGTGGGGCAGAGCCGTGGGCGGATCGGTCAGCTACCGCGCTTCGTCGGCCCGCCGCGACCGGTCTCGCGCGCGCTCAGCAGTGCGATTGATGATCGAATTCGGTTCTCGCGTCGGCGGAACGTGACGCCGGGCGAGCGGCGACCGTCCCGGACATGGGGTCTTCATATACCGGCGATACACGCTATCCATATCCAGTAGCGCCAATACCTGCCGCTTCTCCACGATTGCGTCGCGTGCTCACGCAGGGTTGATTGCCGACCTGACGTCGGATAGTGTTGCCATAAGTCGGGAGATCATCCGACGAAACTAATCTACTGTTTCGGCTTCTGCATTCAATTGTCAGGTAGGCGCGCATATCTGACTGCCACGAGTTGAATGATTCAGCGGAACAGCATCTGGGGGAGTGTCATGAAAGACGTTTCCGAGCAAGCGGTACTGCGCGCAGTCGCAGCGATGCACGACCGCATGGGCGAACAGTTGACCGTCGATGACATGGCCCGCGCCGCAATGTTCAGCAAATTCCACTTCACACGCATCTTTCGGCGGGTGACAGGCGTGTCGCCGGCTCGCTTCCTCTCGGCGCTGCGCCTGCAGCGGGCGAAGGACCTGCTCATCACCACGTCGATGAACGTCGCGGACATCAGCGTCCGCGTGGGATACAACAGCGTCGGTACGTTCAGTTGGCGGTTCAGCCGCAGCGTCGGTATGTCGCCCACCGCGTTCCGCCGACACGCCGGCTACACGCAGTCCATCCACCCGCACTTCGAGTGGCGCTCCGGTCGTTCGTCGAGCGGCCAGGTGTCGTGCCAGGTCCGCCTCGCCGAAGACGACGGCCAACAGCTCATTTTCGTCGGTCTGTTCAGCGGCCGTATCCCGGAAGGACGTCCGGTGCGGTGCGCCGTGTTGCAGCAACCGGGCTGGGTCCACTTCGACGCGGTTCCCCTGGGCGCCTGGTACCTGCTGGCCCAGTCGGTGTCGGCCGAGTCCGACGGCGCCGCCGCCGACGTGGCCGATCGCGCCGTCTCGGTCGCGACGTACGGCCCGCTCACGGTCCGCGCCGACTCGAAGGTCACCGCGGACATGGTGCTGCGGCGCAGCAGCGCACTGGATCCGCCGGTGCTGCTCGCCCTGCTCGACGCGCGCAAGTACGCGCTGAGCCAGGCCCAGCACGGCAGTGCCGCGCTACGGGACCGGGTGGGCGCGGCCGCCTGAGTGCGCCGACCCGGATGGCAGGGGACGGCCGAGAGCCGGCCGCAGGTGCTCGGCCGGTGCGCGGTCTGCGTCACCGGGCCCGCGGGCAGCGGGAGCAATCGGCGAATCCGACGCGGGAGGTCCTGATGGTGGCGAGACGGGTTGCGTCCTCGGTCGCTCAGAAGCACGTCAAATTCCTTACCGTCGTGCCTGCCACGACGGCACGCGGACTCGTCGGCGCGGTGTACCGCCAGGTCGCCGAGGAATATCAGATCGTGGTGCCTCCGGCGTTGTTGCATTCGCCGTCCGCCGACGTCCTGGCGGCCTACTGGGCCATCACCCGGGAGCCGCTGTTGCCAGCCGGCGTGGTGGACCGCGCGGTCAAGGAAGCGGTCGCGGCGACGGTGTCCGTGGCCAACACCTGTCCCTACTGTGCCGACCTGCACGTGGCCGGCCTCTTCGAACTCTCCGACGAGCGCGACGCCGAGGCGATCGCCGCCGACCGGCCGGACGAGATCGACGACATCCGGACGCGCCGCATCGTGCAGTGGGCCCGAGGCGCACACCGCTCCGACGGGCCGCCGCTGCCACCCGAACTGTCCGACGTGGAACGCGCCGAGCTGGTCGGTGTCGTGGTGGGCTTCCACTACCTGAGCCGCGTGGTAAACGTTTTCCTCGCCAACTCACTGCTACCGCAGGGCCTCGGCCCGCGCGCGCGGCGCCGGCTCAATCAGGGGCTCGGCCGGGTGCTCCGGCCCACCCTCCGGGGACAGCACGTCGCCGGTCGAGCCACCCGACTGCTCGACACCGCGTCACCGACCTCGGACGTGAGCTGGGCGTCGGGCAGCCCCCGGATCGCGGACGCGATGACACGCTCCTACCGCGTCTTCGAGGTCGCCGGGGAGCGCTCGCTCGACCCCGCGGTCCGCCGCCTCGTGCTGGCCCGGCTCGACGGGTGGGCGGGGGAGGACGCCGGTCTCAGCACCAGCTGGTGCGAGGAGCTGATCGAGTCGCTCGCCGCGCCGCAGCGAGCGGCGGCACGCCTCGCGCTGCTGAGCGCGTTCGCCTCCTACCGCGTCGGCCCGGAGGTCGTCGAGGAGTTCCGTCGGAACCACCCGGCGGACGCCACGCTTGTCGACGTGGCCGCCTGGGCCAGCTTCGCCGCAGCCCGTCGGATCGGCGTCCGGCACAGCGCACACGAGAAGAAGAACGACGGACGTCTCTGGCATGACAATGGCGCTGACGTGCCTCGCGGGTCCTGAGAGGCGCGTGCGAAGTGCCAACGCCGGTGGGAACCACTGTCGTTTCTCGTTGGCCCCGTGCCGCGGCCATGCGGCACGTGGATCGAACCCCACGGAACAGGAGAACCGAATGGTGGTCGCACCGGTTCGCACCCTCAACCATGCCCACCACCGGGCAGCGCTCGGTGGCTTCCTGGCAATCACGCTCGCGCACTGGGCCGAACACCTGGTCCAGGCCTACCAGATCTGGGTGCTCGGCTGGGCCCGCCCGCAGGCGCGCGGCGTGCTCGGGCAGTTCCTCCCGTGGCTGGTGACCTCGGAATGGATGCACTACGGGTACGCGCTAGTCATGTTGGTCGGACTGTTCCTGCTCCGACCCGGCTTCGTCGGCCGGGCCCGGACCTGGTGGACGGTCGCCCTGGTGATCCAGTTCTGGCACCACATCGAGCACTTCCTGCTGCTGCTGCAGGCGCAACTGCACACCAACTTCTTCGGTGCGGCGGTGCCGACAAGTGTCCTGCAACTGATCTATCCGCGCGTCGAGCTGCACCTGTTCTACAACTCGGTCGTGTTCCTGCCGATGATCATCGGAATGTATCTGCACCTGCGGCCGAACGATCGGGAACTGGAGCAGACGCGCTGCAACTGCGTGCAGACGCAGTCGCACCCCAGCGTCGTACCGGCCTGACCGTGTCTCGCCGGACCCGTCTTCTCGTCGCCGCCGTGCTGGTCCTGCTGCCACTGGGATGGCTCGTCACGGTCACCGGCCGCGCGCCGACGGTACGCCTCCTGGGCAGTTCGCCCGCCGACGCGCAGAGCCTGACGATCGCTCCGGGCGAGGCACGACTGAACCTCTCGGCGGCCGCCGACCCCGCGCTGTCGCACCTCTCGGTGGTCGACAGCGCGGGGCGGCGGGTGGACTCCGGCGCGGTCACCGCCGGGCCGGGCGACATCCTGCGCGTACCCGTGCGTATCGAGGCCAACGGCACGTACACGGTCGTCTACCACGTCATCGGCGTCGCCGGCGGGCAGACCAGCGGCGTCATCCGGTTCGCCGTCGGCACGCGGGCGTCCGGCGCCGCGGACGTGGCCGCCGGGCACGAGCACGAGCACGGCGTCGACGGGCTCAGCGCGGTACTGCTCCTGATCAATTTCGTCACGGTCGTCGTCCTGGCGATCCTGCTCCTCCGCCGACCAGCGCCCCGCCGCGTACCTCCGCGGTAGCGCCTCTCGACAGGCCGCACGGCGAGGGCCCCGGATGCCGCGACATCCGGGGCCCTCGCCGTGCGTTCAGCTCCGCAGGGTCGCGACGAACGAGCGCAGGTCACCGACCAGCAGGTCCGGCTGCTCCATGGCGGCGAAGTGGCCACCCCTGTCGAACTCGGTCCACTGCACGATGTTCGGGAAGCCGCGCTCGGCGAAGCGCCGGACCGGCTGCCCGGGGTCGCGGGGGAAGATCGCCACGCCCAGGGGTACCGGCAGCGGCGGCGGGGGCGGCGGGGGCGTCTTGGCGATGGGCAGCAGCTCGGCGTTGTCGTAGTAGAAGTGGGCCGACGAGGCTCCGGTGCCGGTCAGCCAGTACAGCATCACGTTGGTCAGGATCCGGTCACGGTCGATCGCCTCCTCGGGAGCCTTAGTCGAGTCGCTCCACTCGTGCAGCTTCTCGACGATCCAGGCGAGCTGACCAACCGGCGAGTCGTTCAGGGCGTACGCCAGCGTCTGCGGCCGGGTGGCCTGGATCTTCATGTACCCGGACTGGTCGTCGACGTAGTTCGTCAACAGCCCCAGCCGGCCCCCCTCGACCTCGGTCAGCCCGGCCAGGTCGGCGGGATCGCCGGAGGGCGGCGTCGGCAGGAAGTTCACGTGCGCGCCGATGACGTGCTCGTGGTCGAGGCCCGCCAGCACCAGGCTGATCCAGGCGCCGAAGTCGCCACCCTGGACGACGTACCGCTCGTAGCCCAGGCCGGCCATCAGCTCCGCCCAGGCGGCGGCGACCCGCGGCATGGTCCAGCCCGGGCCACTGGGAGCCCCGGAGAAACCGAAGCCCGGAATGGTGGGAATGACCAGGTGGCAGGCCGTCGCCGGGTCGCCACCGTGGGCGCGCGGATCGGTGAGCGGTCCGATGATGTCGAGGAACTCGGCGAAGGATCCGGGCCAGCCGTGCGTGATGATCACGGGGGTGGCGTCCGGCTCGGGGGAGCGGACGTGCAGGAAGTGCACGTTGGTGCCGCCGACCTCGGTGGTGAACTGCTCGAAGGTGTTGAGCCGGGTCTCGGCGGCACGCCAGTCGTAACCGGTTCGCCAGTACTCCACCAGTTCGCGCAGGTAGCCGGCCGGCACGCCCCGGCTCCAGTCCTCGGTGGGCGAGTCGGCAGGCCAGCGCGTGTCGGCGAGACGGCGGCGCAGGTCGTCCACGTCGGCCTGCGGAATGTCGATCCGGAACGGTTTCATGCGGCAATCCTCACTCGATGAGGGAACGGAACGCTATTCCTCGCGACAGGGAATATCGCGGCGGCGTCCGCGGACCATGTTAGCGATGCGAAGGTCGACCCGAAAGGCTCGCGGAATCCATTTTCGGGACAGAGCACTCTGGAAGAAGAATTGACGGTTCCTGCCGATACCATAACTGGCAACAATTGATTCTGATCCCAATCCAGGAGGCTGACGGTAATGGGCATTCCGCTGATTGCGCATGCCGTGGTCCTCGGCGGCAGCGTCGCCGGATCGCTGGCGGCCCGGGTCCTGTCGCCGGCGTGCGAGAGGGTCACCGTCGTCGACCGCGACGACCTCTTCGGGCCGGTGGGGCCCCGCCAGGCGGCGCCGCAGGGCCACCACATCCATGCTCTGCTCGCCCGCGGCCAGCAGATCCTGGAGGAGCTGTTCCCGGGTTTCACCGACGAGTTGGTGGCCGGCGGGGTGCCGATCGGCGACTTCGGCACCAGCCTGAGCTGGTACTTCAACGGTCAGATGATCCGTAAGGCCGAGACCGGGCTGGTCTGTGTCGCGAGTGGACGGCCGCTGCTCGAGTCGCGCGTACGCGCCCGCGTCCGGGCTCTCGGCAACGTCACGTATCGGGAGCGCACCGACATCGTGGGTCTGGTCGCGTCGCCGGATCGGCAGCGGATCACCGGGGTCCGCGTGCAGGGGCGGGCGCCGGGCGCACCCGAGGAGATCCTCGACGCGGATCTGGTCGTCGACACCACCGGGCGTGGCTCACGGACGCCGCTCTGGCTGGAGGAGCTGGGCTACCAGCGGGTACCCGAGGAACGGGTGAAGATGGACCTGACATACACCACTATGGACTTTCACGGCCCGCTGTCGTTCGACCCGATCGGCGAGGACATCGCGCTGCTCCCGGTCGCCACCCCGGCACAGCCGCGCGGCGCCATCTTCGCCCGGATGCCCGACCGGTACGCCGTGTCGCTGACAGGCATCCTGGGCGACCGCCCGCCGACCGACCACGAGGGCTTCCTGGCGTACGTGCAGTCCCTGCCCGTACCGGAGATCTACAAGGCGGTCCGCGACGCCGAGCCGATGGGACCGGCGGCTTCTTTCCGGTTCCCGGCGAGCATCCGTCGGCGCTACGATCGGCTGGCGCGGACGCCGGATGGGCTGATCGTCCTCGGTGATGCCGCGTGTGTCTTCAATCCCGTCTACGGCCAGGGCATGACGGTGGCGGCGATGTCCGCCCGATTGCTTGGCGAGCACGTGCGTTCCGGTCCGCCGACGCCGCGGGCCTTCTTCCGCGACCTGTCCCGGCTCATCGATGCGCCGTGGGACATGTCAGCCGGAGCCGACCTCGGCTTCCCCGGTGTCGTGGGGCGACGGACGGCAAAGGTGCGGATGGGCAATCTCTACATCCCCCGCCTGCAGGCGGCAGCGGCTCACGACGGCGTGCTGACGACTGCCTTCCTGCGCTCCGCGGGGCTGGTCGACCCGCCGCAGGCACTCATGCGTCCCGCAATCATCTCTCGCGTGCTGCGCTCGCGGCGCTGACCCCTCCAGCCATCGAGACGAAGGACAGCGACATGGACACAGCTCAGCTCGCCGGCACCGAAGCGCCACCGGACTCGCGCCGATGGTGGGCGCTCGTCCTGCTGTGCACCGCGAACTTCATGGTCATCCTCGACACGCAGATCGTCATCCTGGCGCTGCCGACGATCGGCACCGAACTCCGGTTGGCGCCCAGCGCGGCCCAGTGGGTGCTCAGTGCCAATCTCGTCACCTTCGGTGGTCTGCTGCTGCTCGGTGGCCGAGCCGCCGACCTGCTCGGGCGTCGCCGGATGTTCTTCGTCGGCACTGTGCTGTTCCTGCTGGTCTCGCTGGCCTCGGGCTTCGCGTGGAACGGTGAGGTGCTGATCGCCGCCCGGGCCGTGCACGGCCTCTCGGCTGCCCTGATGGCGCCGACCGCGCTCTCGATCCTCACCAGCATGTTCCCCGAGGGCCGCGAGCGGCATCTCGCACTGGCCGGCTGGGCCGGCATCGCCGGTGTCGGCGCGACGGTGGGTCTGCTCATCGGTGGCTGGCTCACCAGCAGCTTCGGCTGGCCCGCCGTCTTCTTCGTCAACGTGCCGGTGGCACTTCTGATGCTGGCCCTCATCCCGGTCCTGCTGCGCGAGAGCAGGGACCTGAACGCCAGGCGCACGTACGACGTCGCGGGCGCCGTGACGAGCACCGCGGCGCTCGTGCTCGTGATCTACGCACTGGTGACCGCGCCGGCGGAGGGCTGGCTCAGCGTCCAGACCCTGGGCACCTTCGCCGCCGCGATCGTGCTGGCCGGAGTGTTCGTCGCCATCGAGGCGCGGTCCAGCGAGCCCCTGCTGCCGCTGCGGCTGCTGCGCTCGCCGACGCTGGTCGGTGGCAACCTGGTCATGGTCACCATGATCATGTGTGCCTTCGGGATGTCGGTGACGATCGCCCAGTACACCCAGGGACCGCTCGGCGACACCGCGCTGGAATCCGGCATCCGGCAGTCGATCATGCCGCTGATGGCGTTGGTCGGTTCGTACGCCGGGCAGTCGTTCATCACGCGGTACGGCTTCCGGCCGGTCGCGGCGATCTGCCTCGTCCTGCTCGGGGCCGGCAGCCTGCTGCTGGCGCAGGCCGTGGCGTCCGGTGGCTCGTCCGTCGGGCTGTTCATCGGGCTGTTCGTCTTCGGCACCGGCCTGGGACTCGGTACGGTCGCTGCCTCGGCGGCCGCTCTCGCCGGTGTCGCCGAGACCGATCTCGGCCTCGCGTCGGGGATGAACACCGCCTCCCAGCAGATCGGCGGCGGTCTGGGGATCGCCATCGTGTCGACAGTGATCGTCTCCTTCTCGACCAGCGCCGAGCCGGCGGCGGGCTTCCGCCCCGCGTTCATCACCTGCGCGATCTTCACCGCCGTCGGGCTCGTCATCGCCATCGCCCTGCTGGGCGGGCGCCGGCAGGTGGCCCCCGCAGATCTCGCGACCGTCCCTCGGCACTGATCCAACTCTCCGGACGTCATCGAACTGAGAGGCAGAACCGTGACCCGACAACAGCATCCCCAGGTGATAGCCGACCTGGCGGCCGACGGCGACGACCTCGACCGTCTGGTCAGCGACCTCGATGTTGCCGCCTGGGCGCTACCGACCCCCGCGCCCGGCTGGACCGTCGCCCACCAGATCGCCCACCTCGCGGCCACGTTCCGCATGGCCGGGCTGGCGGCAGCGGACCCCGACCAGTTCGTCGCCATGACGGGACGCCTGGGCGCCGACTTCAACGCCAACGTGACAGCGGCGCTGTCCGGCTACCTCGCCGAGGAGCCGGCGGAGTTGTTGCGGCGCTGGCGTGACGAGCGGGCGTGGGCCGAGAAGTCGCTGGGCGCCCTGCCGATGAACCATCTCGTTCCGTGGCTGGTACGTCCGCTGCCGGCGGCGGTACTGGCCATGGCCGGGATGATGGAACTCTTCGCCCACGGGCAGGACGTCGCCGACGCTCTCGGCGTCCGGCGCACGTTCACCGACCGGATCGGGCAGATCGTGGGGTTCGCGGTCCGGACCTGGGACTTCGGTTACCAGGCGCGCGGCCTCGAAACCCCGGACGTCGAGTTCCGCTTCGAGATCACCGCGCCGTCGGGCGCGCTGTGGGAGTTCGGCCCCGCGGATTCGCCGGAGCGCGTCACCGGGCCCGCGGAGGACTTCTGCCTCCTGGTCACCCGCCGCCGGCACCGCGACGATCTCGCGGTCCGTGCCCAGGGGGAGATCGCCACGCACTGGCTGGAGATCGCCCAGGCCTATCGGGGTCCCGCCGGACCCGGCCGCGAGCCGGGTCAGTTCGCGGATCGGGCCAACTGAACCGAGTGTCGTCGCCGCGTTGACCCACCCGGCGACGGTGCCCGGGTAGCCACCGATGATCCCGCTCCGCGTCGAACGTACGGTCGACGCGGAGCGGGATCTCACGCCTGCGGCCACGACGGGATGTGCGGGCCCCGACCGTCCGCGGCCACCTCGAAAGCCCAGCGCAGGGCTCGGAACCGACCGGGCACGCTCGGAGACGCGCGGCTCCGCGAACCCGGCGAGGATGAAGTCGCCGCGGTGACCGCCGCCGTGGCACCGAACGAAGGGTGGCCGGTATGTCCAGAGTGTTCGGGTCGATGCGCCGCATGGTTCTCGCGCCTTCGCTGGAGCAGGTCTCCTTCGCCGCGCTCGGATTCCCGGTCACGGCCTCCGCCACCACTGTCCACCTGGAGGCGATCCCGCAGGCGGTGATCTGCGGCTTCGAGTGGGGAATCGAGGGCCCGAGCGTCGCCGAGCTGGAACGCCGGCTCGCCCTCGTGGATCCGGAACGCCGTGGCTTCGCCTACGAGGGCGCGACGATGGCCTGCACCGTGCTCGACGCGACGGCCGGCGGTTCCCGTACCCGTGAGCTGCTGGAAGGGCCGGGCCGTCCGCACTACTTCCTCGCGTGCATCGGCATCGGCTTCGCCATGGCCCGGCTGCCGCGCGTGTTGTGGCGCAAGGTGCTGCCCGACCTCACCGGGATCCCGTACCACCCGACGATGAGCTGGCTGGCCGTCGACGGCTACGGCTTCGACAAGGCGTACTTCGACCAGAAGACCTGGATCGTCGGACAGCGGAGACCCCGGCCGTACCCCTGGCAGGGGCACGCCGACTACTTCCCACGAGCGTTCGACCAGGGAGTCGGCCGGGCGCTGTGGTTCCGGCACGCGGCCGACCCGGCGGCGGTGGCGGCTACCGTCGACGGCTTCGCTGCCCCGCGTCGCGCGGACCTGTGGAGCGGTGTGGGACTGGCCGCTACGTTCGCCGGCGGGTGCGACACCGTGGGCTTCGAGTCGTTGCGGGCGCTGGCAGCCGAGCACGGCCCGCACCTCGCCCAGGGAGCGGTCTTCGCGGCCAAGGCACGGACGTGGGCGGGCTACTGCCCGGAGCACACCGAGACAGCGGTGCGGGCGCTTGCCGGTCTGTCGTCGGAGGCAGCCGCCGAGCTGGCCGACGCCGCGGCGGTCGACGGACACGGCGACGGCCCGGCCTACGAGCAGTGGCGGCGGGTGATCCGTGCGCGGATCGCCCAGCCCGCCGGCATCAGCGACAGCTAGGACCCGACACGCCTACAGACGATGACCCAAGGAGCCTGGAGATGACCACCGACAACGCCGATCCGGCGACCCTGGCACCTCGTGACCTCGCCATCTTCGTCAAGCGCACCCCGCTGCCGGACGTCCGCGCGCTGATGAGCGGGGAGCGCCGGGACGCCCTGCTGCGGGAGGTCTTTCGGCGGATGCCTGACGTGTTCCGGGCCGACCGTGCCGCCGGTCTCGACGCCGTCATCCACTGGGTGATCGGTGACCGGCCCGACGGCGGCGCCGACCGCTACCAGTTGGAGATCGCGGACGGGAGGTGCCGGGTGTCGCCCGTCGCCGATCGCGAGGCGAAGCTGACGTTGACGATCGGCGGCGCCGACTTCCTGCTGGTGGTGACCGGCAACGCGCATCCGGTCGTACTCACGATGAAGGGCCGGCTGCGTACCCGGGGCGACCTCGCGTTGATCGCGAAGTTCCCCTCCCTGTTCGACGTGCCGAAGGTCTGAGCGCACAGCGAGGCCGGCCCCGACCGTCTCCGGTCGGGGCCGGCCGACGTTCGCCTGTCAACAGGCCGCTTCGTACGCCGTGGCGAGCGCGTCACCGTGCCGGCGTGCCGCCGTCAGGGCGGCCCAGGCGGCCAGGCCGAGCAACCCGGCGTCGTCGTGGCCCTCGGCGCGAACGGCGGCCACCGCAGAGTCCGGCACCCGGTACGAGGCGAAGGCGACAAGCATCGCCAGTCGGCCGGTCGGCCGGTCCCCGAAGGACAGGCCCGCCAGCCGCGAGTTGAGCCAGTCCGTGACCCCCGCGAGGTCGCCCGGGGCGGCGGCGTCGACGAGGCACTCACGGACCAGCTGCCGTACGGCGGGAGGCACCGACCGCTGGCCGGCGTCCTCGATCACCGCCGCCGCTCCGGTCATGGCGGCCGCAACGTGTGGCAGCCCCGCCGCCCACCGGAGGTCGTCCGGCAGACGTCGTACCGCGCCGACCGTGCCGGGCAGCAGCGGCAGGGACTGCCCGGCCACCGCCTCCCGGCCGGCCAGGCCACCCAGCAACCGTGCCGCGGCGCTCCGGGCGCCGCCGCGCAGGGGAGCGGGAACCGCCGCCAGCGGTGAGTCCCGCAGGAAGACGTTCACCATGCGGTTGAGGTAGTGGAAGTCGACTGCCACGCCGATCAGCTCCGGCGACAGGACCGCCGGCGGCGACGGCGGCGCGGCATCCCGGCGCCCGAGCCCGCGTACGGCTGCCTGGTGGACCTCCACGCAGTACGGACAGGCGTTGGCGGCCGACACCGCGGCGGCCACCGCCTCGCGCTCCCGACGGCTCGTCGTGCCCGAGACGAGCAGGGTCTCGCGCAGGATGCACCAGGCCGCCGCGAGCAGTTCCGGCGCGGCGGCGTGCAGGGCGATCGGCGGTGCGAGCAGGCCGAAGTCGCGCTCGACCTGGTCGTACACCCGGCGGACCCGCACCGGCGCGGTCTCCGCGGGGACCGGGGAGACGTGTCGCAGGTGCGTGAAGGTGGCCCGCCGGGCGAGCCCGGCGACGGTGAAACTCATGACACCAGGCGAGCGACCGCGCGTCGTCCCGCGGTCTCGCCGTCCGGTGACGGCGCGCCGTAGGTCACCGCGACGCCCCGGTCCCGCGCGGCCCGGACGATGCCCGGCATGGCGCGTTCGGCGAGGGCGGCGATCGTCGAGGCCGGGTTGACAGTCAACGCGCCGGGCACCGCGGATCCGTCGGTCACGAAGATGCCCGGGTGCCCGCGCAGCTCATGCCGGTCGTCAAGTGCCGAGGTGGCCGGGTCGTCGCCGATGCGGCACGACGCGAGGGGGTGCACGGTGTACGCACCCACCAGGTCGTTCGTCCACGGCATCACACGGGACAGCCCGTCGCGCTCGAGAATGTCCTTGACGTCGGCGTCGGCAAGCGACCATCCGCGCCAGGTGTTCGCCGTGGGCCGGTACCGCAGCGGGCCGTGGCCCAGCATCTGCTGGGAGAAGCGATGGGCGTTGCCGGTCTCCGGCGGCGGGCCGAAGACGCCCTCGTTGTCGTCCTCCGACATCGTGAAGATCGTCAGCCACGACTGCCAGTGGCGCAGCATCTCCTTCTTTCCCCGGCCGAACCAGCTCGGGCTCGCGTCGGGCACCTGCGCCAGGATCGTGCCCAGCGCGGGCGGGAAGTAGAGCTGTTCGAGCGAGTAGCGCTCGAACTCCGGCAGGTCGCCGTCGAGCCGGTCCCAGCTGGCTACCGTCGGGCCCCGCCCGATCTGGTACGCCTCGTAGGCCCGGCCGTCCGGCCGCGACAGCTTCAGCACCTCGCGGACCCGATCCTCGTCGAACACGGCGGTGTTGAGGCGTTCGCCGTTGCCGGAGAAGTACCGCCCGACCGCGTGCGGCATCCGACCCAGATGGGGCTCCGAGCGTTGCAGGATCACCGGCGTGGCACCCGCGCCCGCGGCGAGTACGACGATCTTCGCGTCGATGGTCCCCTCGCCGTGCAGGATCCGGTAGTCCTCCTCGTCGACCACGCGATAGTGGACCCGGTAGCTGCCGTCGTCGTTACGGACCAGGTGCTGCACCTCGTGCAGCGGCCGGATCTCGGCACCGTGCGCCAGCGCGGCCGGCAGGTAGTTGAGCAGCAGCGAGCGCTTGGCGTCGAAGCGGCAGCCGGCCATCATCCAGTTGCAGTTCGTGCACATGTCCACGTCGATGGCCGACGGGGCCGGGTTGGCGGTACGACCGGCGTGGTGGCAGGCGGCGGCGAACAGGCCACCGGCGTACGGCACCCGGTCCCAGGTCTGCTGGGTCACCGGCAGCGCCTCGGCCACCCGGTCGTACCAGGGTTCGAGGGTGTCCCGGCTGATGGCGGCGGGCCACATGCGTCGCCCGATGCTGCCGTGGCGCTCGAAGACGAACCGTGGCGCCCGCGGCATCGTGGCGAAGTAGACCACGCTGCCGCCACCCACGCAGTTGCCGCCCAACACGCTCATGCCGTCACCGATGACGAAGTCGAAGACCCGGGTGTACGACGCTCCCAGCTTGAAGTCGTGCTCGAAGTCGTCGGCCTTCAGCCACGGGCCACGCTCGAAGACCTTCACCCGGGCCCCGCCGGCGGCGAGGTGGTAGGCCGCGATGGCGCCGCCGAAGCCGCTGCCGATGACCAGGACGTCGGTGGACTCGGTGGCCGTCATGCCGGGCTCCCGGTGGCGGTGGTGGACGGATGCGGGTTGGCGAGCTGCCGACCGTAGGAGAACGCGGGGAAGCGCCAGAGCCCGTCCGGCTCGGGCGACTCGTACCCCATCGCCAGCAGGCCCGGATGCCCGGCGGCCAACGCGTCCACCGTGTGCAGGTGCGGCGCGCTGTCGAAGGCCATGTTGCAGAAGAGCGCCAGCCCCACCCACATCTGCTTGTCCGGGTGATCGGGGCTGGTCAGCTGCTCGATCAGGGCGGTCCGGGCCTCGAACGGCAGGCCCACGAACGGCGGCAGGTCCGGCTCCAGGTCGAGGCCCGTGGCGGCGGCGTGCTCCCGGGCGTACTCGTCGAGCTCCACGCAGATCGTCTCCAGCGCCGGGGCCAGCCCTCCGGCGGGGTCTTCGAGCAGTTCGATCGCGCCGCCCGCGACGGCCCCGCCGCCGACGTCGACGCCGGCGATCGCCGCATCGTCCGGACCGCGTTTCTCGCCCGGAATGATGGTGTCGGCGAATGCCTCCAGAACCATCGTCCGCATCCGGTGTTCGGCCGCTTCGTCGGATTCCACGGCACGCTCCTTCGAGGAAGTCCGGAGGTCAATTCCGGAGGTGTCGTTCGGATGCCAGTCATCGTGGTGTCGGGGAGCCCTTGGCGTCCATCTTCTGTGTTGCGCTAACGGGCCGTGCTGGTAATTCCCGCTGTCCACTATCCACTCGCCCCCTTTCCGATGGCCATGAGCTGTGAATACGCGCCGTCCTTCAGGCGCCTTCGGCAACCGCCGCAATGCAGGAGAAGTTCCGCCGCACATAGTCGCGTAACAATGAGGTCTCAGCGGGAGGGCCGGAGCAGATGATGAGTTCATTGACCAGACTTCGACGCCGTATTCTGACCCCCGACGTGGGGCAGACAAAAATCAGCACGCGGGGATTCCACCTCAAGGACGAGCAGGCCCGCGAGCGCCTGGAAACGGTCGGCAGCTCGTTCCTGCACGGATTCGGGGCCGCCGCGGAGGCGAACAGCCCGCCGGAAGCGGCACCCTCGGTCGAGGCCACGCCGGCCGCGTACCGGGGCTTCGCCTACGAGGGCGCGGCGATGGCCTTCGCCATCCGCGACGCCCTGCCCGGGCGTCCGCGGCACGTCGCGCGGTTCCTCGCCGACCACGACGAGCACGTCTACATGGCGTACGTCGGGGTGGGCTGGGCGATGGCCCGCCTGCCCCGTCTGCTGTGGCACCGCCTGTACGCCCCGGACCCGCTGCTGCGCTGGCTCGTCCTGGATGGGTACGGGTTCCACGAGGCGTACTTCAGGACCGACAGGTACGTGCGCCAGCGGCGCCGGCCGTCCACCTTCGCGTGGCCCGCCGACGGCCCCCGGGACTACTCGGTGCGCGCCATCGACCAGGGCATCGGTCGCGCCTGCTGGTTCGTGGCCGGAACGGACCCGGAGCAGCTCGTCCGCCTCCTCGACACGTTCCCCGCCGACCGCCGCCGCGACCTGTACGCCGGTGCCGGCCTCGCCGTCTGCTACGCGGGCGGCGCGAGTGAGGGGGAACTGAACTGGCTCGCCGAGTGCGCGGGGACGTACCGGCCGGACCTCGCGCAGGGCGCGTCGTTCGGCGCCGCGGCCCGGCAGCGGGCCGGTCTGGTGCTGCCGCACAACGAACTGGCGACCCGTGTCCTCTGCGGCATGACGGTGAGTGACGCGACACGGGTGACCGACGAGGCGCGGGTCGGGCTGCCTCCGGACGACGTCCTGCCCGCCTACGAGGTGTGGCGCCAGCGCATCAGGAATGCCTTCGACACGTCGCCAGCGACACGAAAGCTGAGTGAGCAATGACAAGTATCGCCGTGGTCGGGATGGCGTGCCGCTACCCCGACGCCCGTTCACCGCAGGAACTGTGGGAGAACGCGATCGCGGGTCGCCGGGCGTTCCGGCGGCTCCCCGACGTCCGCATGAACGCCGACGACTACTTCGACGCCGACCCGGCCGCCCCGGACCGCTTCTACGCGCGCAACGCCGCAGTCATCGAGGGCTACGAGTTCGACCGGGTCGGCTACAAGGTGGCCGGGAGCACGTACCGGTCCACCGACCTGGCCCACTGGCTGGCCCTGGAGACCGCCGCGACGGCACTTGCCGACGCGGGTTTCCCGGCAGGGGAGGGGCTGCCCCAGGAGCGTACGGGCGTCATCGTGGGCAACACCCTTACCGGCGAGTTCTCGCGCGCCAACCAGATGCGGCTGCGCTGGCCGTACGTGCGGCGGACCGTGGCGGCGGCTCTGCGGGCGGAGGGCTGGGACGACGAGAAGCTGTCCGCCTTCCTCGCCACCTACGAGGAGGCGTACAAGGGCCCGTTCCCGCCGGTGAACGAGGACACGCTCGCCGGCGCCCTGTCCAACACGATCGCCGGACGCATCTGCAACCACTTCGACCTCAAGGGTGGCGGCTACACAGTCGACGGCGCCTGCTCGTCGTCGCTGCTGTCCGTGGTGACCGCGTGCCGGGCGCTGCTCGACGGGGACCTGGACGTCGCGATCGCCGGCGGAGTCGACCTGTCCATCGACCCGTTCGAGGTCATCGGCTTCGCGAAGACCGGCGCTCTGGCCACCGGCGAGATGCGGGTCTACGACCGTGCCTCCAACGGGTTCTGGCCCGGTGAGGGCTGCGGCATGGTGGTCCTGATGCGCGCCGACCAGGCCGCCGAGGCGGGTCACCGGATCTACGCCTCGGTGGCCGGGTGGGGCGTCTCCTCCGACGGCCGCGGTGGCATCACCCGACCCGAGGTCGACGGCTACCGGCTCGCCCTGCGCCGCGCGTACGACAGGGCCGGTTTCGGCATCGACACCGTCGGGTTGTTCGAGGGGCACGGCACCGGCACGAAGGTCGGAGACACCACCGAGCTCACGGCGCTGTCCAGCGCGCGCGAGACGGCGAATCCCGACGCGCCGCCGGCCGTCATCGGCTCGGTCAAGGGGATGATCGGCCACACCAAGGCCGCCGCCGGGGTGGCCGGTTTCCTCCGCGCCGCCATGGCCGTGCACCACGAGGTGCTTCCCCCGAGCGTCGGCTCCGTCGACCCCCACGAGCTTCTCGCCGCCGACGGCGCCCGGCTGCGCACCCTGCGCAAGGCCGAGGCGTGGCCGAACGCGGTACCGGTGCGAGCCGGCATCACCGCCATGGGCTTCGGCGGCATCAACACGCACGTCGTGCTGGAACGGCACGGCCCGCGTCGGCCCGTGCCGGATCGCCGTGTCCGTACCCTGGCTGCCTCCGCCCAGGACGCGGAGCTGCTGCTGGTCGACGCGGCCTCCGCGCGGGAGCTCGCCGTCCGGCTCGCCGAGCTGAGCACCTTCGTGTCCGCGATCTCGTACGCGGAGCTGAGCGACCTGGCGGCGACGCTGCACCGCGACCTGCAGGACCGGCCGTTCCGGGCCGCGGTCGTGGCCTCGTCACCCGAGGAGGCGCAGCGGCTGCTGACCGCGGCCCGCGAGGCCGTCGAGTCCGGCGAGACGAGACTGATCCGCCCCGACGGCCGGTTCCTGCTCGGTCACGTCAGCGGCCCGGCCCGGATCAGCTTCCTCTTTCCGGGCCAGGGTTCCGGACGCGGCGTCAGCGGTGGCGCGCTGCGGCGACGGTTCGCCGAGGTCGAGGACGTCTACCTGCGTGCCGCGCTACCCACCGGCAGCGACGTCGTCGCGACGGAGGTCGCCCAGCCGCGCATCGTCACCGGATCACTGGCCGGGCAGCACGCCCTGTCGCTGCTCGGCATCGAGGCGTCCACCGCGATCGGGCACAGCCTCGGCGAGATCGTGGCCCTGCAGTGGGCAGGCGTCATGGACTCCGACACGCTCCTGCGGGTCGCCGGTACCCGGGGCCGGACCATGGCCGGGCACAGTCAGGCCGGCACGATGGCCGACATCGGGGCGCCTCCCGAGACTGTCGACGGGATCATCGCGGGGCTTCCGGTGGTCGTGGCCGCCTACAACGGGCCCGAGCACACGGTCGTCTCCGGGTCGGTCGACGCGATCGAGGCCGTCTGCCACAAGGCGCGAACCGCCGGCCTGAACGCGACGCGGCTGCGGGTCTCGCACGCCTTCCACTCCCCGCTCGTCGCCCCGGCCGCGGACACGTTCGCCGACGCCCTCGCCGGCGAGACATTCCACCAGGTCGGTGCCCGGGTCGTCTCCACCGTCACCGGAGAGGTGCTGCCCGCCGGCACCGACGTGCGCGACCTCCTGCGCCGCCAGATCACCGACCCGGTCCTGTTCCACCAGGCCGTCGCGTTCGCCGCCAAGAACACCGACCTGTTCGTTGAGGTCGGGCCCGGCCGGGTGCTCACGGGACTGGCCACGACTGTCACGGACGTCCCGGTGGTCGCCGTGGACACCGACAACGACTCGCTCGCGAGTCTGCTGCAGGTCGCCGGCGCCGCGTACGTCGTCGGCGCCGCCCCGGCCCCGGCGGCCCTGTTCGACGGGCGGTTCGTGCGGCCGCTGGAGGTCGGCGCCGAATTCTCCTTCCTGACCAGCCCGTGCGAGCAGGCGCCCGAACTCAGTGCGGCGATCGGGCGCGGGCCCGCCGTGGCGTCCCCGTCCACCACCGCCGACCCGGTCGGGGCGGGAGAGGAGTCCACCGAGGACCTGATGCGGCGGCTCACCGCCGAACGCGCCGAGCTGCCGATCGAACTCGTCCGACCGGACAGCCGCCTGCTCGACGACCTGCACCTGAGTTCGATCACGATCGGCCAGGTGGCCAACCAGCTCGCACAGCGTCTGGAGCTGCCGCCGGCGCAGATGCCCGTCAACTTCGCGACCGCCACCGTCCGGGAACTCGCCGAGACGATGGAGACCCTGGCGCGTACGGCAAGGGACAGCGACGCCACCGCCACGCCCGTGGTGGCGGGCGTGGCCGGGTGGGCGCGGCCCTGGCGTCTCGACCTCGACGAGGTCCCGTTGCCGGCGGTTCCCGGCGACGCCACCGCCGTGCACGGCCGGTGGCACGTGTACGCGGCGGCCGACCACCCGTTCGCCGCGACCCTCGCCGCGTCGCTCGAACAGGCCGGGCTCGGCGGCGGCGTCCTGGTCTGCCTGCCGCCGGACTGCACCGAGGAGCACCTGGAGCCGGCCCTGCGGGGAGCGCAGCGGGCCCTCGCGGCCGGCAGCACCCGCTTCGTCCTGGTCGGGCACGGCCGGGGTGCCGCGGCCATCGCCAGGACGTTGCACCTTGAGGCGCCGTCCGTGCTGGTCACCGTCGTGCACCTGCCCGCCGACGGCGACGCGGCTGTGGATCTGGTGGTGCGGGAGGTCGCCGCGACGACAAGCTTCACCGAGGTGCACCACGGGGACGGGGTACGTCGTGTCCCGACGCTCCGCGCGCTGCCGGTACGCCCCGCGACGGCGAAGGCTCCGCTCGGCGCGGACGACGTGCTGCTGGTGACCGGCGGGGGCAAGGGCATCACTGCCGAGTGTGCCCTCGCCCTGGCCACCGACAGCGGCGCCAGCCTGGCGGTGCTGGGTCGTTCCGACCCCGCCGAGGACGCCGAGCTGGCCGCGAACCTGGCCCGGATCGCCGCCGCCGGCGTCACCGTGCGGTACGCCCGCGCCGACGTCACCGACGCGGCCGCCGTCCGGCAGGCGGTGCGGGACCTCTCCGCCGAGCTCGGGCCGGTCACCGGTTTGCTGCACGGCGCCGGCCGCAACGAACCCGCCGGACTGGCCAGCCTGGACCCGGCCGCGTTCCGCCGCACCCTGGCACCGAAGGTCGACGGCCTGCGGGCGGTGCTCGACGCCGTCGACAGGTCCCGGCTCCGGCTGCTCGTGACGCTCGGCAGCATCATCGGCCGGGCGGGACTGCGCGGCGAGGCGCACTACGCCACCGCCAACGACTGGCTGGCCGAGGAGACCACCGCCTTCTCCCGGGCGTACCCCGACTGCCGTACCCGATGCCTGGAATGGTCGGTCTGGTCGGGCGTCGGCATGGGCGAACGGCTGTCGGTCGTCGAGGCGCTCAGCCGCGAGGGCGTCACGCCCATCACCCCGGACCAGGGCATCGCGATCCTGCGGCGTCTGGTCGCCGACACCACCGCGCCGGTCGTGGTGGTGATCAGCGGCCGCACCGAGGGCATCCACACCGTCCGGTACCACCAGCCGGCGCTGCCGCTGCTGCGCTTCGTCGACCGCGCGCTGGTCCGCTACCACCAGGTCGAACTCGTGGTGGAGACGGAACTCAACGTCGGCACCGACCGCTACCTCGAAGACCACGACCTGGACGGCAACCTGCTGTTCCCCGCGGTGTTCGGGATGGAGGCCATGGCCCAGGTGGCAGCGGCCCTCTCCGGCGCCGACGTCCTCCCGGTCATCGAGCGGGCGGAGTTCCTGCGGCCCATCATCGTCGCGCCGCACGGGCACACGAGGATCCGGGTGGCGGCCCTCGTCACCGACGACGACGTCGTCGAGGTCGCGATCCGCAGCGAGGAGACCGGCTTCACCGCCGACCACTTCACCGCCCGGCTACGCCTCGGCGCCGACACCGTGCCCGACGGCCCTCCGGACCAGGTGCCGGACGGTCTCGCGCCGGCCTCCATCGCCCCGCTCGACGACCTGTACGGCGGCACCCTGTTCCAGGGCGCCCGGTTCCAGCGGATCCGGCGGTACCACCGGGCCGCCGCCCGTCATGTCGACGCGGTCGTGGAGGCCGACGACTCGACGGCGTGGTTCGCCCCGTACGTCTCCGCGACGCTGCTGCTGGGCGACCCCGGCGTCCGCGACGCGCTGATGCACGGCAACCAGGTGTGCGTGCCGGACGCCACGCTGCTGCCCGTCGGCGTGGAACGCATCCACCCCGGCGGGGAGAAGCTGTCGTCCGCCCGCGAGCTGCGGTACTGCGCCACCGAACGCGAGCGCGACGGCGACACGTACGTCTACGACATCGCCCTGCGCACGGAGTCCGGAATGACAGTCGAGCGGTGGGAGGGGCTGCGGCTGCGCGCGGTCCGTAAGCAGGACGGCGCCGGCCCCTGGGTGGCGCCGCTGCTGGGCCCCTACCTGGAGCGTGGGCTGGGAGATCTCGGGCTCACCGGAGTCGCCGTCGCCATCGAGCCCGACGTCCCGGCGTCGGAGCCGGCCGAGGACTCCGTCACGCGTCGTCGCGACAGCGTCCGCGCGGTCGGGCAGGCGCTCGGGCGACCGGTCGAGATCACCTACCGGCCGGACGGTCGACCCGAGGTCGCCGGGGAGCACACCGTCTCGATCGCGCACGGCGCCGGCGTGACCCTTGCCGTCGCCGGAGTGGGCGTCCTCGGCTGCGATCTGGAGAGCGTGACGCGGCGCGGCCCGGACGAGTGGAAGGGCCTGCTCGGCCCGCACGCCGGGCTCGCCGAGCAGCTCGCCGCCGACTCGGGCGAGGACGCCGACACCGCCGCGACCCGGGTCTGGACCGCGGTCGAGGCGATGCAGAAGGCAGGCCTGCCGATGCGCGGCCCACTCGTCCTGGGCGCTACGGCACCTCCCGGCTGGGTGCTCTTCGCCGCCGGCGGCGCGCGGGCCGCCTCGTTCGTCACGAGCCTGCGCGGCAGCGACGGACGCGTCGTCATCACTGTTCTGGCCGGTGCGGAGGGATGAGCATGGAGAGCTACTACGAACTGCGGCACACAGTCGGGTTCGAGGAGACGAACATCGTCGGCAACGTCTACTACGTCAACTACCTGCGGTGGCAGGGCCGCTGCCGGGAGATGTTCCTGAAGGACCGGGCGCCGAGCGTCCTCGCCGACCTCCAGGACGACCTCAAGCTGTTCACGCTCAAGGTCGAGTGTGAGTTCTTCGCCGAGATCACCGCCTTCGACGAGATCGCCGTCCGGATGCGTCTGCTCGAACTCGCCCAGACGCAGCTCGAGTTCGGCTTCGACTACGTGCGGACCGGCCCGGCCGGCGAGACGCTCGTCGCCCGCGGCGCCCAGCGCGTCGCCTGCATGCGCGGCCCGAACAACCGGACCGTTCCTACCCGGGTCCCGGAAGCGCTCGAACGCGCCCTCGAACCCTATGCCGCCGCAGGGGTCCGGCGATGACGACCTTCGGTACGGACGAGTTGGCGGATCCGGTGCTGATGCGCCGCGTCTGCGGGACCTTCGCCACCGGTGTGACAGTGGTCAGCGTCGGCGGGGACGAGCCGCACGCCATGACCGCGAACTCGTTCAACGCGGTGTCCCTCGACCCTCCGCTGATCCTGGTGTGTGTCGGCCGGGACGCCCTCATGCACCAGGCGCTCAGCCGGGCCGGCGCGTTCGGCGTCTCCGTGCTGGCCGCCGACCAGGAGGCGGTGGCGCGTTACTACGCCGACCGACGCCGCCCACTCGGGCAGGAACAGTTCGAGTTCACCGAGTGGCGGCCGGGCGCGCGGACGGCGGCGCCACTGCTCGGTGGCGCCGCGGCCCACATCGAGTGCGAGCTCTGGCGGTCGTACGACGGGGGAGACCACACGATCTTCCTGGGCCGTCCGTGCGGGATGCGCCGGTACGACGACGGCGACGGCGAGGCCCTGGTGTTCCTCGGCGGCCGGTTCCGCCGGCTCGAGAGGGCGCCGTCGGCAGTGGTGACGTCATGACCGCCGTCATCCGACCGACGCCGTCCCTGCCCGGTCCGTCGCGCGCGTCGGCCGTCAACATGCTCATCACGATGGGCCGCGACCGCCTCGGCATGATGACGTCGGCGGCCGCCCGCTACGGCGACGCCGCGCTGCTGCCTGTCGGCCCGAAGGAGCTCTACTTCTTCAACCACCCCGACCACGCCAAGCACGTGCTCGCCGACAACGCGACCAACTACCACAAGGGCATCGGTCTGGTGCACGCCCGCCGCGCGCTCGGCGACGGGTTGCTCACCAGCGAGGGTGAGCTGTGGCGCAAGCAGCGCAGGGTGGCGCAGCCGGCGTTCCAGAGCCGACGCATCGCCGCGCAGGCCGGCATCGTCGCCGAGGAGGCGGTGGCCCTCGTCGACCGGCTGCGGACGCTGGGCCGCAGCGGCCCGGTGGACGTGCTCCAGGAGATGACCGGTCTGACCCTCGGCGTGCTCGGGCGCACGCTGCTCGACACCGACCTCGGGAGGTTCCCGTCGATCGGCCGCGACTTCGCCGTCGTGCAGGACCAGGCCATGTTCGAACTCGCGTCGCTGAGCGCGGTGCCGCCCTGGGTGCCGCTGCCGCGTCAGGTGCGGTTCCGGCGGGCCCGCCGCCGCCTGCAGACGATCGTCGACCAGCTCGTCGCCGAGCGCGGGACCCACACCGGTGACCGCGACGACGTGCTGTCGCGGCTCATCGTGTCGGCCCGGGCCGAGGCCGACCCCCGGGTCGGACGGCAGCGGCTGCGCGACGAGCTGGTGACCCTGCTGCTGGCCGGGCACGAGACCACGGCCAGCACGCTGAGCTGGGCCCTGCACCTGATCGACAGGCATCCCGAGGTGCGCCACCGGCTGCGGGAAGAGGCGATCGCGGTGCTGGGCGACCGGCTGCCGACCTTCGACGACCTGGGCCGGCTGCGGTACACCGCGATGGTCATCGACGAGGTGGTGCGGATGTACCCGCCGGTGTGGATCCTGCCCCGCAAGGCGCTCGCCGCCGACGTGCTGGGCGGGTACCCGGTGCCGGCGGGCGCCGACGTGCTGATCTGCCCCTACACGCTGCACCGGCACCCGGACTTCTGGGACCAGCCGGAACGCTTCGATCCGGAGCGCTTCGACCCGGCCCGCACCACCGACCGTCCGCGGTACGCCTACATCCCGTTCGGCGCGGGACCGCGGTTCTGCGTGGGGAACCACCTCGGCCTGATGGAGGCCGCCTTCGTTCTCGCCGTACTGGCCCGGGACCTGACGCTCACGACTGTCGCCACGCACGACGTCGTACCCGAGCCGATGTTGTCGCTGCGGATACGCGGCGGCCTGCCGATGACCGTGCGTCCGGCGGAGTAGAGGACTCCGCCGGGTGACCGCGGACCGCTGTCACCCACGACCGCACCACCCGACAGCCCGACCCGGACGGGTCGGGCGCCACCCGAGGGGGATCGTTGCCACCGAAACCAGTGGGTCCGCTGCGCAGACTCATTCCCGTCGTCTTCGTCCTGGTACTCGTCGCGGGGCTGTTCACCATCTCGCGGCTGCCGTCCGCGTCCGCAGCGGACCGACGCGCGATGGCGTCGCAGTTCGCGTTCACCGAGATGCCCATCGCCCTGCCGCCGGGTCTGCCGCAGCGCACGATCCGGACGGTGAACCCGAAGTACGAGCACATCCGGTCCTGGATCTCGTCGGTCGGCGCCGCGGTGGCGGTGAACGACCTCGACGGGCAGGGCGGCGCCAACGACCTCTGCCTCGTCGACCCCCGCAGCGACAGCGTCGTCGTGACCCCGGCGCCCGGCGGCGGCGCCCGCTACGCGCCGTTCGTACTGGACCCGGCGCCGTTGCCGATGGGATCGGCTATCGCGCCGATGGGCTGCACGCCCGGCGACTTCAACGTCGACGGACGCACCGATCTGCTCGTCGTCTACTGGGGACGGACCCCTGTCGTGTTCCTCCAGACCGGCAACGCGGCCAGCCTGAGCCTCGCGTCGTACCACCCGGTGGAGCTGATCCCGCAGCAGCAGACCACCGACGGCCGCTACCGGGGGCCGCTGTGGAACACCAACGCGACAGCTGTCGCCGACTTCGACGGCGACGGCCGACCCGACATCGGGATCTTCAACTACTTCCCGGACTCCCAGGTGCTCGACGCGCAGGGCCTGCCGAACGTGCAGATGAACCACTCCATGTCCCGCGCGCAGAACGCGGGCGGGGCGCACATCCTGCGCTGGACCGCGGCCACCGCCGGCGCCGCGCCGAGTGTCACCTACGAGGAGCAGAAGGCCATCGACCCCCGGTACGCCACCGGCTGGACGCTCGCCTCGGCCTCCGCCGACCTCGACGGTGATCTGCTGCCCGAGCTGTACCTCGCCAACGACTTCGGCAACGACCGCTTCTTCCACAACGTGTCGGCTCCCGGCCGGATCAGGTTCGCCCTGGCGGAGGGCCGCCGTGGCCCGCTCGACCCCAAGTCGCTTGTCGTGGGTCACGACTCGTTCAAGGGGATGGCCGTCGACTTCGCCGACCTGCGCGGCAGCGGCCGGTTCGACGCCTTCGTCAGCAACATCACCGAGTCGTGGGGGCTGGAGGAGAGCAACTTCGTCTGGCAGAACACCGCGGCGAACCCGCAGGAGGCGCGGGAACGGCTCTCCAAGGGCATCGCTCCCTTCGAGAACAGGGCGTCGGCGAAGAACCTCGCCTGGGTCGGCTGGGGCTGGGACGTCAAGATGGCCGACTTCGACAACAGCGGCCGGCTCGTCGTGGTGCAGTCCTGCGGCTTCGTCAAGGGCACTGTCAACAGGTTCAACTGGCTGCAGGAACTGGCCGCCAGCAACGACCTGATGCTGCGGGAGCCGGACATGTGGCCCAACGCGCAGCCGGGCGACGACATCGCCGGCTCGAACGCGCTGGCGTTCTGGGCGCCGGAGGACAACGGCCGCTACGTCGACCTGAGTCCGCAGCTCGGACTCGACGACCGAACCCCGACCCGCGGTATCGCCGTGGGTGACACCGACGGTGACGGCCGCCAGGACTTCGCGGTGGCCCGACAGTGGGGCCCGCCCGCGTACTACCACAACACCAAGGCGCAGGTCGGCGGCTTCCTCGGGCTGCGGCTGCACCGGCCCGCGCTCGGCGCCTCCACGGGCACCGACGCCCGCACCCCGGCGTACGGCGCGCAGGCCCGGGTGACCACTGCCGACGGCCGCACCCAGCTCGCCCAACTCGACGGCGGCGGCGGGCACTCGGGCAAGCGCAGCTTCGACCTGTTCTTCGGACTAGGTGACCAGGGCGGCCCGCCCGTCACCGTCGAACTGAGCTGGCGCGACCTCGACGGCGTCCAGCATCAGCAGACCCTGCCCCTCTCCGCCGGATGGCACGACCTCACGCTCACCGACCGAGCCCAGGAGCTGACCACACCATGACGGACGTCAAACGCGCCCCGGTGGGCGTGACCACCACGGCCGACGTGGCCGACGCGACCCGCAACGGCAGCAGGCCGGACCGGGCACTGGCCGGCGTCGACACGCGACCGCCCGTACCCCGGGTGGACAAGCGCGACCCGCGCTACCTGGCCTTGCGGAATTTCGCCATCTCCATGTCCATCCTCAACGTGCTCGGCTACACGGTCCTCGGGTTCGAGCAGCCCTGGACCTGGCCGTTGTTCGCCCTGGCGATCGGCTACACGGTCGAGCTCGCGATCGAGGCGGTCGCCGCCCGATCCCTGGGCCGCCGACCGGCCTACAGCGGTAACGGCGCGTGGGGCGTCTACACGTTCCTGCTGCCGACCCACATCACCGCGCTCGCCGCCAACATGCTGCTGTACGCCAACGACATGTTCTGGCCGATCGCCTTCGCCGTGGTGGTCGCCGTCGGGCAGAAGGCCGTGCTCCAGGCCCCGATCGCCGGGCGCATGCGGCACTTCATGAACCCGTCGAACTTCGGCATCACCATCACGCTGCTCGCGTTCTCCTGGGTGAACGTGGCGCCGCCGTACCACTTCACGGAGAACGTGCCCGACGTCTTCCGGATGTTCATCCCGATGGTCGTGCTCACGGCGGGCACGATTCTCAACGCGATGCTCACGAAGAAGGTCGCGCTGATCGTGGGTTGGGTCGGCGGCTTCGTCATCCAGGCCCTGATCCGGCACTACGTCTGGGACGTGCAGCTCTGGTCGGCGCTGAGCATCATGACCGGGGTGGCGTTCGTGCTCTTCACGAACTACATGGTCACCGATCCGGGCACCACACCCTCCAAGCCGCGCTTCCAGTTCATGTTCGGCGCCTCGGTGGCCATGGTGTACGGCGTCCTGATGCTGTTCAACGTCGTCTACACCCTGTTCTTCGCGGTCACGATCGTGTGCCTGGCACGGGGTCTGTTCTGGTGGGGCAGGTGGCTCGCCGAGCGGCGCGGCACCCGCACAGCGGTGCAGCCGGTGCCGCCGCCGGCGGCGGTGGAACTGCCGATCGCCCGCTGACCCCGTCGATCGACGGCGGACCGGCCGGTCGTCCTCCACGCGCGCGGGAAACCGCAAGCAGGAAGACGACCGGCCGGTCCGCCGCGCGGAGAATCAGTCAGTGCATCCCGCCGTCACCCCGGAAAGAGGCTGCCATGACCGCCACGCAGAGACCGGCCGTGCAGACCCCGATCGCCCCGATTCCGACACGCTCCGGCCGGCGCGGCGCGCTGATCGTGGGCAGTGTGCTCGCGGGAATCGCGCTTGCCCTGCTCTGGTCGTACCAGTTCGTCGACCAGACGATCGGTGACAACGTCGCCAACACCCTGCTGGGCCACGATGCGAAGGCGACAGCGATCGGGGGCACCGCGGCGGGCCTGCTGTTCGCGTTCGTCTCGGGGTTGGCGGGCACGTTCACGGCCTGCAACATCGCCATGGCCGCCTCCATCGGGCCGATGACACACGCCGGCGCCGGCGGCACACCGGCGGCGGGGCTGCGCTTCATGCTTCGGCCGGTGGGCCTGCTGGCGCTGGGCATGGTCGCCGTCTCCGCCGCGTACGGGTTCGTCGGAGTCCTGCTCGGTGACTCACTGCCGCAGCTGTCGACGGCGACGACCGCCGGCGGCATGCCCGTACGACTCGTGCAGTCCGTGGTGGTCTTCGGCCTGATCGGACTCGCGTTCATCTACCTCGGTCTCGCGGCTCTCGACAAGGTCCCCGATCCCTTCGCGCGCCGCCCGTTGGCCCGCGTCTTCGTGCTCGGCATGCTTGTCGGCGCCTTCCTGATCGGCCGGCCGTACCCGCTGTTCCACAAGCTCTTCCAGTGGGCCGCCGACAACGGCAACCCCCTCTACGGCGCCGCCGCCTTCGTGCTGCAGTCGCTTGGCAACATCGCGATCGTGGGCATCCTGTTCGCACTCGTCGTCCTCGTCACCCGTGGAGGGCTGATCCGCTGGCTGTCCGCGCGACCGGCACGCACCCTCGCGGTCACCGGCTCGCTGCTACTCGCGCTGGGCGTCTTCACGCTCGTCTACTGGACCATCCGGGTGCCCGCGATGTTCGGCTACGGCTGGTTCCCGACGATGCCCTACAACTGAGCGCGGCCGTCGGCCTCGTCCGACGGCGGCAGGATCTCGACGTACCCGTCGGTGCCGTGCACGCGAATTCGCTGCCCGTCGCGGATCAGCCTGGTCGCGTCCGCCACCCCGACCACGGCGGGCAGCCCGTACTCCCGGGCGATGACCGCGCCGTGGGTCATGAGGCCGCCCACCTCCGTCACCAGGCCCTCGACCGCGACGAACAGCGGTGACCAGCTCGGGTCGGTGTAGGAGGTGACCAGGATGTCGCCGGGTTCGAGGTCCGCCTCGGCGATGTCCAGCAGGACGCGGGCTCGGCCCTCGACGACCCCGCCGGAGACTCCCAGACCGACAAGCGCGCCGGTCGGCACATCGTCGCGCCGGTACGCCCCGGCGATGGCCTCGCCCTCCGAGGTGAGCACCCGGGGCGGCGTGAGCGTCTGGTGCCACCGGAACGCGTCCCTCCGCCGCGTGACGAGGTGGTCGTCGACCCGCTGGTGCGTCCGCACGACGTCGTGCAGCTCGGAGAAGGTGAGATAGGAGATGTCGCCCCTGTCGCGCAGCACACCGGCCCGCGCGAGGCGTTCCGCCTCGGCCAGCAGGGCCTGCTTGTAGACGAAGTAGCGGCTGATGATGGCGTACTTCGGATACTCCCGGTAGCCGATGAAGGTGCGGACCCGCTCGATCATCCGCGCGGTCTCGTCGGCCTTCCGGTCCCCGTCCGGCAGGGCCCGCAGCCGTTCCAGCAGTTCGTCGCGCTTCTGCTGCGCGTCCTGACGTCCCTGCTCGAAGCGCCGCCCGGCGGCACCCGGCTCGAGAAGCCTGACGTTGTCGAGGATCAGGGGCACGAGTGTGGTGGGGTGTTCGCTCCAGCGGGGTCTCGTGATGTCGATCTCGCCGACGCAGCGCATGCCGTACCTGTCGAGGTAGGCCCGGATGGCGTCGCGCGCCTGCGTCCCGCCCGCGAGCCTCGGCAGCTCGTCGAGGAAGCCGTCGTCGTCGACGTTCCGCAGGAAGGCCACCACCTCGGGATGCGCTCGGATCACGTCCGCGACGTCGAGCAGCGCCAGGCCCATCTCCGACGTGATGTTGCCCGGGGCGGACAGGGTGAGGGTGTCGGCGGCGTTCCTCTCGCCCAGCCATTCCTCCAGATGCTCGTTGAGCCACCAGGTGGCCTGCATCCCCGCCATGATCGCCTGCATGCTCAGGGGATCACTGAGGAGCCGCTTGTGCTCCTCGAACGCCTCCAGTAGGAAGTCGAACAGCGCCGGTCCGGTCACCGTCGCGATGTCGCGTCGCAGGGCGGCGAGCGACGCCTCGCTGCGCCCGATCAGCTCGGCGACGATCGCCGGGTCGTTCTCGATCGTGTTCGGGGCGCCGCTGAGCTGCGGAATATCGGGGCCGTCCTCCGCGAGCGTCGGTACGAAGTCGGGGCGGGCGAGGACGGTCTCCAACGCGTCCTTGGTCAACGGATCGGACGTCTCCGCCATCCGGAGGAAGCCGGCCCGGCTCGCGGGCGACGCCAGGAGCCGGGTGGCGTCGACGAACAACCTCCCGCCTGCCTCGTGCATCGGCGCCATGGCCGTCAGCTGCCACATGGAGAGCCCCAACGGCTTCATGGCGTCGGTCATCATCTGCTGGTGCCCGACGGAGAGGTAGACGTGGTTCTCCCCGTCCCCGGCCGTCGCCGGGATGGGGAACAGCGTGGTGATCGGCCGACTCTGCACGATCTCGACGTCACCGTCGACCAGGCACCATTCGATGTCCTGCGGGTGGCCGAAGTGCGCCTCGATCCGCCGACCCACCTCCACCAGCCGCAGGACCTGGGCGTCCGTCAGCGCCGGCTGCTCCTGTCGTTCCGGGCTGACAGCCTGTTTCGCGGTCCCGCCGTTCGGCAGCGCCTCGATGGCGAGACGTTTGGCGGCGATCGTCCTGTCGACGATCGCGCCGTCGCGCACCCGGTAGGCATCCGGGTTCACCAACCCGGAGACCAGGGCCTCGCCGAGGCCGAAGCTGGCCTCCACGGTGGCGACCTTCCGGTTGGACGTGACGGGATCGGCCGTGAACAGCACACCGGCTGCCTGCGGAAGAACCATTTTCTGCACGACGACGGCCAGGTGGACTGCGCGGTGGTCGATGCCGTTGCGCTGCCGGTAGGTGACGGCTCGCTTGGTGAAGAGCGACGCCCAGCACCGCCGGACGTCCGCGAGGATGGCCGTCGCGCCCGTGACGTTCAGGTACGTGTCCTGCTGACCCGCGAAGGAGGCCGTCGCCAGGTCCTCCGCCGTGGCGCTGGATCGCACGGCGTAGGCGTCTTTCTCGCCGTGCCCACCGAGTGCCCGGGTGATGGCCGCCGCCACGTCGTCGGGCAGGGCGAGTCCTTCGATGATCCGGCGGATCTCCGCGCTGCTGTCGCGGATCGCCTCCCGGTCGTCCGGTCTCAGGGATGAAAGGTGGTCGAGCCGATCGTCGAGCGAGGGCACGTCGGCCAGGGCCCGGCGGAAGGCGTCAGTCGTCACGCAGAAGCCAGCCGGTACGCGGATGCCGTCGATCCGCGACAGCGCCCCCAGCCGGGCGCCCTTGCCGCCGACGATCGCGATCTGCGTCTCGTCGACCTCGTCGAGACCTCGCACATATTGGTCGATCATCGCGCCCCGTTCCTTCGTCCGTTCCGGTGTCCGGCGGACGATTCTGCGGCAAGACCCGGGTCTTGCGGCAAGACCCCCATTGCGATATACGTTAAAGTGGGAGCGGATATCAGCGGTGTCATTCCCGCTGTGCACGGAACCGTTTCCGCTGATCTGTGCCTGGTCCTCGCCCCTGCGGCAGGTGTTCCGGTACGTCCCCGCCGGCCCTTCACGAGCCGCGCGATCCCGTCGAAGCACTCTGCGGCAGCGCGACTCGCATCCCCGTCGGCGCACGTCGCCGTGTCGACGCCGCTCGCACCGGGTATCGGCACCCGATCGGGCGAGCACGGTATCGGCACCCGATCGGGCGAGCACGTGAGAGGGGTCCGTCATGGCGACGACCGCGCAGGTCCTGTTCGTTCAGGGCGTCGGCGCCGGCACTCACGACGAGTGGGACAACAGGTTGTTCGACAGCCTGCGGCACGCGCTCGGGGACTCGTACGAGGTTCGTTACCCACGGATGCCCGACGAGGGTGACCCGAGCTACGCCGCCTGGAGCGCCGCCATCCGACGGGAGATCGCGGCACTGGACGACGGCGCCGTCGTCGTGGGCCATTCGCTGGGCGGGGCGATCCTCGTCCACGCGCTCGCCGAGCGGCCACCCGAGCGGGATCTCGCGATGATCGTGCTGGTCGCCGCGCCGTTCGTCGGGGCGGGCGGCTGGCCCGGCGACGAGTTCGAGTTGCCGCGCGACCTCGGCGCCCGGCTGCCACGGGGCGTACCGGTGCGGGTGTTTCACGGGCTTGGGGACGAGACAGCGCCGCCGTCGCACGCGGACCTGTACGCGGGCGTCATCGGGCACGCGCGGGTGTACCGGCTGCCGGAGCGTGATCACCAACTGAACGACGACCTCGGTGAGGTGGCGGCGGTGATCAGGTTCGGCGACGACGCCGCCACACCGCCGCCGCGCTGAGCCGGCCTGCCAGCCGGGGGCCAGCGGGTGCGTCCGACGTCACTTGACACGGCCGGCTAACCGCATTAGCTTAAAGCTAACGCAATTAGCCAACCGTGGAGGTTCCGATGACCGAGTACCTGACCGTCGATGGCGGCACCCTGGCGTACGAGGTGACCGGGGCCTCCGGGCCGCTCGTCGTCCTCGCCCACGGCATGGGTGACAGCCGCGAGGCGTACCGCTTCGTGGTGCCGCGCCTGGTGGCCGCCGGCTACCGGGTGGCCGCCGTCGACCTGCGGGGTTGCGGCGAGTCGAGCGCACGGTGGCCCTCCTACAGCCGCACCGACATCGCCGGCGATCTGCTCGCGGTGATCCGTCACCTCGGCGGTCCGGCGGTGCTGGTCGGTCACTCGATCTCCGGCGGGGCCGCCACCATCGCCGCCGCCCGGGCGCCCGAGCTGATCACGGGCATCGTCGAGCTGGCCCCCTTCACCCGCAAGCAGTCGATCAAGCTGGGTGACCTGCGAGTCGCTCGCTACCGCAGGGGCATGGCCCGGCTGCTCGGCACCGGTCTGCTGGGCAGCGTGCCGCTCTGGCGCAGCTACCTCGACATCGCCTACCCCGCGCGGAAACCGGCCGACTGGACGGCCCGCACGGCCCGGATCGACGCCATGATGCGTGAGCCCGGCCGGATGGCGGCGATGCGCAAGATGGGCCAGTCGGCGCCCGTCGACGCGGGGGCGCAACTGGGCAACGTCCGCTGCCCGGCCCTGATCGTCGAGGGCACGCTCGACCCGGACTGGGCCGACCCCCGGGCCGAGGGGGAGGCGATCGTGGCCGCGCTGCCCGCCGGGCTGGGCCAGCTCGAGGTCATCGAGGGCGCGGGTCACTACCCGCACGTGCAGTACCCCGACGAGACGGTGACCCTGCTGCTCGCCTTCCTGGGCGCGCACGCACGCGCCTAGGGCTGGCTCCGGAGCGCCCCGTCGACGCCGCCGCGGTCAGGCCAGCAGCTGTTCCCGCATCCGCGCGCCCAGGTTGATCCGTCCCACCGCCCGCGGGCCGGCCGGATCGTGCACATCCACTGTGTTGTTGCGACGCATCAGCGCACGGACCGGAGGCGGCAACCGGGGCGGGTCGTCCATCGCGGCGAGGATCTGCGCGGCGCTCGTGATCAGTCGATCGACCAGGGCGGCGGCGTCGGTGTCCACCCGCACCCGGCCGTACTCCCAGCCCGCGGTCGTGAGGTCGAGCACCTCGAACAGGTGGGTCACCAGCGGGTTCGGGTCGGTCACCCGATCGAGCCGCGCCGCCCCGCTGCCGACCACCGCGACGGCGGCGGCCACCTGGGCGTACGGGTGGAAGCCACACGGCAACGCGAACAGCGGCCACCGCAGGCCGGGACCGGCCTCGGTCCACAGCGGCCGGTAGTTCCTCCGGTGCACCAGGAGCCGCCGGCCCGTCCGCCGGTGGATGTCCTGCGCCTGCGCCCGCAGATCCGTGTGCGCCTCGTCGGCGACCTGGTGCAGGATCCGCGCCGCGACCACCAACCCGTCGTCGCCGCTCAGCAGGCCGGTCGCCGCCTCGACCTGCGCGGGGAACGGAACCCGCGCGTGCGGGCCGTACCCGTGCTGGAGGTCGCGCAGCAGCGCCTGCTGCCGTCCCGGGTCGAGCTGGACCCGCCCGCCGCCCAGCAACCGCTGGAGCCAACGCATGTCGCCTCGTTTCAGCAGAGCCGTCCCGAACCGTGGCAATGCTATGCGTCGCATGTTGCACGTCTGGCGCAGGGGTGAGCGTGGCGCGATGCGCGCCGGCCGGGCGACGCGCGGGTCGATGCCCGCGTGTCGCCCGGCCGGCCACGCCCCGGCTACCGGGGTCGGTCGCTCAGCTGCGGCTCCACCGCTGGCTGGCCGCGCCGTTGCAGTCCCAGATCTGGGCGCGGGTGCCATTCGCCGTACCGTTGCCCACCAGGTCCAGGCAGCGGCCCGAGGCGACCGCCGTGATCGAGCCGTCGGCGTTGAAGCGCCACTGTTGGTTCGCCTGGCCGTGACAGTCCCAGATGATCACCGATGTCCCGTTGGCGGTGCCGGCGTTGTACACGTCGAGGCACTTGCCCCCGTAGACCCGCAGCTCCTGGGAGCTGGTCGACGTCCAGGACTGGTTGGCCTGGCCGTGGCAGTCCCAGATGATGGCCGTGGCGCCGTTGGTCTGGGACGCGCCGTTGACGTCCAGGCACCGGCCGGCGGACGTGCTGCGGATCGCCGACGTCGTGCTCGGCGGAGGAGTGCTCGGCGGGGGAGTGGTCGGCGGGGCGGTGGTCGGCGGAGGTGTGCCGCCGCCGGTGACCAGGAACATGGCGGCGCCGTGTGCCGGCACCGACGCGCTGATCGTGCCTGTCGACGTCGAGGTGGTGTGGGACCAGAGGTCACGCACGGTGTACGAGCCGGCGCTGCCGAGGCCGAGCGCGCTGGCCGTGGTGGACATCGTGGTCGTGCCGCTGCCGCGGTTGAGCAGGACGGTGGCCACCCCGCCGGTGGACATCGGCTTGCGCCAGACCTCCAGGTCGCCGCTGTCACTGATCTTGCGGCCCTGCTGACCGCCCCAGTCCTGGTTGACGGCGATCACGTCGGTGTTGGTCAGGATCGTGCGGGTCGCCGCCGACATGGTGCGGATGTCGTTGCCGGCCAGCAGCGGGGCGTTCAGCAGCGCCCAGAGGCTGAAGTGTGCCCGGGACTCGGTGTCGGTGGGGCCGTTGCCGACCTCCAGCATGTCCGGGTCGTTCCACGCGCCGGGCCGGGCGTACGACTCCTTGCCGACCTGCTGGTCGAGGATGCCCATGATGGAGTTCCAGTTACCACCGATGTCACCTGTGGTACGCCAGGAGTTGCCCACCCCCGCGCCCCAGGTCCAGACGCTGTCCTGTCCCCAGCTGCACAGGCTGTAGAGGATCGGCCGGTTGGTGGCCGCGAGCGCGTCCCGCATGGCCGTGTAGCGCTGCTGCGCGCTCCGGCCGAGGTGGTCGCCGCAGTTGTCGTACTTGAGGTAGTCGATCCCCCAGGACGCCCAGAGGTTGGCGTCGCGTTGCTCGTAGTTGATGCTGGCCGGGTACCCGGCGCAGGTCAGGGTCCCGGCCGAGGAGTAGATGCCCAGCTTGAGGCCCTTGCCGTGGACGTAGTCGGCGAGGGCCTTCATGCCGCTCGGGAACTTCTGTGGATCGGCGACCAGGTCACCGCTGCCGTTGCGCTGTTTCGTGGACCAGCAGTCGTCGATGTTGACGTAGCGGTATCCCGCCGCTGCCATGCCGCTGGAGACAAGCGTGTCGGCCGTCTGCCGGATGAGCGACTCGTTGACGTTGCATCCGAACGAGTTCCAGTCGTTCCAGCCCATCTGCGGCGTGCGGGCCAGCCCGTTCTCCAACGCCTGCGCGGGCGCGGTGGTGGTGAGCACCACCGCGCCGCTGACCACCGCGGTGCCGAGGGCGGCCGCGAGGAGCGCGGGGAGCAGCAGGGCGATTCTTCGTTTGAGCACGTGTACTCCTTGCGGGTGGTCGGTGGCGAGGCCCACAGGAGCCAGCGGCATAGATCGATGCCAATTTAACTCGTACGACATATGACGTCAACGTCGCCGGCCGCGCAGCCCTCGTGGCCCACACCGTGGGATGGTTTTTAGTGAGGGCCGTCTATATTGACGGAGCTCTGCGGCGGCGACAGGATCTCGACACCACCGCCACCGCGATCTCCCCTGGGAGGCGTCATGCCCCGTCCCCGCCTGCCGCTCCTGCGGGCAGCCACCCGACTCGCCGCGCTCACCGCGGCCACCGCCGGTGTGCTGCTCGCCGTCGCCGCACCCGCCAGCGCCGCGGTCCCCTCCGGCCGCTACGTCGCGCTGGGCGACTCGTACACCGCCGGTCCGCTGATCCCCAGCCAGGTCGACCTGAACTGCCTGCGGTCCAACCGCAACTATCCCTCGCTGGTGGCCGCGTCCGCCGGCTCGGCGTCGTTCGCCGACGTGAGCTGCTCCGGGGCCACCACCGACGACATCCTCTACGGCGGCAGCGGCCAGCTGGGCATCACGGTGCCACCGCAGCTCAACGCGGTCACGTCGGGCACGGCGCTGGTGACGGTGCAGATCGGCGGCAACGACATCGGCTTCTCCGGCATCATCGGCGAATGCGCCCAGGCCAGCCTCAGCAGTCCCCTCGGATCACCGTGCAAGAACCGGTACACCGCCGGCGGCACGGACCAGCTGCAGGCCCGGATCGCGGCCACCGTCCCGAAGGTGACAACAGTGCTCCAGGCGATCCGCCGCGCCGCGCCGAGCGCGCGGGTCGTGGTGCTCGGGTATCCGGCGATCCTGCCGGACAGCGGGTACGGCTGCTGGCCGGTGGTCCCGATCGCCTACCAGGACGTGCCCTACCTGCGCACCATCGAGAAGTCGCTCAACGCCATGCTGGCCGGCGCGGCGGCGGCGAACGGCGCCACCTACGCCGACGTCTACACCCCGTCGATCGGTCGCGACGCGTGCAAGAGCAGCGGCACCCGGTGGGTCGAGGGGCTGGTGCCGCAGAACTCGGCCGCGCCCTTCCACCCCAACGCCCGCGGTGAGCAGGGTATGAGCAGCACGCTGCTCGCCACCCTGAACAGCTGACCGAACACGTCCGCTCGGGCCGGCCCCGTCGCACCAGTTGGCGGGGCCGGCAGGTCAAGCGGTGGCACGCGCCAGCGCCCCCGGGCGTGAGCCTCACCGCTGCCGGCGGGCGTTGAGCCGAGCGGCCTGGCGCGTCAGGTGGTCGCGCTCGGCGAGGTTGGGGGCCCGGTGGGCCGCCTCGCCGTACAGGCGTGCCGCCCTCGCCAGGTCGCCGTCGCGTTCGTGCAGGTACGCCGCCACCGCCGTGTGGCGGGGCAGTGAGTCGTCAAGCGCCGCGAGCGCCGCCAGGCCGGCCCGGGCGCCGTCGGCCTCGCCGACGGCCACCGCCCGGTTGAGTCGGACGACAGGGCTGTCGGTCAGGCGTGCCAGCTCGTCGTACCACTCGACGATCTGCACCCAGTCGGTCTCCTCGGCGGTGGGCGCGTCGGCGTGGAGCGCGGCGATGGCGGCCTGGGCCTGGAACTCGCCCAGGCGGTCGCGGGCCAGGGCGGCCTGGAGGATGTCCACGCCCTCGGCGATGACCGCGATGTCCCACCGACCACGGTCCTGCTCGGCGAGCGGCACCAGGCTGCCGTCGGGCGCGGTCCGGCTGGCCCGGCGGGCGTGGTGCAGCAGCATGAGGGCGAGCAGCCCGGCCACCTCGGGGTGGTCGATCGCGGCGGTGAGCTGCCGGGTGAGCCGGATGGCCTCGGCGGCGAGGTCGACGTCGCCCGTGTAGCCCTCGTTGAAGACCAGGTAGAGGACGCGCAGCACGGTGCCGACGTCGCCGGGCTGGTCGAACCGTACCGCCGAGACGGTGCGTTTGGCCCGGCTGATGCGTTGCGCCATGGTCGCCTCGGGCACCAGGTAGGCGTGGGCGATCTGGCGGGTGGTCAGCCCTCCGACGGCGCGGAGTGTGAGCGCGACGGCGGACGACGGCGTCAGCGACGGGTGGGCGCAGAGAAAGTAGAGCTGCAGGGTGTCGTCCACCCCGGGCGCAGGCCCCGGCGCCGGCTCCTCGTCGACGAGGTCCTCACGACGGCGCCGGGCGGCGTCGGCCCTGGTGCCGTCCAGGAACCGGCGCCAGGCCACGCTGATCAGCCAGCCCTTCGGGTCCCGTGGCGGGTCGGCCGGCCAGACGCGGACGGCCTCGACAAGCGCGTCCTGCACGGCGTCCTCGGCCGCCGCGAAGTCAGCTCCGCGGCGGACGAGGATCCCGAGCACAGCCGGCGTGAGACTCCGGAGCAGTGCCTCGTTCATCGCCGAGGTCACTCCGCGATGGTGGGCGGCTCGGTCAGGAAGGGGCGCACCTCGAGCCACTCGTGGATCGGCTTCCCGCCCGCCCCCGGAGCGGCCGACAGCTCTCCGGCCAGCTCGACGGCGCGTTCGTAGCTGTCGACGTCGATCACCATCCAGCCGGCGATGAGGTCTTTGGTCTCGGCGAACGGGCCGTCGGTGACCGGTGGGCGCCCGGGGCCGTCGTAGCGGACCCACGCTCCCTCGGGGGCGAGCGCCTGACCCTCGATGTACTCGCCGGTCTTCTCCAACTGGGCGGCGAAGTCGCGCATGTACTGCATGTGCGCCGAGATCTCCTCCGGCGTCCACCGGTCCATCGGTACGTCGTTGACCGCGGCCGGACCGCCACGGTAGTGCTTCAGCAGCAGGTACTTCGCCATCGTCGTGTTCCTCCTCGCTGGTGTGACCCGTTCCGGTCACGTTCACCTCGGAGACGGAGCCGCGCGCCGTTTCTCGACATCGCCGCCCAAAAAAATACCGGTCCGCGCTCAGTCGGTAGGCCGTGCCGCCGGACGGTAGTCGAACCAGTCGAAGGCGGCGCTGCCCTCGGTGACGTACAGGCCGATGACCCGGCCGGTGAAGCCGCCGGCGACCTCGGTGGACAGGTAGCGCCCGTCGAGCTCGGCCAGCAGGACGCGACCCTCGAGGGTCTCCACCTCGAACGCGACCATGTCGGAGGTGGCGGGGCGTACGCCGAAGGGTTCGTCCGCGGCCGCGAGGTCCGCCGCGGAGGTCACGGTCGGCGGGTAGAGGTCGTCGGTCCGGGTGGTGACCGTCAGGACCAGCGGGCCGGCGGGTACGTCGAGGGACGCGAAGACCTGCCGGAACGGCCCGACCCGGCCGACGACGCGGACGGTGCCTGCCTGCACCTCCAGGTCGTAGTGGTGCGCCTCGTCGATGCGGAGGGTGAGCCCGGCCGTCCCGCTGCCAGGATCCACACGTGTGCCGGCGCGGCAGTCATGGTGGCGCTGACGGGTTCCCACGATCGTCGCGCCGGCGCGGTCAAGCGTCGTGCCGGTGGTGTGCAGGGTGAGCCATCCGGGCCGCTCGGTCAGCGACCAGGCCGCGTCGGGGCGGGAGCGGGGCGAGATCCAGCCGGGTGCGAGGACTGTCGCGTCGAAGTCGTCGTGGTGGGCGCCCGGGTCGGGTGGGGCCGCGAGGGCCGGTGGACTGCCTGCGGGTGCGGCGGTGACCTCCCGGACCGGGTCCACGACGGGCCACCCGTCGTCCCAGCGAACCGGCACGAGAAACGTCTCGCGCCCGAGCACGTGGAAGGGCGGCCACTGACCCTTCGCCCGGATGCCGAGGAGCACCATCCACCAGCTGCCGTCGACGGCCTGCACGAGATCAGCGTGCCCGGCGGCCTGTACGGGCAGGTCGGTGCTGCGGTGCGTGAGGATGGGGTTGGTCGGCGCGGGCTCGAAGGGCCCCCGTGGGCTGCGCGAGCGGGCGACCGAGACGGCGTGGCCGGTGTGCGTGCCGCCCTCGGAGAGCAGCAGGTACCACCAGTCGCCGATCCGGTAGAGGTGCGGCGCCTCCGGGTACTGCCCACCGGTGCCGGACCAGAGCGGGATCGGCCCCTCCAGCACCTGACCCCTGTCCGGGTCGATCCGGTAGGCGTCCACTCCGGAGGTCGTCAGCCAGCAGGTGCCGTCGTCGTCCCAGGCCAGGGACGGGTCGACGTGTGGGAGGTCGAGGTAGACGGGCTCGGACCACGCGCCGGTGGGGTCCTCCGCGGTGACGATGAGGTGTCGGGCCAGGCTGACGTTTGTGGTGATCAACCAGAACCGGCCGTCGTGGTGGCGGATGGTAGGCGCGAAGATGCCTCGGGACGCGTCGGCGTCCGGCGGGATCTCCAGCTGGCTGGGACGGTCGAGGACGTTGCCGATCTGTCGCCAGTTGACCAGGTCCCGGCTGTGCAGCAGCGGGACGCCCGGGAAGTACTCGAAGCTGGAGCAGGCCAGGTAGTAGTCCTCGCCGACCCGGCAGATGCTCGGATCGGGATAGAAGCCGGGGACGACCGGGTTGCGGTAGCCCGAGACGGCGGCTGTGTGTGCGGACACGGGATGCCACCTCCGGGGCCGGTCAGGGGCGGGATGCCGCAAATGTTCGCGATAACATCGTGTGCCCTGGATGCTACGAACCTGCCGTCGGGATGGCAAGCAGGTGGGTGGCCTGGCGGCGACCCCTGAGGGGCCCTGGCGGGAAACATCGCCGACATGTCTTGACGGGTGGCCTTGCCATCTACGAAGGTCTATAGAGGGTGAGATGACGCGCCGCCGGGAGCTCGGCGCGTCGGCCGCCGGCTGTGAAGCGTTGCTGCAGGGTGCGAACGGGCGGCACTGTTAACGCTAACAGCGCGGGCTGTCCACACACGTCCGACGGCGTCTCCTGCGAGACCGCGAACGGCGCGCGTCCACGACATTCGACTTCTTGGGGCGGTGGCCCGGCAACGGGCACCTCCCTCCTCTGCCTGCGCCTCTGAGCTGCGCTGATTGGAGAAACCATGCCCGACGTGACACGAAGGAACGTGCTGAGGGCCGGTGCGGCGGGTGCCGGAGCCGCCCTGCTGCCGGTCGCGTGGTCCGCCGTCGCCCGCGCCGGCTCGGTCGCGCCGCCGCAGGTGCTCGCCGCCGGCGACCTCGCCCTGTGGTACGACGAACCCGCCGGCACCGACTGGCTACGCGCGCTGCCGATCGGCAACGGCAGGCTGGGCGCGATGGTGTTCGGCAACGTCGACACCGAACGGTTGCAGCTCAACGAGGACACCATCTGGGCCGGCGGCCCGTACGACTCCGCCAACACCCGTGGCGCGGCCAACCTCGCCGAGATCCGGCGGCGGGTCTTCGCCGACCAGTGGACCCAGGCGCAGGACCTGATCAACCAGACGATGATGGGCAACCCGGGCGGCCAGCTCGCCTACCAGCCGGTGGGCAACCTCCGACTCGCCTTCGGGTCCGCCAGCGGCGCCTCCCAGTACAACCGGACACTCGACCTCACCACCGCCACCGTCACCACGACGTACGTGCTGAACGGCGTCCGGTACCAGCGTGAGTCGTTCGCCAGCGCGCCCGACCAGGTGATCGTGATCCGGCTGACCGCCGACCGGGCCGGCTCGATAACGTTCAACGCGACCTTCGACAGCCCACAGCGGACGACGGTGTCGAGCCCCGACGCCGCCACCATCGGCATCGACGGCATCTCCGGCGCCATGGAGGGCGTCAACGGGTCGGTGCGCTTCCTCGCCCTGGCCCAGGCCGTCGCGACGGGCGGCACGGTCAGCAGCTCCGGCGGAACCCTGCGCGTCTCCGGCGCCACGAGCGTGACAGTGCTGATCTCGATCGGTTCCAGCTACGTCAACTACCGCGTCGTCAACGGCGACTATCAGGGCATCGCGCGCACCCGCCTCAACGCCGCCCGCGCCGTCGCCTTCGACCAGCTGCGCAGTCGCCATCTCGCCGACTACCAGGCCCTGTTCAACAGGGTGACAATCGACCTGGGGCGTACGGCCGCCGCCGACCAGCCGACCGACGTGCGGATCGCCCAACACGCGAGCACCAACGACCCGCAGTTCTCCGCCCTGCTGTTCCAGTACGGCAGGTACCTGCTGATCTCCTCCTCGCGACCGGGCACGCAACCGGCGAACCTGCAGGGCATCTGGAACGACTCGATGACCCCGCCGTGGGATTCGAAGTACACCATCAACGCCAACCTGCCGATGAACTACTGGCCCGCCGACACGACGAACCTGCCCGAGTGCTTCCTGCCGGTCTTCGACATGGTCCGGGACCTCACGGTGACCGGCGCGCGCGTCGCCCAGGCGCAGTACGGCGCCGGTGGATGGGTCACCCACCACAACACCGACGGGTGGCGGGGCGCCTCGGTCGTCGACGGGGCGCTGTGGGGCATGTGGCAGACCGGCGGGGCCTGGCTGTCCACCCTCATCTGGGAGCACTACCTGTTCACCGGCGACGTCGGCTTCCTCCAGGCCAACTACCCGGCTCTCAAGGGTGCGGCCCAGTTCTTCCTCGACACCCTGGTCGCCCACCCGACGCTCGGATACCTGGTCACGAACCCGTCGAACTCGCCGGAGCTGCCGCACCACTCGAACGCCAGCGTCTGCGCGGGCCCCACGATGGACAACCAGATCCTGCGCGACCTGTTCGACGCGGTGGCCCGGGCCGGCGAGGTGCTCGGCGTCGACGCCACGTTCCGCTCTCAGGTGCGGACGGCCCGGGACCGGCTCGCGCCCACACGTGTCGGCTCCCGGGGCAACGTCCAGGAGTGGCTCGCCGACTGGGTCGAGACCGAGCGGAACCACCGACACGTCTCACACCTGTACGGCCTGCATCCCAGTAACCAGATCACCAAGCGCGGCACCCCGGCGCTGTACGAGGCCGCGCGCCGGACGCTGGAGCTGCGCGGCGACGACGGGACCGGCTGGTCCCTCGCCTGGAAGATCAACTATTGGGCTCGGCTGGAGGACGCCACCCGCGCCCACAAGCTCCTGAAGGACCTGGTGCGGACCGACCGGCTCGCGCCGAACATGTTCGACCTGCATCCCCCGTTCCAGATCGACGGCAACTTCGGCGCCACCTCCGGCATCGCCGAGATGGTGCTGCACAGCCACACGGGCGAACTGCACCTGCTGCCGGCGCTGCCCAGCGGGTGGCCCACCGGCCAGGTCGCGGGCCTGCGTGGTCGGGGCGGATACACCGTCGGCGTGCGCTGGACCAGCGGGCAGGCCGACGAGATCAGCGTCCGTGCCGACCGGGACGGCACGCTACGTCTGCGCGCCCGGCTCTTCACCGGTTCGTTCACCCTCGTCGACGCCACCGACGACAGCACACCGTCCACCACCCGACCGGAGACCGATGTCGTCCAGTTCGCCGTCCGCGCCGGGCACACCTACCGCGCCGCGCGGCCCGGTGTGACACCGTCGCCGACGCTGAGCAGCACGCCGACGCCCACGCCCACGGTCACCCCCACCCTGAGCCCGACGCCGACCCCGACGCCGACGGTGACGAGCACGCCCTCACCGTCCGGCGCGCGGGCGACGTACACGGTGACGAGTTCGTGGTCGGGCGGCTTCCAGGGCGAGGTCACCGTGACCGCCGGCGCGGCCCCGACCCGTGGCTGGACCGTCTCCTGGACCTTCCCCAACGGGCAGGTGATCAGCCAGATCTGGAGCGGCGCACACACGCAGAGCGGCGCGAACGTGCGGGTGACGAACGTCGACTACAACGGGTCGCTGCCGGCCGGCGGCTCCACGACGTTCGGCTTCATCGCCTCCACGACCGGCGTCAACAACCCGCCCACCGACATCACCTGCACGACGACCTGACCCGACGCGTCTCCCGCCTCTGCTCCAGCCCGCCGCCGGCCCGGTGGCGGGCTGGAGCGCCGGTTGCCCGGTGCGTCAGCTACCGCCCTCCCTCAGCGCCCGTCGGCCCGGCCCGCCGTCGCCACCGACGGTGACGCCAGACGGCGATTGCGCACGCCACGGCGACGAGTAACGCGGCGGCGCCCTTCCACGCGCGCTCGAACACCGGTCGGTCGACGCCGAACGCCGCGTCGCCGGCGGCCATGAGCCACAGCCCCACCCATGCCCACTGCCAGCCGCGTGGCCAGGAGAAGGAATCCGGCGGGCTGGTGAACGCGGCGACCACGATGAACGCGGCGCCACCGACGACCATCAGCGGTACGCAGATGTGCGAGACGATCTCCCAGAGCGACACGTGTCGATCATTGTCGGTGGGCGCAAGCGGCACCAGGCCGCTCGCCGGCGGAGCGGGCCGCCGCCCGCGAGTGACCGGGTCGGGGCGATGCTCAGGAGATCGCGGCCCGCACCAGCTCGATGACCCGCTTCTCCACCTCGGGGCTCCACGTCCGCAGTGCGTACGACACCGGCCAGAGGTCGCCGTCGTCGAGGTTGGCCGTGTCCTGGAAGCCCAGCGTCGAGTACCGGTAGTTGAACTTGCCGGAGTCCTGGAAGAAGACGACGATCTTGTCGGCCGCGTTCGCGTAGGCGGGCATCCCGTACCAGGTCTTCGGCGACAGCTCGGGTGCGGCGGTGGTCACCGCCACGTGCACACGCTCGGCGAGCGCGCGATCGTCGGGGGCCATCTGCGCGATCCGGTCGAGGACCGCCTGCAACCCGTCGGCCCTCTTGGCGCCCTTCTTGCCCTCGGCGCGCAGCTCGGCCGCACGCTCCTTCATCGCCGCGCGCTCCTCGGCGCTGAAGCCGTCGGACTCGGTCATGGTGGGCTCCCTCTCGATCTTTCCTCGGCCCGGCGTGGTGCCGGCTACCTGGGGAAAGGCTAGGCCCGGGTGACGACAGGTGCTTCTTGATTCCTGACCGGGTCGGCGGCCGGCGGCCTCCGACCCGGTCGGGCGGGGCGTCCGGGTGCCGCTGCGGAGCGCTTATGCTCATCCGGAGCTGGGCGCGTCCCCGTCGGGGCAGGAAACGATTCGAGGGCGGCGTATGAACATCGGGGAGATCGCCCGGCGGGCCGGGGTGTCCCGCAGCACCGTGTCGTACGTGCTGAGCGGCAAGCGGACCGTCTCGGAGGCGACCCGGCAGCGGATCCAGGCGGTCATCGACGAGCTGGACTACCGGCCGAACGCCAGCGCCCGCGCCCTGAAGGAGGGGCGTACCCGCACGCTCGGGCTGGTGATCCCACCGGCGAGCCAGCGGTTGACCGACATGCAGTTGGGCTTCGTCGCCAGCGTCGTCGAGGCCGCCGCCCGCCACGATCTGGATGTGCTGCTGTCCCCGTCCGGCGGCGACCACGACCGTTCGTTCGAGCGGATCGTCAGCGGGCGTCGGGTGGACGGCGTCGTCCTGATGGAGATCCGGTTGGAGGACGACCGGGTCACGCGGCTGACCAGAACGGGCCTGCCGTTCGTCACGATCGGCCGGACGGCCGAAGCGCACGGCATGAGCTGGGTCGACATCGACTACGCCGGCCTGATCGCGCGCTGCGTGCACCACCTGGCCGACCTGGGGCATCGGCACGTGGCGCTCGTCAACCGCTCCGCCGAGCTGGTGGCGGCGGGCTACGGGCCGAGCCACCGCGCGCTCACCGGTTTCCAGGCGGCGGTGGCGGAACGGGGTCTGACCGGCGTGGACGTCTGCTGCGGCGACGACACGGCCTCCGGTGAGGCGTGCGTGGAGCAGTTGCTCGGGACACATCCGGAGGTCACGGCGGTGGCCACCATCAACGAGGCGGCGCTGCCCGGGATGCAGCGCGCGCTGACCGGCGCCGGGCTGTCCGTGCCTGCCGACTTCTCCGTCACCGGGGTCGCCGCCCAGCACTGGGCGGAGGACTTCCGTCCGCCGCTGACCGCCGCCGACGTGCCCATGCGGGACATGGGGGCCGAGGCGGTGGCGCTGCTGCTGGAGATCATCGCCGCCCCCGAGAGTGTGCCGCGGCACCGCCTGTACAGCCCGCCCATCTCGCTGCGGTCCAGCACCGGTCCGGTCCGGGCGCGCTGACCCCTTGACCGACGCGGGCCCCGGGGGGTCGGTTGGGGCCCGCGTCGGCCGGCTATCGCCGCGCGGCTCGGCGCTCCTCCTGAGCGGCCGCGAGGATGAGGTAGCTGCTGGCCGTCCAGGTGTACGCGCGGTCCCGCAGCCCGGCGCCGGTCTCGGCGTCGAAGTTCTCCGCGAAACCGGACTTCTCGCACAGCGCGAGGAAGCGCTGGCTGATGTCGTCGGCGATCCCGGTGTGCCCGGCCCGCCGCAGACCGTCCTCGACCAGCACGGTGGAGGGCGCCCAGATCGGCCCCCGCCAGTAGCCGTCGGCGAGGTAGTGGGCCGAGTCCGTCGGCTCGGTGGCCAGCCCGTGCGTGGTGAGGTGGGTCTCGACGTCCCGGGCCAGCGCGTCGGCGATCGGAGCGGGTAGGTCGGCGCCGAGGGCGACGGGCATGAGATCGAGCAGACTGCGGCTTGTCCGCTGCTGCCCGGTGTGCGGGCTGCGGGCGGTGAAGCGCTTGCCGTCCCACAGCTGCCCGAGCATCGCCGTGTGGATCCGGTCGGCCTCCCGGGACCACCTGTCGGCGGGTTCGCCCAGCTCGGTGGCGAGGTCGGCCAGGCAGCGTAGCTGGGACACCAGGAACGCGGCCAGGTCGGCGGTCTGCAGGACGCGGTTGTCGTCGAACGTGGTGGCGTTGTCCCAGCCACTGTCGTTGCCGTGCTGGTAGTGCGGCAGGTCCTGGCCGGGCGCACGGCGCGCGTCGAGCCAGAACCCGGTCCAGCGGGCCAGCCTGTCGTACGTCCGGGCGAGCTCCGCGGGCTCCGGTGGTTGGGGAAGCCGCTGGCGCAGGTGGCGCAGGGCCCAGCCGTGGATGGGGGGCTTGACGTAGTTGTGCAGGACCTCCGAGTGGGTGACCGAGTCGGGCAGGGCGCCCGCGCCGTCCTGGTGGTCGAAGGGCAGTTGGAACTGGTGCCAGGCCAGCTCCGGTTCGCCGGCCGCGAGCGCGATCGCGTTGAAGCAGTGGTCCCAGCTCCACACCTTGTCCATCCAGTGCTTGGACATCAGGACGGCGGGCCGGGTGACGAAGCCCGCCGGGGCGACGGTGGCGGACCACAACACGTAGGCGGCCAGTTCGGCGGCCGGTGTGTCCGCGCTGCGCCAGGGCGCGACCGCGTCGACGAACGCGGTGAACTCGGCGCTGCGGTCGCGGCACACCTGGTCGAAGGGGACGGCGACGGCGTACGGCCGGCGGGCGGTGGCGTACTCCTCGATGGCGATCTCCCAGGGTTGGTCGCCGGGGAGGTCCAGGAAGCGGTCGGCGGCGCCGAGCGCCTCGACGCCGTCGGTGCGGCGCAGCCCGCCGGAGAGCACGGTCACCCGGTAGCGGCGCCCGGTCTCGTACGAGGTGAACACGTGTGATCCGTCGACCGGGTCGAGGTAGAGGTAGGTGCCACTGAACGGGGTGAGGGTGTCCGCGGCCGCCGCGATGCGCAGGCCGAGCTGCCGGCCCCGCAGCCGCAGGGTGTCCGGTCCGTCGTAGACGGCGTCGATCCGCCCGGTACCGGCATGCCAGGTGAGCAGCGCGGGCGTGGCGACGACTGTGGTGCCGGCGTCCGTGGGGGAGAGGCGCAGCACCGGGTGCAGACCGGTCTGGTGCGACACCAGGTGCAGGTCGTCGGCGTACGTCTTCTCGGCGACCACCGGGGAGATGTTGAGCCAGGATCCTCGGTAGCTGAACGGGATGTCCTGGATTCCGAACTCCGGACCGGACGGGGCGACGGTCATGGGTGGCGGTTGCCTTTCTGTGGTGCGGGTGGTCAGTCCTTGACGGCGCCGGCGGTCACGCCCATCGAGACGTACCGCTGAGCCAGGACCAGCAGCACGGCGGCCGGGATGGAGGCGACGACAGCGGTGGCCATGATGGCGTTCCACTGCTGGTTGTTGTTGCCGATGTAGTGGTAGATGCCGAGGGTGATCGGCTGGTGGTCGCCACCGCCGGCGAGGGTCGAGGCGAAGATGAAGTCCGACCAGGACCACAGGAACGCGAACAGCGACACCGTCACGATCGAGTTGCGGCTGACCGGCAGCACGACCGACCAGAAGGTGCGCAGCCGTCCCGCGCCGTCGACCACGGCGGCCTGTAGCAGTTCGTCGGGGATGCCGGACATGAAGGCCGTGAAGATCAGTACGGCGAACGGCACCGCGAGTGTCGTGTCGGCCAGGATCAGGCCCGGCAGCGTGTTGAGCACGCCGAGGGTGAGATAGATGGCGTAGAAGCCCATCGCCATGATGATTCCCGGGATCATCTGGGCGATCAGCAGCAGGAAGCTCAGCGCCGGGCCGCCTGGTGGCCGTAGCTTCGCCAACGCGTATCCGGCGGGGGCGGCGAGCGCCAGGGTCAGCGCGACGGTGCCGAGCCCGACGACGAAGCTGGTGCCGAGGTACGGCAGTTGCTGGTCGAGGACGGCCCGGTAGCCGTCCAGCGTGCCGTTGGTCGGGAACAGGTGCGGCGGACTGGCCCGCATGTCCTGGTCCCGGGTGAACGAAACATTGATCATCCAGTAGACGGGGAAGAGCATCAGCCCGGTCAGCACCAGACCGATTCCGGTCTTCCACCAGACGCGACGCGGTGACGTTGTCATCGTTGGTACTGCCTCCGCTGGGACCGGATGTAGACGAGCCCGGCGATCAGGGCCATCACGATGAGCAGGTTGCCGACGGCCGCGCCCGGCCCGAACTCCGGCAGCATGTTGCCGAAGCCGAGGCGGTACGACCAGGTGGCGAGCGTTGCGGACGAACCGGTCGGGCCGCCCCGGGTCATGATCCAGATGATGTCGAAGACCTTCAGCGTGTAGATCAGCCCCAGCAGCAGCGTGATCGCGGAGACCGGGCGCAACAGCGGGAAGGTGATCGACCAGAACCGTTGCCAGCCGCTCGCGCCGTCGAGCGCGGACGCCTCGTACACCTCGACCGGGATGGCCTGGAGGCCGCTGTAGAGCACCACCAGGTTGAACGGGATGCCGATCCAGACGTTCGCGATGATCACCGAGGTGAGCGACCAGGTCGGCGAGGTGAGCCAGTTGACCGGGTCGATCCCGACGACGCCCAGCGCGGCGTTGACCAACCCCGAGTCGCTGTTGAGCAGCCACGACCAGGTCGAGGCCGAGACGATCAGAGGCAGCAGCCAGGGTACGAGGATCAGCGCCCGCAGGGTGCCCGACAGCGGGAAGTTCTGACGGAAGAAGAGAGCCAGGGCCATGCCGATGGTGAACTGGAAGACGAGTGACGCGCCGGTGAAGACCAGTGTGTGCGTCAACGTCGGCCAGAACGCCGGGTCGGTCAGGACGGTGCGGTAGTTGTCCAGGCCGGCGAAGGGTGCGCCGCCCTGCACGAACGAGCGGACCGTGTACTCGCGCAGGCTCAGCTCGATGTTGCGGTAGAGCGGGTAGGCGTAGAAGGCCAGCAGGTAGACGACAGTCGGCGCCAGGAAGCCCCATGCCAGCCATCGTCCGGGCCGGCGGGTTCGAGGCGCGGGGGGCCCGGGCGGGGCGGCCTTCGCCGCCCCGCCGTGGCCTCGCGTCGTGGTGGTGGTCCGTGTCGTGGGGGTCATCGTGTCGGTTCGGCCCGCTTACTTGCTCGTGGCCGAGGCCTGCGCGCCGGTCAACGCCTCCTGCGGCGACTTCCCGCCGCTCAGGGCCGCCTGCACGGCGGTCCACAGGGGTTCGGAGATCTTCGGGTACTTCGTGCCGAGGTTGTCACCGGTGCGGCCCTTCGCCGCGCGGACGGCCTCCACCCAGACCTTGAGCTTGGGGTTCTCGGTCGCCTGCCGGTCCTGTACGGCGGTGACCGGCGCGACGTAGGAGAGCGTCGTGTCGGTGGTGAGGAGATTGTCGGCGTTGGTCAGGCAGGTGACGAGCTTCTGCGACGTCGCGTACCGACCGGTCTTCTTCTGCACCGGGATCGAGACGAACTCGCCACCGGTCGGCGCCGGGGCCGGCCCACCGGCGCTGGCCGGGATCGCGATGGTGCCGTACGAGAAGCCGAGCTTCTCCGCGTTGGCCAGCTGCCAGGTGCCGTTCTCGGCGAACGCGAAGTTGCCGGTGGCGAACTCCTGCCAGCTCGTGGTCTGGGTGTTGTTGATGACCGAGTTCGGGGCCAGGCCCTGCTTGAGCCAGTCCTTCCAGAGGGTCAGCGCGGACACCGCCTGCGGCGAGTCCAGGCTGGTCAGCTGGGCGCCCGATCCCCAGAACCAGGGCAGGAACTGGAAGCTGCCCTCCTCGGTCCCGATCGCGGAGAAGGTGATGCCCTTCTTGCCCTTCGCCTTGACCTTCGTCAGTGCCGTGGTCAGGGACGCCCAGTCGGTGACCGAGGCCGGGTCGACGCCGGCGGTGGTCAACAGGTCCTTGTTGTAGTAGAGCGCGAGGGTGTTCGCCCCGATCGGCACCCCGTACGTCTTGCCACCGCTCTGGCCGGCGCCGAGCAGGTTCGGCGCCATGCTCGACACGTCCAGCTTGTTCTCTTCGGTGGTGGTGAGCGCCCCGGCCTCGGCCAGTGTCGAGATGACCGGGTTGTCGACGATCAGCACGTCCGGCGAGTTGCCCTGCTGGGCGGCGAGCAGCGCCTTGTTGGTGAGGTCGGTGGTGTCGTAACCGGTCCGCTCGACAGTCACGCCCGCCGAGGTGCCGCACTTCTTGAGCAGGGCGACCCAGTCGGAGTCGTCGGCGAACTGCGGATACGGGTCCCAGACGAGGTAGGCCCCGCCGCCGGTGTCGGAGTCGCCGGACGACGACGAGCAGGCGCCGGCGGTCACCGCGGCGAGCGCCAGCACGGCAACGGCGGCCAGGCGCCGCCGTCGGTTGAGTCCTGTCATGTGCTGCCTCACTTAAAGTCGATCGTCAGGTGGAGTGTCGTGGGTTGACCGTCGCGGGCCGGACCACGTCCGACCATGAGGCGAACCGATTCGACGAAACGGTTCGCACGAAGATAGGACCGCCCCTGCTCGCTGGTCAAGGGTTGGGTGAGCTGGCCGGTTGGTGCTGCTGGGAAACACCGCCTTCACCCGATCGTCACTTCATTGACACGAGTGAGTCCCCGACCTACGATCCGTGCGAATCGATTCGCAAGCGCAGCCCTCCGGAGAGCGTCCCCCGCGCCCCACCAAGGAGCCGCCCGTGAAAACCCCGTCCCGCAGCAGGTCGGGGCGAGCCCACGCGCTCGTCGCCCGACTCGTCGTCGGCCTGCTCGCCGCAACCACCGCCGTCACCGTCGCCGCGTCCCCGGCCCAGGCCGCGGACGAGTCGATAAGCGTCAACTTCTCCACGACCACCGGCACGCCCACCTACCGCGCGGCCGGCTGGATCTACGGCATGACCGAGAACGCCAGTGGCCCGCCCGACCACTTCTACCGCGACGTGAACTTCCGCTACATGCGCGCCGGCGGCGCGCAACTGCCCGGCAGTGGCTGGGTCGGCGGAAACTACGATCGTCGCTGGAACGCCACACTCGCCCAGGCGCGTCGGACCGCCGCCCTCGGCGGCCAGTTCATCCTGCTGCCGCACGACCTGTGGGGCGCCGACGGTGCCGGCATCTCCCGCTTCCCCGGCGACAACGGCAACTGGACCGACTACGACAACTTCCTGAGCCGGGTCATCAACGACGTCCGGGCGTCCGGCCTGTCGGTGCAGTGGGACATCTGGAACGAACCCAACATCACCATCTTCTGGAACCGGCCGATCTCCCAGTACCTGGAGCTCTGGCGGCGCACCTACCAGCGCCTCCGGACGGAGTTCCCCAACCAGCTCATCGTCGGGCCGAGCTGCGCCTGCGTGCCGTCGACAAACCACGCGTTCTGGAACCAGTACCTGGACTTCGTGCGCTCGACGAACACGGTGCCGGACATCATCAGCTGGCACTCGCTGCCCGGTGACCCGGTCGCCAACGTCGCCGCCGCCAACGCCACCCTCGACCCGCGCGGCATCCCGCATCCCCGCCCGTACCAGATCAACGAGTACGGGGCGTCCAACGAGCAGAACCCGGCCGACGGCGCCTGGTACATCGCGCGTCTGGAGCGGGCCGGCGCGGACGGTCTGCGAGCCAACTGGGCAAGCGCCGGCAACCTGCACAACGACCTCGGCAACCTGTTGACCCGCAACTCGGCCGGAGAGCACCAGCCCAAGGGCGAGTGGTGGGCCTACCGCTACTACGCCTCGCAGACCGGCCAGAACGTCGCGGTGACCGGCAGCCAGTCGTACGACGCGTACGCCACGAAGGCGACCGGTGTGGCGAAGGTCCTGGTCGGTGGTGGCCGCACCACCGGAAACCTGAGCGTCAACCTGCAACGCCTCGACACGACGAGTGGTGTCGTACAGAACAACCAGGTGCGGGTGCTCACGCAGCGCATCCCGTACAACAACGGCGGTGCGGTGCAGGGCCCGATCACGGTCTCCAACAGCGTCGTCACCCTGTCCAACAACAACGCCACGGTGAACCTGGGGTACGGCAACCAGAACGACACGTACACGGTGACCCTGCTGCGGCCCTCCGAAGGAGGCTTCCAGTCGGTGGCGGTGGCCCAGCACTCCCAGCAGTGCCTGGACAACACCGGCCTGAGCACCGCCGACGGCAACGTCCAGCAGCAGTTCTACTGCGAGGGCGGCGCCCAGCAGCTCTGGAACTTCCAGCCGGTCGCCGGCGTGGCGAACACGTACACGGTGGTGAACCAGCAGAGCGGCAAGTGCCTCGACGTCAGCGGCGGCTCCACCGCCAACAGCGCCGCCGTGGACCAGCGGACCTGCCAGAACGTGCCCTACCAGCAGTTCACCCTCCGAAAGGTGACCTACTCCGGTAACGACTCGCACGACTACCAGCTCGTCGCCCGGCACAGCGGCAAGTGCGTCGACGTCAACGGGGTCTCCACGGCGGCCCGCGCGACGGTCCTCCAGTGGCCCTGCAACGCGGTCACTCAGGGCAGCCCGCTGAACCAAACCTGGCGGATCTGGGGGCGGTAGGCGGCGCGGAAGAGGTCAGGCGGTGGCCGCCGGCACGGGCGGCCACCGCCGGACTTCGCCGACCGGGCTTTCATTGACACTCATCGAAAAATGATCCTACGATTGCCGCGACTCGCTTCGGCCGCCCCCGCCACCACCACTCGCGGCGTCGGCACATCCACGCGCTGCCACGACTCCGAGGAGCACCCCGTGCGAACCCCGTCCCCCACCGGGCCCGGCCCGGCCCGCGATCCCATCCCGAGGCATCGCTTCCCACGCCTGGCGGTCCTGGCCAGTGCCCTGGCCGGCGTCCTCGTCCTCGTCACCGTCGGTGCGGCGGCCGGCGCCGGATCGTCCGCCGCCGAGGCCGCCGCCGCGCCGATGGCGGCCGCCGCCATCGCGCCGGGGCAGAGCACCACAATCGTCGGCGCCCCGTCCGGTCGATGTGTCGAGGTCCCCAACTCCAGCACCACCAACGGCACCCAGACCCAACTGTGGGACTGCAACGGCGCGGCCGGCCAGACCTGGACCTGGACGTCGAGCAAGCAGCTCACGGTGTACGGCAACAAGTGCCTGGACGCCTCCGGCCGAGGCACCACCAACGGCACGGCGGCGATCATCTGGGACTGCAACGGCCAGAACAACCAGCAGTGGAACGTCAACAGCAACGGCACCATCACCGGCGTCCAGTCCGGGCTGTGCCTCGACGCCAACGGCGCCGCCACCGCCAACGGCACCAAGCTGATCCTCTGGGCCTGTAACGGCGGCGCCAACCAGCAGTGGGCCTCTCCGACGACCCCGCCGACCACGACCCCGCCGACGACCACTCCGCCGACCACCCCGCCGCCGAGCGGCGCGCGCCCGTGCGACATCTACGCCTCGGGCGGCACCCCGTGCGTCGCGGCGCACAGCACGACGCGAGCCCTCTACGCGACGTACGCCGGCAACCTCTACCAGGTTCGGCGCTCGTCGGACAACACGACCCGCAACATCGGGCTGAACGGCACGGGCGGCACCGCCAACGCGGCGACGCAGGACTCGTTCTGCTCCGGCACGACCTGCGTGATCACCGTCGTCTTCGACCAGTCCGGTCGCGGGAACGACCTCTGGTACCAGGGGTCCAGCGTGGTTCCGGGCTCGCCGCAGAGCAGGCCGGCGACCGCTACCACGGAGTCCCTGACGGTGGGCGGCGCCAAGGCGTACTCGCTCTACATCAACCCCGGCAACAGCTACTGGCGCGACGGGCACCTGACCGGCGTGCCGACCGGCGCGGCGCCCGAGGGCATGTACATGGTGACCAGCGGTACCCACGTCAACAGCGGCTGCTGCTTCGACTACGGCAACAGTGAGACGACGCGCAAGGCCGACGCGGCCGGCGCGATGGACGCCATCAACTTCGGCAAGCAGTGCTGGTTCGGCGGCTGCTCGGGCAGCGGTCCCTGGGTGCAGGCCGACCTGGAGTGGGGTCTGTTCCCCGGTGGCAGCAGCTCGTGGAACCCGAACCAGCGGGCGTTCACCAGCAAGTTCGTCACCGCGACGCTCAAGAACAACGGCACGTCGCGCTTCGCCATGAAGGGCAGCGACGCCCAGTCCGGCGGCCTCTACACGCTGTGGGACGGCTCCCTCCCGCCGGGATACAACCCGATGAAGAAGCAGGGCGCGATCATCCTGGGCAGTGGCGGTGACTGCTGCAAGCCCGACGGCGGCGCGAACCTGAGCGCCGGCACGTTCTACGAGGGGGCCATGGTCGCCGGCTACCCGTCCGACGCGACCGAGAACGCGGTGCAGGCCAGCGTGGTGAGCGCCGGCTACCGCTGATCCTGTCGACGGCGGGCCTCGTCCGCCGGCCACCATCGCCCAGCGCGGTGGTGGCCGGCGCGACGGGGCCCGCCGTCGTCGCGCCGCGTCGTCTGCCCGTCGGCGGTCAGGCCGTCGGGTCGCCCGCCGCGGCGCCGGCCGACGGGGGAGCGACCTCGGCGAGCGCGGTTCGCACGATCTCCAGCAGGTCCTGGCCCGGGTGGTCGATCCAGTGCTGGATGGCGACGCGCAGGGCGGCGAGGAAGGTCGCGGTCAGCAGGCGGGAGCGCAGCGCCACCGCCGTCCCGGTGAGCCGATGGGCGAGCTCGGCGGCCAGCTCCCGCTCGATCGCGGTGTACGCCGCCACCTGGTGCGCGGCCAGTCCGGGGTGCCCGCGCAGCTGCCGGCGTCGGGTCAGCCAGCTGTGGTCGCGATCATCTGATGATTCCCTGGTGAACTGTTCGGCCGCCCGGCTCAGCGCGGTCCACGGCGGCTCGCCGTCCGGCCGCTCGTGAACCAACTGCAACAGCCGACGCAGGCGCACGGTGTCGCCGTGGAAGAGCGCCTCCTCCTTGCTGGAGAAGTAGTTCGAGAACGTCCGCCGGGAGACGTTGGCGGCGTCGGCGATCGCCTCGACTGTCACGCCGTCGGGGCCCTGCTCGGCAGCGAGGCGCAGGGCTGACTCGTGCAGGGCGAGGCGGGTGGCGGCCTTCTTGCGCTCCCGCAGGCCGGTGATCTCGTCCATCGCGCTCAGCGTACGTCGAGTGATCGCCTTCTCAATGGGCAAACTTGCCGATTGGGCAAGATCGGTAGATGCTTGTGTGAGGCAACCAAGTCAGGTGCGCGAATGCGCCCGTGCGTAAACCCCGCGTAGCCCTGACGGCGTCGCCCTCGAAAACCACGACAAGCTGGAGGCCGCGCGATGAGCGCACCCACCACCACTGCCGGCACCGAGCCGATGACCCATCGGCAGACGCTCGAGGCACTCAGCGGTCTGCTGCTGGTGCTCTTCGTCGCGATGTTGAGCAGCACGGTCGTCTCGACCGCGCTGCCAAAGATCATCGGGTCGTTGAACGGTTCCCAGAACCAGTACACCTGGGTCGTCACCGCGACCCTGCTCACCGCGACGGCCACCACCCCGATCTGGGGCAAGCTGGCCGACCTGTTCAACAAGAAGCTCCTCATCCAGGTCGCCATCGTGGTCTTCCTGCTGGGCTCGGTCATCGCCGGCTTCTCGCAGAGCGCGGGGCAGCTCATCGCGGCCCGGGCGTTCCAGGGCATCGGGGTCGGCGGCCTGCAGGCCCTCGTCCAGGTGGCGATCGCGGCCATGATCCCGCCGCGTGAGCGGGGGCGCTACAACGGCTACCTCGGCGGAGTCATGGCGGTCGCGACCGTCGGCGGCCCGCTGCTCGGCGGTCTCATCGTCGACACGTCCTGGCTGGGCTGGCGCTGGTGCTTCTTCGTGGGCGTGCCGGTCGCCGTCATCGCGCTGATCCTGCTCCAGGCGACCCTGCACCTGCCGACGCTGCGGCGGGAGAACGTCAAGATCGACTACCTGGGTGCGAGCCTGATCGCCGCCGGCGTCAGCGTGCTACTGATCTGGATCTCCTTCGTCGACGGCTCGTTCGCCTGGCTCTCCTGGCAGACCGTGGCCATGGTGGGCGGCGCGTTGCTCCTGCTCGCACTCGCGGTCTGGGTGGAGTCGCGGGCGGCCGAGCCGGTCGTCCCGCTCGGCATCGTGCGCCAGCACACCACCGCGTTGGCCATCCTCGGCAGCCTCGCGGTCGGCATGGCCATGTTCGGCGGCGCGGTCTTCCTCGGCCAGTACTTCCAGATCGGCCGCGGCTACAGCCCGACGGAGGCTGGTCTGCTCACCATCCCGATGATGGCCGGAGTCCTCGGCTCCTCGATCGTCGCCGGCCGGCTGATCACCCGGACCGGGCGGATCAAGCCGTACATCGTCGCCGGTTCGATCATCCTGGTCGCCGGGTTCGCGCTGCTCGGCACCATCGACCACGAGACGTCGCTCGTCCTGGTCGGTGTCGCCATGTTCATCGTCGGCACCGGCGTCGGCATGACCATGCAGAACCTCGTCCTCGCCGTCCAGAACACGGTGGCCCTCAAGGACATCGGCGCGGCCAGCTCCAGCGTCGCGTTCTTCCGGTCGCTCGGCGGCACCATCGGTGTCTCGGTGCTCGGCGCGGTCCTCGCCCACCGGGTCACCGACCAGATCACGCGCGACCTGACCGCCGCCGGGATCCCCGCCTCCGGCGCCGGTGGCGACAGCAACCTCAACATCACGGCGCTGCCCGAGGGGATCCAGCACATTGTGCGGGCCGCGTACGGTGACGCCACCGGACACATTTTCCTCATCTCCGCCGCCATCGGGGTGGTCGGCGTCATCGCCGCGCTCCTGCTCAGGCCGGTCACCCTGCGGACCAGCCTCGACCTGCCGGACGCCGCCACGTCGACGGCTGTCGGCGCCGACGCGGTCGACGGGGCGCCCGCGTTCGACCAGGTCTCCGTCGACCCCGCCCCGAAGGGGGCACCCGACCGGCGCTAACGTCCGACCACAGCGGGCCGCCACCGTCTCCCGACGGTGGCGGTCCGATCCACCCGGGGACGTGACTGAATCGAGGCGCCTATGGAGATCGCCGAGCTGGCGGTGCCGCGGCCGTTGGCACCCGGCCGACGGGCCACTCCGCTGCGCCGCGCGGCGCGCGAACTGCTGCTCGTCGCCACGCTGTTCCTCCTCTACAAGATGGCGCGCATGGCGGTGGCCGGCCGGGTGTCGACCGCACTGGCCAACGGCGAGTCGATCTGGCACCTGGAACGGCTGATGCGCCTGCCCGACGAGTCCGCCGTCCAACATCCGCTGCTCGCGTACGACCTGGTGGCGCACCTGGCGAACAGCTACTACGCGTACGTGCACTTCCCCGCCACGGTGCTCACCCTGGTCTGGCTGTACCTGCGACACCCGGCGCACTACCTGTGGACGCGTCGCGTGCTCGCCTGTCTCACCGCGGGGGCTCTGGCGCTGCACCTCCTGGTCCCGTTGGCGCCGCCCCGGCTCACCGCGCTGACGGGCCTGGTGGACACCGGCCGCCTGTTCGGGCCCACCGTCTACGGCCCACCCGACACCGACACCCTCAGCAACCAGTACGCCGCCATGCCGTCCCTGCACGTCGGGTGGGCGCTGGCCGTGGCCGTCGCGCTCGTCGCGGTGACCCGCGGGCGTCTCCGGTGGCTGTGGGTGGCCCACCCGCTCGTCACCCTGCTGGTCGTCGTGGCCACCGGCAACCACTACTGGCTCGACGGTGTGGTGGCGGCGCTGATGCTCGGGGTCGTCCACCTGGTCCTGCCCACGCCCGCCGAGCGACACATCCGCGACGGCGAACGGGATCTCAGCCCACCGGTAAGCCGTACTCGCGCTCGGTGAACAGGTCGACGTCTCGCGGGCCCAGGTTCGCGACCCGGCGGGCATGCAGGGCGAGCTGCCGGCGCGCCTCGCCGAGGCGGCGGCCGGCGATCGTCATCTCGTCGGACGCCTCGAACGGCTCGGTCCCGCTGGTCCGCAGCGCGGCGGCCAGTACCGCGTTGAACGCGGTCATGAGTCCGTTTGTCAGCGCGATGCCGTCCTGATCCGCGCGGGTCCAGATCTCCGACCAGGCGGCCTCCACGGTGACCATGTCCCGGGCCAGCCAGTCGTGCAGAACCATCGGCCCCAGCGGCCGCTGCCCTCCGAGCAGGTCGTTGCCCGCGTCCGGCAGGCCCGATCGCCAGTACCTGGTCTGTCGCAACGCCTCGGCCTTGTGGGCGAGGCGGAGCGCGCCGGACAGCACCAGGACGTACGCCCGCTGCAGCTCGGTCCGCTCCCGCTGGCGCCGCTTGATCCGACTGTGCACCCACACCACGAACAGCGATGCGAAGGCGGTGATCGCGGAGCCGAGCAGGGCGGCCAGGGTTGAGTTCACGCCGACATGATGCCTGCCGTCGGTCGGTGTCGCGGCGGGGGCTCACCCGCTCCGATCGCCGCCGGGGATGCGCCGCGTCGACAGGTCCTCGGGCTCGACATGTTACCGATAACAACGCGCATGCCGGCCGCGCCTCCCGCTGCGATCGACGGTCCCTACGGCGACTTGCCAGACGTCATTCGTTACGACTTGACGAACGGCATGTTATCGCTCACAGTCGATGCGAGGCGAACAGCGTCCACGGCCCACCGGGCGGGCCAGCTGATTCGACCCTCACGATCACGACGTCCCGCAGGGCAGGCGGCCGTCGCATCAGGACTTGTCAGCAGCCGCCGGTGACGTGCGGTGGACGTCGCGCGCCCGCGTGGGAGTCGTCGCGCGGATGACCGTGCGACACCCCCGCCCCACGGCCAACCGACCCGCTGGAAAGAGGGAGTGGTCAAATGTTCAGACATCGGTTCAGCTCCGGACCCATCGCGCTCGCGGCGCTGCTCGTCGTGGCGGCGGGCGCGACCGCGCTCAGCGGTGGGCTCGGCGCCACCACGCCGGTCGCGGACGTGGGCACCGCCGCGGCGACCGCCGGCTGCGGCAAGGCCCCGACGCTGCGCAGCGGTACGCAGACGATCCAGAGCAACGGCAAGAGCCGCAGCTACATCCTGCGGATCCCCAGCAACTACAACAACACCAACCCGTACCGGCTGATCTTCGCGTTCCACTGGCGGGGCGGCACCGCGACCGAGGTCGACTCCGGAGGCACCAGCGGACGACCCTGGTCCTACTACGGCCAACTCGAGCAGTCGAACGACACCGCCATCCTGGTCGCGCCCCAGGGCTTCGGCAACGGGTGGGGCAACTCCGGCGGCGAGGACGTCACCTTCGTCGACGACATGATCCGTCGTATCGAAGGCGACCTCTGCGTCGACACCACCCAACGCTTCGCCCTCGGCTTCAGCTGGGGTGGCGGCATGAGCTACGCCCTCGCCTGCGCCCGCGCCACCACCTTCCGCGCCGTTGCCGTCTTCAGCGGCGCGCAGATCAGCGGCTGTAGCGGCGGCACCCAACCCATCGCCTACTTCGGCCTGCACGGCATCACCGACAACGTCCTCAACATCTCGCAGGGCCGCGCGCTGCGCGACACCTTCGTCCGCAACAACGGGTGTACGGCGCAGAGCCCGCGCGAGCCGGCCGCGGGGAGCCGCAGCCACATCACCACCACCTACTCCGGCTGCCGCGCCGGATACCCCGTCCAGTGGGCGGCCTTCGACAACGGCCACATGCCCGGCCCGGTCGACGGCACGTACGCCGAGAGTGGCATCACCACCTGGACCAAGGGCGAGGTCTGGAAGTTCTTCGCCCAGTTCCAGGGCACGACGCCGCCGACCACGCCGCCGCCCACCACCGCCCCGCCGACCACCCCTCCGCCCACCACGCCGCCGCCGACGACCCCTCCGCCCGTTCCCGGCGGGTGTGCGGCGTCGGTGTCGTTGAACGCGTGGAACGGCGGGTTCGTGGCCACGGTGAAGGTGACCGCCGGCTCCGCCGGCACGAACGGGTGGGCGGTCGGCATGACGCTTCCGAGCGGCGCGAGCGTCACCAACACCTGGTCCGCCACGGCGAGTGGCAGCACCGGGGCCGTGCGTTTCTCGAATGTGGACTACAACGGGCGGCTCGCCGCCGGCCAGGTCGCCGAGTTCGGTTTCCAGGGCACCGGAAGCGGCGCCGGCCTGACCCCCACCTGCACCGCCAACTGACACACCTGGCGGGCGCCTGACGCACCCGTCGCGGGGGGGGGGGGGGGGGGGGGCGGGGCCGCGGCGGCCCGCCGCCCCCCCCCCCCCCCCCCCCCCCCCCCCCACCCCCCCCCCGGGGGGCGCCCCCCCCCCCCCGGGGGGGGGGGGGCCCCCCCCCCCCCCCCCCCCCCCCCCCGAGGCCACCGGATCCCGCAACCGGGACGGCGGCGGCGGTGTGACCAGGGGCCGCCGTACCCCACACCTGTTCCAAGGAGACCTCACATGCCAGGAATCACACGTCTGATTCGCCGTTCGTCAACCTTCGCGCTCCTGGTCGCCGGCAGCGTGCTGGCCGCCAGCGGCGTGGTGGGCGGGCTCACGACACCCGCGCAGGCCGCCACCTCCATCACGATCAACGGAGCGTCGGGTGGCCGTACGTTCGACGGGGTCGGCGCGGTCAGCGGCGGCGGCGGCAACAGCCGCCTGCTGATGGACTACCCCGAACCCCAACGCGGCCAGATCCTCGACTACCTGTTCAAGCCCGGCTACGGCGCAGCCCTGCAGATCCTCAAGGTGGAGATCGGCGGCGACACCAACTCCACGAGCGGGTCCGAGCCGAGCCACTCTCACTTCCGCGGCGATCTGAACTGCAACCGCGGTTACGAGTGGTGGATCATGGAGCAGGCCAAGGCCCGCAACCCGAACATCAAACTCGTCGGGCTGGCCTGGGGTGCGCCGGGTTGGATCGGCAACGGCAACTTCATGTCCCAGGACTCGATCGACTACCACCTGTCCTGGCTGGGCTGCGCCCGGCAGCACAACCTGACCATCGACTACCTCACCGCCGCCCAGAACGAGCGCAGGTACGACGCGAACTGGACCATCAGCCTGCGTAGCGCGCTCAACAACAACGGCTACGGCAACGTCAAGCTCATCTTCGGCGACGACTACCCGGGCAGTTGGAACCCGGCAAACGTGGCCGTGAACAACGCGGCGCTGCGCAACGCGATCGACGTCATCGGTGGTCACTACCCGTGCGGCTACCTGGCCGCGCAGACGACCTGCACGGTGTCGGCCAACGCGACAGCCACCGGCGAGACGCTCTGGAACAGCGAGGGCGGTTCACAGGACTACAACGACGGCGCCAAGCCGTTGGCGCGGGGCATCAACCGGGGCTACCTCGACGGGAAGATGACCGCGTACATCAACTGGAACCTGATCGCCGCGACAACCCCGAACATCCCCTGGGCCACGGTCGGGCTGATGCTCGCCAACCAGCCCTGGTCGGGCTGGTACGCCGTCGGCAAGAACACCTGGACCGTCGCGCACACCACTCAGTTCACCGCGCCCGGCTGGAAGTACCTCGACTCGTCCAGCGGCTATCTCGGCGGCGTCCGCAACAACGGCAGTTACGTGTCGCTGAAGTCGACGAACAACTCCGACTACACCACTGTCATCGAGACCATGGACGCGACCGCCGCGCAGACGCTGAACCTCAACGTCACCGGCGGCCTGTCCACGTCGGCGGTGCACGTGTGGTCGACCAACCTGAACTCCTCCAACACCTCCGAGCACTTCGTGCGCGGCGCCGACATCACGCCGTCCGGCGGCGCGTACTCGCTGACCGTGCAGCCCGGTCGCATCTACACCATCACCACCACGACCGGCGCCGGCAAGGGCACCGCGACCAGCCCGGCGCAGGGCCAGCTCGGTCTGCCCTACAGCGACACCTTCGAGAGCTACCCGGCCGGCAAGCTGGCGAAGTACCTGCAGGACAACCAGGGCGCGTTCGAGACCGCGACGTGCGGCGGCGGCCGGACGGGCATGTGCTTGCGCCAGGCGTCCCCGATGGCGCCGATCACCTGGAAGACCCTGGCCGACCCCAGCACGTACGGCGGCAACCTGAACTGGAACAACTACACGGTCTCGGCCGACGTCATGCTGGAGAAGTCCGGCTACGTCCAGCTGGAGGGGCGGGTCGGCAACCAGACCCTGGACCCGGTCAGCGCCCAGAACGCCTACTTCCTGCGCGTCACCGACGGCGGGGCCTGGTCGATCCTGCGCAACAGCACCAGCAACCAGCTCACCACCCTGCGCAGTGGCAGCGTCGCCGCCCTCGGCACCAACCGGTGGCACACCCTCGCTCTCGGCTTCTCCGGCAGCACCATCACCGCCACCGTCGACGGTGCGACGGTCGGCACGGCCACCGACTCCGCGTACTCCGCGGGTCTGGTCGGTTTCGGGACCAGCCAGGGCCAGACCGCGCAGTTCGACAACCTGAACGTCGTCGCCGGTGCGGGCGGCGGCACGACGGCGGCGCTGCGCAACACAGGCGCCGGTAGGTGCCTGGACGTCCCGTCGCAGTCGCAGACGAACGGCACCCAGGTGGCGTTGTGGGACTGCAACGCCGGCGCCAACCAGCAGTGGTCGTCGACCGCCGGCAAACAACTCCAGGTGTACGGCTCGAAGTGCCTGGACGCCGAGAGCGCCGGGACGACCTCGGGCACCCGGGTGATCATCTGGGACTGCAACGGCGGTGCCAACCAGCAGTGGAACGTCAACACCGACGGAACGATCACCGGGGTGCAGTCCGGCCTCTGCCTCGCACCGAACGCGGCCGGTACGGCCAACGGCACCCAGGTGGTCCTCGCCACCTGCAACGGCAGCAACAGCCAGAAGTGGACGCGAAGCTGAGGGCGTACCCCATCTCGTCGATGGTGGCGGGTGGGGCGCGCTCGCGGCGCACGGCCTGAACGCACCAGTGGCCCGGCTCGGGATCGTTCCCGAGCCGGGCCACGCGGCGTAGCGGACCTGGTCGCGGCCCCCGCCGCCCGGCGGGTGGCCGCGGAGCCTCAGCGGTAGCCGGCGGCGACGATGTTCGCCTGCACCGCGTTCTCGGTCGCGTCGGACGGGTAGCCCGCCACCATCGCGCCCTCGTAGAAGGTGCCGACACTCTGGTTGGAGTTGTCGATGCAGCAGTCACCACCGCTGCCCAGGATGATCGCACCCTGCTTCCTCATCGGGTTGTATCCCGACGGCAGCGAGCCGTCCCACAGCGTGTAGAGGTTGCCGGACTGGGCGTTGCTGCCCTTGATGGCGAAGCGCGTCGTGCCGTTGTTCTTGAGCGTGGCGGTGACGAACTTGCTGGTGAACGCCCGCTGGTTCGGGTTCCACGAACTGCTGCCACCGGGGAACAGACCCCACTCCAGGTCGGCCTGCACCCAGGGACCGCTGCCGGAGCAGCCGCCGAACCAGCAGCTCGTGCCGAAGTAGATGGCGTCCATGGTGCCCCGGCCGTCGGCCCGACGGGTGGTCTCGCTGTTGCCGTAGTCGAAGCAGCAGCCGCTGTTGACGTGGGTGCCGCTGGTCACCATGTACATGCCCTCCGGCGCGGCCCCGGTCGGGACGCCGGTCAGGTGCCCGTCGCGCCAGTAGCTGCTGTTGCCGTTGATGTAGAGCGAGTAGACCCTGTTGCCGCCGACAGTCAACGACTCCCGCGTCGCGACCGCGGGCTGTACGGCGCCCCCGATGCCGCCCGCGCCCTGGTAACCGAGGTTGTTGCCCCGCCCGGACTGGTCGTAGATCATCGTGATCACGCACGTGGTGTTCGCGCAGAAGCTGTCCTGGGTGGCGGAGTTGGCCCGTCCTCCGGTGCCGATCACCCCGATGGTGCGGGTGCTGTTGTCCGAGGATCGACGTACCTGGTAGAGCGAGCCGTTGTAGGAGGCGTACAGGGCGCGGGTGGTGCTGTGCGCCGCGACGCAGGGCGTGCCACCGGCCGTGTAGATGTCACAGGGCAGGGTCGTGCTCGGCGGCGGTGTGGTGGGCGGCGGTGTGCTGGGCGGCGGCGTCGTGGGTGGCGGTGTGGTGGGCGGCGGCGTGGTGGGTGGCGGTGTCGTTGGGCCCATGTCTCCCGTACAGGTGACGCCGTTCAGGGCGAAGGAGGTCGGCACGGGGTTGCTGCCGGTCCAACTGCCGTTGAAGCCGAAGCTCGTGCTGCCGTTCGTGGGTATGCCGGCGTTGTAGGGGGCATTGGTGACGGCGACGTCGCCGCCCGCCTGGGTGAAGCTGCCGTTCCACAGTTGCGTGACGGTCTGGCCGGCGGCGAAGTTCCAGGTGAGTCGCCATCCGTTGACGGCGTCACCCAGGTTGGTGACTGTGACGTTCGCGCCGAAGCCACCCTGCCACTGGGAGCTGACCGAGTAGGTGATCTGGCATCCGGCGGCGGCGGCCGAAGCGCCGGTCTGGGTGAGGGCCGCGCCGACGAGCACGAGTGTGGCGGCGCCGACGACGAGCGCCGACCGCCGGTGCCGGGGGTGTCTGATTCGCACGTGCTCTCCTCATCGGTGAGGTTGACGATGTGGCGTGGCCAGTCCCGTTCCCCCTGCTCGGGCCCGGACTCTGAGCAGGGGGAACGGCGGGACGTGGCCCGGTCTGCGGCCGCGTACGGCGACGCCGAGGCCGTCCGGCGCCGGGGTGCGCCGTCGGTGACGGCGTGGTGGCGGGCCAGACGGTTCTGCACGCGGCGTTACGGTTGCCGGTCACCGCCCACGGTCCTGCCCGGGGACGCGGAGGTGATCGATGAAGATGGCCTGGAATCGTCCGGCCCTCGGCGCGAGTCGCCCGGTGGTGATCTCGGGCCGTCCCGTGCCGGCCGCAATCCACCCGCCCCACGCCGCGAACGATGTCGACCGCACAGCCGGGACCAGCGGTTACAGGCCCTTCGTGACGGTCAGATTACGCTCCGATATCGACGGTCGTCGGCAACGTTAGCGTTAACAGGATGGCATGTCTATAGATGTCCATCGGTATATTGCCCGCTCTGCTTCCTGGTCGGCGGCGCTCGGCGCTCCGCGCCTGCGGCGGGCCGTCGGCCCACCTCCCGGCAGTGCCTCGCACCGACGCGGGCGCCCTCGGCGCGGCCGGGCCGGTCAGCTCTGCTCACGGTGCAGGTCAGAGTGGCCAGTGCTGGGCGACGATGTCGATGGCGCCCCGGATCACGTCGGCAAGCGTTCCGCCCACCGTGGCCAGGGCCGCCAGGATCTCCAACGAGGTCAGCACCGGCGTGCGGTCCGGCTGCCGCTGCTCACGGGCCGCCTCGATGGCCGCCACCTCGCGGCTGGCGCGATCCGGGTCCTCGAAGTCGGCGACGCGCTCCTTCAGGGTGCGCAGCAGCGCGTCGAACCGCTCGGCGAGGTCCTTCGTCCCGTTGTACTGCACGAAGACGGCATTGTCGCTCGCCATCGCCTGCTGACCACCAAGGATCGTGTTGTGGAACACGACCGACCGGGGTGGCTGATCCGGGTCCGCCATCCTGGGCCTCCTAATTGTGCTGCTCGAACGTGACGTGGGAGCTGCCCATCGCCTGCTGACCGCCGAAGATGGTGTTGACGTTGCCGAAGATGTTCTGCACCTGGGACGCGCGCTGCACCAGATCGCCGGTGTCCAGGCCACGTTCGGTCAGGAACGAGGCGACCGCCTCCAACACGGCCCGCTCCAGGAGCTTTGTGTACTTCCACTCGTCGAGCAGTTGCAGGTGCTTGACCGCGGCCGGCTCGGCGACGAGCTGGCGCACACTGACCCGGGCGCCGTAGTCGTGCGTCCGGAACTGCTCGCTCGCGGCGAGAGCGTCGTCCATCCGGGTCTTCATGCCCCGCTCGTGCCGCAGTCGCTTGACCAGGTTCCAGCCGCTGAGCACCGAGTCGGTCACCATGTTCGCCAGCACGTCACGCGCGATCCGGACCGTCGACTGCTCGGGGCGTAGCCGGTCGACGAGCGCGTACCGGGCCTTGATGGGATACATCACTGTGGTGACGAACTCGACATAGAGCAGCCCGCCCTCGACGGCGGCGTGCACGAACGCGGAGATGTCGATGCCGAGGTCCTGCTCGGGCAGTACGAGCCGCCCGTCGGCGGTGTGCAGCGGCTTCCCGGCGCCGCTGACGACGATCCGGTCGTAGTAGCGCAGCCCGCCCTGCGGATGCCGGACGATCACGTCGATCACCTCTTCCGAGGCGCGGCTGCGCGGCATCCCGGTCGCCGGGTCGAGCAGCGGGTCACCCTGCCGGCGTACGCCGTCCGCGACGATGTGCGGCACCAGGGAGAGCCCCGGCACCCGGACGGGGCGGGGCAGCGGTTCCTCCCGCATCCGCCGGATCGCCGCCCGGACGTGCGCGGTGAGCGCCGGTCCCAGCTCCGCCTGGTCGATCGGCGGGGCATCCGCGCCGGCGGCCCGGCCGAGGGCGGGACGCACCGGAATGGCGTACGACCAGCCGTGCTCCGCCGCGCCGCAGCCCAGGAAGGGGTCCCCCTCCTGGACTGTGATGTTGCCGTACTGGGCACGGGCCACCAGGTCGAGTCGGCGGGCAACCCGTTCGTCGGGCAGAGTCGGCAGGACCGGTGGGATGCCGGGGCGCAGCTCGTCGGTCAGGATCTGGTGGGTGGCACGTTCGAACCGGACGAGGACGGCGAGCGTGGCCGCGCCGAGCAGGAGTGGCATCCAGGCCAGGAAGCCGAAGAGGCCGGCCGTCATCCTGGACCGCAACGCCTCGACCAGTGCGTCGACACTGAGATCGGGGCCGGAGCCCAGCAGGGGGCCGGCGAAGAACGCGAGGCCGTCGGACAGACTGAACAGGGGCAGCACGAGCGCCAGGCCGCCACTGCACACCACGATGGTGATCAGCGTTCCGAACAACAGGAAGCGGACGGGCAGGGACAGCGTGCGCGCCTCCCGAGTGCGCGCCAGCAGCACGGTGAATCCGAGCACCAGCCAACCTACAGTGGCGCTGAGCGAGGTCACCACACCGATGACGAGCAGGGCGAACAGCATGGCATCGCGGGTCAGGTAGCGGTGCCGTGCCCGGAAGCAGTGCCGGACGACCGCGTTGAGGTCGAAGCCGAACGAGAGCGCGACGGCACGCCGCTCGTCCTCGATCACCTCTCTGATCACCGTGTCGGCGTACGACTGGTCGAGGTAGGCCGCACCGCACAGGCGCCGTGTGGTGTCGGACAGCAGCGGGGGCACCTGGTACGACGGGAAGTCGAAGTGGTCGGTCTGCGGCGCCTCGGTCACCGTCACGTCGTCATCTCCCAGCTCCCTAGATTTCCTTGCTGGTACGCGTGGGCAACCCGCACGAGAGGGCGATCGGGTTCCACAGGCGCAGAAATTCGTTCTTGGCCTTCTGGGACTGCTCGGAGAGCTGATTTCCCCGCCGCCAGTTGGCGTCGAGCGAGCAGCCGGAGCTGATGGAGCGTCGCGTCCAGGCGGCGAACGCCGCGTCGGCGTCCCCGGCGTACGTGAAGGCGGAGACCAGGTGGGACCGCATCGCCGGGCCGTCGCCCAGCGCGTCGACGGTAAGAGCTCCGGCCTGGTCACGTTGGGCGCGGCGTTCCCGCGTGACGCCGTCCAGCAGAGCGAGCGACCGGTTCAGGTCGCGGCACTCTCCCACGGCCGCGATGGCGGTGGCCAGGTCGCCGCGGGAGGCGATCGACTCCGACAGCAGGGCGTCCACCACCTCGGCCTGCGCACGTCGCCGCGCGTCCGGATCGTCGCTCGCCGTCGGTGTCGGCGTCTCCACGCCGGAAGCCGTCGTCGGGACCGGGTCGGGCGTCGGCGGCGTCTCGGTGGACGTCCCCTCGTCGGCGGTCGGGGTCGCCGAGGTGGACGTCGCCTCGGAGACGGCCGCGGACAGCGGCACGGTCATGCCCGCGACGAGCGCCACCGCGACGGTCACCACCACCGTGGGCACCAGGAGTTGGAGCCCTCGTCGCAGGTCACCGTCACGGCCGTCGCCACTGGAGGCGCGCGCCCACAGATAGCCGGGTGACTCGGGTACACCCCGGACGGCCGTCAGCAGGTAGATGGCGACAGCGAGCGCGGCGAGCACGTAGTGCCACGAAGCCAGCCGACCCGGCACCTCGGACGGCTCCTCGGCGCCCCGGGCGAGCGCGACCAGCAGCAGCACCAGCACCCAGCCGGCGAACAGCAGCGCGCACACCAGCAGGTCCCACAGCGGGGGTGGCACGCCCGGCCGCGACGACGCGCCCGGTGCCTCGCCGACGACGGGCGACGCTCCCGGGAGTTCCGTCGTGAGAGGCGGCGTGACCGTCGGCTCGGTCGCGAGGGGCGCCGCGTCGGGTGGTTCGGTCGCGACGGGGACCGCGCGGGGCGGAGACTGCTCCTGCGGCACGGTGGCCGCGCCGGGCAGGGCCGAACCGCATCGTTGGCAGGTGGGGAGGGCCGCATCGGTGTCGGCTCCACAGGCGACGCAACGCATCGATCACCGCCTTCCCCGGCAGGCGCTTGTCACGATGGACATTAGCGACGAGATCGATGTCCGACATCCTCCACCCGGGCCGGCCACGCCGATCGCGGATATCCGACAGTCCCCAATGGATAGACCGGCCCGGGTCGGCGAGGATTGCCGAACGGATCCGGCGCGGAGTGGCCTGGCCGGCGTCGGCCTGCGGTCAGTGGGCCTCGGGTACGGCCATCTCGCCGAGCAGCGACCAGTCCTGCTGGCCCACCGTGGCGTTCACGATGCGCGGCGTCTCGGCCAGGTGCGGCGGAAGCGTCTCCTGCGCCGCGTGGAAGTGGTCCGACTGGACGTGCGCCGCGCCTGCCTCGTCGTCGCGGAACGCCTCGACCAGGACGTACTCCGTCGGGTCGTCCAGGCTGCGGGACCAGTCGAACCACAGGCAGCCGGGCTCGGCGCGGGTCGCCTCGGTGAACGCGGCGGCGATCTGCGGCCACTGGTCGGCATGCTCGGGCAGTACCCGGAACTTCGCGGTAATGAAGATCATGGCCTCAGGCTACCCAGCGTCGCCGACCGAGCGCTCAGGATGCCTCGCGGAGGCGTAGGTCGGCCAGCCACACGTCGGCCAGGTCGCTGAGCGCGACACCGAGGACCTCGCTGAGGCAGACCACGGTGCCGAACGCGGGTGCCGGAAGCCGGCCCACCTCGATCTTGCGCAGCGTCTCCGGTGACATGCCGGCCGCCAGTGCCACCTCGACGAGACTGCGACCGCCCCGCGCGACCCGAAGCGCCGCCCCGAGGCGTTGCCCCGCGGCGATCTGTGCCGGTGTGAGGGGTGGGCGAACCATGTGAGCAGGATAGATGCGCCCGCGCGGACCGGCAATGGCGACCCGCCGGCCCCTCCGACCTGCGTGGTATAAATATACCGCACCGAGAGGGAAGGGTTGATCGTGATCGAGCTGAAGACCGCCGCGGAAGTCGATCGAATGGCCGTGACCGGCCAGTTCGTCGGCGAGCTGCTGGCCGAGCTGCGTGCGGCGGCGGCCGTCGGGGTCAACCTGCTGGACCTGGAGCGCCACGCCCGCAGCCGGATCAGGGAGCGGGGCGCCGATTCCTGCTACTGGGACTACACGCCGTCGTTCGGTCGTGGCCCGTTCCGCAACGTCCTGTGCCTCTCGGTCAACGACGCCGTGCTGCACGGCCTGCCGCACGACTACGTCCTGCGCGACGGTGACCTGCTGAGCATCGACATGGCGGTCGCGATCGACGGCTGGGCGGCCGACTCCGCGCTGTCCGTCATCGTCGGCACCCCCACTCCGGCCGACCTGAAGCTGATCGAGGCCACCGAGGTCGCGCTGGCGGCCGGCGTCGACGCCGCGCGGCCGGGCAACCAGCTCGGCGACATCTCCGCCGCCATCGGCGAGGTCGCCCGCCGGTACGGCTACCAGGTCAACGACGAGTTCGGCGGGCACGGCATCGGCCGGACCATGCACGAGGCCCCGCACGTGCCCAACGACGGCCGACCCGGGCGGGGCATGAAACTCAAGCCCGGTCTGACGCTCGCGATCGAGCCGTGGTTCTGCCGCAGCACCGGAAAGATCAAATTCGATCAGGACGGGTGGACGATCCGGTCCGCGGACGGCTCGCGCTCGGCCCACTCCGAACACACGGTCGCGGTCACCGAGGCCGGCCCGCGGGTGCTGACCAACCGCCCCGACCAGGGCGTACGACCGGACAGCCGCAGCGGGCAGTCGGCCGCGACGTCCTGACGAGCCCCGCCGCGCCCGTCGGCCGGTGGTGATCGCGGTCGCCGGTGTCGTGCGGCCGCGGGTCACCCTGGTTCGATCGGGATCGTGACGGTGGCCCGGGTCGGGCCGCCGACCGGGCTGTCGACAGTCAGGCGGGCGTCGATGGCGTCGAGTCGGCCGATGATGCCGCGCAGGCCCGTGCCGCGGCTCGGGTCGGCGCCACCGCAGCCGTCGTCGTCCACGTGGATCCGCAGCAGGTCGCCGACCTCGTCGTCGAAGGTCACCTTCGCCGCGGTGGCGCCGCTGTGCTTCGCGACGTTGGCCAGGGCCTCGGCCACCGCGAAGTACGCCGCCGTCTGCACCGCCGGCGGGAGCTGCGCGGGCGGGTCGCCGACGACGGTGACGGGCACGGCGAGGTCGAGCGCCAGGGCGCGGACGGCGTCACCGAGGCCGCGGTCGGCGAGGACCGCCGGGTGGATGCTCTGGGTGACGGTGCGCAGGTCGTCGAGGGCGGCGGTCGCCGTCGCACGGGCCTCCGCCAGCAGCTGCGCGGCACCGTCGACGTCGCGGCGCAGCAGCTCCCCGGCCAGGCCGAGGGTCAGCGCCAGGGACACCAGGCGGGCCTGGGCCCCGTCGTGCAGATCCCGCTCGATCCGTTTCAGCTCGGCCGCCTGCTGGTCCACGGCACTGCGGCGGGAACGGGTAAGCGTGGCGACCCGCTCGGTGAGCTCCCGCTCCCGGGCGCCGGGAGGGCGGCTGACCACCCAGGCGTGCAGCCCGACGATCGTCGCCATCCCGAGCAGCGTCCAGAACGGCCAGAAGTAGCCGCCGCCGGTGAGCACCCAGACGCTGAGGTCGGCGCACCAGATCAGGGTGCAGACGGCGGCGTCGAGGGCGAGCCAGAGACGCCGGCCCGGTGGCACCCGCAGTGCCCGCCGCAGCAGGAGCCGGCCGAGCAGGACAAAACCGACGGCGAAGTACACCCACCGGGGCCAGAACACGCCCCGGCCGGTGGCCAGCCACGCGACCGTGGCCGCGACGCAGAGCGCCCCGGCCACGGTCCTACGGGTGATGGCGGTCATCGGCGGGTGGCGCGGTAGGTGATGCGGCGCAGCAGCGTCTCCGCCGGCCCCCGGTGACCGCTGACGCTCAGGGCCCAGGCGGCGACCAGCGAGACCAGCCAGGTGACGACCGCCGCGCCGGCGGCGGCGTACGTGCCGCCCAGGTGCAGCGCGAACGGCGCGAACAGCACGAGCCACACCGCGGACTGCAACAGGTATCCGCTCAGCGACCGTTGCCCGAGCGCGATCACCGGGGCGAGCACGGCACGGCCGCGGCGGGCGCGATCGAGGCGCAGCGCCAGCAGGCCGAACAGCGCCACGTAGCCCGGCCCTCCGTACTCGCCGCTCACGGCGTGGACGAGTGCCATGGCCTCGACCGTATCGGCGTCGACGTGCACGGCGCCAGCGGCGATGAGCGTGTAGGGGAGCGCACCGACGACGGAGATGCCGAGGCAGCCGACGGCGACGCGGCGCAGCAGCGTGCGGTGTGCGGCGGGGTTCTCCAGGATGCGGCGCCGGGCCGCCCAGATGCCCAACCACACGATGACGATGAACGGGAGCACCGTGACCGTGTGGACCGGCCACTCGGCGAGACGGTCGAGGATCGACTGGCCGTACGACGAGGCGGCGAGCGACGGGTTCGGCGTGTTCGTGAGGACGGCTTCGCCGCCGCGCACGCCGACGAGCGCGGTCACCGCCAGGACCCCGGCGTACGCGGTCTGGATTCCCCACAGCCACAGCACGACACGGTGGAAGCGGTCGCCGCGGCGCAGCAACAGCAGGGTGGCGGCGATACCGACGATGCCGTACGCGCCGAGGAAGTCCCCGAAGTACAGCAGCGCAGCGTGGCACAGGCCGAAGACGATGAGGGCGGCGTTGCGTCGCACCAGGATCCGCCGCGCGCCGTCCCCCTGTCGCCTGGCGATCTGCACGAGGCCGTACCCGAACATGACGGCGAAGACCGGGTAGGCGCGGCTGTCGACGAACATCGCCAGGACGGCGTTGACGACGCGCTGCGCGCCGTGCGGCGTGCCGTCCAGGCCGGGCTGGCCGGCGAACGCGGCGTTCGCGGCGTTCGCGAGCGCGATGAACAGCAGCATGGCGCCGCGGGCGAGGTCGGGGGCGAGGGCGCGGTCGGCCCGGGGAACGGGGCCCGCGTGGAGGGCCCTGGTGCTTGTGGTTGCGGTCATGTCCTCAGGCTCGTCGCTGACGAGACCCGTTTCGAGGAGCCTGGAACCCCTCCCGGGGTGGTACCAGTACCCCTATGCGTCGAGGTAGGCGAGGACGGCGAGGACCCGCCTGTTGTCGTCCTCGGACGACTGCAGCCCGAGCTTGGCGAAGATGCTGTTGGTGTGCTTCGCGACGGCCTTCTCCGTGATGAACAGGGCCGCACCGATCGCCGCGTTGGACCGGCCCTGCGCCATCTGCCCGAGCACCTCCCGCTCGCGGGGGGTCAACCGGTCCAGGGGCAGCACCCGCGTCCGGCTGTCGAGCAGCTTCGCCACCACTGTCGGGTCGAGCGCGGTGCCGCCGGCGGCGACCCGGCGAACCGCGGCGACGAACTCGCCGAGGTCGGACACCCGGTCCTTGAGCAGGTAGCCGATCCCGCCGTGGCCGTCGGCGAGCAGCTCCCGCGCGTACAGCCGCTCCACGTACTGGGAGAGCACAAGCACCGGCAGCCCCGGCACCTCGGCCCGCGCCGCGAGCGCGGCCCGCAGGCCCTCGTCGGTGTACGTCGGCGGCAGCCGCACGTCGACCACTGCCACGTCGGGACGCCGCGTGACGAGTTCGGTCAGCAGATCCGGCCCGCTGCCCACGGCGGCGACCACCTCGAAGCCGTGGGCCTCCAACAGACGGATCAGCCCGTCCCGCAACAACACGAGGTCTTCCGCCACCACCACCCGCACCCGGCAACGGTAGCGGGCCCGCCGCCGGCCGTGGGTACGCGTCAGCGCAGCGGGTTCGTGTCAACGCAGCGGGTTCGCGTCAGCGCAGCGGGTTCGCGTCAGCGCAGGCCGGCGAAGAGGTCGTCCTCGGGCACCGGCGCGTCGGTGGTGTCCCGTACCCGGACAAAGGTCTCCGTGCCCATCAGCTCGGTGAACCGCTCCTGGCCCAGCTGGAGGAAGAAGATGTTCTCGGTCTGGCTGGCGTGCGCGGCCAGCGCCTCGAACTTCTGCGCGCCGTAGCTCCGCGTGTCGACCCAGGTGGTGATCTCGTCGTCGGGCAGGCCCAGCTCGGGCACGTCGGACGACGGGTCCGGCTCGGCCCACTCGACGCCCAGCTCCTTCATGATCCGGCCGAACTCCGTGAACGCCGTCCGCGGCACGGTGGTCCAGTAGACCTTCGCGGGGACGTCGGTCTGCGCGACGGCGGCCATGGTGATGCGGTGTGCCTGGATGTGGTCCGGGTGACCGTAGAAGCCGTTCTCGTCGTAGGTGACGATGACGTCGGGCTGGTAGCGGCGGATCAGGTCGGCGAGCCGGTCCGCGGCCTCGGCCACCGGCGTCGTCCAGAAGGAGCCGGGCTGGTCGTTCGTCGACCACCCCATCATCCCGGAGTCGGCGTAGCCGAGCGTCTCCAGGTGGGTGACCTTCAACGTCGCGCAGCTGGCCTCCAGCTCGGTCTGACGCATCGCCACGACGGCGGCCGGGTCGTGGCCGGGCTCACCGGGCTTGACCCCGCCGGGGCCGTCGCCGCACCGCCCGTCGGTGCAGGTCACGAGGACCGTTGTGACTCCCTCGGCGGCGTACCGGGCAAGGACGCCGCCGGTGCTCGTCGCCTCGTCGTCGGGGTGGGCGTGCACCGCCATCAGGGTCAGGGATCGCTCAGCCATGCCATCACCCTACGACCAGCGTCGCGCCCGCACGGCGAGTGTCCTGTTCGGGGACGCCGGCTGGCACCACCGGAGCGTCGGCGGCGGCGTCGGGCACAACCTGCCCCAGGAGGTGCCCCGGGCGTTCGCCGACGAGGTCCTGGAGGTCCGAGCCCGCCCCTACGAGGTGATCCGGAAGGTGGCGTCCTGCCGCGACGCCCGGCGCGGAACCGGCGCAGCGACCGGACGACCCCAGCACCCAGCGATCATCAGCGGCCGGAGGCTGGTCGTCCACGCCGTCGCCGGCTCGGCGCGGGCGCTGGCTCCGGACGTTCCGTGCGAGTCGGGTCGCCCCGCACGAGGTCGTCGTGGATGCGCCAGCGGGCGGTGGCGACCGCGCGGCGGGCCTCCTCGTCGCCACGCTCGACGCGCTGCCGCAGCAGGTGCAGGGCGATGCGCCGGTTGAGACTGAACTGCCGTTCGTCGTCCACCACCACGACGAGGCCCGAGGGACGGTGTGTGGCGCGTACCGCCGTCCTGGCCTTGTTGCGGTGCTGGCCGCCGGGACCGCCGGTGCGGCACCCGACGACGTCGACGTCGGCCTCGGCGAACGTCGTCGTCGGCGCGTCGCTCGGCGGTGGTTGAGCGGTCACGTACCAGTTCTTCCGACCGGTGCTGGTCCGGTAGGGGCTGGGCGCCTGCCAGCACAGCGTGCCCGTCCAGGAGGCCGCGAACGCCTCGACGTCGGCGCCGGACATCCGGATCAGCGCCGACCGGTAGGTGCCGGGCCGGTCCCCGGGCACCGCGTGTACCCGCTGGACCGTCACGCCCCGCCGGGTGGCGTCGTCCTGCAGGCGGTGCAGGAGCTGGGCGAGCGCCCAGGCGCACTCCAGCGGGCCACGGCCGGCAGACAGCAGCAGCTGCGCGCTCACGACCGTCCCCGCCCGTGGCGCTGGTCGCGCCGATCCGACCGCGACGCGGTTCCCACGTCCGGCGTCTTGTAGGTGACCAGGGGGATCGTGGTGGCCACCGGCGTGGCGAGCCGGTGCTCGACGAGATCGGCGATCACCTGCTCGATCCGCTTGTACGCGGTGGGCGCCTCCTCGAAGAGCAACTGGCGGTCGCCGCAGACCACAAGGGAACCCACAGGCGTACGCCGCAGCTCCTCGACCGTGTGCTTGGCCCGGCCCCGACGCAGTGCGTCGGCGCGGGACATCTTGCGGCCCGCGCCGTGCGCCACCGAGTGGTTGGCGTCCGCCCCGGCGTGGGCGGCCACGAGGTACGACGCGGTACCCCGCGTGCCGGCGACGAGCACGTCACGGCCGTCGCCGGGTGCCGCCCCCTTGCGGTGCAGGTAGACGCCGTCGCGCACCTCGACCAGGTTGTGGCACTGGTCGACGACCGGCTCGGTCGGCTCGGCCCCCAGGGCGTACGCGACCCGGGCGGCCAGCAGCCGTCGGTTCAGCGAGCCCCAGCGCACCGCCTCGTCGTGCCGGGCCAGGTAGTCGGCCGGATGCGCGGCGGGGCCCGCCCCGTGCGTCTCGGTGTGCGTCCGCAGAATCCGCTCGCCCAGGCCCCGCGAGCCGCTGTGCACGACGAGGACGAGGTCACCGGTGCCCAGCCCGAGCCGGTCCGCGTGGTCCGGTGCGAAGACGGTGTCCACGCGCGCCAGTTCGACGAAGTGGTTGCCGCGGCCGACCGTGCCGAGACCGTCCAGGTGGCCGGCGGGGACGTCGCCCGCGACGACGGTCCAGGCCGGGTCGTCGGCGTCCCGCTCGGGGTCGAGCGCGCGGTCGAGGTCGGGGAACCGGGCAGCCAGCCGCTCGGGTACGACGCGCCGGAGCCGAATGGGGAACACCGCGATTCCGCAACCGATGTCGGAGCCCACCAGGAACGGGTACAGGACTGTCGACGCCATGGCCGCACCGATCGGGGCGCCCTTGCCCGGGTGCAGGTCCGGCATCCCGGCAACGTGGATCATGCCGTCGAGGGCGGCTACCCGCCGACACTGGTCCACAGCGGCGGACTCGATCCAACTCGCGGGGGACGCGAACACGGCGACGGTGGCCGGGGCGGACGGGGACAGGAACTCCCGAGGGGAGTGGTGCTCAGACAACGACGCTCACTTCTCGCTCAAGCGAAAGGGACGGACGGCGGTACGGCGCCGGTCGGCTCGCGAAGCGGCCTCGGCGCGGTGCTCGGGTGGTGTCCGTCAGTACGTCATGGGCACCACTCTGGCGGCGTCCCTCGTACGCGGCAAGCGATTATCGACGGAGCCCCGACTCGTGGCCGACCCGTCTCTCCAGCGCGACGTGTGTGGCCCGTTCGACCGCGCGGCGTACGCTGCCGCGATGACCGCACCGCGCCGCATCCTGGTCTACGGGGTGTACGGCGCCGGCAAGTCCACTCTCGCCGAGCGGTTGTCACAGCACCTCGGATTGCCCTGGTATCCGGTGGACGACCTGCTGTGGCTGCCGGGATGGGTCGAGGTGCCGGTCGCCGAGCAGCGCCGCCGGATCGAGGAGATCTGCCGCCGGGACACCTGGATCCTCGACGGCGCGTACCACGGCTGGCGGGACGTCCCGTTGGCGCGCGCCGACCTGGTGGTGGCCCTGGACTACCCGCGGTGGCGTTCGTTCTGGCGGCTGCTGCGCCGTACGCTGCGCCGCCTGGGCACCGGCGAGGTGATCTGCAACGGGAACCGCGAATCACTTGGCAGTGTGCTGTCCGGGGACTCGATCCTGCTCTGGCACGTCGGCGCGTTCGGCCGGGCGCGGCGGCGGATGCGGGCCTGGCAGGCCGACCCGGTCGGGCCGCCGGTGCTGCTGTTCTCGAAGCCGGAAGCCCTGGACGACTGGCTGACAGGCCTGCCGACCGGATGACGGACCCTGCCGCCGTCGCCCCGCTGGCCTGTGCGCGGCGCCCCGACGGCCGGCCGGAGCCGCCGGGACGTCGACGTCCCAACCGATGTCGATCGGGGCCCGGCCGGCAGGACACACCGGCCGGGCCCGTCGATCAGGAGGTCTGCGACCGTCGGCGCCGGGCGAGGAGGAGCACGAGTCCGCCCAGGGCGACCAGCACACTTCCCATGCTCGTCATCACCGGCACCATGCCGCTGCCGGTGACCGGAAGGATGTTCTCGCCCGATCCTCCGGGTACGCCAGGTGCTCCTGGACTACCCGGTGCGCCAGGGCTGCCCGGTGCTCCGGGCGCTCCGGGCGCTCCGCGCGCTCCGGGGCTGCCGGGTGCGCCAGGTGCTCCGGGACTACCGGGTGCTCCGGGGCTGCCCGGGGCGCCGGGACTACCGGGTGCTCCGGGGCTGCCCGGGGCGCCGGGGCTGCCGGGTGCTCCGGGACTGCCGGGTGCTCCGGGGCTGCCCGGGGCGCCGGGGCTGCCGGGCGCTCCGGGGCTGCCGGGCGCTCCGGGGCTGCCGGGCGCTCCGGGGCTGCCGGGCGCTCCGGGGCTGCCGGGCACGCCAGGGCTACCGGGTGGACCGGAGGGCCCGGCCGGTCCGGTGGGTCCGGCTGGTCCAGTGGGTCCGGGTGGCCCGGAGCGCCCGGGCGGCCCGGCGCACACCGGTGCGGAGATGGTGTTGGTGTCGAGGGTGACGGCGGCGGTTCGCGCCAGCGCGCGGCCCTGCAGGGTCGCGCCCGTGGCCATCGTGACGGATGCCTGGGCCATGATGGTGCCGATGAAGGTGGTGCTCGTGCCGATCGTCGCCGAGCTGCCGACCTGCCAGAACACGTTGCAGGCCGATGCTCCGTTGATCAGGACGACGCTGCTGCTCGACGCCGTCGTCAGCGACGAGTCGATCTGAAAGATGAACACGGCTGCGGGGTCGCCCTGACCGTTGAGTGTGAGCGCCCCGGTGAGCTGCGCGGCCCCGATCCGGTAGACGCCCGCGTTGAGGGTGTTACCCCCGAGCTCCGCGGGCAGGATGGTGAACGGGGTCCGGCCGGCGGCATCGTTGTAGGCGGTGATCAGGTCACTCTGGGCCTGCAGCGCCACCGCGTCGCCGAGGTGGATCTCACCACCGATGGTCGCCGTTCCGAAGCCCGACGCGGTGCTGCCGGGGAATCTGCCAAGGCTCTGGGCGAGGAAGCTCGGGCCCGTGTTGGTCGGTTCGGCCCCGGCCAGGACGGAGAAGTCGGCGGCCGTCCCCAACCCCACCGGAGCGTCGGCCGCGTTGGCGGCGGTCGAGCTGAAGAGAAGCAGGCTGGCGGCCACGGCGACGGCCGCAGAGGCCCCGAGGGCAGGCAGGACCGCCCGCCGGAGACGACGAATGCGTTGTGCTGTCACAAATCAACCTCCGTGCTGAACTCGCAGGAGGCGTGGCGCGTCCTGCTCAGAACGGCCTGGTGACACGGCCGGGTGCGTTGACCACGACATCATGAGATCGGGGCAATTGTCGTCAAAACGGGACAATAACCAAGAACGCGAGGTAGAGCGAGGTTCGCATTCGCGTCATCCACACAGGCCGCATGCTCAGTGCAGCCGCTGCTCCACAGGGGTCGCCCGGCCGAGCACGCACGGCGAGGAGGGGCTGGAACTGGAGGCCGGGAACCGGAAACGACGGAGCTCGCCGATGGCGAACCCGGCCGTCCGGATGGCGGCCGTGGTGTCGCGGCCGGTGTGGCAGCCGGCGAACAGTTTGGGCCAGAACGTCGCGTCGGACAGCCGCTGGACCCGGCGTAGGCGGCCGGGTTCCTCGGCGGCAACGTGTTCGAAGAAGCGCAGCTGACCGCCCGGGCGCAGTACACGATGGATCTCGGCGAGTGCGGCCGCCTGGTCGGGCACGGTGCACAGCACCAACGCGACAACGGCGGCGTCGAATTCACCCTCTCCGGCGGGCAACGCCTCGGCCAGGCCATCGACGACCGTGACCGGTACCGGTGCGGCCGCGGCGGCCCGGACGGCGGCGGCACGCAGGCGTCGCTCCGGCTCCACCGCGACGACCTCGGTCACCGTCGGGGGGTAGTGGGCGAACATGCGGCCGTTGCCGGCGCCGACCTCGATCACCCGGCCGGTCAGGCCAGCGGCCAGGTCACGGCGGAACGCGGCGGTGCCGGCGCGGTCCATGGCGACAGAGAGTCGCTCGTAGATCCGGGCGAACACCGGGTGGGACACCGCGGCCACGTCCACCTCCAGAGGTGCGGAGGGCCTGCTCCCGCCGGCAGCGGCCCCGACGAGCACGCTACCCAGGCCACCGGACGACCACAATCATGAGCGGCGATGTCCCCGCGCCGGCGTTCCACGCTCCGTAGGCTTGTTTCGTCCTGCGGCTCGGCGCATCGCACGGAGACGGGAAGTGGTTCGACCATGAAGATCGTCGTCGTCGGCGGCAGTGGTCTCATCGGCTCCAAGGTCGTTCACAACCTTGGGGAGCAGGGTCACGAGGCGGTGGCGGCGTCGCCCAGGACGGGCGTGAACACGCTGACCGGCGAGGGGGTGGCCGAGGCGCTCGACCGCGCCGACGTCGTCGTCGACGTGTCGAACTCCCCGTCGTTCGAGGACGCCGCCGTCCGGGAGTTCTTCGAGACGTCGACGCGCACCCTCCTTCCCGCCGCGGCGACTGCCGGCGTGGGGCACTACGTGGTGCTCTCGATCGTCGGCTCCGACCGGCTTCCGGACGGCGGGTACATGCGGGCGAAGGTCGCACAGGAGAAGCTCGTCGCGGCATCCGGACTGCCGTACTCGGTGGTCCACGCGACCCAGTTCTTCGAGTTCCTCCAGGGCATCGTCGACGCCGCCACCGACGGCGACACGGTACGGCTGGCGCCGGTGCTCATCCAACCGATGGCGGCGGACGACGTCGCGACCGAGGTGACGGCGGTCGCGGTCGGCGCACCGGTCAACGGCGTGGTCGAGATCGCAGGCCCGGAACAGCTCCGCCTCGACGAGATGGGCCGGTCCGTTCTCGCCGCCCGTGCCGATTCCCGTGCCGTGGTGACCGACCCCGACGCACGGTACTTCGGCGCCACGCTGGGCGAGCGTTCACTCGTTCCCGCCGACGGCGCCCGCATCGCCGCTACGCGCCTGGACGAGTGGCGTGCCCGGGCGGCGCGGTAGCCGATCTGTCACGTGGGGGTGGTGCGTGGATCGTGCCGCAGGCGTTGCGCCAGTTCCCGTACCGCGTCGGCGAACTGTTCGTCGGACTCACACGGCCAGTGCCCCTCGATGGGCGGGGGAACGCTGTCGCCGGGCGGTGTCACCACGTCACGTGGGTCGCGCTGTCGGCGGTCCACCATCGCGGCTGGGTCGCCGTCGGGCGTCGATGCGTCCAGGTCGGGAAAGATCTGGCCGCCGATCGGGTCGGTGTCGCGCCACAGGTTCACCCACCGCCAGCCGACCCGGTTGCCGATCTCGTGCAGCACCGCGTCGTCGATGTAGGCGGGGAAGAGTCGCGCGTAGAGCCGGCGCAGCGGCGAACCGTGGGTGAGCAGCGCGACCCGGCTGCCGATCGATGGTGGCAGCTGGAGCACGGTCGCCGCGAGCAGGACCGAGCCGTGGCTGTGCCCGGAGAGCAGCACCGCATTGCCGCGTTCGACCAGGTAGGTGATGCGCCGGGTCAGCTCCGGCACGGCCCGTTCGGCGTAGCAGGGCGGCGCGAACGGGTGGGCGGCCCGGGGCCAGAAGGTCCCGAGGTCCCAGATGACACCGACGTGCCGGCGGAACGGGACGGTGCGGTAGGCGAAGATCCCGCCGAGGAGCAGGCCGAGCAGCGCCGCCGCGATCGCCCAACTGCCGAACGCGATGCCGAAGGTGACGGCGTCGGCCGGCACCCGGGCGTAGCGTTCGACGACGTCGCCCGGAAACAGGCCCAGCAGGCCGAGGGTGGTGGTGGCGGTGCCGATGCCGGCGAGGCAGCCGAAGACCACGGCCAGCGGCACCAGTCGCTCGGTGAAGCGGGCCCGCGCTATCGCCGCGCGGACCTGCCGCAGCCTCGGCCCGGCCTCGGCGGGCGGGTCCGGGTAGTCGCCCGCGACGACCGCCGCCGCCGCCCGTGAACGACGGGGGCGGGAGACCACGACGACCAGGCCGGCGACGACAAGCGTGACCAGCACGGTGCGGAGAAAACCGAAGATCGCCCAGGTGTACGCCCGGGGCGGGCCGGTGGCGATGCCTTCAGCGGTGGGCACGTCGCGGTCGAGATAGTCCGCCACCCGGTAGACCAGCTCGGCGGAGTACACCACCGCCATGGTGATCGCCGTGCCGGCGATGACCAGCGCGCCCAGCCCGAACAGCGGGCTGGCTCCCCGTCGCCGGTCCCGCCGCCAGAGCAGCACCACGCCGAGCGCGAGCAGCAGCCCCGTCTGGGTGGTGAACAGCCAGGTCAGGGTGGTGTCGTACCCGGGCAGGTCACCCCCGTCGTGCCAGGGTGCGGAGCTGGTCAGCACGTGGGTCGCGACCAGCGCGGTCAGCACCAGCGCGGTCGTGCGCAGCGTGCTGGTGATCGCGTCGAGCCGCCGGTCACCGGGGGACCTGTCGATCAGCGGGGGTGTGCAGAGCAGCACCACGCCGGTGGCCAGGACGACGCCGGTGGCGACCGCCAACGTGACAGTGACGACCGACGCGCCGTTCCCGGCACGGGCGGCGAGCAGGACGAGGCTCAGCGTCGCGAATGCCGTCGCGACGTGCACCGACCGGAGCCGTCCGACCAGCGGCTCGGCGTCCCACTTGCCGACAGTGCCGAGCCGATGCCCGGAGAGGTTCTCGTCGGGGCCGCGGAACGCCTCGAACGATCTGCCCGGGCGGGTGCTGATCCGCCAGATCAGCCCGATCGCGGCGGCCGGGAGCACCGCGAGCACCGCCAGCCGCAGCCCGACCGGCTGCCCGCTCAGCCACGACAGCCAGCTACGTCCGGCCAGGCAGCGGGGTGTGGTGAGGCACTTCCACGCGACCAGGTCGAGGGCGACGCCGACGATGGCGAGCACGTACAGCACGGTCAGCGTCAGCGCCAGCAGCCGGCACAGGGACTTGACCACGGCCTCCGTGCCCGGCTGCGCCGGGCGCATCCAGACCGCCACGTTGACAAGCATGAACGGCAGCAGGAAGACCAGCGCCAGGGTCTGGGCCACGCTTCCGGAGGGCAGATCACCCCAGCGGTACGCCTCCAGCGTCACGCCCCGCGGGTCGGCTTCCGGCAGGCGGGAACGGAGCCGGACGAAGCCGCCACTGCGGTCTCCGGCGACCTGCGTCGTCTGTTCCAGGCTGAGCACCTGGTCGACACTCGCGCCGGAGACGCCGTGCACCCGCAGCTCCACGATCTCGCCGGAGGCGTCGGCCCCGCTCAACCGCGCTGATCCATCGGCCATGGCCCCCCGAAGCGTCCCGCCCGCCCCGTGCCGCTGATCCGGCCGGGGACGAACCGCCACCGACGTGGCGGATCGGGTCTACCCGGCCCGGACGCGCGCAATCGCACCGGTGACGCTCGCGGTGACGGCCGGACGCCTACCCGGCCCGGATGCTTCCGGCAGCCTGTCTGCGGTAGGCGCGTGGCGAGACGCCTGTGACACGTTTGAAGGCGACGCTGAGCGCGCTCTCCGAGCCGTACCCGACGGCCAGGGCGATGGTGGCGACGGTGTCCGAGCCTCGGCGGATGCGGTCGGCGGCGAGTTCGATCCGCCAGTGCGTGAGGTACTCCAGCGGGCCCACGCCGACGACCTGCCGGAAGCGGGCGGCGAGCGTCGACCGGGAGACGGCGGCGGCGCGGGCGATCTCGTCCACCGTCCAGGACCGTTCGGGTCGGCCGTGCATCGCCCGTAGCGCGGGGGCGACCACCGGGTCGGCGAGCCCGGCGAGCCAGCCGGACGTGTGCTGGGGGTCGCGGGCCAGGTGCAGCCGCAGGACCTGGATCAGCAGGACGAGCGCCAGGTGTTCGGCGACGAGCCGCGACCCGAGCTGAGGCTGTCGCAACTCGGCGTCGATCTCGTCGAGCGCCCAGCGGATGGTGGCGGCCGCAGGGGTGTCGGCGGGCACGTGGATGATCGGCGGAAGGCTGTCCAGCAGGAGACTGCGACCCCGGTCGCCCAGGGAGAACGCGCCGCCGATGAGGAACATGTCGTCGCCGTCGCCCGCGTGCGCCACGCCGTCTCCGGCGGCGGCGAAGATCGGGTACGCCGGCTGGACCGGGGCGTCGGGGTCACTGAAGAGCGTGTACGCCACCGGCCGGGTCAGCAGGTAGCAGTCGCCCTCGGCGAGGTCGATCGTCTCGGGCTCGCCGTCGACGCGCAGGAGGCAGCGGCCGCGTCGGATGGCGTTGAACTTGGCCCCGGCCGGTGGGTCGAACCGGAGCGCCCAGCGACCACCGGCGACGAGGCCGGCGGAGACGTGACTCGTCGCACCGAGCAACGCCAGTACGTCCTCGAGGGGATCCATCCGCACCGTCCTGGACTCTCGCGAAAGTAATGCGGACTCTAGGCTATAGGCAGTCCAGAGGCGGGTTCATAGCCTGGTCGACATGACAGCGAACCCACGCCTCACCACGTCGTTCACCGCCCGCACCACCGCCGCCGAGATCCTCGACGGCGTGGACCTCGGTGGCCGCCGGATGATCGTCACCGGGGGCGCCTCCGGCCTCGGTGTCGAGACCGTTCGCGCCCTGGCCGGTGCCGGCGCCGAGGTCACCGTCGCGGTCCGTGATCCGGAGCAGGCCAGAGCGCTCGTCGAGGAGTTCTCCACCGGCGCCACCCGGGGCGCCGTGCGGTCGGCCGCGCTCGACCTCGCCGATCTGGCATCGGTCGACGCCTTCGTCGCGGCCTGGCGGGGCCCGCTCGACGCGCTGGTCGCCAACGCCGGCATCATGGCGCTCCCCACCCGGCAGCTCTCCGCGCAGGGCTGGGAACTCCAGCTCGCGACCAACTACCTGGGTCACTTCGCGCTCGCCGTCGGTCTGCACGACAACCTGCGCGCCGCCGGGGCGGCCCGGGTCGTGGCGGTCAGCTCGGGGGCGCACCTGGGCGCTCCGTTCGACGTCGAGGACCCCCAGTTCGAGCGGCGCCCGTACGACCCGTGGACGGCGTACGGGCAGTCGAAGACGGCGGACGTCCTGCTCGCGGTCGGCATCACCAGGCAGTGGGCGAACGACGGGATCACCGCCAACGCCCTCAACCCCGGGTACATCCACACCAACCTGCAGCGTCACATCGACGACGACATGATGCGCGCGCTCGGCGCGATGGACGAGGCGGGCAACCTCGTCGTACCGGACTACTTCAAGACGCCCGCTCAGGGCGCGGCCACCACGGTCCTGCTCGCCGCGTCACCCCTGCTCGACGGCATCGGCGGCCGGTACTTCGTCGACAACCAGGAGGCGGAGGTGGTGCCCGGAGGCTCGGACGCGAGCGGTGGGGTGGCGGCACACGCCCTCGACCCGGTCGCCGCGGACCAGCTCTGGGCGTACGCCGAGAAGGTGCTTGCCGCGCGCTGAGCGCGACCGCCGTCGGACGCCGGGCGCGGCGCGGCCCCGCGTGGCCGCGCCCGGCGGCCAGGATTGATCGGGGTACGGCCGGGTAGCCGCCGCCATGGTCGCTGCCGGTCGGTCCGGTACGGACGGGGGTGCCCCGGCGCACGCCGCTCCGGCGACGACAGTCGCCCGACTCCGCGCCCGACTGTGGGGCACGCTGCGGGACCGGGGGCGGCGGGTACGGGGCATCGGCGGCCTCGCTCTGCAGGCCGGTCTGGCCGCGGCGCTGTCCTGGCTGGTGGTGCGCCAGGTGCTGCACGTCTCGCAGCCGGTGTTCGCGCCGATCTCCGCGGTCTCGACCCTCGCCGCGTCGGTAGGCCAACGACTGCGTCGCACCGTCGAGCTGATCATCGGCGTCACGGTGGGGGTGCTGGTCGGCGACCTGCTGCTCACGGTGACCGGCACCGGGTGGTGGCAACTCGCCCTGATCGTCGTGCTGGCGATCCTCGTCGCGCTGTTCCTGGCCGGTAGCGCGGCGGTGGTGATCCAGGCCGGGGCGACGGCGGTGCTCATCGCCACGTTGAGTCCGTCCGTGCGGGACCTGGAGATTCCCCGTTTCGTGGACGCTCTCGTCGGGGGAGCGGTGGCGCTGCTGGTCACCGCCGTCCTCCTGCCGTTGAGCCCGCTGCGGGTGCTCAACCGGGCCGCGCGGCCGGTGTTGGACCTGCTCAGCACCACCCTCGACGCCACCGCCGGCGCCTTGGCCGACGGCGACATCGACCGTGCGCTGGCCGCCCGTACGAAGCTGCGGGAGAACAAGGACGAGCTGCGGGCGCTCATCGAGGCGACCCAGGGTGCCCGCGAGGCCAGCACCCTCTCGCCTGTGCACTGGCACGAGCGGCACGGGCCGGTCGGCAGGTACGCGCAGGCGGCGGAGCCGATCGACCGGGCGATGCGCAACGCCGGAACGCTGATCCGCCGCGCGGTGACAGTGATCGAGGACGGCGAGCCGGTCCCGAAGGCGCTGCCGGGGGCGGTCGCCGACCTCGCCGCGGCGGTACGCCTGCTCAAGCGGCAGTTCGCCGCCGGTCACGAACCCACCGAGGCGCGGGCGCGTGCCCTGCGGGCGGTCTGCGCCGCCGGTGATGCCTATCGGGAGGGGGTCGGCTTCTCCGGAGCCGTCGTGGTGGCGCAGGTCCGGACGACGACAAGCGATCTGCTGGTGGCCACCGGGCTGGCGCAGGAGGTCGCGAACCGGCTGGTCCGCCGCGCGTTCGGGAGACCGCAGCGTCCCGCCGGCGAGCGCCGATGAGCGGCATGGCAGCGCTCTGAGCCATTGCTGTTGCAATCTGAGCCAAAGTGATGCCATGATGGTGCCATGGACTTGAGGCCGTACGTCGAGAACCTGCGCAACGAGTTCGCCGTGGCCGCCGAGGGCGTCGATCCCGAGGGGCGGGTGCTGGCCGAGCGACTCTTCACCCAGCTGGAAGCGGCGACCCACCTGACGCTGCTCGAGGCGCTGTCCGACGCGGCCGACGAGATCACCCGCGATCTCGCCCCCGGGTCGGTGCACGTCCGGCTGCGCGGGCGTGAGCCCAACTTCGTGGTGACGCCGGCGAACCCGCCGACCGACGGCACGGGCGCGGTAAGCGAACCGCCTCCGGCGCCGGCGCCGCTGCTCCCGCCCGAGAACGACGAGGGCGGCACGTCCCGGATCAACCTCCGCCTCCCCGACCATCTCAAGGCCAGCGTCGACGGGGCCGCCAGCCGGGCCGGGCTGTCCGTCAACGCCTGGCTGGTGCGGGCCGTCGCCGCCGCCGTCGCGGCCGGCACGGACCGTCAGCCACCGCGCCGGCCCGAGCCGCCGCGGCCGGGCCAGCACGTCACCGGCTGGGCGCGCTGACCGTCGCGCCCCTTTCCCACCTCCGCTCCGCCCTCGCTGACACCTTCCGGGAGACCACCATGCCTGTTTTCGACACACCAGAACCGATTTCCGTCCAGGTCGAGCTGCCCGTCGGGGACGCCTGGATCGCCGCTACCGACCGCACCGACACGGTGGTGCAGGTGCGGCCCCGCGACCCGTCGAGCAAGGCCGACGTGAGCGCCGCGGAGCAGACCACGATCGAGTACGCCGCCGGGCTTCTGCGGATCAGGGTGCCGAAGAGCTGGCGCCGGTACGGCTTCGGCTCGGGGCCGTCGGTCGACGTCCTCATCGAGGTGCCGAGCGGGTCACGGCTGCACGCCGAGGCGGCGTGGGCGGCGTTCCGCGGCGAGGGGCGGCTCGGCGAGTGCCGCATCAAGACCGGCAGCGGGATACGGCTCGAGGAGACCGGGCCGCTGGAGATCGACAGCAGCCACGGTGAGGTCGCGGTGGAGCGCGTCACCGGTTCCGCCCGGGTGAAGGCATCCTCCGGCAAGGTGCGCCTCGGCACCGTCGACGGCACCGTGGAGATCAAGAACTCCTCCGGTGACTGCTGGATCGGCCGCGGCGGCGGCGACGTCCGGGTCAACACCGCGTACGGCGACATCACCGTCGACGCGTCGATGGCCTCGGTGGCGGCACGCACGGCGTACGGCAACGTCCGGCTGGGCGAGGTCGTGCGCGGGTCGGTCGAGTCGCACACCTCGTACGGCGCGATCGAGGTCGGTGTCCGGCGGGGCACCGCCGCCTGGCTCGACGTCAGCTCCCGGCACGGGCGCGTGCACAACGCGCTCGAGTCGACCGACAGCCCGGCCGAGACCGACGAGACGGTCGAGATCCGCGCGAACACCTCCTTCGGCGACATCACGATCCGCCGTGCCTGACCGGCCACGACCCCCCACCACGAATGAGGAGACCATGACCAGCAGCAGGAAACCCGCGATCGTCACCACCGAGCTGCGGAAGTCCTACGGCGACAAGGTCGTGCTCGACGGCATCGACCTGATGATCACCGAGGGAACGATCTTCGCGCTGCTCGGCCCCAACGGCGCCGGCAAGACCACCACCGTGCAGATCCTCTCCACCCTGCTCCGGGCGGACGCCGGCCACGCCCGTGTCCTCGGCCACGACGTGACCCGCGAGCCCGACGCGGTACGCGACCTGATCGGCGTCACCGGCCAGTTCTCCGCCGTGGACAACCTGCTGACCGGTCGGGAGAACCTGAACCTGATGGCCGACCTGTGTCACCTGGACAGGGCGACGGGTCGACGACGGATCGCCGACCTGATCGAGCAGTTCGATCTCGCGGAGGCGGCGGACAAGCCGGCCGCGACGTACTCCGGCGGCATGCGCCGTCGGCTCGACCTCGCGATGACCCTGGTCGGCGACCCCCGCGTCATCTTCCTCGACGAGCCGACGACAGGCCTCGACCCGCGCAGCCGCCGCGCCATGTGGCACATCATCAGGGCTCTCGCCGCCGAGGGCGTCACCATCCTGCTGACGACGCAGTACCTGGAGGAGGCCGACCAGCTTGCGGACCGCGTCGCGTTCCTCGACCACGGCCGGCTGATCGCCGAGGGCACCCCGCACGAGCTCAAGCGGCTCATCCCGGGCGGCCACGTCGTGCTGCGGTTCGCCGACCAGGAGGGTCTCGACTCGGCGGCCCGTACGTTCGCGGCGGCCACCCGGGACGACGCCGCGCTGACCCTCCAGGTGCCCAGCGACGGCGAGGTCGGTTCGTTGCGGTCCGTCCTCGACCACCTCGACCGCGAAGCGATCACCGTGGCCGGCCTCGCCGTGCACACCCCCGACCTCGACGACGTCTTCCTCGCCCTCACCGGCCAACCCGACCAAACCGACACCCGGGCCGCTCGGTCCGGCCAGGAAAGGGCTTCCGCGCGATGAGCACCCTCACCCTCGCCCTGCGCGACTCGAACACCATGCTGCGGCGCAACCTCCTGCACATGCGGCGCTATCCCTCGCTGACCCTCATGCTCATCGGCATACCGGTCATCCTCCTGCTGCTCTTCGTCTACGTCTTCGGCGGCACGCTCGGCGCCGGCCTCGGACCCTCGGGCGACCGTGCCGACTACGCCAACTACGTCACCCCCGGCATCCTGCTCATCACGGTCGCCAGCGCGGCGCAGGGCACCGCGATCTCGGTCGCCATGGACATGGCCGAGGGCATCATCGCCCGCTTCCGTACGATGGCGATCTTCCGACCGTCGGTTCTCACCGGCCACGTCATGGGCAGCGTGTTCCAGTCGATGCTCAGCCTCGCGGCAGTCACCGGCGTGGCGCTGCTCGTCGGGTTCCGTCCCACCGCCAGTGCCGTCGAGTGGCTCGCCGCGATCGGCGTCCTCACCATGATCACCTTCGCGGTCACCTGGCTGTCGGTAGCCCTCGGCCTGGTCTCGAAGAGCGTCGAGACGGCCAGCAACCTGCCGATGCCGCTGGTGCTCCTGCCGTTCCTCGGCAGCGGGTTCGTCCCCACCGACTCCATGCCGACACCGGTACGCCTGTTCGCCGACTACCAACCCTTCACACCGGTCATGGAAACCCTCCGGGGCCTGCTGTTCGGCACCGGGATCGGCGTCAACGGGTTCCTCGCGGTCGGCTGGTGCGCCGTCATCACGGTGGTCTGCTTCCTCTGGGCCAAGGCGCTCTACAACCGCGGCCGCACCGCCTGACCCGACGGGCGCCCGGCCCGGCCCGCTGCGGCCGGGCCGGGCGCGTGATCGACTCGATTTGCCGACGTGGGGGGGTGCCGCGGACAGGGAACCCCCCACCCGCCCACCCGGCGCGCCCCCCCCCCGCCCCCGCGGGGGGGGGGGGGGGCGGGCGGCGCGCCCCCCCCCCCCCCCCCCCCCCCCCCCCCCCCCCCGACCTGGAGTCGATCACGAAACGTCGAATGTTATCGATAACACGTCGCGCGGCTCGGGCGCGTGAGGTGCCTGTCGGCGGCCGGAGCACGCGCTCATGGGCTCGACGGCGGCCGTGGCGTACGGCATGGATCTGCTCATGGGCGGGCGGCGGCCGTGGCGATGTTATCGCTGACATTCGTCACCGGCCGGTCGACGGTCGTGTTCGGGCTGAGGGCCGCTACGGGCGGGCACGGTGCTGTCGTCGCCTGGCTGGTCGAGCCGCGCGGGGCCGACGGCCGGCCGAGGAGGCGTCGGGCGTCGACCGATCCGCTGCGGCCTTCCGGTGCGGCGCCGGCAGGGCGGAGTCCTAATCGCGGACTTTGCACCAGTCCGCTGTGGAAGCGCCCGACTCAACCCGCCCGCACCGGCGTGCCCCCCGCGTTCCGTTACGGAGCTGTTGCAGGTAGATGTCTTGACGAGGCTGGATGTGAGCGTTAACACTATCCCCGTTAACGGTGGAGGTGAACATGGAGCGTGTGGACGGAGCTGCCGAAAGCTACGTCGTGGGTGTCGATTTCGGCACTCTCTCCGGGCGGGCCCTCGTGGTCCGGGTTTCTGACGGTGCCGAGTTGGGGACCGCGGTGCACGAGTACGGCGACGCGGTCATCAGCGCGACGCTGCCCGGAGGTCGGCCGCTGCCCCCGGACTGGGCGCTGCAAAATCCGGAGGACTACCGCGACGTGCTGCGCCACGCCGTCCCGGCGGCGGTGTCCGCCGCGGGGGTGGACCCCGCAGCGGTGGTGGGCATCGGCATCGACTTCACCGCCTGCACCGTGCTGCCGACCGACGCCAACGGCACCCCGCTGTGCGAGGATCCCGACCTGCGCGACCGGCCGCACTCCTGGGTCAAGCTGTGGAAGCACCACGCCGCGCAGCCGCACGCCGACCGGATCAACGCGCTGGCCCACGAGCGGGCCGAGCCGTGGATCGGCCGGTACGGCGGCAAGATCTCCGCCGAGTGGCAGTACGCCAAGGGTCTGCAGATGCTGGAGGAGGACCCGGAGGTCTACCACCGGGCCGAGCGGTTCATCGAGGCCGCCGACTGGATCGTCTGGCAGCTCAGCGGCACCGAGACCCGTAACGTCTGCACCGCCGGCTACAAGGGCATCCTGCAGGACGGGCAGTACCCGTCCGAGAGCTTCCTGACCGCGCTCAACCCCGACTTCGGCGACTTCGTGGCCAAGCTCGACGGGCCGCTGCTGCCGCTCGGCGCCCGCGCCGGCACGCTCACCGCCCGCGCCTCGGCCTGGACGGGTCTGCCGGAGGGGATCGCGGTGGCCGTCGGCAACGTCGACGCGCACGTCACCGCGGCGTCCGCGCAGGCCGTGGAGCCCGGCCGGCTGGTCGCCATCATGGGCACCTCGACCTGCCACGTCGTCAACGGCGCGGAGGTCGCCGAGGTGGCCGGCATGTGCGGTGTCGTGGACGGCGGCATCAGCCCCGGCGCCTGGGGTTACGAGGCCGGGCAGAGCGGCGTCGGCGACATCTTCGGCTGGTTCGTCGAGCACGGCGCCCCCGCCGGGTTCGACTCGCACGAACGGCTCACCGAGCTCGCCGCCGGCCAACCGGTCGGCGCGCACGGCCTGGTCGCGTTGGACTGGTGGAACGGCAACCGGTCGTTGCTGGTCAACCACGACCTCAGCGGGATGATCGTCGGGATGACCCTGGCCACCCGCCCGCAGGACATCTACCGTGCGCTGCTGGAGTCCACCGCGTACGGCACCCGGATGATCATTGACGCGTTCGTCGAGGCCGGGGTGCCGGTGAACGACCTGGTGATCGCCGGCGGTCTCACCAACAACAAGCTGCTGATGCAGATCTACGCCGACGTGACCAAGCGACCGCTGAACATCATCGCGTCCGCGCAGGGGCCGGCGCTCGGGTCGGCGATCCACGCCGCCGTCGCCGCCGGGGCGTACCCCTCGATCCACGAGGCGTCGCAGGCGATGGGGCGTGTGCACGAGGCCGTCTACACGCCGGATCCCGACCGGGCGCGCGCCTACGACGCCCTGTACGCCGAGTACCGGGCGCTGCACGACCACTTCGGTCGGGGTGGCAACGACGTCATGCTCCGCCTGCGGGCGATTCGTAACGCGGCCGTCGAGGCCGCCACGGTCACGCACGAGACCCCGCTGGAGGTCGTCGCATGAACGCAGAGGTGAGTCGACAGATCGCCGAGCTGCGCGAGACCGTCGCCCGGCTGCACACCGAGCTGACCCGCTACAACCTGGTCGCCTGGACGTCCGGCAACGTCTCCGCGCGGGTCCCCGGCCAGGACCTCATGGTGATCAAGCCGAGCGGTGTGGGCTACGACGACCTGACTGCCGACACGATGGTGGTCTGCGACCTCGACGGTGTCCTCGTCGAGGGTGATCTCGCCCCGTCCAGTGACACGGCCGCCCACGCCTACGTCTACCGGGCCATGCCCGAGGTCGGCGGCGTCGTGCACACGCACAGCTCGTACGCCAGCGCCTGGGCCGCCTGCGCAGAGGCGATCCCGTGCCACCTCACCGCGCAGGCCGACGAGTTCGGCGGGGAGATCCCGCTGGGTCCGTTCGCGCTGATCGGCGGCGACGACATCGGCAAGGGCATCGTCGCCACGCTCGCCGGGCACCGCTCACCCGCGGTGCTGATGCGCAACCACGGCGTCTTCACCATCGGCCGGGACGCCCGGGCGGCGGTCAAGGCCGCGGTCATGTGTGAGGACGTGGCCCGCACCTCGTACCTGGCGCGGACCCTCGGGAAGCCCGTGCCGATCGCGCAGGCCGACATCGACGCTCTCTACCACCGTTACCAGAACGTCTACGGCCAACAAACAGTCGCACCGGCGGGTTCCTGACCGTCTCCAGCGGCCATCCGGGCCCGCCGGTCTGCTCCACCGACGCACCAGCACGCACCACCCGCGTACGCCACCCTTCGCACGTCGGCGGCTCGCGCGGTCATCCACCACACCCAGCCAAGGAGAACTGATGAGAAAGTTGCGAACGCAGCGCGCTATCGCGGTCCTCGCCAGCGTGCTGCTCGTCGGCGGCGTGGCGGCCTGCGGCAACAGCGACACCGGCGGCGGCGGCGGCACCAAGGACGACGGCAAGATCACGATGGGCTTCTCGCAGGTCGGCGCGGAGAGCGGCTGGCGTACCGCGAACACCGTCTCGATCAAGGAAGCCGCCACCGCGGCCGGGATCGAGCTGAAGTTCGACGACGCGCAGCAGAAGCAGGAAAACCAGATCAAGGCGATCCGCAACTACATCCAGCAGAAGGTCGACGTGATCGCCTTCTCGCCGGTGGTCGAGTCCGGTTGGGACACCGTGCTCAAGGAGGCCAAGGACGCCAAGATCCCGGTCATCCTGACCGACCGCTCGGTCGACTCGGCCGACAAGAGCCTGTACAAGACGTTCCTCGGCTCGGACTTCGTCAAGGAGGGCAAGCTCGCCGGTGAGTGGCTGGTCGAGCAGAAGAAGGGCGCTACCGGCCCGGTGAACATCGTCGAACTGCAGGGCAGCACCGGCGCGGCCCCGGCGAACGACCGCAAGAAGGGCTTCGGTGAGGCGATCGCCGCCAACCCGAACCTGAAGATCGTTGCCTCCCAGTCGGGCGACTTCACCCGCGCCGGTGGCAAGCAGGTCATGGAGCAGTTCCTCAAGGGCAACAAGCAGATCGACGTGCTGTTCGCGCACAACGACGACATGGGCCTGGGTGCGCTCGAGGCGATCACCGCCGCTGGCAAGGTGCCGGGCAAGGACATCACCATCATCACTGTGGACGCCGTCAAGGATGGCATGCAGGCCCTCGCCGACGGGAAGTTCAACTTCATCGCGGAGTGCAGCCCGCTGCTCGGCCCGCAGCTGATGGACCTGGCCAAGAAGGTCAAGGCCGGCCAGGAGGTGCCTGCTCGGATCGAGACCGAGGAGACCACCTTCACCCAGGCGCAGGCCAAGGAGGCTCTGCCCACCCGCAAGTACTGATCGACGTCGGGGGGTCGCCGCGCGAGCGCGGCGGCCCCGCCTCGTCGCCCATAAACCCGAACGGACCGGGCATGACCCGCGATGACCCGCGCCACGCCCGCCCGAGCCTCCCGCAGGGGCGGCCGGGCGGGCGTGATGGGAGCGCAGCGGCCCTTCCGCGTCGACAACCCCCAGAAGAGGTCTGATGGGATGACGGATAGCCGTCCGGTCCTGACGATGACCGGGATCAGCAAGTCCTTTCCCGGGGTGCGCGCACTCCACAACGTCAACTTCCAGCTCCTTCCCGGCGAGGTGCACGCCCTGATGGGCGAGAACGGCGCCGGCAAGTCGACCCTCATCAAGGTGCTGACCGGTGTCTACGACACCGACGAGGGCACGATCACCCTGGACGGGGAGCCGGTGTCCTTCACCGGGCCGATGCAGGCGAACGCCGCCGGGGTCAGCACCGTGTTCCAGGAGGTCAACCTCTGCACCAACCTCTCGGTGGCGGAGAACATCTTCATCGGCCGTGAGCCGCGGCTGCTCGGCGCCGTCCGCTGGGGTGAGGTTCGCCGCCGCGCCCGCGCCCTGCTCACCCGCCTCGACCTCGACCTCGACGTCAGCGCGCCGCTGGGCTCGTACTCCCTGGCGATCCAGCAGATGGTCGCCATCGCGCGCGCCATCGACATCAAGGCCCGGGTGCTGATCCTGGACGAGCCGACGTCCAGCCTCGACGCCGGCGAGGTGGCGCAGTTGTTCCGCATCATGCGGCAACTGCGCGACGAGGGCATCGCGATCCTGTTCGTGACCCACTTCCTCGACCAGGTCTACGAGATCGCCGACCGCATCACCGTGCTGCGCAACGGTGGGCTCGTCGGCGAATATCTCACCGCCGAGCTGCCCCAGCTCGGCCTCGTCGAGAAGATGATCGGCAAGGAACTCGACGTCCTCGAGGGGCTCGAGGAGCACTCCCGTCGGGACCTGGGCGCGCTGGAGGAGGGCACCCCCATGGTGGCGGTGTCGAACCTCGGTCGGGCGGGCGCTGTCGCGCCGTTCAGCCTCACCATCCACTCCGGCGAGGTGGTGGGCCTGGCCGGTCTGCTGGGCTCAGGGCGTACCGAGGTGGCGCGACTCTTCTTCGGCGCCGACCGGGCCGACGGTGGACAGGTCGCGATCGACGGCACGTCGAGCAGCCTGCGTACCCCCGCGCAGGCCATCGACCAGGGCGTCGGCTTCTGCTCGGAGAACCGCCGCGCCGAGGGCATCGTTCCCGAGCTGTCGGTCCGCGAGAACATCATCCTCGCGATGCAGGCCGCCCGTGGCTGGCTGCGGCCCATCCCGCGCCGCAGGCAGGACGAGCTTGTCGACAAGTACGTCAAGGCACTCAACATCCGTCCGGCGGACCCGGAGGTGCCGGTCCGCAACCTCTCCGGTGGTAACCAGCAGAAGGTGCTCCTGGCCCGGTGGCTGATCACCGAGCCGAGGCTGTTGATCCTCGACGAGCCGACCCGGGGCATCGACATCGGCGCGAAGACCGAGATCCAGAAGCTCGTCACGCAGTTGTCCGACGGCGGGATGGCGGTGCTGTTCATCTCCGCCGAACTGGAGGAGGTGCTGCGCCTCAGCCACAAGGTGGCCGTCATGCGTGACCGGCAGATGGTCGCGCAGCTCGCCAACGACGAGAGCCTCAACGCCGACCGCATCATGCAGACCATCGCGAGTGGATCCCACCGCGAGGAGGCAGACCGATGAGCGACACCGTGAGCCGCTACCGGACGATCACCGGTCACCGGCTGTTCTGGCCCGCCGCCGTGCTGGTCGCCATGCTCGCCGCGAACACGATCTACCGGCCCGGGTTCCTGTCCATCGAGCTCAAGGACGGGCACCTGTACGGCTCGCCTATCGACATCCTGCGGTTGAGCGCGCCGTTGATCCTCGTCGCGCTGGGCATGACCCTTGTCATCTCGACCGGCGGCATCGACCTCTCGGTCGGCTCGATCTGTGCGATCAGCGGCGCGATGGCCTGCATGTACATCAGCAAGCAGCCCGACCAGAACAGTCTCCCGGTGGTGCTGACCGCCCTCGCCATGGCGTTGGGGGTCGCGCTCGTGCTGGGCGTCTGGAACGGGGTGCTGGTGGCCGTGATCGGGATCCAACCGATCATCGCCACCCTGATCCTGATGGTGGCCGGCCGGGGTCTCGCCCAGCTGATCACCCAGGGTCAGATCATCACCATCAACTCCGGGCCGTTCCGGTCGATCGGGTTGGGTCACCTGTTGACCCTGCCGCTGGCGATCTTCATCGCCCTGGCCGCGGCACTGCTGGTCGCCGCGTTCACCCGCCGTACCGCCCTCGGCATGATCATCGAGTCGGTGGGCGGCAACGCCGAGGCCAGCCGACTCGCCGGCATCCGCTCCGGCCGGGTCATCTTCCTCGCGTACGTCGTCAGCGCCGTCTGCGCGGCGGTCGCCGGCTTCATGATGACGGCGAACGTCTCCAGCGCCGACGGCAACGCCGTCGGCCTCTGGGTGGAGTTGGACGCCATCCTCGCGGTCGTCATCGGTGGCACGTCCCTCGCCGGCGGCCGGTTCTTCCTGAGCGGCACCATCCTCGGCGCGCTGATCATCCAGACCCTGACCACCTCGGTGTACGCCATGAACATCTCGCCGCAGACCTCACTGCTGTTCAAGGCAGTGGTCGTCATCGCCGTCTGCCTCATCCAGTCGCCGGCCTTCCGGGCCAAGTTCAACAGGCGTAGAAGAAGCGCCCCGCCGCCGCGCCCCGTCGCCGACAAGCCGAAGGAGCAGGTGCCGGCATGACCACCGGATCGCTCACCGCCCCCCGCCGTACCCGGTTCCGGCTGCCGAGGAAGCAGATACCGGTCCTGGCGACGCTCGCCCTGCTACTGGTGATGTACGCCATCGGGGTGTCGCAGTACACGGCGTTCTCGAACGTGCAGGTCATCTTCAACGTCTTCATCGACAACGGCTTCCTGCTCGTCGTCGCGGTGGGAATGACCTTCGTGATCCTCACCGGTGGCATCGACCTGTCGGTGGGGTCCGTCGTCGCCATGACGGCGATGGTGTCGGCGGACCTGTTGCAGAAGGGCCTGCCCGCGGCGCTCGTGCTCGTCATCGCCCTGCTCATCGGCCCGACGCTCGGCCTGTTGATGGGGTGTGCCATCCACTTCTTCGACATCCAGCCGTTCATCGTCACGCTCGCCGGGATGTTCTTCGCCCGGGGGATGTGCACGTTCATCTCCGGCTCGTCCATCCCGATCACCGACGGGTTCTGGACCAGGATGTCGCAGGAGCGGATCGGGAATTCCCAGGGCAACTTCGTCTCGATCAGCGTGTTGATCGCCTTCGCCGTGGTGCTCGTCGCGGCGTACGTGCTGGCCTACACCCGGCTGGGGCGCAACGTGTACGCGGTCGGCGGCAACCCGCAGTCTGCACTGCTGATGGGCCTGCCGCTGGGGCGGACCCGGATCGCCGTCTACACGATCAGCGGCCTGTGCTCCGCGATCGGTGGCATCCTGCTGTCCTTCTACACCCTCTCGGGCGCGCCGCTGATCGCCGTCGGCATGGAGTTGGACGTCATCGCTGCCGTCGTGATCGGAGGCACCGTACTCACCGGTGGTTCGGGTTACGTCTTCGGCACGGTGCTGGGCGTGCTGGTGCTGGGTGTCATCCAGACCCTCATCACCTTCGACGGGAGTCTCAACTCCTGGTGGACCAAGATCGTGATCGGTGGTCTGCTCTTCGCGTTCATCCTCCTCCAGCGCCTCATCGGAATCCGTTACAAGTGACCGTTCCTCTCGCGGAAGGCAACCCCATGGCACCACAAACCCAACCCGAGATCTGGTTCCTCACCGGCAGCCAAGGCATGTACGGCGAGGAGACGCTCCGGCAGGTCGCCGAGCAGTCCCGCCAGATCGCGGCCGCGCTCGACGACTCGCCGCAGATTCCCGCCCGCGTGGTCTGGAAGCCCGTCCTGACCAACAGCGGTGAGATCCTGCAGGTCTGCCGGGACGCCGCCGCCCAGGGCGCCATCGGGGTCATCGCCTGGATGCACACGTTCTCGCCGGCGAAGATGTGGATCTCCGGTCTGGACGCGTTGCAGACGCCGCTGCTGCACCTGCACACCCAGGCGAACGTCCTGCTGCCGTGGGACGAGATCGACATGGACTTCATGAACCTGAACCAGGCCGCCCACGGCGACCGGGAGTTCGGGTACATCCAGACGCGTCTCGGTGTGGCCCGTAAGACGGTGGCCGGGCACGTCAGCGACCCGCGGGTGAGCACTCGGATCGGAGCCTGGGCACGCGCCGCGCTGGGCTGGTCGGCGATGCGGTCGCTGCGTCTGGCCCGCTTCGGTGACAACATGCGCGACGTCGCGGTGACCGAGGGCGACAAGGTCGAGGCGGAGCTGCGCTTCGGGGTGTCGGTCAACACCTACGGCGTCAACGACCTGGTCCAGGTGGTCGGCGAGGTCGCCGACGCCGACGTGGACGAGCTGGTCAAGGAGTACGGCGACACCTACCGTGTCGGCGGTGACCTGCTTCCCGGGGGTGAACGGCACGACTCGCTGCGCTATGCGGCCCGCTTGGAGCTCGGCATGCGTTCCTTCCTGGAGGCCGGCGGCTTCCGGGCGTTCACCACGAACTTCGAGGACCTCGGTGGCCTGCGTCAGCTGCCAGGCATCGCCGTGCAGCGGCTGATGGCCGACGGCTACGGCTTCGGTGGCGAGGGCGACTGGAAGACGTCGGTCCTGGTCCACACCCTCAAGGCGATGTCGGTGGGGGTCGAGGGCGGCACGTCGTTCATGGAGGACTACACCTACGACCTGACTCCGGGTCAGGAGCTGGTCCTCGGCGCTCACATGCTCGAGGTCTGCCCGACCATCGCGTCCGACGTGCCCAACGTGGAGATCCACCCGTTGAGCATCGGCGGCCGGGAGGACCCGGTCCGGCTGGTGTTCGACGCCGCCCCCGGTCCGGCCGTGGTGCTCGGGCTTTCCGACATGGGGGAGCGCTTCCGGCTGGTGGCCAACGAGATCGACGTGGTGGCCCCGCCGCAACCGCTGCGCCGTCTGCCGGTGGCCCGTGCCGTCTGGCGTCCGCGCCCCGACCTGCCGGTCTCGGCCGAGGCGTGGATCACCGCCGGCGCCCCGCACCACACCGTGCTGTCGCAGGCGGTGGGCACCGAGGAGCTGCACGACCTGGCGGAGATGAGCCGGACCGAACTCGTCGTCATCGACGCCGACACCGAGCCGCGCCGCTTCGCCGACGAGATCCGCTGGAACCAGGCGTACTACCGGCTGGCCCGCGGTTTCTGACCCGCCCGGTCGGATCGTACGAGTAACGGGTGGTCCATCCCTGCCTGCGGGCGGGGGTGGACCACCCGTTCGCGTGTGCGCCAGCAGGGCCACGAGGCGGTTGTGTTACGACTTGACGAACAGCATGTTATCGCTCACAGTCTATAGCCAAGATGGTCGATGTCGTTGGCTGGTCCGGCCGCGCGCGCGTCCTACCCCGTGGTTTCGGCACCTCGTCACCACGACGGTCGGGCGACTGGTGTTAGCGATCACATGGCCGGGCGTGGTCAGCTCGGTGCCCCGCCCGGTGCCGCGGACGCCGACCCAGACCGCACGGTTCGCGTCAGCAGAGGAGAATCATGCTTTCCATCGGTCGGGTTCCCCGGGGTGCGCCACGACGGCGCGGGTGGGTGTCGAGACTCGCCATTGCGGCGATGGCGCTGGTGGTCGGTGGCGCGGCCGCAGCGGTGGCCTCGTCACCCGCGTCGGCGGCAACTGTCGACACGAGCGCCTGGTACGTGCTGGTGAACCGCAACAGTGGCAAGGCCGTGGACGTGTACAACTCGGCCACGAACGACGGTGCGCGGATCACCCAGTGGACGCGTAACAACGGCAACCAGCAGCAGTGGCAGTTCGTGGACTCCGGGGGCGGTTACTACCGGATCAAGTCGAGGTTGTCGGGCAAGGTGCTGGACGTGTCCGGCCGTTCGACGGCCAATGGCGGGGCGATCGTGCAGTGGTCCGACAACAACGGCACCAACCAGCAGTTCCGGTTGACCGATTCGGACAGCGGGTACGTGCGGTTGATCAACCGCAACAGCAACAAGGCGATGGAGGTGCAGGGCGCCTCGACCGCTGACGGTGGCAACATCGTGCAGTACGACGACTGGAACGGCACCAACCAGCAGTGGCAGCTCGTCCGCGTCGACGGCGGGGGCAACCCCACGACGCCACCGCCCACCACGCCACCCCCGTCGAACGGCACGTACTCGAACCCGGTCGTCTGGCAGGACTTCGCCGACGTCGACATCATCCGGGTGGACAACGTCTACTACATGTCGGCGTCCACCATGCACTACTCGCCGGGCGCGCCCGTGCTGCGCTCGTACGACCTGGTGAACTGGGAGTACGCCGGGCACTCCGTGCCCAAGCTCGACTTCGGCTCGAAGTACGACATGAGCGGCGGTAGTAACGCGTACGTCGACGGGATCTGGGCCTCGACCCTGAACTACCGGCCGAGCAACAAGACGTACTACTGGGCCGGGTGCATCGACTTCGCGCAGACCCACATCTACACGGCTTCCGCAGTCGACGGCACGTGGAGCAAGCTCACCACCATCCCCAACTGCTACTACGACGCCGGCATGCTGATCGACGACAACGACACCATGTACGTCGCGTACGGCAACAGCAACATCAGCGTCGCGCAGCTCTCCGCCGACGGGAAGACCCAGGTCCGCAGCCAGCAGGTCTACTCGACGCCGTCGAGCATCGGGACGCTGGAGGGCGCGCGCTTCTACAAGCGCAACGGCGCCTACTACATCTGGCTCACCCGGCCGGCCAACGGCCAGTACGTGCTGAAGTCCACAAACGGCCCGTTCGGGCCGTACGAGCAGCGTCAGGTGCTGCTCAACCTGCCCGGCCCGATCTCCGGTGGCGGCGTGCCGCACCAGGGCGGACTGGTGCAGACCCAGAACGGCGACTGGTACTACATGTCCTTCGTCGACGCGTACCCCGGTGGTCGGATGCCCGCCATGGCCCCGATCACCTGGACCGGCGACGGCTGGCCCGTGCTGCAGACGGTCAACGGCACGTGGGGCACCTCGTACCCGAAGCCGAACCTGCCCACGCCGCCGCGCGCGGTCAAGCCGCTCACCGGCACCGACACGTTCGCCGGCACCACCCTCGGCCCGCAGTGGGAGTGGAACCACAACCCGGACAACAGCAAATGGTCGGTCAACAACGGACTGAACCTGCAGACCGCCACCGTCACCGGCGACCTGTACAAGGCGCGCAACACGCTCACCCACCGGATCCAGGGCCCCACCTCGACCGCCACCATCGAGTTGGACTACTCCACGATGCGCGACGGTGATCGCACCGGCCTGGCGGTGCTGCGCAACTCGTCCGCCTGGATCGGGGTCCGGCGCGACAACGGATCCACCCGCCTGGTCATGCAGAACGGGCTCACGATGGACGGCAGCTGGAACACCACAAGCACCGGCAGCGAGGTGGCGAGCACCGCCGTCTCCGGTGGCCGGATCTGGTTGCGGGCCAACGCCGACATCAGACCCGGGTCCGGCCGGCAGGCCCGCTTCTCGTACAGCACCGACGGGGTCAACTTCACCTCGTTCGGCAACGCCCTGACCCTGGCGAACAACTGGCAGTTCTTCATGGGCTACCGGTTCGCCATCTTCAACCACGCCACGCAGGCGCTGGGTGGCGCGGTCACCGTGCGCCGATTCGACCTGACGACACCGTGACCCCGGTCACACGACGGTAATCTGCCGGTGACGCGAACGGACCACCCCGCGCCCCACGGAAGGTGTCCGCGTCGCCACCTCCGGCCCGCCGCCGCCCTGTTCCACGCTCCGTCCAGGAGCGCGGAGCGGGGCGGCGGCCCGTTGTGGCAGGCTCCGGTCGAGGGTGGCGGTGCGCGCCACGCGGGATGCCGGCCGACCGACCTGGCACATGCCGTGTCGTTCGCGCTCAGCCGTGCCGTGTTCCAGGCGGTGCCTGGCGTAGACTGTCGGCGATCCAGCGCTGGCCACCTGCGATTCAGCACCGGCGTGGTGGCTGAGCGAGGGGGATCGGGCCGGGCCGCTCCAGTCAACGTCGACGGGCCGCGGGTCGGGTTGCAGGCGGGGGGAGTGAAATGGCCGTGCACGGTCCCGCGATGACAGATGTCGCTCGTCTGGCCGGTGTCTCCCACCAGACGGTGTCGCGGGTGCTCAACGGGCACCCCAACGTGCGTGAGCAGACCCGATTGCGGGTACGGGCGGCGATCGCCGAGCTCGGCTACCGTCCGAACGGCGCCGCGCGCGCACTGGTGACCGGCCGGTCCCAGGTCATCGGCGTGGTGGCACAGAACACGACCCTCTACGGCCCGGCGTCGCTGCTGGCCGCCCTGGAGCAGACGGCCGCGGAGGAGGGCTTCGCGGTAAGCGTGGGCAGCGTCCGCAACCTCGACCACCGGTCCATCTCGGCCGCGGTCGAGCGCCACCTGGCCCACCGGGTGGCCGGCATCGTCGTCATCGCGCCTGTCGAGTCGGCGGGCGAGGCCCTGGAACTGCTTCCCAAGGACGTCCCACTGGTGACTGTCGACGGCGATCCGCACCGCCCGGTGCCGCTGGTGACAGTCGACCAGGTGGCCGGCGCGCGGGCGGCGACCCAGCATCTCCTCGACGCGGGGCACCGCACCGTGTGGCACGTGTCGGGGCCGTCCGACTGGTTCGACAGCGCCGGTCGGATCGAGGGCTGGCGGGCGGCACTGCTGGCCTCGGGGATCGACCCGCCACCGTTGATGCACGGGGACTGGTCGGCGGCGTCGGGCTATCGGTGCGGGCAGATGCTCGCCCGGATGCCGGAGGTGACCGCGATCTTCACGGCCAACGACCACCTCGCTCTGGGTGTGCTGCGGGCGTTGCACGAGTTCGGGCGGCGGGTGCCGGCCGACATCAGCGTCGTGGGTTTCGACGACGTGCCGGAGGCGGCGTACTTCATTCCGCCGCTCACCACCGTCCGACCCGACTTCGACGCGGTGGCGCGGGCGAGCCTGCAGATGCTGCTGACCCAGATCGAGTCGGGCATCGGTGGGGGCGCCCTGCGGCAGACCATCGCCCCGACCCTCGTCGCCCGCGACAGCGTCGCCCCGCCGCGCCACTGACCGCTGGCCCGTCGCCGTGCCGTTGACCCTCCGCGGCCGCTGGCCGCTGCCGTGCCGTTGCGAGCACGGAGCGGCGACCATCGATCGATCACCGAGCGGGTTGTGCGAGGTCGCGTCGGTGGCGAAGCCTCCGTTACGAGACCGTGACACCGGTATTTCGGATCAAGTGTTGACGTGCACTATGTGAGCGCTAACACTACCCGAAAGATGACAGGTGGCCCCGGCGGTCAGCGGGGGGAATCGGGAGAGGAGAAGCCCGTGAGCAGGAAATTCCTGGTTGCTCTCGGTAGTGCGGCGCTGGCGCTGAGCCTGGCGGCGTGCAGTGGTGGAGGTGCCGGCAGCGGCGACGACACCAGCGACAAGAAGCCGGGAGACCTGACGATCGGTGTTTCGATGCCGACGCAGACCTCGGAGCGGTGGATCGCCGACGGCAACGCGGTGAAGTCCAAGCTGGAGGCGAAGGGTTACAAGGTCGACCTGCAGTACGCGGGCGACGACATCCCCACGCAGTCGCAGCAGGTCGACCAGATGATCACCCAGGGCGCCGACGTCCTGGTCATCGCGGCGATCGACGGCACCGCGCTCAGCAGCCAGTTGCAGGCCGCCGCGTCCGCGAAGATCCCGGTCATCTCGTACGACCGGCTGATCCGCGGCAGCAAGGACGTGGACTTCTACGTCAGCTTCGACAACTACAAGGTCGGCGTCGCCCAGGGCACCGCGCTGCTCGTCGGTCTCGGTCTGCTCAACAAGGACGGCTCGAAGGGCACCGCCAAGGGGCCGTTCAACATCGAGCTCTTCGCCGGCTCGCTCGACGACAACAACACGCAGTACTTCTTCGGCGGCGCGATGGACACGCTGAAGCCGTTCGTCGACGCCGGCACGCTGAAGGTGAAGTCCAAGCAGACCACCCCCGAGCAGGTCGCCACCCTGCGGTGGCAGCAGGAGACCGCGCAGAAGCGGATGGAGAACCTGCTCACCTCCAGCTACAACGACGGCTCGAAGGTTGACGGCGTGCTGTCGCCGTACGACGGCATCTCCCGGGGCATCATCACCGCCCTGCAGAACGCCGGCTACGGTAGCGGCGCCAAGAAGCTGCCCGTCGTGACCGGTCAGGACGCGGAGATCGCCTCGATCAAGCTGATCAACGACGGCGTGCAGAACTCGACAGTCTTCAAGGACACCCGCCTGCTGGCCGACCAGGCCGTGAACGCCGCCGAGGCGTTCCTGCAGAAGAAGCAGCCGCAGGCGAACGACACGGAGACGTACAACAACGGCGTGAAGGTCGTTCCGGCGTACCTGCTGCCGATCGCGACCGTCTACAAGGACGACATCAAGGCTACGCTGATCGACTCCGGCTACTGGACGGCGGAAGAGGTCGCCGCCGGTCAGGCCAAGAAGTAGGTCACTCCGTCGGGGGGGGGGGGGGGGCGCCCCCGCCCCCCCCCGCGGGGGGGGGCCCCCCCCGCCCCCCCCCGGGACGTGCAAAGGAACTAACCAACCGCCCGAAGGGGGGGGGCTCAACACCAAGAACCCCGG